>CAYVXY010000026.1:0-181317 GCA_964454965.1 uncultured Polyangiaceae bacterium | reverse complement strand
ACCACGCCGCCTTCTCCCCCGATGGCAAGACCATCGTCACGGCTTCGGAGGACAATACCGCCCGCATCTGGGACGCTGCTAGCGGTAAGCACATCGCCACGCTTTCCGGCCACACCAACTTCGTCACCCATGCCACCTTCTCCCCCGATGGCAGAACCATCGTCACGGCTTCGGAGGACAAGACCGCCCGCATCTGGGACGCTGCCAGCGGCAAGCACATCGCCACACTTTCCGGCCACACTGACCGCGTCACCCACGCCGCCTATTCCCCCGATGGCAGAACCATCGTCACGGCGTCAGTGGACAAGACCGCCCACATCTGGCCGGCAACCATCGTCGAAGGTCTGCGCTGGGCCTGTGTCTCCTTCAAGGGGTCAGTCTGGCCGCTGCCGGAGGAGTACCGCGATTTGCCCGGGATTTGTGACCGATTGCCGAAGCGTTAGCGGCGTGCAAGATCGCTTACGCGGCATCAGTGGCGTCACTAGTCTGAGTATTGGCAGACACAGTGACAGCCGTCCGCCTTCGAACGTGGATTTCGCTGTAGCCCCACGGGTGGCAATCTGGGGTTCCACGATCGCCCGGCGCCGCGGTGGCGGTGGCTTGTCTGGATGCTCTCGAAATCGTTGACCATTTGCGCACAATTGCCCCAGTTACACAGGCAGCGATTGCTGTTAGACTCGCCGGAGCCCGTAGCTGTCCTGGGCGGAACATCCGTTCCGCAAATTGCCAGACCTGCGCGCCACGTCACTCAGGCCTCGCGTGCCGCGAGGGGGGTCCATCGGATGGTCACTCGATCAATCCCACGAAACGCAAGAGCACGCAGGGAAGGGATCCTCACCTTCGTTTTGCCGCTCGCGTTGTTCGCGATTGGTTTGGGAATCGCTTATCGAGTGGCACGGCTCCAATATCAAAGTGAAAGTGATCGTCTGCGCGAATCCGTTCGCAGTGAACTCGAGCCAGTCCGGGGTGAACTGAGCAGGGAGCTGTTCGGCGCCATTCACCTGACTGAGGGGATCTCTAGTCTAGTTGCCATCGATAGCGGGATCTCGGAAGAGCGCTTCCAAGCGCTGGCTGCAGAACTACTGGAACGAAGTAGCATCATTCGCAATGTCGCATTGGCGCCGAACAACGTAATCTCCTCGGTATTCCCAGTCGCTGGAAACGAACAGGCAATTGGGTTCGACTACTCGCGACATCCGGACCAATGGGCGAGCGTATCGCGCATGATGACGGAGCGGCGTCTGGTCGTCGCGGGCCCGATCGATCTGGTTCAAGGCGGCGTCGGGGTCATCGGGCGAACGCCGATCTATGTGCAGGACGCGCGGGGCCAGTTAGCTGCACCGCGCTATTGGGGCCTTGCCTCGACCGTCATCGACTTCGAGCGATTGTTGGACAGAACGAGCGTTCGCAAACTGGAGTCGCGCCTCAACGTGGCCATGCGCGGCGTCGATGGCTTGGGTGCACCGGGAAAACCCTTCTGGGGCGATCCCAGCCTCTTTGCGGCAACCCCCGTCGTCCTTGACGTCTCGCTTCCGTCGGGTACCTGGCAGCTGGCCGCGGTCCCGACTGGCGGATGGTTGGGGTTCAACGCCATCGAATCCCCGTACTTGTTAGCCGGCAGTCTGATAGCGCTAACGCTTACGCTGTTGCTATTCAAGCTGTTGCAGCTCGGTGATGCTCGAGAGCGCGAAGTCCTCGAGCGTCGTCGTACCGAGGCAGTGCTGCGTCGCGCCAATCGGGCCTTGCGTCTCATCTCGTTGGTCAAGGGCGCCGTCGTACGTGCCAAAGACGTTGAGTCACTGCTCGCGGATGTCTGTCGCATTTCGGTTGAATCGGCCGGGTATCGCATGGCGTGGATCGGTCGGGCCGAGCACGACGAACTAAAGACAGTTCGTCCGATCACGTTTGCAGGTCCGGGTGCAGGCTTCTTGGATCGCATCTTCGTCAGTTGGGGAGACAATGCCAATGGTCGGGGCACCGCGGGTACTGCGATTCGCTCCCGAGCTCCGGCCGTTGCGCGCGACTTGATGCGGCACGCCGATTTCGCACCGTGGCGACAGACGCTTGCGACACGGGACTTTGCTGCGGCAATCGCCGTTCCACTGGTCGTCGATGACGAGGTGTTCGGCGTCCTGCTCATTTATGCTACCGAGCCCGACGCCTTCGACAATACGGAAGTGGGACTGCTTGAGGATCTCGGCAATACAATCTCTTACTGCATGGCGGCGCTTAACGCTCAAACGGAGCGCCACCAGGCAATGGTCGCGCTCGAACAATCACGTTTGGAACTGGAGCAGCGCGTCAAGGAGCGCACGCAGGAACTCCAAGGCGCCAAGGACGCCGCTGAGTCCGCGGATCGCCTCAAATCGGCCTTTCTAGCCACTATGTCACACGAATTGCGGACACCTCTGAATTCAATCATCGGCTTTACTGGGATTTTGATCCAAGGGCTTGCAGGTGAGCTGAATCCCGAACAAGTAAAGCAACTTGGAATGGTCAAAACGAGTGCACAGCATCTGCTGGCTCTCATCAACGACGTGTTGGACATCTCGAAAATCGAAGCGGGACAGCTGGTGCTGAACGCCGAACCGTTCGCCGTTGCGGATGCCGTCAGTCACGTCATCGCGACGATGAGCCCCGCAGCCAATCGCAAAGGGTTGCGTCTCGTCAGCCAGGTATCACCCGACGTGGATAAGATGTTCGGCGACCGCCGTCGCGTGGAACAGGTGCTTTTGAACTTGGTCAACAACTCCGTCAAGTTCACGGAGCGCGGACAGGTCGCCGTCGACGTCATTGCCACGCGTACGACTGTCGAAGTTTCGGTGCAGGATACGGGGATTGGAATTGCCGAGGCAGATCTGCCCTTACTTTTTCAACCATTTCATCAGGTCGACACGGGGCTGTCTCGGCGCCACGAAGGTACCGGTTTGGGACTTTCGATCTGTAGAAAGCTCGTCGAACTGATGGGGGGCTCCATTCGAGTCAGGAGTGCTCTGGGAGTCGGCAGCGTCTTCAAGTTTTCAATTCCAACGGGTCCCGCCGCATCATGACAAAGCACCATATTCTGGTCATCGAGGACAACGAGCAGAACCTCTATTTGATGCGCTTCTTGCTCGAAAAGCACGGATTTGTCGTCGTCGACGCGCGCTCTGGTCGCGAAGGTCTGGAGACTGCCGAGCGACTGATTCCGGACTTGATCTTGTTGGACATCCAGCTACCTGAAATGGACGGCTACACCGTGGCGATCGAGTTACGAAAACGGCCGCGGCTCGCAAGAGTACCAATCGTTGCAGTTACCTCCTATGCCATGCTGGGGGATCGCGAGAAGGCCCTCGACTCGGGGGCGACCGACTACATCGAAAAACCTATCGATCCTGCCACATTTGTCGAGCAAATCAGTCACCATCTACCGGCGCTCAGTGAAGCGCAAGGCTAGATCCGTAGCGCGCATGGATTTGCGACTCTCAACAGAAACGTCACAGGAGCGGTCATGCCATTCGCCTTAGTCGTCGACGATCATCCCGAGAATCTGTACTTGATGCGTTGCCTGCTTACCGCTGACGGATACGAGGTGGTGGAGGCGGAAAATGGCCAGGTAGCCCTCGAACGTGGGAGGCAACAGAAATTCGACCTGGTGGTCTCTGACGTATTCATGCCCGGCATGGACGGTTTTAGTTTGTGCCGCGAATGGCGGCAGGACGCGGCGTTGCGGGAGATCCCCTTCATCTTTTATACGGCGACCTATACCGATGCTCGAGACGAAGCCTTTGCGCGAGCGCTCGGGGCCAACGACTTCATCGTCAAGCCTATCGAGCCCAGTTTGCTTCGCGAGCGCATCCGCGCTGCAGTCCAACGCAGTGACCCACCAACGCAGCGGACTGGAGCACCTGACGTGTCATCGCTGGCACCGTATCTGCAGCACTACAACGACGTCTTGTTTCGCAAGTTGCAGGACAAGGTCAGCGAGTTGGAGCGTGCCAACCAAGCACTGGTGCTCAAGGACTTTGCGCTGAAGTCTTCCGGTAGCGGAATTCTCCTGAGCGATCCTGGGGGCTTGGTGACCTACGCCAATCCCGCTATGGAGCGCCTGACTGGACGCAACTCCGACGCACTCATCGCTACCCCGCTGAGCGTCATCCTTCAGCTGCCTACGGACTGGCTGGAGTGGATCGGAACGAGCGAAACAAGTCGAGATTTCGAAGCGCGCTTGGTTGCACCGGCGCCAGACGCAGCTCAGCGTTGGCTCCGAGTGACGGCGCACCGTGTCTTTGCGTCGCAGGGGGACTGCCGCGGTGTAATGCTATCGTGCGCGGACGTTTCCGAGGAGCGTCGTCTGCGGCAAGAACTGTCACGCATTCAACGTTGGGAGGGCCTGAGCTTGTTTGCGGCGGGTGTCGCCCACGATTTCAACAACCTTCTCATGTCAATCTACGCCGCGCTCGAGTTGGATTGGCACGCGGCGACAACGGAATCGAATCGGGAGGAATATCGATCCATGGCGCTGGCCGCATATGAGCAGGCCAAGAGTCTGACCAAACGACTGTTGACCTTCTCCAAAGGCCAGGTAACAAAGAAGAGTCAGGCCGATTTGCGGCCTTTGGTCGATGAATGCATCTCGCTCAGTCTCAGCGGCTCGAGCGTGCGCTGTATCCGGCGCTACGCAGCATCTCGAACCACAGCTAATGTCGATGCGGGACAGCTGGCGCAAGTGTTCTGCAACGTCTTGCTCAATGCGCGTCAGGCGATAAACGAGAATGGGACCATCGTCGTCACGATGGAAAACCGATTGGTCGATGCGACTGAATCCGATGCGGCAGAAGGCGCAATGGAACTCGTGGTGAGCGTCACTGATGATGGCCCTGGGATTGCTGCCGAAGTGCTGCCGCGGATATTCGAGCCGTACTTTACGACCAAGTCCGAGGGCAGTGGACTCGGACTTGCAACCAGCCATGCCATCATTCGCGAGCACGCCGGGCGTATGGATGCGACATCCCAACTCGGCGCAGGAACGACTTTCGAAATCACTCTGCCAGTTTCCGATGCTGTTGCAAGCGAGCGCCCAGCGACGATTCCGGAGGAGCCGTTGGGCCATGCAGGCCGGATTTTGGTGATGGACGATGAAGTCGTGATTCAGGCATTGCTTCAGCGTGCCTTGGAACGGGTGGGCTATTCAGTAGTTGTCGTGAGCAATGGGGATCAAGCGCTACTCGAGTTCCACCGTGCATTCGAGGCGCACCTCTCATTCGACCTATTGCTATTCGATCTGACGATCCGAGGCGGCCTGGGTGCCCAAGAAACGCTATCGGAATTGCGGCGCACTGGCCAACAGGTGCCCGCCATCGTGATGACTGGGCGTGGAGACGATCAGACGACGCGGCAACTCCTTTTGTGTGGCTTTGCGCATGTCCTCGGTAAGCCATTTCTGATGCATGAGTTGCTTGGGCTCGTGGCAACTACAATCGACAATGCCGCCGGGCTGTGACTTCGCCCTTGCTGAGATATGCATCTGCCGTGGCGTTGCCCTTACGGTGGCCAAAGCGATAGTGCTCCCGGTCGTGGCGTCGCCGGCCGACGGATCGAGGCAGAGTCGCGGCCGCACGTAGTGCGTGCAACTACACGTCGTCGGGGCCTGTTCCGAAAAGGACGGATCTGAGCGACGTCGAGAAGAGTCGTGGCGCGCCTTGAAATTGCGGCCCTTCAAAGACTACTGAGCATTCGTCACGTCGGCCAAACCAATTGGATTTGCAGCTGGATGGCGCAGGTACTGCAACTGCGTTTCGGTGGCAGAGAGGCGTTTTGCTCACGGCGCTATCGGCCAAAAGCTGATACATATCGGGCACCGCGCCATGAGAATACTTACAACTTTGGCATGTTTTTCTGCCCTTACCCTATTACCCGGTTGCACGAACGATGCAGCGCAACTACCGCCCGTTGCCACCGGCGGCGCAGGCCAAGGCTTGGGTGGCTCTGCGGCAAGCAGCAGTTCAACCCAGAGTGGCGGAAATAGCTCGAGCAGCACCGTCACCGCTAACGGCGGTGGTCAGCAGGGTGGTTCTACGGCGTCGGGCGGCGCGGTAGCCAATGGCGGCTCAACAACTGCAACGGCAGTGGGTGGCTCGTCTGCAACTCGAGGCGGGTCGAGTGGCATTGGCGGAACGGCGACTACGGGGGGCTCAACGAGCACATCGCCCAACAACGGCGGAGCGACGGCGGTGGGCGGCGCGTCTGCGAGCGGCGGGAATTCCGTGGGCGGCGCGGCGAGTACAGCGACCGGCGGAACGAGCAGCAGTTCAATGGGCGGTAGCGGCGGCACTGCTGGGACCAGCACAGTGGCAGCGTCAGGATCCGGCGGCACAGCGGTAAACTATATGCTGCCGCCACCAGATCAATGTCACGACCTCGACCAGCTGCCCTGGTCGAACGATCCGACTACGGGCTGTGTCGAGGGCAATACGGCGAGCAAATGCGGCGGAAAATGCCAGACCGCCAGCGTTTGCGAGAGTCCGACGGCAAAGCCGAATGCCGATAGGGAGTACATGTGCCAGCGTAACCTTCTCTTCAGTCCGGAAATGGAGCAGGCCGTCATCGACGACGGCTACGAAGGCTTCCACTACGCTGTGGTGGGCCACGATCCGGACCAGGGCGGCATTGACGGCACCGCCCACTCTTGCTGCCAGTGTTATCAGCTGGTCTATGCCTACCCGAGCCCCAACAATGATCGGCAGGCGCAGGTCAACCCAGACAATCCCAATCCTCCCGCGTCGGCCCTTACGTTACCACCCCCGCTCATCGTGCAGTCCTTCAACACGGCAGCTACGGCTACGACCTTCGATGTGTACATGCCGGCGGGCGGTATGGGAGCGCAGAACGGGTGTTTCCTCATGCCCAATTCAGGCGGTGATGCCAGCCAGCGCAAGTACATGTACACGAGCTACCCGCTCGATGGTCAACCTGGCAACGGTGGCGTAAAACCCGCCTCTTTGTGGGATGCGGAGTGCAAGACCTCGGACAAGCATTGGGTCACTGACGCGACGATCAGCTCCGCGGCCTGCGTGAAGAAGACGACCGACACCTGCAACAAGATCGCTTCGGACATTCCTGGTTTGACCCAGCTGGGCAAAACCGGTTGCCTCAAAGCGAACACGATCGATACATTCTACCACTTGAACTGGTCCGTGTACGCCATGCGAGTCGAATGCCCCGAGCACCTCACGAGGGTCACTGGCTGCAAGCTTCTGCCTCAGGGCCTAAAGTCGCCAAAGAAGGACGTGAAGACTGCGGCGCAAGCGGCAAAAGATCCGGATTTTTGGTCCAAGACGGCGCATACGAGCAACCTGTACGAGACTACGACCATGGAGGACTGTTGTCGTCCAACTTGCGCTTCGTACAGCCAGATCTCAACCTTCGGATTGAAGACGGATCCGCAATACCGATCGTTTTATAATTGCGATGCGAAAGGCGTACCGTGGACTCAACCGCAGTAGGCCGCGTTGGCCGAGGCGGCTGGATCGCCTAGACCCGATTCCCCACGTCTGCCGCGAGCACGTCTCGGTCGTGGCGAGCTGTTCCCGCGCACGAAGGAGGTGGGGCGGTGGCTGCTACGAGTAGCAGCCACCGTCAACGTTAGCTCTGCGTGTCGTTCACATCTTCGCAGGCGTAGAGGCCACCGCCCTCGGTCTGTTCTTCGAGATTGTTCATGGAGCCGCCGTCATGGTTCTCGTCGCTGTCGGCGGTGCCGTCGCCATCGGTGTCGACACGCTTTGGGTCGGTACCGAAAATCTCCTGTTCGCACTGATCGGGCAGGCCATCATTATCGGTGTCTGTGAGGGGTAACTGTGACGCTATGTTCACCATGTCCGTGACGCCGCCGCATCGATAAACGCCGACGCTCCGCTGTTCCGCGAGATTGGTCATGGAACCACCGTCGTGGTTCTCGTCGCCGTCAGAGATGCCATTCCCATCGGTATCGGCAAGCTTCGGATTGGTGCCGAAAATCTCCTGTTCACACTGGTCCGGAAGGCCGTCCCCATCGGTGTCTTGCATCGGCAGGGGCGCGTATTCGCTGACGCCGGACTCGCCACCGCAACCGGCAAGTACCGCCGCCAAAGTCATTGCAGCCGCAGCCTTGAACCCTCGTGGGCGTCGCGCGTCGGCTTCGAGACTCTTCTCGGCAGACTGGCTCGCTGCGACACCAAGTGTGCGCACCTCGCTTCGTAGCGCAATCCCTTCCTTCATCAGCGCGTCGAGGCTCCTGCGCTCCCTTTCAACGAGGCCGCGCATACGCTGGCGAAATGCGCTCTCGGCGCTACCTTTGGACTCGGCCGCAGCCTGAAGCACGTCGTCTAGCAGAGCCACCAAATCGTTATTCGCTCGCAGCACGAAGTCCTTCACACGAGCGCGGGCCTCGACAAACCGCGTGCCGCGATGGTAGTGCGTGAGCACTTCGGACAGGTAATCCAGTCCGATGACAAGCTCCATGAGGCTGTCGTTGACCCAGCAACGCTGCCGGAAGATCCGCGTTGCCAGCTGCGACGCCAATTCAATCGCCGGATCTGTGATCGTGTAGGTGCGCGCTAAATGGTCGCCCTTGCCTCGCCCCTGTTCTCGCAACCGCGCCTCGAGGGGCGTGCCCGCGTAGGTTTCGACTCGACAGAAGTTCAAGGCGTGGTGGAGGTGACGGCGAAAGAATGCAAGGTCGTTCCTTACTGTCTCGACCGTAGCGTCGGGGTGAAAACACATCAAAGTGTATTGAGCGGAAATCCCGAGCTCGTGACACAGCTCGAGAGCTGCCTCGCCGTCCCTTACATCAGCCTGTGGCCCGCGCGGACTACCGTGACGACCAATCGAGGTGAGACCCTGCGCTGAACCAGACTCGATTCCGAGAAACACTCGGATAAGCCCCATGCGCCTGAGCTTCTCGAAGACACTGCGCTCCACTTCGGAGGGGCGACACTTGATGGTAAAGCCAATGCCTAGCAGCCGCCGTTCGGTGAATGCCGCTGTGAACGCGTCCAGACGCTCGTGATTGCGTCGCGTCGAGGTTACGAGAAAATTGTCGTCATGAAAAACGAACTGCCGTACGCCCCGGTCGTGGTAAAGTGCTGCCATTTCGTCGGCAATGTTCTCGACACTGCGCTGGCGAAAGCGCGGTCCGGGAGCCACGCGATGTAGGGTCGAGATGCAGCAATAGTCGCAACTCGAGTAACAACCTCGGCTGCCCATCAGGTAGGCTATCGGCACGCCAGCATGCCGTCGAACGGCGCCGCGGCGGTCGGGAAACGGCAGTGCATCGAGCTCGACAAGCTTGGGCCTAGGCGCCGAGCGACAGACGCTCGGTCCCTGCCGGTAGGCCAGCCCGGCAATAGCGGGAAACCGGGCTTCGTCAAATCTTGCATTGGCCAGCTCCACGAGGCTGTGTTCACCTTCATGCAGAACGATGACGTCCAGATCAGGGTGATGTGCCAACAAGTCTTCTGCGGCACAGGTCGCATAGTGACCGCCTACGACGATTTTCGCTTTCGGAACGAAGAGCTTCAACGCTGCTGCAAGCGCCAGGAATTCTCGCGCCCGAACTTGAAAACACAGCGAGAGTCCAACCGCATCGACACCGCGTGCCCGCTCAAGGACCTTCGGGAGATCTTCGAGGGAATCGAAGGCGGCAATGGTCGCATCATACCCATTTGCCAGCAGCGAAGCGGAAAGATAGCGCAGCGAGAGATTTTCTTCACGCTCTGAACCGACGAGTAGTATCCGCATAGGCTCTCCTTGGCCTCACCAATGTGGCACAAGTGAGCGCCGGCAGACCTCGTTGCACGCCCCGTGCCAGCCGCCGGTCGACGAGACTAGCGTGGAGGCGCCGCTAGAGTGGAACCGTCAACTCACTCGTCGCAGTGCGAATCGCCGCGGAATTGCCGACCAAGTAAACGATGTCCCCGGACAAGAACGCCACGTTGGGATCCGGTTGGTTCAACAGTTGCTGCTCGCGCCGTACCGCGACGACCAACGCGCCCGTGCGGCTGCGCAAGCGCAGGCTTACCGGGGAAGCACCAACGCCCTTGGTGCCGGCTTGAATGAGGACGCTTTCGATCTTGAGTTCTGCCAGGCCGCGGAAATCGGACAGGGCAGCGCGCGGCAGAGTCATCTTCCGCTCGCTGGTTTGCGTCTCCGAGCGCAACTCGCGAATGCTCTCTTCGATGACGTTGCGCGGCGCTTCAAGCCAGCGCAAGAGGCGCGACAACACTTCTACGGCACCTTCAACCTCTTCGGCCACGATGTCACGCGCTCCCAGGTTGAGCAACCCTTCGCGTTCGGCAAGGTAGCGCGCTCGAATCAGGATCGGCACGTCTGGCGCGACGCGTTGAGCAGTCTCGATGACCCGTCTGGCGGCTTGCGCGTCGTTGATCAACAAGACCAGAGCGCGCGCCGAGCGCAGGTGGGCGTGCCCGAGGGCCTCGACGCTCGTCGCATCGGCGTAGTACACGGGCTCGGAACGCTCACGGGCGCCACGCACCGTTTCGGCATTCAGCTCGAGCACGAGGTAGGGGATCTGACAGCGCTCTAGCGCTGCAGCGGCGAACTTGCCGGCCAGACCATAGCCAACGATGATGACGTGTTCCTCGAGTGCTGCCTGACCTTGGACTAGCTCGTCGATGCTGCGCGCACCGATCAAACGTTCGAGCGGTGCCAGGAGCTTCTCGCCAGCGGT
Organism: uncultured Polyangiaceae bacterium; assembly: GCA_964454965.1. Lineage (GTDB taxonomy): Bacteria > Myxococcota_A > Polyangia > Polyangiales > Polyangiaceae > FEN-1139. The sequence goes on along the minus strand of CAYVXY010000026.1, from coordinate 170,612 downwards.
AATGTGCGGCGCGACGCGGACGAGCAGCGGCGTCAGGAACATGCTTACGATCCCGGCTGCCAAGAGCGGCGGGACTGCGGCAGTCTCGATGACCTTCGATTCGGCGCCCAATTGCGTTAGGACGAAGCCAAACTCGCCGAACTGGGCTAACCCCACGCCAGAGAGCCAAGCCACGCGCGCTGGAAAGCGCATTGCCAACGCAGCGGCGGTGGCCATCACGCCCTTGAGCAGTAGAAACCCGAGCAGGAGTAGCGCGACGAGCCCGGGCTGTGCGGCGACGACCTTCACGTCGAACAGCATCCCGAGTGACACGAAAAACACACTGACGAACACGTCGCGCAGGGGCAATACGTCGCCCAACGCGCGCCGGCCATATTCCGTGTCCGCGACGACCATACCCCCAAGAAAGGCGCCCAAGGCTAGGGACAATCCCGCTAGCGAAGTAACCCACGCGGTGCCGATGCAGATGGCGAGGATTGCCAACAAGAACACCTCGCGGCTGCGACTGGCGTCCACCCAGCCGAGCACTCTTGGTACGACAAAGCGCGCCAAACCGAGAATTGCCGCGACGACGAGTGCTGCCTTACCCAGCGCGAGGAGTATCGGCAGTGCTTGGCGGGTTCCTGTCGTTTCGGGTGACAGCAAGGGCACGATGAGCACCATCGGCACAACGCATAGGTCTTGGAAGATCAGCGTGCCTACGATGAAACGCCCATGCGGCGCGTCGAGTTCCTGACGTTCTGCCAACGCACGCAGCACGATGGCAGTGCTCGAGAGAGAGAAGACGAAGCCGTAAAATACTGCCGTGGGTGTAGTCACACCGGAGGCGCGAGCCAGAAGGGCGACGGCGACGGCCGTCAAGGTGACCTGCAACACGCCACCTAGCGCAACCTGACGCAGAATGCGTCGTAGACGTGTCAGTGAGAATTCGAGGCCGATCGTGAAAAGCAACAGAACGACCCCGACCTCGGCGAGCACTTCGATATCGTGAATAGCCGTGGTGAGGCCGAGACCAAAGGGACCAATCAACGCGCCCGCCGCGAGCAGACCCGCAACGGTAGGCAAGCGGAAGCGATGCAGAACGACCGTGACGATCACGGCAACTACCGCGATGACGGCTAGTTCCCTCAAGATCGGAAGCGTTTCCATGTGGCTCGAGCAGCAATATCTTTTCTAGTCCTGTCGTCGCTGCTCGTCGATGCCCGGCAATATCGAGCGCGATTTTTCTGCCGGCCTAATGGCTGGCGCGGAAAGTTGCTCGATTGTTAGTCGCAGCCCCGCGGCAGCGGCAACTTGGCTAGTCATTGAGTCGAAGGATCCTTGGAAGCGAGCACGCGTATCAATCATCAATTGGCCACCCATTCATTTGCGCTCATCGTTGCGACGGAATTCGTCACTGAACTCGGGTTGGCGCGCGGAGGTAGACCTTGGTGCCAAGCGGGAATCAGAACGCCAACATGCAGGCGCTCTGTAGTCTCGTGCGGATGACGATGCAGATCGGCGAATAGAGGCTCGGAAACGGCAAGAGCGTAGTTCGGACAGCGCGCCGGCCGCACAAAACAGCGCTGGGACTGTCTTCGGCCTTCCATCAGCCAGGTTCTTCGTGTCAGAAGAAGCCTTTCGATGCCGCTGCTGTATCTACCCGACGCGGAACGCTTCTTCTTATGGGGTGAAGGCGCTTCGTCGCGCAGTTTTCCGTCGCTCGAACTTGGTGGCGAACCATCTCGCGTCGAGCTACTCGTCCCCGAAGGTCGGCGTGCGGTTGAAGGTCTGCTGTTGCCGCTACTCGAGACGACGGCGAAGCTCGCCGTGGTTCCGACCGCGCTGTTCGAGGCACTGCCTGCATCGGTAGCAACTTGGGCTCTCGCCAGCAAGCTCGGGATCCAGCTCGTATCACGCGAGCTGGTGGTGCCCACCATTACGCAGCATGACGGGTGTACCGAAGCGTGTTGGGCGGCTGCGGTCTCACGCAGCGAGGATAGAGAAATGCTGGTTGCCCTCGCGCGCAGCATGCCACCGGCTGCGCATGCAGTACCGCTTGGTCCCACGGCAAGTCGCGAGGTTTGGGCACCGGAGGCCTTGCTGCGCCGCTATCTAGATGCGGTCGTGGATGCGCTCGTTCGTCAGGGTAATGTCGAGCGCACGCTGTCCTCGGCGAGCACGGCTGCTAGAGCGAATACCCATGCTTCGTGGGAGCTGCGCTTTTGTGCTGCGCTCGAGGGACCGAAGCGGAGCTTTGAGCTCGAGGGCTTTGCCGAACGTTCCGTTTTTGAGGACGTAGCGCGCTGGGCAGCGCCTGCAATAGGCGCGCGCGATCATTCACGCGCCTATTTTCGGCTCGAACTGCCCGCAGCGGATGGCGATCCATTCATATTGCGCTTCCTACTCCAGTCACCAGACGATCCAAGCCTATTCCTGACGGCGACGGACCTTTGGAAGAATCCGAACGGCCACCTTGAGCAGCTCGGTCGCGCCTTTCGCGACCCCGAGGAGTCGCTGCTCGAGGCATTGGGACGTGCTGCGCGGCTCTTTCAACCGATCGAACGCGCGCTGAAATCGGCCAAACCCGAGCTCATCGAACTCGATCCCTCCGCCGCGTGGACATTTCTAGGTGACGGTGCGGCCGCCCTCACCGAGGCCGGGTTTGGCGTCGTCGTACCCACGGAGTTGACCCAGGCGGGACAGCACCGTTTGCGGTTGCGCATGCGTGTTGGTGGCAAGTCCAAGCGGGCGGGCGTAGCGACGGACAGCGCGTCCCTCGGCTTGGATGAGCTGCTTGCCGTCGATTGGGAGGCAGCTATCGGCGATGATGCATTGACGACTCGCGACCTCGTAGCCCTCGCCAAGCAGAAGTCCCCCCTCGTGCGATTTCGCGGCGCCTGGGTTGCGATCGATCCGCGTGAACTTGCCGAGATTCGGGCACATATAGCTGATGGCCCATCGCGGATGACGATGCGTGAAGCAGTGCGCGCCGCACTTGCGGGTGAAGTGCGTCAAGGTCCGCTTACGGTTGCGGTTAGCGCGACCGGGGATTTTGCCGGGATTCTTGCTCGACTGCGCCAAAGTGCAGCCAGCGACATCGTCATTCCGGACAAGCTTCGCGCTACGCTTCGACCGTACCAACAGCGAGGGCTGGCCTGGCTATCGACGATGAGTAGTCTTGGCCTTGGCGCGTGCCTTGCCGACGACATGGGTCTCGGCAAGACCGTGCAGTTGTTGGCTTGGTTGCTGCACCAGGTGCACCTGTCGCCGCGCGACGCACACCCGACTTTGCTCGTTGCACCCACTTCGGTGGTCGGCAATTGGGAACGCGAAATCGAGCGGTTTGCGCCTTCCCTATCCGTCTCGCGGCACTACGGTCCCGCTCGGACGCGCCACGCCAAGGGGTTCCCGAAGATTCCTGGTTCACTCGTCGTGACCACCTACGGGCTGTTGCGTCGCGATGCGGACCTATTGGCCAACGTTACGTGGTCTGCCGTCGTTCTGGACGAGGCACAGAATATCAAGAACTCTTCCTCCTCCACAGCGCGCGCTGCGCGCACGCTGCGTGCACGCTACCGCTTCGCGCTCACCGGGACTCCCGTCGAGAACCGACTCGCGGAACTCTGGTCGATCCTCGAGTTTGCGAATCCGGGACTGCTCGGTCCGCTGAACACCTTTCGACGTGACTTTGCCGTGCCGATCGAGCGCTACGGAAACGGAAAGATCGCGGAGCACCTGCGGCGTATCGTGAGCCCCTTCCTCTTGCGGCGTCTCAAGAGCGACCCCACCGTCATCCAAGACCTGCCGGCGAAGAACGAGATGAAGGTCGTCTGCACGCTCACCCGCGAACAGGCAACGCTGTACAAGGCCGTCGTCGACGAAGAGATGCGAGGGATCGAGCGCGCTGACGGCATCACCCGGCGCGGCCGAGTGCTGGCCCTCTTGATGTACCTCAAGCAAATCTGCAACCACCCGGCGCAATACCTTTCGGAAAAAGGGCCGCTCGCGAAACGCTCGGGCAAGCTTGCTCGCATCACCGAGATGCTCGAGGAAGCCATTGCCGAGGGTGACAAGGCACTCGTATTCACCCAGTTTCGCCAAATGGGGGACCGGCTCGTCACGCATCTGACGGCGACCTTGGGCTGTGAAGTGGTGTTTCTGCATGGCGGTACACCGCAGAAGGCTCGCGACGAAATGGTGCGCCGCTTCCAAGAAGAGCCTCGAGGACCACGCGTGTTCGTGCTGTCGGTGAAAGCCGGTGGCACGGGGCTCAACCTGACGGCAGCCAATCACGTCTTTCACTACGACCGTTGGTGGAATCCCGCCGTCGAGGATCAAGCGACCGATCGGGCGTTTCGCATCGGGCAGAAGCGCGCCGTGCAAGTCCACAAGTTTCTCTGTGCCGGCACCATCGAGGAGAAGGTCGATCGCATGCTGGAAACGAAGCGCGAGCTGGCTTCGAAGATCGTTGGCGCGGGCGAACAATGGATCACCGAGTTGGGCAATCGCGAGCTCTCCGAGCTGTTTGCGCTGTCTCACGAACCTCTGTCCGATGATGATTCCGAGAGTGACGAGCCTGCCTCGAGCCCTGCGCTGCCACGCAAGCGCGTGCCGCGTGCAAACCGCAAGGAGGTGCGTTCATGATGCGCCGCAACCGTCGGGATTGGCCCCGCTCCAGGCCCAAAGTGGTACCGCCCCCAGCAGGGATAAGGATGCGGCAATCCGGATCCACGTGGTGGGGACAGCGCTGGATCGAAGCATTGGAACAGGTTCTGCTCGGTGACATGGCCCGCCTCGCGCGCGGACGCACCTACGCGCGTGCCGGCCGTGTCCATGACCTGGCGGTTCGCGCCGGCAGCATTCGCGCCAAGGTAACAGGATCGCGAGTACTGCCATATCGCGTCACTGTAAAGATCGCAGTACTCACCGAGGCCGTCTGGAACCAGACCATTGCGCGGATGGCGGAGCAGGCCCAATTCGCGGCGGAGCTCTTGGCAGGTCAGATGCCTCGCGACATCGATGCGGTCTTTCGCGAGACGCATGCCAGTCTCTTCCCAACTCAGCGCAGCGAGCTCGTTACAGCGTGCAGTTGCCCGGATTGGGGTGACCCATGCAAACACGTTGCTGCCACGCATTACGTGCTCGGTGAAGCCTTTGATCACGATCCGTTTCTGCTCTTCGAGCTGCGTGGGCGCACCAAGGCGCAGGTGCTCGACGAGCTGCGTGCAGCGCGCGCTGGCAACCCGCCCAGCAAGGGACGAAAGTCCCGAGTCATGGTCGATCCGGGGATCTCCAAGGTGACCATCGGTAAGCTCGAGCAGGCCGACTACGACCGGGCGCGTGAACCCCTGCCGACGATGCACCTATCGTTCGAGGAACCCCGTTCCCACGGCGTGGTGCTACGTCAACTTGGCCTCCCCGCAGCTTGGCACCAGGAGGCTTCGCCTGCCGAATTGCTCGAACCCTTGGTGCGCGCGGCGGCCGACCAGGCGCGTCGTTTGGCCCTAGCCGAACCCGCGACGGAAGTTGGCGATGAGGGCGACCGGGACGAGACACAGCAAACCTCGGAGACTGCGGCTCCTAAGCGAGCCAAGAAGCGTGGCGTGTCGGCGAAGCGAAGCGCGCCGAAACGCAAATCGACGCGGGCGAGGTAGAACCATCGCCGACGACCTCACGGACGCGTTGCTCATAGCGAGGCTGTGTGAGCCTGCGGTGGCGCTAACGACTATAATTCTGCAGCGCCCAGACATTGGTCGCAGACGTGTTGATCCCACAAGCGACGCGGGTATAGGTCGTGTTGCTCATGGCCTTATAGTGTCCCTGCTCACCGGACGGAGTGTCGACCTCGTGCCACATCATCGCGAGGCAGGACTCTTGTCGAGTCGCGCCCTGAGTGATGCTCGACACCGAGCCCCAACCCGGGCATTCGCATTGCGCTGAGCCGCCAGGAGTACAAAGCTTTGCAGTGAATCCCGCGTGTGCTGAGGCTTGCCCGGCGTCATACACAGCCATTTGATCCGCACAGGCCTCTCCCTCGGTCCAGCGCGCAAGCGGTGGCAAGCACATGCAGTCCCAGCGAATCTTGTTGATTGTGTCGACGCAGTCCTGGTGATAGTCGCCCGTGCTTGGCGGTGGAACGATAACGCACTTGGCGATTGACGTCGTGCGTGGGCCGCCACTGCAAGCGTTACTGCCCGCGACACTGGTCGAACCAGCCACGCCCGTCGTTCCACCCGGATTGGCGGCGCCGCCAGTGTTCCTCATGCCCCCGGTGCTGGCGGCGCCGCCAGTGTTCCTTGCGCCTCCAGTGCTCGTGGCACCGCCGGTATTCATTGCACCCCCAGTGCTTGGCATACCGCCCCGATTGGCAGTGCCTCCGGCGCTGACCGTTCCCCCCGTGTTGATGACGCCACCATTATTAGCTATTGCGCCCCCGGAACTGACCTGGCCACCACTGGCGTTTCCTCCGCCGCTGGACACAGCGCCACCTGTGTTGGTCGAGCCTCCGGTGTTCGTCACTCCGCCCAAACTGTTCGAGCCACCCTGTTGAGTATTACCGGTCGAGCCACCGATTGTTGGACTGCTGCCCGATGAGGCATCACTTCCACCCGCGGCGCTTCCGCCGACGCTACCTCCAGCCGTGGTCCCATTCAGATTGCCATCGTTGTTCGCACTGCACGCAATTAGAGGTCCGACTACAATTGCGATCAATAGCGCGCGTCGACATGAGAACTTTGGCATAGGTGATCCTGACTTCTCACCGGTGCCGCTGAGAGCCACCGATGGATACGGTTCAGTGTGCTGTGGCGGCCCGCTCAGCCCAGTCACCATCTTGGTCTGCCAATTTTCATTCTAGGAGGCGTCGAAAACGACACCCTCGGCACTTGACGCATCGTATGACGGTAAAATTCCGCGTAGACTCTTCGACGTTCCAGAGCGGACCGGTCCGCTCTTAGTGAGTTCATCCGTTCGCGGCATAATAGTATTGTCTTGACACACATCAGCACCTGTTGGTCTAGCGCGGGGCACCAGGGCAAGCCGGGAGCTGACAGCGAGCAGAGGCTGGCGATGGTCGATGAACGGATAGTGACCCGTAGGGTTGCCCTGAGGGCGAACATCGCCCCTTTGAGCTCTGTGTCGAGCAACACACCGACGGGGATGCGAATCAACATCTACCTGACACCGGCGACCCACCTTGTCCGTTACTGTAAGCGGCTCGCTACATTCTGTGGTTCGTACGTCTTCAGACTGGGGCATGGGAACAGTCTCGATCGGGTCGCCGCGATGCAAGTGCGCTTGCATTTCTGAAGCGAGTCAGTTCGTGACGACACTATTTGCACAACTCACACGAATGACTCGAGCGGATCCGCTAAGGATGCCTGGACGTCGAGTGCTAGACCAATCGTAGCGCAATAGCCATTCTAGTCGGTTCACCCAGTTCACACTGGTCATGACATCGTGAACGACTGGAAACCCAAGTCTGCACTGTTCTTCTCCGATGACAATCGTGTATAAAAGCTGACGGAGATTCATCATGAGGCTTGCTCAGCGTTTGCTCGTGTTCTCGTTCATTCTGGCATCCATGGCAGGCGGGGTGAGCTGCCACAAGAGTGCCAAGCGCACGACTGTTCGCATTGGCCTGATCAATTCGATCACCGGTCCGGAAGCACCTATTGGTGAGAACCTGACAAACGGGGCGGAACTTGCGATCCTCGATCTTGGAAAAGCAGGGGTTGACGTGCAACTCGTCAAACAGGACGACACCGGAAAACCCGACAAGGCGATCGCTGCAATCGAGCAACTCGCGACGGTCGACAAAGTCGCCGGAGTCGTGGGCCCCTATACGTCCGCGTGCGCCAACGCGGTGGCAAAACAAGCAGAACAGTACCAGGTGCCTCAGCTCATTCCTGCAGCTGCCAAGGAAGAGATCACCCAACAAGGCTATCAATGGGTCTTTCGGCTCAACGCCCCCGCGCACGCGTACGCCGAAGGATTGCTCGAAGCTGCCCTCGAGTTCGGGAAACCCAAGTCGATTGCATTCATCTATGAGTCGTCGGACTTTGGGTCCACCCTCGCCAAGGCAGGCAAGGAAATCGCCAAGAACAGGGGTCTCTCGATCGTCGGCGACGAAACCTATCAGAAAGGCGCGCCGGATTATCGCTCCGTTCTCACCAAGCTCCGCGCCAGCAATCCCGATCTGCTCTTCATGGTGTCCTACGTTGCGGATGCCATCCTGCTGATGCGTCAGTCGCGTGAGATCGGGCTCAAGCCGCAAGCGTTTCTCGGTGGCGGCGCGGGCTTCGATACAGCGCAATTTGAAGCAGAAAAGGATATCTCGACTCATGTGTTCTCGGTAAGCCAATGGACGGCAGATACGGATTGGCCTGGTGCTGCCGACTTCGATGCGCGCTATCGTGCTCGATTCCACAAGAAGCCGACGTATCACGCGGCATGTGCCTATGTGTCCACCATGATTATGGGGGATGTGGCTGCCAAGAGCGGTGGCGACCGCAGGCGCATGAGAGACGAGCTCGTGGGTGGCTCGTGGAATGGAATCATGGGCAACGTGAAGTTCGCAACCTATGAACATTTCACGAACCAGAACCGACACGACATGGTCGTCGTCCAGTACCAAGACGGACGTGCAACCACCGTTTGGCCCGGAAAGCTTGCTCGAGCCAAGGCCGTCTACCCATTCCCTGGCTGGTAATTAGCAACATCGTGGTGCTCGGCCTGAACCATGCTGAAGGCTCGAAAGCTGCGAGCGGAGAGGATCGGGATGACTGTTTTACTGCAATCGATACTGAGCGGAGTCTTGATGGGGGGCGTCTACGTGCTGGTCGGTATTGGCCTATCGATTATCTTCGGAGTAATGCGCATCGTCAATTTTGCCCACGGTGACTTGCTGATGTTGGGCATGTACATGACGTGGTTCGTCTTCACTCGCTTTGGACTCGATCCCTACCTAGCGCTGACTGTCACGGTTCCGCTACTATTCCTCTGGGGGGCGTTGCTGCAGAAGGTCATTATCAATCGAGTTCTTGACGATTTGGCACAAAACCAAATCCTATTGACCATAGGTCTCGGTCTCATGATGCGCAATGCGGTCATGCTGGTCTTCACTTCTGACTATCGCATCCTGACCACTCGGTACTCGTCTTCGAGTTTCAGATTGCATGGCATCTCGGTGTCTCAACCGCTGGCGTGGTCGTTCCTGATAACGGCGCTCCTTGCCTTTGGACTGTTCTGGTTCTTGGCCAAGACTGACACCGGGCATGCGATTCGCGCCACCGCGCAGGACCGCGATGCTGCCCAATTGATGGGAATCAACGTCGAGCGCATGTCTGTTCTGGCATTTGGGCTGGGCTCGGCTCTGGCCGGAGCTGCTGGAGCGCTCGTTGCCCCCGTGTACTACATCTTTCCCGACGTGGGCGAGGGATTCACGCTGAAAGCGTTCGTCATCGTAGTGCTGGGCGGTATGGGCAGCATTGCTGGCGCCACGCTTGGTGGCCTGATCATCGGAATAACCGAGTCGCTCGCCGCGGTGTACGTATCGTCCGGGCTCAAGGAACTCGTAGTATTCGCCCTGTTTCTGGCAATTCTGTTGACGAAGCCAGCTGGTCTTCTCGGAAAATCGAGGGCGTAGTGGTCAACCTAGTTCTCCTCCGCAGGAGCCTCACCGCAGAAGCCCAATCACGCCTAGCGCTAGCGGGGATAGCACTCTTCATTGGTGCGGCAGCTTTGCTACCGAGCGTCGTTTCCAGCCCCATGATGATCCACGTTTGGATCATGGTCTCGCTGGCTATTGTGCAGGGCGCCGCGTGGAACGTTCTCGGAGGATATGCCGGGCAACTCTCGATCGGGCACGCTGCCTACTTTGGCATCGGCGCCTACACCACCATGATGTCGTTGGAATTGTGGCATCGATCGCTCATGTTCGGAATGGGCCTAGCGGCAGCCATTGCATTGGTCGTGGCGCTCGTCGTTGGAACGATTACTTTCAGGCTGAGGGGGCCCTATTTCGTGCTCGCGTCGATCTCAGTGGCTGAGATCATTCGGCTCACAGCACTAGAGGTGAAGGGTTTTACCCATGGTGCCGAGGGTATTCTGCTCTCCCAGGTTCCGGCGCTAGAGTTTGGTGGGGTGACAATTGCGCTCGCCGGCAAAGTCCCATTCTACTACGCTTCCCTTGGCCTCGCTGTGTTAGCCATCGGTTGCACTTGGGTGGTTGAAAAGTCGAAACTCGGCTACTACTTTCAAGCGATCCGCGAAGACCAAGACGCCGCGAGTTCGCTTGGCATCAACCTGACGCTCCACAAGAACGTCGCGCTCGTGATTTCGGCTGTTCTCACCGCCTGGGCCGGGGGGCTCTGGGCGCTGTACGTCAAATTCCTCGATCCAAATCTGGCCTTCGGGATCGATGTGTCAGTCCAGATGGTTCTCGTCGCGATCATTGGCGGAACGGGTACGGTGTTCGGGCCCGTTGTAGGAGCGGTAGTCCTGGTGTTGCTCTCGGAAACGCTGCGCAACCCCAAGTGGCTGGTTGCAGTAAATCTCGTCGACGATGATTCGACATTCGTGACATTTGTACAACTCTACCTCGCGAGTTCCCATGTGCTTGTCTATGGTTTGTTGCTGGTCATCGTGATTCTGTTTGCGCCCGAAGGAATCCTTGGGCTGTTGCGACGAGTGAACGCTGCAATACGAAGTAGGCTCATGCCCCTATCAACCAAAGGCGATCAACCACCATGCTGAAGGTCCGCGGTGTCTACAAGTACTTCGGTGGCCTTGCAGCAAACGCCAACGTTACCTTCGATGTGCAGCGTGGCACGATTCTCGCACTGGTCGGCCCCAATGGGGCAGGCAAGACCACGCTCTTCAACTGTATTACAGGGCACGAACCGCCAACCAAAGGCGAGGTGACTCTCAATGGAATTCGGCTGAACGGAAAGCGACCGGACGCAATCTGTCGCATGGGTTTGGCGCGAACGTGGCAGAAGGTACGTCCACTTGCTCAAATGACGGTGCTCGATAACGTGATCGTAGGCGCGCTACTGCGCACCCACTCCCTCCGCCGAGCTCGAAAACACGCGATGCAACAACTCGAGATCGTCGGATTAGCGCATCGAGCGGGAATCATGGCAAATAGTATCCCGATTGGAGAGCGCAAGAAGCTAGAAGTTGCGCGACTTCTTGCGACCGAACCCCAGGTGATTCTATTCGACGAGGTGATGGGAGGCCTGACGCCGGTGGAGAGGGAAGACACCATCCAGCTCATGTTCGACCTCAAGGCGCGCGGTCTAACGCAAGTGGTCGTGGAACACGACATGCGGGCGATTATGCGGATTTCGGACCATATCGTCGTGCTTCGTTCTGGCCAGAAGCTGGCCGAGGGGACTCCCGCCGAAATCGTGAACAATCAAACCGTGGTAGCTGCCTACCTGGGAGAAGGCGACAATGCTTGAGATACGAGGACTCAACGTTGGCTATGGTGATCTACGGGTACTTTGGGATGTCAGTCTCGAGGTAGAAACGGAGGAGATCGTTGCGATCGTTGGCGCTAATGGTGCGGGCAAGTCGACGCTCCTAAAGAGCATCTCGCGGCTCGCTACCTCAACGGTTGGGGTGTTGCGTTTCAACGGCGTGGATCTGCTCCAACTTCGACCTCATGACGTTGTGTCACTCGGAATCGTCCAGGTGCCCGAGGGGCGTCACATCTTTCCGGAAATGACCGTGATGGAGAACCTCCGGATAGGATCGTACGTAGCTTCCGCGCGCCAGGATCGTCATCGAAATCTGGAGCGAGTCTTTGCTCTGTTCCCGAGACTCTTCGAGCGCAAGAACCAACAGGGAGGTACTCTGTCCGGTGGGGAGCAGCAGATGCTTGCCATCGCGCGGGGACTGATGGCTAACCCGAAACTCCTGTTGCTCGACGAGCCAACCTTGGGACTATCTCCGTTGCTCGCAGACCAAATGATGCAAACCATTGCGGAGATCTATCGACAAGGGACGAGCGTTCTGCTCGTGGAACAAAATGTCAAAAAATCACTCCGCGTATCGTGTCGCGCGTACGTGCTTGAGCGGGGGCACGTCGTACTTTCCGGCACGGGCAAGGAACTGATCGACAATCCTCACGTCAAGGCGGCCTACTTGGGTCTGTCAGACGATGTGAAAGTTTCCGCAACAGTGCCGTCCCATTCCTACGCTGGGCCCGCCTCTACTTCAGTGGAGTCAAATGCTGGTTGAGTGATCGCCTCCGAAGGCAATTCGTTTTGCCGAGAATGCCCCTAGCAACCCTTCGAAATCCACTTCCAAGCGGGCGTTGCGCCTTTTCTGCCCATGGCGGGCGGTTCCACCGCGAGGATGTAGTCGACCCTTCGATTTGCCTGCTCGTCGACATTGTCGGCAGTCATCTTGCGCAGGGCCGTCTCGCCGAAACCCTCGAAAGCGATCGGGACGCAGAGGCCGTTCTTCATGAACCAAGAAGAGATTGCTTGGGCACGGTTGCGCGACAGAGTCATGTTGTGTTCGTCGCTGCCCTGAGTGTCGGTGTGCCCGGCGATGAATAGGGTGATGGTGCCGAGACCCTTGCCCTCGACCCCGGCCAAGACTTGCTTGATCTTCTTCAGGCTGTCTTGGAGCGAGGCCACCTCTGAATCGCGAATCAGCGCCTTGTTGGTGTCGAACTCGACTTCCTTGTGCTCGATCTTGACACTCCAAGGCACCATCACGACACCTTGATATCCATTATTCTCAGCGGTGATCCGGACCTCAATCTTCTCGATCTCATCGCGCGGTACCGGATTCCAGTTCAATTCCCGCTCGGGCCCGTTGTAGCGGAATGACTTCTCGACCGCGGGCAGACCGTCCTTGCGCGTGATCGTCATCTTGATAGTGCAAATCGGACCGTCCATTTTCGCGCGCAGCGTCCCCTTGTCGAGGTTGACGTTGTTGCGGTCGATCGAGATGGTAAGCTTGGCACTGCTCTTCTGACAGTCGCTTGAGCTCTTCTCGTCTTGCTGTTCGACGTTTGCCTTGCGGCTGTCATGGCTACTGGACGAGTCCGACGAGTCCGACGAGTCCGACGAGTCCGACGAGTCCGACGAGTCCGACGACTTGGATGACTCCAGCGACTTGTCCTCGCCGCCATCCCCATTGGCGTCGTCGCGTTCGGTGCTGCTATCGCGGCTTGCGCTCGGATCCACAGCCTGCTTGTGCGCCCCTCCGCAGCTAGCCACCGCAAGCCCCAGAACGATAGCAAGAGTAGATACGCGCTTCTTCATTGCCGACTCCGTTTCCCGTGCTGTGCAAAAACTCGAACCAGCCAATCGAGGCCAGGCCACGATAGCTGATCCATCGTAGGGTGCAACCGTTCGCTCCGGCTCAGCAATTGTCTTTCATGGTCGGAAAAAAGCCGCGCTTTTGCGACTCGTCATGTTGGCTCGGCGTGATTACCGCGAGAGTGTGTTCGTCGGCTAGCGGCGATCGCTCGACTACGGCAAGTCCCGGACTGCCGCAGTCAGCGCCCTGAACGCGCCGGACCGCGAATCGTCGGAGATCTCGCACGACAGCGGGATGCCTGCGATGCCGATCGCGTACCGGTCGTAGCCACGCCGCGCCAAACAAACCGGAATGTTACCAATTCTGAATCACACGGCTTCGCTACGGTTGTCGCATGGAGGCTTTGCGCCCACGTTTGCTTACCCTAACACCTATCCAGCTGCACTGGAAACAGCTGTCGATAAGTCTTTACATTTGCTGGGTGTAGGCGACTATGCTGTCGATTCGCCATTACTCGAGGCCCGAGGGAAGTCACGGCGAAAGCACGGCATTCATGCCGCGTCAAGGGTCTGCGAGGTCCAGGCGAATCTGACTGGGAGCGTAGATCATGCGACAACCATTCTTACGAACACAACGCTGTCTGGTGTGCTTGGCTGCACTGACAACTGCGACCTTCGGTTTTGCAGCCCCAACGCTGCGCACCAAGGTCGATCAACATGGCGACTTCGTCCTATTCGGCAACACGCTCGGATGGGACTGCAATGCCACTGCCATTACCTGGCCAACGGGGACAAGCATCAGCTGTACTGGTGCCACCAACACGAACGATTCTGCCTCCGACATCTACTGGTTTACGTCGGATGACGGCACCACGGCGACTGCCACGTCTGCCATCACTATGGCGAACGCGCGCAGCACGGCTGAGCTTAAACTCCCGGTTGGGGCCAAGGTAACCTACGCCAGGCTCTATTGGGCAGCATTGCAGCCCTCCGGTGGAAGCGCTGACAACTCAGTCGTAATCGATCGGCCGGGCAACGCTGCCAGCCCGACCACCGTGACGGCAGCGCCCAGCGACCTGCGCACCTCCTTCGTCACCGGTACGACGGGCAAGTTCTGGTACCAAGGGTCTGCTGATGTCACCACCTGGATGGCAAACCTCGGCGCCGGCGCGTTCCGCGTGGGCGGCGTCTCCTCCTTCCCAGATCTAATCTCTTTGGACGACAGCAACTCGATGGCGGGTTGGTCGGTCGTGGTGTTTTACGAGCTAGCGTCGGACCCGCCGCGCAATCTTGCTATCTTCGACGGGCTCGACACGGTCAACCCAGACACTACACAGACTGCCGAGATCAGTGGATTCTTGGTGCCGACGGCGAGCGGCTGGGACGCCAAGCTCGGGGTTGTCGCCTACGAGGGTGACGCCGACTCGAATGGCGATTCGTTGAGTTTTGGTCCCAATGCGACAACGCTGACGGCGTTGACGAACACCATGAACCCGGCGAACAACTTCTTCAATTCGTCACGCACGTATCTGAATGCCGGCGTCAGCAACGCCCTTGATCGACCGCAGCTTCCTGGCACGGCCGATAGCATGGGCGGCATCGACATGGACGTCATTGATGTCAAAGCGCTCATGACAAGCGGTCAAACGGCTGCCACGATACGAGCAGCGAGCACCGGCGAGCGCATCGGACTGGCCACCTTGGTCACCTCGATCTCGACCTTCATGCCGGACTTTTCATCATCTGGCAAGACGGTGACTGACGTCAATGGTGGTGCATTGCAGCCGAATGACGTGCTTGAGTACACGATAACGGCCACGAACAAGGGCAGTGACACTTCGGCCAACACCGTGATGAAGGACGTCTTGCCAACGCAGGTCACGTACGTTCCTGGCTCACTGGCTCTCGTGTCTCCGACAGCGGGGGCGCTCACCGACGGAGTCGATACGGACACTGGCGAGTACGTTGCTGGCACGCGCACCGTCACGGTGCGCCTGGGCACCGGCGCCAGTGGGACCACCGGTGGTTCGATGCCAACCAGTGGATCTGGCTCGACGATCACGCTCAAGTTCCGCGTGACCCTGAATGCTAGCGCGACGGGACTCATCGAGAATCAAGCGATTATCACCGCTGGCGGCGCCTTGGGAGCGGTTCCCACAGACTATCCAACGGATGGCAATGGCACGGAGAGCGGTGCGCCTCCGACCACGATCGGCGTCGATACCGACGCGGACGGGATGCCGGACGTCACCGAGCTCACCTACGGCACAAATCCGAACGATGCGGACAGTGACAACGACGGTGTGCTCGATGGCGCCGAACCAAGTCCCAATGTGGATACCGACGGCGATGGGCTGATCAATGCCCTCGATCCTGACAGTGACAACGACGGGTTGTTCGACGGGACCGAGCTTGGTTTGGGTTGTGGCAACGACGCTACGAATCCGAAGACGCACTGTAGGACAGATGAAGATGCCGGTGCCACCAAGACCGATCCGCTGTTGGCCGACACCGATGCCGGTGGTGTCAAGGATGGGTCAGAAGACGTCAACCTCAACGGCCGAGTGGACGCGGGCGAGACGGATCCGACCACTGGACATGGCGCCGACGACGCGAATGCCGCCAATGCCGATACTGATGGCGACGGTTTGACCAATGGTCTCGAAGCGACTCTCGGTAGCGATCCAAACGACAAGGACAGTGACAACGACGGCGTGCTCGACGGGCTAGAACCGAACCCGAGTGACGATGGGGATGGCGACGGGCTCGTCGATGTCCTCGATTCGGACAGCGATGACGACGGTCTGTTCGACGGAACGGAAATGGCCAAGGGCTGTAGCGATCCCGCGACCGACAACTCCAAGGAACAATGCAAAGCCGACACTGACGTGGCAACGCAGACTTCGCCGGTCAAGGCCGATACGGACGGAGGTGGCGTTCGCGACGGTTCCGAAGACGTGAATCGCAACGGCGCTGTCGATGGCACCGAAACGAATCCAGTGGCGGGTCACGGTACTGACGACACGAATGCTGTCAATGCCGATACCGACGGCGATGGCCTCACGAATGCCACAGAGACTCTACTTGGCAGTGATCCGAACGACGCGGACAGCGACGACGACGGCTTGCCCGACGGCGAAGAGGCCAATCCGGCTGCGGACACCGACCGGGACGGCAAGATCAATGTCCTCGATCCAGACTCCGATGGCGACGGCCTGTTCGATGGTACCGAGGCAGGCAATGGTTGCAGCGCAGCGGGGACGACCGTCAACAACCCCATCACCTGCATTGCCGACACGGATCCGCTCACCTGGACCTCACCGGTCGACCCTGACACCGACAACGGTGGCATCAAAGATGGGGCGGAAGACACCAATCACAATGGCAAGCTCGACAGTGGCGAGCGTGATCCTAACCTTCGCAGCGACGACGGAGCTTGCACCTTCGATACGGAATGCAACGCGTCGGCGACGAGCGGCCGCGTTTGCAGTGCGACCTATGCTTGCATCGATGGTTGTCGCGGTAGCGGTGGCAATGCCTGCCCGAGCGGGCAGGTTTGCAGTTCTACGACGACAGCCATTGGGACTTGCAGCGTCGTGGCAACGGGTGCAGGCGGTGCTGCTGGCGCCGCTGGAGCAACCTCGAGCACGGGCGGAGCATCGGTCGCTGGTACCGCGGGCAGGCCGGTGGTCGCAACTGGTGGAGCTGCCGTTGCCGGCACCGCTGGCAAAGCGGTGGTCGCAACTGGTGGAGCTGCCATCGCCGGCGCAGCAGGCACAGCGGTGGTCGCAACCGGTGGAGCCGCCATTGGCGGCACTGCCGGTGCCAAGGCCACAGGTGGCGCCGCAGGGGCGGCTGTCATCGTTGCCACTGGAGGAAGCATTGCAGCGGGTGGAGCCGCACCGGCTGCCGGCGGAGCAGAGATTGGTGTCGGTGGCGCTGCCACAGGTGGCGTTCCTGCCGAAACTGGCGGCACCCCGAGCGTAGGTGACGTCGACGAAACGAGCCTCGAAGGTGGCGGCTGCAGCTGTGCCGTTGCTGGTAAGCCCTCCAATGGAACAAGCTGGCTCTTCGCCATGGTCGTTGGTTTGCTAGGCCTCAGGCGCAAGCGTTCACACAAATAGCGTCGAGCGCGCGGGCGGGAGCCAGCACGAAAGCCGTCTCCCGCTCGTGCCACGACCACACAATACTCGAAGTTTTTTGATCCTCGTAGGTACGAAGCCAAAGAGAGAACAACGTGTCCAAGAAGACTTGCCTATTTTTCGGAACCATCGCAGTTACGCTGGCAGCGGCATCGAGCGCCGTGGCGCAGACCCCGATTGCGCCAGGATTTGCTCTGAACCGATATCAACCCGCTGAACGCGGCAGCGATTGGTTCGTCACCGACTCGCTCGACTTGCGCGGGAGTGGCCGCTTGGCCCTGGGCGTCGTGCAAGACTGGGCGCACAAGCCACTAACCATCTATGACGCCAACGGCGACTACGTCGTTGCCCCGGTCAAAAATCAGCTCTTTTTCCACGTGGGTGCTGCGGTCAATATAGCCAGTCGCTTGCGACTCGCGGTAAGTCTTCCGCTGCTCGCCAGCAATTTCGGCAGCCCGGGTGTCGTCGATGGCGTCATCTACCGAACCCGTGAGAAGCCTGCCCTCGGGGATCTCCGAGTTGGGGTCGACCTGCGGTTGCTTGGCGAATACGGCGACGCGTTCACGACGGCCTTGGGGGTGCAGCTGCACATTCCAACGGGCAATCGTGATTCGCATGCCAGTGACGGCAAGACCCGGCTGGTGCCTCGCTGGCTCTTTGCTGGTGACATTGGTGCCTTCACGTACGCCGGCATGGTGGGACTCGACGGACGCTTTCAAACCGAGAACATTGGCAGCACCGCCTTCGGACCCGAAATGTTCATAGCCGCATCGGCAGGCATCCGAGTGGCAGACAAGAAGTTGGTCATTGGCCCCGAGTTCTGGACCTCCACGGTCGTGAGCGATTCGGGTGATGGCTTCTTCAAGGGCAAGACGACGCCCGTGCAGCTGCTCATGGGCGCCCATGCGCGAGTCGGCGATTTCAAGATCGGCGCTGGCGTTGGGCCCGGTCTCACGCGCGGGATTGGCACGCCGGACGTACGTGTGCTGAGCGAGCTTACGTACTTCCCCGAACCGGCGAAGCCGGTTCTTCCGCCGCCGCCGCCCACCGATCGCGATGGCGACGGTATTGCGGACGGCGTCGATGCTTGTCCGGATACTCCCGGAGAGAAGAGCGACGATCCGGAGAAGAATGGCTGCCCGCCGCCCAAGGACCGCGATGACGACGGCATTCTCGACGATGACGACGCCTGCCCCGACGAGAAGGGCGTAGCCTCCGAGGATCCCAAGAAGAATGGCTGTCCGAAACCGAAGGATCGCGACGATGACGGCATCTTCGACGACGACGACGCGTGCCCCGACGAATTCGGGATCAAGACCGAAGATCCCAAGACCAACGGCTGCCCGAAACCCAAGGATACGGACGGCGACGGCATCATCGACGACAAGGACGCTTGTATCAACGACGCTGGGCCTTCGAACGAAGATCCCAAGAAGAATGGCTGTCCGAAGGTCGTCGTCGTTGCCGGCGAGGTCAAGATCATGGAACGCATCGAGTTCGACACCGGCAAGGCAACGATCCGCCCCGAGAGCGATGGGATCCTCAAGGCCGTTGCAGACATCCTGACCAAGCACAGCGAGCTCAAGAGGATCCAGATCCAGGGCCACACCGACAACAAGGGCAACAAGGCCTTCAACAAGAACTTGTCCAACAACCGCGCCGTGTCGGTTAAAAAGTGGCTGATCAAGGCAGGGGTCGAGGAGTCACGCCTCGAGTCGAAGGGCTTTGGTCAGGACGAACCCATCGACACGAACGACACCGATTCGGGCCGACAGAACAACCGTCGCGTCCAATTCATCATCCTCGACAAGGGTGAGGGCTCGACGAAGATCAACACCGAATAGTCACGGCGGTCTTCCGCGCGTCGCGGGGCTCTAGCCTATCACGCCGGAAAATTCGCTGCAAACGCGTCCCGTAGGACCCGCCTTGGCGGGTCCTACGCCGCTTAAATCCCCAAGAAACTGGCGGTCAGTTGGGGTCTTCCCGGAAAAGCCGCCGTGCGGGCTTTACCGATTCTGGCTCGGGTGCTTACCTGTGCGCCCTTCGGTCTGCCGTGCTCTTCAATACCCTCGCCTACGCCCGGTTCTTCGTGCTGGTCTTCGCTGCCAGCTGGATGCTCATGCATCGGCGCTACGCGCTGGTCCTTCCGTGGCTATCGCTGGCGGGCTATGCGCTGTTTACGCTGATTCTTCCGGCAGCTGGCGCCGTCATCCACAGACAGGGGCTGTCGGTAACGCCTCAGTTGCTGGCGAGCGGACCGTTGCTCGTGGTCACTTTCGCCTTTACTTGGTGGTTGGCGCGACGGCAAGCCGCGCACGCGCAGCCCAGCGTGCCAGCGGTTGTTCTGAGTTTTGCGCTGAACCTACTCGCCCTGACCGGCCTGGCCTGGGTGCAGCACCATGTCGACCCCTTGACCCTCGCGCTCACTGGTATGGGCATGCCCATTTTGGGCCTGCCGCTCTTGCGTTGGGGTCTGTTCGGCGCGGTCGCCGTCGTTTGCGCCATGCTCGCGCGGGCGCGGCGCATTCGCCTGCTATTTCTCGTCGCGGCAAGCTACGTCTTTTATGCGCATTGGGACTACCGGTTCTTGCCGCTGATCTGGGGTTCTTCGACGATCGATTGGTTCCTCGGTAGAGCCATTGGCCGTAGCGAAGATCCGCATCGCAAGAAGCTTTGGCTCGTCGGCACCGTAATAGTAAATCTCGGTGTTCTCGGCTTCTTCAAGTATTACAATTTCGGTATCGACAACGCGAAAGCGCTCGCCGAAGGGCTCGGGTTCCATCTGCCGGCGTCGACGCTGCGCATCGCCTTGCCAGTGGGGATCAGCTTCTTCACCTTCGAATCGATGAGCTACGTCATCGACGTTTATCGTCGGAAGATGGAGCCACACGAGAACTATCTCGAGTACCTCGGGTTCGTGGCGTTCTTTCCCCACCTCGTGGCGGGCCCAATCATTCGCCCGCGGGATCTCCTGCCGCAGTTGGCTGGCCCGGCGCGCGTCGATCCCGACGAGATGACCGATGGGCTGTACCTCATCGCGACCGGCCTGTTGAAAAAGGTGGCCATTGGCGACACCTTGGCCATCAACCTGGTCGATCGCGTGTTCGACGCGCCGCTGCAGTTCTCGGGCCTCGAGAACTACCTGGCCGTCGTGGCCTACGCACTGCAAATCTACTGCGACTTCTCAGGCTATACGGATATTGCCATCGGTTCGGCACAGCTGCTTGGGATCCGCTTTCCCATTAACTTCAATGCGCCCTACCAAGCCACCAACATCGCGGATTTTTGGCATCGCTGGCACATCTCGCTGTCGACGTGGTTGCGTGATTATCTCTACATTTCGCTCGGAGGCAATCGCCACGGCACTGCCCGGACCTACCTGAACTTAGCGTTGACGATGCTGCTCGGCGGGCTGTGGCACGGCGCAAACTGGACTTTTGTCGTGTGGGGTGGGATCCATGGTGCTGCACTGGCAGCCACGCGCGCTGTCGAAGGTTGGCGCGGCAAGCGGCCCGCACTCGCCGATCGCGGCTGGCTGCTTCGCGCTTTGTCTGTCTTCTTCACGTTCCATTTGGTTTGCGCGGCTTGGATCTTCTTCCGCGCAGAGACCTTCGGCAAGGCCTCGCTCGTGTTCTCTCGGATCGCTACCGGTACCAGCTATCACCCGAACCTCCCACCTCTCGTCTTGGGGACCATCGCTATGGGCCTGGTCCTACACTTCATCCCAGTCCGATGGGATCGGGCACTTAGGGCACACTTCGTCCGGCTGCCCGCTCCCGTTCAGGGGCTCTGTCTGCTATTGGCAGCCGTGGTGCTTCGCCAAATGGCCACCACTGACGCCGTAACCTTCATATACTTTCAGTTCTAGCCGTATTGGCGATTGAGCTACACGCTTTTTGGTTTGGCGGATCTCCCCCGACTAGGCTTTGAACGATCATGACGGTCACCACCGATCCCAAGCCTGTAACGAACCATCGATCCCCCGAGGCGGACGGTACTGTTTCCACCATTGCCGATGCCGAGGACGACGATAGCGAGGACGACGACCGCGAGGACGACGACCGCGAGGACGACGACCGCGACGACGACGACCGCGAGGACGACGACCGCGAGGACGACGACCGCGACGACAGCGAGGACGACTACGAAGGCGATCCACGTCGTGCTGTATTTCTGAATGGCTTGCCCGACGCGGAAGAGCTGCGTCCGCTCGTCGAGTCATTCGCGACGGGCAACTACGCACAGCTCCGGCAACAGGAACAGGCCCTCCGAACCCAATCCAAGGATCCCGAGATCCTCGCTGCCGCGCGGGAGCTCGTGGAGCGCACCGAACCCGATCCGTTGTCCAAGCTCCTACTCTGGCTTTCGGTTCTGTTCTTCCTATTCATCGTCGGATGGGTCTACTTTCACCATGGACAATAGTAGAGCTCATTCAAGGCCCCGACTTTGGGCCGCCATGGCCATGCCCGTGGGGTTTGGGCTAGCGTGGGGCTGCGGCGGTTCATCGCCATCCCGTGTCGCCGATGCGACCCCCTCGGCAATCGCCTACCATGGCGTCAGCGACTATTTGCCGCTCGAAAACAATACGGTGATGTCGTTCGAGACAGAAACGGAAGGCTCGGCTGAGCGTGGCCTCCTTATCATGCAGGTGCGCCGCCCGCGCCCGAATGTCGTTGAATTGGACATTGGCGGGAAGATTCGACGACTCGACCTGACCAAAGAGGGAGTCAAGATCGTCGAGAGCGGCTGGCTGTTGAAGAAGCCCCTTGAAGTGGGCGCCACCTTTGTCGGCCAGAATGGATCCGTGCGGGTAAAATCCATCCACACTGCGATTGACGTACCCGCGGGGCATTTCACCGAATGCGTCGAGACCGAAGAGATCAGTCCGGCGGCTCGAACGCTAACTACCTTCTGCCCGCTCGTGGGGATCACCATGCTCGACGTGGAATCCATGGCCGTAAGCAATCCTGAACGCGTCACGGCTCGACTGAAGGCACATGGGCCGCGCGTTGACTTGGGCGGTGATCAAGTTCGAGTTGTACCCCAATAGCTGGTAGTGCCAGCCAGAACTATGCCGCATTCGACTTGGAGGATCTCCCGTGAGTCTGGAATACTCCGGCGCATGGGGATTCTGCGCCGTTGGATCGATTCGCTGGTCAACCTTTCGAGCTTGATGTGGCTCATCGGCTGCAACGGACCCACGGCGTACCGCGGTGAAATTCTACAACCGAAGGAAGGGCCCCTACCGAACTTACATTCCGACGCAGCTCGAAACGGTAGCTCTCCCGAAGCGGACAAGGCCCTTCGAGCAGGATTGCAGAAGAGTAGCGATCCCTACCTGAAATGCCATTTCTGGGACGGAACGCTGATCGTGCTGGAAAACTGGCGCGTTGAAGGCGATACGGTGTCCGGCAAGGGGATCAAATACGATTCTCAGCGCGTTGCCATCGAACGATCGGATTTTCATCTACCGATCGCCACGGTGGCATTGTTCGAGACCAATCGACCCGAAGCGATCAAGAGCGCGCGACTCCCGGCGATGGCAATCGTCGCTACCACGTCGGTAGCACTCACGGCTCTATGCATCACCACACCCAAGGCCTGCTTCGGCTCTTGCCCGACCATCTACGCCTCCAACGGACAGAAGGAGGTGCTGCAGGCGGAGGGCTTCTCTTCGAGCATCGCCAAGTCACTCGAAGCAACCGATGTCGATGCCCTCTCGGAGGTGCCTCCACACTGGGAAGCGCCCGAATTGCGCGTCACGAACGAAGCCCCAGAAACCCACGCCATTCGGTCTATGGCACTGCTCTATGCGCCGCGCGACGCCCCAGGGCGAGTCTACCGCAGCGCTGAGAAGTTTTACGCGACCGGTTCGGCATCGCTGCCAACGCGCTGTGACGCAGCATCAGGTGACTGTCTCTCAGCCGTCGCTGCCGCGGACGGAGTTGAGTACAAATCAGATACGGACGGAAGAGATCTGGCGACAAAAGAGCAGCTTCTGGTCGAATTCGCCGAGGTGTCGACGGGCGATCTGGGCGTCGTGCTCACCGCGCGCAATAGCCTCCTCAATACCTATCTCTTCTACCAAGCGTTGGCCTACATGGGCAACGACTGGGGCAAGTACTTGGCCTTTGTCGAGCGCGGTGATGAAACGGCGCTGCGCGGTAGTCGTCGCATCGGCGAACTGCTCGGCGGAGTAGATGTGCAAGTCGAACAGGCTGACGGGCAATGGGTGTCAGCTGGCGAACAGGTGGAGGTCGGGCCCCTCGCCCGGGAAACCGTGATGATCAGGCTGCCCGCAATCAGTCGGGGCCTGCATCGCAAAGCGCCGCTACACGTCCGTCTGATCATGACGCGCGGTAACGTGCGGCTCGACCGCGTTGGGCTCGTTCGCATAGAAAAAGAGGTCACGCCTACGCGCCTTTTGCCAGAGCGTGTGCTTCGAGCTGGCCAACCGGACCGCGAGGCATTGTCGCGGTTGCTCGATCCCAACCGTTACCTTGTCACCTACCCGGGTGACGAGTACACCGTTACATACCCCGACCCCCACTGCAGTAGCTGCGAATGGTTCGTCGAGAGTCGCGGCTACTACTACGAGTGGATGCGCGAGGTATGGCTCCCCGAGCAAGACACGGCGCAGTTGGCACGGCTACTCGTCACCCCAGACCAAGCACTGAAATCCTTGGCACCAGCGTACAAGACCATCGAACCCGAGATCGATCGGATCTTCTGGCAGAGCCGAATCGTGCTCGACAGCACTCGTAACCCGAGGTCGAATTGATCCGCGCCGGGATGCGCTGGATTAGCACGGCACTCCTACTCTGGGGCTGCGGTGGGCCTCCGGCTTCGGCACTGGATCGCTCGACTGCACTTGGTACGAAGCTCGAACAAGTAGAGCTTAAGAACATCCCCGTCAGGGGCCACCGCGTATCGATCACCTACGGAGTTGATGGCTGCATCGTCGAAGGTGAGCTCGTCGCCGTCACGCGTAGTGCCTTGATTGTCCTCGATGTAGAAGACGCACTTTGGGAGATCCCCGTGGCGTTGCTCGTAGATGTCGAACTCGAACTCTATCCGTCGCAGAGCGGCTCGCTGTATACGGCAACGACAGTGGGCTCTGTCAGCAGCCTTTCTCATGGATACTGGCTTGTCATCTCGCTGCCGGTGTGGCTAGCCGTGGGGTTACCCCTGGCAAGTTCGGAGAGCAGCGCCAGCCACCTGCACACGCAAGTCGCCGATGCACCAAGGCTTGCGGCCTACGCGCGCTTTCCCCACGGTGCCTGGATGGACTGGTCCAAACAAGCACGCCCCGCCGCGCGTTGTGGATAGGAGCACAATGCAAGAGAGCGACACCGACCGTTGGGAACTGATCATGGCCATCATCTTGTTGGTGTTGATCGGGGCGGGTGTCTACGTGGCGCGACACGAGGGACCACTCATTTTGACACCAAGTTCGCGCAAGAGACCCGTCAGCGCGAAGCACAAACCAAAATCAGCACACTCGGCAAGCTCGAGCTCAGCTTACCGAGGCAATGCAGCGCCAGCTCGCGCAGCGAGCTCGAGCGGTGCGGACAACGCGACTGATGGTGACGCGTCCATTGATGGTCTCGAGGATTGTCGCAATGAAGCCATGGCTGAGGCCCAGGCGCGCGAAGTCCCAAGGCCTCCGTCGGCCGCCTTGCAGGCAGCTGTGGCACGGTTGGACTCAGATCGCGATGCAGCCATCGACGCGATGCTCGCGCTCAAGGGCTCCGCGGTTCCGGATGCCTATTTAGCCTATCTCCACCTCGAAGCCGGCAGGGCCGACGAAGCGCGCCCTGCTCTGGCCCGCGCACGGAACCAGTTACCTGGATACGCCTGCCCGTTCTCCTTGCAGGCTCCAGGGGACATAAGGCGCAACCCAATCGCGCTCGCGCTGCGAACGTTGCGCCTTGCGCTTGAGTTCACCAGAGACAATAGCGGTACCATCCCGCTTGCCTGCAGCATCTTCCAATCCCATCCCAAGGAGGCGGTTTGGGCCTTTGGTGGCATGTGGGGTAGCGAAGCCGACAGCGCAGGACGCGTGATGAAGCTCTACTGCATCGAACAATTGGTTCGGCGCGCCGCCCCTGGCACGGAGCAGCGCGTCATCCTGGCGCAACGCAAGCTCAATGATTCACTGCTACACACCCGGGCCATGCCCGAAGGTACGATGCATGCCGCCATCTACCTCGGAGTCTGCAACCTCATGCGCGATGCGGTGCTGGCTCCGGAGCTCGTGACCCTATCCGACGAGCGAGTATCACGCGATGGGCTGAATCAGATGGCCACCGCTGAGCCGGCCCTGGGCAAGCGGATCACCGCGTATCGCGCGGTCGTGGACACGCAGGCCCCGATTATCGGCCAGGGGATGTGCGCGATTCTTTCGGCGCGCGACAAGACCACGGATGCCGCAAACTGTGAACACCTGGCGCGCAAGACTGCGCTGGAAGCGTTGAATTTCTGGCTCAGCGCCACCGAGACCGGCGGGGAATAGTTGCAGAACTAAGCCGTGGGCTCCGTTCGGTAGTAGCGGCCCTTGGGTGGCGATGCCAGAAGCGGCATCACCTTTGCAAGCTGGTCCGGCGGGATCTTCCCAGCTGCTGCTTGATGCGCGGCAATGCTGTCCCAGGTTTCGACAATGGCAAGCTGGGTGTCATCTTCATTGTCCACGAGCAGCTGGCAGCCCTTACAACCTGACGAGGTTTTGACCACGTCGATGACGGCGCGCAAGAACTCTAGGAGAGCCGCGGATTTGCCCGCCGCAGCGTGAAATTCGTTGATCCGAACAGTGGCCATTGCACGTCCCTTGCTGAGCTCGATTGGGCGCTCAAACGTCCACCTGACTTAGAGCTGGTTCGAATGTACGTCAAGACCAGGCGCGCCTGGTCGCTCGCCCCCAAGTGTGGGTAGTCCAAGTGTCGCCCATGACTGAAGCGAGGCCTTGACGCGTGTCCTGCTGTGCGCTTCGGTAGTGTCGTGGATGCAACAATGATTATTACGGGTGGTAGCCGCGGCATTGGGGCTGCGACCGCTGCATTGGCAGCATTGCGTGGCTACTGCGTAGTCGTGAACTACCTGCGCAACGAAAAAGCCGCCCAAGCAGTGACACTTCGTATTCAGCAGTGCGGCGGAAAGGCAATTGCCGTTCAAGCCGATGTGAGCCGAGAGACCGAAGTCTTACGCCTTTTCGCGACTGCGGATCGACAATTTGGCAACTTGGCAGTGCTCGTCAACAACGCTGGGGTCGTGGACCGCAAGGCTCACGTCGAGGACATGAGCGAGGTGCGCATTTCCCGCATGATGGGAATCAATGTCGTGGGCAGCATGCTGTGCGCAGCCCAAGCCATCAGAAGGATGTCGACATCCCACGGCGGTCACGGCGGAAGCATTGTCAATGTGTCTTCTGCTGCGTCGCGACATGGGTCGCCGAACGAATACGTCGACTACGCAGCGTCAAAAGCTGCAGTGGACCTGTTCACGCTTGGCCTGGCGAAAGAGGTGGCGGCCGAGGGCATTCGTGTTAATGCGGTCCGCCCTGGGATCATCGCGACGGAAATACACGCGAGCAGTGGCGACCCTGATCGAGCCAACCGCTTAGCACCGGACATACCGATGCGCAGGCCCGGTCTGCCAGAGGAAGTGGCCAACGCCATCCTGTGGCTTGCGTCCGCAGAGGCGTCCTATTGCACCGGGTCAATCCTCGATGTCGCGGGTGGAAGGTGAGTCAAAGGTTGCGCGAAGGTTCGCAACGCAGCGCTTTGCAGAGATCGTCCACGGCAAAGCCAAAGCCGCTCGACCGTACCTCTGGCAGCTCAGAGCTGCGAGAGAAACTTCCAGGTCTCTGCCGGGACCCAGTTCGTTGTCCCTCCCGGGGTAAGCGTGTGCTCGCCGACGAAGATGCAAGCCCGCGCGGGATATCCCGCCTTGCAGCCCACAAAATCGACACAGGCGGGAGTCGCGCCACTGCTGTCAGTGGGCGTGGGCATGGTCTGGGCAAACGCGTCCCTGCTCAGGGTTGGGTCTGGACTGGTGCACCCGTTCGTTTTGGCGAAGTCTGCTAGCTCTGGCACGCCATTGCCTGGATACATTATTTCTCTGTCGTTGGTACCATGGGTCATAAAGTAGGCAACGGGCTTGTCGTGCTTCACGCAGCCGCTCATCGGTCCGCCTGAATGGACCGCAATGCCGCGAACCACGTCTCCCATGGCGCAGGCCATGGCATAGGACATGCTAGCGCCCACGCTGAAGCCCTCGCAGAAGATGCGCGACTTGTCGATGCAGAACTCACTTTGTATCAGGGCGATCAATTGGCGCGAAAACTTGACGTCACCTCCGCCTGAGTTCATCCACTGATTGCCGGTCCCCTGTGGCGCGACAAAGATCGTGCTCCCCTGGGCCAAGTCCCAGAGGCCATAAAAGGGTTCTCCCATACCGGCCCCAGAGATCTGATCAGCGGTGTGATTCCCCGGGTGATAAGAAATGATCAACCGATAGCGATGACTGCTATCGTAGTTATCGGGGACCTGGAGATTATAGGTACGGGTCCCGCCCAAGACGCTGATGGTTAGGCCATTGCCGCTCTCGAGCGTCGGCGTCTTGCCACAGCCGTCAATTGTGGCCGGATCGACGCTCGTGCCAGCGCTGCCCGCAGTCGGCGCGCCAGCGGCGCTCGCTGTCGATGAGCCACCCGTGGCGGGCTCAGCTCCGCCCGCGCCCGCACTAGACGGGCCTGGCTCGTTGTTGCTGGAGCTGCAGCCCAGCACCAAAAATACTGCAAACATCGCCGTCCGGCACCCAGTGGAACTCATTGTTCGCTCCTTCGCGATGAATCATTTCGCTACGAAGCGGTCGCGAGTCACCGCCCCCTTGGTGCAGGACTGAACCACGGACATCGAGTTGATACAAATCCTCTTAACCGCACTCCGCGCAATCACGCCAACGGCCCGAGAGGCCAAACCTTTTCGCCATTCTGGCGCTCCAGTCAATTCGGAATAGTTCACGCAGTGTGGAACGTCGGTTCCGCGTTGTTCATCCAGGCGCCAGAAGGCTTAGATCCTGCAAGATTTCGGACCAATAGTTGTAGTGAAGGAAGTGCCCTTCGCGCTTGAGCCAATTGGCGCGGCAGGCTGGGAGCTCTTTCGCCATGTGGCGAGCAACCTCGACCGGTGCCGCCAAGTCCTCCGCACCGTGCCAAATCAAGGCCGGGACACGGACCTCGTTCAGGGCAAAACCCCAAGGCCGCGCCGCGATGTGCAACTCCCAGGCGAAACCGCGTTTGCCGTTCTGCAGGGAGTCCGTGAACATCTCGACTTGGGACCGCCACACCTGTGGTCGGTCAAGAACTGCACGGTCACAAGGCCCAGCATCTTTTGTCATCGCGCGATAGACTTGTTCCGCTGATTTATCGCGGAGAAAGTACTCGATCAAGCGCGGTGACTTTGCTGCCACTGCAAGTATTGCGCGTCTTCGCATCGACAGGTGTCTCGTCATGAGCTCGATCGGACCGACACATGCAACTAGACCGACCTGACAACATCGATCCGGCAACCGCGCGCCAACTGCGCACAAAAATGGCGCAGCTCCCGAGGTGCCGGCCACGGATGCGCGCGCAATGCCAAGTCCGTCGAGCACTTGCTCGAAATCCTTTGCCCAGTCCAGGATCTGGCGGCCAGCAAGGAAGTCGGAAATACCAAAGCCCGGACGCTCCACTATGAGTAGTCGAATGCCGCATGCTTCGGCTGCTCCCGCGACCGGCGGTTGCCAACGTCGAGACCCCCCTGTTCCGACAAACCAAAACACTGGTTTGCCCTCCCGCTGACCATGCTCGCATACTCCAATCTGCCGACCGTCACGCAATCGAATTCGGTGTTCCATGGTGCAGTAGGGTCCTCATGGTCAGCCCAACGCGGGCGATGTCGCGCGCAATCGAGCCCCGTTGGCGATTGGTTCCACGGAAATGTCCCAGGCTACCTCCTCGGTGAAGGATTGTGCGCCATACGTGTCCCGGTAGGATCCTGCTCGTTCCACTTGCGCCTTTGCGTCGAAGTCTAGTTGAGGTTCGGCGCCGAATGCGAGGACTATTCAGCCTCGCTCCGTTGGAAGTTGGAGCGCACCGGGACTGGGTCAGCCCGGTCTCTGAAAACGAGGCCGACAGTCGCTTGCGCTGCACACGGCTCACCTGCCACGGAGGCGTATTCCGATTGCCAGCGCGAGACCGAGAACTAGTATCACGGTCGTCAAGGGGTGCGAGGGACTCGACGGCTGCTGACCGATAGAACAGCCACCATCGTCATCGCACCCTCGGTCCGTCAAGTGTACTTCCGCTGGCTGCGACTCCTGCCCGGCGAGGTCCACCGCGACGAGACTCAATGTGAAATCAAGCGGCTGCTTCGCGTTATCACCTCCACTGAATACGACGGTCCCCTGACCCACGGTCAACGCATGATCTGGAATCGCAATTCCGGTTGGCAGCGAGCCTTTGACGACACGCACACGTAGGCCAACGTCGCTGGGCCATGGCTGCCCCTCCTCCGTTTGGACCTGTAACGTGACTGAACCCATGCAGCTGCAGTCGACGCAACCCGACGTTGGCTCGCAATTCGCGCGACGAAGCCGCGCTGAACTCACGATGGGAACCGAGGGAGCGGTTCCGCTCGTGGCGAACGCAGCGTCTGTGTAGAATTGACTGGGCGCCGGCATGACTGTGCACGCTATTGCTTGCGAGGATACCGATCCCACCAGCGCCATCAGAAGCGCCAACAGAAACCGAACAGCTGTCGACCATCGAGCTGAATGCGATGCTAGATTAAGCATGGTTCAAATCCTCCGTAAGCGTCACGCGCGGATCCATCCGACCGCATGCAGTATAGCCGCTTCAGTTTGCTTTGCTACCCGCGTTCAACGGGCATTCCGCGTGCGGGGCTGAGGCGCGGCACAACGCCGGAGCATAGCAGGGCGTAGACGTCCGCGGATATGCCCACTTGGTGGGGCGGTTGCAAGAACCGGCATCTCTTCGGTTGCCGAAAGGCAGGCGAATTCGAGCGCTGCGGTCAATCTGCGGAGCGACTCGACTCACCGTCGTTGCTCGGTCAACTCGAGCTTGATGACCGTCCGATCCTGGTTGAACGCGCACTATTGGGCGCCGAGATTCGCTGTACTGCTGTGGCGTGTAATCGCCGTGACCATTGTTGCAACGGTTGTTGGGGACCGCCATTCATGGTTGCCAACGAAGATGACCCCGGGCTGCTATCCTGTCGCCGCTTGAACCTTGGCGAACTTCACTGCGAAAAGACTGACTGCCAGAAGGTAGCGCACTGCAGCGTCGAGCCTGGGCGGGAGTGTCGATCTCGAGGAGCCGAAGTTTGCCTGGATGCGGGCCTTGTCGATTGCGTTGAGGCAGCTTACACCGCAGACATCGCACCGGTTCCGTATTTCTCGTTGAACGGAGGAGGGGGTTTGGGGCTTGCTTCGGCACAGTGGTCTGTAGCAGCTAGACCACGTATCCCGATCACTGCGACGGTTGCTGTCCAAGCAGCTGCGGGCTACTCGCCTGGCGATTACACGCACATTCTTCAACTCAACATGGCAGGCTCAGGCGAGTCTGAGTCGTTTTCTGGTGGCTCTTGGGTAAATGCCGATCTCGGTGCGGAGATTCGATTTAGGTCTGGACTGGTGCTTCGACCGTTTCTGGGGTCGAGTAAGCTCGTCGCGTGCGATGAGGCGGTACAGTGGTGGGCCCGCGTTCCGCCTCTATTTGGCGGGATTTTCATGAGGTTTCTCGTTGGTGAGAGTGGCTCCTTCACCCTTGCCCGAATGAGACTCAATCACCATGCCAAAACACAAGCAACGAAGTGCGCCAGATCGTTGACTGTCCCAGTAACCTTGTATTGTTGAGCATTGCCGATCTCCGTCTTTGCATGCGGCACGATTCCGCGCGAGGCACGCAGGATAACGAGACTGGGTCTGACCTATCAAGCAGCGCCAATGGATCAAGTGGTCTCACTTTGGTCGATATGATTGGCGAGACAGGCAAAGTGCCCGACAATTCGCAAGGCACCGTGTTGCGAATTGGGTGTGGGCGCACCAGGCATAACAATCATCAACGGCGACGGGTATTCCCAGGTGCCGCTGGTTCGATGCGACCATCCAGCAACATCGACAGGTCTCTGTCAGATGCTTTGGAACGCCCTGTCAGGAAGCCACGGCTGAGAGGGAACTCCTCTCAGCTGCAGAACCAACCCAACAGGGTACCCCTTTCGACACACGGCGTGGACTGCGTGGCAGCTGAGTTGCGCAAGCCCGCGCTGACGCCCGGTGCCCTAGAGGGCGCATGGCATAGCGGCTGAAGCTTCAACTGCAAGCGCATTGCGCCAAGAACAGTCAGGCCAAGGAAGGACACCACAGGCGCTTGGCAGCTGCAAGCGCGTGAGTTAGACGCCAGGGTGTCAGGTCTATCGATTCCGTTGCCTCGACGTCGATGTCCAATCGACGAGACGCAGATGCACGTTGGCAGCTTTGGTAAATCCCTCGAAATCGCGCCTATTGCGCGTCACCAACGGAACCTGGCGTGCGATGGCGATTGAAGCGATCAGGATGTCACCAAGACTCTGGCGTTGGCTTCGGGAACACGCGGACCAGATCGTCGCAGCTACGTCCGCCGCGTCCTCATCGAACGGAAGTACTACGCAGTTCTGGACGAGCGCCTCAAACGCTTGCAGCTGTGCGTGGAAGAGCTTGCCGGCACGAAGTGCTTGGCGATACCCGCGTAAACGCTCGAAGACCGTTACGGAACTGATGGTCAGGCGTCCGAACTCCAGAAGGTAGGCCCTGGCCCGTGCGGTAACGACCGGGTTTGCTCGACTCACCTCCGACAGGGTGTCGGTGTCCAAAAGGGCAGGTTCCGCAGGCATGGGGGCCTATCGCTCAGCTTCCTTGAGTCGACGGACCAGCGCTCGGGCGTCGGCTACAGGAACATCGGCCAGGCTTGCCGTCGCCAGTGCGAGAATGTCATTCGGACTCGGTGCGATATCGACGTCCTCGCCATAGTGACGTCGCAGAAGAGCCAATACCTGTCCTTCGAAACTTCGTCCGCAGCGCTCGGCATCACTGGTGATGCGCTCGCGAAGACTCGCGGGGAATCGAATGGTTCGGGCGACCGTGGTATCTTGGGCAAGAGCGGCGCGGGTCACACCAGAAAAGTACCAGAATGGTGGATGGACGCAAGCCACGGCGAATTCGCGCGGGAATTCCCCTGTCGGACGTAGCAGTCGAGTGCCTTGGCCGTTGTCCTCTAGACGGCAAGCCATGACCTGGTGGTCTCGGCAGAGCACCCAACGGGTTTGCAGTTGAGCCGCAAGGGCCAGCCTCAACCGCAAGGCTCGCATCATCGCTTCAGTCGCTCGGCCCTTGTCGGATCCACCTGCGTTAGCCGGCTTTGGGCTCGCAACTTCGCTAGTGTGCCCGAAAGCGCTTGGATTGGAGCATCTGTTTGGCGCGATTTCGGATCGCCAGATTTCCTCCCGATTCGCACAGCCAGAGTAAATGTTCTGTCGAAACATTGGTGTGTTCTAGAAGGGATTCGTGAAGGTGAGCGTCCACGGAGTCTCTGATTTGGTCGAAGACAAGAGACGTAAGACCGTTGTCGCGTATTTCTCTAAGGATGAGGGCTCTGTGGTGCCGTTTCCTTACAGGGTCACGTTCGATTTTGGGATGCCCAGCAAGCGCGCGGAGTTGTTCATCACTTGGAACTCCAGACGACACGAGCCCTATTAGGCGGTTGTCAGCCATATCGATGTGTTCAGGCGCGTCTCGCAGCTCCACGATGGCGCCAATTTCTGCATCCGTCAGAGACTTCGTTCGTTGGAGGAAAGCACAGAACATGCCATTCCGATAGTGCTCCGCATTCTTGTCGCTAGAGGCCAGGAAGGTAGCGTATTGGACCTGCAGATCGGATTCATTCACGACGCCGAGTTCGAGCCAGTCTGCGGTATAACCTAACACGCTCAGAATCGTGGATAGCGTCGTCGGTGGCGCCTCAAGATCCGAATTTAGGATGCGAACAATTCGAGCATGGGCGACTATGCGGCTACCCTCGGACACCTCAAGTATTTGGCCTTGCGTTATGCAGTGCGGATGGGTACCCGGTGAAACAAACGTGATTAGAGTTCTGGCGGTACCACCTGGCGGCACCTCGGAGGGCTCAAGGTAGCGATGCTCGCCACTGGTCAGAAGATCGGATCGGAGGCGGTGTTGTGGTCGATAGCCGGAGACGGCAGGAGTATCTCGCCCGCCATGCAACAGGTTCACGAAAGACACGTCGGCTTCGACGTCTGGTGAGCGCTTAGTGAGAATAGTCATGTCCGCCTAACGATGCCGTAGAAAAACTCACTCGCGAGACGAGCGCAAGCCTCGCCTTCCTCCATTGCCAAACCTTCCAGTGGAAGTGGGTCGGTCTGGGGCGATCTGCTGATTCTGTCTGAGAAGCGCTACGTTGTCCGTGAGGCGCTAGCTGGCACTGTTGGCCCTTTCTGGACCACTACCGCCTTGCCGGAGCAGTAGAGCTTGTGCCCTGCAGGACAGATGCAGCGAGCATTGGGTTCGTCGTAAAGGAAGCCCTTGGCGGTAAGCAGTTTCGGCTCGGCGTTGTCGCGCGCTCGACCAAGCATCTGGACCCCAGTAATCTCGAAGCGTTCCCTCGCGCATTGGGCGGTATGAAGCGACGCAAGCACCGCGATGGCAGCCGTCGGTCTCAACTCCACCGCAACCGCCAAAGTCGAGGGCAGCGTGAGGAACAACCTCACAACCGTATCAGCAAGCCAAGGAAGCTTCCATGTCAACATCTGCTACTCGCTTCGCCCTATACCTGCGCTTGTGCCGCAGTCGTTGGAGACTCGCTGGGCTCTAGGATCTCAACGTCGTCGACACTCTGACGCCGTTGAGCTAAGCCGAACGCGATGCGGTAATCGCGACGGCTGATCGAGACGCGAGCCGCTTCGCGCCACTCATTGAGCCAGTTGACGTACGTTTCGGCCACGTTGTGTCGTCGTGGGTCCATCTCGGAAGTCTCGATGACCTCGTGGGGACGCGCGCCGAACTGTGCCGTGGTGATCAACTTGCGCAACTCCGCTGTGCGCCCCTCGTCGATGATCTTGCGCGTTGCGAGCAGTGCCACCGCAGCGCAGCTCATCTCGAGCTCAATCGATGCGGCCTTGCCATCGCGCAGCAGGTCGATAAGGTCGAGAAATCGCTCGGCGCCTGCAAAGCAGTACTTGGCTAAATCTTGAATCCGGCTGCCTGGATGTTGGTTGGTGCGGCGCGGGCACAGCAATGGGACGGACGTAAGGACCACAGCAATAGGACGGATGCGAGGTGTACGGCAGTAGAACGGTCGGGAGGGGGCACAGGATCGCAGGACTTGTCCGCGAGGCCCGGGTCCAAGTTGCCAACGCCGCAAGTACGCTACCCCACATTGCCAATGCACTGGGCATGATTGACGGTCCCCTGTCAGACGCAAACACGATGCGAAGCTACGCCAATGAGAGCCGTGAAACCTGGCCCTTGACCTGCCCAGCGTCGTCGAACTCAAACGCCAGTGCCGTCCTTTGAGCAAAGTCTACTTCGAGAAATCCAGACGACTGTCCTGGATTGAGCGTACCCGCGTTGATAACGGTCATCCCAGGGAATGGTCGAACCAATCGCTTGTGACTGTGCCCATTCAGGATCCAGCGGTAATAGCCGTTTCGAAGCAGGTTCTGCAGATCCTCATTCGAATCGAGTGCGTAGCCGAAATCGTCAGGACCAACTTTGCCCATGTCGTTCGGACCAAACCCGTGGCACACAAGGGCGACGCCGTCAATCGTCTTCAGTTCGACCATCGGTGGTAGCTGTTGGAGAAATGCTCGCGTTGCAGGGGATACGCCTGTCAGAGCTGTGGCGTCTGGCAAGTCACGTGCCGTGCCTGCGAGCAACCACCGATCGTGATTGCCGCGAACAGCAACGACCCTGTGGGCCTTCAGCAGTTCACAGCAAGCATCAACCGAACCCTGTCCGTCCGCTATGTCGCCTGTCGCAACCACAAGCTCTACATGGCGACTCTCGAGAACCGCAAGCGCCGACTCGAGATGTCCGTGCTGCGCATGAATATCTCCGATGAAACCTATTCGCCCGATGGCCACGCCATTTACTATCAAGAAATCTGGGACGTTGCCACAACGGCACTATTTCAATGGCTCCATTCAGCCAACCGCATTGGCTCAGGGGGAGCAGCAGCGAAACCCGATGTCGTGTTTGGCTTCGTCGAGACCGCGGCTTGCACTATCACTACACTTCATGGCGACGCTGAAGATGCCACTAGAGCCGCTGATGCCGTAGCTGTCGAACGCACCGCCGCGCAGGAGGCAAGCCGGTGTGCCTTTTACTAATTCGGAGCTTGTTAGGACTGAGATGAATATGTCGTAACACGAGTCCTCCCATTCAGTGACACTTCCACTCAAATCGTAGATGCCATTGCAGCCAGACCCTGATGTCTGGCACTTGCTCAGCGTGCCGACTGGCATCGTCGTGCCGTTGACGCTCTTCCAATAGTCATACCCGTTGCAATACTCCGCTTGGTACGTGTTCCCATAAGGATACGTGTTCGCACCCCCTGAGCTGCATGCGTATTCCCGTTGACTCGTGTTTGCGTCTTCGTATCTAGGAGGCCTGTAAGCACCTCCACCGATTGCGCCACACAGCCTCTTGCCCACGGCTGCACAATAGTAACGCGCGGCACACCAATCCACGCAAACTACGGGATGATTGTCGCAGTCGGCTCCTTGACACACCGACGCCGACGTCATGCAGCTTGAATCCTGGGCAAAGCTGCCCGCGGATTTCCAGCCACAAGTTGCGTCACCACTGGATGGAAGTGGCGGGTTCGTTGCCACCCAGTCCGCGTACTGCCCGCGTGTCACTTCAGTTGCGTCGATTTGGTAGGTCGAGCTTCCGCTGGGAGCAGCGACGGTAATCGGCTTGGCCACACGCACTTGGTGACCATTGACGTCCTGAATCGATTCAAGACTTCCGCTGCAATCGGCGGCGGCGCCCCCGGTGATTGTCGTGCCACCAGCCGCGGTGATGCCCCCGGTTGCAGAAGTGCCACCAGCCGGGGAAGCTCCAGCGGCAGTCGTGTACCCGCCTGCAGCAGTGCTCCGCGTATTGGAGGCGCCGTCGTCAACGTTGCCGCCGCAGCCGACAGCCACCACTGTTGTTAGAATGGCAAGCAGGATCCCCGCCGACATGCGCGCAGTCTGACACGTTTCGATGGCGCATGCTCAAGCCGTACGGAGAGCTAGGAATGTAGTGCCGGGCGTGATGAGCCGACCTTGTATCTGAGCCACGGCTGGCAAAACCAATGCCTTCCGGCAGGCAAAGCCGCTAGCTCGATGACGCGGGTCTTTGGGACGGGTGGCAATTGTGATGTAGGTTGTGGCACGAATTGCGACCGACAGAGTAGAGTTGGGCGTGGTGTTGTGCTCCGGTCCGAACCCGTGGAATCCTGGCATGTTCGCGCTATTCGTTGCGCTGCTTTGCGCAGCGCCCAGGACGTCGGGCGCCGCCCCGCAGGCTCCGTCACGTGTCGTCGCGTTGGTCCCTGCTTCAAGGGTGGTAATACCGCCTACCGATGCCTTGGTCACGGCTTGGCCTCTTGCCCCCCCGTGCGCGGATCCGCGATGGTTCGATGTGGCGGGGGAGCGCCAAGGAACGCTGTTCTGGTCGAGTATTTCGGGCTCTAGACAACTTTCGTTCGGACAGGCGCTTACGAACGAAACTCTGGTCTTGCCGTCGAGTCTTACTTCGGGAGCCCTCGAACGCCTATGGGTATCGTCAGGCCCAAACCCGGTAGCTATCTACCTAAATTGTAAGGAAGGCAGCGACCAGTATGCGGAGCCCTCAATCGAATGGAACGTGATTTCCAACGAGAAGCGCGCTGAAGTGACCGCCCGCTACGGGGTTGCGGCGATTCCCAAGCCAAAGCGACTCGAGCGCTGGATCAATCCGCCGACGCGCAATTCAGCCTCTCCTGAAAGGGACAATCTCGCTCCCTTCTCGGTGCAACTTGGGCGAGAATGGAGGAGAATCCATAATGTGTCGAAACCAAGTATTCGTCTCACTCTCGATATGCTCGCCGACTTGCGTGAAGTGATCGCTGTCGGCTGCGCGGGCAGACGCTGTACGAATGTCTTTCCATCGCTAGTAAGCGCGACGCTCGAAGTGATGCGCGATCCGAGAGTCAGGTATGAACAGCTCGATCAAGACACTTTGCAGGTGGAGCCCTTTGGGCACTACTATGAATGGCGGATAACGGGCGACACAGCACAAGCCAAAGTCGGTTGTTACAGCACTTGGTCCGACCAAGTGCTGTGCGAGCTCACGCTGACTACGAGCGCGCACGAGATCCTGCATTATGACGCATGGAACTCGAAGATCGAGCTCACTGAGCCTTCCGGGTTGATTGAGTTTGCGGCACTTGAGGGTGGTGGCGCACGCGTCACGATCTCTGGCGCGGCACTTGCTCTTCGTGGCGGGTCCAATGCCAGCAACAAGAAGTAGTTGGTCTATCCGGCGTGAGCCATGCCGCGGCTAGTTGGGACGGATTTGCCGGCAATCCGCGTGTCGAGGTTTACAGAAGGTGTCGCCCAACGCGCCCGAGGCTCGCCGCAACGGCGCATGGACAAGTGTCCACTGCCCTGGTAGCGTCTGTGTTGTTATGGCGTGTTCGAGGCAAGTTTGCGTACGGTGTGCAGCGCTGGTTGCGGCTGGCGGGCTTTGGTGTGCGTGCACCAAGACACCGTCAAGTCAGCAACTTCGGTCTGCGAGTCCCATTTCTCGCGAGGCACCTTCAAAGCCTCCCGATTCGACGTGCCCCGACACTAATCTGAATACGCTTGTGGTCTGCGACTTGGCAGACGTAACACGGTGTCGCAAGTTATGCAGTTCGGGCAACTTGCCAAGTTGCTCCAATCTTGCCTATTCCACGCAGCGCGGTCTTTCGACTGAGAAGAATCTGGTAGTCGCTCGAGAGCTTTTCGCTAAAGCGTGCAATTGCGGCTTACAAGTAGCATGCGGCAACCTCGGAGCGCTCTACGTGGACGGTGTCGGCGGCGCGAAAGATGCAGCCAAGGCTGTAAGCCTCTACAAGGGTGCCTGCGAAGCGAATGTCCCGCCAGGTTGCGCGAACCTGGCGTGGATGTACGAAACTGGGACTGGTGTCGCACGAGACTATGCAACCGCCAGAGAACTAAACGAAAAGGCCTGCAGACTCGGTCAGGAGCGACACTGGTTCGAACCGATTATGATCAACGCTACATCTGGATGCTCGAATCTGGGTCGAATGTATGAGCAGGGTTACGGAGTCGATGTGGACCTTGAACGCGCTCGCAAGCTGTTTCAACTTGCGTGTGACACGAGATCACCGGACGGTTGTCGCCATTTGGGACGACTGTTCGAGCATGGCACCTCGGTACCGAAGGACGCAGAACGCGCGCGTGATCTGTATGAGGCCGCCTGCAATGGTCAGGACGCGGCCGGATGTACGTTGCTCGGAATGCTATTTGAGCACGGGGAGGGAATTCAGCAGGACTACCGCGCGGCTAAGCTGAACTACGAGCATGGATGCAATCTTGACTTCCCCGACGCGTGCAGGAATCTCGGTGCCATATACGCGAACGGATGGGGCGTGGCGCCCGATTACTTGAAAGCCAGAGACCTGATGGAGCAATCTTGTCAGCAGGGTGCTGCCCTGGGGTGCAGTAGTCTTGGCTACCTGCATGAGAAGGGCCAAGGCGTGAGTCGTGATAAGTCGCGCGCGGCGGAGCTGTACAAGAAGGGTTGCTCTATGGGAGACCATTGGGGCTGTGAGCGTTTCCGGCAACTGCAGCAGTAGCCGCGGGTGATTGTGCATGCAAAAGCTGTTGGCTCAAGCATCGAGCGCGTATTGCAGGGCGGTCGATGAGTGCCCATTGGTTCATCAAGTCTGGACGCGGCAATCCGATGCCTACGATAGGCTGCCTTCATCACCAGTGCGATCAGCATTTCTGCTCCAGAATCACTTTGGCCGCTGCCACTGTTGATGTTGTATCGGGATCGTCGGCGAAGCGCAGCCGGCCACTGGGCGATTTCGGTCCCACCTCATAAAGGCATGCACCTGTTGCCACCAAGCTATATGACGAAATGCCCGCCGTACCTGCAGGTAGCCCCGCTCTGTTTTATGCTCGCTGGTCTTTTGAGGTGTGGCGGGGCGGACACAGCAGCCGCCCAGCCAAGCGCTCCGTGGGGTGACGATGTGACCGTGATAGGTCCAGACGGCGCCGAAACCGACTACTCGGTCCCACAAGGCAGCACATGCATCAGCACCGAGGGTGGGGGCTGCATCACCACCCAAGAACGCTGCGGCCAGGGCGTGCCGGCAGATGTCGTGGTCGACGCACAGGGAAACGTAGTTGACGTAGTCTGCTATCCAACTAGCGGAACGCTTACCCCGGAGCAGCTCGAGTCACTGCAAGGCAACCTCGCACAAAATCAGAATGGCTCGGTCGTAGTGCTCGACGCGGTTTCAGACGGGGTCGACCTCAACGGTAACCTCGCCATCGACGCCAACAAGGTGGTCATCTATGGCTATGGTCCGGATGTTTCTGTCACGTCCGGAGATTTGACCGTCGACGGAAACAATACCATCGTTCGCGGCATCCGAGTCCTCGGAAATGTCGACGTGCTCAAGAACGATTCGGTACTGGTGTACTGCGTCATCGAAGGTGACGTGCGCATCGTTGGCAACAATACGCATCTTTCGGGGTGCGACATTTTTGGTTCGGTGCGAATCGAAGGCAACAACAGTGTGCTCAATGGCAATCGGATACAAGGTACCGTCGAGAATGTGGGCACCAATAGTTCTTGCACCAACAACCTAACCTTCGGGGACTTGAACGCGGATCACATGGTTCAGCCAGGTGAGCTAGGAACGCCGATCAGTTGTGAGTGAGACGTCAGCTCGTGCGCTGCAAGTGGTCGCTCGCTTCGAGATTCTAGGCGGCGCACCTCAATCCAACCCAGCCGTCAGTACAACCCAGCCGTGGTCAACTGTGCGATGACGATTGGCGTGCGCTTGGCAAGAAAGCCGTCGTTGATGCGAGCCACGGCGGGAGCAAAGTCGGCGTTCTTCGTGCGCGGTTGGTTTGGGGTCTGGGCGTCGCCCCAACGGGCAGATTCGGCTATAATGGCAAGGCTTACCTCGTCAACGCGCTTCTGGTGCAAGGCCAACGCGGCGCTGACGCTGAGCTTGCCGCTGCCCTCGAGTAACTCGTGGGCGCGCGCCGAGAAGCGTGTCTTATACAGAGCGTTGTCCGTGAGCTTGAAGTGCAGCCATTGCGGGTTGAACTGCAACGGATCGGTGATGTTCATCCGATACGCGGTCGAGACCTTGCCATTGCCCCCGGTGGCTCCACCTGGGGCGCCGATGTTCACGCGATCCTCGTCGACACCCGTGGTAATCACGATTGGGTCTGCCATCAGGGTGTGCTCACTGTCGTGAGCGAAGAAGACGAAACCCTTGTCGTTGGTGACACGATTACGCACGGCGTAGAAGTTGTTCGCTTGCTTGTTGCTAAACCACTTGCTTACGGGAGCGTCGAAATTGGCCGTGTAGAAGATGACCAGCATGTAGTCGATGAGGTTGTCAATATCGACCCACACTTGAAGCGCGGTGTCTCTGGTGCCCGACGCGTTCATGCCTTCGAGGCGATAGTAGGCGTCGTTGTTCGCAAAGCCCGTTTGGCACAATTGCCAGAGGGAGTTCCACGCCGTCAGATCTCCATCAGTGGCGATGATCTGACCCGTACCCGTCAGGCCATTGCGATCCGTCTTGATCGTGTCGTAGTCCGCGCTAGCGCCACCAAAATACGACTCGGCATACTTGGCCTCCGAGCGTTCCTGGGTTTGATACAGGCCCCAATACACGCCGTCGAGGTACAGGTGGTAGAAGCGGCCCCGCGTGTGGGGTTGACCGAGCTCACGCTGTAGGTCGCGTGAGAATGCGTCGCGCGTCATCGTCAACTGATTGAAATCGGCGCCGTCGACAGCCCAGGAATAGTTCTGCTCGGTGCGAATGTCGACCTTGTCGAACTCGCTCGGACCCTCGCTGCCAAATAGCGGGAACTTTAGCTTCGGAGTGCCGTAGATCCCCTTGAATAACACACGAAATGAATGCTTCGGGTTCTGCGCCTTGCGGCTGAAACCGCCACGGATACGGACGCCTGCGTTGGCTTGGAACCCGGGAGAATT
Organism: uncultured Polyangiaceae bacterium; assembly: GCA_964454965.1. Classification (GTDB taxonomy): domain Bacteria; phylum Myxococcota_A; class Polyangia; order Polyangiales; family Polyangiaceae; genus FEN-1139. Next base: position 128,872 of record CAYVXY010000026.1, on the reverse strand, counting down.
GTCTTGGTTGAGCTGCTCGAGCGAGGCAAAGCGCTCCCATTCGACGCCGTCGTTGGCCGCGTTGGCGTAGATCCCCGTTGATGCATCGAAGAGGTTGGGCAAATCCGTAACCAGGGACAGGTTTGGCAAGCCCATCATCGCGGCGTCCATTTGGGATGAATAGTCCGAGGAATTCGTTACGTCGGGGTCCATCCCATAGTCCATGCTCTGTCGCGTATTTGTGCTAGTGGGCGCGAGCGGCGCGGGCCAACCCGTGCCGGGAGACTCGCCGTCGGCAGAGAGCTCGACCGTACGGCGCGGGAAGAGGTAAGTGTGAGTAGCGACAGTTTCAGCCAACGCATTGGCGTCCCCCACTGTGGCGCGAATGATGAAACCTGGCGCCAAGAAGCGGTGTTCTCGAGCCGCAGGATCCACGTGCACGACGAGCGGCAGAGGCGCCGTGATGGTAGTGGTCGAAGTTCTTGGATCGCTGCAATCGAGCGTGTAGTGCACTCGTGCGGCGGTGGGGTGAGTGATGGTTACATCGAACGGGTTTTCGTACACTCCGCGTGTCGGATTGAAGGCGAGACCTGAAGTGGTGCCTTCGTAAGGTCCGGGATCGACCGCGCTGCTACCACCCAAGGCAGTGCTGCCATTTGCTTTGGAATCATTCGGTGATCCACATCCGCCACAGAACAGTAGCAATGCGATGAGGCTGCACCCTATGACCCTAAGGCGGCGCGGCGCGTTGCCGTTCGGATGGGGCCCTACCCCCGTGCCGCTGAACCGCTGACCAACTGCATCTGCTGCGTTCGAAAGGGGGGAGGTTGTAGGCGCCAAGGTAGATTTCTCCGGTATTGTGTAGACGCAGAACGGTCGGCGCCGCAGGCACAGTAGGCAGGGATTGTCCGGAAAACTCGTGCTAGCCTGGCCGCATCGTGCGAAAGACGCCCATTTCATTGCCTATTGCTGCCATGTGCGTGCTCCTGTTGTTCCTTCTGGGTGGGTGCGGTGGCAAATGCCCCTGTTCCGCTAAACATCCAGGGAACGAACAAGCAACGGCACCGGCTGCGGCCGTGCCCGGTCCAGCCACCGCTCCAACACCTGCCGTCAAGGCGTGGGATCACAGCGCCGCGAAGGTTCCGGTCACCAAGAACGATCCGATTTGGGGCGAACCCGATGCGCCAGTAACGATCGTCGAGTTTTCGGACTTGCAGTGTCCATTCTGCAGCCGCGTGGAGCCAACCCTCGAGCGCATCCGGCAGACCTATGGTCCAAGCAAGGTGCGCATCGTCTATTTGCACAATCCGCTCCCCTTCCACCAACACGCTTCTGCTGCGGCATTGGCGGCTGCCACCGTGCAGGCATTGGCAGGTTCCGAAGCCTTCTATCGATTCATCGGGTTGGTGTTTCAGAACCAACGCGACCTGTCGGAGGAGAATCTCCTCACCTGGGCCGTGTCGAGCGGTGTCGACGCGCAAGGCTACCGCGCGGCACTGGCGAGTCAAAGCAGCAGATCCAAGGTAGACGCCGATATGGCGCTCGCCAAACAGCTCGGTGCTACTGGCACGCCTGCCTTTCGCATCAATGGTGTCACTGTCTCGGGCGCACAACCTTACGAGAAGTTCGTCGAGGTCATCGATCAGCAGATCGCCGAGGCGACCAAACTCCTGGTCGCGGGAACTGCGGCCGCAGATGTCTATGTCACGTTGACCAACCGCAATGTCACTGCGAGCGCCCAGGCACCAGAGCGCACGCCCAGTGGCGAGGCTGCCGAAGACACGGCCGTGTGGAAGGTGCCGGTCTTAGGCGACGATCCGGTACTTGGCCCAGCTAACGCGCCAGTGACCATCGTTGTCTTCTCGGACTTCGAGTGCCCCTTCTGTGGTCGAGTCGAAGCCACGTTGAAGCAGATCCGTGACCACTACAAGAACGACGTTCGGATTGTCTGGAAGGATAACCCGCTGCCATTTCACCCACAAGCCATGCCTGCCGCGGTCCTAGCTCGTTTGGTGTTGGCGCGGCACGGTAACGCTGCTTTCTGGAGCATGCACGACAGACTATTTGAGGCACATCCGGAACTGACGCGAGCCGAGCTCGAGGGATTGGCGAAAGAGTACAGGGTACCTTGGCGAGACGTTGATGTGGCGGCTGAGAAAGGGAGCGTCCGGGAGCAGATCGATGCTAGCGGCGAATTGGCATCGGACTTCGCTGCCCGCGGTACACCGCATTTTTTCATCAACGGAGTGCGCCTGTCCGGCGCCCAGCCGTACCAGGAGTTTGCCAAGCGCATCGACGCGGGCCTCGCTAAGGCCAAATCCCTATTGGCTCGTGGTGTAAAGGGGGCACGCCTGTACCAAGAACTTACGAAAGACGGTCAGGGTCCCAAGGAACCGGAACGCAAGGATGCACCTGCCCCAGCAGCTGGACGTCCGTCGATGGGGCCTGCCAACGCTGCGGTGGTCATTCAACAATGGTCGGATTTCCAATGCCCATTCTGCGGCCGGGTCGAGCCAACGCTCGAGGCCCTGCGCAAGGAGTTCCCCAACGACGTGCGGATCGCGTGGCGCCATCTACCCTTGCCATTCCACGCTCAAGCCCCGCTGGCGGCCGAGGCGGCCGAGGAAATCTTGGCCCAGAAGGGCAATGTCGCGTTCTGGACCTTCCACGATCGGGTGTTCGCTGCGCAATCCGAAGCAGACGGGCTCTCGGCCGAGAATCTCGAGCGACTAGCGGTAGCATTGGGGGCGGACGCAACCCGATTTCGCGCTGCACTCGATGACCACAGGCACCGCCCCAAGCTCGATGCCGACTCGGACGTGGCCAAAGCGATCGATATTTCTGGCACGCCCGCTTTCGTGATCAACGGCTATTTTGTCAGTGGCGCACAGCCCCTCAGCGCCTTTCGGCGCGTCGTCAGGCGCGCCTTGAGCGACAAGAAGTCTGGACGCAAGTAGTCGTTACTCCGTGATCGTCGAATTGACGACGGTTACCGGAGTCTCTGCGTGGTGTGAGATCCCGGGGTACTTTGGGTACCAACTGCCACCGGGGTTGTTGCGAATGATCGAGTCCGTGATGTTGACGGAGCCGGTCTTGTCGTTGCTCACGAAGAAGATGGCGCCACCGTAAGCCTTGACCGTATTGTGCTCGATCAGGGTCCCACAAAGCGAAAGAGTCATGGTGTTGCCGTCGTTGTAGATGGCGCCGCCGCTGCCGCCACCCGGCGTACCAGTTGCAGCAGGGTTGCCACCGTTGCCAATCGCGCTGTTGTAGCTAAAGAGGCTGTTGAGAATGGTCCAGGAGACACCAATGCTGCTGACACCTCCGCCGTTCGAGCCGGAGTTACCCAAGTCGCTGCGTCCACCAAAGGTGCTATTAACGACAAAGAGTGGTAAGTCGTTGTACTCATCGTAGGCACGCACCGCGGCCCCGCCGATGTCTTGACCCGTGTCAGCGCAGACGTTGTTGAAGAAGCGCGAATTGATGATCTTCAGACGCCCACCGCGCGCAAAAATCGCTCCACCTCCGTCCGTTTCCGTCTTGGCATTGCCATGGACGAAGGTCAGGTTCTGTATCGTCAGCTGCGGATGGTCCTGGTTGTCGCAGTGGTCAGTCGTCCAGATCTGTGCTTCGTCGCAGGTGTTCTGGTACAGGATCCGGACCTTGTCCTGCCCAGAGAGGGTCACCTTGCCACCACCATCGATGACGATCCTGGGGCCGGTGTTGTTCACGATCTTCGCCGTCTGATCGAGATTGATGGTGACCGGGTCAGCGCCGCAATTGAAGGTGATGACGCCGCCCAAAGCTACCTGCTTGACGAACTCTGCCCCGGTACAGCTGGCCGCAGTGCCGCTGCCGACGACGTGAGTTGGGGTCGAGGTGTCTTCCAACTGTGCCTCGGCCGGAATTGTGCAGTGGCCGTCGGGATTGCCCACAGCGACGCTGCTCGTGCCTGCAGTCGCGGCTCCACCGGTAGCACTACCCGAAACACCACCGGTCGCCGCGCCGCCCTTGCCTGTGGCTGTGACTCCACCGCTAGCCGCGCCGCTCTTGCCTGCCACACCGCCGAAGGAAGCCGCGCCGCTCTTGCCTGCCACACCGCCGAAGGAAGCCGCGCCGCCCTTGCCTGCCACACCGCCAGCGGCACTGGTTCCGCCAACTCCAGTAGTGGTAGTGGTGCCACCCAAACTTGGACTTCCGCCAGCCATTTGCGTGCTGCCGCCAAGAGCGCTCGCACCTGACGCGCTCGATGTCGTGCCACCCGAGCCTCCCCGCGCTGTCTGGCTCGTGCTGCCGCCAGATGTTGCCGCTGTGCCGGACGCGGCACCTGATGCCGTAAAGCCACCCAAGTTCGGGCTACCACCCTTATTGGCGGGCGAACTCGGTGTTTCGCTACATCCGACGAGACCAAGGAGTAAGCCCAGCTTCGACACGCGCAACAACGGCTGATGACTCATGGTATGCCTCAGTCGTAAGCTTACGCGATCTGCCAGGATCCTCACGCCCAGATTTGAGGAACCAAGTGGCATTTCCGTCGAACGGTGGAATTTTTCATGCGGAAATCGGGAACCGCCGGCTATGGCTTCGACCACTCAGCGAGATCGTCCGGAGAGGCGATCCATTCATTGGTCAAGCGTCGCAGTTCCATGAGGTCTGGCAAGACCTCCTCGAGCATCTCGGATAGCTCGGTGCGTTGAACTTCATTGGTGTCAGGATCGCCGAGCAATGCGGCCGCCCACCACAAAGCGTGCCGTGCATCTGATTCGAGCGCGGATTCAATTGCAGTGATGCGCCGCAGCAGCTCGGAAATCTGTTCCCGCGCCTGGTCCTCGGTCAAGCTGCCGCTCGCAAGCGAGCGCAGGATCCGACAACGAAACGCACGACACGTCTTTGGGCGCTCGCTGTAGGCGCTGCAACACTTGTCGACTAGCAGTGGACAGGGGTGGGCAAATGCTGGGCCTTTTTGGGTCTGTACGACGCGCAAACGATGCTGCTCGGCAAAGGCGAGTTCGGAAGGCTCAAGCCGTCCCCCGCTCAGTACCGCGCCGGTACAACAAATCCCGCACTCTTGGCAGAGCTGCTCCGCGCCAGTCGATCCCGATTCTTGATCCAAGGTCACAGTAGAAACACGGTACCTGAAGGAGGGGTAATCCATGCAAGTATTCCGCCATCGCACGAGCCAATCTGCGCAAATCGCGTGAAATTGCCAGGGCTTCGGCGCGCTGTGTCCCGGCAATCGCGTGCGCGTCGCTCGCCTGGCTCCCTCGAGCCCCCCCGAGGGAGAGCGGCCTCGCGGCTAGGTTACCCGTGGCCCAAGGTCGCGCTCGACACGCTTGACGTCACCGCGATGCACTGGCAAAAATGCGCCCACCATGGCAATGACGATCACCCCGAGTGGCCTCTCCTTTGAAGATACTGCAGCCGGCAAGGGCCCCTCGCCTGGCCGTGGACAGAACTGTGTGATGCATTATACGGGTTGGCTTTGGGAGAACGGCGCCAAGGGGAACAAATTCGATAGTTCCTTGGATCGGGGGCGTCCCTTTTCATTTCAGCTGGGCGTAGGGCAGGTCATCGCAGGCTGGGACGAAGGCGTTGGCAGCATGCAGGTCGGTGGCAAACGAACACTGCTCATTCCTCCTGACCTGGGCTATGGCCCGCGCGGGGCCGGTGGCGTCATCCCGCCGAACGCCACGCTGCTCTTCGAGGTCGAGCTCCTCGAGATCAGATAGTAGTGAGGGAATCGAAGCCATGTAGGTGAATGCCTACTCGATAGCGCCCGACTGTGTCCAGTGGTCCAAGGGGTGGATCCTGCTCGAGATCTCCCACTGATTAAGTGCGAGGAGCGCCCCAGAGGCGGGCGGCCCAGAGCCCACAGGGAGACCCAACAATGGTGCTCGTGCCGCCGCCCGACCGGTATATTCTGAGGTGCTGGGACGCTCGCGAACGGTTCTTGCTGTCACGAGGCGAGAACGTGAGTCACGATTGCCCCGCCATGATCACCGACTTTCGCTCCATACCCCTTTTCAATGACCTCAGCGACGAGCAGTTGGAGCTCTTTTTGCGCGCGACGCAACGTCGCCGACTGCCAGCGGGTCACGTTCTGTTCGAGCAGGGTTCGGTGCCAGATTGTTGGTTTCTGCTGACCGAGGGTGCTGTATCGGTACGCGACGAAGACGGCGAACGCTTCTTGGTGCACGCAGTCACGCCCGTGGGTGAATTGAGCGTATTCACGAACGAAGAACGTCGCCTGTCCGCAGTGGTGACCGAACCGTCCGAGGTCATGTTTCTTCCGCGGCCCGATCTGCAGAAGCTGCTCGAGACACATGGCGAGCTGGCCTTTGGGTTGATGCGCGGGTTGCTCCGCTTGACGGGACGCAAGATCGGCCGCGATCAGCGGCGCTTGCGCGAGATGCGCGAGAACATCATAACGACGCAGAAAGCGATGAAGCGCATGCAGGAATTCCTGCTCGAAGGCGAGGACAACCCGCTACACGCTGCACTATTCGAAGAGCTCGACGCCCTGGTCGAACAAAACAAGCGCTGGCACTACTTGGTGGAGCCGTCCCGCTTGGTAAGCACCCAGGTTCGCGTCGATTCCAACGTGCTGTTGCGTGTGCTGGCGCTCTCGAATGAATGGCTTCACGTCGAGAGCAAACCCGAAGTCGAGTTTGCCGCTGGCAAAGACTGGAGTGGCGTGCTGCTGCTGGAGGACCGTGAATTGCCCATCAGCGGAACGGTCGACAAGGTTACCGCGGACGGAGTCGTCATCTTTCTGGACGAACTCATCCCCGAATACGAGAAGCAACTCGCAGACCATCTGGCCCGCGCCCAGATGCTCGATGTAGTCCTGTAGCAGCGCTATTCAGCCCTCGAGAACCACAGGGTGAACCTCGCACCCTGCCCGGGGCTCGATTCGACCTCGAGCGTGGCGGCATGCGCCTTGGCGACACTGGATACGATGGCGAGACCCAGGCCCGTGCCACCGCCCTCGGGGTTCGTGGTGAAGAATCGCTCGAACAGCTTCGCCAGGTGCTCCTTCTGGATCCCTGGACCGTCGTCAGCAACCGTCAAAGAGAGCCTTTGCCCGTCGGCACTAGCGCAGATCTGAACGAGCACGGGGCGACCGGGCGGCGAGTAGCGCAGAGCATTGTCCAGGAGGTTGAGCAGCGCCGTCTCGAGATCCATGGCGCGGCCAACGATGCGCGTGTTACTGGCGTCGACGACGAGAGAGATCGGTTGATCGGGGCTTTCGCAACGCCCGACGGCGCGCCGAGCCAGAACGTCCAGCTCGATGACCGAAAGGGGTTCTTCAGACGACTCGATCCGACTGAGTTCGAGCAGGCGCGCCACGAGTTGCTCAAGACGTTCGGTATCGAGGAGGATGTTTTGCAGAAAGCGTAGCCGCACCGCTGGATCATCGGCGGCCCCCTCGGCAAGCAGTTCGGCAGCACCGCGAATCGACGTCAAAGGTGACTTGAACTCGTGCGCCACATCCGCCGAGAACTCAAGAATGTACCGATGGCGCGCCTGCAGCTGCTGGGTCATCTCTTCGAACGCAATTCCGAGCTCAGTCAACTCGCCGCCGCCGCCGACTGGAACAGCCACGTCCCTATGTCCATGGGAGATCTGCCTTGCGGCGCGGGCAAGTCGTTCGATCGGGCGGGTGAGTGTCCAAGCCAGCAACAAGGTGAGCAACGTCGTCATGGCCACGGCAACGCCAAGTACGAACAGGAGTCCTCTGCGGATCCGATGCAGCTCGACCAGCACGGGCTGCGTGGAGCGTGTAACGTAGATAACCCCAACCGTTGCTTTCGCCTGGCGGATTGGCTCGGCCAGGAACAGCAACACCGCGGGCGGCGCCGCGCGCAAGCGCGTAGCCGTCGAGCGAATTCCCGCAACCGCAAGCTTTAGCTCGCGCCGATCGGTCAGCGCAACGACGGGGCCGTCGGTCTGCGCCGCACTATTCAGCAGGTCACGAAACGGACCGTAGTCGCGACCGCGAGCGAGACGCGGCGGCGGCGGTTCCTCGCCCTCAGGCGGCCCCAACCGATGCGAATCAGCCAACACCGATAGCGACGCGTCGAGCAAGCGAATGCGCGTGCGCGTTTGCTGCGCGGCATGCATCAGGACCTGTTCGTGCTCGACGTCGCCCAGTGCGCGACCATGCTCGAAGCTGCTTTCGAGCATGCTGCGGAGAAGGGTCGCTTGGTTCTGCATGTCACGCTCGAGTGAAGCCAAGAGCTGGCGTTCGTAAAGTCGCGCAAACTCGAGCCCAGCTACAGGCACCAGCACCAGTACTAGGTTGACCACGAGCAAGCGCACGCGGATCCGCCCCAATTGCGAAAACAGCCAGTTTACGCGGGTGCTGCGGCTTAGTTTGGGTTGGCTCGCTTGATGCACGGCGCGACTCGCTACGGGTTGTATCGCATGGGCCACGGCGCGACTCCCTACGACCCTTTTGCACTGCCGAGCAACCGTAGCACGTTGCCCGAGAAGATCAGCCGCAGATCGGCGTCGCTAAAGCCCCCCCGCCGCAACGCGTGCGCCAGCGTCTGATACCCACGAACGTCACGCAGCTCACGCGGCGGGTGGATTCCACCTTCGTAATCGGAGCCGAGCCCGACGTGCCTAACCCCAACGAGGTCCACCATGTAGCGGATCTGTTGCACCACGTCGTCGAGTGTAGCGGCGCGATTCCGGGCCAAGAACTTGCCGTGGAAATTTACCCCCACGATGCCACCGGTCGCTGCAATCGCGCGCAGTTGTTCATCCTTGAGGTTGCGCGCATGCGGCGCCAGGTGGTCCGCATTGGAATGCGTGGCAACGACAGGTACGGAGTCTTGCCGCGCATGCTCGATGACATCGGAAATCGCGCGATCGGATGCGTGCGACACATCCACAATGCCCTGCGCCGCATGAATGGCCCGCACTAGGTCGTGACCTTCCGGCGTCAGCCCGATCTGGTGCTTGCATCGACCCGGCCCGGTTCCCGCTGACGTCGCCAATGCGTTGTCATGCACATGCACCAATCCCCAGATGCGTACGCCATGCGCCACCCAAGTCTTTACCAATTCGGGGTGCCCGGCAAAAGGTGCTGCTCCCTCCAATGCAAACCAGGTCATCACACGCCCCGGTTCCTCCTTACTGCCCGCAGTCGCGTAAGGCAACGTGCGTTGCAGAAGCCCGAACATCTTTGCCCAACTTGCCTCGATATCCGATAGCCGCGGCCCCTCGGGAGAGACCTCATGGGGAATGTAGAGCGGCAACACGAGTCCCACGACTCCCGCATCGACGAGTCGACTTGCCACGACTTGCCCCGATGCCTGCTCGAGCTGCTGGTGCTTGTAGTTGACCTGGTACGAGAGATCGACATGCAGATCCACGACAGGAACCAGCTCTTGTGCCTCCGCAGAGCCAGGAGCAAGTAACACTGCCCCGAGACCGACGGCAAAGGCAATCACTTGAAGAAGCTCGAAGCTTACGCGAAACATCGCTCGCAAGCTAACACAACGCGGCGAAAGGAGCGATGGGTGGCAGGAATGGCGCTAATGCTGCATCCTTCTGCGAAACGAACAGGAATTGACCAACGCTTCGTCGCCGCTTCAGTATCAATCTGGAGCCGACTCGCAAAAAGAAACCGAGCGGTTGTTTCGTGAGCTGGCTGAGGGCGGTAACGTCACGATGCCGCTTAAGGATAGGTTCCGGGACGCGTATTTCGGAAGCCTCGCCGATCAGTTTGGCGTGCAATGGATGGCAGTGATCGCAGCGTCCACTGCCTCCGCATCTCCAGCCGTATTGCCGCTGATACTGGTGCCACCGCTGGCACCTGCATGACCGCCAAAAGGGTTCAGTCCGCCTGAATTGGCCGCGCCCGCCGTCCCACGTCCACCAGATGCATTGCCCGTCTGCCCGGCAGCATCGCCATTCGGTCCCGACTCGTCATGGCTGCAGCGACGGTCCGTAGCGGCGGATAAGCCAAACGGTCGCGTCATGCTGCGATGCCTTGGGTCAAGATCCCCACATCGGAAAGCCGGCGTTCGAAAACTGGGGTTCGCGTCCAAGTCAACGCGAGTGTGGCCGTTCAAGTGCGGAGGCACCCGAAGCGATGGCCTAGGGGGTCCCGACGCAGCCGTCCGACGCAGGACGCGTAGAATAGAATATTGCGATCTCGGCTCGTCCACCAACGCGGCAACGTCCGGAGCCCGCGACAAAACGCCCTTCAACTACGCGACCTTGAGCCCAATCGTGGCTAGACATCAGGGTGGAGAATTGGCTCCAGCTTCGGTCAGACCGAACACTCGACTACCATTGGGGGCTCAAGCGGATAGCATCCCGGCCGTAGAGCATTGAAGGAGAGTTCTTTCGATGCAGATTACTCAACAGCTCTGGGAAGGTGAATCGTCGGTCCAACGAATTGCGGACCGAGGTCCTTGTATCAATCCGCAGTTGGTACTCGCATTTGCATCGCCCGAGCGCCTACGCGACCCAAACACTTGGGCTTCTCTTCGTGAACGTTGGCCGGGAGCCACACTGGTTGGCGGCTCCACTTCCGGCGAGATTTGTGGCGCGCGAGTTCTCGACGACACCTTGGTTGCGACAGCGGTCGAATTCGAACAAAGCCAAGTTAGGGCTGCTCAAGTCGACATTGCCGAAGCAGCTAGCAGTTTCGAAGTAGGCCAACGCCTCGCTGACCAGCTTCTTGCCCCGGACTTGGTGCATCTCTTCGTACTGTCCGATGGCCTCAAGGTGAACGGAAGTGACTTGGTTGCTGGAGTTTCCGAACGATTGCCCGCGAGCGTTGCAGTGACAGGCGGACTCTGCGGCGACGGAGCCCGCTTTGAGCGTACACATGCATGCCTGAACGACTTTAGCGTAACGGAAAACGTCGTGGGCATCGGCTTCTACGGATCTGCCTTGCGCGTTGGATATGGCTCGCTCGGAGGCTGGGATCCATTTGGCCCGGAGCGTCGGGTGACGCGCTCGGAAGGGAACGTCCTCTATGAACTCGACGGAGCGCCAGCGCTGGACTTGTACGAGAAGTACTTGGGCGAGCACGCTTCCAGTCTCCCTGCGAGCGGGCTCCTATTTCCGCTGACCGTGCGCAAGGAGCGACAAGACAACGGCGTCGTGCGGACGATCTTGGCCATCAATCGGGAGACGCGGAGTCTTACGTTTGCTGGAGACGTGCCGACCGGCTACTACGCCCGGTTGATGCGAGCGAATTTCGACCGATTGCTGGAGGGTGCGGCCGGTGCGGCGAAGACCTCGAATGAAGCCCTAGGTTCGACAATACCCGATTTGGCAATTCTCGTTAGTTGTGTCGGCCGCAAACTGGTTCTCAAGCAACGCATCGAAGAAGAAGTCGAGAATGTGCAACGAGTCCTAGGTCAAGAAGTGGTGATTGCAGGATTCTATTCCTACGGAGAGATCTCGCCGTTTACGCCGTCGGCGCGCTGTGAACTCCACAATCAGACGATGACCATCACAACGTTTTCGGAAGCCTAAGAGTGCATACGCTGCTGGCTCGACAGATTCGCAATTGCTTCGGCGAAAGCGCGCCAAGCGATCCAAAGTATGGAGCCTTCATCGCAGTGATCGATGCAGCGTATCAGGCAGCCGATGCGGATCGAGCGTTGCTCGAACATTCGATCGAGCTAGCTTCCGCAGAATTACTGGAGCGAAACGTCCAACTCGAACGCGATATCGAATCCATCAAGCGACTCGAACTCGAGCTGTTTCAAGCTGAGAAGTTGCGCGCCGTGGGGCAACTGGCTGCCGGTATCGCGCACGAAATCAACACGCCAATTCAGTACGTAGGCGATTCTCTCTCCTTTCTGAAGGATGCGTTCGCCGATATCACGGAGTTTCATACGCGCGCGCTTGGGATTTGCTCGAAATTCGAAGACGACGAGGTAGTGAGTGAGTCGCTCAAGGTCCTGCGGCGCGCTGCAGAGGAGCTAGACATAGACTACTTGCGAGACGAGACACCCAAGGCTTTCGATCGCACACTCGACGGTATACGACGAGTGGCACAGATCGTGGCTGCAATGAAAGAGCTCGGGCGAGTCGACCAATCCGAGAAGGTATCAACCGATCTGGCTCGCTGCATCGAGAACGCCTTGACGATCGTGCAGAACCAGCTGAAGTACGTGGCAGACGTTCAGGTGGAACTGGAACCCGTGCCACCTGTCCCGTGCCACCCCGCAGAGTTAAGTCAGGTCCTGCTGAACCTTCTGGTCAACGCTGCACATGCCATTGGCGAACGATATCAAGCAGAGAATCTTCGCGGTTGCGTGCGCGTCGTGCTGCAACAGCAAGGGCCGGACGTGGTCATTATAGTGTCCGACAATGGCTGCGGGATCCCCGATGCGCTGAAGGTTCGAATTTTCGAGCCGTTCTTTACCACCAAAGCCGTTGGGAAAGGTACAGGCCAGGGTCTGCCAATCTCGAGAATGATCATGGAAAAGCAAGGAGGCTCCCTCACCTTCGAGTCGAAGGTCAACGAGGGCACCACTTTCTTCGTGAGGTTACCGCTCGATGCCTAACAACTAGACGCCACAGCGAGTTGACTCGTTGTGATGAATGATCTCATGCGGCAAGTGACCATCTTTGATTGCTCGCTGCCACCAGTTGAGGCGTTAGAGCGCGTTATGGGCATATTCCTCGGAGGGATTCCGAAACGGCAAACGAAGCTTCCAGGACCGGACCCCAACCTTCGCGACTGGTGCGCAACGCTTCGAAACCCAGCGCGAAGCTTCAAAACCCGGATCGTTGAGATTGGACTTTGCCATCGTGTCCATGGGGTCGTCTAACGCGCTTAGCGGAGCGGCTTGCCATCGTGTCCATGGGGTCGCCTAACGCGCTTAGCGGAGCGGCTTGCCATCGTGTCCATGGGGTGAGGCGGGCTGCACGAAGGGGCAGTAGTGACATTGTGGCCACTTGGGCAGGTCCTCTCCCATGGAATGGTCAATTGGTACCCCGTAAGACTGAGGTTGGCCCACCAACGTTCCCTGCGACTAGCCCTTCTTCGCGGCTTCCCCCAACGCCCCCTGCCGCGCCCGGTATGCCTGCTCAGGGTGTTGGGGATTCTCGGGATGAGTCCGCTCAAGCGTGCCTTCGTTCGCCATCGGCCAGAGATGTCGGCGAGCCAGGTTGTGCGCGTGCATCGACAGGATCTGGGCGAGTTGGCTGGAGGTCATCGGCCTCAGGACACACAGCCGGACGATGACCTGCCTCAGGGCCTCTTGCCGGGGCCTCGGACCGAGATTCCGAACTTTTAGCTGAAGATCAGCGGGTAACTCCTGTCGATCCGCCTCGAGCTCGTTTCGATCCGCGCCGAGCTCGTGTCGATCCGTGCCGAGCTCGTGTCGATCCGTGCCGAGCTCGTGTCGATCCGTGCCGAGCTCGTGTCGATCCGCATCGAGCTCGTGTCGATCCAGCTCCCCCCGATCAGCCCCGAACTCCCCCTATTCGGACCCAAACCCCCGCCGAGCTCCCCCCTATTGGCTACCGGCTCCACAGCCGTGCCCTTTGCAGCCGGTCCCAGCACGTAGTGTGTGGCCACACCGCTGCCCTTGGACTCGAGTAGGCCGCGGTCACGGAGTTGGCGAAGGATCAAGCTTGCACCCAGCGTGTCCAGCCGACTGATGTCCCGCAGCTGCGCATTGCGCACCGCTCCCGTGCGCCGCGCGACCACCATCGCTTGGGCCTGAGCATCCGAGAGCCCCTCGGGTGCAATGGCACGCAGCCAGGCAGCATCATCGTCATCAATCAGGTTGTGCAACCACAGCGTTGCGACGAACCGGTTGTTTCTCCGGTCCGACTCGAACACCGGCGGCGTGAGCCCCGCCGAATCCATCGTGCGCCGTACCGCCCCGATCCCTGTCCCCTTATTCTCCGCCAGCCGCATCTCCCTGAACACATCCGCTAACCGCGCCTGCCTTCAGGTTTCCTTCCAGCGCTCGGCTAGCTCATAGGCCTTGGCGACAAGGTACTCGTCGAATCGAGGGTGGTCCGTCAGAACCTCCAGACCGTCTCTGTTGACGAATCGCACTCGAAGTTTCTCAAGGACATCGGCCATGACTCCTTTCTTGGGGTTTGCCGATCCAATCACGCCGTTTGTTGAGCGCATGATGGCGCTTCGCTCCGATTCCGGAAGGCCCGAAAGGATTTCACGAAGAATCGAGCAAGATTCCTCTGCGGGGCGCTCAACCGTGGACTGAGCCTGTTCGGGAAACTCAGCCGCAACCAGAGTGTACTTTCCGAACGATTCGGTCGACACCACGCCACCAGCCTGTTCGACCATTCGAAGGTCATTCCACCACGCGGAGGACTTGGACATGGGGCAGCCAGGCGTTGAAGCAGTATATGGACTCGCCAGACTAGGCCTCGTTATCGCAACTGCCGCTCTGATCGAAGCGGTTCTCTCGAGTGCAATCGCGGCGGTAATTGGCGAAACGCCTGCCCTTCGACCGATGTCCATAACTAGCGTCGCGAGATGTCCGCTACGAGCCACGATCATTGCATCCATCCAGTTTTCCGGAACAAGAAGTTCCGTCGCAAATTGGTTTGCCTCACGTTCAATCTGGGCGTGAAGCATTTCACCGGCAACGATCGTCTGTCGCGGGTGGCAGAATGCAGAACCAACTTGCCATGGCAGAACGAGGTGTCCAAGTTCGTGTGCTAGAGTGAATCGTCTACGATTCACATTCAGCCCGATCGCAAGCAAGACTAGCGGCTTTTCCCCGGGCTTGCGAAGGACTACTGCGTCAGCATTGCCAGGTAGATCATCGGTCTCAACAACCGCATGCTTCGAAACCTCCGCATCTACATCCACTGGCGGTGAGAGCTGATTGGTCCTGGAGTAGTTTCTGGCGTAATTGCGTTCGGACCCGGTCAAAGTCTGCCGGTCTCCTCCAACCACCTTCGAAGCTTTGGTACGTCTTCGGCTGGCACACCTCGAGCAGCAAGCTTCGCTTGTGCGTCGCTAGCAAGTGCAACGGTCGACATCAGCGAGACACCGTGCTGTCTTGCCGCGAAAATCGCACGGAGGAACTCTGGCTTTTCCACGAACAGGGCGTACTCGTCCCAAGTCATACCGAGCCAATCATGAAGTGTCCCGTCACTATCGCTCTCGTGCCAGCGCTGAACCCAGCCCTCGATGGCAGTCTCCGGATCGACGACTTCACCGACAAGTACTAGATCGATGAATCTTGGTTGGCTATACATCGATCTTCCTTCCCTTCACTGGACCCTTTATCAGTTTACCGCTCGTAGGATCGGCTGAACCCAGGTGAAAACCTTGTCGGTCGAATACTTCGAACTCTCCGTGCAGACGATCCCAAGTGTAGATCCTCTTGCCCGGTTCGTCCATCCAGCGCTGCTCGCCCGACCACGGAATCCTCCGAAGGCTCTCAATAAACCCCACTTTTGGCGGAGGAACGTTCGTCATCCCGGCCGTCATGATTATCATGAAATCGCGGGCTTCAGCAACACAACTAACGGGCTGAATGGACCCAGAAAGGCCAAGGTGACGCCCCAGCAGATTCCGGTGTCCCCCGCACCGAAAGAGTCACTGTCCCCTAATTCTCCGCCAGCCTCCTCTGGCGGCTCTTGGACATCCACCGAGTCATAACGGTGCTCAGCATCCTGCATCCATTCCGTCCCTGGCAAGCGGATGTAGTCCACGCGCAGCACCCCCCACGGACTGGAGCAACTCCTCCGCAGAGGCATCCCGTAGTTCCGTGTCAGGGCTCTCCCTCAGCAGGTTCTGCCTGCAGGACGCGATCACGTCCTGATCCAAGTCGACGAGGTTCGCGTCATGGGGCTTCGAATCGGGGAGTTGCAGCATGGACCGTAGGTCGGCTTCCGTGCACCGTTGGTCGGTACCCCAAGCCGGGTGATCCTTGCCTCGAATGCCTCCCAATGTCGCAGCCATGTGTCTAGGGCATTGGGGACTTTGCTTGCCGCAGATTTCCGCGTGCAACTGTTGCCGCCGAAGAATTGAGGAAGTCGTGTGCAACGTTCGCTGCATCTAGGTCATCGCCATGCTCGAACTTTCTGAACAAGTCAATGTCGGTAGGCGATGCAAATGACTTCAGGAGGAAGAGCCACTTGGCGACGTCAATACCGGGCTGCAATCGGGCCAGTAGGGCCTCGCGAACTATGGCTCCAGGCCAACCCGCCCAACGTTCTGCGACACCGTACAGGTGCTCCCGTTTCGCTGCAGCGATTCCGCTCAGGTCTGACTCAATACGCATTCGCACCGCGCGTTCGTGCCCTCGTGACGCCAATATTCGCAAGGCATACTCGTTGTCTTGTTGGAACGCAGCGCTCTCAAGAAATTCGACTGCCGCCGGAAGGTCGAAGCGAGCGACTGCGCGAATGAGATACGCCCTCCAAATCCCGTCGTTCACGAGCATACGACCATCGGTGCCCGCCATCAGTTGTGACAGGAGACGGTCAAATCTCAAATGCGGAACGACTTGGTTGAAATTGGAGAAGCCGGAAATTTCATCATGTCGCCAAGAACCGAGCCCTTCGGCAACCGCGTCTACGCCTATTCTACACGCCGCGATGAGTTCGCAATCGCTATCCCTGGGATCCGCACATTCATGCGCGAAGAGGGCCCGAATTACGTGAGCCGGGTAGGTTGTGCGGCGCAATGCTTTTCGAAGGGCATCGTGGGCGTCAACGCCGCCGATGTTGCCAAGTGCTTCGACAATCGCCGACTCGCTATACTTCTCTTTGGCGTCGCTCGAAAGGAATGAGCGTTCCAATGCATTTGCCAATGCCGCCACGCTCGGCAGGTATGCGAGACGCCCTAGGCTTTGCACGCAAGTCTCGCGGAACTCTGGATCTTTGGATTCTTCGTACATTCCGAGTATCGCTTGGGCCGCACTTTGGGCGCGGAGTTCACCAAGCGACTTGACCGCACAAGACCGAAGCTCCATGCACTTCAGAATTTCGATCAAGAACTCTTCAGTCTCCGGTCCTGGCACCTTGGATGCAAGTCGAACGATATCTGCACGAGCCCTCGAGTCAGGATTCTCGTCATACATCTGGCGCAATTGAGCGGGCGTGGCTTCCAGCAAAATCCCCTCGACGAGACGAGAGCCCCGGTCGAACAGGCCGCTGGGGAGTTGCCGTCGAGCGATTGCATACGGGCCAACTAGGTCCTTCGAGAGTAGCAATTCCGCCAAACGCATACCAAACCAAACCAGATCCGTGTCAGCGCTCGACAACGCTGACTTCGATAGTTCAATTGCAGCATCATGTGGATGCATCCGCACGTCGAGACCATTGGGGACAATTCCTTCCAATCGGGAAGCTCGACTCGATCGTTTCTCTTCGACAGTCACTCCGCCTTCAGCCTCAAGCGGAAGAGCAAGCGCATTGCCGGCGCCACGCTCGTACACCTCCATGGCGCGTCTGGTGTTGGTGTGCAGGAGAGCGCGAAAGTCGCACTCGAATAGCAATTCTCCCTTGTCAAGACACCCATTCAAGCATTCAACGTATCTCGGGTCCCCGAGCATCGCTAGGACAGTGACGAGTCTCGCGTGACGAAAACTACGCGGTCCCGACGAGTCAAACTCCGCGAGCGCCCAATCCGCTAGCTTCTGTCGAAATGGCTGACTGAGCCGCGCGATGAGGTCTATGAAGCTCGGCTCGTACCACGGCAGTTCAGGATCAAAGTAGTGGTGCCCGAGGATGATCTCGAACGCCCCGTCAACTTCTAGCTTCAGAAATAGCTCGGCCGCAACCCAGAGATGGGCGTTCCTAACGTCCCTGCTGGCACTATTCCACCAGGCCGTCGCGGCCTGCCTGCTCTTGTTCGTTTTAAGATTTGAAAGCAGACGTAGTGCTCGTGTTCGATCCGAACGAAAACGGCTGCTCAGGATCCGTTCGACCGCAAGAACCAGCTGCCCAGCAAGTTCTGGGCAGATATCCTCCGCAAGCGCCGCGCAATCACATGCTACAACGGGGTCGATGGCCAGCAGTTCTCTGATTAGCCAGGTTGGTTCTGGGAGAAATCTAGAAAGCCGCCTAGCAAGCAGCCTGCCGTGTGCTTCTTCGAGGCTCGCCAATTGGGCTGGCCATGATTCGCTACGAATTGCACGGGCTGCGAAGTATTCAAGGTATAGGGCGTGGGCGAAGCCCAGCTGATCGTCTTCCCTCCTTTCGAGTAGGCCTACCTGCGTGGCCCGACCAAGTAGGCTATTCTCGCCGCCGGCCATTTCGCTGGAGCCAAAACGCGATATTGTCAGACTGAGGTCAATCGCTTCCGCAGTGTCAGAAATGGCCGACAAAGCGAGCTCAGATAGCAGCTTCTTTATGTGCGATCCCTGAGGTGTCTGACCTTGGTGGTGTAGCCGCTTTTGGATGTCTCTCAGCGCGAACTGCACGAAAGCGTCGATGATGTTTCTTCCATCGGGCAGCGTTCCACCACGCGCTAGCGCCAGTGCCTGTTTCAAGAACAGTGGTACCCCCACAAATTCTGGAGAAAGTGCACTAGTCACGCGGCGCACTTCGTCGAGTGTCGCGCCTTCGCCTGCTAGAAACGATTCGCGCTCCCGTTCGGATAGGGGAGCGAGCTGAATGAGCCTTCCGCGCTGGGAATCGAGCAGTTTGGGCTGCCAACTGGCGAAGTATTCGGAAATCGCATGAAGCGACTCCGAGCGGCAAGTGAGCAACAGGTGGGTGTGGCGAGCCAGTTTGCTTGACTGGAAGTCCTGAAGTGCCAACAGAAGTGCACCGAAGTCATGTACTTCGTCGATGGCGTCGAGGACGGCGAACAGCACCATTTGCTCTCTGTACAGGAGGTCAGCGAGTTCGATAACGCGCGAAGTGTCCGCAGTTCCAAACGCAGCTTGAACGGCGTGCACACCTATCGGGTCAGGAGAATCAATGTATAGCGCTTTTGCTGACGTCCACATCACAGGCTGGTACCGCGCGCGAGACTGCGCATGTCGAGCTGACCACGTAGACTTTCCAGAACCAGCAACGGCCGTGGCCAATACAAGTTGCGCATTGCGCGTGGTGAGTAACTCATTGAGACGTCTATCAGCGGCCGGGCGCGCCAGCGTTCGGCGAGACAACGCATCCCGAATCGCCAACGGCATGCGCTCTTCGAGTCGATTCGCGGTGGCCGTGATGACGCTCTCTCTTGAATGGGCTCCAATCGGGATCCCTAGGAACTGCTGACGCAGATCTTGACGATCCTCGGCAAGCCAGTTGGCCAATGCAATGCCGTCGATGATCTGCAACTCGATTTGGTCATCGCCCGCCCGAGATCGCAATGAATTCGCACACTCGGCGGGAATATCGCGATTCGTGCACAAGAAGATACTGCGTGCATCAGGACACCTCTTCCGTACCCCGTCATAGTCCTTCTCAAGCTTCGCGCATAGGCCGCCAACCAGGGTTGTGTATTCGACCGCAACGTGACAGGTCTCGGGAGACGACCCAACGAATGAGTCTGGAACGCCGATGCGCGTCTTCTCCTCGTTGTTGAGCCCGTTGGGCTTTAGTTCGGTGAGGATTGACGGAAACTTTCAGGGAAGCCGGACGTCGCCAAGCTCCTGCATCTTTCCTTGCTCAAGCCGCTGAAGTTTGAAGTAGGTGCTGGCGTCCCTTACCTTGTCGCCACCAGTCGTTGCGGAAAAGTCACTTGAGCCATCGTCGGTCACGACACCGCAATCGCCCGTCGGTCCGCGTGTCTTTGTGGGCTTTCTTGGGGAATCCTGAACTCTCTTCCTCTGAGCCACCGGGCACCACCCATCACCTGCATGCGCGTTCTAGCGTGACAGACAGTCTTGAGTTTATTCGTCAAGAATTTCAAGTTCTTTGTCTCGGAGAAGCAGACGTTGACACGGCAACTCAAGGTGGCGTGACTCCTCGCCGCTGGGAGCTACAATGCCGCCCAAAGTTCAAACCTCGCCGTCCCCATGCCGCCCCGCCTCACGCCGTCTCCACGTGCCACCAGCAAACCAACAACCAAGCAGCGTGGGACCACGACGCGCTGCCCAACCGTAACCTCTGGGCAGCGTGACGGTTCCGAAAAGCCGAGCTCGGCGGAGAAAGTTGCGGCATTTTGCCGCAAAATTCCGGGCCATCAACAGAAGCCTGGCTGCTTTACTCAACGCCTTCTGCTAGCTTACACAAGCTCGTATGCAAGAGGGTTTGGTACTAAACGGACGCTTTCGTCTGATCTCGGAACTCGGCCGTGGTGGCATGGGTTCGGTGTGGCGCGCAGAGGATCTGGCACTCGAAGCGCAGGCTGCGGTAAAGTTGATCGATCCGTCCCTCTTGCAGACACCCGAGGCCTTGTCGCGTTTCAAGCGCGAGGCCAAAGCGGCAGCGGCCATTCGCAGCACCCATGTCGTGCAGATCCTCGAATACGGAGTGCAGCAGACCGAAGGCGGCGAGCCCTTACCGTACATTGCCATGGAGCTCTTGAATGGCGAGACCTTAGCCAAGCGCCTCGAGCGCGTGCGGCGTCTCAGTCCCGAAGAGCTGTTGCCGCTCATGACGCACGTAGCGCGCGCACTGAGCCTGGCCCACGCTAGCGGCATCGTGCATCGAGATCTGAAGCCCGACAATGTGTTCCTCGTGCGCGAGATGGGCGAAGACGTAGGTAAGGTGCTCGATTTCGGTGTGGCGAGGCAACTGGGCGCGCTCGCGAAAACTGGCGGGTTGCAGACGCAATCGGGCGCGGTGCTCGGGACGCCCTATTACATGAGTCCGGAACAGACCGCCGGGCTAGCCGTGGATCCGCGTTCGGATATTTGGTCCTTTGGGGTTATTGCCTTCGAATGCATCACGGGGGTACGGCCCTTTGAGCAGGAAACCCTGGGCGGGCTATTCCACGCGATTTGCGTGGCAGAACTGCCAATTCCTTCGACCCGCGCCACGGTGCCCGAGGGTTTCGACGCCTGGTTTGCGCGTGCAACGGCACGCGATCTCGCGAATCGATTTCAAAACATCAAGGATGCCGCCGCACAGCTCAGAAAATGCTGTGGCCGTAGTAGTGGGCGACCCACGTCTGCCGCTTCGCTCGTGCTGTCGCGTGAAGCACTGCCGGTCGATGCGCGCAGTGCAAAATTCGGTCACACCCCGCCACCGGCATCCCAAACCATTGCCGGTGTGGCTCCGCGACGCCCTTGGTTGCTGTTCGCTTTGGGCTTGCCCGTCTTGGCCGTCGTGGCTGCTAGCGTCTACGCCGGTTGGCGTTCGACCAGTCCAAGCGAAACGGCTGCGCTGCCATCGCTCGGGGTCTCGGCTCCGGCTGCGGTTGCCCCGCCTACGCCAGCACCACGGCCCGAAGTCGTGCTATTGCCAGTCGCCCAACCCACCGCGGCCTCAAGCGTTTACGTTTCGCCAGCGGCAGTTCCAAAAAAGGCTTTGGCAGTCGCTGCAGGGAAGTCCAAAGAGACTTCGGCGGCGGCTGCAGCGGTCACTGCGAAAAGACCGGCGACGAGCACTCTAGCGCCAGCAGCTACGGCGACGGAATCAAAGCCAGTTCAGCCGACCGCGGCGCCTGCGCCGACCGCAGCACCCACGCCAGTCAAAAAGAGGGAAAACGTAGCTGGGTTCTAACATGGCCATCCATCAGAGTTTCCGATTTGGGTTCTGTCCGCTGATTGCCCTGCTGGTGTGGAATGCGCCTGCACTTGCCGTCGATGACAGTGCCAAAGGTGCAGCGCGTGAGCTCTCGAGCCAGGGCAAGGAAGACTTCGACGCTGGTCGGTTCGATGCCGCCACGCAAAAGTTTCAAAAAGCCTTCGATGTGGTCAAGGTGCCAACCCTGGCGCTTTGGTCGGCACGCTGTGAAAGTAGGCTTGGGCACCTCGTGGCTGCATCCGAGCTCTATCGCCAAGCGCTGCAGCTTACGCCCAACGAGGTTTGGGTGGGTAGCACGCAACAAGAGGCCCAAGCCGAAGCCCAGAGCGAACTTGACGCCCTCGTGCCTCGCATTCCGAAGCTGCGTATCGTCGTCATCGGCGCACAACCGAACGAAGTCGCCCTGACGGTGGACAACGTGTCGGTGCCAAGTGCTCTCGTGGGCGTCGACCGACCCACCGATCCCGGCCGTCGCCGCGTCATCGGCAAACGCGGCGCTGAAACCGCTTATGTTGTCTTGGAACTCAAGGAAAGCGAGGTCAAAGAAGTCGTTCTCAAGTTCTCGGGCACTCCCCCTGCTTCAGACACTGCACCACCTTCTTTGTTGGCCCCGGCCGCAACGAGCCAACGCGCCATGCTTGCCCCAGCGCCCACCACTGCGACCGTGAACGACGGCGGCACGGGTAGCACGCAACGCTTGCTCGGTTGGATCGGTCTTGGTGTTGGTGCGGCCGGCGTCATCGAAGGGGCGGTCACCGGGGTCTTCGTGATCCAGCGCTATTCCAAGCTGAAGGAAGGCTGTCCGAATGGTACCTGCGACCCTGCGCTCGTCGACGGCTACCGCATGGACATGTACAACGCGCTGCGCGCCGCAAGTATGGTGGGCTTCGTGGTTGGCGGGGTGGGCCTCGCCGCTGGCGCAACGCTCCTCTTAACGAGCCCTAAGCCATCGACGAAAGTAGGCCTGTTCGTGGGCCCGAGTTCTGCTGGCATTCACGGAGCGTTCTGATGTCGAACTGCCTTTATCGAATTGGGCTCACGGGACTCGGCGGGTTGCTCGTCGGTTGTGTCTACCCATCGCTGCAGATGGGTGAGGGCGCGGGTGGATCTTCTACAACTAGCACCGCCTTTGGCAGCGGCGGAACCGTTGCATCCGGTGGCACGTCTGCGGCAATTGTTATTGGTGGCGCGGTCACTACGACGGCCAAGGGCGGTAATGGGGGCAGCGGCGGCGCGATCACTTCGACACCGGGCAGCGGCGGTAATGTGGGCAACGGCGGCGCGGTCACTACGACCGCCAAGGGCGGTAATGGGGGCAGTGGCGGCGCGGTCACTACGACACCAGGCAGTGGCGGCGCGGTCACTACGATACCAGGCAGCGGCGGCGCGGTCACTTCGAGTGGCGGGACCGGCATCGTGAACCCGAGCAGTGGCGGCGTCATTACAACACTGGGCAGCGGCGGAACTGTCACCACCGCGACCACTGCCGTTACTTGCACGAGCGCCACCAACTTGATAGCGCTGGCGCTTGCTTCCTCGACCACAGGCAATTGGATTGGCGGCGATTCCGCTGTATCTACCGACAACCCTTGCGGCGTGCAGGGCGCCATCTACGCCTACAGCGATCTTGGGCTCGACAAGACTAGTTGCAGTGCGGACGATTCAGTCCAGGTCCCGCCAAGAGATCCAGCCAATACAGACCCTGCCGCACGCTTGAGTCCCTGCTCAGGGGGCAAATGCTGCATTTCTGGGACCACTTCCCTATGGCCTATGTCGGGTAGTACCACGGATTATAACGCCAGCGTGTGGGGTGGCGGGATTGGCATCACCTTGAATGATGCGGGTTCGGGGGCCACGAGCTCCAAGCAAGCCTACGCAGGTATAGCCACGGGCTTCAACCTGCAGCTCTCGGGAACCCTGAACGGCCAAGTGATACGGTTGGGTTATACCCAGTCCGCGACAGACCAAGCGACGCCGTTCAAGCAGATCACGTCCTTGGGGTCTACGTCTCTGCCATTCACAGGTGTCACTTGTCCTACCTGGACTAGTCCTTGCGTAGCGCCGGGGTTGCATCCCTACGATCTGCAGATCCTTGTCGTCGGTGGCGACTTCGCCGGTGCGTTCAACATCTGTATCGACAGCATGACGCCGATCTTGTAGTGCGAATTGCGCGCCTACTTCGGAGAGATAGCCGTGACGAATACGAAGAATACTCCTTGGTTGCTGATGGCCCTCTTCACGGTTGGTTGCGGTGGCCAGATGGCTCCTGGGGAAGACTCCGGTGAAGCTGGCGGAACCAATAGCGGTGGCGGCACAACCTTCGTTGCGCCCCCTCCGCTCGCAACAGGCGGAGCGACGGCGACGAGCTCTTGGGGCACGACGACTGCCGCCGTGGGCGGCAGTGTTGTTTTGCCCGTCCCAGCTTACGGCGGCTATGCCACAACGACGGTAGCGCCCCCCCCTGCTTCTGGCTATTGCGCCTCCAATACGGATCTAATTTACGAAGCCTACCACAGCACCAGCGGCGATTGGATTGGCGGCGATCCCGCATCGACTATGGACAATCCTTGCGGCATACAGGGTGCCATCTATGCCTATAGTGACAACGGCCTCGATAACGAAGCGGGCACTTCCGACGATACGCTGCAGTACCCAGCCATCGATCCAATGGAACCCTGGGGTCGGCTCAGTCCCTGTGTCGGTGGGCGCTGCTGCATCAGCGGCACGACCAGCAGGTGGCCGCTCTCATCGAGCGGAGGCTACGACTACATGGCCCCAGTGTGGGGCGCGGGCATTGGTGTAAGCCTCAACGGCCTAGGTGCAGGCGGCTCGAAGGGTCCCTACTCCGGTCCCGCCAGGGGATTCACGGTGACCATTGCGGGCACTCTAGGTGGGCAGGCCCTGCGCATTGCCTACGTCCAAGGGCCCTCGGATACGGACGCACCATTCTGGCAAGTCATGAGCACTGGCACCTACTCCGTGCCGTTCCAGGGCGTGTCCTGCCCCGCTTGGTCCTCGTCTTGCGTCCCACCCTTGGTAAATCCTTACGACTTACAGATTCAGATCGTGGGCGGGGACGCCGCAGGGCCATTCCAGATCTGCATCGTGTCGATTACTCCTCTATTCTGACTCTAGTTGCGAAAGCTCGGTCAATGTACACGCTCTACTACTCCCCTGGTGCGGCGAGCATGGTGGTTCACCTGGCGTTGCTCGAAATCGGCGTACCTTATGAACTAAGGCTCGTCGATTTCAAAGCAAAGGCTCAGCGCGATCCGAACTATCTCAAGCTCAATCCGCAAGGGGTCGTGCCAACGCTCGTGATTGACGGTCGACCGATGGTAGAATCAGCCGCCTTGTTGTTGATTCTCGCCGAACGTCATCCCGAGGCTCGGCTCGCACCCGCCAAAGGCAGCCCGGAAAGGGACACCTGGCATCAATGGGTCGTCTACCTGAGCAACACGCTGGCGGCTACCTATCGATTCTGGTTCTACCCGGCAGATCTAGGCACAGCGGACCATCCAGCCACAGTGCGCGACGCCTTGCAGAACAAGATCGAGTCGGTCTGGGAACGCCTGGAATCAGAGCTTGCCGCTCGCGGTCCATACTTGCTGGGCGCTGAGTTCTCTGGAGCCGATCTATTGCTGACGATGCTGATGCGCTGGTCGCGCAATATGCCGCACCCGGCTCTCGAGTGGCCATCGCTCAGAATCCTGGCTGATCTGGTGCGAGCCAGAGCCAGCTGGAAGAAGCTCTATGAACTCGAGGGACTAACTGAGTGGTAGGTTCACAGCGATTCACCAAGGGGCCGCATGGCCCCAATTGACGCTGACAAAGCGAAACGCTACACGAGTGGCGCGCTGTGAATCGGACTACTTGGGTATAGTTCCCAGACGCTCAATTCAGCAGGAAACACCATGCCTCCGCATCATTTCGAGACCAAGACGATCCATCCCGGTTTTGAGACCGACCCAGCCTACGGCGCAGTCATGTCGCCCATTTATCAGGTCTCGACCTTCGCCTTTCGAGGTGTGGGGCAACCGGGGCCCTTTGACTATTCGCGTTCGGGCAATCCCACGCGCAAGGCACTCGAGGACACGCTTGCCACTCTCGATTCCGGCAAGCAAGGTTTCGCCTTTGCCACTGGTATGGCTGCCGAGTCGACGGCGCTTGCGCTTTTGGCCGCCGGGGATCACATCGTCGTTCACGACGATCTCTACGGGGGCACCTGGCGGCTTCTGACTGCGATCACGACGCGCCAAGGCGTTACCGTGGATTTCGTCGATCTACGAGATGAATCCCGGTTGCGCGCGGCGCTGCGGCCCAACACCAAAGCGATTTGGTTCGAGTCGGTCACAAATCCTCTGATCAACGTCGTCGACATCGAGATGATTGCGCGTGTCGCGCAGCAGCACGGGGCGCTGACAATCTGCGACAATACCTTCCTGTCGCCGTATTTCCTGCGGCCGTTGGAGCGAGGAATCGACATCGTCGTCCACTCGACGACCAAGTACATCAATGGCCACAGCGACGTCGTGGGCGGAGCAATCGTGGCGCGCGACCCTGCTCTGTGTGAGCGCATTGGGTTCCTGCAGAACACCATGGGCACCTGCGCGGCGCCCTTTGATTGCTACTTGGTACTGCGTGGCATAAAGACCTTGCCCCTGCGCATGCAGCGACACAACACGTCCGCTCTGCACATTGCCGAATGGCTCGAGCAGCAGCCGTCAATCCAGGCCGTACACCATGCCGGCCTACGCTCGCACCCCGCGCATACCTTGGCAAAACGCCAGTTCGAGGGCTACGGCGGCACCTTCTCGATCCGGCTCGCGGGTGGTGAGCGAGCCGTCGCTAAGCTGCTTGGGGGCGTTAGGCTCTTTACCTTGGCCGAGTCACTTGGCGGGGTCGAATCCCTGATCGAGAACCCTTGGGGCATGACGCACACCTCGATGTCCGAAGAGGCGCGACTCGCCGCTGGGATAACCACGGATCTGGTGCGCCTATCCATCGGGCTGGAACACCCGGAGGATCTGATTGCCGATCTGAAGCAAGCATTGCCTACGTAGCAAAGCCCTGGAGCCAATCCTCGAGCCTCGAGATCGGTCGCTGAGCAGCACGCGCAAGCTGCGCTCGTTGACGCAGGGCCAGTACTTGTCTCTCTTGCACCAATTCCCGACCACCAGCGCTCACCCACAGGCCAGATACCTCTTCGGACGAGAGCACGCGCCAAGCTCCCGCAGCCAATCCATCGATCCGAACTGGACCGATGGATTGCCGATGCAAACCAACGAGACGAAGCCCCAAGGCTTGGCACATCTTCCTGATTTGCCGATGCTTGCCTTCTCGGAGACACAAGCATAGCTCGGTATGGTCCGATGTACGGTGTTCAATCGTCGCGCTGATTGCGCGTAGCACTTCGACGCATCCCTTCACGTGAACTCCTCTAACCAGCTGCGCGAGACGCGGGTCGTCGGCCGTGAGTTGTTCGTCAAGCCACAGCCAGTAGCGCTTTTCCACATGGTGACTTGGATGCAGGATCGCATGGGCGATGTCGCCATTGTTCGTGCAAATCAAGAGGCCGGAGGTCATGCGATCGAGGCGACCCACCGGGAACACCCCTTCGGGCATGCTAAGGAGCCAGCTAGATAGATCCTCTTGCCCAGAGGGATCGCGGACCGTCGAGATCGTTCCGAGTGGCTTGTGGAACGCCAAGGTGTCGTCCGCGCGCCGTGCTGACAAGACACGCTGATCGAGCAGAACGACGTCACCTTCGAAGACCAGCTCATCGGTGGCTATGACGCCGATGTACCCGGCAGGGCCAACGATCATGACACGACCGCTCGAACAGGCTGCTCGGAGCTCAGCGAGCGACCGATTGGTGCATTCTCGAAGGTACTTGTCGACGCGCCTGGGTAGCCACATGGGGCGAGCTAGTATACGTCGGGTTGGGGGGCACTCGCATGACGTCATCGCGCAAGCGGGTCCAAAGGGGGGATGGTTTGGTGTTTTCCTGTGCATTGTCGGCATCGAGGGCACAAGCAGTCCTTGACTGAAGCGCGACGGAGTAGCGGCGATATCGCGCCGGGGACATCTTCTGCGGCTCGAAAGTGCAGCGGATCCCTGCGCCTTTGCCCAGCTTGCTTGGCTCTCGTCCCACGGAAGCGCTATCGTGGCAGCGTCATGCAGGGGTTGTTCGAAGCAGTTCGCGCGGCTTGTCCGTCGGGGATATGGTCAAAGGCAGTGGAGCTCGTTCGGCTGTTCGCCGTAACGCAACAGAGCGCGGACGGTGCGGAGATAGTCTGCCGAGTTCGCCTGCTCGACCGGGCCATCCCGGCGACGGTGCAGCTCTATCCCGAGGACGCAGAATGGGATTGCGATTGCCCATCCAAAGCGCCTTGTTGTGAACATGTAGCCGCTGCGGTGATCGCAATTCGGAAGGCGCAGGCTGAGGGCAAGGCCATGCCCCAGGCCATGAGCAGCTCCGCCAACCTTGGTTACCGGTTCAGCCGATTTCAAGGCGAGCTCAAACTCGACCGTCTCGTGGTGCGCGCCGATGGCACGAAGGTCCCGTTGAAGGGGAGTCTCGCAAGCGTAGTCGCCGAACATGCAACGGGCCTGGACCTTGCTCCCGCGCAGGAAGATCTGCAGCTCGATCGGCTCATCGGTGCAAATGGAATGATTCGGCCTGACCAGGTGCTCGCCGCGCTAAAGTTGCTTGTCGGGCACAAGAATCTCGAGTTTGAAGGCCAATCGATCGAGATCGCAAGCGAGCCGCTCCGCCCACGGGCGACCATATCCACTGTCGGAGCGGAATTCTTGGTACGGCTCGCGCCAGATCCATCGGTCAAGCAGATTGTTGGATCGTTCGTTGCCTTGACAGAGGTGGGGCTCGCCCCCCTTGCTGCCACTGAGTATTGCGGCGCTAAGTACGAAAAACTCGTCCCCGAGAGGCTCTTTGGGCCACAGGAACTGGCAGTCCTCGTCAGTGAGCTTCTGCCCGAGCTCAAGCGCTGGTTCGTCATCGAGCTCCTCACCGACAGACTGCCCGAAGTGACGACCGACGAACGGCCGCGCATCGTCATCGATGTGCGTCAGCAGGGTGGCGAACTGAGTGCATTGGCGACTCTGGTATATGGGGATCCGCCGATGGCTCGGATTGACAAAAACCGGCTCGTGCACATCGAGGGTCCCGTTCCCACGCGCAAACTCGATCTCGAACGTCGCGCGCTGGAGCACCTGCGACAAAGCTTGGGACTCACAGTAGGGACGCGAAGCGTTGTCAGTGGCAAGGAAGCGGTCCAATTTGCTGGCAAGCTCGACCATTGGCACGGGGAGGTCGTTGGTAGCGATACCGAGCGCTGGGTACAGGATGCAATGCTGCGACCACGACTAACGCGCGGAGATCTTCTGCCACGCTTCTACGCTCAAGTGACGGGTGGACAAGAGCTGGTCGCAACTGCGGCTTCTGCAGTTATGGCCTATCGCGAAGGCCTGTCACAGGTTCCGTTGCTAAGTGGTGGTTTTGCTCGGCTGCCAATGGACTGGCTTGCGCAGCACGTCGATTTGCTCGAACGTCTGCTTGCCGCCCGCACGGCGGGTGAGTCGCAAGGCTTCACACCCCATGTCGCTCCCAGCATCGTCGCGCTACACGAGGTGCTCAACGCGCCCCTGCCTGCCGATTTGGAGCCAGTCAGGCAGCTGCTTTCTGGGTTGGATGCATTGCCAACAGCACCATTGCCCTCAGACTTGACAGTGGAGCTTCGACCCTACCAACGCCAAGGAGTGAACTGGCTACACGTACTGCGAACGCTAGGGTTAGGCGCCATTCTCGCCGATGACATGGGGCTCGGCAAGACACTCCAAGTGCTCTGCTGCATCACGGGCAAGACACTGGTGGTCTGCCCGACGACGTTGCTCCCAAATTGGCTTGCTGAGATCAAGCGGTTTCGGCCAGCGCTCACTTCAGCGACATACCACGGCAAGGAACGCGCGCTGTCTGTCGACAGTGACGTTACGGTTACGACTTATGCCGTCTTACGACTCGATCTGGAACGGCTAGCAGGTGCCCCATGGGACATGGTCATTTTGGATGAGGCACAGACGATAAAGAACCCCGAGAGTCAAGCTGCGCAAGCGGCTTTCGCATTAAACGCTCGATTTCGCGTTGCCATGACCGGGACACCGGTCGAGAACCGACTCGACGATTTGTGGAGCTTGGCGCATTTCACCAACCGCGGCCTCCTCGGAACGCGGGACGAGTTTCAAGCGCGATACGTCGAGCCGATTCAGAGTGGCAAGCCCGACGTAGCAGCTCAACTCAGACAACTCATCAAGCCGTTCTTGTTGCGCCGAACGAAGCGGAACGTTTTGCCCGATCTCCCGCCCAGAACGGAACGAGAACTTTACGTTGCGCTCGACGACCAAGAACAACAGCTCTATGACGGGCTCCACTTGCTGGCTCAGCGTGAGGTGCTTCCACAGCTTGCGGATGGCCAGAGCATGATGCGGGCACTCGAGGCCTTGTTGAGGCTGCGCCAGGCAGCGTGCCATCCGAGCTTGGTACCTGGCCAATCCGCCCAAATCTCGAGCAAGATCGTGCTCTTGCTCGAGCGGCTAAACCAGGCAATCGACGAGGGCCATCGATCTCTCGTCTTCTCACAATGGACCTCCTTTCTCGATTTGGTCGAACCACACCTGCGCGCTGCCGCCATTAGCTATACGCGACTCGACGGGAGTACGAGCGATCGTGGCCGAGTCGTTGAGCTATTTCAATCCGATGACGGCCCGAAAGTGCTGCTGCTCAGTTTGAAGGCAGGTGGAACGGGGCTCAATCTTACCGCGGCAGACCACGTCTTCTTGATGGACCTTTGGTGGAACCCAGCGGTCGAGCAACAGGCAGCTGACCGCGCACACCGAATCGGACAGCAACAACCAGTGCTTGTCCATCGCCTGGTTGCCAAGGATACCGTCGAGGAACGAATTTTGGCGCTCCACGCTCACAAGCGTAGCCTTTCCGATGCCGCGCTCGAGGATGCCGAACAGGCAGCGACGCTGACGCGCGACGAACTCATTGAACTTCTGTCCTGAGAAGAAATGTGTTGGGCAAGTCCCGCCGCAAATGGGCCAAAGTCTGCGGCTTCATTCTGGTCCATCGGTTGGATTCGGGGTTCACACGCTTCCTATCGTCGTAGTATGCTGCTGTAGTTCGCTCAAAGCTGCGTCGCTGCCGAAAGGTCGGTCAACCGTTAGCGCCATGGCCCGTGGGTCCGACGCTATCCCGTTCGGAAAGGAGGACTCTGGTGCGTTTGATGATCATTGCCAACCGTCTCCCGGTCACCCTTTGTGTCGACGGTGATGCGTGGCGATTTTCCCCGACCTCGGGCGGCTTGGCAACGGCACTGAAACGGCTTCACGAAAGGACCAATGGAATTTGGGTGGGGTGGCTCGGTGAACCGTCGAAGACGTTGGCACGTGTCGGGCCCACACTTGCTGAAGAGCTTGAGCGACTCAGGCTCGTATCCGTGGAGCTCTCGCGCACCGAGCTCTCTCGATACTACGATGGCTTCTCCAACGGAGTCCTCTGGCCACTGTTTCATTTCCTTTTGGACAAAGTGAACCTGGATGCGGAACTCGACTGGCAATGCTATCGCGCCATCAACCAGCGCTTTGCCAAGGCAGCCGCGCGCAAGTATCGCGAGGGAGATATCATCTGGGTGCATGACTACCAGCTCATGCTCGTCCCGGGCTTTCTGCGTCGCCTGTTGCCCAAGGCGCGCATTGGATTCTTCTTGCATGTGCCGTTCCCCGCATCGGACGTGTTCCGAATCCTGCCGTGGCGCACCGAGGTCCTGGAATCGTTGCTCGCGGCTGATCTCATCGGCTTTCACACCTCGACGTATCTTCACAATTTCCAGCGGTCAGCTGCACAACTGACGGGCGCGGATATCGAACTGGATGCAGTGCGCTTCAACGAACGCACGATTAAGCTTGGGGTGTATCCGATCGGTATCGAGGTGGGGCCCTTCGAGAGCGCCGCGACCGATCCCACCGTTGAAGCGGAAATGACGCGCATCCGACAGGCCCATCCCGACAAGCGCATCCTACTTGGGGTAGATCGTCTCGACTACACCAAGGGGATACCACGACGTCTACTCACCATCGCCAGACTCCTCGAGCGGCGACCAGACCTGCGTGACAAACTCCTGTTCATCCAAGTCGCCGTGCCTTCGCGAGAGAAGGTGGCAGCGTACGATGACCTACGACGCATCGTCAACGAGCTTTCGGGTCGAGTCAACGCCCAGTTTGGCTCACCGATTGGCAGCCCCATTCAGTTCCTCTATCGTTCGGTGCCATTGTCCCAGTTGGTAGCGTTGTACCGCATCGCTGACGTCATGCTCGTCACACCGCTGCGTGATGGCATGAACGTGGTCGCCAAAGAATACGTAGCTTCACGCGTCGATGACGACGGCGTGCTCGTGCTCAGTGAATTCGCCGGTGCCGCCGCCGAGTTGCACGAGGCGCTGGCGGTCAACCCTTACGACATTTCAGGCACGGCATCCATGCTGGCAGTAGCTTTGGACATGGCGCCAGCGGAGCGCAAACTGCGAATGCAGGCCATGCGTGCCCACGTACGGACTCACGATGTGCATCGTTGGGCGGCTCGGTTCATCGACAAGCTTGGTCGCTTGGGGCCCGCACCCAATGAGTCGATCTCGACAGCGCCTCCCATACTTTCGGAAGAAGTGACGACACGCTTGCGGGCAGCTGCTTCGCGCCACATTCTGCTCGACTACGATGGCACACTGGTTCCATTTTACCCGCTGCCGGCGCTCGCTATTCCCGATAGCGAACTCTCGGATCTGTTGCTGCGTCTGGCGCAAACCCCAGGCAATTTGGTGCATGTCGTGACTGGACGCTCCCGTGCATTGATCGAGCCTTGGTTGGGGCATTTGCCTATCGTGCTGCATGCAGAACATGGTTTTTGGTATCGCTATCCTGGCGGAAACTGGGTCGCCAGTGGCCTAATCAACGGGGCTTGGAAGGAGCCCTTACGTACACTGGTGTGTCAGTTTGTCGAGAGTACACCGGGAGCGCTCCTGGAAGAGAAGGACGTGTCTTTGGCATTGCACTATCGAAACGCCGATCCCAGCGTGGTTCTGGAACGGCTGCGCTGGCTGCGTGAAGAACTGAGGCGCCGTACCATGGATCAGTTGGAGATCGCGGAGACCGGCAAGGTATTCGAGATCCGCCTGCGCGGGATCCACAAGGGCCTGGTTGGCAATGCCTTGATACCAAACCTAGATCCAAACACTGCCATTCTTGCCATTGGTGATGATCGCACCGACGAAGACTTGTTCTCGTCACTGCCGACCTCGGCCGTTACCGTCCGAGTGGGTGGGGGCAACTCGCGCGCCAAGTACGCCCTTTACGACGTGGCAGACGTGCGAGCGCTTCTTGAGAGTCTATGCAGTCCCGAGGGAGCGTGACCATTCAACCGCTCTGCAAGCCCCAATCGGCAGTGCGTTGGTGCTCAAGCGCTAGCGTCTAGTCTGGTCAGTGCGTCTGGACGTCGGAGTCAGTGGGGCCGAGCAAACGTTCGGTGGCCTCGATGGGGATCGCAACCCAATCCGGGCGATGCCCCAACTCGTAGCCGATTTCGTATAGCGCCTTCTCGAGCAAGTAGATCCGCAACAGCGCTTCCACATCGGCGGGAGATTGCGGCAGGAACGCGCCTTCGCGAGCCTGGGCAAGGTAGCCATCCAAGAACGAGGCTGAGACCCAATTCAGCCAGATCTCCGCCCAAGGCGCCAAATTCTGGCGATCGACTGGACGCAAGACGGCACCTGGCATTTCGCTCAAGAGCGCGCTCATGGCGGCGTAGTGAAAACTACGAAGCATCCCGGCCACGTCGCGCAAGGGACAACGTTTGATGCGACGCTCGCTCAATGCCCGAATCGGTTCACCCTCGAAATCCACGATGACGAAGTCATTGCCGGTACAAAGCAATTGCCCGAGGTGATAGTCACCGTGGATGCGAATGCGCACGGCACTGATAGCCCTGTCGCGTATCAGCGCAAAGTGGGACAGAATCACCGACTCGCGCTCGACCAAACTGCGACCGCGCGCCGACAGCGATTCATTCATGCTGTCGAGGTTCTCACCAAGCCGGTCCAAGGTCCTCCCAACGAGGCTGCGAAAACCCTGGTAGAGTTGGCGCTGGTAGTGAGTGGTGAAGGGCTCGACCACCAGACTTTGGTCGTCTTTCGCCGCTGCCAAGCTCAGGTGCATCTGAGCGGTACGTTGGCCCATGAGGCGCACTGCGTCGAAGTAGGGACCGATCAACGACCGAAGACGTGGCTCCGGCAGCTTGCCAGCCAAGTCGAACAAGCCATGCTTTTTGACCTGCCAATGCACTTGGTGTGTTTCCGTGAGCGCCGCCCGATAGAAACGCCCGACTTCGCGGAGCGAGTAGGCCCAAGCATCACCCACATTGACGACATACTGCTGCAGTACTGCAAGCGTTGCGGCTTCGCGCGTACGACCACAACGCACAGTTATGGCACCCGCCGTTGCTGGCACATGTGGAAACTTTGCGACGGTCGTCAAGTACTGTCCCAGTTCGAGATCTGGATTGATACCGTCCTCTGTCCGGCGCAATAGCTTCAACACGTAGTTCGAGCCGACGCGCACGGAGGTATTGCTCTGCTGGACCCCAAGTGACCGAACGTAAAGCGCTTGTCCAAGCTCGCTCTCGTTCTGAAGTCGAATCGCCTCAAAAGCCTGCGCGGTGATGCGCGAACCGTTCGCATCGAACTTCGTTCCGTCCGACATCATCTGGCACAGCGCCACGACGAACTCCCGATCGAATGCGGCATCGTGCAATAGGCCCAGATGCTCGCCCGTACCACTAACCACCTCGCCGAGAATCATCTCTGGGTGCCGACTGGCGATCGACTCACTGTACAACCCGGTCGACAGCGCCAACGGCAATTGATATCGTTCGGGCGGCTCCGCGGAGAAAGTCACTTCAATCGTTGTCAGGAAGCAGGACGACTGCGCCAGCTTCAGCGGGTACACGTCCAAAAGAATCATCCGTGTTCCCTTGCGTCCCTTGCCACCGTACCAGCGTTGCCGTTCGACGAATGGCTCGAGGGCTGCCTCGAGCCGGGCGCGATGCTGTGTCAGCAGTTCCGTCCATTCCGCATCGACCGCGAGTTGAGGCCATTCAAAATCCGCCGATGGAGCAATCGAACGCAGTCTGTCGGGTTCCGACAGTCGCAGCCAGTACCAGCCGTGAGGACCTATCGTCAAGGAATAGGGTCGACGTCCAATGACGCCCAGACGCGACAGTCCAAACAATTCAATCGGGCGCACTCCGCGGTACTCGCGAAGATCGAGCTCGATGTGCTGCACGTAGCGTGAGAAATTCGCTACGATGAGCAGAGTTTCGCCCTCATACCGACGCAGAAAGGCCAGCACACGTGGGTTCTTTGGTGTAAGGAGCGTGATACTGCCACGCCCAAACGCGCGGAACTGCTTGCGCAACGCCAAAATGCGTTTCATCCACCACAGCAGCGATTCGGGATTGCTCTGTTGGGTTTCGACATTGACCGCCTCGTAGTGGTACTCGGGATCGATAACGACCGGAAGCAGCAGACGTTGTGGGTTGGTCCGCGAGAAACCAGCATTGCGATCCGGACTCCACTGCATCGGCGTTCGAACACCATTGCGGTCGCCCAGGTACATGTTGTCGCCCATGGCGATCTCGTCGCCGTAGTACAGAACCGGAGTCCCGGGCAGTGACAGCAGTAAGGCCGTTAGCAGCTCGATGCGCGCCCGGCTGCCTTCGAGTAGGGGCGCCAGCCGTCGGCGGATCCCCAGATTGATGCGGGCGGTTGGGTCACTGGCGTAGGCGCGCCACATGTACTCGCGCTCCTCCTCGGTAACCATTTCCAGTGTCAACTCATCGTGATTGCGCAGGAACAGCGCCCATTGACAGTTGGGGGGGATCTCCGGCGTCTGTTCCAGAATGTCGACGAGCGGAAACCTGTCTTCCATTTCCAATGCCATGAATAGTCGCGGCATGATTGGAAAATGGAAGGCCATGTGACATTCATCACCGCGGCCGAAATAGGCGGCAGTATCTTCTGGCCATTGATTTGCCTCGGCAAGCAGCATGCGACCTTGGTAGTGTTCGTCCACGTGCTGGCGAATACGGCGAATGACGTCGTGAGTCTCTGGCAGATTCTCGCAGTTGGTCTCGTCGCGTTCGAGCAAATAGGGGATGGCGTCCAATCGCAGACCATCGACCCCCATATCGAACCAGAAATCGAGCACTTCTAACACTGCCTCGAGCACGCTCGGGTTGGCGAAGTTCAAATCGGGCTGATGTGAGTAGAAACGGTGCCAGAAGTAGCTCTGGGCTACTGCATCCCAAGTGAAATTCGATGTCTCGAAGTCCTTGAAGATGATGCGCGCCTGACTGAACTTGTGTGGGTCGTCGCTCCACACGTAGAAGTCTCGTTCTGGGCTGCCCGGTGGTGAACGCCGCGCTCGTTGAAACCACGGATGGCGGTCCGACGTGTGGTTGATAACCAACTCGGTGACGACGCGTAGACCCCGAGAATGCGCCTCAGCTAGAAACCTGCGAAAGTCTTCCAGCGTCCCCATGTCGGGATGAACGTCGGTGTAGTCTGCGATGTCGTAGCCATCGTCGCGCAGCGGTGATGGGTAAAATGGCAACAGCCACAGTACCGTGACCCCAAGATCCGCCAGGTAGTCGAGCTTCTGTTCGAGCCCGAGGAAATCCCCGATGCCATCACCATTGGCATCGAAGAAGGAACTGACACGAACCTCGTAGAAGACCGCGTCTTTGTACCAAAGCGGATCGGGACCGTTCGCTTGGCTCATCGCCAATTGGTACCACCAATCGCTTGGAAATATAACCAGGTCCCTTGGGCGGCCCGATCGCACCCTTGGCGGGCCAGGGGTTTTCCGCGTCCACGGGCGTTTTGTGCTTCCGGCGTAGTCCCGCCACCGCTGCTGCTCCCGCGGGAAGGTGTCAACTCAATGCAAGTGGCAAACATGGCACAGCTGGTGCTGCCGCCTGACGCCAGGGCATAGGAGCCGATCCCCCGGCAGACGTTCGACGCAAGGCCACAGGAGAGGCGCGAGCCGTGCAATCGCAATCGCCAGCGCAACAAGCGTCGCGGGCAGCCGCGGGACAGGATGCGGCTAGCTGTTCCAATTGCTCATCGCGCCAAGGTCATGTACGTCGTAGCCGACCTTCTTCAGCATGGACGCGGCAGCAGAGCTACGGGCTCCGCTGCGGCAATAGACCACTACCGACTTGCCCTTGGACGGAAGATCCTCGAGTCGCGAACCGAGCTCCTGAACAGGGATATTCTTGGCGCCCGACACGTGCCCTGAGGCAAACTCGGCAGGCGTCCGCACATCGAGCAGAAGCGCTCCTTGCTTGACGAGACTATGCGCCTCTGCTGCCGATATGTTTCCGTCGCCAATCCCCAAAAAGCTGAAGAGTCCCATGAGCTGATTTCCTTTCTGCCACTGGCCCCAACGGCCAGGCAGTTCAAGTGATGAGAACCAGCGAGAGGCAGAAAGGATTCAAGGTTGGGAAAGAACGGCCTAAAAGCCAGTTGACCTGCCAGCTACCACACGGTTATCGCGGCATAGGATGCTTGTCCCGCAGTGGCGTGGATGCAGTAACCGCCGTTGGTCCGCGCAGTTTTGGTCATGTCCCAATTCGTGCAGCTCATTATGGTTCCGTTGACCTCGAGTGTGCGGCCTGTGGCAAAATTGGAGCAATTTCCCCCGAGCAAGGCACTCGTCGTCTCATAGCAAACATCGAGTATCCCGATATTTTGGTAGGTCCTTGAGCCACTGATCGTGATCACCGTCGGGCTGTTACACAGCCCCGTGCAGGGTTTGCCGCAGACACCCGTCATGCAAGTCGTTCCGCAGGTAATGCCACAACCACCGCAGTTGGCCTCATCATCGTTGATGTTCGTCTCACAACCCGCCACTGTCGAACTGCAGTCCCTGTAGCCCGAGTTGCAGGTGATTCCGCAGCCGGAAGCCGAGCAGCTGGCCGTGCCGTTGATCGCGCTGCAGACGTTCTTGCAGGTGAGACAATTGGACGTATCCGTCGTGACGTTTGCCTCGCAACCAGTGGAATAGGTGGCATCGCAATCTTGGAAGTTGGTGGCGCAGCTGCCGATGGCGCAGGTGGAATTCTGGCAGATGCCCGTACCGTTCTTGGGCGAGCAGGGCTTGTTGCATTCGCCGCAATGGATTGCGCTGGTCGAGGTCTGGGTCTCACAACCCGTCGATACGGAACCATCGCAGTTGCCATAGCCCAAAGCACACACGATGTTGCAGCCGCCGCCAACGCAACTTGGTGTGCCATTTACGGCGCTGCAAGCGGCGCCGCAGGCCCCACAATTGCCCACGCTCGTCAGCGTATTAATTTCGCATCCGTCGGAAAGAACTTTGTTGCAGTCTTGATAGCCCGAGCTGCAACTCGCGATGCCGCAAACACCGAGCGAACAAGATGCTACGGCATTGTTCGGGGCACAGGGAACACCGCAAGCCCCACAATGGGTGAGGTTCGAAAGTAGGTCCTGCTCGCAACCATCGTTGGCGATTCCGTTGCAATCACCCCAGCCATCATCACACTTGGCAATGGCGCAAGCGCCGCTGGTGCAGGCTGCTGTGGCGTGGGGCAAACTGCAGGCAGTGCCGCAGCTGCCGCAGTTCTTAACGTCCTTGCTCGTGTCGGATTCGCATCCATTGGTGAGATTGCTGTCGCAATCCCCGTAGGGCGCAGTGCAATTCGAGACGCCACAGAGACTCTTGTCGCAAACGGCCGTACGGTTGGAGACATCAGGGCACAGGTGGCCACAGATGCCACAATTCGCCACCGTCCGTGTGAGATCCGCCTCGCAGCCGTTGGTGATCACGTTGTCGCAGTTCCCGTAGTTCGCAAGGCACGCGATGGCACATTGCCCTGCACTGCAGCTCGCTGTCCCGTTTACCGCACTGCAGACATTGCTGCAGCTACCACAATGGGTCGGATCCGTCTGCAGGTTGACCTCGCAGCCGTCCGCCGGTAACGCGTTGCAGTCGGCCCAACCCTCGGCGCAGGTCCCGACCGTGCAGCGGCCAGTTGTACAGCTAGCAGTGGCGTGCAGCAAACTGCAGTAGTTGCCACATTGGCCGCAGTTGTTGTTGTCCGTGAGCAGCGCCGATTCGCAACCATTGGCGGGGATGCCGTCACAATCGCCGAACCCCGTACCGCAGCTCGGCGTGCACTTGCCACTGACACAATCCGCACCGCCATGGCCGTTGCTGCAGGAAACTTCACAGCGGCCGCAGTGGGCCACGCTGGTATTGAGATCTGCCTCGCAGCCGTTATTTGGATTCTGGTCGCAATCGCCCCAGCCCGAATTGCATGTCATCGCACAGTTGCCCGCTGTGCAAGAGGGCGTGCCGTACGCCGTGCTGCAGGCACTGGCACAAGAGCCACAGTTATTGATGTCACGCTCGATGTTCGTTTCGCAACCGTTGACGGGGTTGCTGTCGCAGTCGACGAAACCTTGGCTGCATACGGCCGAGGCGCAGGCGCCGGACTTGCACACGAGCGATTCCGCGCAAGCATTGCCGCAGGCTCCACAGTTGGCAGTCTGCGCGAGCAGATCGGCTTCGCATCCGTCTAGCGCCTTGGCATTGCAGTCGCTGTAGCCAGCGGTGCAGCCTTGGATAACGCAAACGGCTTCGCGACATTCGACGCTCGCGTTGGAGCGGCTGCAACTACTTCCGCAGCTCCCACAGCTGCCCTCGTCGAGATACAGGTTCACGCAGCTACTCGCGCAGCA
The DNA here is from genome assembly GCA_964454965.1 of uncultured Polyangiaceae bacterium. GTDB lineage: Bacteria > Myxococcota_A > Polyangia > Polyangiales > Polyangiaceae > FEN-1139. The sequence goes on along the minus strand of CAYVXY010000026.1, from coordinate 89,381 downwards.
AGTGAAGCCCGCCGGGCAAGCCAAGGTATCGTCACAACCCGAAACGCAAGTTTGCGTGGTTGCGTCGCACAGCGTGCCAGGGGAACATTCAGCGTTGGAGTTGCAGCCGGTGCAGCGATGCAGCGTGACGTCACACGCACCTGTGATGCATTCGGCATTCGCATTGCATCCGATGTGACATTCCTTGTCCGCAGCGCAATACTGCCCCGTGCCACAGCTCGCCTTGCCTGGCAGACATTCAACACAAAGTGCCGTCGCGGTATCGCAAATGCGTGATGCAACGTGCATCGCGCAGTCTTGATCGCTGCGACAGGTCGAAGGATCACCCGAGGCTCCAGCAGTACCGATTGGCCCCGAACCAGCAGTACCTCCGCTGGCAATGGGTCCGATGCCAGCCGATCCTGAAACGCCGCCTCGAGCTCCGCTGGCCTGAGCTCCGCCTGCACTAGAATTCCCAATACCTCCGACGCCCGAGGAGGTCTTGCCCCCCTTGGCCTCACTCTCGCGAGGAATGGCGAAGTCCGCTGGCGCACAGGCCCCTGCCACCGACGCCATTGCCAGCACCAATCCCGACGCGACCCAAAGCCTTCGAAGACCTATTGCAGCCATGATTAAGAGCAAACCGTTTCCACGGGGATTGCGCGCAGGCGCCATGAACCCGCTAACTCAAAGATGTAGCACCGACAAGTCTCAACGTATAGTTGCGGCACTGGACTGAAAGCATGCGAGAATTGCTAAGTGGTAACGCTAGCAGCTGGGCACACGTTGGTGTGCAAAGCAGTCTAGTCTAGCTCGACTTCCTTCACGCGCTTCATGTGCCCAGATGATCGCGCTCATTTCACTACAGGCACTCCGACTTGCGCGCCCGATCGACCGTGTCTGGCAACGCAATCAGTGGCAACCGCCAAGTCGCCGAATTGACTCGATGCCGCGGTTGAGTTGGGTTCCCCAAAGGACGTTTACGATTTCTTCTTGAGCGCGCGATTGCGTCTGTTGAACGGACGTTGGTTCGCGTCGAAACCACGTAGGTTGCACCAGCCCTGCAACGACGGATGGGCGCCTTCCATTCGCGGCCCGGCGGCCAGGCCCGTTCGAACCTGCCCAGCGTGATGCACGCGAGGCACAACGAGCCGTGCCCCGGCTGCCCGCTTTTCATCCGAGATCCGTCGGTTGGTGGCTCAGCGCTAACGCGACGACGCATTGATGCGATAAGCTCCGCCCATGTCTGCGCACCAATCGCGGTTTGGGTCGCTGGTGTTGGGTGTTGGGTTTTCGATCCTGGTTCCGGCAATGGTCGTGACCTGCGGTGGACGTGTCAACGGCGGATCGAGCGGAGACGACCAGCCCCTCTTTTCCCCCCCGACGACCGGTGTCGGTGGGAGCGGCCCGTTCTACTTTGCAACGGGCGGGCAAGTCGGCAACACGACTGCCACTGCCACGAGCATTCCAACGGTCTTCCCAACCGCCACCACGACTTCGGGCGCGTCCGCTTGGGGAGCCTTCAGCCCCGTGGTCTTTCTCAGCACCTATCGAGAGCCAGACTGGCCAGCGCTCGGGCTACCCGTGCCATCCGCGTCGTATTCGGCAGCCTTGCCATCTCCGTGCGCCGAGCGCACCGAGATGTGTAATGGCGGAGTTTCGCGCGACCAATGGGCGAAGTCACTCCTTTTGGCGTGCAAGTCCGAGTTGGGCAATTGCGGGGATGCGTCGATCAACTTCGACGCAGACGAGGCCTGCGTAGGTTACGTAGTCGTGTACGGCAACGCCTCGCCCATCTATGCACGTTGCGTCGCGACCTTGGCCTACCACACGAGTTGTGACGACGGCAGCGCCACTACCGCGGTCCACAGCACTTCCTGCCCACTTTAGCGCGAACTGCCCGGAGCCAACGGCTATTCGACCCTTGGCCCCTAGCCGGGCGGGCGCTTCCGCTCCGTTACTTCTTAAGTGACTTCTTGGGTGACTTCTTGGGTAAGCTCTTTGCAGATCGCGTCTTCCGCGACTTGCTGGGTACGCTCAGACTCTTCTTGACGAGCTGCCCCTTCTTGTCGACAGAGCACTCGACGATACTGTCCTTATCCCCCAAAAGTTGCTGGATGGCTTGTGCGGCCTTGCGGCGCTTGAATAGTGTTGCGTGTGTGGGGTCGTTCCAACCGTAGGTGTCCTCCGATACGTTGTAGTAAAGGACAAAACTTGGACCGAGTGTACTGGCTAGCAAGAAGCGCGTGCAGTCTTTCAGATCCTTGATGCGCTTTTCGAGTTCACGCACCTGAGCTGGCGATAGATCGGCGTCTTCGTCAAACTCGGGATGATCCACTTTGGAGTTTGGGCGCTGGGCCTTCGGTGCTTGCTTCTTCGGGCTGGTCTTTCGGGCCGCCATGGATTCCAACTCCTCATCGATAGGTGACTAGCGACGGTTCGTAACACACCCTGCCATCTCGTTGCGAGCCTTTGCCGCGCCGAACCAACCTAACATGACAAGGTAGATTGAGTCAGCACCAGCAAGAACCAGCCGCAAGAACCAGCCGCTTGTCTGGGTAAGGAGTTCGGCCCGCTATTCGAGGCTTGCTACGACGCGGCTGAGCCTCTGATACACTTCTTGAGCTAGCTCCCCGATGGCGGGATCGGCAAGCGCGGCAGGGGCCTCACGCGGATCGATCGCGGCCAATTGCGCCTTGCCATCGTCACTTTCCCATACGACCACATTGCAGGGCAGCATGACGCCAGCCATCAGGTTCGACGAAAGCGCGCGGTGTGCCAGGTTCGGATTGCAGGCACCAAGGATGCGGTAGCGCCGAAACGGCTGACCCAACTTCTGCTTGAAGACGCTATCTACGTCGATCTGGGTCAGGACGCCGAAACCTTCGGTCTTCAACGCTTCGGGGATCGCCAGAAGCGCCTCGTCAAAGCTCAGTGTTAGATCTTTGGAAATTGCAAATTCTGTCATGGTTTCCCCGCTCGGCAGGTAGGTCTTTCGGTTTGGTTACGATGGTTCGAGCCAGCAAGTGACGAGTTGGGTTCTCGTCGAGCATCAACGATGTACGGCCTTGCCCAAGGCGCGCATCTTTGCCATTTCCTCGTCCGATAGCGGGCCTCGCTCGAGTGCCTGCATGTTCTCTCGCATCTGAGCGGCGGTCTTCGGTGCAGAAACCACCACATCGACGTTTGGATTCGTGAGGCAGAAGCGAAAGCAATCTCCAGCGGTTGCGGGGGGCCCGTCCCAACCCTTTGGAACCTTGAGCAGTTTGGTCCAACAGGTGGCGGTGTACGCCGCGATAATCGGCCTATTTTGCGGCAAGTGCGGGAAGATGTCGACCTCTGCACCGGGATGAGCCGCATTGTAACGGATCATGAAGAAATCGAGTGGACCCTCAGCAGCCAGCCGCGCCGCCCGCCTGCGGTCGTGAATCGATACGCCAATTGCCCGAACCTTGCCCTCGCTGCGCAGCTTCACGAGTTCGTCGACCACGGACGTCGTCAGCGCCGACATCTTGCCCGCCCAGAAGACCTGGAACACGTCGATGTAGTCACTGCCGCTCTTGCGCAAGGCGCGCTCCGCAGCCCGCCGCACCGATCCACCGAAGTACCCTAACATGGGGCCCGTAGCCAAAAAGAAGCGGTCACGGTCTTTGGCAACGACGTCCTTGATGACGTTGTTGACCTGCTTGTTATGCGGATTCCAAAATACGTAGTTGGCACCAAGATCGATAGCCTCGCGCACACCGGCCTCGTCTAGCCCATAGGAGGCCGAGATGCCGTAGCGATGGACGCTCTTTCCAAGAAGGTTGCGATGGCTGAAATCATTGGTCATAGGTTGCCCCAGCATAGACCATATCTGCATTGCATAACCTGGCTATCAACTACTTATTGGGTCGAAAGGACGGGCGCCGCGCGAGGGCTTCAATGGCGCGGATCCGCTCCGCCGCGTTGGCGTGGACATACAGCTTCAGCGTTCGTTCGAGATGCGGGATGACGTCCCTCAAAGAATCCTGCGTAAGTGTGAAGGCGGTGACGCCAGCGCGGCTGCAAGCCCGCGAAACTGCAGCACGTGCGATGATGGTCGAGAGTCCACTCGCCTCGACCACGCGGTCAAACAGTTCCCTTGATAGCTCAACGTCTTTCTCCAACATCGAAGCGCTGCCACTGTATACTCTCAAACACGAGTTCACAATCTGATCGGTGAACCAAGAGACGTTATGAGCAACCTCGAACAGCCGACATCGGCAGACTATTTGCTTGCGCACCCATCGGATCGCGATCGGCTGTACGTGCAGTTCGATCTCTATCATGACCGTTTCTGCGACTCCCTTGCTCGCTCGCTGGCTCGCGCCAAGGTCGATCCGAGCGGGACATGGCGTGCCCTCGACGTTGCGTGCGGCGAGGGGCTGTATTCGGCGGATCTCGTCGCTCGGTACTCGGGCGCGACCCTGGTTGGTTTCGATCGGGATCCCGAGGCCATCGCGACTGCGCGCACTGCCTTCGCGAACACGCCCCGTCTCAGTTTCCATCTCGCCGACGTACACGACAGTCTGTGCCCGGTGGTCGGCGAGGGGTTCGATGTCGCCTTCGCACAGTTTGGCCTGACTCATTTCAAGTCCGGTGAGCTTGCACTCCGTCAGATCCGCGATACCTTGCGCCCGGGAGGCGCCATCATGCTACTCGACGCGGTAGAGCGTTGTTTTGAGTATCCGCATCCCGCAGGAGTAGCTTTCGCCGCGGCAATGCGCGCAGCGTGGCGTGGATTTGGGACCTACGCGGCTGGTGATGTGCACGAAAAGCTCCTCTCCGATGCTGGTTTTGTCGACGTAACGACAGAATCACAGGACTACGTGATGGGTGGAAGCACGCCCGCGGGGAAGGCATGTTTTGTGAACATGGTGGAACTGCTAGCGTCGATGCGCGCGTCTCTCGTCGATCGCGCCCGCGTGATCTCGGCAGCGGATTTTGACGACCACCTAACCAATTTGCGTGCCGCCAGCGACCCGAATCTGGAGGGGATCTGTTGGTATCGAATGGCGATCGCTCGCAAGCCGGAGTAAGTGCCTGCTTGCCTGCTGCAGAACCATCCATACGTCCGCGTCGGTTGCTCGGCTTCAATTGCCGAAGGTGACTGTCCCGAACGCCAGCGCTCACAGGACCCGTTGCGGAACAGCGATACCAATCCACCCCAAAAGGTGTCGCACAGTATGGCCCCAGAGCGCAAAGTGCAGCCTGAGTGTATTCCTCTACGCGAGAGTCGCCGTCCACGCCTCGATCCATTGCCAATTCTGCGATAAGAAGCCAGCGCGTCGAGCGAGGAATCAGAACCATGACGACCACCGCTGAGAATCTGCAGACGGCTTTTGCTGGTGAGAGCAAGGCGTTCCAAAAATACAGCGCCTTTGCCAAGAAGGCCGAGAAAGAAGGCTTCCACAACATCGCCAAGCTATTCCAAACCACCGCCGAGGCCGAACGCATCCACGCCGAAGGGCATCTGAACTCCATGGAAGGCATTGGCTCGACTTTCGACAATCTGAAAGCCTCCATCGCCGGTGAGACCTACGAATACACGGAGATGTATCCGCCGATGGTCGAGCAGGCGGAAACAGATAATCACAAGGCTAGGCGCATGTTCAACTACGCGCTCAAGGTCGAGCAGGTCCATGACCGGCTGTATCAGATGGCGCTTGAGGCAGTAAGTCAGGGAAAAGACCTCTCGGAAGCCAACTTCTACCTATGTCCGGTCTGCGGCCAAATCGAACTGGGTAAGCCGCCGGAGCAATGCCCAGTCTGCAACGCCCGCGGGGCGGCCTTCGTCCAGCTGTAGTCTGTGTAGACTCCGTAGGATAGCTCCGCGCCGCCAGCACTTCTGCCCGATTGGAACCAATATGTCACCGCCCGACGAACGAGATTCGAACATCGATCTAGAACCCCACGAAGACATCATCGAGCGCACTGCGCCTGACGAGCCGCCCCTGTGGCTCTGGGCGCAGACTTGTCCTGAAGAGGACTGCCCCTGCCGCGCCGTGCTCGTCGTGGCTTCGGAAAACCGCGAACAACTCGATGCTCACGTCGCCGTTGTGCGAGAAGCTTGGGAAGAGGCCAAGGACGAGTCGGCCTTTCGCGCGACCGTGCCAAATGACGCGATAGTGTTCGAAGTCGACATCGATTCCGGCGAGGTTACGATGCCTCTGACCGAGAGCTCCGTGCTTTCGCCCGAGGTGGCTCGCGTCGCTCAGCGTATCGATGGTGATCTGCTCGATCGCTTCGCGAGCCAATGGTACCTCGGCAAGGAGCAACCCGACGCCGCATCCGAACCAACTGCACCAGCGTCGATTCGCGACTTCCAAGTGGGGCAATTGCTGGCTTGGGACGAGGTCTACGAGGGTGCACGCATGGACATCTATGCGCAAGACGGCGTCGTCGTCGAAGCCATCGAGACCTACTGCGTGCGCCCCAAGTGCGAGTGCAATGACGTGCACATTCAGTTCTACGAATTACCCGCATCAGCTGGCACAGAATCTGGCGATGATTCCGTCGAAGACGGAGATGGGGACGATTCCGATGAAGCCCCCGAACATGGAGACGAGGCTCATGTCTTCGTGGGCACGGTTAGCGTCAAAGTAGAGGAGCCATTGCAGATTACCTATCAACCCGATCAGGGCGAGCCTAGTCGCCTCGAGGCCTTGTTCAAGCGCTACCAGGCGCGCTACCCGAAGTGGGCGCTGCGCCTAGCCGAGCGCGCCGACAAGATGGCTGCTTACGGCGAGAAGTTGCATGCCCATCTCGAGCAGCAGCGCCGCAAGCCTTGGGTCAGCACGTCGCGCAAACGCAAAGGCGGCGGACGGCACTAACTGGCGCCAATGCGCGGTGACGCCTACTGGCAGGTAGGCGTCACCGCCAACCTCACCCGGTGAACACAACCGCCATGGCTTCAGAGCGAGAGTGGTTCACCGTCCCGAAATACGAGAAGGCGCCCGCGTTCGATCGGAGTCCAAACTTCGTCATCGGTCAATGGCAGGGTCGCTACCACTGCTACCCGATCGTTCGGCTGCGTCAGTTGTTGAAAGTCTACCGTAATGTTTTCATCAATGAGGTGGGCCTTTTTGAACGGCGCCTGCCGAACGACGTAGTTTAGCTGAGTTGCACAATGCGCAAAGAGCCACAACCCATTCGACAATAGGTAGTTGAATGGTCCGATAGCTCCGAGTTCTCGGGAAACCCCTTCTAGCAACGCCAATAGGTCCGGCAACGAAGGCATCTCGGTCGGGTATGCCCCCTGCATGCGATTGAGGATGGCACAGAAGGCAGTCTCGCTGTCGGTCATGCCAATAGGCCGAAAGACGTCACCGCCACACGTCGCAAATCCAGGCAGATCGCCGTTGTGCGCAAAGACCCACGGCCGCCCCCAGAGTTCGCGCTGAAACGGGTGACAATTTTCCAAAGCGACGACACCCTGCGTCGCACGCCGAATGTGTGCAATGACGTTGCTGCTCTTGATTGGGTAGTTCCTTACCAGTTCAGCTACGGGTGAATGACTGGCAGGTCCTGGGTCGAGGAACACACGCACTCCGCGGCCCTCGAAGAATGCGATCCCCCAACCGTCGGTATGCTCGTCGGTGCGCCCACCCCGAGCGCGAAATCCCTCGAAGGAAAAGCAGATATCCGTTGGAACATTGGCATTCATGCCGAGCAGCTGGCACATGCCACGACAATGACGCCAACCTTGCAGGCTGTCCACAACTCCGCACCGAAGCCGGTGAAGCGGGACCGTTCGCTACCCCGGCCAGACCGCGACGACATACAGCGTCCCGAACAGGGTCGTTAGCAGCGCGACGGGCAAACCCACCCGAAGATACGCCCAAAAACCGATGCCGCCGAGATCGCGGGCGTTCTCGGCAACGATGATGTTCGCGACCGAACCAAGCAAGGTCAAGTTTCCCGCGAAGGTAGAGGCCATGGCCAACAATTCCCAGCCAAGCCGCGGATTCGGTAATTGCGCCATCTGGCTCTTGACGACCAGGATGAACGGCACGTTCGACACGATGTTCGAGCCAACGAGGAACAGCGTCGCCACGCGAAGGTAACTGCCGACCCCGGTAATGCCAGCCATCATGGGGAAGCGCGCGAATAGCCAAGCGGGGCCACCGCTTTTCAGGAATGCCTCGACCACGACAAAGAGGCCGGCAAAGAACAATAGAATCGACCAATCAATGCGACCCCAGAGTGCACGCGTGTCACGGCGATGCAGGAGCATCATTGCAACGAACCCAGCGGTCGCAGACCAGGCTAAATGCGCTCCTAGCATGTAAGCAACGGCGGTCGCTAGGATGACCCCCATCGAGACGGAAGTACGCCGATTCAACCAAGACCGAGCGTCCGCAGGCGGCTCAAGCTTGCTGCCCAATTGCCTTCGAAATAGCAGAACCAACAGCAAGTGGTTGATCCCAAGCCCCACCAACGCGACCGGGCCAACGATGAGAAGGTGTTCGCGGTAGGTAAGCCCACCAAGCATCGCGCAGAGCATGTTCTGCGGGTTGCCTACCAAGGTTGCTGCACTGCCAGTATTGGCCGCCGTAGCAAGCGCCAGTAAGTACGGCAACGGCGCTAGCTTCTGGCGTTGGATCAGCCGCACAACCAGGGGCGCCCCGAGAACGCAAACTGCATCGTTGGTGATGAAGGCACTGAGAACCCCGGCGCCCCAGACGATGAACCCCATGAGCCGCGCGGGAGTCTTGGCGACAACCACGAGCCTTGCCTCGATGTCGTCGAAGAAGCCATCGACGGACAAGAATGCGCCCATGCCCATCACGCCAAACAGCAGCAACAGCGTTGACCCATCTATGGCCGCTGCGGCTTGGTCAGGCGATAGGACCTTCGTTACGACGCAGAGCACGGCCCCCAATAGGGCTGCCGCCGGACGATCGATCTTTAGAAATGTCAGTCGCCGCAGCGAAATCAGGACATAGGTCCCGATGAAGATGGCGATCCCAGTCAGGTTGAGCAACTGTCTAGTTCTAGCGCAGACCGACCCTATCTAGCTAGTTTGGTTTGGTCAGCTCGAGCAAACGCGGCAGCCGGGCCGCTTGGGTCGTGCCGTCGGTCGTGTTATCAGCGGGGACGGTGACGCCGTTTTTCGCGTTGTCGAATAAGGCTGTCAGCACAAGATTTCGATTCGGATCGGTAGATAGGCCAAGTATGACGTCGCCCTCGACAGCTGCGCTTTGCCAAGCTGAGGTGGCACTAAGGATGATGTCTTTCGAAGCTTCGGAAGCAAACCGGAGTCGCCACAGGACCGCCACGTGGGCGGTCGTGGGGTTGCGATAGAAATAGACCCTATCGCCACGCCAATCCGCTGCCAAGCGGTTGGCATTGGTTGAAGAGATGCTCGCGACCTTACTCAGCGTGTCGTAGAGCAGTTCTGAACCAAACGTGTCGGCGTCGAGCGCTTCATAACCGGCGGGCGGTTGCGGCGCAGCCGCGCCGACGGGGATAGTGTCGACACCCGCCGTCACGGTCAAGCAGGCCTCGGGTGGGTTGTCGAAAAGCGCGCGAATTGCGAGCATGCCACCCGATTTCATGACGTTCCGCACGTAGATGCCACCCGCTTCGTAGGGCCAGCTGCGCCAAATTCCCAAGAATGGGGCAATGCCAGTCAGAGCTTCGGCGTCGAAGGCCCGGAGCGCTGCGTAGCGCGCGTCCCAATCGAGGCTTTCAGGGTCAATCCCCCACGACGCTGCCATGAACGAATCCTCGTGAAGGACCGCCTCACCCTCGATCAGGCTCCGCACGGCAAGCCCACTGTCCGTGGAAGCAGAGTGGTCCTTTTCAACTTGACCCAGATCATGCTCCTCGTCCTGAATGGCGTGCACATATTCGTGCGCCAAGAGGATGTAGGCCGATTCCTTGCGCTGAGCTTTCGTCTCGCCGTCGGGCATGACGAACGTTACCTGCTTAGTCTGCCAATTGTACGATGCTGGAACGGTCGATGTGGACACCCCCACGCGGCTCTCAACGGAAAGATCTCCAGCCGATGCCAAATTGAGCAAGACCAGGGCCTTCTCGTACGCCAGCGTCACGACCGCATCTTCATTCTGAAAGCTGGCGGCAAGCTCAGCGCCATACGCGGAGGCGGTCAACGTGCGCGACCGTGGACGAGTCGCCTGCGGACTACCTCGCAGACAAGCCACCGTGGAAAATACGGCTTCTTGACAGGCCACGGTGTCGACGTCACAAGGCGTGTAGGATTCGCCCTCGCACCCAGGGAGGGGCCTTGGGGCAATGCCACCGGTGACAGTCCTGGTCGCGGCCATCTCGTCGTCGGAGGAGCATCCTACGAGGAACCCTGCCATCGCGATAACAGCGCTGTGCCTCAATTTGAACATGACCTATGCCCCTCCGTAGGCTATGCCTTGGATGCAAGCCATATACGTGTCACAGGTCTCGCTGCCGCATGCAGCGATGTCGGCCAGCACATCATCGGTGAAGGAAATGTAGTTCCTCGCGCAAGTGGTGGGTGAGCCACCGTAGCCACATTCGAAGAAGAGCTTGCCCATGCGTTCGCAGAAGTCGAAGGCCGTTTGCGACAAGGGCGTCTGCAGCGAGGCTTCTTCGGCACAGGCCAACCAAGACGCATCAGCGCCACCAGTACAAGCGGAGTCCTTCTGTAGGCAATGGGTCATGGCCACATAGAACTCGAGGCGTCCATAGGCTGCGAAACCGCCGTCGCTACGGCATCCCGGCAAGCAGATCGACGCAGACCCTGTCCCGCAAGCCTGCTGCCAGGAGCAGCGCGCCGAACACCAATTCGATACCGCTTGCCCGAGGTTCACGGACGACTCGTCGTCACTCGAACAGCCACTAGCAAGCAGACATAACGACGCAAGCAAGGTGACGGTTTTGCGTAATGGCCTGAGCGGGATCCCTGAACGAAGTTGGCCCATATGCGGCAAGCATCATTGCCGAATTTCGTGCAGTCGAACAGGGGATTCGTCACTTAGCCGTCTCGAGGGGGAGAAAACCCTATCCAGTGCTCGTTCGACATGGCGTTGAAGTCACGATACGCCTCTATCGCTCAAAAGATGCGCGATGGCACAGCCGTGACCAAGACCGTATTGGCTTCGAGGATCAGTTGCCTACTGTAAGTGCAGTGGCCGCCGGATAGTTGCCGGTGATCCTGTAGCCACCATTGTTCGAGTTCTTCTGCGGACCCAGCACGCGCCAATGTAGGCGTCCAGCTTGCGCCGGCATCTTCATATCTGGAGTCAATCGTTGCCGCCTCAGCGTACTTCAACGAAACAACTCGACTCTGTGGATCGAGCAATGCCCACGAATCACGTGCTTTCCACACGACCTGCGGATCCCGTTGTAGGAGCGCGTAGGGGGTAGCTTGTCTGATGGCTAAAGGAGTGAGCGTGGTGAATCGTCGGACGCTGGTCACACAAGCATTACTTCGTGACTTCGGTGTGCCTTCACGTGGGCCGTGAATCGCCAACGTACACCTTGCCAAACACAGTGATTGCTCGCTACCTTGTAGCTGAGGAGCGATGTTTCATATGAAGCGACATCCAATGTGGCTAACGGTCTTCTTGGCGCTGATTTGGACTAATACAGTCTTCGCGCATGGGCGCACCAAGAGCGTGGTGCTCATTCACGGTGCATGGCACGGCGCCTGGGCCTGGCACGTGACGGCCTCGATGCTTGAGTCGTCCGGCTACGACGTCTATGTTCCCGATCTACCGGGCCATGGAATCGACGGCACCGCACCTGCTGCGGTAACGTTGGATGCTTATGTTCAGAAGGTGGTATCCATTCTCGATTCCCTGTCAGAACCGGCAGTCTTGATCGGTCACAGCATGGGAGGCATCGTCGTATCTCAGACTGGCGAGGCACGCCCTAGTCGGGTGGCAAAATTGGTCTACTTGGCAGCATTCATGCCGCTGAGCGGACAATCGGCACTGGCTCTTGCTTCAGAGGATACTGGTTCGATGGTGCTGTCCAACAGCATCGTAGATCCTGCTAACGGAACCATCGATATTCGGCGTGACGATATCGCGGATACATTCTACAGCGAGAGTCGTCCAGAGTACGTGACATTGGCGAGCGCGCTTCTGAGGCCGAATCCGCTCGGGCCGGTCGCGACACCGCTGGTACTGACAGCATCGAACTATGGCCGCCTGCCCAGATACTACATTCGAACGAGCAACGACCTTGCCGTCACACCGGCGATACAGGACCGGATGATACACAGCCAACCGTGCAAAAAGGTGTACCCTATCGAGTCGGATCACTCGCCGTTCTTCTCGCATCCGCGTCAGCTCAACGCCATCTTGCAGCGGATCCTTGCCGACTAGAGTACGGGGCAAGTGCCGAAGCAATCGCAACGAAAGATCGGAGGATGCTGGCAATGGACAGGTCGATGGCTCATCATTACTCAAACGACGTTTTCGTTCTCGTTCACGGCAAAGGAAATCCCACGGACCAGGACTGGGATTTGTACCTGGCAGATTTGCGCCAGCATGCAGCGCGTGCCGATTGCATTCGAACGCTCGTCTTCACCGAAGGTGGCGGGCCGGACGGCTTTCAACGAAATCGGTTGAACCAAATCCTGGGAGGTCGTCCAACGCGGGCGGCCGTGTTGAGCAATTCGACATTGGCTCGAGCGATCGTTGGAATTCTCGCCGTATTCAACCCACGGATTAGCGCATTTTCGCCCGATGACTCGGGAGTTGCCCTAGCGTACTTGCAGGTGCCCTTCGACCAATACGGCAAGGTTCTTCAGACCCTTGCGGAGCTCAAGCGGGTAGTGGGTATGGGCGATTCGGCCGCACCCGAGGCATGTGCGTCGAACCTGTAGGGGTCTTGCTGCAGCATTGGCTTGCAGATTTCTCTTCCGCCTTGCCCGAAGCTGCGGCAAGCTCACTGCCCGCTCGAAGGAGTTGCCATGAGGTTTCTACACACCATGCTACGCGTGCGCGATCTCGATGCCGCCCTCACGTTCTTTGTCGCCCAGCTGGGCCTGGTGGAAACGCGGCGCATGACCAATGAGAAGGGGCGTTTCACCCTGGTGTTCCTCACCACTGGTGCAGCGGGGGATACGGCCGAGCTTGAGCTCACCCACAACTGGGACGAGACCGAACCCTATGCAACAGGTCGGTTCTTCGGGCATCTCGCGTTCGAGGTCGAAAACATCTACGAAACCTGTCAGAGGTTGCGTGCGGCGGGCGTTTTGATCCTGCGTCCACCTCGCGATGGCCACATGGCCTTCGTCAAGAGCCCCGATCAGCAATCGATCGAGCTCCTGCAGAAGGGCGGCGCCTTGCCACCTGCTGAGCCTTGGCTGTCGATGTCGAATACCGGGAGCTGGTAGCGAGAACTTGGCACTCGCGCGACCCGAGAATCACTGCAATGAATTGGACAGGAACCCAATCCGAAATCGCCTCGAATATCCTGCGCGTTGCTATCGTAGGCGCTGGTCCCGCAGGATTTCATGCGGCAATCTCGCTGCTCGAGCAGTCCGCGTGTGAGGTCGAAGTCGACCTATTCGACCGTCTACCTACGCCCTATGGTCTCGTACGTGCAGGCGTTGCCCCCGACCATCAGAAGATCAAGGGAATCACTCGCATCTACGACAAGCTCGGGACCGATCCACGCTTCGCGTTCTATGGTCATGTAGAACTCGGCCGGGACATCCAAGTCTCCGATCTTACCGCCTGCTACGATCAGGTGCTTTATGCAACGGGCAACGAGAGCGACCGTCGCTTGGGTATTCCCGGTGAACATTTGGTGGGTTGCGCCCCGGCATCGGTGTTCGTTGGTTGGTACAATGGTCACCCCGACTACCGGGATGCCAAGTTTGATCTGTCGGGTCACCGTGTAGCGGTCATCGGCAATGGCAACGTGGCGATCGATGTCGCAAGGATGCTGGCAAAGTCTCCGGCCGATCTGGAGACAACGGACATGGCCGAGCATGCGCTGACCGAGCTCAGACGCAGCGAAGTTGACGAGATCGTCCTGATTGGTCGACGCGGACCGCTGCAGAGCACCTTCACACCCGCCGAGTTGCGCGAGCTGATTGCGCTTCCCAACGTTGACGCCACTGCCTTGCTCGAGGAAGTCAAACTCGACGAGCAGACACTCTTGACGCTCGAAGAGTTGGGCGCGAAGCATCCATCCAAGCGCATTATTGAGCTTCTGACGACCATCGCCGAGCGACAGCAAGTGCCGGCATCTCGCGCGGTAAAGTTCCGCTTTCTGCGGTCGCCTGTGGAGTTCATCGGTGATGCCGCGGGCCATGTGCGGCAGATGCGTCTTCAGCGGAACCGCTTGGTCGTCGGCAATCGAGGGACCCCTGAAGCCGTAGGTACGGGTGAATTCGAGCTCATGGCCGTGGGAGCAGTTTTCGTGGCCATTGGTTACGAAGGCAAGCGCATTGCGGGCCTTCCGTTCGACGAGGCTCGCGGTGTCATTGCCAATGTGGATGGGCGCGTCGTCGACCCGGAGACTCAGCAATGGCGCCAGCGTGAGTACTGCACTGGCTGGGCGAGAACCGGTGCCAAGGGGCTCATTGCGAGCCAGAAGGTGGGCTCGGCGGAGGTTGTCTCGCGCATGCTCGGTGATCACGCGCAAAGCGGCATGCCAAGCAAACCACGTTGCGGACGCAACGAGTTTCGCGCTCGCCTTGAGCAGCGCCAGGTCCGTTGGGTGACCTTCGATGACTGGCAAGTCATTGATGCCTTCGAGGTCGATCGCGGCCTGGCTCGAGGCGCTCTACGTTCGAAGATCGTCGAGATCCCAGAAATGATAGATCTGGTGGAGATGCAGCGGCGTGGTTGGTAGCCGGCTGCTAGAACGTTCGCTCGAATACCAGCCTCGAACCAACACCGTCGCTGCGCAGACTCACGCTGCCAAACTGCTGGGGCGTTTCCCCGCGTTTGACCAGAAGGTAGGTGCCAATCCCGATTCCTGCGCCACCCACGACAAGACCCGCAGTCGTGATGGCTCCAAATAGGCGACCTCGGCTCGCGGCATCTCGACCGGTTTGGTCGCAACTCTGCGTCGGACCGGAGCAATGGTTCGAATTGGTGCGTTTCGCGTCCAGCGTCATGAAGCCAGCAATGCCGGCCACGACGGCACCCCCGATGCCAATGCCCAAGACCACGACCCCAGCACGCCGACTTGGCGAAGTCGGCATGTCCCTGAGAGCGACGGTCGCGATTGGAGTCAGCGGCTTCGAGCTGACACTGGGCGGATTCGGCGCGGTCGGCATGGCCGGTTTCAGCATGGACGGCCGTCGAGCTAGCGTCACCGGTACTCTTTCCGGTTCAAGCACGACACTCTGGGTCTTGCCCTCCTCCAACGTCACACGCTTTCTTTGCTCGACGTAGCCAGGAGCTGCAACCACGACCTCGACCGGCCCAGGATCGACGAAGATTGGTCGACCTAGTTCCAAGCTTTGGACGATACGTCGCCCGGCATGCACGCGTGCGTCGGGTGGGGATCCTTTGGCCAGCGTCACGATCAGTCGCGGCAGCCGCGGCTCCAGCGCCACACGCTTGCCCCTGGCAACCGGCAAGCGAATATCGTCTGGAGCCAGCTTGTCTTCGACGTGGCGCAACAGCTCCCATGCTGTCGCAACGCGTCCGCGTAGGGCTTCACATTCACCCAGATTGAGCTTGGTGCCCAGTGCCGGATCGAGCTCGTCACTTCGGCTCAGCTTGGTGCACGCACTTTCGTAGTTGCCCGCGGCAAGCTCTTGGCGACCCTGTTCGAACAACGCTTCTGCCAAAACCGTAGCGTCTTGCGCCGCAGGGCTCTGCGCCATGGCGCTCGAAACAGGTGAGAGCCTCAAGGCCAGTACGACGAGAACTGGATGCCAACGAAACCGCGTCATCGGGGCGGACCGCATCATGCCTCGAAGAGCCGCCTTTGGCCACCCACGGTGGCGTATCTGCACTGCTTGCTCCACGATGGGGGGGATCGGCAGGGGTCTGTCAGGCCGTTCTGACGACAATTGCTGAAAATTCCAGGCCGCACGCCACAACACGCGCCATTTCGGGCAGGGGCGAGCGACCAGACTACCGTATCGTCGGCTGCTGGGCTAAACCCGGCGAGATGGATCTGGAGTTCTCATTGCGCGAGGGCGAAGTTCTTGCTGGGCGATACCAGCTGGAGCGGCAGCTCGGCGCAGGTGGGATGGGGTTGGTCTATGCAGCAACCCACTTGGAATTGGGTCGACGCGTTGCGATCAAATTGCTGCGCGCGGAAAGTGGCGCCAATGCCTCGGTCACGGCCCGTTTTCTGTTGGAAGCGCGAGCAACGGCGCGACTGAATGGGCCCCATGTCGCCAAGGTGCTCGACATTGGTCGATTGGACGAGCACACGCCCTACCTGGTGATGGAGTATCTCGAGGGTTCCAATTTGCAGGAGCTTCTCGTCCAACAGGGACCACTACCAGTTCCGCAGAGTGTCGATTACCTAATGGACGCCTGTGAAGCCCTCGCCGAAGCGCACCGCGCCAGCATCGTGCACCGCGATCTCAAACCAGCAAACCTATTTCTCACACGGGATGCTTATGGTGATCCGTCGATCAAGGTTCTAGACTTCGGGATCTCAAAATTTCTAGAACCAAGCGGCGATGGGGCGCTGGGACTCACGGACAGCCGTGCGCTCATGGGTTCCCCAGTCTACATGTCGCCTGAACAGATGCGCTCTGCACGCGACGTCGACCATCGTACCGACATATGGTCCCTAGGCGCGGTGCTGTTCGAGCTCCTCACCGGGCGCGCCGTTTGGACCGGACAGAGCCTGAGTGAACTCTGTGCGCAGGTGGCCCGCGATCCTGCACCAAATGTCTGCGAATTTTGCCCGCAGGCCACCGCGGAGCTCTCGACGATCATTGCGCGCTGCTTGCAGAAGGACGTAGCCCTTCGCTTCCAGCAAGTCACCGATCTGGCACTGGCGCTCGAGCGGTTTGCGTCGCCGCGAGGCAAGTCGACTTTGGCACATGTGCTGGTCCTGGCTGGTCAGAAAGGCGCCCACCACCAGCCAACCAACGCTGGCCGGGATGCCGATGCATTGCATGCGCAGTCACCCTCCGAGTCAACGCTCCAAGGAACCGCTGCCACACACCCAAGTGCGGATCGTCATCGCATGCCCATCGTTGCCGTCGGTGCCGTCGGTGCCATCCTGCTCACTTTTGCCACGGCGTACTTCTGGCTTCGACCCGCCGCGAAGGTGCTGTCGACCAACGCATTGTCGAGCGCCGCAACAACGCCGACAGTTACCTCGGCTCCCGCGCCACAACGCGCAGACTTGCCAGGGATCCCAGCCAACAGGGTGGCTGCAATTCCGTCAGCCAGCGTAACTGCAGCATCGATGACTCCGACCGTCCGAGGTGCGCGGGCCAGCCGGGCAATCACTGCCGTGAAAGCGGTGTCACCGTCGACCGCGTCGTCACCCGTGCCTAGCGCCGATCCGATGAGTATTCGAAAGTAGCCGATCGCGAGAGCTTATGTCGGAATGGGTTACCACCTGCAACGAACGTCCAGAATGGCTGAGTCGCGACGAAGACTCTCGCGCCACCGAACGTTGGTGTTTGGTTTTGGTTTGGTCTGTCGTGGAACCGGAACGGATCGGTGAGACGGCATTCGTCGACGAACGAGTCGGATCACTGGTGCTTGGACGCGGAGGCTCCACGGCCGCTGATCCGAGTGAGCGGCTACAATTCGTGCGCCAACGACCGGGCGGCGTCGTACCGACGGAACCTCTCCAAGGTGACGGTCTATCCAGACGCCAATGCATCGTTCGGTCGGCTGCAGAGGGTATTACGCTTGAAAACGTCGGTCGCGCGCCAATGCTGGTTGATTCGGAACCGTGTACGACAGCGACGGTGGGCGCGGGACAACTCGTTACCATCAAGGACCAATTGGTTCTGTATTGCTCCAGGCAACCTGCACTGGCACGCCCACGCTATTTCGATTTGAAACGAGCACCGGCATTTGGCACCGCGGATGAGTTTGGGATCGTGGGCGAGCATCGCGCCATCTGGGACCTCCGAGAACAGCTAGCCTTCGGTGCTGCTTCGGATCAACACGTCCTAGTGGTGGGGGAAAGCGGCTCCGGTAAAGAACTAGCCGCCAGAGCGCTGCACCTACTTTCGCCGCGTGCCAAGCGAGAGCTCGTGGCACGCAATGCGGCCACCTTTCCTTCGATTCTGATTGACGCCGAGCTCTTCGGCAGTGCCGCTGACTATCCAAATGCCGGCATGCAGGCGCGGCTCGGTGTCATTGGACAAGCTGATGGCTCGACGCTTTTTCTGGATGAAATTGCCGAGTTGCCAGCTGAACTCCAAGCGCACCTGCTTCGCGTTCTGGATCGCGGAGGCGAGTATCAACGGCTCGGAGATCCTCAGGTACGACACAGCGATTTTCGGTTGATTGCTGCCACCAATCGGGATCCGACGGAGTTGCGGCTCGACCTTCTGGGCCGGCTAACGCTGCAGGTCCAATTGCCCAGTCTCATCGACCGACCCGAAGACATCCCGTTCTTGGTACGTCATCTGTTGGTCCGAGCAGCCCAAGCGTCAACGGGATTGCAGGCGCGTTTCTTCATCGAGAACACCTATGGCCTCTATCCACGCGTCGATCCGGATCTCGTGGAAGCCTTGATGCAACACCGCTATAGCTACAATGTCCGAGAACTCGACAAGCTGCTGTGGAAGGCCGTTGCCGACAGCCCCCGCAATTTCGTCGCCTTGACTCGAGCCCTTCGCGACGAACTCGGTCAGCCGGAGCGGCGCACCTCCGCTGCGCTGCCCGCCCCAGTTGCGGAACCCACGGCGCAACAGGTCATGGAAGGCCTGAGCCGCCATGATGGTCACGTGGCAAAAACCGCCAGCGCTTTGGGCCTCTCGAGCCGCTACGCGCTCTATCGTCTGATGCGCAAATACGGACTCAAAGTCGAGCGAAGCTGAGCGTGTCGAGCCGTGGTCTCCAGCAAGAGAGCTGGTTGGCGCGAAGATGTCTTTATACTCGCTAGAGTCACGCCCGCGTCGTCGGGCGGTTTTCGAACCTCTGCATTCCGTAGGCGAAGTACGTAGCGTCGATCTCGGCGGCATAGGCACAGCGGCCAAGGTTACGCGCCGCAAGTGACGCTGAGAATAGACCGCCGAATGGCTCCCACAATACGCTGCCCTGGTCGCTGGAAGCTTCGATGATGCGCTCCATCAAATCGAGCGGCTTCTGATTCAGGTGTACGGCTCTGCCTTCGGGGCTCTTGACACGTTCCTCGTCGCGCAATGCTGGTCGTTCCCAAACGTTGGTAATCCCATGCGGGCAGTCGAACTTGCTGCGCATTTGCGCCCAATCGGCGCCCGTCATCACTGACTTGCCATCGAGAGAGAAGTAGGGCCGGCCCGCTTTGCTGCCTTGGGCGTTGGCGTACGCCGCGATACGTTCGAAAGCTTCTGGAGGTGGGAAATACCAAAGGTGGCTTTGCGTCAGATACTTGCGCGTCGCCGCGTCCTTCACGCCACAGGCAACATTGGCTGCACGCTGAGGTAAACCGGTGCGCTTCCACTCGGACAAGAGCCACTGTTTGAGCGATTGCCCTTGGAGCTGGGCTTCGAACACGTAGAGCGCGCAGATCTCGGTCACCACTGGAAAACGCCGAATCGTCGTCGTACTCACGTTACCGGCAATATGGCCACGCCCCTTGTTCCAGATGTTGCAGCTCACGTAGCGAAAGCCATGCCGCTCAAGCACTGGGTGTGCCGTGGCCCAGCCGATTTCCGAGTTCCAAAACCAGAGCGTGGTGCTCGGTTTCGCCGCTCGAGCCCAAGCCGCTACGTGCGGCTCGTACCAAGCCGCAATGTCGAGGTGGCCCGCTGTGTCGCCATCGAAACCGAGTACGCCGTACGCACCATCGGAAACAATGACGTCGGGTGCCGGCCAGCGCGGGTAGCAGGCAATCGCGTCTCCCAACGACAAGGACAAACCCTTCGCTCGGTAGTGTTGTCGGTCTGGCGTGGCCACGGCGCTACGCGGCCTGCCGCGACCAACAGTGCGTGTCGAGGGGCCACGGGGAGACTTCGGGGAGCGATTCATCGTCGGAAGCGCGTTATAGTACGTCGCGCGAACGAAATGCCGCTTCGAGTTTCTCGCGGTCACTGGGTGCGGCAAGAAACCGGGTAAAAGCCAAGCGTAAGTGCCGATCGCACCCCGGGTGCTGCGGGTGTCGAAAGGCCCGCTCCGGCACCACAAGCACCCCTTCTGCCGCAGCCCGTTCGGCGACGAGTGAAGCTTTGCCGCGTGCCTCCAACCAAAGAAAGAAACCCCCGCTGGGCAAGGTTGCTCGAAGGCCAAGCCCTTCGCAGCACGCATGCAGCGCCTGGGCACGTTCGCCGTAACATTGGCGCAGACGCGCTAGCTGCGCCTCCCAATCGAGGCGTTCGAGCAACCCATGGACAAGATGTTGCGCCAAGGTGCCCGGTTGCAGGCTCGAGGCTTGAAGGATCCGCACCAGTGGGTCGGCTAGTTCTGGCGGTGCGACGACCCACCCCACCCGCAGACCCGGGCAGAGCGTCTTCGAGAATGTTCCGAGCAGGATCCCACGCGTCGGCGCGTCCGCCAAGATGGGACGTGACAGACCTCCGGCAAAGTCGAGCTCACCGTAGGCGTCATCCTCGATCACGAAGACTCCCGTAGCTTCCGCGTACGCTGCCAGCGCGAGCCGCTCTTGCGCGCTCGCCCTACGCCCCGTGGGGTTCTGGTAGTTCGGGATCACGTACATCGCTGACACATCGCAACCTCGGATTGCATCCAGCTCCCAGCCATTCTGCGTGACGGGCAAGGCGATCACAGGCGCCTGCGCCAAGGAAAAGGCCTGCATCGCGCCTGGATACACCGGCTGCTCAAGCGCCACGGCCTGGGTTGGGCCTGTCAGCAATGCAGCAACGCTAGCGAGCGCCTGCTGCGAACCGTGGGTGATGATAACCTGCTCGGGATTGACCCGACAACCACGCTGCTCGAGCCGCTCGGCGATGAAGCAACGTAAGGGCAATAGCCCTTCGGTGGGAGCGTACTGCAGCGCCTTGGCAGCCGACGAAGCCATCACGCGCGCTGCCACCTCGGCGAGTGCCTGCGTAGGAAAGAGCTCTGGATCGGGGATCCCGCCGCCGAGATCGAGCGCGCCGTTCCCGCGTGCACTCGACAGTAGCGCTCGGATCGGCGAGCCCGGCAGGGTTTTTGCGCGCTCGGACAGGTTGACTGGTCTTCTCGACAGCTGTGCCATACCCCCAGGCTGGCCCGAAATACTCATTGCCTCCAATGATATGTTTGCATAGAGTCTATTCATCTCATGCATGTATGAAGGTGCGACGCGGTAACGTCGAAAAGCGTAAGGGATCCCCATGGAGCTTCGTGACCTCAGCTACTTTCTCGCCTGTCTCGACGAGGGTCATCTCACGCGGGCCTCGAAGCGGCTGCATGTCGCTCAGCCAACGCTGAGCCATGCCATCGCGCGACTCGAAGCTGAAGCCGGGGAGCGGCTGCTCGAACGTCCACGCAAGGGGCGACCGAAACTCACGGCTACTCCCGCTGGCAAGCTGCTCGAAGGGCGCGCTCGTCGCGCTGTGGGAGAGGTGCAAGCCTTCAGCGACGATCTCTCGGCGTTGCGTGGTGTGGTGCGCGGCCAAGTGCGCGTGGGTTCGATGCAAACACTAAACTCAACCTTGGTGCCGCGACCGCTGGCACGGTTTGCGCTCGAGCATCCGGAGGTGGAGATCAGTCTGCATACGCTTGCTGCAGAGGACATCCCCGCGGCGCTCTTCGAGGGGCAAATCGACGTTGGTCTCATCGCCGGCGCACCAGCACCAGTTCTCGATGCGCTCGAAGCGCGCCGGCTCTGCAGCGAAGAACTCGTCGCGATCGTTCGCCACGACGATGCACTAGCAAAGCGCCGTTCGGTGCCCCTGCATCGACTTGCCGACCATGGGTTCGTCATGGTGCTGCCCGGCACTTTTACGAGTGGGCTCGTCGTCGAGGCCTGTCGCAAGGCGGGTTTCACCCCCAAAGTCCTGTTACGGCTCGAATCCGGGGAGGCAATTCGAGAAGTCGTGCGCGCAGGTCTCGGCATCACGATCCTCCCCGTCGGGTATCTGGGCAAACGTGACCCGACGCTACGCGCCGTGCGTTTGACTCAACCCACACCCAAACGCGAGGTCCATGTGGCGTGGGACCAGCGCGCGCGTCCCTCAGCAGCAGCACTAGCCTTCGTCGAGGAAGTCAAACGCGCCGTGGGGTAGGCGCCGCTGCAAGGCCATCATTCGAGATACGGCATGAGCTCGGCAAACGACACGACGCGTAAGTCGGTAATTTCTGGCCAACTGCGCGAATCATCCGCCGCGTAGTGAACCGTGTGGGTACCAGCGCGACGTCCGCATTCCAGATCGAAGAGGTAGTCACCCACCATGGCAACCTCACTCGGACGATGACCAAATAGCTCGATCAACCGCACGAGCCCATCGGGATCGGGCTTGGGTTTCGCGTTGTCACGTGTGGAGATGCACTCGCTCGGGAAGTATTCTTGCAACCCCGCGGCGCGCAAGGTAACGACCACGTTGTCGTAGCTGTTGCGCGTTACGATCCCAAGCCGAACGCCGCGCTGTGAGAGTGAATCCAAGAGCAGTGACGCGCCGTCACTCGCTTTGGCCGTCTTCGCCAGTTCGAGTTCAATGGACTCGAGCAATTGCCGCTTCGGAGCCGCCTCACTTTCGGGCAGGGCAGCGAGAGACTCGAGGATGGGTAAACCGACAGGAAGCTTCAAGCTCCGACGGATAGCGTCAAAGTCATGCACGGCGCGGGTCAGCGTGCCATCCATATCGAAGACGAAAGCGCGGCAATGACGAAGGTTCACGCCGGGTTATTGACTGAAGAATGGCAAAAAAGCAATACATGCTACTCGAATGGCCCCTTCCGCCTTGACTGCTACGCCCGGTCGGAGCTCGCCAACCTGCGCGGCTTGTTCGGAGGCGCCTTGATGGTTACCGACACCGATTCAAGTGGTTAGCATTTCGCGCCCGCGGCGCTATATCCGCAGCCCCCTGAGCAGGTTTCGATGCTCGGAGCACCGTTGGTGCAGGTGACGACCATTTCGATTAGGGCCGTGCCAAGCGACAGGAAGCAGTAGTTGCCGTTTTGCTCAGCTGCACAAAATACTGTACTGCCGTCAATCACATTAGGATATATCGTGGAACACGTCACGCTGGCGCGGAACAGTGTGTTGTCGCATTGGCCGAGAGGGCAACCTGCGCCGAAGCATTGGTATACGGTGCCTGTGGGACAATTCGCAGTGCATGGAGCCCCCGCAACGACGGCAGAGCTACCCCCCCGCGACGCCGCGCTACCCGATGCAGTTGTTCCGCCTGTCGCGCTACTGATGCCTCCAGTAGCGGAAGGACTCCCTCCCGTTGTTGAGGTTCCCCCCGTCGTCACCGAACTCGAATCGCCGCCTGTTCCATCTATTGGGGCGCCGCCGGACGACGAATCTGCATTCACGGAGGATCCACTTGCCGGCGCGTTGTCAGCGCAAGCAGTTGCGAAGACAAGTGCACTGAGGAAACCATATCTAGAGAGCTGCATGATTGTCCAACTTGTCAGAACGGTTGCGCAATTGCATGGTTCGAGCCACGGCGGGCCATTGTGGCACTGTGTTATGGCCTCAATGGTTAGTGCAGGTTGCGCCTGCGTTGGGATCTGCCTGACACCCAGTCGAGCATGCCGTGATCGTCGGTGTGCCATTCAAGCAGTTGACCGCCCAATAGAGCAGACTCTGCGGCTGGGTGGACAAGCAATAATTCCCGGTTTGGCCTGCTGTGCAATACACTGTGGTCGTACCCGCCGGTCCCAAATAGTAGAACGAGCAGTCATGCGTATCCCATGGTGCCCCGCATTCATCGTAGGGACAACCGTTACCCAAACACAAGTCGACCTCGCCACTAGCGCAAACGCCGGAGCAAGGCTGTCCGGGAGTGGTCGTAGAAGCGACGCCGCCGGCTGCAGATACACCACCCGTTTGGGTCGACACTTGGGATGAACCTCCGCTGAGTTGCGATCCACCAGCCGCGTTTGCAATCCCACCAACACCTGCGATGCTGTTGGGATTGCCGCCTGTGCCAAGCTGCGTGGTTCCACCGCTCGCCGAGACGTCGCCGTCATTGGCACCACTACCACATGCAGAGATCAGCAATGAGCTGACTAGTGACGCTACCAAGGTCTTCATTGGGCGGTCTGCTTGACCACGCGCTCTGCGGCGGTCTGGGCCGCCACACTCTGTGGGTTGGTCACCGCCGGTTCCCGACACGGTCGCGTTTGCATCAAGGCCGGCCTCGCCATCCTGGCCCGTTACGTCCTCAGAGTGATGTCCGATGGACGCATGGGTCACCGTACAGGCCATCCCCCCGCCAACGACGCGAGAAGTTCCAATCTTGGTGAAGTCTGCACTTCCGTTGCCCCATGGGTTGCACTCGCTACTCGACATTCGGCGATGAGTGCGGGCAGGCTCCGCATTTCGTCATCGAAATCGACGTCACTCGAAGCAATCGGCCCGACCGCCGGCGGCGCTGGCTGGCTTGGCCCTCGGCGGTGGCGGCGAATTGGGCCAGCTGCAAACCAATTCTGACGGACAATTGGTGTGGCGCTATGCCGAAGGAACCACTCGAGGTGAATCCGTCTCACCCATCTACGAATCTGTGCCAATCGCAGCCATGCGGGCAGATTGCGCGGCTTGTTGTCGGACGCGTTCGAGGAGTGGCTCGAAAAACGCAGCTCTAAGTATGCCGTCGAGGGCTACCTCAATGGCGATCCAGCTCGAGTAGACTTGCTGCTCAAGCGCCTCCGTCAAGAGACGCTTGTCGCCACTCGACCACTAGAGACCGTTCAAGCAAGTCTTCACTTGACCGCGGTGACCAGGCCGAGCTTGTACGGTAGTTTGTCGTATTCACCGCCTGCGTTCGGGTCGCGTCCCTGGAAGATCATTTGCAGGTTGCAAGGATCGACGGGGAACGTCTCGTCAGCGCCGGCGCGAACCATGTCACCGTGGCTTATGTCGGTGGTCCAGTTCTGGCTGAACGTCGTATTGCTCTTGGCGGCGAAGGTGTCGGTCAGCAGAGTCCACGTTCCCCCGAGATCGGTGGTGGTCCACGCGCGGAAGTAGCGCCCGGTACCCTGAGCCTCGACGAGCAGCAGGTATTTGTTGGAGCCCTTGATCGAGTAGACTTGAATGGCTTCGAATATCTTTTGGGGCGTGTCTTGCATGAGCGTTGTGGCCGCGGGGAACTCGCCAGGGAAGCTCCCGATCGCCATCGACGATCTGTAGACGTATCCGTTGTCGCCGCTGAAGTAGAGGTAACACTTCGCCGCGTCGCAGATAACCTGTTGGTCGATTACCCCCGTTGAGCTTGAGCCCGCCGGAACGCTCTTGCTGGCGTAGAGGGACTTCTCGGCAGACCAACCGCTCGGATTCGTAGGATCCGACGACGTGCGGTAGCTGAAGCCGGTGGCACCCCACTGGTAGGCGAGGACCCAAGTTTGCTTCGGCGTGAAGTAGAAGAGTGTCGGCGCAACCGCGGCGAACGACAGCTTGCTCTGCGTCGCGCTCGCGGCAGCCGGCCAATCGGCGAAGCTCATCATCGCCGCGCCGTATGAGGAGCCGGAGTGCATCGTCATATAGATGAGGTGCGTGCCGTTGTACGGGACGTAGGTGAAGTCTTTAATTGAGTCCCACCCACTCGCTGGGTTTGCAACAGGCCCGCCCGATGTCCATTTGAATGTCGACGGCATGGTGCACGTCGGGCCGGCGCCGCTTCCAGAAGCGCTGCTGGTGCCTCCGCCCGTGCTGGTTCGACCGCCGTTGCTTGCTCCAGCGCTCGAGCCTCCTGCCCCGCCGGAAGGCGCGCCGCCCTTCGACTGAGAGACGCCACCGGTTGGGGCGCTTGAGGTGTTCCCGCCAGATCCACCTGCCGAAGAGCCTCCGCTCGACTTGCCTCCGGAAGATGGCGCGCCCGAACTTGGAGCCCCACCCTGCGCCTTGCCGCCGGATGCGTTACCCGACGAGGAACCGCCATTGCCCACTGTGGTGCTGCCGCCATTGCCCACTGTGGTGCTGCCGCCGTTGCCCACTGTGGTGCTGCCGCCGTTGCCCACTGTGGTGCTGCCGCCATTGCCCACTGTGGTGCTGCCGCCATTGCCCACTGTGGTGCTGCCGCCATTGCCCACTGTGGTGCTGCCGCCATTGCTCGCGCCGCCGAAGCTCCCGCCACCGAGGCCGTTCGATGGGCTTAGAACGCCGTCGTTCGACGCCGAGCTGCAGCCTGCCAGGTAGGTAGTGAGAATGAGCGCAAGAGCAGTCCGAAGTAGATTGGGCACGTTTGTTCTGGCCTTTGGTTGTGCTGGCAACGATGTCCACCTGACGATCAACTGGCGCAGTGCGTTCAACCCGAGTAACCCGTCATAAAAAGGACGTTGTACAGACCAGGGATAGAATTCCAGTGTGATTGATGAGGTGTGCTGGGGACAAGGCGTCATCGATCCGGTTAGGGTCGGGCGCTCGGCGCTGCAGAATGCGGCCTGCGTTGCTGGTCTCATGCTCACCAGGCGGCAGCTGTCGCCCGGAATTGTGCTTGGAGTCTTCGTCCGGTCAGCCTCGAGTGCAACTGAACTTGTTGATGGGGCGCTTCGTAAAGCCCGGGGACCGCTTCGTACTCCCTGACCCTAGCGTTTTGATCAGCAGCCAACTCGTTCAAAATAGCGACAGTTGGTCGATGCCTTTGGTGGAAGGAGAGCTCGAATTCGTCGCGGTCGATCGCGGATTCGACGCAAGGTTCTGGGCCCGCTACCACAGCGCCGATGGCGACATCGTATTGCGCGATGTGCGCTTCGCCGCCGTTGGCGGTGAATGGGTGACCTATTGCTACGCGGATTGAATCAGCTACCGATTCTGACTGCACTATGCAGACCACACGCCTCTCAGACGAGTCGAGTGAAGCCGTGACACAAGACGCCACGGCGCAGGTGGCCGCGGGCGCTTGCGAGTTTCTGCCCCCGACGGCGGGCGCTGGATATCGACGTCGCCGCAAGCTGCCCCGCCTGCAGCACCGTGAAAGATCTCACGATCACCCGCTTGAGCGGGCCGCTAGATCTGGTGGTCGACAGGATCCAGGTTCATTGGGTCAGCGACCCGTCGGACCAGGCTGAGCCTTCCCTCGCGCGAGCGGAGTGCTAGTAGACGCCGCGGATGGTTCTCAATAGTCTGCAATTGCGTCATCAAGTCAGCTTAGCTTCGAGCTTGGCAGTCGTTCTGATTTCTGCCCAGGGGCACGCTCAGCCAGCACCGGAGACTGCGTCGGATGGCTATGTGCTCTGGGTCAATGCGTCACCCCTGGCCAAGGACTGCCCTTCAGCGCCGGAGCTCCGCCAACGCATCAGCGTGCGTCTCGGCCAAGATCCCTTCGTGGATTCGGCGGGTCACGGCAATTCCATCCACGTCAGTTTCACTCGCGTTGGGCCGACCTACCACGCGAGGCTTGCGCTGCACGGCGAAGGGAGCGAGGCTACGCTTGAGCGCAGCTTCGCGGATCGCGCCGAGAATTGCCTGCAGGTTGCCGAGGCACTGGTCCTCGGTACCACGCTTCTGCTCGAGGGCGGCACCGCTTTGCTGACCGCCGAAGCAGCCGCCACAGCGAAGCCCGCCGCTACGGCAAAGCCCGCCGAAACCGCTCCGGCCCTGCCAGTCGCTGTCGCTGCGCCGCCACAAGCCAAATCCGAAACGCAGAAGACGTTGAACAACGGTAACAGCCATCTTTCGAGAGTGCCCGGCGAACTGTGGGTCGGACCCATGCTGTCGAGCGGGGTCGTTTCAAGTGAAGGCCTTGGATGGGGCATGGGCGTCGCGGGCCTGCTCTTTCCATTCGGCGCATTCGGCGTAAAATTGGGCGCAGACTATTTGCTCGGCGACAACATCCAGCGCGGCCGAACCAACTATCAATTTAGCCAGACGACAGGGTTCGTGGGGGCTGTCATGGACGCACGTCTCAGCGAACGCTTCCGCCTGTTACCCGAGGCAGGGCTAATGTTCGGTGTGACCCATGCCGCAGTCGTCACGCGCAACCCGACCGATCCAGGCGACTTCCCCTTCGTGGGGATGAGACTCGGCGCAGCAGCTCAGCTACGGCTCTTCGGCCCGCTCACTCTGGGCGTTGGAGGCCACCTGCGGTTGCCTTTTTACCGCCATGTTTTCCGCGCCAGTGGGCTGTCCGAAGCCGTCTGGGAACAGCCAAATCTAGGTTTTGCGGCCGAAATGGCGCTCGGCCTCTGTTTCGAGTGAACGCCTTCGGCAGCCGCGGACAATCACCAACATGAGCGCCGCTTCGACCGCCCGCGTTATGGGCTATGACCAGGAGATGCGCGCAAGCTCGCCTCCAAGTGTCGTCGAGCTCTACCAAGACCACGCGCGCTTCGTGTGGCGTCGCCTCCAGCAGATGGGCGTGCGCGAAAGTGAATTGGAGGACGCGCTGCAAGAAGTGTTCGTGGTGGCCTTCCGCAACTTGACCAACTTCGATCCCAGTCGCGCCAAGATCACGACTTGGCTCTTCGGCATCGCGCTCAACGTCGCTCGGAATTCCGTCCGCGGTCTGCGGCGTCGCGAGGCCTATCTCGAGTATGATTCTGAGCCGCATGCCGAAGCGTGGCATGGTACTCCCGAGGAGCTGCTCTGCCATCGCCAACGCCAGGAGCTACTCGCCGAGCTGCTCGCCGCTCTGCCCCTCGAACATCGAACGACCTTCGTCTTGTTCGAGCTGGAAGGCATGACCGGCAATGAAATTGCTGAGCAGATGCAGGTGCCCGTCGGCACCGTGCGCTCGCGCCTGCATCACGCCCGCAAATACTTCGAAACCGCTCTTACCAATCGTGTCGAGGCTGAACGCCTCGCAGGAGCGCTTGTACCATGACTCAAGATCCACATCGTTGGCTGGAGGATTCGGCAACCGATCCGGGCTTGACTGACTTGCTCAGATCCTCTGCTGCTCCTTTGGATTTGCCCGCCGCGGTAAACTTGCGGGTCGGAGATGCGTTGCTGCAACTCGCGAACAGCGCCGCTGGGACAAGCATTGCTGCAGCAACCAAACCCAGCATGTTCGCGGCCCTGGCGGCCAAGCCCGCGCTCATCGTCGGTGGCCTCGCCACGGCTGCTCTCATCGGCGGACTCGCCTGGCATCAGCTGTCAACGCATCGGAGCACTGTCCTTTCGAGCCCTGCCGTGATTGCTCCAATTCAGGCGCCCGCGGTGGTGCAGCCCGCAGGCGTTGTCGCAGAGCAGCCGGCTGCCACTGTGTCAGACTTACCGTTGGAGCCGGATCCCGCGGTGTCGGCAAGGGCGCGCGCACGCACGATAGCCCAGTCCTCGCCGTCGAGCCTGGCCGAAGAAGCGCGGCTGCTCGAAAGCGTGCGCGCGAACATCGCGACCGATCCCGCCGCTGCACGTCGTACCCTCGCCGAATACGATGCGCGATTCAATAGTGGCATGCTGCGGGAAGAGCGCACGCTGCTCGCCGTCAAACTCGCCGTCGCCGAAGGGCGTCGCGCTGAAGCCAAGGCACAGGCAACGGAGCTCGAGAATACGGCCAAGGGCAGCCCCTACACCAAGAAGGCACGCAAAATCGTTGATTCGAATGAACGCGCCAAAGGGTCACCGACAATCACTGAGTAGAGAGTGCGGTTGCTCTCCTGACTGGAGGATCCCCATGCGTACTTCGAATACTGCCAAGCTTTTCGGCCTCTTGCTCCTCGGTTGCACTGCGGAACACACGATCGCAAATGACACGGATACGGAACAAGCGATGCAAGTGATTGCACGCCCGGTCTGCGTCGAGATGTGTGAGTACTCGCTCGCCTGTGGGCAAATTACCGAGAGTGAGCTTGGTAATTGCCTGAACCAATGCGAGACCAACTGCACGCGCCTCGAGGCTCTCATCCCGACACGCATGTACAATACGAATGGTATCCAATATACCGGCAGTGCGGTGGATGTCATCGCGAGCGTTTCCTCCTGCTATTTGGCTTCAGAGTGTGCGACTAGCCTGCAGCCAATGTGCAGCCCGCGTGACATTGGCTCGTATGCAGACACCCTCGAAGGCAAACCCAACCCCACGCTCAACGGCACGATGGGGCTGTCCAATTGCAGCATGCGCGAGGATGCTCTGACCTGCGAGAGTACGATCGCCCAAAATCGCGACAAGGCCGAGGCATGGTCGGTGACCTGCGAGCGCACAGACACAGCGGCCACCGAATGGACCTGCAGCTGCATAGAATATGGCGTTCAGGTGGCCACAGTGACAGGCACTGCGGCTGAAGATGATCCCGCCTTTCTCGAACTCTGCTGGTCCGAGGAGCAGCTGGCTTGCTTCTACAAGGGGAACTTGAATTGCGGCAAGAGCGCCGCGGGAAAAGGCCTGCTGTGAGTCGAAGCAGGAGCCCATGTGATTACATGTGGGCTCCTCAAGCACGCACGGTCGTAGACGCGGAGGAGCACACTTCACATGTTCACGAGGTGAACTGAACGTCTGTGCGGCCATTGGGGCCCCAATGCCACCAGTTTTGCCCGAAAACGCCAAACTTTGACCGAGCATCCACTGCTGAAGCACCTGCCAAGCGCTCGATTTGTCGCTTAAGCGAGCGAGCTCTTGACCGTTGGTTGAAAGGATATCTTCGCGAGCCCATGTAGCGGGATCTCCACGTCGACATGAAAGTGCCACCATCCACGGATCCACGTTGGAGTGAGTTCGTTCTAAGCGAACGGAACTACCCGATGAAGTGTCTGGCTTCGCGCATCATGTATGGCCAAGTCAAGCTCTTGGCCAAACGAGATCCTGCCCAAGCCATTCGCTTGGCGCATGAATACTTCCAGAAGAACGAAGCACTTGCCGCAGACGACCTGCGCATGGTCTTCGGTCCGGAGCAGCATGGCTGACTTGATTTCTCTGCGTGAGGCGTCTGAGTTGATTGCCACTGGGCAACCGATATTGGTGGCCGGAGACGCGAGTCAGCTGGCGCAATTGCCCAAAGGCCAATGGATCGGGGGAACCACGCCGTACTTCATGACGAGTGAGGGCGGAGTCGTGGATCGCGAGCGCGTGTTCGTCACGTTACTCGGCGCTCCCATCGAGTCCACTTCGATCAGGATTTATCCTGCTAGCGAGCTACGGCGCGTCGTCGATGACTACCCAGACCACGGCTGCTCCTTCATGATTCTGCCTGCCGGTAGCGAGACGCATTTGCTCTTCGATCGCGAGTGTTTCGGCTGGCCAGGGTTGTTCAACGCACCGCTTCTGGGCTGGAATGCCGGAGTACTCTTAAGTGAACTCTCGAGCACTTCACCCAAGGTATTCGATGGCACAACGCTTGAATCCTTTGACAATGCCGCAGCCGTTCTGCATGCGACGACGAATGACCAGTATATGGCGCGGGTAGAAATCATCAATGCATTCCAGCAAGGGCTCGGGGACACGATTACCTTCCCGCGCGCGGGCTTCACCGTGACGGACTGCTTGGTCAACGGTCAGCCATGGAATTTTGCCGACTACATCGCGCAAAACGCCGTCGATACTCGGTGGCCACTCGTAGCCGACTACGCCGGCGCACAGATCAACGTGAGCTTTCAGGGGGTCGACAACGCCTCGAAGCAGGTGCGCCTCTATGCCTCCGTTTTCGAGGACGTCGAGTATCGACTGGCCGCACCCGTGGCCAATTTGGCTGAGTTCTTCGGTAAGGAGTTCGCCGCGCGCCAGGTCAAACCAGCATTCAGCTGCAATTGCATCCTGAATTTTCTCTACGCCGAACTGGAAGGCAAGCGAACGGGCGACGCCACAGGACCCATCACCTTTGGCGAAATCGCTTATGTACAGCTCAATCAGACGCTGGTTTACGTGACGTTTGAACGTCGGGGAGAATAGAGCACTCGCCAGATTCATGGAGTCTGCGAGTCCGCCCTGGCCGCCGCTCTCTGCCGCTACGGATTCTCCGCTAACCTCAACTTGCCCGCGTTGTCTCGCGTACTCAGGTAGTTCTTGCCGCTACCCGTCGTTACGTCAAGAGTTGCTCCGCTAGACGCTTCTGCAACCGAGTAGCGGCCGCTTGCATCAGCGCCTTGAGCGTTTCCGTCCCAGATATTGCCAACGGCTTGGATGGTGACGTTCGCGGGCACGGCGAACGTCAGGTTCGCGGACTCGGCATAGCTGCCGCGATTGTTGCCGCGGATCACGTTGTTGCCCAACGAGGTTACGGTGCCTAGATCGAACGTGTCCAGCGCATTTCCGAGGATGCGCACGCCTTCATAGTCGCCATCAGTCACCGCCAAATTGCGGATCTTGACGATGCTGCCGCGGCTGCTATCCGATCCTTGAAAGAGGATTCCGCCCCAACCGCCGACAATCGTGACTACATCGAGCATCACGGTGCTGGGGCTGGAGAACATCATGGCAGGGGCGCCCAGGTTGATGAACTGACTGTTGGTAACCGCCATTGTGGTGGCGCCTTCGTTCGAGAGATTTATGCCGTAGACGCTGCAATTGCTCATATGCAAGCGATTGATGGAGATGTTGGCGGAACCCGCTTTATCGTTCTGATATAGGTCGATAGCAATGGCCCCATTTTGGACGATCATGTCGTCGACGTGAAGCTCGAAACTGGGGCTTGTGCCATCGACAGCAAACGTGGTTCGCTCGAACACCGTGCCACCATCGACGACTACATGAGGACTGCCTCCCTCCCAGAAGATGGCTACTGTCGCCTGGCTCTGTGCGGCGGGCGGCCCAAAGGTAACGCCGTGTACAGCAAGGGTTGCATTGTCCGCAAGCTGAATCGCGCGATTGGTGAAGCCCATACGGCCACCTTGGACGGTCAAGCTGCTTTGCTCCCGCACGATGACGAATGAGCCATCCCCGGCTTCAAGGTAGTCCGAGAGAGCCCCTGGGCGCATCGTCACTTGGGCAGTACCCGCGATGTCGAACCCAGGGCTCGTACAGTTTCGCAGGCTGCTGCCAACGATCTCGAGGGAACCCTCGCGCGTTTCGACCACGGGATTGAGCGGAACGCAATCGAACCGAATGCCCTCGACCAAGCCGCCGCTCAGGCAAAGCGTGTGATTCCCGTCCGCGACGATTCGCACAGCGCCGGGGTTTTTGGCGCGAAGCCGAACGTTGGGGGCAAACGCGATCCCAGACTCCGTGCCACAGACTTCCGAGGCCGAGCCGATCAGCTTGCGGTCGATGGTGTAGTCCCAAGTGCCATCGAGCAGATACAGGGTGTCGTAGGACGCGACTGCCAGGGACGCCCGCGTGAGTGACTTGAAGGGCTGTGTCAAGGTGCCGGGCCACTCGTCCGAGCCGCTCTGGGCATCGACGTACCAGTCATTGCCCGTACTCCCCGAAGCACCAGCGGTTGCCAGATTGCCTCCCGTTGCCAGGTTACCCCCGTTGGTTACCGCTGGATTGCCAGCAGCCCCCGCCGAACCAACAAGACCAGCGTTGCCCGCCATGTGCGCGACAGCGCCCGCCGCTGCAGACATCCCACCCGTCGCATGCCCACCACTGCTCACGGTTCCACTGGTGCCCACCGAACCTCCCTGGCTCACGGTGCCACCGCTGGTCGCGTGACCGCCGCTGGTCGTGTGACCGCCGTTGCTCTGGGATCCGCCGGTGCTCACGGCACCGCCAATTCCGAGCCGACCGCCAGTCGCGTGACCGCCATAGTTCGAAGCGCCGCCGCTGCCAACCACGACACCACCATGCGAGAAGTCCGTCATGATAGTGGTCGAAGCCGTCGTGCCACCGCTCGGCCTAGGTTGAGTTCCACCCATGCCGAGCGACGTGGCTCCACCGGACGAAGCGATGGTGGCACTGTCATCGACATCTTCCTGCCAAACACCGCTTCTGCCACCGCCGCAGGCGCTACAGCAAAGCGCCAAGAACAATGGCCCGATCGGGGGCAACGCTTGCTTGTTCGCCCAGTATGTCACTCGAGCTTGATACTTGAGCCGTTGTTTCATCGCAAGCGGCAGGGCCAATTTCCCTGTGGAGCGGGAGGAAGGCGGCTAGTTTGGCACTCGGACTCTGGGTAGCTCCGCAATGCGGACGGGAAGAGGCGGGTCGGACGCCGCGCAATGCCAATGGGTCTCGTTCGCGTTCACGTCCAGTTGACCCGCGGCTCGAGCCCCAGGTAGCGCGCGTAGTCCGCAAACGCCGTGTCGAACTCGGAACGCAGTGCGCGCGGCACTGTCCGGAATGGCTGCGGTTGGAGCTCGACGACCGCCTTCTTGAGCGTCCGCTTCCAAGTGCCAACGACGATACCATCGACCACCATGGTGGACATGAACATGCCATTGCCTCCCGGAATAATTTTGTTCTTATGCGCCGCAGGAACGGCCACCGAGCGATCCTTGATCCCGAGAAGATACTCGTCAAAGCCCGGTAGCACTTGCACCCGCGGAGACTTGAGATAAGACAGCTTCGCCACTTCGTCGAACAGCGACTTTGACATCCACTGCGTCTTGCCGCCGTAGTCGCAGGCCATGAGTTGCTTTTCGACAGCAGCAATCCCGCGCTTGGCTTCGGCGGCGCTAAGCCCCGTCCAACCCATGAAATCCTGTTGTGTCACCGGACCGTGACTTCGAAAATAGCGCAGCGCGAGCGTGGCCAGTGCCTCGTCACCCGTCACTTTCGCCTGTTTCTTCGCCCAGTCCGCAAGCAACACGAAGGCTTGTTCCTTGCCTTGATTTGGCCCGATGCAGGTGACGCCCATTTGGGAAGCGTACCAGAGCAAGTGGTACGCCTGCTGCCCCTCGACTTTCATCCCCTTGGCACGCAGGCACTCAACCGCTTGCGCGCGTGTGAGGCGTCGGCCACCGGCCAGTGCCTTGCCGAGTACGTCAGCAGCATGATTGGCCGTCGCTTCTTCGAGGCCGATGAAGGCGCGACGCGACGCGGCCCTGGCCAAAGCTTTGACACCGGTCGTTTCCAGCATCCAGCGTACGTCTTCTGCCGGGACGAAATGGATTGTCCCTCGCATGGGCCAAGTGCGCAGCACTTCCCCCCGTTCGATCGCCGCGTCGATGTCGCGTTCCGTCTTGTTCGACAGCCTCACGCCAAAGGACCACTTGCCACTCGCTAGATCCTGCGACTGCATCGCGCCAAACCATCGAGCAATGTCGCAAACGGATTTCAGCTGCTTGGCTCCGAGCAGCAGACTGTGCATGCGTAGGAGTGCGACGGTCTCAGTGGAAAGGGGTTTGGGCATGGGGTGGATGGAGATCGTATGCATTACACGCTTCAGCCTGGTCCTGGAACGGCGAAAGTTCTCACCGAGAACCGTCCCGTGTTGCGCAGGCGCGGCCGTCGGGCCGCGCGAACTGGCCCTAATCAATGCGTCGCTTGGGACGCTGCTACGCGGGAAAATTGCGCGCGATGGGTAGCACAGCTAGCACACCGTATGCCGGCTCCAGCGGGCCCCGTCCTTTGACAATACTAAGGTGGCACTTCATATTTCTCAAATGCGATTCTTGCCTCGACAGCTCGGAAGCGCGCTGCTCAAAGCTTCGAAAAGTTTCCCAGCATTGATCGTCACCGGACCGCGACGTGCCGGCAAAACGACGCTACTGCGTCAGGCGTTTCCGAAGGCTTCGTACGCGCTCCTCGAGGATCCAGATGTGATAGCGCGCGTCAGAGCAGATCCGAGATCCTTCGTTTCTGAGCTGCGCACCCCAGCCATTCTGGACGAGATCCAGAACGTCCCAGAGCTATTAAACTACCTGCGCACCGCAATTGATCGCTTCCCTCGCCGCACCGGACAGTGGCTCCTGACCGGATCCCAGGAAGCCCCACTGATGAAGGGAGTCACCGAATCCATGGCGGGTCGAGCGGCAATCCTTTCTCTTCTACCGCTCTCCGTCAGCGAGACACCAAAGGTGTCATGGCTCAAGGGTGGCTTTCCAGAGGTGCTGGCTCGCCCCAACGCTGCGCGTCTATGGTTCCAGTCGTATGTTCAAACGTACCTAGAGCGGGACGTGCGCACAATTAGCTCAATCCGCGATCTTTCGACGTTTCGCCGCTTTCTTGCCCTGACGGCCACACGCGCTGGACAGATGTTGAACAAGACGGAGCTCGCCACGCCACTTGGGGTCTCCGTGCCGACGATTACGGAATGGCTGAGCATCCTGGAAGTGACCGGTCAAATTCTGCTGGTGCCGCCGTATTTCGAGAACTTCGGCAAGCGCTTGGTAAAGTCGCCCAAACTCTACTTCGCCGACTCGGGTCTGCTCTGCCATCTGCTGAACATCGATACCGAGCCCGCCCTGCGCCAGTCTCCTTTCGTCGGATCCATTTTTGAAGGTTTTGTCGCCTCCGAGATCGTCAAACGTCAGCTGAACGGGGGTCGGAGGCGAGAGCTCTACTACTTCAGAGATCAGCAAGGTCTGGAAGTAGACTTCTTGGTACCAATGGGCGGCAAGCACGTCGCGCTCGTGGAAGCCAAGGCAACAGCGACGCCAAAGCCAGCAATGGCCGAGGGGATCGCCCGCTTGCAGGCGGCCATGTCCGACTACGAAGCAAGTGCATTCCTCGTCTGCAGGCGAACAGCGGACGGTCCCGCGACAACGACACTGCGCCCCGGTATCAGGGCGCTAACCGTGCAAGAGCTACTGGCACAATTGCCGCCAAGTCCCGTTGCGAAGACCAAGGCTTGACGAACGGGTGGGTCCCTAGCTTGGCAAGGCCAGACTCGCCTAGTGCAACCGGGGTCTCTTAGATGCTACGCCGCCGGTATGTTACTACGGTTCGCTGGCTCCAATCATCTGCATCGCAATCGCGCACGGCGCAAACAAGCTCGCACCACGACCACGGCTACACCGCATCGCGCAGCAGGCGCTGATCGCGACCGTCGTCATCACGACTTCGATCTACTTCATGCGTCATGGCCGCACCGCCCGCACCCAAGACGCCACTCTGACCGCCGCTGAGGCGCGCATGAACGCGCCCCGCTGATCGGTGTGGCCTCCTCGTCGTTTTCGTACTACCTTCCAGCCCGATGACTGCCATTACGCTCGACGGTGAAGCCCTAGCCACAACCCTGAAGCAAGAGCTCCGCGACAGGATCGCTTCCCTTACCAAATCCGGTATCACGCCCGGCCTCGGAACGGTGCTCGTTGGTGACGACGGCCCCAGTCAGCGTTACGTGTCGATGAAACACAAGGACTGTGCCGACCTCGGAATCCAATCCTTCGATGAGCGCTTGCCGGCAACGGCAACCGAGGCAGACATACTCGCCGTCATTCGGCGTCTCAATGCAGATCCGGCGGTGCATGCCTATATCATGCAGTACCCATTTCCAAAGGGGCTAAACTACGAGAAGCTCCTGCTCGAGGTCTTGCCAGAGAAGGACGCCGATGGCTTGCATCCAGTCAATCTTGGGCACCTCGTGATGGGCGTCGATGCACCGCTCGCCTGCACACCGCGCGGGATCCAGCTCATGCTCGAGCGCTATCAAGTACCAATCGCGGGTCGGCATGTCGTGATCGTTGGCCGAGGCCTGACGATTGGGCGCCCGCTCGCCAACTTGCTCACGCTGAAGAAGCCGAATGCCAATGCCGCTGTCACTGTCGTGCATACCGGCGTGAAAGATCTCGGCATGTACACTCGACAGGCGGACATCATCGTGGCGGCCGCTGGCGTGGCAGGCCTAATACAACCAGACATGGTGAAGCCCGGCGCCGCAGTCGTGGCTGCGGGCGTATCGTTCAAGGACAAGAAGCTCATGAGCGACGTGGCCGAAGAGGTTGCCGAAGTGGCGGGCTGGTTGTCGCCACGTATCGGTGGGGTCGGGCCTATGACTCGAGCCCTGCTGCTGTCGAATACTGTGACCGCTGCAGAACGCTGCCAGCGGGCGCTCTAGCTTAGCCGAATCGCTCTTCGAGCAACGCAATCGTAGTTTCGAGTCGCCTCCGCCCGACCACACTGCCGCTGTGGGCTGTCAGACGCGGTAACGACACTTTGCGCTCCTCGAGGGCCTGCTCGAGCCAATTGAGTACGTCCAGACCCGTCCCCAAATGGGGATCGCCGAGGTCGTAGTCGAGGCTCAGCTCCGTAACAACTCCTTGGCGCAACAGGTCAATCGCGTCGTCCGCGGTGCGCACCAGCCGCCAACCGTTCGGCGCTGGACGCTGATCGTCGAGGTAAACCTTCATGAACCGGAGCGTTTCGGTGAGACAGCGATCCGCAACATGCCGTAGTCTCGCCACCCAAACCAGTCCGGAGTAGACTGGGTTCTCTGAGTCCGCGAACCGTCGTCTTCGCGCCGCACCGACAAAAGCAAGAAGCGGACACGGAATGTCCGCTTGCTCGTAACAGCTGTAGCAGCTGTTCTGCTTCGCTTAGAAAATGTTACTCTCAGTGCACGTCAGCGGTATCTGACTTTTCGGCGTTCTTGAACTGGTTCATGGCCAAAAACGGCAACAATAACAAGCCACCAGGTGCCAGAAGTACGATGATCCAGAGAACCGTTCGAGCCGCCAAAGCCATGATGTCCTCGCTAATGCACTAGGCGTGCCAGCTCCTCCAAGTATAGGACTCGGCAGCAAAATGGCAGCTGGGTCCTTGGAATATTCTGCAGGGGCTGACATTGCTGTCGCGGGAGTCCTGACCCCCAGTGGCATTCTGCGCTGGCTGTAACACGGAAGCTCACCAGCCCGTGCGGCCCGGGCACGGTTCGCGGCGCTATTTCACACCGCGGTCGCGGCGGAATTCGTGACACTGGGCACAACCTCGATCGAAGTCGCGACAGACGTCCGCGCGATCCTCATAGATGGCGCAGGCGTGCGGATCCTCTGCGGTGCCGTGAAAGACGCAACACCCCGCGGCGCGCATCTTGAAGGCACGATAGCCAAAGTGGCCCGGCTCCAAGTTCTCAACAATGTCATATCGTCCACTTGCACGCCATCGTTCGATGTCCGCCTCAGTCACGAGAATGGTGCCTGCGCGTTGGAAGCAGCAGGCACCGCAGGTTAGGCAATCGAGGTCCAATTGGGAACGGGGCATCAGTGCACGAACTTCGACAGGAGCCGAATATACGCGATCTGATAGCCGCAGCTATTCTCGGTGACGGACCAACTGTTCTGCGGCCAGTTCCCGTTGAAATCCAAGTAGGACTTCATGGCCGGCTGCCCCAAAGGCGGCGTGACCGCGGTCGCTGTACATTTGGCGTTATTCGCGGCGCTGCCACAAGTGAGCCCGGTGCAACAACCATCCAGTTCATAGCTGGGATTCGGGCCCCCGGTGAGGAAGCCCGGGGCTGGACCCGGCGTGGTCGCAGTAACCCGACCAAAGCTGGCGCTGCTCTCGTTGAACCAGGTGTGATAGAAGGAGGACACTGAACGCTCGGCGCCCGCCGAACTCATGTTGGAGAGGTACACCAGGCCGAGCGGGTTGAGGCCGTGAATGTAGTGGACATAACGCTCGGCTATGCGCTTCATCGTCGCATCCTGCGTCGCATCGAGGCCATGCGATACCATCGCCCAATACAGATTGCCCTGGTTGCTCTTGGTGGAATTGCTGCCCCAAACGTAGTCCTTCATGTACGCCAGGTACGGATCCTTGCTCGTGGTGTGAGCAGGTAAATTGTCCCCACCGGTGGTTACGCTCGTCTTGTACTTGCTGCGAATATTGTCGCGAACAGCAGCCGATGCCCCTGTGGTGTCGGAGTAGTAAAGCAACATGTCTTGACGGTCGACCTCGAAGGGGTAGGCAAAGGTCGATTTTATGAGCTGCATCTGCGTGTACAGCTGATCCACGATCGCACTGTACGTGGCACTACCCGTAAGCCGGAACAGATGAATCGCAGCCTTGAGTCGATAGGCGACGAGTCCTGCGGCGTCCACCTCTTGTTGCCCAGCTGCTAGTCCCGAAGTGCCCGCCGCCGAATCGTTGTTGCGGAAGGTCACGGCCGGGTTCGCTTCGGCCCAAGTAAATGCCCGACTGGCACGGGTAGCAAGATCGGCGCTTAGCGTGGAGAGATCACCCGCCGCAACTTGAGCAAATACCCTGGCTCCCGCGGCAAATGCAGCCGCCGATGCGAGCGTACCCGAGGTGTTCGCTGTGCCGTAAAGCGTCTGCCCCGTCGCTGAAGAAGGTGGACTTCCCGAGGCCTCGCCCACAACCGATAGCAGGCTGCCGTCGGCACTCTGCAGCCGCGCCAGGTAGTCGAGACCCCAACGCGCCTCGTCGAGCATGTCGGAGACGCCATTGCCCGATTCCGGGATCCCGAAGTCATCACCAAAAGCGAGTGGGTTCTCTTCGTAGGCCTGCAGCATCTCGACGATGTAGTTTGCAGTCCAACTGGTGTACTTGTTGTAGTCGCCCGCGTCGTACCAGCCACCCCACAGGTCCCGCTCCGTCGTAGCGTCGGTCTTGGCGTCGTAGCGTCTTGCGTTGTGGTCTTGAAGCGCGCCTACGTGACTCGCCGTATCGAACCAACTCGCATCCGCGTAGGGTGCTTGTTTGGCTTGCCCGACGCGTTGATAGTAGAAACTGCGAAGCGCATGGCGCAGCACGACCTTGTAGACGTCGCTGGCGATGCGAAACTCCTCGGAACGTTGGTTCTTTTCTACGTCGAGCACGTAGTAGGTGCCAGGAGTCGTAACCGACGAGAAGTCAAACCAATAGGCCTTGTCTCCACTTTGCGCATGGACCGCCCCACTGTTCCAAGCTGTTGCTGCACCCTTGAGCACCTGAGTGCCGCTTGCCATATCGACCAGGGCATAGCTCGAACCTGGTGTAAAATCGGTACTGGCATCGAACCCGCTCTGTGGATCACGAATAACCGCTATCTTCTCGGAGTCCGGCAGATAGCCAAACTGATCGACGACGATGATCGGAACGCCATTGAGGGAAGTAGCAGCACCTGCACCGCCGTAGCTCACGCCGACACCCCCTGCATCGGCGCCACCACCGCTTGAGCTTTCGCCTGCAGAGCCACCTTGGCCCTTGGTCCCACCTTTGGCAGAGCTCGAACCGCCACCACCGCCATTTCCACAGCCCAAAGCTGAAATGAGAGTTGCGGTCATTAGCCATGCGAAAGCGGAGTTACGGTAATGCTTCATCGGTGCCTCTGAGCCGCAAACCCTAGCGCATAGTCGCGGGGGTGTGCCATCACTGCATCCTGCAAGGACGACTCAGCTGGGAGTACGGCCAGTGAGCAAGCAAAGTCAGTCGCCTCCTGAGGCGAGATGCGATCAGTGACAATCTGCGGTCGCAGACGCCAAAGTCGGCCAATGTGAGAATAGCACCTAGGTGGTGTGGCCCGCAGAATGGCAACGCCGCATCGTCGCTGTGCTGGAGCGCAGTCAAGGCCTTGTCGATTCGTCAAAGGGGTCCGCAGCCTGTGCCAATCGCCTGACAACGACCTGCTTCTTCCGACGGATTTGGCCCAAAAACTGTGAAACTTTGCGCCTGGTGCGACTCATGCAAGACCGTTGGGTTCCCGTCCGCCCACACGAGGCGAACGGTTTACTCGAGCTTCTGTCGAAGAGCCTCGACTCCGCGGACTCGGCATTGAACCCAACCCCTAACGGACGATTCGAACATTGACAAGACCAGCGCAACCACGCGTGCTACCGCCAGGCTCGAAGCGGACCCGACGACCGCCGAGAATGCGGTCAATACCAGCACTGCCGCTACCAAGGCTGTTGGCAGCGTTCAAAGCAAGACTGCCTCAATTGCGACGCTGCCACAGACCTCGATCGGCTCCTTCACTATGACATCGAGCAAGAGTTTCGTAGCGAATTCTCTCAAGAACCCGTGAGTTGAGGACGGATTCCGCCAAAGAGTCCGACGCAAGACCAATCCGCTGGCAATGAAACGAGCACGGCGGCATTGACGTAGCCAAAGCGAACCCCTACGATGCGGCGTTGTCGAGAGGGTAAGCGCAAGATGCGCCGGATTGGGGTTCGAAGCTATCTGTTCTTGGTGCTTAGCTTGATGTCAGCGGCGCCCGTGGTTTGGCTCGGGACAGTCGAGGCTTCACGCTTGTCGCGCCTTGCGCGCGACGAAGCAGATCGTCATACGCGCGAGGTCGCACTCGACATCGCGCGCGACGCAGGCGTGCATTTGGATCGACAGATCCGTGCAGTAAACACCTTGGCTGCCCAGATCGACCCGACGGACTTTGCCAACCAGCCGCGGCTACAGCAGCTCCTCGATGGGCTATTCGAACATACCGGCGGCTACAGCATGGTGTACATTGCCGATGCGAGTGGCCTATCCCTGCTGGCAACTCCCAGGGTCGGCGTGGACGGCCGAGAGAACGCTGGGCTCAACTACAGCGATCGCGGCTACTACCACCAGGTGAAGAAATCCATGCGGACGGTGGTCTCTGGGGTCGAAGTCGGCCGCCGCATGCGCCAACCCAGTCTTCATGTAGTGGCCCCGCTGCCGGATAGAGGTTCGGAATTCACTGGGTACGTTGCAGGCGCTGTCAGCCTCAAGTCGCTGCAACAGATTGTGGCCAATTGCCTCGCTTCCGTCCCGGGCACCGAGGCGGTACTCGTCGACGAATCCTCGCGAATCCTCACGGATTCACGCTCGCCTCCGCTCGAGACGTTGCGTGACGTTTCCGCAAGCCCACTGCTGCGTTGGACGAACCTACCTGCACTTCGTGTCGCTGTCGACGATTACGGTGAGTCAATGCGCGCCAGCGCAGTGCCCATCGCATCGGGACAGGTCAGGTGGTCGATCATCGCGATTCGTCCCGCAACCCAAACGCAAGTAGCAGCTAGAGCGATGCGACAGTCTACTTTGACTGTATCCGCGTGGGCACTACTTGGCGCCCTCGTAGTGGCATTCATTTCCGCGCGGCGTTTCGCACGCCCAATCACCAAGCTCGTGCGAGCAACCAAGCAAGATGACACCTCAAACCAATTGGACGTTCCACTCGATCCACAATGGAGCGATCCCGAGGAGCTCGTCGAACTGGGCCACGCGGTTGGACAGATGATTGCGCGTGAAAGACAACGCAAAGCGTCGTTGAATGACCTCGTTCGTGAACGCACCGAGGAACTCGAGTCCGCCAACGCCCAGCTTGCAGTCCTCGCAATTGCCCTCGAAAATGCCGGCGACGCCATATGCATGACGGACGCCGAGGGACTCATCGAGTGGACCAATCCCAGTTTTCGCCGCATCACTGGCTATTTCCCTCTGGAATCCACAGGTAAGTCGCTGGCAGATTTGCTTGGCATAGAGGGACCCTTCTTCGACTTCAGCCAGAGTCTTCGCCGCCAGTCCATCGAGCGCACTCGGGAGTCTACCGCGGGCTTGACCGGGGGCTTGACCTGGCGCAACCCCGTGCGCAGTCGCGTGCGTGACGGTGCAGTTCTGGAATTGGATCTTGCCATCTCTCCGGTAACCGACGACAGTGGATTTGCAACGCGCTACGTCGCGGTGGCACGAGACGTGACTGCGCAACGCAAGGCGGCGCAAGAGATCTTGGACAGCGAGGCGCGGTACCGCACGCTCGTCGAGCATGCCCCAGAAGCAGTCGTTGTGTTGGACGCAAGTGCGGGTCATTTCGTCGACTGCAACGTCAAGGCAGAACAGCTGTTTCGCCGCGTGCGCCACCATCTTCTACGCACCGATCTGGCCGGGCTGAGCCCCGCACAACAGCCAAATGGCCGCGATTCGGCGCCTGCGGTAGGTGCGCACGTCGAGGCCGCATTGCGCGGCGATACGCCGTTCTTCGACTGGATCTTCCACGACTCTTACGGCAACTCCATTCCGTGTGAAGTGCGCCTCGTGGGATTGCCAGGCGAGACAGCGCGATTGGTTCGCGCCAGCATCGTAGACATTAGCGAGCGACTACAACGTGAGCAGGAGCAGCGCGAGTTGCAGAAGCGACTCGACGGCACGGAACGCCTTGCCGGAATCGGTGCCGTAGCAGCAGGCGTCGCGCACGAGATCAACAACCCTCTCGCCTACATCTTGAACAACTTGGACTTCGCCCTCAAACCCGATCAAGGGGCGGGGCTCCAGCAATCGACCAGGGATGCCTTGGTCGAAGCGCAAAACGGCGCGTTGCGCGTGCGTGACATTGTGCGCGATCTAAAGACATTTGCACGAGTCGAAGGTGAAACACAGACACCACTCGATGTGCGTACGGTACTGGATGCGTC
Organism: uncultured Polyangiaceae bacterium; assembly: GCA_964454965.1. Classification (GTDB taxonomy): domain Bacteria; phylum Myxococcota_A; class Polyangia; order Polyangiales; family Polyangiaceae; genus FEN-1139. Next base: position 45,143 of record CAYVXY010000026.1, on the reverse strand, counting down.
GATAAATATCGCGAGCAGTGAACTCTTTCACCGGGCGCGCATCGTCAAGACGTATTGCGACGTCCCTCCGATCATGTCGGATCCATCTCGACTCGGCCAGGTCTTCCTCAACCTGATCGTCAACGCGATCCAAGCGCTGCCCGAGGGTACGCCATCGGAACAGCTCATCCGCATCGATGTGCAGCCTGCTTCAGACGGAAAGTGGATCGAAGTCAGTGTCGAAGACTCCGGCCATGGTATTCCCGAGGATCGACTGGAACGGATCTTCGACCCGTTCTACACGACTAAGCCGATCGGAAAGGGAACGGGCCTCGGACTATCCATCAGTCGCAACGTGGTGACGAGCATGGGTGGAAGGATTGACGTCCAAAGCCAACTGGGTAAGGGTTCGAGATTCACCGTCGTCTTGCCAGCTGAGAGAGATCTCGAGTCCGCAACACGCGCAGTCCCGGTGCCAAGCGACAGTCCATTGTCGTTGCACTCGCTCAATATCCTAGTCCTGGATGACGACGTCATGGTAGCGCGCAGCATCGGTCGCATCCTTGGTGCTCAACACCAGGTCACCATTTGCACGCGCGGCAGTGAGGCACTGACGGTGATCGACCAGTCAGAATTCCATGTTGTGTTCTGTGATGTCATGATGCCAGAGATGAATGGACTTGAGTTCTATTCACGATTGCGCGAGCGCCGGTCACTGCTGGCGGAGCGGCTGGTATTCATGACCGGCGGACTCTTCATTCAGGAAGTACGAGACCAACTCAGTGTGCTGGACAATCCCTGCATCTCCAAACCCTTCCAACCCGAAGCCGTGCTCGAGGCCGTACGCCGCAGCATGTACCAGAAGGCCAGTTAGAGCTGCGACATCGAACGCGCGGTTCCGGTGCCTCAGCTCTACGCCCCGAACGCGCTCGGGCGTGCTAGAGACTTCGGGTCTGCCATGCTCAATGCAATCCTTCGCGTCTTATTCGGGGCCCTCTTGTCACTGCGCTACCGCATTAGCGTCATTGGGCTCGATCGCCTAGCTCCGAAGGATCAGCGAGGGATGCTATTTCTACCCAACCACCCAGCACTCATCGATCCGGTGATTCTGCTGTGCAGCCTGACAGCGCGCTTTCCCGTGCGCGCCTTGGCCGAGAAGACTCGGGTCGAGAGTCCCTTCGTCCGTTGGCTCGCACAACGCGTCAATGTGCGCGCCATCATGGATTCAAAACAGCATGGGAACGCGTCGAAACGCCAGATTGCCGTCGTCATGCGCAATGTCGTTCGCGGGCTGCGAGGTGGGGAAGCACTGGTGCTCTACCCTGCTGGGCGCGTCTATCGGCGGTCTCTGGAGAACCTCCGGTCCAACAGTGCCGTCGAGTTCCTCGTCCGGGCGTGTCCGGATACGCGAGTTGTGCTGATCCGTACCCACGGACTCTGGGGCAGTTCGTTCGGGCGTGCCAACGATCAGGCGCCCAAAATTGGAGCTGCGCTGCGTCGCGGTCTGATCGGCCTGCTAAAGAGTGGGATCCTGTTTGCACCGCGGCGCCACATCCGGATCGAATTCCACGAACCAGAGGACTTTCCGCGGGGCGCTGGTCGTCTCGAGATCAATCGATATCTGGAGAACTTCTACAACACGGGCGCTCAACCCAATACCTACGTGCCCTATTCGATCTGGGAGCGCGGCGGCACGCGCGTCCTACCAGAGCCCAACTGCGAGGAGGACCTCAATACCCCTCACCATCGGCAGCAGCTCGAGCCTTTCCACGGTGCAGGCGAAACACGATCACGAAGTAGCAGATAACCAGTGGAAATCCCAAGAACCACCATTTCGTGGCAGCAGCCAGGCCCTGTTGGCTCGTTGAAGCGTTGAACGCCGTCAGGCTCCATGTTGGCTCGAGTGTCGAGCGCAGCATGACGGGAAACAGTGTCGCCGCCGTGGCCACCAGTATCCCAACGATGAAAGCGCTGCTGCCAAGGAAAGCCGCGCGGTCAAAACCCCTGGGTTGCGCGACGAACACCGTTGCCATGCCAGTGAGGAAGAGCAGGAGTCCGAACCAGGCGAGCGGGGCTTTGAACAGGTTGACGTAGATGTCCGGATTGACTTGCGCGGTGGCTATCGTCGCAAGGATCCCGAGGCCAGCCGCCGCACCCCACAGTGGCCGCGCCAACTTGCGACACCGAACGCGTACGGCACCGTCGGTCTTGTAGGACAAGAAGAGAGCACCATGTGCGACGATGGTCACGAAGACGAATAGCCCAACGAGCACAGTATACCAGTCGAGGATTCCGACGGGATTGTGCGGAGAGAAGTCAGTGAACAGTGGCAAGTTAAAGTGGCCCTGTCCGTCGATTGGAACTCCGCGAACGATGTTGCCCAACGCGGCCCCTAGGAATATCGGCATCAGGCTGCTGGCCAAAAAGAACACGACATCCCAGAAGTCGCGCCATAGATCGAGCGTCACGTGGCTACGAAACTCGATGGCGATGCCACGCAAGATGAGCGTCCAAACCACGAGAAACATCGCGAGGTATAGGCCCGAGAAGCCCGCAGCCAGAACCTTGGGAAATGCGGCGAACATCGTCCCACCTCCGGCAATGAGCCACACCTCATTGCCGTCCCAGTAGGGACCAATTGCAGCCAGAACCTCACGCCGTTCGCGGTCCGTCTTGGCGACGAATGGATGCAGAATCCCTGCGCCAAAGTCGAATCCATCCATGGTCGCGTACGCAACGATCATGATGCTCGTCAACCAGAACCAGAGTGTTTGCATCACTACTTCCTCAATCTGCGTCGCCGGTCGCAGCACGGTGAGTAAGGTCGGCTGGAGAATTTGGAGCTTTGGGCCCGTGTTCCACTTCACGCAAGATCAGAAAGACGTAGAGTAGACCCAAGACCAAATACAACCCGGCAAAGCCGAGCGAAGTGAATACCGTCTGCCCCGCATGCACCAACTGGCTGTAGCCATGCTCGGTGCGGGTCAAACCATAGACCAGCCACGGTTGGCGCCCGAGTTCCGCCGTCATCCAGCCAGCAGTGTTGGCAATAAACGGAAACGGGAATGCCAGCATGAGCAGCCAGAGATACGGTCGCAGTTCGAAAAGTCGCGACCGATACAGCAGCAGCGCCCCCAGTGCCATGATAGCGATGAAGATCGTGCCGAGACCGACCATGATGTGAAAACTATAGTAGAGTAGCTCGATGCTCGTGGGCCACTGGTCTAAGGGAAATGCGTCGAGTCCCCGGACGTTGCTGGAGAACGTCCCATAGGCAATGAAGCTCAGCACGCCTGGCGCTTGCAGCGGATTGTCGATCTTCTTCTGCCGCACGTCGGGTTGGCCAATGAAGTTGATTTCGGCAAAGGTTCCGCTGTGCCAGCGGCCTTCCATGGCAGCGAGAGATACTGGCTGATGACGCGCCACCATCTTGCCCTGTAGATCGCCAGAGGGAAACGCTACGAGCAAGCTCGCGAGCAGACCGGCAATGACACCGGTCTTGACGAATACCCGCGCCTCTTCGAGGAATTTGCTACGCAACAGGTAATAGGCACCTACCGCCGCCACCACGAAAGCTCCCGTAACTGCAGAACCTATCATGTTGTGCGCGTATTGCACCATTGCCCAGGGATTGAGCAGATACATGGCTAGGCTCTGCAGCTGGATCTGCCCATTGGCAGCGACATGGTGCCCTACTGGATGCTGCATGAACGCGTTGGTGACGATGATGAAGTAGCCACTTGCCCAGGAGCCAATGAACAGGGCCCACGCCGCGGCCAAATGGATCTTCGGACCAAAGCGCTTCTCGCCGAAGACCAATACCGATAGGAAACTCGACTCGAGAAAGAACGCGAACATGCCCTCCATGCCCAGGGTTTGTCCGATGACTTCGCCCGTTTGCTCGCTGAACCGAGCCCAGTTCGTGCCGAACTGGAATTCCAGCGGGATCCCGGTCACCACACCCACGGCAAACGTCAATCCGAAGATCCGAATCCAGAACCGCGCGACACGGTGGAGCAGTGCGCTACCACCACGCACCGCCAAGGTCTTCCAGATGACGATCAGCAGGGCGAGCCCCATCGTCAACTGAGGGAAGAGGTAGTGAAAGGCTGCGGTGAAGCCGAATTGCAGGCGATGCCAGAAGAGTGCGTCCGTCATGGAAGTGTTAGCTTTCCTCGAGCCAGGAGCACCGCTGCTATTCGCGTCAGTTTGGCTGGCCCTCGACGAGTTCCAAGGCCGACTGCGGCGACTGGCCCTCGATGACGGCGATAACCCCGGGCAAATAGCGATCGGTCATCAACAAGTTAGCATAGATAACGTGGTGAATCAGTGGTGGTGTCAGTCTCGCATCTTCGACGTCGATGCTCGTTTTGAATCGGATCTCGCCGTCGGAGTAGTCGAGTTCGAAATTGCCAATGACGATGCCGTAGTTCGCACGGGTGAGAAACTCCGCCATGTTCGCGCGTTGTGCCGCCTCGACCCGCCGAGGACAGATGGAATAGAAAACCATCTGTTGTTCCTCTTCGCGCGCCTGCGCACAGCACTTCCATTGACCATTGCTGCCCTCGAAGCCAACCCAAAGGATGTCGTGCTCGGGCTGCTGGGTGACCACCCAACCATCGTCCTCGAAGAAACGCTCAAGGATCCCGAGCAGTGGCTGCGGAGGCTCCTCGCCGGTACCGTCACAGTGCTCACAATGTCGCCAGTTCGCCTCTGCATCGACGGACAGTCCGTGGGCGAGGTCGACGTACAATCGCCCAACCCCATGACATGCGAGGCACGGTGTGCCTTCGTCGTCGCCCGAAACGCAACCGCAGGGCAGCCAACCTTCCACGATCACTGGCTCACCACCGTGCGATCCGACAATCACGGGTCGAGGGATTCTCCCTTCGTCAGAACATCTATCACAGGCAACTTCAGGCGTATTCATACGAAAGCACTCACTTCCCCTGGATTGCGGCCAAGTATCCACTGGCCAGCCGTCACGGGGCGCGCTTTCCGTGGCACCGATCGGTACCTGTCGCAACCATAGATTTGCATTCGAGTCGCGTCACATCGAAAATCCGTGCTGTTTGCGGCCACTGCGGGTAGGGCCATGTGCCACCCGAAAACCTGTATTCGATTCCGATCCGCCCTGGGGTTGAGACTTTCAGGTAGCCTGAAGCGACGGAGGGACCGTGATGACCCATCGAAACGCACAATTCTCATGGCTTCTCACATCAATCAGCCTGGTCTTGGCGTGCAGTGGTAGCGGCGCGAGTTCTGGAACGAACGGTGGCGCCACCACGACCGGCGGCGTGAAGAATGTTGGAGGAGGACCCGATGCCGGTGCACGCGCCAATGGCGGCGCGGCGCATGCTGGCGCCACCGCAAGTGGCGGAGTGACGAGCACAGGCGGAATTACCTCGAGTGCTGGCGCCACCGCAAGTGGCGGGGTGACGAATGCCGGTGGTGCTACCTCTAGTAGTGGCACCAGTGCCGGTGGCGGAGTGACGAGCACAGGCGGAATGGCCTCGAGTGCTGGCACCACCGCAAGGGGCGGTGCAGCCAATCAAGGCGGTGCGAGCAATGCAGGTGGGACCACCGCGAACGCCGGTGCAGCCAATCAAGGCGGTGCGAGCAATGCAGGCGGGACCACCGCGAGCGCCGGCGCCCCTGCTGTCAGCAAGTGGGTTGGTGGCTACTACGTCGGCTACCAGCGCAGCATCTATCCAACGAGTGAGATCGACTTCTCGGCCATCACGCATCTCTTCGTGGGGGCCGGCTTGCCAAAGGCCGACGGTACCATCGACATGACACTGTATCTCAGCGCAACTGAGGGCCCTGCGCTGGCGCGTGACTTAGTGAATCGGGCGCACACCGCAGGTAGGAAAGCCATCCTGATGCTCGGTGGCGCGGGTGCGGATACTGGATTTCGCGCCGCAGCTGCTAATGCGGTTCGCACTACCTTCATCCAGCAATTGCTGAAGGTCGTCGACGACTACGGCTTCGACGGACTCGACCTGGATTGGGAGCCCATCTTGGATGCCGATCGCGCCCCACTCTTGAGTTTGGCCCAAGCGCTGCGTAGCGCACGGCCGAGCCTCATTCTCACCATTCCCGTTGGCACCTTGAACATCAACTACGAAACTGTCGATCCATTCATGGTTCAGATGGCAGGCGTCGTCGATCAAATGAATCTAATGTCCTATGCCATGGCGGGAGCCTACGAGGGTTGGCAGAGTTGGCACTCGTCGCCACTTTCAGGTGAGGGTTCAACCACGCCGACCTCGATCAAAAGTTCGATTCAGCGCTATGTCGCAGCTGGGATCCCAACCGCCAAGCTAGGTGTTGGAATTGGATTCTACGGCATCTGTTATAGCTCACCCGTGACTGCGCCCAACCAAGCACTCGGTAACTCCACCTGTACGGCCGACGACAACCAGCTCAGCTATGCCAATATCATGACTGGTTACCATAGTGCGGCCTTGCGCCATTTCGACAGCGCCGCCAGCGTGCCGTACCTGTCGAGCCCGACGCCACTCGGAGCGGCCCAATGCACCTACTTGAGCTACGAAGACGAGGAGTCGATTGCACTGAAGGGTGCCTACGTCAAAGCAGCTGGCATCGGCGGCACCATCATCTGGACCGTTAACGAGGGACATCTTTCCGCTGCACCCGTCGGCCAACGCGATCCGCTGCTCGACGCCGTGAGGAAAGCGTTTCTGGAATAGACTTCCCCCCAAATGACCACCATTTTTCGGTGGATCCAGCACTTCGCGGTTCAACGCGTGACACACGCGAAAGACTCTTCTACCGTCTGCTCATGCTCCTCCGCTCGTTGCTGCATCCCACTTGGCTATTTCTGGTTCTCGGCGCCGCGGTCACGTCCCTTGGCGCCTGCGAGGAGCGGCACTCTTCCAAGTGCCAACGCGAATGTGAAACCGAGGGGCGCTGTACGCGACGCGGAGAGGCGTGTATCGTCACGGATGCGCCTGACTGCGAACGTTCCGAACTATGCAGTAAGCAGGGTCGTTGCACGCTTTCCGGCGAGCGTTGTGTTGCAACGGCAGAGCTCTGCCGCAGCCGCCCGGAATGCAAGACTGACGGCTTGTGCGGCGTCGTGAACGATAGCTGCGCTGCCACCAACAAAGAAGACTGCGCTCCGACGATGGCCTGCCGCAAGGAGGGCCATTGTAGCCCCGTCGGCGGACGCTGTGCCCCGGCAGGAGACGACTGCCAGAAGACAGAAGCCTGCAGGCTCTACGGCAAGTGCTCCGTAGGCGGCATGGCCTGCGTCACCAAGTCCTCGACCGACTGCGAAAGGGGCGAGATGTGCGCGCGAAGTGGCTACTGCAGCTTCGTTGGGGGACGCTGCCAGTTGACTGGTCGTGCGGATTGCGAAAAGACCGTCGGTTGCAAGGATCACGGTGTCTGCGAATTCGTTGCGGACAACCGCAAGAGCGGTATCGAGGTCATCCCCGGTTGCGTCGTTGGTACACAAACGGATTGTCAACACTCGCGGGACTGCAAGGAGAAGCGCTACTGTCGCTTGGTCGAAGGGGTCTGTGGTCGTTAGGGCGTCAGGCAAACAAGGTCGGACGCCGATTCCTCGGGAACCGGAAGCGACTGGAGACATTGGTCGAATGCGGCTGCGGATGCGTTGAGATTGCCGGTGCGAAAGCGTTGTTTTCCGCCGATGATCTTCTGCTTGACCAAGCGGTTCTGCATGAGGTTCAGCGGCAAATGGGCGAAGTTCTGAATCCACCCGGCGCTCTGCCTGGGCCGGTAGCGCTGCCAGATTGCTGACGGTTCGTAGAACTTCTTCCATGCCCGCTGCCAACCCTCGTGCAATTGCTCACGCGTCATGAGCTTGGGTACGAAATAGGGGGAGTCCGCGTCATGATTGCTGCGCAGCCACCAACGCGGATCGGTCAAGCGGCCCTCGGCTGCGAGGCGTCGATACAACTTCGTCGCCGGATAGGGCGTCAAGATCGCAAACGAAGCGATGGTTAGTTGAGCATCGACGGCAAATTCCGCGGTGCGATCAAATGACTCGAGATTGTCCGTATCGAAGCCAAATACGAATGAACCCCAAGTGGCAATGCCGTGCTCATGCAAGCGCGCAACCACTTCGCGATAATCCTTAGTGCGGTTCTGGTGCTTGCCCATGTGCTTGAGCGTCGCGTCGTCGACGCTCTCGAAACCGATGAAGAGCGCCTTGCATCCACTCTTGGACAGAAGCTCCACGTTCTCGAGGTTGCGAATTGCCGAAAGCGAACACTGGCCGATCCAATTCTTCTTGAGCTCTGCCATGCGCGTGAAAAGCTCTGCCGAGTACTTCCGGTGAACCATCACGTTGTCGTCGGCGAATAGAATGAATCTGCCAAGCGTCCTTAGCTCGGTCAGAACGTCTTCGACCGGACGAAATCGCATGGTTGTGCCATTCGCCGTCGAAACGCTACAAAACTCGCAAAGGTAGGGACAGCCGCGCATCGTCTGCACCACCTTGAAGGGCACGTATTTCTTCGACGCAAACAGGTCACGCCGCGCAAGCGGGCGGCCCCCGAGATCCGGCCAAACCCCTGAATAACGCGGCTTCAGCTCGCCCCGTTTGAAGTCGACGAGCAGCTGGGGCCACAGATCCTCAGCCTCACCTACAACCACTGCATCGGCAAAGTGAGCAGCCTCTTCGGGCAGAGCCGTCGGGTGGATCCCACCTAGAACCACCTTGACTCCACGACGCCGGTAGGCGTGCGCGATCTCGTAGGCGCGCCGCGCAGTCTTGCTGTCGGCCGTAATACCCACCAGATCGACGTCTTTTACATCGCGCTCGAGGTTAAAGCGGCAAATGACCTCGTCCGTGTAGATCACCTCGTCACTCTCGGGAGTTAGAGCCGCCAAGATGCCTAGCCCAAGTCGGGGCAGGTACGTCGAGTCTTCGGTCGCTGGGGCCAAGAGTTCGATTTGCACTACCTGACACTTCTATCACGCCTCCGATGCAAGCAGATCACTGCCGATGGGTCGATGAATGGGGTCTATTCAGGACAAGCAGCAGGCATCCCGCCAGTGGGCCGCCTCGACGCAACCCTAGAAGTATCCTGAGAAGATCCGACCTCTGCTCCGGTGGTTTTGAATCGCTTTCCACGAACATCGTCTAAGGTGGCAAACGAAATTCGGGATGCTGGTGACGCCCGGATAACCCTTTTCGGAGGTACTTCACGTGAAATCTATCAAAGTATTGTTGGTCATTTCGATCCTGGGCGTCAACGCCGTGGCCTGCAGCGACGACGGCGACGACAAGGGCTCGGCCAACGCGGACGCGGCAGCGTACGTGACCGCGTGCAAAAAGGTTTGCCAAGAGCAGGTGGACCTTAATTGCTCGCTCGTCGATTTAGCTACATGCAAGGGCATTTGCGACGCGTATGGTACGGCCACTGGCGATTGCGCTACGAAGTTGAAGGCACTTGGCGACTGCTACTCAGCGGCAACCGACGTGTGTTCCACTAACACCTGCCTCGCCGAGCTATCAGCGATGAATGCAGCATGCGGTTCGACATCGTAGTCATCATCGATACTACGGCGTTATCGCGCCACCGAAACCACTACGCTCGGGCTCGGTGGCGCGGTGATTTTGTGCGCCCGCGGCGCCACGCCCCTGACAGCTCTGTCGCACCCTCTGCCAAGGTTTCGTAGTCGCGACGCCTGCGTTTCCGGCTGTGGCACGATTGGCAGTCTCGACCATCGGTGGCTAACAATCGTCTGACGAAGCCTTCTAGCCTGCTTTCGATGCGGCGCGCGTCGTTCCATATCTATGTAGAATGACTGGTTGTGCTGCTCGTGAAGGCTACGGTAGTAAGGCGGGCCTCAGGCACGCGTCATGCAAGGAGGAGAGCTAGCTCACGGGCAGATCCAGTGAAAGAAGGAGCGCTCGCATGGACCAAAATTCTCGATCAAACGGCACCCCGATTGAATTCTGTGGGGATTTGAGTGAGTTCTTCCGCGAAACCGTCGAGTCCGTGCGGCAGCGCCGAGCCTATGTCGCCACCACGGCGGCAGAAACTTACATCGCCGGGGTGCTGGCTGACCATGCCTATGCACCGCTTGCCAACGAAGATGCCGACAAACCCTTGACGCTGCTGTTAGCCAACGCGTTGAACGCCGTTGGCAACGAGCGGTTCGAGCGGTTGCGGCGCGTGGGCGATGGTGTGCTCTACACCACGGGCTTCTTCGCTGAACATCTGGAGCGCCGTGGGATCGAACAGTCTTACGTGGAACAGGTCGGGGCCCGTGCCTACGCCACGGCGGGTCGCATGTTGGTTATTGACCGAGCCGACCAAAACGGCGTGTTCGACGAGCTTGCCGAGCGGTTCCACATGTTCGTAGCCCTCGTGCATGACGTGGCCGAAACGCTGCGCGTCGGCGCTGCCCGTTCGCAGCAAGCGCTGGTCGAACTTTACGAGCGTTGGCTCAACAGCGGCAATGAGTCCCTGGCCGCCGCACTTGCTTCGCATGGCCTGGTGCCACTGCGCGGCACGGGCGGATTGCAATGAGACCAGGGCTCGAGCGCCAGCTGCGGTGTCTGCAACGGCGCCTCGAACGATTCTACGGCCTCGAGCGGGCACCCAATGTGGAGGATTTTCTGCGCTTGGGCGCGGCCAAGACGCGGGAACAGGTACTGGTGCAAGAGTCGTACGAAGGGGTCTACGTTGCGGTCGTTTTCCCGGAAGACCAGATTCCATGCCCGCCGCTGCAGCCCAGTGACAATTGGACGCAACTAATCGAGGCGGTCAGCCATTTCCTGTTCTTGGCAGAGCGCACACGCGTCGAACTGCCAACGACACAGTTGGAACTGGAGTTGCAGGCTGAGATTGACAAGTTCGTCTTGCTAGCCCCCAATGCCGGCGCAGCCACCGGCACCCTTCTGGAACTGCATCGCTGGTTGTACGATGGCGCAACCTATTTGGATGCACCCGAAACCGAAGCCGGGGCAAGGTATCGCTTCGCGAACTACCTGGCAGCGCGTTTTGTATCCCGGTTGATGCAGCGCGGCCATCCCGAACAATGGCGAGAGCGCCTACGCGCCTTCTATCACGCCGGACAAACAGAAAAAATCTACCTAGCGCTAGTAGCCTGACCAGTCATCGCGGCAAGTAGCCGTATTTCTTTCGAAGCGCCGCGCAAACGACCTGGGGCGCGTAGCGCTCGACTTCGCCGTTGTGACGGGCAATCTCGCGCACGAGGGACGCCGAGATAAAACCGTAGTTGGTGCGGGTTGGCAGAAACACGGTGTCGAGCTCGGGAGCCAAGTCAGCGTTGGCATGGGCGATCTGCAGCTCATACTCAAAGTCTGAACCGGCGCGCAGACCACGAACGATGACCCGAGCGCCAACACTGCGCGCAAAATCGATGGACAAGCCGTCGAAGGCCTGCACTCGCACGTTCGCGTAAGGGCGACAGACTTCTATCAGAAGCTCAAGACGCTCGTCCTTGGTGAACAGTGGCGCTCTTGCCGGGTTGATTCCCACGGCCACGATGACCTGCGGGAACAACCGCGAGACGCGATCGACCAAATCGAGATGGCCGTTGGTAACGGGATCAAAACTGCCAGCGTAGATCGCAAGTTCTGGGGGCGACATCGCAACCGGGGCAGGTATTGCCACGCATGCGGTTGTGATGCCACTCCGACTGGAGGCTATTGCACCTTGTTCGGATTGGCGGACGCTTTGGGGGCCACGGGCTTGGCGGAAGGTACGCCCCCAGCGGGCTTCGACCCCTTGGGCTTGGCAGAAGCACCCTTGCCCTGTGGCTTGGCTGCTTTCGCGTCCGGTGTTGCGACGGGATCCGGCATTGTCGGAGCGGGTGCTGCGGTTGGGTCCGGCGCAGCGGGTTCCGGCGGCAGCACGGGCATTGGCTCTAGCCACATGGTGCGACCTTGATCGGCGAGGGTGACTCGGAACAGAAGCACCAAGCCTGAGCCAATGATGCCGTCGAGATCCATGTCGAGGGGTTTCTCGATGTCGGCGATTGGAACACCGGCGACCGCCGGGATCCCCGGGATCTCGAGGGACCCAAACGCCATCATGTCGACAACTCCCTGCTTGAGGGTCTTGCTTCCCGGCAACGGCATCAGCGTCTTACTGTCCTTGCCCGCCTTCTTCCAGCCGCCTTCGTCGAGGGCCAAGGGCAAATCCATCGTGGTGTCGATGAGCAGCGAGCCCACCTTGCCCGCTTTGGGATCCCCGAAGCTCGAGCGGATCAACATGCCGCCGCCGCGAATGTAGTGTACGCCGACGGTCGTGGCTGCAGGCGGGGGTGGCGGCTCGTAGGATCGGACGACGAACTGACCGCCCAGAAAATCGATGGTGGGACGCAGCCGCCGCAACAGATTGACACCGAGCAGCACCTTCACCGGCGCATTCAGCTGTCGCGAATAGCCTGAGAGATCTTTGGTGATAGCAGGAACGTCCTTCACCTCGATGTTGTCGCCAAACTTCAGACTGACCCATTTCGGATCGGCACCGGCAGTGGCATCAACGACGGTTTCAGGAACGCCCGTCGCAACCATGGCCAACGCCGGTTCGCCGTCGAGCTCAATAGGTACGAGCAAACTGCGCCCGAGCCGCGGCATCTCGCTCACGGCAACCAGGCCTCCCGTCATCGTGAAGGGCTTACGACCGGTGCCACGCCGCGCCAGCTTGGCGATATCGACCGCCCAGGGATCACGCACCTCGGGATCGGCAACGAGCCGCTCGAGCACGTCTGCAGCTTCGCTGATTCGATCCGCATACCAAAGAGCACGCCCTCGCAAGGCCAGAGCCTGAGACGACGTCGCCCCTTCGGTGAGCTGAATGGTGCGATCGAACTCGAGCCGCGACAGCGCCACTTTGGCCGCTAGCAGTTTGACCTCGGGTCGTTGAGCATCGACGCGGATGGCGTTGTCGATGGCGAGCGTCGCATCGTCGACGTCACCGTGCCGAAAACTAATCTCAGCGCGGTCATACCACTTCTTGGAAATCGGGGGCCAATTGGCCTCGCTTGGCGTCGCGCTGCAGCCCGCCATGGTCACGAGAATGGCCACGAGGACCGAAAGGTTTCTGATTAGACCAGCTGTTCTGGACGGCGCTTTGGCTGCCATGGGAGGCGCTGCCATAGCCCATCCCGTCTCCTTGGTCGAGCGCCCCGGACAGTGGGCTGTCACATCGGGCAAAGTCGCACTAGAATCCCAGCCGTCTGGAGCCAAGAATTGGACCCGAACGACCCCGCCGCAGCCCCCCGCGCCGCCCTGGACACAGACCGGGTCGAGGTGCTCGACCTGCCGGTGCTGCTACTCAATCGCTTTTACGTAGCCATTCGGGTCTCGACCGTGCGCCGCGCGCTGGTCCTGCTCTACACAGGCAGCGCGCAGGCCCTTGAACAAAGCGGTGAGCTCTTCGACTTCGAGCATTGGTCCCGCCTTTACCCCAGCCCGAATGACGATGCCATACAACTCGTCCGCGGCCGCTTGCGCGCGCCGCGCGTATTGCATCTGTCGCACTACGACCGCGTGCCACGGCTCGTTGTCCGCCTCACGCGACAAAACCTGATGCTGCGCGACCATTATCAGTGTCAATACTGCGGTAAGCGTCCGGGCCCCGCCGAGCTCAACCTCGACCACGTGCTTCCGCGCTCGCGCGGAGGCATCGACAGCTGGGAGAACCTGGTCGTATCTTGTCGCCACTGCAATCTGAAGAAGGGCAAAAATACTCCGCGCGAAGCTGGGATGCATCTCTTGCGCAATCCGATCACCCCGCGTCTGTCGCACGCCGCTATGCTGCTACAAGGACTTGTCCCGCCATTCACGGAGTGGCAACCGTTTTTGGAGACCGGGTAAGAAGTGCTGCCTCGGGGTGATCGGTAGATTTGGTTATTTGGGTTGTAGCGGCGCAAGAGTATTCGGTTCAATCTGTTGCCAGAAGTGCCGTAAAGTGGCTACAGAAGCGGCTCCATGAACCATGACAGGCGTCGCCGAGACCGCTCCGTTACTGCGCCGCCCCAAGCTCAGAGCGTTCCGGTTGCGGCGAGCGCTCAGTCTACTGCTCGAACCTACGAATGCGTTCGGACGTGGGCGGATGGGACGCCAGGTATTGCATGCCTCCACGCGGATCTTTGCCGACGCTTTTCTGTAACGAGCGTAAAATGTTGGCGTAGTGCTTGCGCGGAATGTGGCTGCGGTCCAGGTATACGAGAGCAAAGCTATCGGCCTCGGTCTCATGTTCGCGCGAGTAATGCGATTGCGCGATAATGCCGGGCAAGGTGCTGGAAAGTGTACTGAGCTGCGTTACGTCCCCGAGGTAAGTGGACACCAGAATGACCACGGTCGAACTCTCCAGTGCCATGCGCAAAGCGTGCCTGTGATGCACGTGCCCAATCTCGTGCATAAGAACGCTGTAGATTTCCTTGTCATCCTTGGCAAGAGCGATGAGCTCATCGCTGACGATGACTGAACCATCCGGCAGGGCGAAGGCATTCGGTCCAACACCGCGACGGAAATGCAGCTCGAGCGGCAGCTCCGAATACTGTTCGGCCATGGCATCGAAACCCGATGTCAGCTCCGTTTGGCGCTCCGGTGAGAGTTGCGTGGACTTGAGCACAGATTGATCGAGCATTGCCAAGGTGCCGCGACCAAGATCGTAGGCTAGCCCCGGCGGAATGGCTCGAGCAACCTGTTTTGCCGCTAGGGGAATGCCCCAGCGAACGCCTATGGCGACCAGAACGACGAGTACAACCGTGGCGAGCAATGCAGCTCGCCACGTCGATTCGAGCTTGTGCACGAAGGCGCCCCCCCTACCACGACCAGCGCGCCGCAATAACTCGTCCAAGACTACCTGGTCGAGGCATTCGCAAGTGGCCCCGTCGGGCAGAGTGACTTTGCGCAAGGTGTTGCCCAAGCGCGATGCAACACGCACGGACGCGAGCGGATGAGCGACGGCTTGCGGCAAGCCAATGACATGGAGTGTGTTCGCGTCGTCCAATTCGACAGTCACGTCGACCGAATCCGAAACGACTCCATCGTAGTACTTGGCCGAGAACCTAATCATGTACCAATGCCCAGATCGAAGTCTCCGAGATCGGTCATGCCCTCGCCAATGGCACTCGTATTGTCATTGAGCAGGGATTCGGCGTAAAGGCTGCCGACTGCCTGTAACGTCAGGGTTTCTGCGCGGTATTTGGCCAAGCGAATCTTCGCCCAGGGAATCAGCAGTCCCAAACTCATTACTATGGCGACGGCGTTCGTGGCGTAGAGCTTGAGCAACGGAATAGGACGCTGCGTACTGATGAACCAGTGGCTCCCTACCATCATCTTTCCGTACAGTAGGTTGCTCAGCTGCGCTCGCAAGTAGGCCGTGGGAATCAGCACGTACATGAAGAATAGGACCATCGGGATGGTCATCATCCCCGGACTATGGCTCTTACCCACTTTGAAGGAGGCCACCATTGCCGCAATCAGGATGCCGTAGCCAGGAAGGAATAGGGCCAACCCGATGAGATAGGCGCGATAGTACTCCGAACACTTGGCGTGCCATGTGAACTGCAAGTCACCGTAGAAGTGTCGCCAGGCAATGAATCGGGTGAGCGTCCATTGTGCCCACGGGTAGCCAAGCCCGCACGTAATCATATAGAACAAAGAAGTCTGCAAGTATACACCAAATGCCTCGCCAACGCGGCCCGGAAACGCGAAACGAATGTTGCGGTATGCCGAATTGCGTGCATTGAACGCGAGAGACTTGACCACGACCCAAGGCGTGGCGAGAAAGAACAAGACCAGCAACGCGAAATAGACGGGCATGAAGTAGTACTGCGACCAAGCCATGAGACCAAGAGCAACGGCGACGATGATGCGCCCCTTGAGGATTGCAATGGGATCTGCCGAGTAGTCGAAGCTCACTCCATCAATCAGAGTGTTCCGGTAGAAGTACTGCTTGGTGCGCACCTTAGCCCAGGCCGAGTAGATACCCAGTGTCACAATTGTCAGCAGCGTGTTGACCACCCAAATCCTGAAGTACTCGGACGTGTTCCCGGTGAACTGAAATGGGATGGATCGTTGTTCGGCGTACCCTGGAGGTGGCGCAAATGGTCCAGTTCCCTCAGTTTGCTGCATCGTGGATGGCCCCTGATCCATGACTCTCTCCTTGTGCGACAGGCGCAACCCGATTGGGATGGTTCAGTCGCGCGCGAACTTGCACCGAACCTGCATCATACGTTCAGGGTGGCGCGCGGCACAACTCTGCCGCGTGCCGGCTGTAACTTTGAGGACAAAAATGCGCAATTCTGCCTAGTACTCTCGGCCTTGCGTGGGGGATGGCGATGATGTAGTTGCAAGCGGATTCGGCCGCGAGAGGTACGTGGTTCGATGCAAAAGAGGGTTTCTTGCATGTTGGTCCTGCACGTTGGTTTTCGCATTCACGCTGAATCGACGGAGAGTTTCGTTGCCGCGACACGCCTCTATCAACAGCGCACTCGAACGGAAATCGGCAACGTCCGAACGGAGCTTCTCAGTCGTCGTGACGACTCGAGCGCCTTCTTGCTGCTTGAGCTGTATCGCGATGAAGCTGCCCTCGCCTCGCATCGGGATAGGGACTACACGCAACGGTGGTTGGTGCAGCTGAACGAATCCGTTGACGGCACTTCGCAAGTCGAACACCTGGAAATGGTGTCCAAGGAGCCCCCTGTCCCGCCATCTCGAGTCGTCTCGGGTGGCGAATACGCGACGTCGGCGAGTTGGCCGTCGCAAGCTACGCACAACAAGCGTGTCTTGGCCCATCCACCACCGTTGCCAGTTCAACAGGTCGGACATACGCGTGCGGTCCATTTGCAGCTACGGCTGTCGAAGATCGAGATTGGCGCCGCCTATGACGGCGTGTTGCACCGTAAACCCGAGCCCTGCCTCTTGGTCGGAGCCTATGCTTTGGTGCAGGATCGCATCTACGACATAGGCCGGGCGCTGTATCGATTTCCGGCTGACGGTGAGCCGCCATACGAGTTATCGCGGGAACATACCCTATTGGACGTGCCGGTTGCAGCCGACGGCAGTCGCGTACGCTTGATACTATTGGCCCTTGGCATCGAAGAGAACGGGGGAAGCGACATCCGTGCGCTCTACCAGGACCTGGCCGAACCCGATTGTTTTCGGCTCTGGCGGCAGCAAGATCTCGTGCCCAATCCGCAGGGTATTGCGGAGGTCGCCACTCTCGAAGATCCTTGCTGGACACAGGCACAACGTGTAGAGCTCTTGAGGGAATCCAGCCTGCTCGCTTCAGCACTGCACGACGACCGTTGGGTGGGCGCTGCGTTGGCCTGTCCCCATTTCCCGAAGCTCGAGCACAGTGTGGAGTTGCGGTTCCGCCTCGTATCCGAAGACCGCCTCAACGATTGGGTTGCGCTGATTTCTGCCTCGCTCTGCTGACCTCGACCCGACACCTACTCCGAAAGCTCGCTGCCACGCATCGCGATTTGCCCCTCTTGGATCTGCAATTCTGAGCGGCTTTGCAGCCGTTCGACTTGCCCGCTGGAGATCCAAAGCACGCGATCGGAATTCGCTAACATCTTATGATCGTGCGTCGCGGTAATGATGGTGATACCTTGCTCCACACTGAGGTGCTTCAGGGTGGCTATGACTTTGGCCCCCGTGTAGAGGTCGAGGTTGGCTGTCGGCTCGTCCGCAAGAATGATGGTTGGATCATTCACGAGCGCGCGTGCGATGGCCACCCGCTGTTGCTGCCCCCCCGAAAGTTCGTCGGGGCGATGGGTCAATCGATGACCAAGACCCACCTGCTCCAGTTTCTGCCGCGCGGCTTCGTCCGCGTCTGCCACACTGGCACCAGCAAACAGCCGCGGCAGGGCGACGTTCTTTTGGGGCAGTTTGCGACGCGATGAGGTTGTATGCCTGGAAGACGTAGCCAATGTAGTTCGACCGCACATACGCGAGCTGTCGACTCGATAGCTTTGTCAGATCCAAGGGGCCAATTCTGATTTCGCCCCGTGATGGCCGATCCAGGGCTCCGATGATGTTGAGCAACGTCGACTTGCCCGACCCAGAGGGACCCATGATGGAAAGATACTCACCGCGAAGTATCTCCAAGTTCACGTCACGCAAGGCGTAGACCTCTTCGCTCCTGAGCGCGTAGATCTTCGAGATGTCGCGCATGACGACCAGACGCGCACCAGGAGCGATCTCGGTGGACAAGTCCGGGTTGTCCGCTGGTTCGTCGCGATTGCTCTGGTCGTTGTCCATCGGATACCTCGGAATCACCTAGTACGGAAGAGTGAACACGCTCTTTGAGACGAAGGTGAGCCCAATGCACAACGTCGCAACGAGACCCATACCACAACTGAATCCGGCGAATAATACTGGAATGTAGTGACGCCACACGAGACCCATGCGTCGGCGAAAATAGTAACGTCCAACCAGGGCTCCAACGAACTGCGGAATGACGACGAAGGGCAGCGTCTGATTCAGGCCGCGCACGATGCCATAGACAAAGAACACTGGCGCGCCTAGCCAAGTGAATACGCCGAGCAACAGGCCACCTGCTCCCAACCCCGCAAGAATGTAGCTGCCACGGAACGCTTCTTCAAACTCCGTGAATCCACCGAGGGTGGATGAGAACACGATCGCCTGCTGTGCGGCGGTCACTTCCCACCATTCTTGTGCGTAGAGGTACTGCGGACCGGGAATTGGTCCTAGCCCCCAAATGAGATGCGCGAACAGCAAGGAACCAACAACGATGATCGGAGTAAGCAGGAGCTCGCTCTTCCAGATCGACAAGAACTTCGTGCCGGTGAGCTCGGCTTGACGGTACTGAACGACCATTTGTCCGTAGTTGTGTAGTGGAACGGGCAGAAACCACACGGCCATGCCGTGGTAACCCGAGAAGACGAACGCGACCTCGCGGATGAAGGGGATGTTCAACACTTCACCGGCAATGCCTTCGAGACGCACGGTCACGTAGCTGATGATTGGCGTATAGAACAGGGCGTAAGTCGCCATCACGCCGATAACTGGCCAGTACACCTTGCCATCAGCGAGGTAGAGCAGCCAGATGGATGCCCCAATATACAGACTGATCACCACCAGGTAGGTCAACAAGATTTGCAAAGGGCGTATGTCGCCTCGCCCTTTGGGCATGGACGGCGCGACAGCGGCAGGCGTGTCGAGGTTCTGCCGCTTCCTCTGCTTGGCTCGGGCAACGGCACGCGCAACCGACCAGATCCCGGCAGAGGCAATGGCAAGTCCAATGCCGATGGCGAAACTGAAGTAGAAGTCGATCTGGTTCTTGTAGAACGTGATCTGCATGCTGTCACCAGGATTCCAGGAGTGCAGCACACCTGCCGTTGGGCGCGACAAGATTGGATTGAGGAAGAAAGTCACGAGCAAGCCGCAGAAGGTGCCGACCACCGCCCAATAAGGCAGCACCATGCCTAGAATTACCATGCCGAGATCGACTGCCAACGCGATCGCCGTGGCGGGCAGAAACCGAGCCGTTAGCGGAGTGAAGTCCTTGAACGGTATCGGCAAGATCGCGATCGGTCGCTCGAGCAAGGCGCCGGAAATGGTCGGTACGCCAATGTACAGCATGCCAAACACGATCCCGATCACCGCGCCGATGGAAAATACACGCCAACGCCAGGACTTTTCCGCTTGGGGGTCATCAATGGTTTGGCCGCGCCGGGCAGCCAAGTCTTCGTCCTGCTCCTCGGACAGCGCCATGATGCCTTGTGCGCCGACAGGCGCCATGGGAAACGGCAGTTTCTCGATATCGCTGGTTAGCCGAAACAGGCCATACCCGAGCACCATGCTGTCGAGACGCCCAATTACCATGGTGAACGCGATAAGCGCCACAGCGGGCATCCATTGCCATTGAAAGAGCGACCTCCTCTCGAGTACTTCTGGGTCGGACGGCACAACCCAATACGGGAGATGTGCGGAGATGCCCGAAGCCCGCGCAGCGTCTGACTGGGCGAAGAACTGCGACCAGAGCGCGCCAAGACCACCTTGGAAGTTGCCCTGAGCCATCGAGGCGGTGACCATGATGGCACCCGCGAGGTAAAATAGGGTAAAGACCTCGGCGCGCCGCAGTTGCTTATTGGCCCGCCGTGCTACCTCGATGAACAAGATGACGGTAACCCATTGCGCCGCAGGCCCAACGCTCATGCCAGCGATCAGCGTCATGTAGATCGAACCTGGAACCATCAGGGCCGCTACGAATACAGCCCCCAAGAACGATGACCAACTGAAACCATCGTCGAAACTGCTGGAAGGCTGCATCAACGCTCGAAACTCTTCGAGTTCCTGATCATTGGTCTTCCTGTGTCGCAACAGCTGCTCGAAAATCTTGGCCCAAATGCTGGTCATCGGCAGCTCGCCTCCGCCACAGGTGCCTTGCTGACTTCGAGCTCCATGTTCGTGCGCTGACGGTAGTCCTCGATGACGTCATGCGACAGCATGCGCCAAAGCAGAAACTGCTGCCGCAATCTCTTGAGAAACACCGCGTTGGCTCGAACCCAGTCGCCGTTGGTGCCACTGTGGCGTGTGATACGAATCTTCACCTCGTCGACACCGGAGATCTCCGACGGAATCGCTGAAAGCTCCAGCTGCTGGGTCACACCGAGATCGAACGGAGCCAAGGCGACCTCCGCCACCAATTGCAGATGGCCCTCTTCCTGGCGCCTGATCTCGGCTTTGGAGGACGAAAACTCGCCGAGTCCTGCGTCACTATGCTGGCGAAAGTGCTCGACGAGGAAGCTGATGACGCCAACTATGTCATACGCTGACACCGTGAAGGGGAAGATGAGGTCGAGATGGTCGCCAACTGGCAATGGCATCTTCCAACTGCGTGCAAGCCCAGGGTTGGCGCTCTTCGAAGCGCGATACGCGGGATATATCGCAGACACCAAGACCGTCAACATGACGACACCGATGGCAAACAGCGAGTTGGTTGAGGAGAAGTTGATCGACACCGGCGAGATGAGACCCTGCTTCGCCATAAAGGTCGTCGCCTGTCCCGCAAATTGGGCTAAGAGCTGTCCGCCCATGCCGCCAATGACGGCATATACGGTAGCCTCGGCAAAGAACAGTGCCCCAACGTGCCCAGGTGCAAGACCTAACGCGGAGAAGGTGTAGATCTCACGCTCGCGATCGCCAATCGATCCGAGCAGCGTACCGAAGATGATGAGTCCACCGAGAAGTAGCGGAACAAACAGCCCGAATCCACCCTCCACGTCGGTCAATACCGTGAACACCAGTCGCTCCACTCCGTCTGTGCCCGCGGCCCAGACGGGCATCACGACAAGCTCGGCGATCCGACGGCCCCGCTCGGCAGCGTCGACGCAATCCGGGGTGTAGATGGCAACCGTGTGCAGCTTGCCACCCAATTCACGCACGAGCGTGTCCGAGGCGATGGCTACCTGGTCGCTGCTCAGGTAGGTGAAATTGCGATCAACTTCGTCGGCTAAAATGAGTTTCGTCTCGTCCTGCTGAGCGCTGTTGCTGTTGGCGCCGGCTGCAGCCAAAACCGGATCCTGGAAGTTGACCGGTAGGACTGGATGGCCGTCGAGATGGCGCAAGCGCTCAAGAGCCGACGAATCGACGGAGCCGGCAAACCGCACCTTCTTGCCATTGAGCAAGATGGGATCACCAGCGTGCAGTCCGAGTACGCTCTGCATGATGGGAGGGAGAAACACCTGCCCGTCGGCGATTTCCGTAATGACGGCGGTTGCGTCGGGACCGAGGGCCTTGCTCAGTTCCGGCCAACGCCTAAGCTCGTCAACCGGGATCCCCATGAGGGCATCGACGCTCAGCGAAGGCTTGCCGGACGCGGCCGTCACGCTAATGCGCTCCGGCGCATTGAGTTCACGCGTCAGCCAGTATTGGGGTGCCAGCAGGCCGTTCGGGCCCTCCTGACCACGCAGCAAGTCCAGCGTGCTCTCGCGGATCTCGGAGAAGTCGAGCTTGTGCAGCAGCACCTTGGCGCGCACGTGCTCGCCAAATGGTCCCTCGTAGGTGGCGCGAACACCAACCGTGCGACTGAATGATGCAAACGACAAGATCGTAAACGTGAGCATCACGACCGTGATCGCGGTCAACGTCGTCCGCATGCGTCGACGACGCATTGTCGACATGCCCATGCTAATCGCGGCGAGCAAGGTCCCAATGCGCGACACCTCGACGCCATGGAGCTCAACCGCTTGGCCTTGCAGGGTCCGCAATTCCGTCTTGAACTTGCGCAGGACGATGCCTATGACCAGCGACGACAACAGGACGAGGGCAAAGGCGAGGAAAATGATGCTTGGTGTGGATGCAATGGCAAACCCTGGGTGCATCC
Organism: uncultured Polyangiaceae bacterium; assembly: GCA_964454965.1. Taxonomy (GTDB): domain Bacteria; phylum Myxococcota_A; class Polyangia; order Polyangiales; family Polyangiaceae; genus FEN-1139. The sequence continues at coordinate 22,821 of CAYVXY010000026.1, read as the reverse complement.
AATACAAGAGAGCAAACGTCGTGAGGAATGCCGCTGTGAAGCCAGCAATTTTTCCATAGATCGATGTCGCACACACGCTAAGCCGTTCCAGAGCAAAGGCGAAAGGAATAGCCAGAAGCAAGAGAATGACAATGGCGCGCACCAGGTCGTCCATCGTCTGCCTCAAGGGCAGATACACGTGATGCGATAGAGATGCGCTACGCATATACGACGCTTCACGCTCAGCAGTATTGGGCAATGCCCTCGCCTGCTCGATCGCACGACGCGCTCGACTGTGCAGGATCTCGAGGTCGGCACTGGTGACCCCACGCACACGCAACTGGTCGAGTCTTTGTTCGTTGAGTCGCCAAATGTCTTCAGCCGTGCGCTGGCTGATGGCGACACCCGCTAGCAAGTTCGACGGTTCGATGCCCCTGCCCATCGGGTTTTGCTCCGTCGGTTCTCCGAGAACGGTCACCCCCATGGGCTGAAACAGCTTCAGCCGTTGGTGCGCGAACTGGTCGGAAATGTAAGCAAAACCATGCTCCTTCAGCTGACCGTAAAGTGACCGATTGACGCGAAACGGTGATTCGGACGAAGCATTCAGGAGCTTGAGCAGCTCCGGCTTCGTTTCGAGGCCCAAGTTAGTCGTGAACGCAAACCCCTTGCCGAAGAATAGATTGACGCGAATGGCATCGATCAGCTTCTGCGCCTGGCGTTCCTGCGTGGTGATTGCCACCACCTGTCCGTCTGGGCCGCGCACACTGCCAATCGACATGACTTCTGAATGCATGTCCTCGCGCAAGCCTACGACGCGAACTCGTCCGGTCTGCTCGACGACTTCCAGCGCAGTCGGATCGAATCCCGGCGGATCGAGTGCTTTCTCCAGGCTGGAGAAGGCTTGCGTCCTCCAGCCAATGTTGCCGGGCCACAGCGCCAACAGCGCACCCGATGCCGGATGATCTTCCTTCAGGCTCCCGCTCACCTGCAAGGCTACGTAGTCACCAGCGTTCTGACCCTGTTCGTATGTCGGGTACTTGCTCTTGACAACTGACTTGAAAACCGCGTGGAGGCTGAGCTCGGCGCTGCTGCTTGCTGCGCAGAGCAGCATTGCACTCTCAGCTGCTTGCTTGCGAAGGTTCGACCAATCGAGGTTCGAGAGGGTGTCGCTCGGATACCCGTCGCGCGATCGACGATCGTGCCCCGTCATCAAGGCAACGTTGTAGAATCCATACGCGCCAGCCACTGTCCCGGACGAGAAGTACTGCCCGGGCGCAAACGTCATTCCCAAGCTGGGGTCAGTCAATGTCGAACGGTCCAGCCTGGTCAATCCGGACACGGAACGACTAACCTCGTTCAACGCGTGGTAAATCTGACCGTAGTAGCCAGGCGCATCGGCAACGGACTTGGGCGTGCGCCACGAGAACAGGCGATTGGTCCAGTCGCCCGTAACGATCCCCCAGTTTAGACCAACGTCGGCCAGATCGTAGGTTACGTGCAGAACGATCCAAGGGAGCTTTTTCGACGTCCCTGTGCCAGATGCAAGTGCGGTTCTCATTTTGTCGCGCTGCTCGTCAATGGCAACTATTCGCGACAACTCGGCGAGCCGGTGTTCACAGCGCGTAGAGGTGGCAGTCTTCAGGCCCTGCAGCAGTTCAAGCTGTTGTCTGGCTAGTGGTGCGTCGGGGCCCCCCACTTTCAGCTTCTGTTCTTGGTCTGCAACGAAGCTAGGTAGCGCGTCCTTGTGTAGAGCCCTGCGCACCTCGTCCCAGCGGATTGAAGCTTCATCGGAGAGCTGCGCAAGCGCACGATCCGTTGCAGCAGCCACCGCGTCTGCAAGCTGAAGATTCGCGCGCAGACGCGCCAACTCCGCAACCTTTCGCGCGTCATCGCGAGCGTAGTTGGCCTCTTGCCTGACCGCTGTGGAATACGCGACAGCAAGCTCCGGACTGAGCTTGCTGCAGGTTAGCGTCAATCCTTCGCGGTCAATCAAGCCCTTTAGCTCACCGAGGCGGCTCTGCTCGTCGCGGTGCTGTTGCCAAAGCCGCTGGTGCTGGGCTTCCGCCATCATGATGGCGTCGTAGAATTCGCGCGCGCCCTGATGGTAGTGGGCTTGGTTGTCGAGGAAGACTATCCAAGTGTCGCGCTTGGGTGGCTGCGCAGCGAAGACCTTGGCCGTTGCCAAGAGGGCAGCCATGTTAGCTGCGCCACGCGCCCCGGGTGCATGCGCCGGCACCTCACCGAACGAGTCTAGCGCCGCAGCCATCACCATCGCTTCATTTTCGTTGCGGTGCGGGGCAAAGCCCGGGTCCGTGCCGGCAATGCGCGCGATGACATTGCGCCCCGCACCAGGCTCCCAGGTGATCTCGCTTGTCAACTTCCCCGTGGGGTAGTCACGCGTCAGTGCGACGGCCGCGTCTACACCGGGCGGTACGTAGAAGCGCGGTTGATTCGACGGCACCCCTGCCCATTTTGGCTCGACGGATGCGGAGCGGCCGCGATCCAAGAAAATGACAGCGCGCGCGCCCAATGCGAAGGCCTGAGTCCAGGCATTGTGACTGTCGTAGTCAACCACGACAATCGCACCTTCGACCCTCCGCGCAGCAAGCTCCGATACGCTTGCTTGCCCCAGGTACAGGATCGGCCCGACGATTCCAGCAACACCGGTATTCGGCTGCACGGTGACGTTTGGTCGCATCGGAAGCAGCGGTAGAACTCGACCATCCAGTTCGAGCGCACAGCGGCGGATGTTCGCCACCCAGACCGGCATGTCCAAAGAGAACACGTCTGTGACACCGTTTGCCCGAAGCCGGCGCTCCACATAGTCGGCAGCGGCTCTGCCTTCCTGGGATCCGGAGAGTCGGTGTGGCTTCGCGGTCAGATTCAGAATGTCGTCTAGAAACTCACGATCCGGTGCCGAGAGTTGCGGCGCTGGATCCGCAGTAGCCTCACCGAGCTTGCGCGACGGCCGCTCCGCATTCCCTGCTGACTCAGCACTGGTACTGGCCGGTAGCGCGACCGAGCCAGCTGGCGTCGCAGACGCTGCTGACGCTAGTGACACTTGTGGCACCGGCAGTGCCGCGTGACAACTTCGCTGTCGCACAGCGAGCGCGAGACCACCAACCAGCAAGAGAAGACATGCACCTACTGCACGCCGAGGTCGCGAAGATCGGATCACGACATGCCCCCGATGCAGCCGACGGTGATCCGTATATTCTCGCTCGACTCGACGCGTTCGACGCACCCATCGCGGATCCACATGATTCTGTCACACACCTTGAGTAGTCGGTGATCGTGCGTCGAGCACACAATCGTGACTTTGCGATCGCGATTGACACGCTGCAAGATATCGAGAATCTCTTGCCCCGTGTGAAGATCAAGATTAGCCGTCGGCTCGTCCGCAAGTAAGATGGTCGGACGATTGCAGAGGGATCGCGCAATGGCAACACGCTGCTGCTGCCCTCCCGACATCTCGATCGGCCGGTGAAAGTAACGGTCAGTCAGTCCAACGAGCTCAAGCAACTCCATCCCACGCCGCCGAGCCTCCAAAGGTGGCACCCCGGCAAACTCCATCGGCGCGGTAACGTTCTCAAGCGCGGTCATGTAGCGGATGAGGTTGTAGCTCTGAAAGATATAGCCGATTTTCCGGCACCGCAGAAACGCGAGCTCGACAGCGGAAAGCTGGGCCACGTCCACTTCGTCGATGAGAATGCGACCCTTTGACGCGGAATCGAGGCCACCAATCATGTTGAAGTAGGTGCTCTTACCCGATCCCGATGGCCCCATGACGGCAATGAATTCGCCGCGGTAGATCACGGAATCGACACCACGCAACGCATGGGTCTCGGCTTCACCCGTGCCGTAGCTCTTCTCGAGTCCCAAGGTTCGGATGACAATGGCTCGCTCGGTCGTATTTGGAGTCGCAGTGGAAGCGGAGTTGGTGTCGATAGGAGACTGGTCCATGGATTCACCTTCACCGCTACTCGATGCGCATGGCTTCCATTGGGGAGAGTCGAGCTGCCACGTAGGCCGGGCCGAGTGCCGCGAGTGCCGCGAGAATCATCGTCGCACCCAGTGACATGAGCATTGCGAGCAACACGGTCGAGGTTGCGCTCGACGCCAAGGCGAGAAGCTGCCCGAATGCGAAGGCACCTCGAACGATGGCAAGGACGATGCCTAGCAGCAGCCCCACGAGTCCGCCAACGGCTCCCTGAATGAGTGCCTCCAGCACGATCATCATCATCACGAAGTGGTCGATCGCACCCAGACACTTCATCGTGGCGATTTCGGTGAAGCGCTCGGTGACGGACATCAGCATTGCGTTGGCCACGCCCACCATGCACACCAGAGATGACAGAAAGATGAGCCACTGGCTGCGCGGAGGCAAGTCCCCTAGGGCACCTTGCTGGATCGGAGGTCTGGTGCCCGCAACTTGACCAAGACGACGCTCGTTCCGATACTCGGCAAACAGGCGGTCGATGCGCTCTGGCTCCGGCAAAGCCATCGCGCCCGCATCGCGCAGAACGGCATACAACCAGCGCGCATCACGCAACGAGTTGGTCCAGCCCGCAAGGCGTTCGAAGTTGACATCCTTCGGTTCGACGGAGGCGTGCCGGGCAACCGCTCCAAGGACCTGCGACTGCTGTAGCAGTTGCTCGATCTCCTTCTTGTCGCGACTACGCAAAGCTAAGTCTCTCATCTGCCGCAGACGTTCCGATGACACGGAGAACCCCGCTGCAAGCATTGCGCTACCAAGCAGATCCAGGGGCTGCTCGAGCATCGCCTGGTTCGCTGGACCGACCTTGGTAACGAGTTGATCGATGGCGCTCTGCTGCCCCGTGCGAATGCGAAACGCAATTTCGAGAAGCTTCGGCCGATGCTCATGGATTAACGCCCGGAATGCTTGGACGTTGGCTAGTGGTGGCCGAAGCGCGAACTGTCGTAGGTGGTGGTCGAAGGCGGAGAAGTTCGCCGCTACCGCGAGGTGGTCGAAAAGTTCCTCAGTGGTGCGGTCGCCCACAAAGACGGCTTTAGGTGCCGGAGCCAGGTCCGCAAAATAGTCAGTCGCCAGCGCCAACTGTTTGGCCGTGGCACGCGCTTGAGCGAGTTGCTCAGGCGAAAGTCTGGCCCACGCGGCATATTCCCGCTCACGCAGGTTGTCAGCACTTGCCAACGCTTGAAGAATGGCTCGATCGGTGTCTGGCTTAGCAAGTCGATATAGGTCTTGTCCAAGCCGCCGGCTGCTCCGCATCCGTTCGTAAGCGACCCGCTGCGTTTCGTTCTCGATCAGCCCGAACCCGAGCATATGAACCATGAATGCCGCGGCGAGCGAGAGAATGGCGATCGTAACCATGGACCGAAAAGGGCGGTACGACATCCCAGAAACCGCCAGTTGCCAGCAACGGCAAAGGCCGAGTGTTACCTGGTCACGAGCGATGATTGGTTTGGGCCTGCTCTTCATGTTGAATGCCCCGCCCTTGCCAGAAAGATGATCTTGCGCTCCATGAGCCAGCGCGCGAACGTGATAACGCTGTGCTTGGCTTCGTGAAAGCGAATCCGATGCCTTTTGGCAAATTCCTCGATGATGCTTTCCATGCTGTGCTGGCCGTCGCAGGCCTCGAACACCTCACGCCCCAGAACATCGAGCGCAACGCCCTTTTCCGCTCGAAACGGCAAGAACCATCCGAGGGGCGGCCCCATCCACCAACGTTTTTGAATCTTCACCCACACGATCAACCCATCGGCGTAAGATTCGACACGAATCGCTTGATTCTGTCCGGGCACCATTGCCAAGAGCTCGGCCGCATTGATGGCTTTGCTCTGGCGTTTCACCCCGGCTCTTCCTTGCAGCATTCGACGAGCAGGGATTCGGGGTAGAGAGGAGCACGGTCGTAGCTCGTCGTAGCTACGTGGTAGACGGCATTCTCGGCTTCGCAGTGCCAGAGTAGTGCGCGTCGGCGCATACCACGCCCCACCCAGCGCAAGAAGCGCGCCCGCGATGCGTCGCCCTCCGCATAGCTCGCAAGGTGCGAGTGTACGGAAATTTCACGCACTTGGCCAAAACGTATCCGCGGTGATTCGCGCTCAATCAGCCGGAGTGCGTTGCCACGGTACCAGGATCTTGCCATCCCCATGCGGCGCACCACGGCGCTGGCGCGAACCTTGGCGCGATCTGGATGCTTATCCGTAGCCTCAAATTCGAATACGACGTTGGCGGGTTCTACAGAGGCGCGGCTTAGTCGCAGATTTTCGGGCAGGCTCACATCGATATCGAATGCCCGCAGCCTTTGCCGCTGGTTCTCGGCAGCGACGCAACGTACCGCGTTCAACAGCTGCTCGGTCACCTTCGTGGACCGCCCCTGTTTTGGTTCGATGATCAGGAGCGCCTCAAGCAGTCGATGTGCTTCTGCATCGTAGCGTGCAGCGCGCACCAGCAATTCACTAGGGCAAGTTCGCCGATAGCCGTGCCAACCCGAGATCCGCACGTCAGCAGTCTGACAGTCCGGCAATTCGCGAGCGTCACGTGCGCGTTGGTCACGCACCAGGTGTTCGACGTCGGGATCGTGCTCCAGGTGCCGCCAGCGCAGATCGAGTCGCTCAGCAAATCGATCGGTGAAGGTCAGGCGTCCGCGTTTCGAGCTGAGTCCATGACGCACGATCTGCCAATCACAAGGCACCTCGAGCCGCAAGCCGAGCCAGTAGATGGTCTCGTGTTGGGTGTCGATCATCGTGACGGTTCAACAATTAGGCGAAAATCAAGCCTATCATTTCGCAATGGGCCGTCCCTGGGCAATGGGAAAGTTGGCATTTGCCCAAAGTTTTTGAAAAACTGCACGCTGCATTGGGTTTGGCCTGTTTCCCGCAACAACGTCGGGAAGCGTTCTCGCGCCAAACCACAGGCACGCGTGCGCGAGCTCGCGACCTCGAACGCTAGGTGCCAACCTCACTTCCAGTTGGGGCCGATACCGGCAAATGCGTTCAGATGCGGCGCATCGCGCCGCATCTGGAGATTCACGCGGGTGCAATAAGCGAACCGCAACTCGGACGATGGCCAAGCTTGCTCGGGCAATTCTAGCCTTCCGTCCCAAGTCAGCCGCACACCCTGCACTTCTCGAATACTCTTTGCGTCTCGGGATCCAGAGGGTCGGCGGTCAAGGCTTCGACGTTGCTGTTCGGGTTACCTTCCCCGAGATGCGAGCGTCCGCGCGGCCAACCTTGGTGGAAAATTGTGCAATTTGGCTGGATTCGATAATTCCTGGAGTACCCCCATTAACACAATCCGGAAGCTGGCCGATCCTCCGTGAGTGACTCAGACCCCCAGAAGGTTGCCATGAAGAAGCTCCTCATCGTCGATGACAGCAAAGCAATGCGCATGATCGTGCGACGCGCCCTTCGGCAGGCCAATATCGTCGAGCATTCCGTCGATGAAGCCGCCAACGGGGAAGAAGCGCTCGAGAAGCTACGTGCCGGTGCATTTGACCTGGTTCTGGCGGACTGGAACATGCCGCAAATGAACGGGATCGAGCTGCTAAAGGCGATAAAGTCCTCTGGGATTTCGGTCCATTTTGGTTTCATCACCTCGGAAGGCACCGGTGACATTCGCGGACTCGCAACCGAGAACGGCGCGGAATTTCTCATCGTGAAACCGTTTACGCCAGAAGCCATCTGCGACGCACTCAAGCCCTTGGGGCTAGCATGAGTCCGTCCCTCGAGGCACAAGCCTGGCTCGACGCCACGTTGGACGCTGCTGGCGAATTCAGCTCGACCACACTCGGCTTCGACTTGGGCGATCCGAATGCCATTCGGAAGCTGCCCGAGAGTCTCACGGGCTGCTTTGTTGCGCTGGTGGGGGAGGCTGAGTCAATACAGATTGGCCTGGCGTCCGATTCGGCTGGGTGCCAGACGCTCGCCCAAGCGCTTTTTGCTGCAGACGAACCGGTGCCCGAGTCCGACGTGACCGATGCGCTCGGGGAAATTGCCAATATTATGGCCGGCGGTGTGAAAAAGCGCCGAAGTGCGTCGCACGGTGGAATGTCTCTCGGCTTGCCCATCGTCATGGAGGGCCACGTCAGGATCACCGATCGTCAGGAGATGGCGCAGCTCGATGTTGCCTTGGGCGACGTCCCGGTGCGCCTCTTGATTTTGTGCAATCGGGACCGGGCCTAGAAGGTTGCCCTGAGGATTACGCACCCAAACGAACCAGAACGATGTAGCTTGGTCTAGGAGGGAGAGGTTTCGATGGCATTAATTGCCCATCCGAAAGTGGCGCTGCAGAAGGTGTTGAACACCCTGTACGACCGTCCTATCCAGATGGGAAATGCGGTAAAATTTGAGCCTTCAGGCTCAAAACCGGCGGTGGTCGCCGTGTATGTCTCGGACACCGAGGTGGTCACGGGCTTGCTGGTCTGCTCGTTGCCAGCGGCTGCCTATCTCGGAGCGTCTCTATCGCTATTACCCAAGCCAATCGCAGAAGACTGTGTCAAGAGGGGCGCGCTCGAGGAGTCACTACTCGAGAATTTCCGTGAAGTTGCCAACATTTGTTGCTCGTTGTTCGCCGAGCAGATTGGCGCGCGGGCCCATCTGCAGACAGTCGTCGCCAAATGCGCGGCTGCGCCTGCGGAGTACAAAGCGTTGATGGCGTCCCCCAATCGTGTCGATGTGACCATCGACGTGCCAAATTACGGGCAAGGGATCGTGTCCATCCGTTTGCCAAAGGCGTAACGCAGATCGGTAGCGGTTACTGCGCGTAGATCCATGCCCGCGCCGCCACCAGCGGCGCATCCAGGACCAAGCAGAGCTGGCCGTCACCCTCTAGCACGGCCCCAGCATACGGGCCCGCGTTCGCCAAGATTGGAGGCAAGGGGCGCACAGATACCTCTTCGAAAGCCCCCAAACCGTCAACGGAAATCCCGAGCGGCCTGAGCCCCGGAATGACCAGTTCCAACACCAGCGGCGGTCGCTTGGTCACTTCCAAGCCAATGCATCCAGCCAACGGGATCGCATGAATGTCGGGGTCATTCGCGTATAATTTGCCCGTAAACGTGACGGGCACCGCCAGTCGCAGACCCGCGACGTCGAGCCATACGACATCGAGCAAGCCGATTTCTTGAGGTAGCTCCAGGGTCACGCGCACGCCACCATGTTCACGCACGGAAAAGCGGATCCCACCACCAAGGCGACGTACGACATCCTGCGCTAGGTCGAGACCCACACCTCGTCCCGCCATGATGCCAGCGTCAGCACGCGTCGAGAGTCCGGGGACGAACAGTAGGTTTAATAGTTCGTTCTCACCCAGACCTGCCGCTTCGGATTCGGCCAAAACGCCCTGCTCGACCGCGCGAACACGGACCCGCTCCAGATCGACACCGCATCCGTCGTCCTCAACGATGAGACGCAACCATTCACCCTGACGTTCAGCCAGAAGCCGCAATTGACCATCCCGAGGTTTGCCCAGCTGTTGGCGTTTTTGCGGCAGTTCGATGCCATGGCTAACAGCATTTTTGGCAATCTGGAGGAGCGGTTCCATCAGGCGTTCCGCCAGAGACCGCTCCACGGACCAATCCCCACCGAGGGTCTCGACGTGAACACACTTTCCCTCTGCCTCGGCGTAGCGGTAGATGGCGCGCTCGCAACGACCAAAGATTCTAGCAAGGGTCGTGCGCCGTAGTAGCCCGAGTTGGCGTCTGGTTGTGTGCCATTCGCTGCGAATCAGCTCCGCACCGCGGCGACATCCCTGCTCGACGCTGTCCGCCGTCGCCGCCAGGTTCGACAGCAGGTCGATGGCATTAGCGAATCGATCCAGTGTGCGTGCAGAGCTGCTCCATGGCCTCGGTGGACCGAGCGTCCTTTGCACCTCGAAGAACTCATGGCGTAGATCGCGCAGTGCGCGCGTGACTCGACGCGCCTCGCCGGAAGTCCCAAAGAGTTGGTCGGATACGATGTCGAGCCGATCGACCTGGTCGAAGAACTGTTCGAGTGTAGAAGTGGGGATCCGAATCGTCGCGTCAGCATCTGCCTCCGCTTCGTCCGCCGGCGGAAGAGTGCTCGATCGCGCGGTGTAAGGCCCCAACGTGGATCGCCCGCCTGGTGGTTCGCTGCGCCGAAACGGCGGAGGCGTCGTACGCCGCGCTCTGCGTCCTGGAACGAGGGAGTGCAGCATGTCGAATGCGTCGTCGGGACTCTCGAGCAACCGAAGAAGCGTTGCGCGATGGTTCGAGAGCTCGACAAACACCTCTGCGGATGCAGCCTTCTGGTCATCTGGTCGTCGCAGTCGAGCTTCGAGGTGGTGACAGTACCATGCCGTAGTGTCGTCACCCACTGCTGCGGCAGTCGCCTTCATCGAGTGGATGTTGCGGCACGCACTAGCCAGCTGATTCTCGTCACCGAACCCGAGACTAATAATCGATTCGAGTTCGCGCAGGCGATCTTGCATCCCGTTGAGATAGTCTCCCCGCTGATCCGCTGACACGACACTGGGCAAGAGACCCGGTGGGGGTTCTGGCCAGCGTGTATCGAACGGCGGGGTTCCTTGTTGTAGGCGGTCCGCAACCTTGCGCAGCAACCGCACGGCCTCTTCGGCGACACCCTCCTCACCAAGCCGCATGCGCTGACCGAGTTGGGTTACCACCAAGGTCAGATCGTGGTGGCCCGCCATGCTGGCCGAACCCTTCAACACGTGAAGTACCGAACGCAATGCCTCGGTTGTTGGCTCAGGATCCTCCGCCGTGCCCAAACGTCGGAGGATCTCTTGGGCAAGCAGAGTGTCGAGATCTCTATTGCTGATCACGGCTTGGGATCCGCAGAACTCGAGAGCCACAAAACGAGCGGTTCCAATGCCGGCAGTAGAGCCGAACGAACGGCTCTTTGATGCTCTGGTTTCGAAAGACCGGTTAGCAGTTTGACAAGGCTCCTGGCTTGCTCGGAGATCTGACTGAGGTGCGAGGCCGCTTCGACATCGAGACCAGTTGCGGCTTCAAGCGCACCGGCGAATCGTGAGAGTGCCTGATGGTTCAATTGTTCCGTAGAGAGAGCTTCACGCAGCCTGGATTCGACTTCGCTCAACTGAGACTGGCTTCGTTCCGACAGCACGACCACGCGTTGCCGATCGGCTTCCATTTGTTCCACCGTTGAAGCCTGCTCACTGAGCAGTTCGAGACCGCGGGTGGTCAGATTGCGCAACTCATCAGATACGGCAATCAGAGCCTTTCCGGCGAGATCACCGAGCCGAGCGCCCTCGAGCCCTGCATTGAGCGCGACGATCTTAATTCGGTCGAGCGCTGCACCGAGCGTATCTACGTGATTGCGCGCTTCACGCAGACTAGTCTCGAGTCGCCGCAACCATTCCGAAAGTGCTTCGACGTCACCCCGCTGACGCGTAGTGACCGCAGAAGATACCTGACAAGCATCGGTGGTTTTGTCACTGAAACTGCGAAGCAGGGCGTGGATCTCGAAGAGCTCCGTGAACTCGGCAACCGAGCCATGACGGCCGTCTGCTGCGCCGTCGTCGGCATCCAGCATCGGCAAGGTCGAATCCAAATCCAACTTCTTTGTCATGGGGTTTCCTCGGATGACTGCGCAAAATGTCTTTGGCGAACCTTGGCCGCGGCGATCAAGGCTTCGATGTCCAAGTCGATATCTGCATCTGAGCCGACGCCAGAATCGGTGAGAGTCAGTGGCCAATCTACTTTTGCTGTCGAATCCATCTCAGCAAGAGGAGTGGACGGCTCAACTGGCGATTCCTCCGGCTCCAAACCGACGATGTGCAGGCCCACGACTCCGAGCACTTCACCGCGCACTCGGCCAACCACCAAGCACCCATCGGCATCTCCGAGCCGGAGAACTGGGATGATCTGACCGCGTACCAACGCCATGCCCAATGGACTGCCCGGCACCCGACTAACGGTCACGGATTGCTCGACGCGCTCGACATCGATCCCGCGTAGGTTCGCGAGGCGGCCCTGCTGCCGAACCCGAAGGCGAAATGCCGTCATCAGGCCACCTTGCGTCGCACCAGCCGTGAGTTCAAGAATTGGTAGAGGATCTTGCAGAGCTCGAACGAACTGCCATCGTTCTGCTCAACGATCTCGCGAACGGTTGATTCTCCATCAATTGCGCCGAGCACCTGCTGTTCCTGTGGGGTCAGTGCGCCCTTCGTTTGGTCGATGACAAGGTCGTCGCGATACAAGACCTCGTTGAAATCGAACGATCCTTCGATGAGACGCCATTCGTCGACGCGACGGAATCCTTCCATCGTCAATGCGCCAATGGGTAGCTGCAGACCAATGCGACGCGCGGACGGTTCGACGAATCCCACGTCAAAGGCAAATCGCCCGTGTTGCCAACGCACGACCTCATACACGAGTTCGGACGTTTGCTTCTCGAGGGCTCGACGGATCTGCGATTCGGTTGCAAGACCGAGCTCCATTAGCCGTTCACCCAGCGGCCGACGCGACACGTTATCCTTGACGACCTGCTCCAGCGTTTCACGCGTCAAGGCTTGTCGATCGACGAGAAATCGACCCAAGAGGAATTCGTCCCGAAGGCCGCGTGATCGGGCTAGATCGAGACTGCCCTCGAACAGGTGCATGGTCACTTCGCCGCCACGGGTGGTAACGACCAGAGACCCAGTCTGACGCTGCAGTTGCAGCATCTGGAGCACTTCGGCGATTGAGATGACGGCAAGATCACCCGCGAGAACTTGATGGGTACCCTTGGCGCCAGCGATGGCGCTAAGCCTTGCCGCAAACCCTTGCAGCACCTCGGGGGTGACGGCGCGAGCGATGGCTTTTTGGATCAATGACTCAGACGACTTCGGCAACGTCAAGGCCTCGCCAATCTCGGGCACCAACACCTTGGACAGGGCCGCGGCGAAGTCGCGCGAGGCCTCGAGACGTTTTGCCACGGCCGCGCTTGCCGATTCAACGTGACTCGCAACCTGCGGATCGGAACCCACATCGGACTCGGGCTCGATCAACGGCGGCGGTGAAGACGATAGGGTGCGCCCCTGGCGGATCCGCCGCAGTGACCCCTCGACGACCGCAATCAGACCGCGGGCATCGAAGGGTTTGGTGATGGCATCGATGGCACCCGTTTGCTGCAGGAACTGGCCACGGATCTTGTCGCCCTTGGCGCTCATCAGAACGATGGGCAGATCCCCATGCTGCTTCTTCTGGCGGATCTCCCGACAGAATTGGAAGCCGTTCATGCGCGGCATCACGAAGTCGAGTAGCACGAGATCGACGGCTTCCCGAGACAGCACTTCGAGCGCCTCGAGGCCATCACCCGCAGTGACGGTCGAAAAGCCCCCCCGATCCAAAATGGCGGAAACCACCTTTCTAATCGTGGGGCTGTCGTCGACGACCAGGATGCGCTCGGTCATCGCTGTTCCGCTCGGGAGAGTGACATTATGCCGCACCAAACGTCAAGGCATAGCCCGCCGAGTTGACTCGACGTCTGCGACCGAATTCGGCTTGGGCCTATCATTTGAAATGTCAACCGAAAGTGTTGAATCTACCTACCCTTGAATGACGCTAATTCGAAGATCTGTGAGCTGGTCCGGACTGACTGCCGTGGGTGCGTCGCTCATTAGGTCGGTGCCCTTCTGCGTTTTCGGATAGGCGATCACGTCGCGAATACTCTCGGTTCCGCGCAACAACATGCAGATCCGGTCCAATCCAAGCGCGATCCCTCCGTGTGGCGGAGCCCCAAACCGCAGGGCCGATAACAGAAAGCCGAATTTCGCTTGGGCTTCGTCGTCGTCCATGCCGAGCGCAGCGAACACCCTCTTCTGCACCTCAGGATCGTGCAAACGAATGCTGCCACCGCCGATTTCGAAGCCATTGAGCACCAGGTCGTAGCGGTAGCAAAGGACTTTGCCCGGATCGGTTGCGATGAGGTCAACATGTTCATCGTGCGGCCGCGTGAAGGCATGATGCGCCGCCGCCCAACGCTTCTTGTCGTCGTCGTACTCGAACAGCGGTGGGTTGACGACCCAGGTGAAGTTCCACTTGTCGCCGTGCCCTACCTCGGGAATTAGGCCGAGACGCTTGGCAACGGCAACGCGCAGATTTGCCATGACCGTGTGCACGAGTGAAGTCCTGCCGAACTGGAACAGAATGAGGTCATTCTCTTTGGCGCCAACGGCCGCGTTGATTGCTTGACGCAACTCACTGGTGACCGTCTTGCCCAACGGCGACTGCAACCAATTTCCATCGCCGGCCACCTTGGCACGCGCTAGGCCACCAGCACCCATGCTCTTGGCCAACGCTTCGAGCTTGTCCGCGTCAGCGCGCGAGAGATTGGCGCTCGCGGGTACCACCATGGCTTTGATGATTTCGGAGGGCAGATCACGCCGATAGGTTCCGTTCTTGAACTTGTCCGCGATCGTCTGGAAAAACGGGATCCCGCCGCCGCCGTGGGTGACAACAAGGTCTGTCAGATCGACGTGCGCCAGTTCGAACCTAAGGTCGGGCTTGTCGTTACCGTACTTATCCATGGACTCGTCGAATACGAGCCGTGGGAACTTGCCGGACGGATAGAGGTCCTTAAGGTCGATATTCAGCGCTGCCTTCCAAATGTCGAATACCAGGCCTTCAATCAGAGCAAAAATGTCGTCTTGGTTGACGAAACTGAGCTCGACGTCGATCTGAGTGAACTCCGGCTGACGATCGACGCGCAAATCCTCGTCGCGAAAGCAACGCACGATCTGGAAATACCGATCGTAACCAGCCACCATGAAGAGTTGCTTGAACAACTGTGGGCTCTCGGCCAACGCATAGAACTTGCCTTGATTCAACCGCGAAGGTACGAGGAAGTTGCGAGCACCACCCGGCGTGTACTTGCACAAAAACGGCGTCTCGATCTCCAAGCAACCCTGGTTCGAGAGGTAGCTGCGCGTGGCCTGATTGATCCGATGCCGCATCATCAAGGCTTGCTGCAGCGGCTCACGACGCAGATCCAGATAGCGGTACTCGAGCCGCACCTCCTCGCGCGTGTCAGCGCGCGCCTCAATCGGGAAGGGCGGAGTCTCGGCACGATTGAATATCGTGGCCTCGATGGCCACGACTTCAATCTCGCCGGTGGCAAGATGTGGGTTCGCCGCACTCACCATCTTGCCTTCCTTCTTGCTGAATTGCTCGCCGCGCGAGCGCACTCGCCCGCGAATGCCAATCACCCACTCGCCACGAATGGACTCGGCCATCTTGTGGGCATCACTGGCGACTTCTGGATCGAACACGAGCTGGGTGATGCCGCCGCGATCCCGTAGGTCGATGAAGATGATCGCGCCATGGTCGCGGCGATTCGCCACCCAGCCAAAGAGAATGACCTCTTGGTCGATGTTGGATGCGCGGATCTGTCCACAATTGTGCGTGCGTTGGAGCTCGTCGATGAAGCGGGCCACGGGTCTTCCTTTGTGCGATTTGAGGCGGGGCTTATTAGCGCGGCCCGTCGACGGGCTCAACCGTGTGGCCAGGCCCGAGCGATTTGGCACGAATTACCGGCATTCGTGGGGCTGGCCTATGAATCCCGGCGATGGCCAATCGCCCGGAGGCCTATTCTGCGCTGCTGGTTGGTTCGGCGCGGGCACGGCTCAAGCCCGCTCGCGCGGTTGCGGCAACTGGCCTCGCGATCCTACGGACTCGAATTGGAGAAGGACTTCTGCACGCCAACGTGACCACCCAGGGTCGTTCGAGTATGGTTGCGGCCCAAGGCAATACCTGTGCTGTCGTCCAACGATCTCTTGAGTACCGTCGTCTTCTACATTCCCGTGCAGCTGTCGCTATCGGTCCACGAATGGGCGCATGCCCGCGTAGCCTTTGCACTCGGCGACGACACCGCAGCACGTGAAGGCCGGCTCACGTTGAATCCTCTCGTGCACATGGACCTGCTCGGAACGATTATCCCACTGATGGGGGTTCCATTCGGGTGGGCGAAACCAGTCCCCGTCAATCCCTCGCGCTTTCGTCGCAATGTCCCAATGCGTACGGGCATGATGCTTACCGCCGCTGCGGGGCCCTTATCGAACGTCGTTCTTGCCATCCTTTGTACTGCGGCACTTGCAACGCTTGCTCGTGTAGCTCCCGAAGCCTTCGGCAACGCACGCGGTCTTCAATCACTGCTCGCCTATGCGGTGCTGGTAAACCTGTCGCTTGCGGCGTTCAACCTGCTGCCGATCTTCCCACTCGACGGGAGCCGTGTGGTCGATGGATTGATGCCTTACCGTTGGCGCGAAGGTTGGGAACGCCTGGCGCGAATGAGTCCAATCCTGCTGATGCTTGTCATCTTCGTTCTGCCACAGATGGGCATCGACCTCTTCAGCTGGGTCCATTGGATCGGAGGGTGGATGCTGAGGCTCGCGCTGAGCTGAAAACCCCTCGAAACCGGCCATATGGATCGGTGATTCGAGGAAAAGGATTCCTTCAGAACAGCCGCTGGCTTACACCATAGGCTGCTGCGACTTCACGCATTTGCTCTAGCGAGAGCCCCTCGGCCTGACCACCTAGGGTGCGATCGAGACACTCGTACTCCGCCGCGGTTTCCAGATACTCGATCAAATCGACCGCCGCGAGTACCGAAACGCTGGAGCGTGCCATCACGCCGTGTTTCGACCAGATGACGATCCTTCGATCGTGCAGAGCCCACTCGTTGGCCAACATGAGTCCATTCTGGCCAGGCACAAGGAACGGCAACACTGCGATCCCTTCAGGGAAATTCAGAATGGCTTCGGGCTGCCAGCGCAGCAAGCGCCGATTCAAGGTTTCTTGGTCTTGGTAATCCGTGATGTGACTCAGGTAGGTCGCCTTGCGCGGCTGGGCGTGCACGACCGCGTGAAATCCGAAGCCATGCCGAGTCACCTGATCACGATGAACTGCCAAGTGCGAGTTGAACTCGCTCGTGAGACGCGCATACCTCCGCTGCTTGCCAAAGCGCAATGTTCCCGTCCTTCCTTCTGTGTGCACTTCGAGGCAACCTAGGCATTGCAATGGCGCATCAAGGATTTCGCGCGACCGAGTTCCCGATCCGGTCACGATGAACGTACCCCCAGAAAGCTCCGGAACAGCCAGCGGTAGCTCAATCTCCTCAGTGCAGTCGAATCCTGGGTACGCTGCGGGTGGGACCCGCAAGTACACGCTAAGGTTTCCCGAAGCCCCCTCGCTGGCCGAAAGCTCCGTCAAGCGCTGACCCGCCTTGCCGAGTTGGAAGATGATGTCAGAAAGGTCAGCGGGCATCGTCGGGCTGTCGTGGTGCATGCTACCTCAATGTCCGCGCGGTCGTGATCAGTCAGCAACTGTAGAGCACGCCACGGTTCGACATGCAGAAGCTGTCACCAGCGTCGCATCGGCGCAAGGCGCCACGCGAAGCATATCGCCCGCGTCGGCCCTGTGACCATTGCGGGCACGATGTCGAATAGTAGCGTCCAGGTGTGCCGGTATCATGCAATGATAGGCGCTATGGATCGCGGTCGAACGCGCCACGGAGTCGCCCGACACATCATTCCCCGGGCGGACATGCCGCTGCCCGGCGGCAGGCTACTCACCGTCCTTGGGGTACCGTACGTTCACGTCAAGAGTCCCGAGGGCGGCGACCTCTACCTGACACGCCTCGGGCTGCAAGCGCATGACCATCTCCAAGTGGAGAACTGGTTTGCTCCAAACTGGTTCGCAGAACGCCGCGCGCGACTCGATGGGACTAGTTCGGTATTCCGCGTTCCGACTCGTGCGGTGAACGGCAAGAGCATTGAGCTTGTCGTCAAGAACTGTCGAGTCGGCGAGGATGTGCCAGCCGACACCCATGCTATCGAGGAGGCCTTCGGCGCTGAATTCAACAGTCCTTGGGAGGAGTTCTCGTTGGTCATGGAGATGCGTGAAAGCGCGTTTGGTCCGCGCCACGTCTCCGTGACGACGCAACGCCCACTGGCCATCTACGTGCCCCCAGACTTCATGCAACTCTGGCAGAGTGGACGCTCACTGGCGAAGATCAATCGCATCAATGCGCGTCATCCCGGGATGGAACTTGACATTCTGCGACAGTACAAGCTCGTGTACGAATGGATCCCAGGCTACGATGTGGTTGAATTGCTGCGGCGCGCGGGCATCTATGGCAAGGCTCGAGACGCATCCGCCCTCGCCTGCAATGCTCAGGTCAACGTCGATCTTGCGGCGAAGGGCTACGTAGTCGCGGACATGAAGCCGCAACACATCATCGTCTCGGAGCAGGATGGTAACGCTTTGCTCGAGGGTGGAACCAGTGCCAACAGCGGCTCGTTCGACACACGACTCCTTCGGCTGATTGGGGAACATCGCTATTCCATGGTGGACTACGAGCTGCTCGTCCGCACACCGGAACATGAACAGCACGTACGCATCGAGCGTAGGCGTAGCTACCTCGATGAGCTATCGCATCGTGAAGAGACTGCCGAGCTCCCCAGCAACTTGAGCCGCAGTAGAATCTTGGGACTGGACTATGTCCACGGTCCCGTCGAGAGCACTGGGGGTCATCTCTGGGTCGTCGGACATAATCCTCGGCTCTTCGATTTCTTTCTGCCTGAACGCTGGCGCAAGACGGCACTCTGGCGTCTGGCCAACGACACGGAGATCTCCTACACAATCACCAAGGATGGAGTTCACCTGCTGTGGACGCCCAGTCGCGTCGGTGAGGCGGGGCCACGCAACGCGCAGGATGACGTGCGCCACTATCTAAGTCCTTTTGAAACCTTCTCGACGTTGCGGGCCCTGTCGCGCGCTGGCGTGCCGGTCGTGGCACCACGCGCAATCTACCAAACTGGCACGGCAAAAACCGAGCCCTGCGAGGACTCGAGTGCCTATGAGCGAATGCGCGAGTGTGCCCTCAGTGACGGCACGCGCATGCTGCGCCGCGATCGCAATTACTTGATGATCTTTGGCTTCTACGCCTGGGTGCGCGACGTCGGCATCCCGAGCTCCATTCCACCTATCCCTCGCCCCGCCGGACTGTTGGCGGCCTATGAAGGCGGTCTCGTTCGCAAGCGCGAGGTAGAAGGGGCAGTCGAATACGTCAAGGACTGCGTGTTCAGCGCTGGCTTTGACGGCAGCGCGATCACCGAAGACGACTTGCTTGTCGCGCTTGACCAAGACGACACCGTCGCTCTCGCGGGTCTCGGATTGCCGGCTGTCAGGCTTCATGATGCAGAGCTTGTCACGAAGTTGTAGAACGGCGGGGCCCTTGGTTCGGACCCCACCAATGGCGCTTTGGCGGCTCGTGCTTGGTCTCTACTAGAACAGTACCGGATCGGCCAAATGAGCAAGCTCCAGCGCTTGTTCGGGGAACCATGCTCCCGCTGCAGGATCGACCACACCCCATTCCGGATCGACCGTACCCCCAGTGCTCCGAGTGCAACTGCCGTCAGATTCGCCAGGCACCTTGATCCAAAGATACGCGTCGATGAGTGACACTCCGGTGTGTAACGTCGGTCGCAGTCCAAGTCCACGGTCGGGAGGGTTACACCAGGTTTCTGCATCTCCCGAATACGCATCCGCTGCGGGCGTCCAGGGGCCTTGTCCATTGCGACTCGTGTCGACGACGAAGTGGGTCAGGGCATCATTGCCTGGGTAGGGGGCCAGGGTTTGGCTCTCGACGTTCTCGCTGTACCATTGGTCCGTCAGACTGAAGGTCGATGGATCGCTCGCAGTGGCGGGGTAATATTGGCTCGCGCACGAGTCGAAGTGGTCGAACCCCCAAGATTTACTTTCCGTTGCGAACCAGATACACTTCGAGATCCAAGTACCGTACTTCTGCAATTGCTCCGTAGCTTGGTAGTTGGACACATTGAGGAAAAAGCCCTGCGTCCGTGCAATGCCCGCCTTGACGAGACGGAAGGCTGCCTCGCCCACTGACAACCAGCCGACGTGGGTCGCATCGAGGTATGTGTTCACGTTAGGCAACTGTGACAATCGATCGACAGCGGCATTGAGTTGGGCATAGCGCGCTTCATTCAGGACGTCCGGAGTCGCGTCAGG
The DNA here is from genome assembly GCA_964454965.1 of uncultured Polyangiaceae bacterium. GTDB lineage: Bacteria > Myxococcota_A > Polyangia > Polyangiales > Polyangiaceae > FEN-1139. The sequence goes on along the minus strand of CAYVXY010000026.1, from coordinate 2,848 downwards.
CGGCAGTGTCGGTTGGCACCACTCGAGCGTGCCCTGGAGATCGACGTTGTAGGGAATGATACCAAGACCGTCGGGTTCGAGGACGACTATCGCCCGTCCTTGGCCAATCCCGCGGGCAAGTCCTTCGATCCAGGCGAGGTATTCCGCGGTCGCCGCAGCGCCACCGGCAGAGTATTGTCCACAATCGCGATAGGGCAGATTGTACGCTGCCAGCACGGGCACCGCGTGTTGTAGCGCCGCGTTCATCATGGTTTTTCGAACCTGCTGCTCGACTTCCGCGGGAGTACCCCCTGTCACCCAAACTGCATGTGGCTGCATGGCCATGGCACCGACTAGCAGTGCATCCTTGAATCGCTTTTCCTTCGCGAGATTGCGCACTTGATCCACCGCCGCAGGATTGGGTGCTGGACGATAGAGTCTACTTGCTGTTGCGCCACCGGCGTGTGCCAATGCCGCAGTCGCTGCAAGAAGGACGGAAACGCCAACCGCGATACCGGATAACACAGGACTTCGCATAATCTCCTCCCGTAGTCACGACGTGAGTCCACGCGGAACCTCGTGACCGATGCTGTTGCGGTGTATATGGCCCGTTGCGCTTGACCTGATCTCACGAAATGCGATTGTGGCTTCGATGTCTAGACCCACAAAACTCGAGTGGGGCGCCGTTGACTGAGACTCCATACGGCGCTCGAACAATGTATATGCTGCGGAACGCTGTGCGTCTCTTCTGAAGGACCAGCAGGTGTTGTTTTCGGGCGACGCAGTACCGATGGTGGGCGATATACCGTTCCTCGATGACCAAGGTTGAGGCGCGCTCTGTCGTGCGCCTCAGGTGCTAGCGCATGATTCACGTTTGGTTAGCGCCTGGGATCCACCGCGTGTCGACGTTGAAGCAGACCGAGCGCTGCGAGCTGCGCTAAGGGTTCAGAAGGACGTACACCAAGCCGTGGTCGAGCAGTCACTCCCCGGGCACCAAAGCCGCTGTTGTCCGCTCCGAGTTCCGCCTGCACGATGAGATCCGAACGTCTTCAGCTTGCGGCAATTGCAAGCTGAGGACGTTTGGGCGCTCGATTATCGACCCTGCAGATCGAACTGCTCCAGATGGTATTCTCGGCGTGGAACGAGCTCCAGTCGCCGCTGGTAGCGACGCTCTGCATCCTGCACGGCAGCCTTCTCTTCGGTTTGCAGCAGATCAATCACTGCCGGATGCGCATTGACGATGATGCTGTATCCCTTGAGGAGGTGCCGTTCGCGCCGCACTTGACGCAGAATCTCGTATGCCACTGTAACGCGAGACTGGATCTGCCCAGTTCCGTCGCAATAGAAACAGGGCTCGTGCAGCATGCGCGTAAGGCTCTCACGCGTGCGTTTGCGCGTCATCTCGATCAGGCCCAGGTCACTGATGCGATTGATCGTGGTCTTTGCCTTGTCTCTTGCCAGATGCTGCTCGAGGTTGCGCCAGACCTTGTCTCGATTAGACGCGTGATCCATATCGATTAGGTCGAGGATCACCAGGCCACCGATGTTGCGCAGCCGCAACTGGTAGGCAATCTCGTTGACGGCTTCGAGGTTCGTCTTGAGTGCCGTTTCTTCGAGGTCCTTACTGCCCTTGCCAACGAAACGGCCGGTATTGACGTCTATGGCCGTCAAGGCTTCGGCCTGGTCGATTACGAGGTAGCCACCGCTCGGTAGCGGTACCTTGCGCCCCAGCGCGCGACCGATTTCGTCCTCGATGCCGTAGGCGTCGAAAATCGGCTCATCTCCCGTATATAGCTCGATGTCCTTCACGCGCGAAGGCAAGAACATCTCGGTGAAACGAACCAACCGCGCATACTGCTCGCGATCGTCGATGATGATCTTGTCAACATCATCCGTAAACAGATCACGTGCCGTCTTCAGCACGAGATCGAGTTCCGTGTATAGGATGTTTGGCGCCCTAGCAGAAGACTTCTTGCGCGAAACTTCCTTCCACAGGCCAATCAGGTAACCGATGTCCGTCTTCAGAGACTTCTTGGTGAGGCCTTCCGCAACGGTGCGTACGATGAGGCCCCCCGTCTCGGGCTTGAGGGCTTCGATCACTTGGCGCAACCGATTCCGTTCCTTTGCGGATCCGATGCGCTTCGAGATACCAATGTGATCGACCGTCGGAAGGTAGACGACATGCCGACCGGGAAGCGAAATGTGGCTAGTGACACGCGCCCCTTTGGTGCCGATCGGCTCCTTGGAGATCTGGACAACGACTTCGTTGCCTTCCTTGACGATCTCGGTGATAGGGACGGATCGCGCCACACGCGATCCGTTCAACTTGCTGCCACGGCGATCACGACCTTGCTCGCGGCCCTGGTCGCGACCTTGCTCGCGGCCTTGCTCCCGACCACGCGTGCGCTGTGCCCCTTTTCGTGCCTGGCGGCCACCGGCATCACGGCCCGACACTTCGCGCGCGGAGGGGCCCTCACGACGCGCTGGCTGCTGAGCAGAACTCCCCATTCTCGCCGGCTTTTTCTCTTCTACGACGGGAACAGGAGCTTTTACCGAGACTTCAGCCTCGGCGCCAACGCGCTTGCGCCGGCGCCGACGCCGACGCCCGCGGGCATCACGCTGTGGAGCGCCAGCCGTTGCCTGTGGCGGCAGAGCTTGGGACTTCTGGACCTCATCAACAACGTCTCCGGATGCGACATTCGCATCGCCCGTTCCGCCTGGAGCCGATGGGGACACCGTGGAAATGTCGGTGACATCTCCCTCGTCTTCGTCGGCAGCAGCTAGTTCGGAGATCTTTGGGTCACTCGATCCACTGTCGGCCTCGTCTTCGTCGGCCTCGTCTTCGTCGGCCTCGTCTTCGTCGGCCTCG
>CAYVXY010000025.1:115513-184266 GCA_964454965.1 uncultured Polyangiaceae bacterium | reverse complement strand
GCGGCTTCGGCGGCGGCGGCGGTGGCGGCGGCTTCGGTGGCGGCGGTGGCGGCGGTGGCGGCGGTGGTCGCGGTGGTCGCGGTGGTCGCGGTGGCGGCCGCGGTGGTGGCGGCCGTGGTGATCGCGGCGATCGCGGCGATCGCTGGTAAGCTCGAGTCGAATCACCCTCCAAAGGGGACAGCCCCAACACCAAGAGAGGCGAGCTCGCAAGGTTCGCCTCTCTTGGCATCATGTCGCGATATACCTCGCGATTCTTCCCCCATCACGCAACAACGCCGAGCCCTCGCAAGAGGACTCGGCGTTGCTACTTCACCAATTCGGACGCGAACTAGCGCCCGAGATTGGACTTGGTCCAGGTGCGGAGCACCTTCATGTAGTTGCCGCGTTCGTACACCCCCGGATCGGGACAACGCGCCATGTCCATGCTGCCAAGCGCTTGGGCAAGCGAAACGTATTCACGACTCTCCAACCACACCTTGATCTCGTCGCGCGTCTTGCTGATCCAACTGGGGCCATCCTTCAATATCGCGCTTACGACCTGGACGGCACTGGCACCCGCCATGACGGATTTGAGCGCGTCACTCGCTGTATGAACGCCACCCGTAACGGCCAACGAAGTCTCGACCTTGGCGTGGAGGATCGCCAACCAGCGCAGCCTGAGGCGAAGCTCCGCCGACGTGGAAAGCTCCAAACTGTGACGCACCTCGAGCTGCTCGATGTCGATGTCCGGCTGGTAGAAGCGATTGAACACGACCAAGCCGTCGGCACCCGCCGCCACCAATTGACTGGCGACGTTCACCGGCGAAGTGAAGAAGGGTGACAGTTTCACCGCCACAGGGATCTTCACCTTGGACTTGACATGTTTGACCATCGCAACTATTCGCGCCTCGAGTGCGAGGCCCGGTTCATCAGCCACGGTCGGTAGCGAATAAACGTTGAGTTCGAGCGCATCCGCACCTGCCTGCTGGATCCTCTCAGCGTAATCGAGCCAGCCAGAGTTGGTGATACCATTGAGCGAGCCAATGACGGGCACCTTCACTGCAGCCTTCACCTTGCGGATGTGCTCCAGGTACTCATCGGGACCAAGCACGTATTCAGCCGGATTCGGCAGATAGCTCATCGCTTCCGCATTCGCGTTCTCGTGGGCATCTACGTAGGCTTGCTGCGCCGATTGTTCAAGGAGCAGCTGCTCCTCGAACAACGAGTGCATCACGACAGCCGCAGCCCCCGCGTCCTCGAGTCGCTTCACCTGGTCGATGTCACCGGCCATGGGGGAAGCGCCGACAATGAGCGGGTGCTTCAGGGTCAAACCAAGGTATTTTGTTGAAATGTCCACGGTTACTCAGCCTCCGTGATCGCTGCGTCCTGCGTGCCGCCATGAGCGGACACCACCATTTTTGCCATCTGTTCGTAGGTTTCGGTCCGGCGTTGCGCGTGGCGCTCAGCAGACTCGAGCAACATGGCAAAGCGTTTCGGATCCATCTTCTCGACCATGCGGAACCGGGTCTCGGCCATCATGTAATCCTTCAGACTGCCCTTGGGTGCGCTAGCGTCGAGAATGAGCGGCGGCTCACCCGCTGCGGCGCGCTTGGGATCGAAGCGGAAAATTGGCCAAGCCCCGCTCTCGACAGCCGCCTTCTGCTGGTTGCAGCCGTGAACTAGGTCGTAACCATGCGCGATGCAGTGGGCGTATGCGATGATGATCGACGGCCCCCTGTGCGCATCAGCCTCGACGAAGGCCTTGAGGGTTTGAGCATCCTTGGCACCAAAGGCAACGCGTGCCACGTAGACATGGCCGTAAGACATGGCCAGCATGCCGAGATCCTTCTTGGCCGTTGCCTTGCCCGCCATGGCAAACTTGGCCGATGCGCCAATGGGTGTTGCCTTGGAAGCCTGTCCCCCGGTGTTCGAGTAGACCTCGGTGTCGAGCACGAGTATGTTGACGTCCTTGTCCGACGCCAGCACGTGATCGAGACCACCGTAGCCAATGTCGTACGCCCAACCGTCGCCACCGACGCACCAGATGCTCTTGCGAACCAAGTAGTCGGCTAGTTGCGTCAGGTGCGAAACCTCGACGGAGTTGCCCATCGTGGCCAACTTCTTCTTCAGATCGACCACCCGCGCACGCTGTGCCTCGAGCCCCGACTCGTCGTCCTGCTTGGCGTCGAGAAGCGCTCCAACCAATTGATCGCCAATCTGACTGCTCAGGCGCTGCAGAAGCATCTTGGCGTGAGCCTGATGTTGGTCGACGGTCAGACGGAAGCCGAACCCGAACTCAGCATTGTCCTCAAACAATGAGTTGTTCCAGGCAGGGCCGCGGCCGTCCTTGTTTTGGGAGTAGGGCGTCGTGGGCAGGTTGCCGCCGTAGATGGATGTGCACCCTGTGGCATTGGCAATCAATGCCCGATCGCCAAAGAGTTGCGTCATCAGCTTGATGTAGGGAGTCTCGCCGCAACCTGCGCAAGCACCCGAATACTCGAACAGCGGCTGCATCAGCTGCACGCTCTTGACGTCGTGCTTGATGAGCTTGCGGTCCGCCTCGGGGATGTCGAGGAAGAACGAGTACCGTTCACGCTCGGCGTCACGCAGCGGCCGCTGCAACACCATGTCGAGCGCCTTGTGTTTCGGATTGGACTTGTCCTTGACCGGACAGATCTCGACACAGAGCTTGCAGCCCGTGCAGTCTTCCGCAGCCACTTGCAGCGTGTACTGCTTGCCCTTGAATGGCTCGGCCTTGAAGATCGTCGTCTTGAAGCCTTCGGGCGCACCCTTGAGCTGTTCGGCGTCGTACACCTTGGCGCGAATGGCTGCGTGTGGACAACCCATCGTGCATTTGTTGCACTGGATGCAAATCGCTGGGTCCCACACCGGGATCTCGAGGGCGATATTGCGCTTCTCCCACTGCGTCGTCCCGGTCGGCCAAGTGCCGTCAATCGGGAAGGCGCTCACCGGCAATAGATCGCCCTTGCCTGCAAGAATCGTCGCAGTCACGCGCTGCACGAAGTCCGGCGCCTTGGGCGAGACGATGGGCGGACGCTTGTGGTGGCCATTGGTCTTGGCCGGCACTTCCACCTTCTTCAGGTTGGCGATTGAATTGTCGACAGCCTTGATGTTGCTGGTGACGATGTGCTCACCCTTCTTGCCGTATGTCTTCTCGATCGTCTTCTTGATGCTACCAATCGACTTCTCTTCGGGAATCACCTTGGTCAGCGAGAAGTAAGCCGTCTGCATCACTGTATTGGTGCGACGCCCGAGCCCAGCTTCTTGAGCCACCTTGTAGGCGTCAATCACGTACACCTGGACGTTCTTATCGATGATCTGCTGCGCCATTTCGACGGGCAGCTTGTTCCAAGTGTCCTCCGGCGAGAAGGTGCTGTTGATGAGCAGCGTGCCACCCTTCTTGATGTAGGCGAGCATGTCGACCTGATCGACGAACTCCCACTGATGACAGCCGATAAAATCGGCTTCCTCGATCAGGTAGGGGACATCCATCGTGCCTGCACCAAACCGAACGTGGCTCACGGTGATCGTGCCCGACTTCTTCGAGTCGTAAACGAAGTAGCCTTGAACGTTGAGCTCCGTCTCTTCGCCAACGATCTTGATCGTATTCTTGTTGGCGCCAACGGTACCGTCGCTGCCAAGGCCGTAGAACAGCGCTTGGTGCGCGTCCTTGCCTAAAACGTCGAATGGCTCAGCTGGGATCGGCAACGACAGATGCGTTACGTCGTCGACGATTCCAACCGTGAACCGGCGCTTGACGTTCGCGCCAGCGAGATGCTCGTAGATGGCCTTGACCATCCGCGGCGTGAATTCTTTGCTGGACAGGCCATAACGTCCATTGACGATCTTGGGCATCGCGCCCGACCAGTCTTCAGCGAACGCCGTCACGATATCGAGGAAGAGTGGCTCACCGAGAGCACCTGGCTCCTTAGTGCGGTCGAGCACAGCGACGGTCTTGACTGACTTCGGCATGGCCGACAGTAGGCGTTTGGCATCGAAGGGACGGTAGAGGCGGACATTAAGCACACCCACCTTCTCACCCTTGGCGATGAGAGCGGCAACCGTGCGCTTGACCGTCTGTACGCCGGAACCCATAAGCACGAGCACGCGCTCGGCCTCGGGATGGCCTTCGTACTCGAAGAGCTTATAGGCACGGCCGGTGCGCGCGGCAAACTTGTCCATCGTGGCCTGCACGATGTCGGGACACGCGTCGTAGAACCCGTTGCACGCTTCACGCGCCTGGAAAAAGACGTCCGGATTCTGAGCCGTACCACGCAGGACGGGCTTGTCCGGCGTGAGGCCGCGTTCACGGTGCGCCTTGACGAGATCCTCGTCGATCATGTGGCGGAGGTCGTCGTCCGAAAGCTTCGTGATGCGCGTGACTTCGTGCGAGGTGCGGAACCCGTCGAAGAAGTGAAGGAAGGGCACACGCGCCTTCAAAGTGGCCGAGTGCGCGATCAGCGCCATGTCGTGAGCTTCTTGCACCGAGGTGGCTGAAAGCATCGCGAGACCTGTCTGTCGGCAGGCCATTACGTCGGAATGGTCACCGAAGATGCTGAGCGCGTGCGACGCGAGGCAACGTGCCGCCACGTGAATGACGAACGGCGTAAGTTCGCCGGCGATCTTGTACAGGTTGGGGATCTTCAGCAACAACCCCTGGGATGCCGTAAACGTGGTGCCCAAGGCACCCGCTTGAACAGCACCGTGAATCGCACCTGCCGCGCCAGCTTCCGATTGCATCTCGGCGACTGTCGGAACAGCCCCCCAGATGTTGGTTAGGTGCTTTGCAGCCCATTCATCGGACCACTCGCCCATGTTAGATGACGGGGTGATTGGATAGATGGCAATGACTTCGCTTACGCGAAATGCGACTGAGGCAGCAGCCTCATTGCCATCGACTACCATCAACGTTTTGTCACTCATTGCTCGCTGACCTCCACCGGTGTCACGCCCGCCGCTGTCGATGAGAATGATCGACGATGGCGACCGACGCGCCCGGACCCTATAGCCTTCCGAGGAGGCGCAACCAAGGGATTTGCTGCCCGTATTACATCCGCGATAACACGCAAATGCTGCGGCACGGTGCAGGATCCGGCCTTCGTTGCGACCTCGGTCGAACCGGGAATGAACTTAGATTAGATCTTACTCACTCGTTCCTTGGCAGCGAAGGGCACAACACGCAGAATCTGCGCAGAGTCGGACTTGTCGATCGCCCTTGGTGTTTTGGAACGCGTGACGGGACGGGCCATATCCCGTCGTCCATAAGGGGGGCCGCATAGTCTTCGCGATTTGGCGGTTGTCTGAACACAATCGCTGAGAGCTCTCATGCGGCACGAGGCTCAGCGCCGTGTCGCTGACGGCAGTTTCGCCCACGCTGGCATCGCGGGTCCGGTACCTGCCGAAGCAGTCACTTCTGTTTCCGCGGGAAAGATCCGCGACGGTTCAAGATTGGACGAGAATTGGACGGCCGCCCTATTCCGAGCGTCCCGCAAGCGTGACGCAGACGCACTACATTAGGAGGAGCGGCCAGTCGAGGGCCGCAAGGCCCAACTGGTCAATCTTCCGGTCTCGACTCCGAGCAAGCGCGAGGCCGACTTGCCTGCTTGCCCTCCACGTCGACCGTCGACCGAGCAGCCACCGATGAGTTCTCGACCGGGAGCCATTGACTCATGCAATGGAGTCAGGGTGAGAGCCTAAGCATTCGATCTTGTTGCAGTGGCAAGCAGCAGCGCATCGCGCAATGTTGGGGCGTTGCATCATTGGCGTCGCGAAGCAGTTGCGAGCCCGCGTCTGCGTAAACACGCGACGGACGATCCCCGAACCTGAGTCTCGCCATGGAATTGCGAACGAGTACAGTGTCGCACACAGGCAGACAACATCCCCTCTCGCCTGCCGCACCCACGACAATCGAACATGAACGCACACTCGAGCAGGCACGCGGGTCGAGCAATGGTGCGAGACGCCAAATCAGGCAGAATTGTTCGATTTTGTCGCTTAACTTCGAAACCGCACCACCGTACACGTCACCGACATGGCGCGGCGTGAGCGACTCCCAAAAAAGTCTTCGACGCGGGTCGAGATAGAAGAGCGCGAGCTAAAGAGTGGAGTTATACTCGCCGGACGCCGTGGGGGGGGAATGCTCCCGCGGAAACTGGAGCTCACCATGCAACCCACCGGGGTCCTACTCGTAGCAGTCGAGAGAGGCGCCTCACTTCCAATCTGGATCGGACACTGTCAAGACAAAGTCTCTGACGTGTTTCTGCTCGTTGGCAACAACGAAGAGCCAACGGACACCTTGCTAAAGCGTATCGAACAGCGGCTCACTCTGCTGTCGGAATCCGAGCATCAGCGTGGTCTCGTGGTGCTCGTCGCCGAACCGGGCTACGCGTCGCCGGAGACCGAGCAGATGCGGATGGAGGTCGCCGATCGCTTGCTCGGGTACCTCGCCCAATTGGGTGAAGGCATCTTGTTGCTGCTGAGTGAAGACACCGCGTCGCTGGAAAGTCGAGTGCAGCTCTTGTCCATGGCGGGGACGCTAGCTCAACAGGTTCGCGGAACCAGACTGTCGATCAGCGTGCGCTTCGGTTCGCAGAGCAGCAGCGAGCCACCTCAGGAGCTCTTCAGCTTGACGCATTCAGCATTGCGCCGCACCTCGCGCCGCCCACCACCCCAGAGTGGTCAGATGCCCAAGCCGTCGATGGTCCCGCCACTGCACAAGGCGCCATCGGTCCTGCCCAAGCGGCGACTCAGCAACGCTTCGTAGCAGTCCGAGCGTGCCGGTCGCGCAATCGGTCCCCTGGCGTTATTCCGGTCACTTTGGGACGCTTCGTTGGAGGCGCTGCGCAGAATCGCACGCGCTCCTCGCCGCCCCCCCGTCGGTGGGCGCTCTTGCGCAGTGAATCCCCTAGCCGCGGCCCAAGAGTTGAGCTAGGCCGAGTCGCACGATAGCGAGCCCGAGGTCGTTGGCTTGGCGCGCAGACTCCGCGAGAATCGCCCATGAATCAGGCAAGCAAATCAATCCTATGGCTTCTATCGCTCGCAACCGTCGTTAGTTGCCGAAGCCTCGAGCGGTTCGATGCGCGCAACGGTGAAACCTACTGCGGTTCACTGGTGGGGCAAGGCGCCGTCTCCACTGGCTTCGAACAGACGGGCTGGGAAGGAAAGCCTGTGCTGTCGCTGACTTTGAATACGGCAGAGCTCTACAAGAGAGATGGTGTTCCTGCGATCATGACCAGCAACGACGCGGCCTTCGGCCCCTGCACACCGCTCCCGCTCTTTGACCAGGCCAAGGTCAGAACGCTCGGAGTGGCACTTGGAGATCGCTTGAGTGCCATGCGTCTGAATGAAGACCACGACGAGGATCTCGTAACTTACGTCGATTCCACCTGTTCGGGCTCGATGGTTGCCATCCTATCGCTCATTAGGAATGGCGACGTGGAGCTGCGCCTCCTGCGGCCAGCGCCGTATGACGCAGGCACGGCAGGCACGGCTGGCACTGCCGGCTTGGCTGCTGCCCCTGCAGACGCCACAGCGCGTTTTGGCCTGTTCGCACTCAGCAAGGCCAAGAATGGCTGCGGGTTCTAGTCACTCTCAACAGCCATGAAGATACTCGGGATCGAATCCTCCTGCGATGAAACGGCAGTGGCTGTCGCGCTCAGCGATGGGACCGTGTTGTCGGACGCCGTGCAGAGTCAAGTGGCATTGCATGCGCCATTTGGCGGTGTCGTGCCAGAGCTAGCATCGCGCGACCACCTTCGCAATATCCAGCCGGTGTATGAGCAGGCGTTGGAACAGGCGGGCATCACCCTCGAAGAGATCGACGGCATCGCCGTGACCAATCGTCCCGGCTTGTCCGGCGCGTTGCTCGTGGGATTGCAGTTTGCGCGTGGCCTCGCTTGGGCGAAAAATATCCCGCTCGTTGGGGTCGACCATCTCGTTGGACATCTCGTCGCCGCCTACCTGCGCTTTCCCGAGCAGCCGTCGACCGAAACACCAGAACCACCCTTCGTCGCATTGCTGGTCTCCGGAGGGCACACGGCCCTCTATCGCGTGGACGGACTCGAACTCGCTCAAATGCGCGAACTCGGCGCGACCCGCGACGATGCAGCTGGAGAGGCATTCGACAAGGTGGCAAAGCTTCTGGGACTTGGTTATCCCGGTGGGCCCATCGTGGATCGATTGGCACACGAAGGGGATCCGGACGCCATCATGCTGAGTCGTCCCATGCCGCAGAGCAATCTGCTCGAGTTCAGCTTCTCCGGGATCAAGACCCAAGTCATGCGCTGGGTGAACGAGCATGGCCTTCCGGGCAACGATGCCACGCTGCGCAATCTCTGCGCTTCGTTCCAGCGCCGTGTCGTCGACGTCTTGGTGAAAAAGACGATCGTCGCGGCTCGGCGCGAAGGTGTCGATACCATCGTAGTCGGAGGCGGAGTGGCTGCCAATCGTCAATTGCGCGACTCGCTGCGCGCCGCAGCTTCAGCCCAAGGGCTACGCCTATTCGTTCCTTCATTGCGGGCTTGCACCGACAATGCTGCGATGATTGCCTTTGCCGGTGGCATTCGCTTGGCCCAGGGAGCCGACGACCGCGCACAGCTGGAAATGAGCCCGCATTCTGCCCTGCTTTCCGTCACCAAGAAGGGACGGGGGCGACGCGATCGCGCCAAGTAGGCACGATTACCGGACTGTATCGCGCAACTATTTCGAGGACTTCGCAGCTTCGCTGATCAGGATCTCGACGGCACTCTTGCGCAGCCGGACTCGGAATGGTGGTGCCTCGTCCTTGAACAGCCAGGTGAGCCTTACACCATCAGCAGAGTTACTGGAGGCGATCTTCTGAAAGCGCTCGTCGCGCTTGACGAATCCCTTGGGGGATTCGAGCAGCTTTCGACCCGGGATCGTAACAGTGAAGCCCTTGCTCGAACTCGTACCCTTGAGCGCCTCTCCGGGGGCATCGAGCTTGAGACGGTACAAGATGGGATCCTTCATCCGGCCATGCCCAAACGGCGCCACATCTTCGGGTTTCGCGGCCGGTTCTTCCGACGCCTCGGCAACGGGTTCCTCGGACATTTTTGAGGCTTCGACTCCACCGGCCAACGCGGCAGACGTGGCCTTGGCCAATGCCTGCTCGCGAGCGGCAACGTCCGCAGGCGACTCCGCGGATGCTGTGCCAACAGGCGCGCGCTCGAGCGTTGCCATCGAGGTTGGCCCGAATAGCGGGACCGGGGCCACGAGCCCAGAAGTAACAGGCGCCCCAGAAACGGAAGGCTGAGTCTGGCCAAGCACGGCGGGCGCCGCGGCAAGTGCAGACACATTGCCAGGTACTGTCGCCAATGCCGAATCACCCTTGGTCAGTTCCGAAGCTGCGAGAGCGTTCGTCTTCACGGGTTCCGGATTGCGCATGGCGACCGCAATGACCGTTGTTAGAAGGCCCGCCGCGACGACGCCGCTGGCCGCCCGCCGCAGACGCGGCGACTGCAACAGCGTAGTCGCCTTGGTCGGCTCGGTATCGGGCTGCGAAGCTCGATTTTGCGGTCGCAGCTTGCGGTCCGTCGCAATGCCATTCGCGGCCGGTGCGGCGGTCGTCCGGCGCCGTGGGAGCTCTGTGGGTCGGCGCGAAAGCTGCCGAACGCGATCGAACGCTCGACCCATGCTCGGCCCCAGCTGTGCCCCGAGCTGAATCGTAACTTCACTCACCTTGCGGCGAGTTGCCCCGGCAATGCGCCGCACGTGGCCGACCATCGCGTCGACTTGTTCCTCGGTAGGCTCGTCGCTATCGGATTGGGCGCGGCTGGCCCCAACGGCGGACTTTGCACGAGATTCAGCCTTAGCTTTGGCGGCCCGCGCCGCCTCTTTACCCTGCGCCGCTCGCCGCGACGCATCGACCACACTTGGCTGGGGCGTGTCTTCGTCGCTGTCCGTCTTGAGCAACACCAACAATCGAGGTACCCCTGTACTCGGATCGATCATGACGTCGAGGCCATCGATACGTGCCTCACGGCGTGTGCCGTCCTCAATCGATTCCATCTCAAGCTTCCTGCCGATCCGCAAGAACTCAAGGGACGAGCCGACGGAAATGTGTGTCCCCTTGCCTTCATCAACTCGGGCACGCATGGGCGAGCCAAGGCCTTCGATGTGCAATTTGACCTTGGCACCAGTCGCAACATGCTGGCGCACTTCGTGGTCGCCCGTGTTCACCGGTGGTGGGGCCACCGAGCCATCGTCGGCAATCCCGCACAGCTCGCGTAGCGTCTCAGCGCTGCGCGCATCGAGCGCCGTGAATCGGACGCCGAATTCGCCGCCGCGGGTCTCTTTCTGACACCAGGCCACGATCCCTTCGGCAATCACCTCGCGTCCGGCGTTTTCGAAACGACAGACGACAGGCGCCCCGGCTTCGGGCAGATAGGCGGTGCGCAGACGAATGCCGCGACCACTGACGTCCGCGGATTCCGCCTCGAACGGCGTCAGCTTGCCGCCAACACCGCACACCTCTACTAGTGCCTCGACGGGTACCCGTTGAATGCCGTCTGCTCGTCGCTCATCGGTCGTCGTCATGGGGTCCTCTGGGCGCCGTCGCCTGCTCGGGCGAGGTGGCGCTCCGCGCTTTCCGACTAGGGGATCTGGAAGAAAGGGGCCAAGTTTGGTGCGTTTTTTTTGCCGGCTCGGCGCGGTAGCCCGAAGGCGGACCGAATCCGCCCGCAAGTTGCTCGACAGGAACCGGCGGGGCGAGCATCCTTCGGGCACGATGGCGCTGACCCTCGTGGTGCTCTCGGGCAACACCTCAGACCAGGTACCGCTCACACTCGACGGGCCACGCATTGTCGTTGGTCGCGCCGAGAATTGTGATGTGCGTTTGCCCGACTACAGCGTGAGTCTGCGCCACGCCAGTTTTCGCCAACGCGGCAGTGACTACTTGATCGTCGACGAAGGTAGCACCAACGGGACCTTCGTTGGCCCGGTCAAGCTGTCGCCACAAGCCCCGCGTGTGGTGCGCTCCGGGGACTGTCTGCGGTTTGGGCGCATTTGGGTCGAGGTACGCAGCGAACCGGTTCCAGCCACCGCCCAATTCGCAGTAGCTGCCAAGGAACTCGCCCTACGCCTCGTGGCCGATGCGCTAGCCGCCAACGCGGAGAGCACTCTCGCGCGTATCGTCATCGAGCACGGGCCAGACGCGGGCGGCGAGTTGTCCTTGGAGCTTGCAGAGCGCAGGTATGCTCTCGGTCGCGCCAACACCTGCGAACTCATCCTGGCCGAACCCAACGCCTCGCGCCGACACGCGGAGATATTTCTCCGCAACCGTCAAGTGTACGCTCGAGATCTCGGGTCGAAAAATGGCACGCTGTTGTCAGAATTACCTCTCCCTTCGAAGATCGAAACTGCATGGCCGAGCGGAGCCAAGATGCAGATCGGTTCCGATCTCATTCGACTCGTCGATCCCGTGGCAGAAGCCCTAAGCGAGCTTTCGCAGGGTGCAGACGAGGTGTTGCCCCCCGATGAGGAAGTGCCCATTCCGAGCCGGCTTCCCCAAGACTTTGCTGGCACCGATCAGGTAAAAAGCCGTACCCCGCCAGCGACCATCCAGCATTCTGTTCGACAAAGATCCGAGAAGAACCGCTCCGGTGTCAGCAAGGCTGATCTGTTCGTCGGCATCTTCGCGTTGCTCGTCCTCAGCGCCAGCTTGTTCGGTCTATTTTGGTTGCTCGGCAGTCATTGACCCAAAGACACATTACGAATGCCGACGGTGCGGGGCGCGTCTACGCGTGTGTGACGTTGTTCCAATGCCGCTTGAGTCGGGCTGATTCTTGCAGCCTACGGCGTAGCGTCTTTGGGCGGCGCTACACTCGTCGACGCCGGCGTTGGGCTTGCCGCTTGTCCGGCGGTGACAGAGGATCCGACGTGAGCTTTCAAAGATACGCCGCCGTTCGCGTCGGAGTCCGTCCGCAGCTTGGTAACGGCGTCGGTGATTGCCGCTGCTGTTTGTCTCGAACCATCTTCCCAATCCGCCATCGCGGCGTTGCAAGCCACGTTGGCCTCTTCGTCGCGCAGGTTATGTGCGGTAGTGGCGGCGCTGGCCAAAGTCTGCGAGTTGTCTGCCATCGTGAATTGTCCTCCGGCCAGGTACGCCAGGAGTGCCGCCGCGAGCGGTGCCGCCGCAACGGTCGCCTTGTAGCGATTCTTGCCTGCCTGATCCTCCGGTTGGTCCGACGCGCCAACGGCAATACCTGTACCCGCGAAAGCCAGCGAGAAACCGCCGAACCACCAGCCCGCCTGCCTGTGCTGGATCGCATTGTGACGCGTGGTCCTGGCGATGTCGTTGCAGTAGTCGCGACCTTCCGTCGTTGCATCCCTTCCCGCATAGGGATTCTCGGTATACGCGGAGTTTACGTAGGGTTTTCCGGTGTACGTATGCGGCGCCGGTAGCGCCGTGCATGCGGTAACGACGGTGGCCAGAATGGCCACCACAGCGACATGGAGAACTGTGTTGGCTGTTTGCATGCGGCGGAGGGTATTCGATCCATTGGTGGATTGTCCACAATCCTAGCGAGCGGGGAAGCGGCCGCCAACCCTGACTCGAAGGCTCGACACGGTGGGAACCGGGCCCGAGCTACCGACCCAACACTTGTGCGTACAGTAGCGCCGCGCGCACGTTGTCGACTGAAAGCCCTGTCGCCTCGGCAATGGCACCCACGTTGGGGGTCGCTTGATTCTCTTGCTTGAGCCGCCGCGCTTGCTCGATAACGGGACGCAGCTGCTGCCGCACCTTCGGACTGGGGCCACCGATGACCTTGCCCGCCTGTTCCAATCCCAAGAGAAGGTGTTCTATTTCATCCTGAGTGATCCGCGTTGCACCAATCGTCTCGCCTATGATGTCGAGCGATATCTCGTTCGCCTCAAGGGCCAGTAACTGCCGCAGGATGGCATCGAGCTCGGGTCGCATTACTTCTCGCCCCCACGACGCAGCGTAACCATCGAGTCATTGCGCATCGATTTTCCGGTGAACCTTGCCGGACGTTTTTCGCGAAACGCGCTGATACCTTCACGGTAGTCTGCGCTGTCATACACGCGCCGCCGCAGGCCTTGAAGACGTTCGAAGGTCTCGGGCGGTAGCGGGTGGGCACCACCCAGCATACGCAGTTGTTCCTTCAACACGTGAATCGCGAGACTCGAGTTCTGGGCGATCTGTCGCGCCGCCTCGAAGGTCGTCACCTCAAGCTCAGTTGTCGGAACGATGCGATTGACGACTCCCATTTCGCACAGCCGCTGACAGCCCATAGGAGCCGCGGTAAACAACATCTCCTTGAGTAGATTCTGGGGTACCGCGTTCATCAAATGCAGCACGCCAGACGCATTGTATGGAACACCCAACTTGGCAGGTGTAATCGCAAAGGTGACCTCCGGTGTCGTGAAGATGAGATCGCAACAGAATACGAGTTCACAGGCGCCCCCCCAAACCGTCCCCTCTACCATCGCCAGAACTGGCGCAGAGAATCGACGGATGGCATCGATGACGCGCAACAGTGGGTCGTGGTAGCTCAGTGGATCGCGCCCCGGCAGGGGCAATTCGTTGACGTCGTGGCCCGCCGAAAACACGCGGCTCCCGGTCGGCGCGCGCAGGACTACGGCGCGCGTGCTCTGCTGTTCGAGCGCATCCAAGCCAACAATGATCTCACTGATCAACGCCTCACTGAGCGCATTGCGTTTCTGGGCATGATTGAGCGTCAAAATGCCGACCGCTCCCTCGACTGCGACATGGACCAATTGCATTGCCTGCGCTTAGCACAGTGCGCAAATTCGCACGCGTCAGCAAGGCACCCCCGCGCGGACGTCAACACGCCGCCCCAACCAAATCCCGAAAAAACTCCAGCTAGTTGAGCTCCTACCACCAGCCAGGCCTCTGACGGTGAGGGTTTGGGCCCAACAGTCGGCACGGTTTTCGAGCTAGACAATCCACCTTGACTCTCTGGTAACGCGAGGCTGCAGACTTTGAACCAGGCAGAGAAGACATGACCCAGCAAGGCAACACGAAGAGCCGAGCGACATCGCGCGAGCGGGTGCGCTTCGGTATCGGTGAGTTCTCCAAGATGACGGGGTTGTCGATCAACACGCTGCGCTTCTACCATCAGAAGGGGCTGCTGGTGCCCGTCCAAGTCGACGCGCAATCCAGCTACCGCTTCTACGATGCAGGCAGCCTGACCCGCGCACGCACGATTGCTCGTCTAAAGGAAATGATGGTCCCACTCGAGACCATCAGCGAAATTCTCGATTCCTATGAGCAAGAATCAACGGTTTTGGAGTTCTTGAATCAACATCGCAAGGAAATTGCCGCACGAATCGCTGCCATGCAGGGGATTGTCTCGACCTTGGATCAAGTCATCAAGCAAGAAGAGAAGGTACAAGCCATGCTCGACAGCAATTCATTCGAAGTGGAACACAAACACATGGAGACGCTGCTCATCGCCAGCATTCGCTGGCAAGGCAAGTACAGCGACTGCGGCCCCGCCCTCCAAAAGCTCTACAGCGAACTAGGACGCTACATCTGCGGTAAGCCAATGGACCTCTACTACGACGAAGAGTACAAAGAAGACGGTGCCGACATAGAAACGGCAGTCCCTGTCCGCAAGGGCAGGCAAGTGCCAGGGATCAACATCCGCGAACTCCCCGGGGGCGAAGCGATCAGTCTGATCCACAAAGGCCCGTATGACTCGATCGGTCGAGCATATGAGAAACTGACCCAATACACCAAGGAGCAGGAGCTCAACTACGCTGCTCCCGTTCGGCAGATCTACCTCAAGGGTCCGGGCCTGATCTTCAAGAATCCAAAAAACTACCTGACCGAAGTCGTCTACCTCTTGAAGTAGTCCGTTGTCTGCCGCCATTGCTCGCGCGGTAGGGCTGCCCCAAGTGCACGTGGGGCGCCACTCGACCTTCTTCCCTTTTCACGCTGCCCTCGCCTCTCACTTTCCATTCGATTCGTTGTCACGCCACCCACAGCAAAGCGAAACAACCCTTCGTACGGTATCCTGGTAGCTAGCTGGATCCACGCGGGCCTGACGACGGGCAAGTGGCAACACCTGGCTCGATTGCGTCTGGCGACAACACGCGTAGCCGTCGAGTCCCCCACTGGCTACGCGTGTCAAGAAGGAAGTCGTTGTGGGACGAGGTCAGAACGCAGGCAAACTAGAACGCGTTTCTGGCAGCCTCTTCCGTGGAGTATGCATCGACAACCGTAGTGTCACAGCTCGAAATCGTGGCGAAGCTGACCTGTGCCACTTTCCAGAAGTCGTTTGAGCTGCTTAGGGGGCTGCTCGTATAGATCTCCTTCGGCGTCGTGTCCGAGCCGCAGTAAACCTTGACCGTCGCAACTCGCCCGTCCCCGCCCAAGAAGTTGTGAACCCCAATCGTGTATGGGGAGTTGATCGCCGGCGTAACGACATCAATGCGAATGTTCTCCGGACCGTACCCAACCGTTTTATCCTCATCGAGATTGGCACCCCAGGACACGCTCTTTCTTTCCCAGTAGCAGTCGTCCGAATTACCGAACCATGGCGTATTGTTCGCATTGTGCAGATGAAGATCTACGTCGCCCGTGCCATCCCAGGTGAGCTCGACGCGGAAGCCATGAGGCAACGAGTGCACCTTGGTCGTGCAGGTCAAGCTGCGACTCGGACTGATCCCCCCCGTGACTTGAATCTCATAGTCGCCCACGATGATCGGCGTGAACGATTCGCTGGCGGTCGTGGGCGGACCTGGTGACCATCGGGCGGACGTTTCGCCGCCTTCGGGGCCATCGATAACGGTCCAGGACCATTGCGCGATGCCGGTGCCTGAGGCCGTAAGCTCGACGGCACTCCCCGCTGGCACCGATACCTCGGGTGGGCAGGTTATGGTTTCGCAGTCTTCATCGGTGAGCCCATCGCAGTCGTCATCGAGCGTGTTGCCGCAGATCTCGACAACCGGAGTCCTGCCTGAGGTGGCATAGAACATGAAATCCAGACTGGTGTGTGAACTGCTCGGATAGCCTTCACTTGCCAGCCAATCCTCGATTCGAGTGAGCTCCGTGCCCGCATGTGCGATATCGTACACCGTCACTGTCAGCGGGATCGTACCGGCTGCCTGGGGAATGTATCGCACACATTGCGTGACGGAACCGTCTGGATTGGGGGTCTGGTTACGGACGACTGGACCACTTGGGACCGATCTCGCGGCTGAGGTCCACACGAATTCGAGTGGATCCCCTTCGGGATCGTGGGCGGTTGCACACACTACTTGCGACTGACAGCTCGACACGAACTTGGAAGCCTCGAATGATACATCAAGCAGGACTGGCGGGTGGTTGACTACTGCAAGCGCATCAATTGCCGATGCGTCAGTCCCCTCACATTGGTTGACGAGAAGAACTTCCGTCGTCTTTCCCTCGACCACGACCACGGCTCTCTTTGTGGCCGAGTGACAAACCAGGTCAGTCGTCATCGGCGCCGTAGTTACGTCATAGCAACCGGGAGACACTGCCACGAAGTGGTCGCCGAAAGCATGTGCGGAGCTCGCGTCGAGCGGATTGCCCTCCAAGCCTTCGATACCACCGGGGATTCGGAGGTCGTCCAGCGCCTTGTCGAGAGTGACGGGCGTCTTACCAGCGATGGGGGTCTTGCTTGCACAATCAACGGCAACGATCTCGAAATGGATGCCATCGACCCCTGTCGCCGCCCCAACGTCGATGGTGAGCTGTAACCCACTCGAAACGACGTTATCCTCATTGTTGGCCGACTCGGAACAGCCGATAGCGGCAACCAGTGCCAGAGTCCCCGGGATGATGCTATCCATTTTGCGGAATTTCATTTTTGTTTGCTCCCTGTCGTTGTGCGATCCGTTCAGTCACGTGCGAACTCGCGTCGCCTTGCACCGAGAAACCAAGCGCTCTTAGCGCGGCGGTTCGGGCGCTGGCCTCGGGCCGCTTGCTTGCAGTTCACGTGCCAACCCGCCGCGCTGCATCGTGGCGCAATCGGGGCATCACCCGACGTGGCTTCGCCTTAGCTCGAATGGCCGCATCTTGAGCGATTGCTGCAGCGGCGCGAGCAACCGTTGTCGTCTGCTCGAGACCACGACGAGTCTACTGCTGCTCGCGCCGCGCCTAGAACAACCCGGCATAACTGTCCACTCGCGGACGATCGATCGGACTATCCGATCACTTCGATGCAGCAGGGGCCACATTGACCCCGAGGCGCAATTCTACTTGCTGCTCTTGCATTTCTGCCATCCGAGCTCGCGACCGACGCTGGAATCGGTGTTGCATCTAGACTAACATCACGCCGCAAGTATGCGACCGTCCCGGATTTGTCGTGTGGCAGTGTTTGCACTAACACTTCTTCTGGGGGGTCACCTTGCAGCCGCCCAGTCGCCATCCAATGCCATAGCTGAGGCTCACAACCAGCTCGGCAAAAAGCACTATGACGAGGGGCACTTCGATGTGGCGATCGAAGAGTTTGCGCGTGCCTACTCGACTTCGCCGGACATTCGATATCTCTATAACCTCGGCAACGCCAGCGCCGCTCGGTGGAAGCCGGTGGAGGCGCTTGAGGTATTCGAGCGGTATTTGGCAGAAGGTGGTGACCAGATCCCGGTCGAGCGTCGCAATGAAGTGGCGGCAATCATTGCCGAACAGCAAACGAGAATCGCATGGCTCGAGCTACGGGTTGCACCCGATGGGGCCACGGTCAGAGTGGACGGAAAAGACGTGGGCAAGAGCCCTTTTGCCGAGCCAATACCACTTGCACGCGGAGAGCATTTGGTCTTCGTGTCCCTTGAGGGCCATCAGTCAATAGAACAGAAGCACCAGTTCAAAGGGCAGGAACGAAACCAGCTTGTGTTGACGCTCACACCAATGCCGCCTCCCTCGCCACGTAAAGGCCAGCTTGCCATTCATTGTCTGTTGCCTGAGGTCCAGGTGTTCGTCGACGGTCGCCAAGCAGCGACAACGCCGGTAGACAAGCCACTGCTATTGGAGGAGGGTACGCGTACCTTGCGACTGGAGCGACCTGGGTATCGGCCGCAGAAGACTGAGACACGCGTGAGCGAGTCTGCCCTGACCGAAGTGAAATGCGACATACCGATGTTGCTACCACCGGACCCAAAGGCAACTGGATTCTTGGAGCTCAAGTTGGCTGATGCGGATATGGATGTGTTGGTGGACGGCCACCCTGCCCATGCGCAAGCTTCGTTGCCGACAGGGCTTCACCACGTGGAGGTTCGACGCTTTGGGTTCGAACCTTGGCGTCTGGACATTCGGGTTGGCCCGGGGGAGGTCCATGCACCGTCGGTGATCTTGTTGCCAACGCCCGCGTATCAGCGGGAGATGGACAACCGGGCCAAGCAGCGTCGGAACTGGGCGTACGTACTGGGAGCCACCGGAATCGCGTCGCTTGGCACAGCGTTGGGCGTTGGGATTTGGAATTTCAAGCGGCATGAGCAGTGGGAGGGAGAGCGAGACTATATCGACAATGCTGGCAATGCGAACCAACCTGACTGGAAGGACCGCCGCACCGCTGCCAATGACTTGGATCAGTCAGTGCGATCGTTCGACTTGCTGACTGTAGGCCTTGCCGTTGCGGGTGGGGTCATGCTCGCGGGTGCGGCGTTTCTGTACCCATGGCGCGAGAATACGCGTCGCAGCTCGGAATTGAAGAACAAACAATCGGCGGGTTCTCGTAGCACTGGCCCGCAACTTGCTCCGGGGGGACCATGGCATCCAACCACCATGTCACTAAAATGGTAAGCGTCCGTATTGTTGCGAACGCTGTCATCGCGCAGGCACTAGGACTCGGACGCGCCAGCATGGCCTTGGGGATCGTCGTTCCGGCAGTCATTGGAGGATGCTCTGACGGGAAGTGGTTGTATGGGACGGGCTCAAGCGACGGTTCCCCGGAGGAGGGGGGCGCGAAAACGGCTGGTATCGGAGGCAAGGAGAGCTCTGGCGGTGCGGCCGTTGTTGCGAGAGGAGGAGGCATGACCGCAACCGGTGGCAGGGGCACTACCACGCTCGGTTCCAGCGGAGGGAATCGTTTTGCGATTGGCATAGGTGGTTCATTGGCAAGAGGTGGTGCCACCACAACAACGTCGACCGGCAGTGCTTCCGCAAGGGGCGGTGCAACAATAGCCGGTGGTGCCGCCGCAACAATTTCGAAGGGCGGTGCGTCCACTGCGGCTGGTGCTTCCGCAAGGGGCGGTGCAACGATAACCGGTGGTGCAACTTCTCATGCTGGCGGTACTTCCACAACGGGCGGTGCAACGTCAACCGGCGGTGCAGTGACTCCTCCTTCGAACGGTGGTGCGTCCGGGAGGGGTGGGGCTTCCGCGACGGGCGGAACTGTCGCAGTCGGCGGTTCTTCTACGACCGGCGGCACTTACGTTGCTTTGTCCAAAGGTGGAGTAACCGCGACGGGTGGATCCATCGCTACCGGTGGTTTGCTCGCAACCGGCGGCACAACAACGACTCAGTCGACTGGTGGCACGCTTGGGACGAGTGGACCCGTCTCGAGCGGTGGTGCAGCCCCAGCGACCGGCGCGCCATCGACAGCAATTCAGCGAGCATGCAAGGGCGGCGACTTGATTTGCCAGAACGAAAGTTGCTGCACGACCATAGAGATGGTGGGCGGTATGTTCTGGATGGGCCGGAGCCAGACGCAGAGCACGGAGCCGCAAGAGAATGACTACGATCCAGTCCAGGCCTACTACTCCACCCCGGAGACACCACAACACGACGCGACCGTGGCACCCTTCTCTCTCGATAAGTATGAAGTAACGGTCGGGCGGTTTCGGCAGTTCGTGGACAGCTACGATAATTGGATTCGAGACAATCCCAAGAAAGGCGCGGGAGCGCTTGCCCTTGCGGCGAACACGGGCTGGGGTGAGAGCTGGAACGCCGCTCCGACGGACGTGCCCGCTGATGCAACCACACTCAAGGAGGGACTGAAGCCCAACTCAGCATACTGCAATTGGACGGACACTGAGGGCACGACGCAAGCCGAGGCATACCCGATGAACTGTGTTACCTGGTTCGAATCGTACGCGTTCTGCCTTTGGGACGAGGGGCGGTTGCCGACGGAAGCAGAATGGGAATATGCTGCGGCGGGAGCGAAAGAGAACCGGATCTACCCGTGGGTCAGCAAAGACATTGACGCGACTCGAGCAAACTACGCAGAATCAGATGACTCGCCTAAAATTGGAGTTGGAAGCCACTCGGAAGGTGCCTCCGCATTCGGCCACCAGGACCTGGCGGGTTCGATGGAAGAGTGGGTCTTCGACTGGTATGCAGCGAAGTATTATGCGGATGGCCCGCCTTCGTGCGACAATTGTGCAAACGCCACCGAGGACGTCGCCCGTGCTATCCGTGGCGGCAGTTGGCGCAGCCTCCCTACCGGACTCCGCGCTGCCGGACGCGGCGGCAAAAGGCCAGACAGTGGCCTAGTCTCAACTGGCATTCGTTGCGCGCGGCCACTACGGTTCCCCTAAGGCCGTGCCGCGGGTTCATGGCAGCTCGAGCCGCGCCAGCTCTGCCGCCGATGACCGATATTAGTTGCAGGCGGTGCGATGCCTCGAGCCGAACAGCAATGGGTTCGAAGTGTGTTTGCTCCGTCTGTCTGTGGGCAGAACCGCTTCAGAGGCTGAAATGACTGCCCTGCGAGCGCTCCTGCAATAGACCGTAGACTCTGCGCTCCGGCTAAGTATAGTTCGATCGTGACGCCAGACCGCAAGGCCGGTACCACTACCCAGCCGCAGTCGCCCACGCGTCCCGGAGATGGCGACCAGAAGATGCTCGGCGTGCGCTGGGCGTTTCCAATGCCGACGTCACTCGTCACACGGGCGCAGCGTGAGCGGCTCGTGCTCGGGCGCGCAGCCGACTGTGACGTCGTGCTCGCGGGAGCTGAGACCTCACGGCACCATGCCGAAATGCGTCAGCAGGGCCCACTCTGGACCATTGAGGATTTGGGTAGCAAGAACGGCGTGTACGTAAACGGCCGACGGGTTAAGCGGGAGGCGCTTTCGCTGGGCGACGTCTTGCGCGTTGGCGAATGGATTGGCGTGGTAAGGCGGGTCTCCTCCGCCACGGAAGACGACGAGGTTCCTTTTGGTGAACTCACTCCGGGGATCTTCGGCAGTAGTGTGCTTGCTCGCGTGCTAGAGGATGCGAAAAAGGCAGCCAACAGCAGTCTGCGCGTTGTCATTCAGGGCGAAACAGGTACCGGCAAGGAGTGCGTTGCGCAGGCTATCCATGCCTGGAGCGGCAGATCGGGCAAATTCGTGGCGGTCAATTGCGCCGCCCTGCCGGAAGCTTTGGCCGAGAGTGAACTCTTTGGCCACAGAAAAGGCGCCTTCACTGGCGCCGACCAGGCCAGCGCGGGCCACTTGCGTTCGGCTCACGGAGGCACGCTGCTGCTGGACGAGATTACTGATCTACCTTTGACCGTACAAGCCAAGCTCCTTCGGGCGCTGGAGGAGCGAGCCGTGGTGCCCCTTGGCGAGTCGATGCCTATCCGTGTCGACGTCCGTGTCATTGCGGCCACCCAGAAACCCCTGCGGACCGCAGTAGAGCAGAACCGGTTTCGTGCCGATCTTTGGGCGCGGGTGGATGGTCTTACTATCTCTTTGCCTCCTTTGCGAGAGCGCAGCGAGGACGCACCACAGCTCTTCGCGTGCCTGATGCCGCGAGCTAAGGGATGTCAATTACGCATAGTGGATGCTGGACTTATCGAGCAGCTCTGCTTGTACGATTGGCCACGCAATGTTCGTGAGGTGGCTCAACTTGCCCAACAGTTGGCAGTCATTCACGAGAATGAGCCCGTGTTGAAGCGCTCGCACTTGCCCAAAGAGATGCTTCACGAGAACACAGCCCAAACCCCACCAGTACAAGTTCAAGAATCGATAGGCCCGGCGTCCGCGGTGGAGCTCGGCCAACTCGAGCAGGCGCTGCGACGCAACCAGGGTAACGTGGCGGCAGCTGCCCGCGAGCTCGGCATCTCCCGCGGCAAGGCATACCGATGGAAGGTAGCCTTGCCGGACCGCGTGCTCGAAGAGATTCATGGACTGCGACGTAGACCCGTTCCCCCTGACGTCGAGCGCGAACACGATGAGTAGTACTCTGCAACAGCCCTCGCGCGTAGGTGAACAGCTGGGCAACCTGCGCTTGGTGCGATTGATCGGCGCGGGTGGCATGGCCGCGGTATACGAAGCCCGACACGTAATTCTCGGCGGACGGCAGGCGGTGAAGCTGCTGCACCCCGAGCGCGCCCGCGACCCGCAGGCGTGCAACCGCTTTCTCAAGGAAGCCAAGATCGCCGCATCACTCACGAGCGAACATGTCGTACCTGTGAGAGAATTTGGTAATGCCAATGATGGGACGCCTTATCTGGTAATGGACTTCCTCGACGGAGAGGACTTGGGCACAATCATCGCACACGAAGCGCCGCTGCAAGCGTCCCGGGCCGTGGATTTGATGCAGCAGGTCTGTCGCGGCCTCAGGGTTGCTCACGAGCACCAACCCGGAATCGTGCACCGCGATCTGAAACCGGAAAACCTGTTCGTCTGCCAGCGGGACGACGGCACGGAATTGCTCAAGATCCTCGACTTTGGAATTGCAAAGCTCTTGGAGTCCATCGATTCGACAACTCGCACGGGAAGTGTCATCGGCACACCCCACTACATGTCACCCGAGCAGGCGGAGGGCGCCAAGACCGTAGACCAGCAGACAGATATCTACGCCGTCGGTGCCATTCTCTACGAAGCCTTGTCTGGGAGGAAAGCCCACCCCGGGAACTCCTACACCGAGATCTTCAAGCACGTCCTGATGGACACCCCGACTCCCCTCGAGTTGCTCCGAGGTGACTTGCCGCCGACGTTGTTGGACATCGTTCGTCGCGCCATGGAGACTGACCCTTCCAAGCGATTCCAGTCGGCCGCGCAGCTTACGGAGGCATTGACGCGATTTCAGACAACCAACATCCACCCAACAAGACTCACTATTGGCATTCGGACAGCAAGATCGCCGCAAGACGCAGTCGCGTCCACTCTAGATTCGGAATCCGAGTCTGCAGCAAGTGGGTCACCCACAATCGATGCGCAAGAAGTCGCGATTCCTCTCCCGGCGCCGACGTCGCGTCCAGATCATGGAAAGAGCAAGGTTCTGGGCTCGCGCTGGTGCCGCAACTTGACGATGAGTGCTGCAGTGGTGGCCATAGGACTTCTGGTCCTATGGCACCTAACGGAAGAACGGCGATTGCCGCCTCCCGAGCCACCCATCGGAATTGGGGGCAGCGCGCTGGCACCAGCCCTTTCCGTTCGAGCGGCTGTCAGCGGACAGTTGGAACCAGAGTCAGGAGCAGCTGCCGGGCACGTTGCTGCGGCGAAAACGGCTTCCTCTCCGCCAAAGGCATTGAAGAAACTTTCCCACGGAATCGGAAACATTCGGTCGGGCGCGCATGGTGGCAGCTCTCCGATGCGAGAGGGTCCAAGTTCGGGCGAAGTAACACCTCGACGGAACCAAACGCCACTCGACTAGTTATCCGTCTGGAATTAGAGGTTTCTGCGTCGTGCTCTCTAAGCGCGACTAGTTCCTGACTAGGGGCAACGCCCAACGCGAGCCCACGCCTGCCCGCTCTTGTACTCGAAAACGGATGTCCGATGCGGGCTCAAGCTTGTACGTGTAGGCTGGAGTAAACACGCTGTCCCGAGGCTCCTCGCCGGCGGCCCCTTTGGTTAGATGTGCTCCTGCACCCGTGCCGTAGAGATTGGAGCCGGCAGGCGCGAGAATCAGGCCAAGTTGCCCTGGTGTCTCGACACAGTCCCGACGGTTAGTGGGAGCCGCAACCTCTTCGAAGTAGCTACCTTCGAGGAGAACTTGGGCTAAGCACCCCGAACCTACAGCGTAGTCAACCGCGTCGAGCACGACGTTGTTGTACAGATGTACACGCGCCGTTTCACCGTGCACGAACGGTGCACGCCCATCGACGTGTCGCCACAATGAGTGGTGGTACGTCGATTCCGATTCGATCACTTCGTTGGCTCGCAAATGCCGTCCGCGACATTCCGCCAAGTTTTCGCCGTCAAAGCTGTCCCACGAAAACGTAGTCTGAGTACTGCCATCGTTCAGATCCGTGAATCCGTCACTGATCCATTTGAACGTGCAGTGGTCGACCCAGATCCGGGAGGTTGCGCTCAGGCTCAGTCCATCGCCAGCCTCAATGAGCTCAGGATTGACATCGAACCAAGCTAGATTCCTCAGGATAATGTTCGAGCTGCCCGCTAGATCGAACCACACCCCTCGCAAGTGAGCGCCGCGACCCAATCCCACGATGGTCTTGTTCGACCGAATGTGGATCTGTCGCTCGTTCCGCTTAAAGGAGACGAAGTCTGAACTGCAATCGGTACCCGTTGGAAGCACGAGGTATTGCGTCACGGTCGAGGTAGCGCAAACAGTCGGGCAGGCTGCCTGGGTTACCATCTCGGTCGCTGCGGGCCGAAAATCGAGCAAGCCTTCGGGAATGACCACCACGCGAGCCGCGTCGTCAACCTCGACGAGCGAACGTAACGTCGCAACGTCGTTGGCGACGTCCACTGCCGTCTGTCGCCCCCCTCCCGTCGTCGCCGCGCCAAACCCGTTGGGCACGATATCGAACCGATAACGAAAGGCAACAGTTTGCGCCGACGGATCAGCGGCACCGATGAAGTGGACAGATGCGCCCTCGAAGGGGGCTACTTGAACCCCACATTCGGCGAAATTGTCCGCAGAACCAAGATCGTTCGCCGGCATCCATTCGGAGTCGTCGAAGCCCAACCCCGTCCAACCCGCACTTGGCGTGGTGCTTGTCCTCCAATTGCCGTCGCTCACATGGCTGCGTTCGAGCTCGTCGATGCGCGCCATGACCAGGGGTTGCCGACCAGCACCCGTGGCAACGAGCGAAACGAGATTTTCGCCCGGCAGAAAGCTGTAGCCGACAAAGCGCGGCACTAGCGACTCGGTGCTCTCGAGCAGGAGGTCGCCATTGACGTACAGGCGAAATGCGTCGCGACTCGCCACCAAGAGCCCCGGTCCGGCACTTGCCCCATAGGTCGTCGAAGTGAGCGGTGAGTCGACGACGGAATCGGTCCCGCTGAACGGTCCTGAGTCGGGCAAGGGTGCCGACTGGCTGGGCGCCGAGCAATCCACGGACGCTGGGCTTCGGTATCCCGCCGTCTGGGCGACGTCGGTTCCGCAACCCGCCGTGGCTGCGCCGAACCAACACCAAAGCAGGATTGTGCAACGAGCGCGCATCAGAAGTGCGTCCTTAGTCCAAGCGTTGCAGTAAAGATCGGCATTCGAAACAGCACACTATGATCTGCCACTGCGACGCCCGACCTCGGTGTCAGAAGGATTGCAGAGGTTTCGAGCTCGAGCATCACGGGCTCGAAGAGACGAATCGCCCCGGTCAAGCCCGCCGCGGCGAGGAGAGCGAAGACCTGGTCACGTTTCGAGAAGAGCGGCGGTAGCGCTTCGGCGTGGGCGTCCAGGTGGTATGCGCCGATCCCGAGACTGGGCCATAACTCGAAGCGACCAGCCTGCAACAATCGATAGGCGCCGCGTAGCGCGATGCTCTCTTGACGAATGGTGGCGGTGCCCAAGGGGCTTCGGTAGCGCGCCCCAATCATCGGCCCCAAGAGGCCGAGGCCAATACGCGCGCTTTCAGCAACTGCGTAGTCTAGTCTCACGTCGACACCGTATGCAGCCGAAACATGCGGCGACACGTCAAACCAGGCAACCCCAAGCCGAGCACTGGTGGGCGACTGACTCGGCCGCGCCCAATCACGCGCGCGACTCACGTCGGCAGGAGCGTCGCGCGCGACGTCTCGGATTTCGGGCGCAGGGGCTTCGGTGGGGGAGAACTCCCGAAGACTGGTACGCAGCAAATCAACGGCGCGGATGGCGAGAACCGCTGGGGCATCCTGGGCGCGCTCGAGCGTAAGCTGACGCAGCGAGATCTTGCCTGTGGCACGGTCGACGATACAGAGTTCAGCTGTGGCCCCGTCGTTTTGCTGGCGCAGCGACACGGCGGCCAAGGCGTTCTGCTCGTTGGCGGCATCCGCCGTGGAGCGAATGGGATCCGCTCCACGCGCCTCGATGACGATGACTTCGAACAACTGGAGCCTCAGTTCCGCTTGGATCCGATTGAACGCATCGCCCAAGATCGCGTCGGACTGCGCCGGACGCACGAGCACGACCCGTTGCGCCCAACTGGACCGAGCGACCAGCATTTGTAGCAGCGCAAACAAAATCGCGACCACCAATGGAAGAGGTCGGGCAAAACGCCTAAGGCTCGCGCAGGATCTGTTGCGCCGCGGCAGCATGAACCCCATCAGGGTATCGGCGCAGATACTCGCGCGCTAGCGGCTCGGCGGCCTTCACGCCCCGCGCGCGCCTGACGACCCGCATTTGCCCTGCCAACGCGTCGGCAGCCAGTTCGCTCGAGGGGCTTTCCCGTAAGTACGTCTGGTACCAGGTCTCGGCGCGCCCCCGGTCTGCACGTGCCTCATACAGCCGACCCAGCAAAAAGGCGGCCTTTTTGGCCTCAAGATGCTCGGGAAATCGCCGCCGCAAAGCTAGCAACGTATTTTCCGCAAGATCCGTACGCCCAACGTAGCGAGCCGCTTCGGCCAAGGAGCGCAAGTCCGTTGCCGAACAATTCTCCGCACAATTCGGCCGCTCCGGACTCTCAGCGAGGCGCACGATGCCTTCAAACTGCCCCTTGGCCAGCATTTTCGACCACGAGAGCTGCGCCTGAGCCGGCGGCGGCTGAGCGGAAGCAACCCCCGAGCTCTGGGGAAATACTTCGCGGACTGCACCCGAGTCGGCTGCGCCGTTCGCTCCAGGCTCAGCCGAAGCAGAGCCCGAGACGATTGGCGACTTGGCTGCTGCGCCAGCCTCGGCATCGACAGCTGGATGGTTCGACGTAAGCGTCCCCGCATCCGACTCGGGCAACATAAGACTGTGGTTCGGCGTAAGCGTCCCCGCATCCGATTCGGACAACATAAGACTGCGCTTCGACAGATTCGCCCGTAGCTGTTGACCCGCATGCACGGCAACCTGGCGTGGACTGAGCGGGCCCACCACCTCGACGAGTCCCTCTTCGAGTCTCAGATCCAGTTGCTCGGCAACAGGGTCCCACTCCAGCAGAAACCGTGTTCCTTTGACCTCTACCTCAAAGGGGCCGGCAACGAAGCACCAATTGGCCCCAGCACGGTGTGCCACATGCACCATCGCGCGACCGCGCTCGAGCAAGATCCGCGCACCGCGACTGCTTCGCTCTTCGATGCGCAACCGAGCTCCGGTATCCGCGTGGATCCGCGATCCATCCGAGAAATCGATATCGACCGGATGATCGTCAGCCGCTCGCACATAGGCCTCGGACTCTGCCGCCTCACGCACCACGAAACCAATTGGACGTGAAGCCAGTCCCCAAACAAACCCACCCACGACGAAAACTACCACCGTGACCCAAGCCATCTTGGGAACTGGGCCAAACCAACCGACCCAGAACCGCTTGCTAGAGCTTGAGCGGAGGACACGCTCCACGAGGCGCGCCCGCCCCATCCGATCGATGACCGGATCGACCGAGCTAGAGGCAGCTTGCTTGGCCAATTCGACGAGCTGCTCGAATCCTGCGTCTTGCACAGAAGGATGGCTCATGGCGATGTCCCCTCCCGGGTGCCCAAATAGGCGCCCAGAGCTGGTTCACGGCGCGATGACCGTTCGAGCTGATTCCGTGCCGAAACGAGTGCGCGTCGCACGGTCGACTCGGAAAGATTCAACGTGCGTGCTACCTCCAGAATCTCCATGCCTTCGATGTGCCGCAGCACGAACGCCAAACGCTCTCGATTGCCCATCCTGTCGAGCACGCGATAGAGTGCCAAGAGCGCCTCACGTCCTTCGCTGTCACGCGGCGCAATCGGCGCATCGGGTACCTGTCCCGTCGGAGTGAGCATGACCCAGCGCCGAACCTTGCGCCGACGCAACTCGAGTGCTGCTTGACGCACAGCGACGCTGGTGAGGTAGCCCCTCAATGCGGACGCCTGCTCAATTCGTTCCGCTCCCCGCAGAAATGCGATGAACACCTCCTGCAACAGGTCCTCGATGCTACTATCGGGTCCGAGCGCACCGCGCAGTACCTTCCTGACCAACCCGGCATAGCGATCCCAAATGATGGCGACCGCCCGAGCGTCACCCCGACCAGCTGCCACTACCAGCTCGGCATCGCCCACCCTCTCGAGTGGAAAGCGCGTGACAGTTGCCTGCTGGTCCGTCGATTTTGGCACCGGAGAATTCATGGTGTGCCCACAGAAGCGGTTCGTGCCCAATAAGTTGCACGTTGCCCGCGTTACCAGTCAAGAATCGCTGAATTGCCGAAAAAAGCGCTACTGAATCCCCTCACGCTGGACAAGTCGGACCGCGGTTCGATAAGGCAAATTCCGCTCAGCCTATCGCTCGCCGGTACGATTCGACCGTCTGTCGCGCACATTCGCGCCAATTGAGCTCCAGTGCCCTTGCTGGACCCACCACAGCCAGCTGCGCACGTTTGGTCTCGTCGAAACAGAGCGCTCGCATAGCATCAGCCAACGCACCCTGTTCGCTTGCAGGCACGAGCACTGCCGCATCGCCAGCAACCTCCGGCAGCGAGCTCGCGTTGGTAGCGATGGTCGGCGCGCCGCAAGCCATGGCTTCCGCAACGGGCAAGCCGAATCCTTCGTACTTCGACGGGAACACATGCACGTGGCACGCGCGGTATAGGGGCGCTAGGTCTGCATCATCCACGAAGCCGACGAACCGCGCCGTCTTCTCGACCCCCTCCGATTTGGCCAAAGCGATAAGGGGCAACCGATAGGCGTCTTCCATCGCGCCGCCCATGACCAGATCGAAATCGCGCGCCAGGCCGGAATTGGCGAAGGCACGGACGAGTAGGGGTATGTTCTTGCGTGAATCGAACGCCCCGACATACAGCAGAAACGGCCGCAGCAAGTGAAGCTTGTCACAAACCCGTTGGCGTTCGAACTCATCGTCGGGGCTTGGATGGAACCGCGCGTGGTCGACGCCCAAATAGGCGACGTCAATCTTGTTGGCGTCAATGCCCAGGTGTTCGATTAGGTCATTGCGAGTGGCCTCGCTGATGGCAAGGATCCGTTGCGCCATACCGTAGCACTTCGCATCCTTGCGCCGTCGCAACGCACGCTGCCAAGGCAGCGTACCCAGGTACTCGCGATGCAGCACCAGTGGGATCAGATCGAGACAAGTCACGACCATGGGTGTCTGCCCTGGCCGGGGCATTGCCACCGGCTCCGTAACGTGCAACAGAGTTGCACCAAGACGCGTGGCCGCGCGCTGCAAACCCAGGCGTTTGCGCGTGCGGTAGCCAAACCAGCGATAGCCATTGGGGTGCACGGGGGTTCCCGTGTAGCCCAGACCATCGGCTCGCGCGATCCGTCCTCGCCAATCGAAACGAGCGATCCCGTCGATATCGATATCGACTTCTCCCAGCGCCTGAAGCTCACGAATGCCACTGGCCAAGCCCATGATGTATTGCCCAATCCCGCGCAGACGAGACGGTGTGTCGAGCGGTGATAGATCGAGCAGAACGGTCATAATGGGTTCTTGAAGTGGACTGGCCGCAATGGAAGAGCGGCAAGAGTTGCGCCGTTTGCACCCCACAGCAAGCCGTTCTACGCAAGACCCGAGGATTTGGTTGGTGCGACAAGCAAACGCGTGTATTGGCGCACGCCAGCCAATGGCTGACCACTGGCCGGCGAAGCGAAGCGGCTTTGCGCCGAGATACCGCATCCATCCCATTGGCACGAGAGGCGCATTGACTCTCGTTCGTGCCCAGCGTGTTCCATGAGCTCCTCGTCTTTCTGTTGCGCGCCATGCCGGGCTGCGCCGAAGCCCTCTTCGCCATGACAGAGCCCGCCGAGTTGCACCGGGCTTGGCATAGCCGTCCATTTCGCCAACTGGCCGTGGTCGACAGCAACCTCTCCGTCGATGCCGATCGCGAATTGCGCGCCGATCTGGTGCTGGTGGAAACCGAAGCGGGAGAAGACACCTCAAGCCAACGCGGTCTGGTCTTCGAAATCCAGCTCGCAGCACCTCGAGAGCCCAAGGAACGAAGCTGGCTCGCCTACATCGCTGAGCTTTGGTTGCGCGAACACGTCGAGCCGGCGCTCATCGTCGTTACGGATGATGACGCTGTCGCACGGAACTCACTTGACCCCATTGCCCCGGCTGGTCCAACGCTCTGTGCACGCCCATTCGTGGTGCATTGTCGCGACGTGTTAGCCATATTCATTGACGCACAAGGTGAGCCCACGCGTCAGTTGTCACGTCGTTTGCTCGCGAACGACACCTCGTTGCGCGGACTGTTTCTGCTCGCGCTCGCCTACGTCTCACGCGCAAATCCCAAAACTTTGCGCCATTTCAAGCCATTGATACGCGGCGTGCTCGATGCCGTCGACGAGTACACCTCGACCCGCTATACTGACGCTGTTGCCGCTCTGTCCCCCGAAGCGGCCACCCTCTTGGAGTCAATCATGCGCCCCTACAAGGAAGAACCCTACGAATTCAAGAGCAGGCTCTTTCGCCCCGCCTATCTCAAGGGCATGGATGAGGGTAGAGCCGAAGGCAAAGCCGAAGGCAAAGCCGAAGGCAAAGCCGAGGGCAAGGCCGAGGGCAAGGCCGAGGGCAAGGCCGAGGGCAAGGCCGAGGGCGTCCTGGATGGCCAACGTGCGGTGCTGAGGAAGGTTCTCGGCCGTAGGCAGCCACTCAGTACCGCAGCCGATCAGCAGATCGACGGCGCAGACGCCGGACAGTTGGAAAGGTGGCTCGACGAGTTGTTGGACGGTCGGGTGCCGGCGGAGTTGGGCGGGGAGTAGTCGGGTTCGTTGCCTGTCTGGGGTTGCCGCTCGCCCATCAGGCAATCAACGAGAGTCAGACCGACCTTTGGGATTGTGCGATGGTGATGAGCAAACTTGGGCCCAAGGCGGGAATGATAGCTGTTGCTGAAGGCGCAAATCACCTCGCAATGCGCGGCGTGCGTTTCAAATTCCATACGTCCCCACAGTTTATCTTCTGGCTATCACAGGGCGCTGACAGCCAGAAGATGTATTGCTGGTCAGCAACGATGGAACGTCCTTCAGCCACATTCCCTTCGACGCCGAACTGACGCATGCTAGCCGCGCAGTGGTCCGCCAGGCAGCTCGACAGGTTACCACTACTAGTGCCCCAGACGACTTCTCCGTCGAATACGCGCATGAAGGCGAGGTCGTCAAAGCGCGGGTCATCAACCACGACCCATTCTCGCTCGGCGCCCGCTTCAGCAAAGCGCCAACGAGCTAGCCGGTTGCCGTTTGCTGCTTCTTCGACACCTGCGGCTAGTATTGCGTAGATCCAAGGTCCATCCAATGCCATAGCGCGAACGATGAAGTCACTCGCAACTGGAACATCGTAGTTCCATGCCGCCCAGGTCGTCTGCGCGTCCGATGTCAGCCGCTCTGGCGGGCGTGTGCCATCAGAGGCAGTGCGCAAAATCCCCTGCTCCTCATCCAACCAGTAGACCTCTTCACCGAGCAATGTCACGGCATTGAGCGAGAAAGTGTGTGACGCCACGAGTTCTGGTCCTGCGTCGCAGTTCGGCAAACCACAACGATAGATGGCACTATCTCTATCGAGGAACCAATAGGCGTGGGCTTGGTCCCACGTGATCCTCGGAGGGGAGTCACCAAAGATTGCGCCCTTGACCAATTGCCAATGCTGGCAATCTGGTGAATCGCAAAGCTCGAACCCGTCAAGACTGACCCAACCAAGCCGACCTGCATGAAGTTCAACTCCGGACATGGGCCAGCCAACGCGACGGATTGACGCCAGGCTGTGCCAACAATCTGATTTGATGCAGCGCTGAATCTCGTAAGAACCTGGAAAACCAAGCGCCAAAGACGTCAAGTAAAGGTTACTCCCGTCGCCTGCCAAGCCATCCACCGAAGCCGCACTTAGCTTGACCAAACTGACGGTTCGCGCTTCCACTTCGACCTCACTCGAGGTCGGTTCGGGAAGCGAACCCATGGCTGCACTACCGAGGTCGATTCGCCCTGAACATCCCAATGCCAGCACTGCACTCAGAGCGCAGCCACGCAGGCACATGCTGTGACTAGGGCGCGAAACTGCGCGGCTCATCGCGCCACCATCCTGATAGTAGAGGTGGGGCCTTCGCACCAATAGAGGTGGTGCGAGTTTATCGCCGGCTTGCACGATAGATCAGTCACCACACCGACACCTCCGGTCCTCTCTACGACAACATGTGTGGTGCTCGAACCGTCCAGCGGAAGAGTTGAAATACTCACCTCGTTGTTCATGTTGACGTTAACCAGGGCATCGTGAAGCCAGTAGACGCCTTTCTCGTCAGCGACGAGACTAGTTGGCCAACGCGGAGCGACGGTGACGAGTTCTGACCCCTGCTGGCATCCTGCTGTTTGACAGCGCCGGATCTGCCCGGTCAAGGTCGAGACGGCAAAATAGATACTGTCACCAACGATGGACAGTCCCTCCACGTTCAGCGGATCCTCGTAGAAGAGATTGAGGCCCGTGGAGAAGTCTGCCGGCATGCTGGCAATCCACGCCGCACCCGATGCGTAGAGCGTGTCCTGAGCCTCATCCACCGCGAGACAAGATGCTCCTGGATAGGACGAATCAGTTCCTGATTCAGGTATTGGCTGGAATTCGGGAGTGTCACAGCCCGTTCTCGGGCAACGGGCAATGCCATTGATGGGAGCAGACTCCAGCCAGTACAGCCAGTCTGCGGTCGCAGCCGAGGTAACAATGGATCCGCATGGAGCAATCTGACGTGCCCCCTCTGGACATCCGGAGACCGAACAAGCCAAGAGGCGATGACCGCCATCGCTGCCACATGCAGGCCAGATGACTTCGCCGTGGGAGATGAGCAGACTTTCATAGGGCGAGATGAGCAAAACCCTCGAAGGGGCTATAACCCAGTGTGGATCTGCACATGCGCCGGCGGCCAACTGGGTGTAGATTGTTTGCAGCGTATTCTTGCAGTCCGCTAGTTGGCATATGTCGACACGCGTATCGTTAGTAAGTTCGCTTCGAATTGCCGCCGCAATCGTCGTCTCGTCCACCGCAATCGCAAGCACGTGCTCCCCGCCAGCGTAGAGTGTCTGCGGTACCGCTGCCGGTTTGCTTGTCACCGTCGATGCTGTCGCGGCACTCCCTGTCGTATCCGCCCAACCCGCTGGACCGCTATTCCCCCCCAAGTCGACCGCCCCCTTACCACCACAGGCGCCAAGAAGCAGACAACTGACGGCCAATATCCTCGTCTTCATGCGCACCTCACCGGTCCCGACTCGGCCCACACCAATCGCAAGTCACTCTTTTGGTACCGCCGCCATCGCCGCGTCCACTGAATGCGTCATCAGGCTCTGAGGGTAGCGCGCGCGGAACGCCGCAGCGCGTTTCGTCGCCTGAGCATAGTTGCCCAGGCCTACCAACGCATTGATCGCGATGGCTTCCCGCTCTTCGCTCAAGATCCCGCTTGGAAACGCGCGTGTGTGACGCTTCACTTGCTCGAGCGCCCGCGCCAGCTCACCAGCAGTTAGGGCCACTCGAGCCGGATCGAGCACGGCGCGTTCACGCGTGAGGGCGCTCTCTGTACGTGGTTCGGCGCTCGCCGAGAGCGCAGCCTTCTCGCTGCGCGCCGCGCGTTGAATGAAGCGCGCTACCGCGTCGTCGGGTTCGAGTGGAAGTGACTCGACGTTGGCAACGGCAACCGCCGTCGATGGAGCCGGAACGACTCGCTCGACGTAGACGGTTCGGACCTTTTCTGGCGTGAACGCGGCGTGACCCGCCACCCCGGCAGCGGCTCCCATGAAGAGGGCCGGCGCTGACCAAAGCGCGAGCCGTGAAGCGACGACGCGCCGCCAAGTGCCCGAGACGAGCGACGCGGAATCGCCCAATGCCGTGGCCACGCCGGCAGAACCAACAGCCATGGCACTTACGTCACGCGACACCCGAGCCCAAAGCTCGACCTCAACGCCGACGGGCAATTCTGACTCCTCGATTGCGCTTTCCTTCAGCCAGCGCAAGGCCTCGAGTTCTCCTAGCTGCGTGGTCACTTAGAACCTCCTCGAGCCATGAGCTGCTCGAGCGCTCGACGAAATGCCTCGCGCCCCAACCGCAGGCGCGAATAGGCGGTGTTCAGGCCAATGCCCAAGCCGGCAGCGATCTCTGGCACGGTGGTTTCGTCCATGTCGTGAAGGATCAAGACCGCGCGGTGCTGCAGTGGGACTTTTAACAACGCCTGCTGAACCAAGAGGCGGCGCTCACGCGCGATCAGAGCTTCGTCGACAGCGACTCCGAGATCGCGCACCTCGGGAGGCGTGGCGTGCAGTTCAATCCGATGCCTGGCGAGACGCCGATAATTTGCTGCTGCCCCGAGTGCCAGCCCGAAGAGCCACGGACGAATGGGATGTTCTGGATCGTGCTGCGGCAGTTGTGCATGGACCCACAACATCACTTCATGCGCGATATCCTCGAGATCCCCCTCGCGAATACCGAGCCGGCGAAGCGTGCACCAGAGGTAGCGAACCTGCTCCGAGAAGATGACTGCGAAGTCAGACGCAACAGCCTCCATCCCCGCATGCAGCGGAGGCGACTCAGTGCTTCTGACCGTGGCGTGGACCATCCAAGGAGCAAGAGTGCCCAGCTTGGGCAATCCGTCACCAAAAACCGTCAGATTAGCTGCCAGCTGGCAAAAATGCCCAGATTTGCGGCCCAGGCAGGGGGAAGGAAGACCTCCTGGCCGGCGACAAGAAACTGCGGCCGAGTCAGGATCCGGACTCCATCGGCGTTTATACCCAGAGACCACCGCGCGCTCAACGGCAGCATTGCCTGTAGGCGCGCACCAGCAGCAGCGTGTAAGTGATTGCCGGCAAGTGGTGAGTCAACGCCTGCGCCTTGGCCAGCGTAGCGCCCCAGAGTGCCGAGCGCGCAGGCGCCGAAATGCCCCAGCCACAAGCAAGGGGACAGCGCAGCGTAGCCTACGGACACCTTCGCCCCAAGACCATTCGGTAAGGACCGCGTCTGTGCCGCCACGGCAACTACGTCGAAACCCAATGACCAGCTCTGGTGCCGCAAGACCAAGCCCAGTTCTGCAGCCGGCGAGAGTGCGGGCACCCAGCCTACGCTCCCAAGCACTCCCGCTTGCAGGCTCAACGATGTCACCTTTTTTGTTTCGACCGGCGCGGTCACGGGCGCTGTACGCTCCTGTTGTGCACCAGGCTTCGATGCGGGAGGCGCTGCAGGTTCGACTGGAGCCGGTTTCGCGGAATCATTGGCGGCTTCGAACTCTTCGGGCGACTCCGGACCGGGATCCGTCGCGGCCGCCATGGGATCGAGCGTCAAGCTGATGGCCAACGCCAAAGAGGCGAGCAATTCAGCACAATCCGTGCTTTTTCCCATTAGTTCGCGACTGCCGAGCACAATCCCAGATTGGTCCAGCAGGCGCGCCCGCGCGCGCAGCTCGGCGCCGCTGCCCGACATTTCCGCGACGATAGTGTGGGTGGCAGTGAGCAGAAACGGATCGTAGCCAAGGCGCCGTGCCACTGCCTTCTTCAATGCGGCTTGGTCCGGACAGGTCTCGGCCGTACCCGAGCGCAAATACACGAGCCGCGCCGAAAGTCCCGCGGACGCCGGCCGCGCCGCCAGCGTGGCAAGCAGGAACACCGGTACCAGCAGCCCTCGGGTCAACATCACCCAGCCTTGATAGCTCAATCGAGTGGCTACATGGAAGTCCTAAACCGCGCCGTGCCTTTCCGTGATTCTCGTCACCGACCGCTAGCTCAGGCGGCCTTCGGCGAAGGCAGTGAGATCCGAGTCAACCATCATATGCACGAGTTCCTCGAAGTTCACTGTTGGCACCCAGCCGAGCTTCGCACGCGCCTTTGACGCGTCCCCTCGGAGGAGTTCAACCTCCGCCGGACGACAGAATTTCTCGTCCACGCTCACGTGATCCTTCGCATCGAGACCCGCTCGTCGAAATGCTAGCTCTGCAAACTCACGCACGGAGTGCGTTTCGCCGGTCGCTATCACGAAGTCGTCGGGCTCCCGATGCTGCAGCATGAGCTGCATTGCCCGCACAGTGTCGCCAGCAAAACCCCAATCTCGCTGAGCGTCGAGATTGCCCAAGGTCAACACTTTCTCTCGACCAGCCTGGATGCGCGCAACGGCACTGGTGATCTTGCGGGTAACGAATTCGGCCCTGCGCCGCGGCGACTCGTGGTTGAAAAGGATTCCGGTACACGCGAACAACCCGTAAGCCTTACGAAAGTTGCGTACGATCTCAAGCCCCGTAACCTTTGAGATCCCATACGGCGAACGTGGATAGAACGGCGTCTGTTCGGTCTGTGGACTCTCACGTACGTTGCCAAAAACTTCGCTGGAAGCAGCGAAGCAAAATCGCGTCTCGGGGCTGCGAGCCTGGATCGCGGACAGTAGGTGCAATGTACCATTGATATTCGTATCGAACGTCGAGAAGGCGTCTTCGATCGAGTAGCTCATGAAACTCTGGGCAGCTAAGTGATAGCACTCCGTCGGTTTCACGGCGTCAATGAGCGAGAAGACGCGTGAGTGACTCTCGAGCGAGTCGGCGTGAAGCTGGATACGCTCCAATATGGGAGTGAGTCGATACAGTCGGTGTTCAGGCTCCTCAAGCTCAACGCGCAGGACCATGCCATGAACTTCGTAGCCTTGGCTCAGCAGGAGCTCCGCCAAGTACGACCCGTCTTGCCCGGCGATGCCGGTAATGAGTACGCTTTTCGCCATGATTGTCTTCGGAGGTAGACTCTGTGCTTGAGTGCCCTATCAGCGAATTTCGAGTGTCGGACTGGAGGCTCGATTCAAGGCCCCCGCCCATGCCCGTCTGCTGTCTCGACTATCGTCGAGACGCGAGCCTGCTTACCAGTGTCGCCACGCTGGTTGTCGCCGCTGCCACTGAGCGCGTTACCGCTTGTGCGGCGCGGGACGCAATGACTTTAGGCTTCATCGCGTCGATCTGACGCTTGTAGATGTCCGGTATGTAGTCATCGAAGAGGTTGGGCGCGAGAGCAACGACCGGCACCAAGGACTCGTCCTCGCGTCGCACGTAATACCGATTCAAACCATCGAATACTGCGAAAATGTAGTCGTGGCGCACAATGAGGTCTTCCCAGCGTTCATGCGTCGAGATTGTCGTATTCGGCAACGTAGACTCGATGAGGAGTACGCGCGGTCGAAAGCGAGTAAAGTCCGCACCTTCCAGGACTTCACGCTCATGCCCCTCGACGTCGATCGACATGAAATCAATCTGTCGACCATTGACATGTTGCTCACAAATGCTCTCGAGCGTCACAACGTTGGCCGTGACCGTATCGAACTTGAAGCCCTTTTGCTCGTGGATCGCGACTTCCTTGGCCGTAAATGACGATAGGCCAGAAGCCGCGCCGCGAGCGGTGTAAAGTGTCAGCGTACCGCGACGATTGCTACAGCCAACATTCAAGTTGATGTCGCGTTTTCGACTTTTCGCGATCAGCGCGAACGGTCCCGGTGACGGGTCAACGTTGATGCCTGACCAACCCAAATCGTAGAAGTGCTTCGTGACGGAATAGTTGACTGGGTCATTGGCGCCGACATCAATGTAAAATCCGCTCGTTTGACCGGCGAATGCGCGGTTGAGACGGACATCTTCGGCATTTTGCGCGTACGAAACCCAGGACATTCCAGTTGCTCCGATGATGATAGACGCTATTCTGGCTCGCCTGCGCTCTAGCATCATCCGCATACGGCGGCCAGGCTGCGCGGTCGAAGGCTCCACTCAGAATGACTCTCGACTCAAACGACGCATCCGTGTCGCCCCAGGCTGGCGGCCCAAATGACGGCAAAAGCGCTGCTGACTCAGCTCTCGTTCCACCGCAGGAGTCTATGGACTCCGAATCGAAGTCCTCGACGGTCGCCGGAAACTGGTTGGCGGCCAAGCTCACGAGCGCGATGGCTACCGCGAGAAGATTCAGGTCGATAATACGACTTCAGCCGTTTGACGTCAGCACTCCCGAGGGGCGTTCGAACGAGCGCTACCGCCGCGCCGCCCTCACCACGGCAGCTTCCGTTGTCGCCCGCGTCCTCGGCATCTTTACGGGGCTCGCATGGATGCGGCTCTCGATTTCGTATCTTGGCAAGGAGCGCTACGGGCTCTGGATGGCGGTTGGTTCGCTCGTCGCTTGGGCAAACTTGGCTGATCTAGGTCTTGCTCGTGGCATGCAAAATCACCTGAGCCAGGCGAATGGAAAAGACGACCGCGCGTTGGCTGCCCGCTACGTCTCGACGGGCCTTCTTACACTGACCGGTGTGGCCCTCCTACTTGCACTCGTGTCCGCACCGGCAGTTTTGAGTGTGCCTTGGACGGAGCTGCTCAACGTTAAGAACCCTGCGTTGGCTCGCGAAACACGGCAGGTGGTAGCGGCGGCAGTATTGTGTTTCTTGGTTCAGTTCCCACTCTCTGTGGTGCCAACGATATACGCCGCCTACCAGCGTGGGTATATCTCGGCCATCTTCAATATTCTTGGCAGTGTTTTCTCACTTCTGGCGCTGTTCATCGTGACGCGCACTGAGTTGTCGTTGCCATGGCTCATTGTCGTGACCAGCGGTACTGGCATTGTGATGACTCTGGCGAATTTCGCATTCGCGATCAGGGAAATGCCCTGGTTGCGGCCAAGGTTTCGCTTGGTCACGTCAGCAACACTTCGCGCGCTGGCAGGGACGTCCGGCGCTTTGTTCGTTTTCCAGATTGGATCGCTGCTCATCAACGAAACGCAAAGTCTCGTGATTGCCCGTCGACTCGGTTTGCTACACGTGACTGAATGGTCCGTATTCATGCGCGTCCATCTCTTGCCGTTCATTTTTATCCAAATGATCGATTCGCCACTCATCCCTGCATTTCGCGAATCCCACGTGCGCGGTGAACACGAGTGGCTTCGAACGGCATTTTGGCGCGTGACCAAGCTCAAACTTGTAATCGCGGTCATTTCCGCGGGTCTCCTCGTGTCGACAGGCAACGTCGTAGCTGCACTCATCGGCGGCAAGGAGATCAGTTTCTCCTGGGAAATGTGGGCCTCGAGTGGTTTCTTGCTGTTCGTGGCGGTCTGGAACGGGTCATTCAATGACCTGATGATCGCAACAGATCGGCTCCGACTGCTCGTCATCACCGTGCTTATCAACGGATTCGTGACCATTGCACTAAGCTATGCGCTTGCACCTACGCTCGGGTTGGTGGGCATTGTGCTTGCCACGGCAGCCTTTTCGCTCCTGGTCAGCGCGTGGTTGTTGCCTTGGGTCTGTCGAGATCTCATCGCGAGTCCGCGGCGCGCCCTCGAATGATGCACATCGAAAGATCGCACGCACTCAGAAGCGTCGTGCCCGTCGTAGTGTCATTACGACTCAGCTCTGCAGGAGGCTGCCTTCTGTGAAGGCAGCCTCACTTCTCCAGCGCGCCAAAGGACGCTAGACGATTTCGATCTCGGGAAACGGGAAAATCATCTTGCCATTGTTCTCTAGGAACTCTCGCTCACGCTCCACGATACCACCCTTGAAATGCCACGGTAGAACCAAGAAGAAGTCAGGCTGCATAGCGCGAGCCTCTTCTTCCGAGATAATCGGAATGTTCGTTCCTGGAGTCACGCAGCCGAATTTGTCGGAGTTGACCTCGGCAATGGCGGGAATTTCGTCGGGGGTGAGTCCGCAGAATTGGAGTAGCACGTTGCCCTTGGTCGAAGCCCCGTAGCCCAGAATCTTCTTTCCGTCCTTCACCAAAGACAGAATGAGACGGCGCAGGTCGTCACGATGACGAAACACGCGTTCTTCGAAATCGCGAAAGGGTCGAGGTGTGTCGAGTCCCATCCGCTTCTCTTGCTCAATCAGCCAATCAATCATGACATTGTTGGCTTGATAGTGGCTGCCAGGCTTGGCCGCGGTAACGGCAAAACTGCCGCCATTTACCGCGTTCATCTGCACGTCCAAGATCCTTAGCCCTGCCGCCTGTACAATCTTTGCTAGCGCCGCGAGCGAATAGTATTCGAGGTGCTCATGGCAAATAGTATCGTACGAATTGGTGCGCAACATCGATGGCATGTAGCTCTGCTCGAAGTGCCAGATCCCGTCATCGTCAAGAATGTCGGCAATCTGTCGGGAGAACTCTACAGGGTCTTCTAGGTCATAAAACATCGCAATCGATGTGACGATGCGAGCCTTCTTGGTGGCTACCTTTCGGAAATTCGTCTGCGAGAAGAAGTCCTGAACGAGCTCAATGTCCGACGTGTAGTACTTCTGGAACTTGGCGCCGGTGGGATCGATACCCACACGTTGGAGGCCCGCTACCTTGTAGGCCTTCAGCAAGGTCGCGTCATTGGACCCGATGTCTAGGACAACTTCGCCTGGTTTGAGCCCAGCCACCGCCACCAGCCGACGAACCTTGGCTTCCAAATGCCGAACCATGGACTGATTCAAACCCGAGCGATATCCATAGTTCTCGCCATACATTTCGCCTGGATCGTAGGAGTGCCCCAGTTGAAGCAGCCCGGAATCTGGGCACCACACCAATTCGAGGGGACCTTGCGTGACGGGAGTCGAAGTCGATCGTGGGAACACACCCGTCAACGACTGAATGCCGAGGTTCAGGACGCTCAGAAGATTTTGACTGCCGCTCGCGCGGCAAGCCTTGATTTTGCGGTAAGGTTCGTTGGGCACGGTCTTATCCTCAGCTAGTCGTTGGTGGGAGCTTGCAGCCTAAAAATCTCGTCCAAGCGTTGAGGAGTAAGGGTGGGATCCTCCACCTGTCCTCGACGAAATGCCTTCGCGTAAACTCTTCTCAGCTGGGGCCACTTGGCACGAAATGCAGGAAGATGACCGAAACGTTTTACGAGACGCTCTGGCGAGAAGTACGGAAGATTCTCTCGATCGGGTCCCTGGTAGATCTTCAGGAACCAATTTGGAATATTGGCAACGTGCTTCGATCTAAGCACATCCATTCGGCCTGCGTCGACTCCCTCTTCTTGCATGAGATCGAATAGCTCAGGGAATCGCTCGAGTATGAATAGGGATGCGTAGCGCAACCAGGAAACGTTCATATTTACGACCACACAGGGGTCGCCTATCCAGTAGCCCGGGCGATCAAACAGGTGGCGACAGACGTATTCAG
Source organism: uncultured Polyangiaceae bacterium (assembly GCA_964454965.1). Classification (GTDB taxonomy): domain Bacteria; phylum Myxococcota_A; class Polyangia; order Polyangiales; family Polyangiaceae; genus FEN-1139. The sequence goes on along the minus strand of CAYVXY010000025.1, from coordinate 142,972 downwards.
CGGTGGGGACGGTCGTGCTCAGAGTGGAGAAGGGACGGCCGGAGACGTCCTGATGGTAGGCGGCACGAGCATGGTCCGCACGATAGATCAGGCAATAGATCGCCGTGAAACAGTTCTCCGATTTTGTTGCGATGTCACTGACCCGCTCCGCGAATACGTCTTGTACCTGCGTAGAAACGGCTTTGGCTCCACAAATCACGCTGCCTACATCTTCAATATCTTTTGGGCTGTTGAAGCGAGTATATGCGTAATTCGTGTAGATGAGTTCGGTCCTCGGGTGCTTGGCAATGGCAGCGAGCACTCGTTCCACTGTGCCATCGACCATCAGATCATCGTCGCCAATGACCCAGATGTACTGGCCTCTGGCCTTGTCGCAACTAACCCCCAGATTGCCGAGCATTCCGACATTAGTCTCGTTGCGATAGTACGCAAAAGCGTAGGTATTCTGTAATCGCTTCGCCACCTCGGGGGTATTGTCCGGGGACGTATTGTCGCAAACCACCACCTCGACCAAGTCCGGGTAGGGTGATGCCTGCTGCAAGATTAATGGCAGACTCCGCTCAAGCCACGCTGCACGATTGTACGTCGTGACGCAAATCGACAACACCGGAAGAGGCAACTGTGTCGACGCAACATCCATCCCCCGAGCGTCGGGTTGGGTAGAGATCGTAGGCGTCGCGGTCTTGGTCGGTTGCTGTTGCGACTCGATGGCTGTTCGAGCGACTTTGGCTTTGCCGATTGACTCACCAGTAAATCGCACCAGTGAGCGCGCCAAGGCGGACGGGAGACTCCTGGCGATTCCTCGCACCTTGATGCCGGCTTTGCGGCCTTCGTTGGACCAGCGTAGCTGTGCCATGAGAAGCTCTGGCGCTACACCGCGTTCGAGGAGTGAGCTTCCACGACGAGATTCTTCGGCAGTCGGTTCACGCAGAAGCAGGACGCGAAATAGGCGACGGACGAGGGTTTGTTCTGGGCCACAGGCGAGCTCTCGTGCGCCAATGGATTCCGAAGAACCTATGGCCCTTTTCCAAGGGTAGCTAATGAGTGCTTCGAATTCCGCGGCATCCGATGGTAGAAGCGCCTGCGGTTGGATAACCGCGGCGCCACGTGATTGACGGGCAGAAAGCTCTGCACTCAATCGACTCAAAATCTCATCTGTTGTGACGGTTGACACGGAGCCTTGATCCCTCAGCGTGATGGCGATTTGCGCTTAGTGGAGCAGCCCAAAGAAGTGTCTCGCTTCTCGTAGTTTCGCACAGACAGACCTCCGTAGGCCAACCGATTGGGGCATCGAGCCGGGAATCTACATCGCCTTTCGAGAAATGACAAGGAAGGCCACAGTCACCTCAATAGCGGCTCTCGAGGCAATCCGTCGATTCTTTCGGGGTTCCCTGTGGGGTAACCAAGTCAGCCGCTCGCCTGAGTGGGAGCGTGGTGCGCAGGTGTTGTGAGCTACGTGGTCGGGCCACTCGGGGACAATCGCCGAGCAAGATGTTCACGATACTCGGTCGACCTATTTTCCTGCACTTCAATGCATCGTCCACAGCTCCGGCGTGATGTGATTGGCTCCGCCTCCGAAGTGATGCTAGGCGAGCAACTTGAATCGCTGGCCGATTGCCCCCGGAGAGGACCGGCTCAATAGGTCCCATTCTGTGCCCTGAGGAGAGTCGTTTGCAGTGACTTCCCATCGAAACGCTAAGCGTGTATGCATTGACTTGACGCCTCTCGAAATCATCGATCGGCATGGTGGGATCGGGCGCTATGCCGTGCACTTGCTTCGAGAATGCCTGGAGCTTCCAGCAAGCGAAACCGAGGGACTGGAGTTTCTTGCCATCACGAGGTCGTTCCACAGACCGATGCCCGGACACGTTGCCCTTCAGGAGATCCAAAATTTGGGGGAAGTCATGCAGACTCGGTGGCACGCGCGAGTGCGCCGTCACGTCATGGGACGCTTGTTACGTTCGAGCGGGATCGATCTGTTTCATTCGACCGAGCCAGGAACACCACCGCGTGCCCATGGCTTTCGAATGGTTTCGACCATCTATGACGTCATTCCCGTAGTCATGCCCCGCCGCACCGGCAACCCCTGGCTCGTTCGGCTCCGCAATGAACGCGAGCGCCGTCGAGTGATGGCAAGTTACGGTAGCGGTGAGCATGCAATTGCTATTAGCGCCTGCACCAAGAAGGACATGGTGGAAAGCCTCGAGATCGCCGAAGAACAAATCAGCGTCGTCCACCTAGGTGTCGACATGAAGGCGTTCGATTGCGCTCCTGAACCATCGGAAAAGGTCCGATTGATCGCCGAGCACGGTTTGCCGGAGAAGTGGTTCGTCTGCGTTAGTAGCGATCACTACCGGAAGAACCACCGGCGTCTTTTCGACGCGTGGTGCAAGGTGGCGCATCGGATTCCCGAAGGGCTCGTGTTCGTCGGACGCCCACTCTACGAAGCAACACTGGAGGAGATCGAGACCGCGGTGCGCCAGCATGGCCTCGAACACCGCTTTCGATGGATTCGTACCTTGAATGACGAAAAGCTTCCGCCGATTTATCGACAAGCAACAGCCGCGATAGCGCCCTCCTTGTACGAGGGTTTTGGAATGACGTTGCTCGAAGCCATGGCCTGCGGTGCTCCTGTCGCGGCAGCGCGCAATGGTGCCTACGAAGAGGTCGGCGCCACAGCAGCCACATACTTCGACCCGCGCTCGGTTGAGGACATCGCGGCAAGTCTAGTACGCCTATCCGAAGACGAATCGCTCCGCGTTAGCCTGCGAGACCAGGGTTTCGCTCGCGCTAAAGAGAAGAGCTGGACGCAAATGGCACGGGAAACCATCGCCGTATATCGACGGATCTTGGCGGAACCGCTCGGCGATTGATGCGTGAGCGCCATTGGTGTTCATTCCAAGGTGCAGCGGACTCCAAAGTATGCTCGACTTGACTGGTCGATGCTCTCGGCGCCTAAGGAGTTGTCCTGGGTCTTGGATCTGCACACACCACTGCATTGGTCGCAGGAGCCACGGGGTTCCTTGGTTCCCGTTGATTTTGCTCCTGCAATTACGTTGCGCGAAGGGCTCATCCGCACCATCGCCGACTTCAAGAAGCGCCTCGAAGCGCGGGGCGCAGGTGACCGTGGGCTCGGGTATTACGTGACGTAGCGTCATTTCGTAGTGTTAGCTACATTGCCCGTGTATGCCAATCGGCTAGAACGCATACTTGCATGCGGTACACGATTCGTAACCTACCCAAAGGGCTTGACGCTGCGCTCCGGCGGCGAGCCAAGCGCCGAGGCATGACGCTCAACGAAGTCGCAGTGCAGGCCATGACGGAAGCACTGGGATTGGTGGCAGAGAGTCCACGCCGTCGGTCTGTCCGCGATATTTGCGGCGCTCACACCAAGGACGCCGTGCTTGAACTCGCTCTCGATGCGCAACGCCAGCTCGATCCTGAGCTGTGGCGATGAAGGTCGCTCTCGACTCTTAGTCCAAGCCTTTCCTGCTCCAAGCGCCCTCGTCCACCGAGATCTTGCCGATGTGTCGCCGATAACCCAATGCAAGCAGCCAGGTCTTCGCCGCCGCAACTGGCGGCGGCGCGCTCGGGGGCAATAGCGTCTCGACGAAACCATCGAACCAAGCGGCAGAACTGCAGGGGTCGATGCACCCGAGGGGATAGCGCTCGCCGCCGTGGTGGCGCCAATTGCCCAGGACATAGACGAGTACAGTGCGCACTTCACGCGGAGTCCGCAGCATCCGCTCGTGATACCTATCCGCCCAAACCGCTCCACGCAGTGCGTGCAAGCGGTTGAATCCACGTGCCATGCGAATCGTAAGGCCGCGCAGGCCACGCGAGAGGGACACCTGATCCTTTGCTTCGCAGATGAGATGCACGTGGTTGCTCTGGAGGCTGTAGTGCACGATTCTACAGCCAAATCGGTCGCGGGCAGCCGCGATGGCGGCGACAAGGACGCGTCGCGACTCGACGAGCCGCAACGAGGGTAGCCCCGCCCGGGCGCGCAACGTCACGTGGACAGGGAATACTGCGGCAAGTGCGGGACGCTTGCGATGCGGCACCCCCGTCCGTCCGCTTCGGGGGCGCCCCGAACCCGGGCGATGCCCACCGCGACCTCGACAAGGAAGGGCTAGCTGGAAATACCTCGCGGTCGATTGGCTCGACCGCGACCGCCGCTGATTCAACAATTCCGCCATAGACGATTGACTCTGCCTATCGTGCGAGCTGCCGCGTGAAGGATTATTGGGTGAACCGCTCCCGTTTTCACGCCACCGATTGGCCTAATCTATCACATCCCCATCTTCACACCAGTTCGAACCTGATGAAAACGCCTCACGCGCCAGTGAGAATCCGGGCATGAGCCCGCCGCCTTCGTGACGACAAGACAGTGTACCATTGCCACCGTGATGACGTGACTCCGACGCTGTGATAGCGACTCGCCCAGCAACTGCGCGGTGACTCGGCAACGGCTCGCGATGACGTGACTCCGACGCTACCGTGACAACAAGACGGCATACCGTTGCCGCCGTGATGACGTGACTCCGACGCTACCGTGACAACAAGACGGCATACCGTTGCCATCGTGATGATTATGTCGTAAGCGTGGCTAGTCACCAACAGGCCTTTCTACCCCGCATCCCACGGTATCGCGATATCATCCTCATTGAGTCGATCCATTGCTTCCGTCGGTGCCACGACGAGACCGGGCGCAATCTTGAGCTGCGGATGTGCTGCACGGAATGCCTGCAGACCACGCGTATCGACGCGGGTGGGGCGGCGCTTGGCTTTGACCTCGATCGGGAAGAATCGACCGTCGCGTTCGAGCAAGAAGTCGACCTCGGCGCTGTCATTGCTGCGCCAATGGTAGAGTTTTGGCGGCGGGGACAAGAGGGCCATTTGCTTTCTCAATTCACCGGCCACAAAGGTCTCGAACAGCGGGCTCCAGAGCGGGTGCCCGCCCAAGGTGGTCGGAGAGGAAATGGCTTGCGCCGAGCAAGCAAGGCCGGTATCGGCAAATACCCCTTCGGCTTGAGCGAAACGCGCTTGAAGACAGCCGCACCAAATCAACTCGTAAGCATTCGCGGGCAGACTCAGCCGCGGATGCTTCGACGAAGAGTATGCTTCCGGATTCTGAAGCCAATCGCGGAACCACGAGGCATGGGCTTCGATTGAAGCGAGTTCCGCTAGACTGAAGCCCTCGAGATCGAGGAATACGGCTCGCCCTGCCAGACTCTCCGCAACATGGCGCAAGACGTTCCATTGCTACGATCCGGATGCTCTTTCACTCCTGCCGAGCCCCCACCACGACGACGACCGGAAAGGCGCCGGCCACTCGCTCTAGCCTATCAGTTAGGGTGCGTCGCCTGTACATCCTCACAATTTGATGATCCCATCATCAGATTGCAAGGTTTTGCTGGCCTAGCGCTTCCCTCGCCCGCTTTTCGTTGGCCGGACCTTCGCACTTCGCCGACTTGCCTTGCCTGGCCAAGTGAAGCCCTTGCGACAGGACAAATCCCTGGGCCCCTCCATGCTGCCAAGAAGGCTCATGAAGGGTGGTTCGGCCTTGTCAAGTCGAGTGAGTTTCAATTGGTAACGCACGATCCTACCCCTACTTCTTCGGCCCCTCATTGTACCCGCGTGGCCGGTACTTTGGGTTCACGCCTTTGTACTCCTCGCCGTTCTCTATGATGTCGTACGCAAGGTAAGCAAGCCAGCTTCCGGGGTGCTTCGCCGCCATGGCCCGTAATTCCTCGTGATGAGGTTCTATCTTCTTTTTGTCCCAAAGGCACTGCAGCGCGAGCGCAATCAAGTTTGACTCGTTTGGTCCAAGGTCGAACCCTTCGCGATAATGCGGCCAGGCATCATCTGGCCGTTCCATGCGGCAGAGTGTGTCGCCCTGATAGATCCGCGCCATGGGCCACTTTGGAGCCAGGGCAATGGCATGAGCACCTTCCACAAGCCGCTCTTGCAGCCGCTGACGCGCACCCAACATCACGGCGTGGTTCAGCCTGGCCTTGGCACTGTTCGGAGTGGCCCAAGCAGTCGCGCGCCAGAACGAAAGATCGTCGGTGTAGTCGAGGGCGTGGCGCCGTGCCTGAATCGCTTGAAACGCGAGCCCGAGACCCAAAACGCTCAACAGCAACGAGCGACCATGGCCGGGATGCAGCTTGACCACGCGGTGAAGTAGCGCCCCCAAAACGAAGGCCGCGCCGATGGCGGGGATGACCCAGAATCGTTCCGCGCGCACCGTGGGCAGCAGGGTCGGGATGTTGGAATGGGGGAAATAGGCGACCGGAACCCAAAGCAAACCGAGCAGCACAAGCCGCACCGCTCCAAGCGCTGATTCGTCCCGCGTCATCGTACCCCGCCCCCGGCGCCACTCGCGGTACCACACGACGGGCAAACCAACCAAAGCTATGACAGGCGGAAGCAGCAGGCCAATGGCGCCGACGACGCTGCCCGGAAACACCAAGCGCTGTGGAATGGGCTCTGCTGGAAAGGAATAGTCTCCACTCAGACGTAGCGGCAGGACGAGTTGCCCCAAGCCCGATGCGTAGACGCGCAGGGCGCCCGCCACGCGATGTGGCATATCCGCAGACACGAGCGGGTTATTCATCGGGTCGGACGGCAAACGCGGTTGATGAAACCAACGCAAGAAGGCATGCATGGCTCGCTCGTGCCACGCGGCATCAGCGCCGAGCGGATGCGCCAACGCGACGGGCAAGTCGACCGGGAAGTACTTCTTGCGGATCGCGGTGTACAGGACGAGTGCCCCGACGGCGGCAACGAGCGCAATCAGGCCACGCGGCAACGCCAGCGTATGGCGCGGATGAAATGCGCGCGCCAAAAATACGCTCGTAACGAATACCAGCGGGAGCGCCACGATCGCGCTTTCCTTGGAGAACATGCCCGCGAGAACCGCGAGAAATACGGCCGGCCCCGAGAGGTACCAGGCCAGCCGCAAACCATGCAGCGCTACTAGTAGGAAGAGCGCCCCCAGCATGTCCGCCAAACCGACGACGCCGCTCACCGCTTCGGTAAGCAACGCAAAAGTAATGTAGACCAATCCCGTCCACCAGCCTGCCTTGCGATCCTTCGTTGCAGACAAGACGAACGAAGCGAGCAAAGCCGCACAGGCCGCGTGAATGACGACATTGACCCAATGCAACAACCAAGGCGAATTGCCGAGCGGCCAAAGCAGGCGCCAAATCATATTCGGCAGCGGACGGTACGAACCAATGCTGCGCGTTGACGGCAGTCCCCAGAAGTCGCGCCGAAAGGCATCAATGAACGAAAGGTCAATACCATTGACGTAGGGGTTGGCAAGCAGCGCCTCCTGCTCGTCGAAGATGCAGTTCGTCGTTGGACTGCGGACGAAGAGCAACGCGGCCGTAAACATCGCAGGCGCAAACGCGTTGGCAAAGATCGGATCATTTTCGGCGAAGTAGGCGCGCAACGCACGCCAACCGCGCGCCAATGCAGCTTTCGCAGAGCGGGTGTTAGCTCGTGCTAACCCCGGATTGGGCTCGGGAGGCATGGCTCGGGGGTCGGTAGGCCTATTGTCCCGTGGAGTGGCAAAAGACATGTCGGGCGGCCCAGACTAGCGTGGAGTACCCGAAGCGGCGAGTCGAGGCGAACAGCTGCCCTGTTTCGGGCGCTTCTTGGCACTTCGTCCGAAACGGGTGGTATGGTCGGACCCCGTGAATGACTGGCCAGAGCTCGCAGGCCTTACCATCAAGGCTCGCCTCGCTTCCGAGGGGGTGACAGAAAGCTATGACGCCATCCAGCAGAGTCTGGATCGACGCGTCGTAGTGAAGTCGCTCAAGGCAAACGTCCTGCCTGCGTCGCCCTTTGCCTCAGCCCTCGGCCGCGAAGCTCAGCTGCTCTCGGAACTGTCCCACCCAAACATCCAGCGGCTCTACGACTTCCGCCGTACCGACGCTCAGATGTGGCTCGTGCTTGAGCATCTCGAGGGACTTCCGCTCGGCACGGTCCGCACCAAGCTGGGGCAGCTGCCACCGCTCGCCGTGGCAAGCATCGGATTCATGGTGGCTTCCGCACTCGCCAACTGCCACCAACATGGGGTTGTGCATCGGGCAATCCAACCGAGCAACCTGATGCTGGTAAACGACGGTCGCGTGGTCCTCGTCAATTTCGTTGGCGCGGTCAAGGATCGCCTCCCAACCGCACCCGAGCTGCTCGACGGTACGACCCACCTGGCCGTTTCCCCCTATTTTTCCCCGGAGCAAGTCCTAGGCGAAACCGTCGACCCGAGGAGTGACATCTTTTCGCTCGGAGTGGTTCTGTACGAGGCCATAACTGGCAACAATCCGTTCGCCAGCCCCGACGAGAGTCGAGTTTCGCAGCGGATCAGAAAAGACATTGTCCCCCCGGCTTCACGTTTCGCTCGCGACGTACCCGGCGCGCTCGAACGCGCGCTACATCGTTGCCTCGAGAAGATGCCGCAAGATCGCTTCGCGAGTGCCGAAGAACTCAGTCTAGCCCTCGAGGGTCTGCTGCGCGAATACGAGGTGGTTTCTCCGGAAGCCGAATGCCGAACGGCAGCGCAGTCGCTACTGCTGCCGGCTCCCGACCGCAATCCGAAACGCCCACGCTCCGCAGCAGCCAAAAGCGGCTGGGCAAACCGCCCGATCATCTCGGGACTGATCGGCCTACTCGTCGGTTCTCTGCTGGTAATCGCCGGCGGTTTCTTGCTGCAGCGCCTACCGTCGGCCGAGGCTGGCGCCACGCTGCGCAACACGGGGCGACTCGAACTGTTGCCTGAGCGCGCTGGGATGTTGCGCATCGTGGCGGATCCTTGGGCCACGGTCACCATCGACGGGCAGACCATCGGAACGACTCCCATGGCGCGCCCCATCCCGCTGCCCGCCGGCACGCATTTCGTTCACCTCGAACACCCGAGGGCGCCGATCGAACGCCGTACCCTGCGGCTATCCGCCGGGGAAACCGTGTTGATCGACGTCAAGATGAACGTGGCTCCGAGTTCTGAACCAACTCCGAGTCCGAGTGCGCAGGATCCCGATGCTGGTGCTTCTCCTTGACGAGCGGCACCGCCCGCAGCGCAGCCGCGGCAAGAACGCACAGCAGTGGGGATACGACGAGGTGATACCGATCGTCGCCAAAGAAGAAGACATGCGTCAGCGCCGTTAGACCGACAAATCCGCTACAGAAACCCACGAGCCCCGATCGGTTCGGACAACCTGGCAAGGGAAGCATCCAAAGTCCGACGAGCGCGATGACCAGCCAGTAGAAGGGATGCTCGTCGCGACCGAAGACGGTGTACACCAGGCATCCAAGACCAAGCAAACAGGCAAGCTGCACATAGAACCCGACACTCTTATGGCATTTTCGCCTCGTGACGACGCCAACGGACGAAAACGCGGCTAGGGCGAGTAGCCAACGATGCGCGTCGGTCAAATGTTCGCGCCACGCCACGCGGCGTGGTTCGGGCCAAGCCGTCGGGTTGGCTTCACGCAGATACTCCACGGCGAAGGACTCATGGTCGAAGGTCTGCCCCAGCTTTTTGGGAGCCAGCTGCAGCCAGCGCCAGGGCTCTCGGCGGATCACCTCAAAACCGCGCGTCATCCAGCAACGATCTTGCTGCACCTGGCCGGTGACGACCGGACAACCATCGGCGGCGCGCAGTGTCCGAAACCGACCTGTCTCAGTGAGCGCGCCGATCGCTAGATTCCAGCCGGTATTCGTCGAGACCAGCGCGCAGCCATCCATGCGCCGACAGTTGCGAATCGTCCAAGGCAGAATCGTCGCAAAGCAGACCGCTGTCACCACGGCGCATGCGATCAACCGCTGGCGCCAGCCGCCGTCGAGCATGAACCAATACAGCGGCAAGGCCACGAGCGAGGATGGTCGCACGAGCACCGAAGCTCCCAAGAGGCCAGCAGACAGGACCAAACCCAAACCACGACGCCGCCTCTGCCCCAGGACCCAAAGCGAAGCAATCAACAGCATGGCCGCCAACGGCTCGGACATCACGACTGCCGTATACAGGACGAGGCCCGGATGAATGGCCGTCAGCACGGCGGCCAGGCGCGCCCGCCAGACGCCAAGCGCCGGGAGGGCGATCCGATGCACGGCGAGCACGGTCAGCGCTCCGACGACGACATTCGACAGCGGAGCGACCCAAAGATGGCTGCCCAGCACCCGAAACCAGAGACTCAACCAGAAACTGTAGCCAACGGGATAATGTGTCCAAGGCTTCCAAACCCACACCCCCTGCCGGACGACATCTTCGGAGTAGCCAAGACCGTCGGCAAGTCGCACCGCCCCGAAGTGATAATAGTGGCCGTCCCAAACCGGTTCACCTTTGAAATGCAGCGCCACGAACAAGCGCAGAGCGGCGGCAATCAGCGTAATGCCGACGGCAAACCCGATGTCACAAGCGGAGGCACCCTCCGAGACGAAAAGCCGGGCCAGGCGCCCCTTCGACCTCATGCGGAACTCTCGCTACCTGGGCCGCGCTCGAAGCCGCGATAACGCCGAAGGTACGTGCGCGTGACCTGCGCCGAGTCTAGCCCAAGAAGCTTGGCAACCTGCTGCAGAAAACCCCGCGTGTACACGAGCGCCGGCAGTGCCGCAAAATCGTCGTTCTCGATCGCTCGGAGGTATCCAGCTGAGATCTTGGTCCGGTTGGCGATCTCTTCGATTTCGATCCCCTGGGACTCGCGTACCTTGGTCAAGAGCGGCCCGTTGAAGTCCGTATTGGGATTGATCTCACGCGTGAGCTCATCGCGTAGCAGCTGGCGCTCCGCCATGACCGCAGAACCATCGTCCTCGACCGGAGACTTACCCGAGGGCTCCTGCGCCGGAAAGGTCGAAAGGTCGTAGGCCTTGCGCCGCAGTGGATCAAGTAGGGTATCATGCGCTTCTTCGATCGCTGCCACCTCACGCGCCAACTGCTCGTCCGTCAAGAGGGACGTCAAAGCCAACCCATCCGGTTGAAAAATGGATCGCTGGCGTTTGTACGCGCGCCGGATCTCTTCGTCCGTGGAAACGCGATTCGTGCCGAGCACGTCGTACAGTGTGAATTTCGGTGCGAGAATGCTCGGCGCAGTGCGCTCGCGCGGCACGTCGCGGCTCGTCGAGAGCGCGAGCGTGCGCCGCGCGATGCGCTCGAGATTGCGCGCGCTCTTGCTGGTAGGGCTATCAATCAGCAGCGGCCGCTTGCGCACCACGCTCAGCCAAACCGAATCGTCTTGTTCGATTTGCCCGAGGTAGTCCATGTCGACGCCGAGGAATCGTCGCGACATCTCGCAGATAGCCGGGCCCACTTCGCTGTCCGAACGCAGCCGCACGCCGTTGATGACTAGCCGCGGCGTTAGGGTAGAAAGCTCGTTTGCAGCCAGCTCGGCCAAGGACACCTCGTAGCGTGCCAGCGCCTGAACCAGCTCAATCGGACGCGGAAGCGCCGGCAGTTCGAGCAGCACGCGCTCGGCGAGGCGCATCTTGAAACGATCCTTTACGAGCAAACGTCGAACACGCCGCACGAAGAGGGCACGCAAAAAACGGTAGGTCGTCTCGATACTCGGGGGTTCCGGAGTCGCGACGCACAAGCCAATATCGGCAGTCAGAAACAAATCGAGCGTGGAGGGTGCCGTGCCAGCACCCAAGTCGAGGATGACGTAGTCGGCCTCGAGATGTCGAAGCCGACGCGCCCACATCGCTTTGCGCCCGGGCCGCATGGGCGAGGTGGAACCCGAAGAGTAGAGCTGCGGCAACAGGACCAGTCCTGGGACGGCCGTTGGCCAGGTCCGCATCTCGACGTCTTCCGCCTCTTCGGTGGGGCGGCCATCGAGAGACGCGGCCACGCCCAACATCGTGTGGAGCTCCGCACCCGTCGAATCCGAATCAACCAGAACGACCGAACGGCCAAGTTGAGCCAGGTAGACCGCCAGGTTGATTGCGATCGTGCTCTTGCCGACGCCACCCCGCCCGCCCCCAACGGCAATGACATTGCGCACGGCGCGGGGGGCCGGCATCTCACTGGTCGTAGAGCCGTTCTTGAAGGATCCAGAACCCGACATCGAATCGCCTATTAGCCCGTTCCTGGTTTTTTTGCACCCATTGCCGGGGACTGAGGCCCCTAGGCGCCTTTTCACCCTACCAAAGTGCGCCGAACTGGTGAACTGGAGTAGAAGTCGGACTACTCTCGGCGCCCATGTCTGCCTGGCAGTCCTTCACCTCTTTGCTCATCGGTTGCGTCATCGGCATCGGTTGCCAACCCCCAGGTGCCAACGACGCCAGTCAGGCGGCCGCGGCCGCTGATGGTTTGCCCGGCGTAGATACGAACTCACTGACGCGCACGGAACGCGATGTCTGGGCGGAGCTCGTCACCGAACAGCTGGCGCCCTGTCAAGCAGTTACCAAGAGCATCGCCGAATGCGTTCGACAGAATGCGCCCTGCGCTGCGTGCAAACCCGCCGCAGAACAGCTGGCGCAACAAGTCCGTCGGGGCAAGACGAAGACCCAAGCGGAGAAGGCCTTCCGTTCCCGCTTCACCCAGAGCGGGCTCGTCCAAGTCGAGCTCGACGGTTCCCCCAGCAAGGGTCCGCAGAACGCGCCGATCACGGTCGTCGAATGGGCGGACTACCAATGCGTATTCTGTGGCAAGGCCGCACCGGTGCTTGAGGAGGTATTCAACGCCTATCCCAACCAGATCCGCCTCGTTTTCAAGCAGTTTCCCCTCGAGAGTCACCCCCTTGCCGCACCGATGGCAAAGCTGGCGATTGCGGCGGGCAACCAGGGGAAATTCTGGGAGATGCATCATGCCCTGTTCGCAGGGCGGGGCGGCGCCCTCGATGAACCTGGCATGCGCAAGCTCGCTTCTGAGTTGAAGCTGGATGCCGACAAGCTGCTGGCTGATGTGCAGGCACCCGAAACCGCCGAGCGCATCGCAAAGGATCGTGCACAAGCCGACAAGCTGGGGCTCAAGGGTACGCCGTTCATCATCGTGAACTCGCGGCGTTTCGATTTCGACCTATTCGATCTCGAAGAGGATCTGCGCCCCTGGATCGACGTCGAGCTCCTTCTCAACCAGCAGGGGACCCCAAAACCGTGATGCGCCGCAAAAACCGCGAGCCGGGCTCGCCAAGCAGGAAGTCATGAAAGGCGCTCTCGACCTTGGATGCTTTCCCTCGGGGCGACATTATCCCGGGATCTCCCATCTCTTGCGCGTCGCCGCAGCAGGGCTCGCCGAAGAATTCGTGACCACAACCCCTGTCGCCGAGCTCGAAATCGTGTCCATCGACACTGAAACGACCGGCCGCAACGCCGCTACCGACCGAATCGTCGAGGTTGCCGCAGTGATTTGGCAGCATGGTGAGGTGACTGCGCGCCACTGCTGGCTCATCAATCCCTCTTGCCCCATCCCCGCCGAAGTGACTGCCGTGCATGGAATCACCGATGACGCGGTTAAGGACTCGCCAGTCTTTGCCGATATAGCAACGGAACTCGCGACTGTCCTTTTGGGCCGCGTCCCCCTCGCTTACAACGCAGAATTCGATCGCCAGTTCATCGCCGAAGAGTACGCCCGGGCCAGAGTCGAGCTTGGGCAGGTGCCACCGGCGTTGCGTCGCGGAATCGAATGGCTCGATCCGCTCGTGTGGGCAAGAGAACTCCAGAAGTATGAGAAGAGCAAGGCGCTCGGCGAGGTATGTTCGAGACTGGGCATCGCTCTGACTAACGCACATCGTGCGACGGACGATGCCGAAGCCGCCATGCAGATTCTTGCTAAATTTACCGAAGATGCGCGAGTTCCAAAGACTTATGGTGCATTCGTCCAAGAACAGCGCCGTCTTGCCCGCATTCAAGAAGAGGAACGCGCACGCTGGCGTTCAGGCCGGGGCGGCTGATCGGCGTTCAATCGTCGACGATCGCCACCTGGGCGGTTAGCACTTGGTAGCTCGCGCCGTATCCGATAGCATCGACTAATGGCTCGACATCGACATCGGGTCACGGAACCGCGGGATCAGCCTAGCATCCTCGGTGGACGTGAGGAGCTTCGAGCAACATTGCTCAAGCCGTACTTATTGCGCATGCGCGACGAACGCGGCGACGCAGCCGCGCGCGCCATGTTGTCCACCGTGGGCCTCGCAACCTCGATGATCGAAGACGAGACGGCTTGGATCTCGGTGGCCGCAGCCAAGCGAGCGCTGCGCGCCTTGGCGACGGCACTGGGCGAAGACGCCATCGCTCATTGTTCCTCCTGGGTCACCCACGCCGAGGCGTTGGGCGTCTACGTCCAGATGCTACGCGTATCGAGTGTGCCGATCGACGCCTACCGATACTTGACGGCCCACGCCGCCGAAACAACGCGCATTGGTAGCTATCGGCTCACCGAATTCACGAAGGGTCGAATCGAGATTGAGTATACGCCGTCGTCGGGGCTCGACACCGAACAAGAGGACCGCTTGCTTTGCGTGGCCCGGGCAGCAGAACTCGAAAGCATGCCGGCTTTCTGGGGTCTCAATCCTGCGATGGTAACCCACCTGCAATGCCTAGCCCAAGGCGACTCGGTCTGCCGCTACTCCATTCGCTGGCTCGACCAACGCTCGCATCATGTGTGGCTCGGCATCACGGGTGGCGCTGTGGCCAGCGCAGGGCCAATCGCCTTGTCCGGCAATTGGATCGCCACCGTGATCGGCACGGCGGTCGGTGCCGGGCTCGGTGGTATCATTGGCGCGCTCGCCGATCGTATTGCTCGCGAGCGGCAGTCCCGCGTGCTGGAGAAGCACCGCATCTTGGCCCTCGAACGAGGCCTGGAGTTGCGCGGGCAAAGTCGTTTGCCCGAAGGGGAACTCATCGGGACCGTGCTCGGCGGCAAGTATCGCATGCTACGCCGGATTGGCTCGGGAGGGATCGGTGCCGTGTACGCAGCGGAGCATGTTGCGCTCGGGCATCGGGTAGCAGTGAAGCTGCTGCGCGGAGCCGCGGCGGTGGACGCTTCCGAGACCGCGCGACTGCGCCGCGAGGCGCAGCTCCAGGTGTCGATCGAGCACCCCAACGTCGTTCGCACTTTAGATCTCGATCAGACTCCAGATGGCAGCGTTTACGTAGTCATGGAGCTGCTGCGCGGGGTCAGCCTGGCGGAACGTTTGCGCGAAGGACCAGTTCCCAGTGGGCAAGCCGTGCAGATGTTCGTTTCGGTGTGTCGCGCACTCGAAGCCGCGCACCGCCTGGGTGTGGTCCATCGCGACTTGAAGCCCGGCAACGTGTTCTTGTGCGACGACAACACGTTCAAGGTGCTCGATTTCGGAATGAGCAAGTTCGCTCAAGCCGAAAGCCTGACGCAGGAGGGGTACACTCTCGGTACCCCAGAGTACATGTCGCCCGAACAATGCATCGGTGCCCCCGTGGATCCACGTTCGGACATCTATGCGCTCGGGATCTTGATGTACGAAGCGCTCACGGGTGATATCCCGATCCAGAGTCGTAATCGACGCGATCTGCTCGAACTGCATCAGCGTGAGGTCCCGCAGCCAATGCGCGTGCGCCGGCCCGATCTCAACATCAGCCCAATGCTGGACAACATCGTGCTCCAATGCTTGGCAAAGCGCGCGGCCCAACGCCCGCAGACGGCGCGAGATCTCGAGCGCCTTCTCGCGAGTATCCCAACCGAGCAGCTATCCATGCCGCCCGCGAATGAAGGGAGTTCGACGGCGCCGCCATCGGATGGCACCGGCGGCGCCGAGATCTTGGACACGTCGAGGGATCGACGCTAAGACCGAGCGCTAACGCGTTGGTCGAGCTCCGACCCACCCCGACTAGCGACAGCAGACGGTGATGGGCAGACTTCCAGTCGCCGTACCACTGGCAGTCGAGCTGCCGCCACTGCACGTGGCTTGGGTGCTGGTTGAGACCGAGACAGTCTTGATCGAATAGACCGAGGCGCCCATGCCGCCGCTCGTACGGGACACGCAGGCGTCGGCCGGGTCCGAGTAGGAGTAGACCATAGCGCTGTTGCTACCCACGCACATGCTCGAGTCATTCTCGAAGTAGCTAACCCTGCATACTCCGCCGCTCGGCGAGCAGACGCAAGAAGTGGGGCACGTGCGCCCGTCAGACACCCCGCGGTAGACGACGTATGACGTGGCCGTGTATCCACTGGGACAGGTGGCTGACCCGTCTTTGTACACGCAAGTCTTTGCGTTCGATGAACTGGGCGGTTTGGGAAAGCAGGCTTCCGCGGTGGCGGAGCAAGCGTTGGCCAACGCCACGCCGCCTCCGCAGATCCGTACTTGATCGGTCAAGGTGGCCGCCGCAAGCGTTGAGTAAGTTCCGGTGCCGCAGGTCGCAACGGGAGGGTTCAGGACGATCTTGTACGAGGCCGTTCCTGAGACGTCCGAACAGCTGTTGTTCGTCATCGCTTCGGTCGAGACGGTGTATTGGCAAGTGTTGCTGGAGGAACCTGCGCTCACCACCGACGCCGAACAGCCGCTCGACGTTGGAACACCGCACTCACAGGTGCAAGTCCCGGTGGTTGGTGCCACACTCCTGCCGCCAACGATTTGTCCAGTGGAGTATTCTTGCGGGCAGCTGGGCAGGGTGGTAGTTGAATCGTAAATGATGGGTCCGATCCATCCGGTCGGAAGCGGCGTGACGCATTGATGCGTCGCCGCCGGACAAATGGGTGGGGCTCCGCCAGTAGCCGGAGGGGCTCCGCCAGTAGCCAGCGTACTACCGCCTGTGGCCGTCGTACCGCCTTTGGGTGTCGTACTTCCGCCGGTGGCGCTGGCCCCGCCGCCAGCAATTGCCCCGCTGCCAAGTCCCCCAGAACCTCCGCGACTGACTCCACCAATGCCCGACGTGGAACCGCCGAGCCCTGAAGTGCCGCCGAGCGCTCCAGTCGATGTACCACCGATGCTCGTACCCATCAGACCGCCGCTCGTCGGGACCACCACGGCTCCCGCGACCCCGCCTTGGCTGTTGACTGTTCCGCCAAGTCCGCCAGTGCCACTCGTGCCGATCGGATCTTGGCCACCCAGCGCGGAGCTTGCGCCGATGCCTGGCGTACCGGCGTTGGCTGTGCCGCCGGATTGGACGCTCGAATTGCCACCGCGATTCGTAGTGACGGCACCACCTGCGTCTGCGTCGTCCGGTTTGTTGATCTTGCCAGCATGCGCAATCGAATCCGTTTCATCGTATCTGGGGTAGACGCAACCGGTGAGCAATCCCAACGCAAGGTAGGCAGACTTCGCTAGCGGTCGAATTCGTCGAGTCATCAGAAGCACCCTTCCACGCCTAATGCGCCCATGCCCAGCCAGGCGTTAGCCTGTTTCTTTTCTTTGTTTTTGGGCGTCGTGAGCAACAACGTGATGCCAGCCCCAAGACCCACGCCCCCCGCGATGAAGCCGATGGTGCTCACGGTGCGCAGGCTGTTGTAACTGTTGCGTAGATCGTTCTGCGTGGGCAGGCATAACCTGCCGTCACATTGTCCACTGGAGTCCAACTGGCTCTTCTTGGACCCCGCCATCAATCCGGTGACCACTCCAACTACCGTCGCCACGCCGCCAACACCCAAAACCACCCAACCGATCGTCCGTTGAGTCCTGGCGGTGTCTGAAGGTTGTGCCATGTCCACACCAGCCGCTACCGGTCCAGGGCGATCAACGTCCGTCGCCGGGGACCGTGCCGGAACCTGGGCGCCACCTTCTTCAGAACCCAGATCGAGCTCGACGGACTTCCTCTCGGCCTCGGCGAGAGAAATCGACTGCTTCCGCTCGCGATCGCCACGCACGGCCTTGACCTCGTGGCTCCCTGGGTTGATCGGACGCGCCAAGCCGAGGAGCCCAGTCGGCACGGTGTTGCCGTCGACGGTAACTACGAGAGCGTCGGTCGCGCCCCGCACGACGACCGTCAACGTCGGGATCCTTGGTTGGAGTTTCGCGAGTTCTTCGGCTGCAGCCGCTTGCGCCTGCTTCTGCTCGGCAACTTTGCCGGTCTTTGCCTCGAGCCTCGTCACCTCGCCATAGCGTTCGGAGGCTTCAACGAGCTTGCCGGTCTTGACGAGCGCGCGGGCGTACCAGAGGCCCAGAGTCGGAACCTTCACTACGTCGAAGGCTCGGCTCAGCTTGTCCACCGCATCGCCATACTCGCCCTGCTCGTAGGCCCGAACGCCCTCGTATCCAGCTGCGCGCGCAGCAGAACGATTAGCGTCATCTTGGGCAGCAGCGGACGAGGCAGACCCAATTACGAGGAACAACAAGCCATACGCCACCAGACGCTTCACGCGAAAACGAACTGCCACTTTAGGTCTCCTAGGCACCGCCATTGCAAACCCGCCAACCCTTCGGCTCATGGTCACTATTAGGCGATAGCCTGGGCTTCCGCTACGCCAATTGCATTGCCATATGGCCCAAATGTTAGGTGCAAGCAACCGCAGTTCGGACGAGCGGCGCCCCATGCGCATAGAACACGAAGGCGTAGACGTCGAACGCAAACGCTACCAGGCAGATCAATTTGCAGCGGACCCGTGGGCGAGCCAACTGCTCAAGAAACCAGTCGAAATACCTCGTCATGCTCGGCAATCCAACCGGTACCAACCGTGACGGCGCAAAGATTTCGTGTTCGTCTATGCCACCAGGATGCGCCGGTCTTTCCGAGTTGTACCGAAAGGCCACCGACCCGTCCGCTTTGACTGCACGAGAAGAGCAGTGACGCGAGATTTTCCTAGAGGTTCACCGCATACTCTGTTGCGGTCTGTTCGTCCACTCCCACACTCCCACCGCACCATCCCTGCGCGTGCGTCGATGCGCTTCTCGCATCCAGTTCATGTCAATGTGATGCGACAGGGAGGTAAGAGCCAACCCTGGAATCCGCTTCGCAATTTCTGCTATCCGTTCGAGTTTCGTTAGGACGATTTTGGAGCCTTGCGTCTCCGCCATCGTTCCCTCCTAAGGTTCCATGACTCGGCGGCGCCTTCGTCCTCCACAGGATCGCTTGGGTTCACTTCCCCTGCTTCGCTGGTTGTATGCGCCGCTATGACTCCACGCCGACCTTTCCACCTCGACTCTGCTGCCCATTGGCTCCGTGGTCCCGCTCACGCATCAGGCCGCGCCGGCATGGTCTCCCAAGTTCCTTTATAGTCCTCTTGTGCGTTTGCCCTGCTCTCGGATCCCGGTCGGGCCTCCGCGCTTAGCCCTGAGGACTACCGGTGTCGGTGAGTCGCTGTTTCCAGCGGCTTTCGCCTACTGCCGGAGCCTCAATCCGACCTCGCCCGCTGTCTCGCCGCCTCGAGGCGCTTCGGTGCTGTCCCCTAGATTCGACACGCAGAGGACCCCAACGCTTCGTTCTAATCGGGTCTGAATTTGCACGGCCTTCGCACTCGCTGTTTGCGCTTCGCAGCTTTCCTCTCCCGCAGGATCGTGCGGCCACGCAAGACTCACTTCCGGCTGGTGGCCAACCTTTGCTTCCTCCTCACCCAGGCTTTGCCTGGCGCAAGTTGAACCGACCAAAAGGCCCGGAATTTGAACCGGACGTCACTACCCGTCGCCGTAAACACCGATCAACACTGGCGGCACGACGCGAACCCTGACCAATTGGCCGCGTCTCGCGCATACTAGAGCTGCTCTCGAGCCGCGCCTGACGTAGAGTGTCCGCGCCATGCACTCTTGGTATAGGACCCTGCTTTTCGCCGTTGTCTTGTTGCTAGTTCCGGCGCGGGCACTGGCGCTCGTTCACGTAGTGCAACCCGGAGACACTCTCGCCGCCGTCGCCGAACGCTACTACGGTCGCATCCAGTACGAGCGCATTCTAGTGGCGGCCAATCGCCTCGACCTCGCTGGCGGAACGCCGCTCATCCCTGGGATGCATCTACTCGTTCCGACGGTCTCGTATGTCATCGCGGTAAAAGGCGAGACCTGGGCGAACCTCGCGCAGCGCCATCTCGGTTCGAGTCAACGTTCCGACGTGCTCGCCCTATCCAACGGCTCCAATCCGTGGCTCGTACCGGAAGAGGGAACCAAGATTCTTGTTCCGTATAACCTTGCGGTTCTACTCAACAGCGACGAAACCATCGTGTCCGTCGCACAGAAGTACCTGGGCGATCCCAAGAAGGCGTGGACGCTCACTCACTACAATAACCTGAAGAAAGGCCAACTCGAACGCGGCACGGTCGTGCTCGTGCCACTGACCGATCTCGAGCTAGTCGAATCCGTTCGCGTCGCCCTCACTGATCCAGAACGCATTGCGCTTGATGTCAGTGCCACAGAACGGCGGTCCCAACGCAAAATCTCGGCCGAGATCCCAGCACTCATCGCCGACATCCGCGGCGGCCGCTACGTTGACGCCGTCGCCCGAGGCAATCGCTTCATGGCGTCCGGCGTGTTGACGGTACCGCAGCAATCATTGGTCATGCGTCAACTGCTAGAAGCCTACGCGGCCCTCGATGCCAGCGGCGCCGCCGCCGCGGCTTGCGCGGAATGGCGAAGACTCGAACCCTCAGCGAGACTCGACCCAACCCAATTGAGCCCCAAGCTCCTCGCCGCCTGTGGCATAGGCAAACGATAAACCTACTGCATTCGCGATCGTCCCGGATCCCCGAGCAACAGTCGGTTTTTCGGTGTGATCTCGAGGGGGATGTGCTGCGTATGCACCTCATATCCATTGGCTCGCAGATTTGCCGCCCGCGTCACGTCGATAGCAAGCCCGGGCTCGAGCCACCCCCCGAGTCCACCTAGCTCACACTTCGCTTCGGCATGGCAGCAGGGGAGTACGGCTACCCGGGCACGCACTTGAATGGCTCGCTCGAGAATTCTATCGGTTAGGACGCCGCAAGCATGGGCGGAAACAACGAGGTCGGTACTCTCGAGTGGCTGCAACTCGACATCACACGATTTCAGCTGAATGCGCCCATTCAAACGCGGCCAGGCCGCGTCCACCGCAGTCAAGAGTCGCCCTGCGCTCTCGGGGATCCGCCGATCAACCGCCACAGCATGCGGAGCGCTATCGTCCAAGATCAGTAGGATCATCGCCAAGAGGCCATGCCCCGCGGCAAGGTCGACGACCCGTCCGCCGCGAAATCTTCGGCGTACTCGACGCGCCATTTCCCACGACTCGTACAATTCCTTGCGTGGCAGGCATTCGGCCTCGGACACGACACGCGCAATCCGACAGAACAAGGTATCCTCAGGGAAACGCTCGACATCGCGCCGGGTCAAGCGGGAGCGACTGCAATGGTCATAGGCCACGGGCAGGGTCATACGGCATGCGACGAGGAATGGCGAGTCGCCGAGGCAGTCGCTTGCCATTCTTCGGGCCTGAGCCACGCTTCAATCGGAGATGAGCCGTCGAGACAACGCCAAGGTCCGCTGCACGCGCTGCCACCTGCACGCGAGCCTGTGCCTATGCGCGCACATCCCGCAGCTGATGACGCGAACGCGTCTCGTCGTCGTCATCCACCGCATCGAGCAGCGCAAGCCGACGAACACGGGCCTTTTGGCGGTCGAATGCCTACAGAACAGTCAAGTCTGGGTGCGCGGCCACGCGGCCCAGTCCGACGAAGAGTTCCTGCCCGATCCCACGACCACGCCGCTGCTGTTGTTCCCCGGTGAAGGGTCCACACCGCTAACCGAGTTCGCTGGTTCGTCGCACCCAATCTCACTTATCGTCCCGGATGGCAATTGGCGTCAAGCTTCCAAAGTGCCGCATCGCGTCCCCTGCCTCGCGAATGTTCCTCTAGTCTCACTCCCAGAAGGACCACCAACGATGTACCGACTGCGCCATGAACCGCGCGACGGCGGTCTGGCTACGATGGAAGCCATCGCTCGCGCGTTTGGCGTGCTCGAGGGGCCCTTGGTGCAGCAGGCGCTCGAGCGGGTATTTCGCATCATGGTGGAACGGACGCTCTGGTCACGTGGCGAATTGGACGCCGCGCAAGTAACGGGCGGGATCCCAACGGGAGTGAAGCGGCACGATCCACTGAGCGGCGACGCGCGGCCCCTGTTGAACTTGCAGCAGAAACTCTCGAGGTCGTGAAGAAAACGGCTGTCGAGAACTTCTGCTAAGCTCACCGAAACGCATGTTACCTGAAAACAGCCAGATGCAGAGTCGAGAAAACACCGCCCAACTGTCCGAGCCTTCACCACGCGGGACTGACACAACGACACCTGTGCTCTCGCGAGTTTGGCTCGTCATTGGCAGCATTGCACTGCTGCTTGGTCTCGTGATGGGCTTCGTCATGAGCAGCCTCGGGAAGTGACCGAGTCCATGGGCCCCCGACAGTTCGCCGCAGAAGGTTTCGACTGGAACCAGCTTTGCACGCTGCGCCTACGCGCTCACGCGATTGCCGATGGCCTGTACATCGGGATCCATCGAAGTGCACGTCGCGGGGTCGGAGTCGAATTCGGTGGCCGCCGCAACTACGTACCTGGTGACGATCTGCGGTGGCTAGACCGCCACGCCCTGATGCGCCATGGCAAGCTCTTGGTGCGTGAATTCGAGACCGACACCGATCGCCTCCTTTACCTCGTCATCGATGCATCTTTGTCGATGACCTATCGGAGTGCCGGCGCACCTGTATCGAAATGGGCCTACGCAGCCACGGTAGCCGCAGCATTAACGCGAGTAGCGCTGGCAGAGGGTGATCCGGTTGCGCTCGATTGGATTGGCGGGCAAAACGCCCGTTGGCTGCCGGCAATGAGTGGTCGCGAAGCCTTCGAACGCGTCGTCTCCGCGCTCGACACCACGCAGCCCGGGGGCTCAGAAGTGCTGGATGCAGCCGCCTTCGAACGAGCATTGTTACCCGTAGCGCGCTACGCGCGGCGCGGAACGATCGTCGTCGTGCTCTCCGACTTGCTCGATCTGCCAGAAGGCTCGGTCCAACTCTTGAGCGAGTTGTCGAGCGGCCAGCGTTCTCTGGTAGTGGTTCGAGTCCTCGACGAGGCAGAGAGTACCTTCCCATTCGCAGGCGCAACCCGATTCGTTAGCCTCGAGGGAAATGTCATCGTCGAAACCGATGCCAGCCTTGCCAAGGCGGGATACCTGGCCGAGCTGGCGCGCCAAACCGAGTTGGTGCGCGATCAGTTGACACAACGCGGCGGGCGACTGCACTCGGTCAACACCAACGAGAATCCAGTCGAGACCGTGCGCAGTATTGTGCAATTGGTGGGGGCCGGTCGACCATGAGCTTCGTCGTCACCCTCGCACTGCTCATCGGGCTGCTCACGCTGGTGCCGGTCTTGGCCCATCTGTTACGCCGCGGCCACGCGAAGGAGGTTCCATTCCCACCAACGCGCTTCATCCCGACGCAGGAGCACGTGGCCAAACGGCGCAGCCGGTTCGAAGATCGACTGCTACTGACTCTGCGCGCGAGTATCATCGCCGTTCTAGCTCTAATTGGAGCGACGCCGCTGCTACGCTGCGAGCGCGCGGTATTGGAGCGTCGCAATGGAGCATCCGTTGCCGTTGTCATCGTGCTCGATGATTCGGCAAGCATGCGCAACCGACTCTCCAGCGGCGAAACTCGATTTGCGAAAGCCAAGCGTGTCACGGGTGAGCTCATCGATCAACTCCGCGAAGGCGACAGCATTGGGCTCGTGCTCGCGGGTACGCCAGCACGGATGCTGCTCTTGCCCACCTCGAGTCCGGCAATTCTCAGTCAGCAACTTCTTGCCACGCACGAATCGGATCGCTCCACCGATCTCGCCTCGGCAATCGCGCTCGCGGAGTCGACGCTAGACCGGCAACCCCACGCCGACAAGCGCATCATTGTTCTAAGTGATCTCGCTGGTGAACTCCCCAAGCTATCTGAACGCATATCGCGGCTCTTGCCCGAGCTGACCGAGCCCACGCATGACTGCGCGGTGATCTCGGCAATTCGCAATCGCGGACAAATCACGGTGGATCTAGCCTGCTCTTTAGGCTATCCGAACGGGGAGCGCAAGTTGCAGCTCTTGCGTGCGACCCAACCGAAGCAACCTCTTGCCGAAAAGTCCGTGGTGGTGCATCCCGGACGTGAGGTATCCGTCTTCGAGAACGCTGTCGGGGGCGAACCTCTCCTCGTACATTTGGCGGGTACGGACAAAAATGCGCAAGACGACTCGACACCGGTCGTCGATGGTAGCGATGGCCCGTCGATTGCAACCTATTCAGATCCGGTGGCTGGGCGCGGTACGACGGGGGGACCGCCACTGCTCGAGCAGGCGTTGCGGGCACTCAACGCTAACCTTACTATCCGTTCATTGCCGACGGTCCCAGAGGACGAACGCGACCTCGACGGTGTTCATTTGCTGCTGCTCGACGACCCACCGCTGCTTTCGACAGAATCGCGCAATGCCATCGTCGCCTTTGCCGAAGATGGCGGGACGGCCGTCGCGTTTTTTGGACCTTCCGCGGCTGCGGCGCAACTCGGAAGCCTGCTTTTGCCGTTCGCCGAGCGTCGCGCCACCTGGGAAGACACGGCGCCTGCGGGGCTCGATCCCTCGAGCGTAACCGCCTTGGGCATCGCGGCACAGAGCTTGATCGACATCGCACCGAAAGGGCGATTCTGCTTCGACGAATCCCACGACCCCAAGGTCGTCGTCCGAGGCCGCTGGTCGGATCAGAAGCCATTCTGGATAGAACGCCCGCTCGGACGCGGCCTCGTCATGACGCTCGGGCTGCCCGCTTCCATCGCTCAAAGCGACTTGGCACTGCGAACCGGTTTCATCGCGTTGCTCGATCAGATCCTTGGCACTAGCGCGCGACTCGGGGTCGCCCGCGTCACCACGGTGGGTCGAGTCTGGCGTTTTCCGGACGTTGCCCCGCTCCACATCGAGGGCCCCAGCGGTGCCGCGTCCCAAAGTGACTTCTTGCCTGCAGAGCGAAACGAGCGTCACTTCGTACCCACCGAAGTCGGACGCTACCGGGTCGCTTTCGGCGCCAAGAGTGAGGAGCGCATTGCCCTCTACCCCGCGGAAGAGGTCCTCGAGCCGTCTCGTCCCTGGCCCGTCATCGCGACGGCCAAACCAGACAGAGCTGCCGGCCGGCTCGACCTATCACGCTCGCTCATCCTCGCATTGCTCCCACTCTTGGCACTCGAGCTAGCGATAAGATCGGCGATTGTTCGGGAATATCTGCGCAAGGGTTGGCTATGGCTGCGCCAAATGCGCCTTACCTTGGGTGCCAAGAAACCGCCCTAAGTTCCCGCTGAAGGAGGTAGTGGGGCCGGCTTATGCTAATGGACGCGCCGTGATGCGCCACCTGGACGTCTTCCGTCGCAGCTTCTGTTCCCACCCGTGGGGGCAAAAATCGTTCGTCGCTGCTCGCCGCTCGTCAATGGGCCGCGGCTTTATCGCGGTGACCTTGGCATTAGCGTGTTGGCTGCCACGCACGGCAGGGGCCACCGTGGTCGAGCGCATCGTTGCGGTCGTTGGTGAGCGGGCCATTCTGATGAGCGAACTGCGCAGTCGCGCGGTGCCGTACATGGCGCGCGCCAAGGAGTTGCCGTCGGAAGCCCATCGTGCAGCGGCCATTACCCAGCTGCACAAGACCCTCATTCAACAGCTCGTGGACGAAGAACTGCTCGCGCGAGCAGCACGCAAGGCCAAGATCGTCATCTCTGAGCAAGACATCACGAGCGCGCTCGAACGGGTTGCCAAGCAGAACAAGATCACCGTCGAGAAGCTGCTCGATGAGGCGCGCAATAGCGGCATGAAGGATGGCCAATATCGCGATGAGCTCCGGCGCCAGCTGCTGGAAGCGCGTCTGCTTAGTCTGCGCGTACAGGGCCGGGTTCGCGTACGCGACGAAGACCTCCGAGGCGCGTACATTGCCATCGTGCTCGACGAGCGGAAAAAGCTCGGATTCGAACTGTCTTGGATTGTTCTCGACGGCAAAGCGGCTGACAGCGTAACCCAAGCCGAAGCCATGGTTCAGCGCGCGCGCTCAGGTGAGGCGTTCCAAGACCTGGCGCGTCAGTATTCGCTCGATTCGAGTACGCGTAGCCACGGTGGCGCCTTGGGCCGACTAGTCCCCGGCAAGCTCCCCCCGGCATTGGATCGAATCGCTCAACGGCTCGAGGTCGGGGAAGTCTCATCACCGGTACGCGTCGGGGATCGGTTCGTCATCGCGAAGTTGACCAAACGCGACGAGTCGCAATTGCCCGATTTTGCGGAAGCCCGCGCCGAGCTCACCGAACGCGTCTACGGCGAGAAAATGGCGAAGGCGCGCCGCCGCTGGCTCGATGGCCTGCGCGGGCAGTCTCATGTCGATGTCCGACTGTAGCGTGTCTGCCTCGAGGTGACAGTTTGGCAACCCCAAAGCCTCTCCATGCCACTCCGTCGCGAACCACTTGCGGCAGCGAACTGCATGACGCCGCCCTGAGGAAGTCCATCCGTCACCGTGCGGGCCACAAGGCTGCGTCCAGCTCAAGCCGAGGTAACATTTGTCGATTCTAAGTTCACTGCGTCAAAGTAGGCTTACCCGTTGGCACGGTACGTGCTGGGAGAGGCGCACCATGGTCGGACGTTCCAGGGACTGGTTCTTGGTTTTGTTGTTTGGGGTCTTCGCGGTACTGGCGCTACCCGGTCGCGCGGAGGCGCAGACCACGACTGCCTCCTGCAGCATCGCGATGTCGACGACGGCTCCGGTCATTCGCGTCAATGACACGTCCAATCGCGCCGGGAGTTCCACCGATGCATCGGTCAAGCTGACCATCACGCGAGCTGACTGCTTGAACCAAAAGCTCAAGTACAAGTTCGCGATGACTGTCACCGGCTACAACCAGGCCTGGGACTTCGAAGCCTGGGCAGGCCGCAGCTCGTCGGATTGCAGCGGCGAGTATACCGCCCTCAGTTCACTGAAGACTTGCTGGAAGCTTGGTAACCTCAGTGTCTCCAATGGTGTTGCCACCGCGGAGTTCACGCCGGCCCAATTGCTGGGAATCGACGCCGATCCCGTCCAGACCCCCAGTGCCAAGAAGATCCTCACCAGCTGTGACGACCTGACCAACAAGGATAGGGGACGCCAAACCTTCACCGTCCACTTCCTTCTGGCTTACTCGAGTGCGGTCCAGTGCAAGCAAACCCAAGCCATGTACTACTCGCTGACGGGTCCCGACGCCCCCGCAATTACAGCCGTCAATGCTGCGGACTCCGCCCTTCAAGTCTCGTGGACCAGCATTGCTAAGACACTCACCACGGACGTCACTTACGAGTTCTACTGCGCACCCCTCCCAGCTGCCTCCAACGGCGAATGCATCAGTCCAGAACTCGAAGCCTTTGGCGCCAAGCCTTTCGGTTCAAGCACCACGTCTGCCGGTGGCGCCGGCGGTACCGGTGGCGCGTCCGGCACCGCTGGCGCCAGTAGCACGGCCGGGACCAGTTATGACGCTGGCACTGGCGGCAGCCAAGCGTCGGCGGGTAACTCGGGCCTGGCATCAGCGGGCGACTCGGGCCTGGCATCAGCGGGCGACTCGGGCCTGGCATCAGCGGGCGACTCGGG
>CAYVXY010000025.1:71074-115413 GCA_964454965.1 uncultured Polyangiaceae bacterium | reverse complement strand
CCTGGCATCAGCGGGCGCAGGTGGTGATGTGGCGGTCGCTTCAACTGGCGGGGCCAGCTCATCGTCAGCAGATGCATCGAACGAGGCTGGTTCTGCGGGTGCAACCAGCACCACCAGTACGGGCAAGCTTTCCGATTTCTATTGCGGGTCTGTTCGCGGCAAGATCAACACCAGCGGCTACACCGACTCCACTCTGAGCAACAAGAGCTACTACGCCGTCACCATTGGCGTCCGCGACACCTACGGCAACCTCGGCACGCTCGCTCCCTATCAATGCGAGCATCCCGAGCCGATCGACACCTTCTTCGAGAGCTACAACAACGCAGGCGGAAAAGCAGGTGGCGGCTTCTGTAACTGTAATCTTCCCGTCCGTCCTCGGCACGGCCTGTGGTCAGCCGCTTTTGGCGCGATTGGGCTGCTTTCGTGGCTGCGCCGCCGTCGCCAACCACCACGACGCCGCGGCGACTCGAACTCTTCGATCCACTGAACGGACACCCTAAGCTCACTCATGTCATCGAAACCGCATCTCCCCCGCCTGGCTGCCCCAGTCCGCTTCGTCGTCCCTTTCGTCGCTGGCATGCTCTTTTGCCCGAACATGGCGCGAGCTCAGGGCGTGGACGAATTTGGTGGGTATGGCCCCCCCCCAAACGCGGACACCCGCTGGAGTGCCCATAATTTTGCCCTGGAATTGCGGTTTGGACCGTACCTGCCACGTGTCGATTCCGAGTTCACCAACGGTGAGGCCCCGTTCCAGCGCTATTTCGGAACGACCAACCGAGTCGCGATCGGCATAGAATTCGACTGGCTCCTGCTCAAGGTCGATCGTGTTCTGCGATTTGGCCCAGGCGTAGGGTTTATGTACACATCCATCGGCGCGGATGCGTTCTACGGCAAAGGCGCGATCGCGCACATCCCCGGAGATCCAGCGCGTGGGCAACGGACGAGCCTGCACGTATTGCCCCATTGGGCAACAGCGGTGCTTCACTTGGACGCTCTGGCGCAGCGTACCCCCATCCCGATAGTTTTCACGGCAAAGCTCGGCGTGGCCGAAGCGCTGTGGTGGACCAAGGATCAACCACAGACGACGCGGGCTGCCGACGGCACTGTCGGGCGAGGTCGCTCCTACGGTGCGTACTACGCCGTCGGTGCCCAGCTCGATCTCGGGTTCTTGGACAGCCAGCGCAAGAAGCGCCTCGATTCCTTCCTCGGTATCAACAGCGTCTACTTCTTCGGCGAGTTCTACGCCCTCGAGCTCAACGGCTTCGGAGCATCCGACGTCATGAACGTCGGGGACCGGAGTTGGGTGCTGGGGCTCGCTTTCGATCTCTGAGTACGCGGCCGAGGCACACGAGGAGCGCCTCAGTGGCTCGTACCCTGGAGGATTCTCAGCTACTTCGACCGCAACAGCCGATCGAGGTGGCGGTTTTCCCAGTCAATAGCGCGCAAGTACTGGGGATAGGCGCGCTCGCGGCGTAAGAATTCTGGCGGATGCATCAGCGTGAACCTGCCCAGCTTCACTGGGGGAACGACGTGGTGCAAGAGCTCGTGGAACACGATGTAGGCTAGAAAGTATCGGGGCACCCAACGTTGATCCAACACAGGGTGGATGCGCACGAGCCGTTCGGTGGCACTGTAAGTGCCGAGTTTGATGCTGGTCCTCGAGTCACCGCGCGGGGCGGTCTTACGTCCCCAGGTGACCTGGACGTCGCCGATGGCGCCGCCGAAGTAGCGCTGGTTGATGCGATTGAGGATCGCCTCGAGGTCGTGAACCCTACCCGCGGTATGCAGCGGCTGGGTGATCGGTCGCTCGGCTCGGATGCGAAAGCTATTGGACTCGATGTACTCACCAACGACCACCGAAGCGCCGCGATCTCCCTTCGCTATGTAGCGAACCAGCGCTTCCTTGACGCGCTCTGGCGCGTCGAGAAACATCATGTGCAGCCGGACTCGCAGCGTCCCACGGACCCGGGTCTGAACCACCATGCGGCGACGATTGTCGGTGACCGCCAGCTGCACGGCGCCCGCCGCTGCAAGCTCGAGTCGCCGCTCGAGCATCTGGCGAGCACCTTCGTGGATGAAGATCTGCGGGCCCGTCCCAGGCAGGTCGAGAGGCATCTGCTCGAGTGAAGGCATTGGGATCCGCACCGCAGCCGTCGCCATGCGCGGGGCGAGAAGATGTCCCGATGCTCGCCCGCGCCGCACGAGGGCGGAGGAACGTGGCTTCATCCATGGGAACGCTTCTTGCGACATCGACCTAAACCTCGGGTTACGGGCAGCCTCGCGCACCGTCAAGCAAGCATTAAAAACACTGTAGTATCAAGCAGTTACACGGACGAGATCCCTGGCCACCCCACCCCCAGCCAACTGCGCGAGATCCTGCTGGATCCAGCGGGCCGGAAGCGAAACCTTGGGAAAAACGCAGGCGCCGATCCCCAGCCAACTCCCAGGGGATCCCAAGGTTTTCAACCAGTTATCCACAGGCCGGGACCCAGCGGGGCCGATCGCAGACTTCGACGCAAATCGCGAAAACGAGTCTCCCGCAGTACGCCAAAGTTCGATGCGCCACAGACTTCGCTGCTTGCAACAACAGAAAGAACGCCTAGTTACGCCTTTGCCGCAGCCTTGCGTCCTGCGCCCTCGTCGTGAGCTGGCTTCGCTTTGCCATCCAACTTACTGTCGAGTTTGCTATCGGACTTGGCACTACCTTCACCGCGAGACGCCGCGCTAGTCGTACCTGCTGTCTCGGGGCGCTGCTTGATACCGTGCTTCTCGAGCAGCTGATTCTCGAGCTTGACCAGGATGGCCGGATGCTGCTCGAGGTAGGTCCGGGCGTTATCGCGCCCCTGACCAATGCGCTCGCCATCGTAGGCGTACCAGGCCCCACTCTTCTGCACCAACGCAAGATCTGCCGCTATGTCGAGGATCTCCCCTGAGCGGCTGATCCCCTGACCGTAGAGGATGTCGAACTCCACCTCACGGAAAGGTGCCGCCATCTTGTTCTTTACTACCTTGACCCGGGTGCGGTTGCCGATGATTGCAACGTCCTTGCCAGCAATGGCCGGGGAAGCCTCCTTGATGGCGCCGATGCGCCGCACATCGAGGCGCACTGAAGCGTAGAACTTGAGCGCGTTGCCGCCGCTCGTGGTCTCCGGGCTACCAAACATTACGCCTATTTTCATGCGGATTTGGTTGGTAAAGAAGATCAGGCAGTTCGAGCGCGACACGCTGCCGGTGAGCTTGCGTAACGCTTGACTCATCAGCCGCGCCTGCAGGCCCACGTGTGAGTCGCCCATGTCGCCTTCGATCTCGGCCTTGGGGACGAGAGCCGCGACCGAGTCCACGACGATCAGATCGACCGCACTGGACCGAACCAGCATGTCGGCGATCTCGAGCGCTTGCTCGCCGTAGTCGGGCTGACTGATGAGCAGCTCGTCGGTCTTCACGCCCAACTTGCGAGCATAGGTGATGTCAAGGGCGTGCTCGGCGTCGATGAACGCCGCCACGCCACCCTGCTTCTGCACGTTGGCAATGGCATGGAGCGTCAGCGTGGTCTTACCGCTCGATTCTGGACCGTAGACTTCAATGATGCGGCCACGCGGGTAGCCACCAATCCCGAGCCCGATGTCGAGACCGATCGAACCCGTCGGAATGACCGGAACGTCACCACCGATGGTCTCGCCGTCCTTGAGACGCATGATGGCGCCTTTGCCAAACTCCTTCTCGACAGCAGCGAGTGCCAGATCGAGTGCGCGAACCTTTGCTTTTGGGTCGTCCATGGTATCTGTTGCGGCTGCCATTCGGGTGACTCCTTCAACTGTCTCGAACCCCTGTCGCAAGCCCGCGGCTCCGACAGATGACTCGATTGCCTGGATCGCGCCAGGCCCCGAGTCGCGTTGATCACGCGCGGCCGAGTGCGCCCCGACCGAGACCATGAAGTACTGCGCGGCTGTTCAGATGTCAACCCGAGGTCGGTCATTTTCCGTCCGCTCTGATTTGGGTTGGGCCTGCGAGTATTCAGACCGGGCCCGTCGACCGCATCCTCGGCATATCCGCGCTGGACCAACAACATCCGGCCAGACACAAGCGCCAGCCGAGACATCGTCTTCCTTCCGGCCGAAATCAAACAGCCCGGATCCCAGCGAATGGCAGGAGCAGCGGACTTGAAGCGGTTGGGGGAGCTTCAAACCCATTGTTGGAGCTCGGACCGACGCCGCACTACAGCAGTGCTGACCGCCGAGGCGCCCCCGGCGCTCAAAGTGACCGCTAAACCACAAGCGCTCCACCAGATCAGTGGCCGGGACGCGGCCACGTACAGCACTGTGCATGCCGCACTCGATGTCCTCGAGCCCGAGATGGGCCACGATGCGTTGGCACCCGTGACCATCAGCCGTCGCGATGAATGCATCTCACTTGGGCTTGCCCAACAGCGCCACAGGCAGACGACGGTGAACCTGAGCTGGCGTTAGTTCCCTTGGTCTACGTCGGGATTGCGTGCATTACGGGAGAGGAGCTTTGCAACGCCTCTCCGCCGCAAGCGGGCTCGAGGTCCCAATCTCGCCATTGTTGGTTCGACGCGGCTACGTCGACAGGACGGAACGCCACGGCGCTGTCCGGACCAGATTCGAGGAGCAAAGTGTCTCACTGGACACGAAGACTCAGAGCGGCAACGCGTCGACGGCTTCGTGGACATTCCCGAAACGCCTCGGATGAAGTCCCCAAACGCCACCAAACACCAGCGTTGACAAAAGGGAATTCCCGCAAGTCGCGAGTACAAGGACCAAGACTTCGGCGAATTGCGCCGGCACCACCTTCACAAAGCATTCGGGCGGATGGCGCTCAGCGCAGCGGAGACGACCGCAAGTGTCACCAAGCCGACCAGTTGCCACCCCCGGCATCACCCAACCGCGCGAAGTTGGCTTCGAGCCAAGAACCTTTCAGGCGCTACTCGGCACGCCGACATCAGAACGGCGAAGATACGCATTCACGTTTTCATCCGCTGACCCTAGGGCGTACGCGAGTCCGCTCGACTAGAGCAACCAACGACTGTCGACGACACAATACGGACTTCCACCGGTCGGTTCATACGGATTGTGGCACCGACGTGAAGCGGCAAGATTTCTGCGGGAGAATCTGTTTCGGCACGCGTTCAAGGCGCGGGCGGAAGGGGATGATACGGACCTATACTGGACGGGAGAATCCGAAGTTGGGCAGAAGCAGGCTCCTCGCTCAACAGCGTCAATCCCCCGGACTACGGAAGAATTCGAAGATTCGATGCCAGCCATCTGTCAGTACAAAGTGCTGCGCGTGCTCGTAGTGAGCGCGAAGGTGCGTTTGCCATGGCGCACCCGCTCCGTCGAAGAGGCGAGGTCTGTGACCAAGCGCAGCGCTTCCAGCAATTGCTCCGGTGTCCTTTCCGGAATAGAGACTCTCAACTGAGCACTATTCGCTCGCTGCGAAGGATCCTACGGCAATTCGGTATTGTCACGTCCCGGCAAATCGTACCCTACGCAACCGTTCCGTTTCGGATGCATTCGCTCTTGCCAATCAGATGAGCCGGCCGCTACCCTGTTCGCGTCCGGACTCAATAGCACGATGTCTTCAAATGCCATTCTCAATCGTTCCTTGTCGTTTGCGAACATCGAAGGCAGTATGACCAAAGTCAGACAAGAACCGGTCGACACGGCCTGCCAATTTGTACTCAGGTTCTGTGGTCAAGACTCTTTTGAGTCACTGCCATTAGAAATGGAGACCAATGCACAAGGAGAAGGTCGACTTCAGCGTCAAGGACAAGTTAGTCAAGATTCGAGACGACGCCGTTCTTCAGAATGGTTGCGTCATCATCGAGCCGCGCGCACACGTCTACAGCGCGTGGAAACGCGCTATCAAGACCGCCGACAGCGACTTGAAGCGCGTGCCATTTGTTGCAGAAGGCCACGGCGGACATCCCGGGGCACCCGCATACGTTGTGCTTCTGGATGACTGGCGACTGCAGCCACCTGACAAATGTACCAAAATCCTCTTTGATGGCCTATTGATCGATCCGAGCGGAAAGCCTCCAATTGCGAACCGTCCTGACGGCAAAACTGTTGAACTGGGACGAGTTGACGCCCCCCTGAAGAGTGACGGCGTCGAAAGCATCATCAACACAGCGATGATGCTCTGTGTCACAATTCTGGCGGCACGTTGGTGCATTCAATCAGACCTTGCCTCGCGATGGCAAGAAGCCGGGATCACCGCCATCGCAAGTGCCTTCGCCCTAGTTCTCGCGGTAAGGAAGCTCGTAGAGCTGTACATCAAACGATTCCGGATTGGTCGTTGGAGTTAAGGCCCACCAGGCTCTGCCCAACTCAGCAATGCACAGCCTGGCGTTCTGTTGCGTGAAGCCTGCCTTGCTCTTGGTTCGCTGTCGTGAGCATCGATTGTGCTTCGCAAGGCTGTCTTCCCACAGGTCAGCTTCAGGTGGTACTGCTAGGGCTGCAGGTGATTGCTGCCCCGTTGTGCAGACAGACGTCCCACGAGACTCTATACCGACAGGCGTGCAGAAGGAGAACAGAGCTCAATACACCTTGGGACGTTCGCTGACCGTATGCAGGCTAGTGTTGTTGAACGGTCCTACCCGTTAGTCTAGACGGCACGACCGGATTCGCTCTATACGTGTACTGATTCCACGTGCTGATTAGGTCGATGAAAGCTTGCGGCAGGGATCCATGGCAACAGAAGGGCTCGGACGTAATATCTCGAAGTTGTGGTTGGGTGAAACCAATCTCCGAGTAGTGCCGGCGATCTCAACGACTCCCGAGGTTGTGGCAAGGATCGTCTGCATGGTGCTGACCGACTTGGGCGCAACCGTTGAAGTGCACGAAGAACGGGTAGTCTTCTCCACGTTCTATCTTGCGCTGGCAAGCAAAGGCAATCCACTGCTTCCCCTTCGCTCGGGGGTAATCGACGTATTCGAGATGCCTAATGGCGTCAGCCTTCGAATTCGTTTCAAGATTCGATTCATGCTGCTGTTTGTGCTTCTACTTCCCGCCTATGGAGCATCCGCTGTCAGCTGGGTTGCGGTGGTCCTGGTCGGCGTGTTTGGCGCCATCGCGTTCATCCTCACGCGCGTTGGCGCGACAAGCGGTCTCGAACGCAGACTGCGCATCGAGCTGGCGCCAGAACACAAGACTGGCGGCTGATTGGCAGCAGCGCCCTTCGCTGGTGAACGTAACCTGTTGTGCAGACACCACTGAGACAGTGAACCGTTCATCGCAGTCTCGATTCAGGGAGGAGAGCGCGGTTGTCGGTGGATATCTGATTCGGTTAGCGGGTCTACTGGCAGGTGGCTTCCGTTGCGCCCTAACTAATCGTCGACGGGATCTAGTTCTAGCGGGCCAACCACCTTCAGCAGGTGTCGGCATCGCTCTTGCCCCAGT
The DNA here is from genome assembly GCA_964454965.1 of uncultured Polyangiaceae bacterium. Taxonomy (GTDB): domain Bacteria; phylum Myxococcota_A; class Polyangia; order Polyangiales; family Polyangiaceae; genus FEN-1139. Next base: position 107,995 of record CAYVXY010000025.1, on the reverse strand, counting down.
TCGGACAGCTTCTGGTGACCGTAAATCGCGTGGGAGGCGCCCGTGCAGTCGGAGAAAACGTCGGCCACCCCGTCCCGTATGAGCTGACCCTCCCTATCGAGGAACTCGAAGCTGACGACGTCGGCCTTGCCCTCTACTGATAGCCATTCGCCAGTAAATACGTCCTTCTCACTGAAAAGGGAAAGCAGCGCCGCTGTCTGTTCGGCTGTGAGAAGCCGTTGTGCAGTACTCATCAGGGTTCTGAGGGGAGTGAATAAAGAGCGCTGAACGCGAACTCGGTCGAAACTGGGGAGTTCCGCGATGATCCTGGCTTCTGGATCAGGAGGCCTCGCGTCCTTCTGACACCTGGCTATGCTCGCATACAGCGCGGTGGGGCGTCTGTCGGTGCGCAGCTGCCAAGCCTGGGAGAGTTCGGCAGACTTGACCAGTAGTGCCATACGTTGAGGTAGTTCGCGTTCGCAATTGCGCGCCCATCTGCTGGGGTGGAGCCCAGGCACCGAATCCGGGCTTGGCGATTCGAATGACCATGGCAAACGGCGAAGCTGGGCCACGTAAAGGTGGAGATTGCATTGTGAGCAGTCCCCTTCGTCGCACCGGAATTTGATTCTGGCCGAGACCCCAGCAAAAAAGCTCACGCCTTCTTCTCGCGAGGAGAATACACCCGGTATCTGGTATCCGCCGTCAAAAGTTCCTATCGTCGAGACCGTGGACCAGAAGAGGTCTTCGTCGAGGGTCTGAATGTCGTAACCTGTCGACACTGCTAAGGCACCATCTATAAGTTGTAGCGTACGCACCTTGCGATACTCGCGCCCGTCTTCCTGCCAGCGTGTGACAACAAAATAACCGTCAGCTCGCCCCTCACTCCAGTTCAAGTAGGCAGGTGCGCACTCGGCATCGTCGCTCCATAGATAGCGAACAAACGAGCTCCCTGCCTTGACATAGTCCTCCGCAGCTGATGTCCGTACTGGGGCTGAAAACCAGACATTGTTCAATTGCTCTGGCCATTGAGCGCGTAATTCTCGCTCGTCCGAACGGCTCAGCGTCGGTGCAGTATCCTTCTCTGGAACCTGGCAGTCGGACCGAGGTGATGGGGCAACCTTCGCAGCGGACTCCCGACACGTCCCAGCGCAACTTGGAATTGCTATCAGACTACCAATGAACCAGCTCACCGCTATCAGTCGGCTGATACAGTGTCGTGCCCCAGTGCACCGAACATGAGAGTTCGGCCAAGCAGAGGCGAACACGTGGGGGTCTTCGTGGCCAATGGCTGGCACTCCTGAGTTGAGCAATGTCGAGCGACCCATGCTCCTCAAGTCTATACAGAGTGTGTCGGGCACCGCTATGATTCCCGGTGGAGACTCGCACCTTAGTTCGGCCGCTGTCGCCCCGCAAAATGCGACCGCTGACGACACTGGGTGGAAAGCTGCCCAACAATTGCTTGCACCGGCGGCTTTCCTTTCTGTGAAGTCGCAGTCAGCGCCAGCAGTGGCTGCTCTCCAATCTTACTGCTGGCCCTTGTTTTCCTCGAGAAGGTGGCAGGCGTGGCAAGGCGGTAGTGGCCCAGAGCGGGCCAGCAGGGCCAGCTAGCGCCTCCCGGACAACGTAGCGCTTCTCAGCCAGAATCCGCAAATCGCCGCATCCGACCCACTTTCACTGGAAAGTTTGACAATGAAGGAAGGGGAGGCTTGCGATCGTCGCGCCAGTGAGTTTTTCTACGGCCTCGTTGGACGGACGGAGAAGCCAAGACAGCGATTCCTCCGCCGTAACTCAAGCGCAGCCGCATTTCCGCTTCGGCCCTATGGCGACGCGACACCAGTTGCTCACGGAAACGCTCCAATGTCGCCCAGTCTTGACGACCAGAAGGACGCTACGCGCAGCAAGCTACAGTGCCGGTTCGTTGCCGTCGCAGTCGAAACATCCAGAAGCGCGCTGCAGCCAGAGACGGAGTTCGCGGATATGCACCCAAGTGGTAACGGCACCTACTGCGAATGGGCCGAGCGCGGAACGGGTAAGTCTATAGAAGTCCACGCAACGCACGAAGCTACGATGAAAGACTTAAGAACGTAGCCAGCAAGCGCCAAGGTCTGATAGGTCACGTGGAGGTTCCATGGCTGGATGCCCACCCTCCCCAAACCCGAAGGACGCCCCGACCGATGAGCAGGAGCGTTCAAGCTCCGGACCGCGCGTGGTGTTGGCGGTCCTGGCGGGTGTGATAACGGCCGTGGCGACATTCGCCCTATGTGCGAGCGTTGCGGCTACGATAGCGGTCCGCCACAACCTGGATTCAGAGACCTTAGCCTATCGCTTTGGAGAACTTCTCGAATTCTGGTTCCTGATTTCAATGGCAATCACGATCGTTCTTGCCGGGGCGGTCGCCGGATACCTGGCAGCTCCAAGATACTTGGCATCTGCGTCGATCACTGGACTCCTCTTCACGGCCCTCTTCGTACTCGCGAACGTAGTGGCATCGGAGTTTCCCTACAGTCCAAGGCGCATTGCAATCTACCTCGTCATGTTCTGGTCGACAATTGTAGGTGGATATCTCGGTGCACGCGTCAAATGCGGGAAGAGAAAGCCAGACGCCTGAATCGCGCGAAGGAAAGTGGCTGGGCTGACGACCAAGGCGACGCCGTCCAACTCGCGCCTGGTGACTGACAAAGGCCGGTCAGACTTTCGGTTGCCTTTGGGCGAAACGGGAGCAATGACGCAAAGCGTGGCGCCGTCGCAGGCCTTTGCAGCTCAAGCGCAAACCCGTTAGCCGGACCGCTGCTTGCTAGTGTCATTCAGAATTCGGGAAACCCTCGCGCCAGTCAGACCGAGGAGACTGTCGGAGTCACGTACACTGAGACCTGCTTTGGTAAGAGCACGCGCCGCTTTCTTGGTCGTCTTCATCGCCTCCTGAGCCTGCTCTTCGGCACGCCGACGGGCAGTTTTATGACGTGCCAGTTCCTGACGAGCATTGGCCGGAAGAGTAATCTTCTCAGCAATCTCGACCGTGAGCGCAACGTCTCCAATCCGCGGCGGAATAAACCGGTGGTGTCCACCTTTAGTGTGATGCTGCTCAAAGGCTGGTGCATTGTTGGGCGCATGCTTGATTGGGCACCTAAACGTGCCGTAACCGCGCCGAACCGACCAACAAGAGCGACTAACCATCGGCCATCCCACTGATGCGCCGACAATGGGGCTTTCGTGCTCTCTGGCAACGCGGCCGGTCGGCGGGGAATTTGCGAGAATCTCTCGCCAAAGGGCGCCTTTCCATCCAATCTGGGCGGACACGCCGCAGCGTCTCGAGGCGCGGACGCTGAAGTAATCGGTCGGGGCAGCCGTTCGCAGTTTGGGAACCTTCGATTCTGCGGGCCAGCTCAATCCAACCAATCCGATGCACGACAGAGTTTTGCTACGGCGCTATCGCTTGATCGACCAGCTCGGACAAGGTGGCATGGGCTCGGTATGGCGCGCGCTAGATCTGACGCTAAAGAACGAGGTCGCGATCAAGTTGATCGATCCAGCCATTGCAGAGTCGCCCGAGATCCTCGAGCGATTCCAACGCGAAGCACTGGCGGCGGCTGAACTCCGCAGCACGCATATCGTACAAGTTATCGACTATGGCGTCGACGAAGGCACGCCCTTCATTGCCATGGAACTGCTCGAAGGGGAAAGCCTCGCTGGCCGCCTAGATCGCCTGCGCCTTCTGACGCTCGAGGATACGACAAAGATATTGTCACAAGTGGCACGCGCCCTCGCTCGCGCGCACGAAAAGGGAACGGTTCACCGGGATCTGAAACCGGACAATATCTTCATCGTCCGCGAAGGCGATGAAGAAGTCACTAAGGTGCTCGACTTTGGTATCGCCAAAAAGTTGGATGCGCTCAGGCTGGGCAGTAGCACCAAGACCCGCACTGGCGCATTGCTTGGCACGCCCTACTACATGAGTCCTGAGCAGGCACTGGGTCGCACGAACATCGATCACCGTACCGATATTTGGTCCATGGGAGTCATCGCCTATGAATGTCTCACCGGAATTCGACCCTTCGAGAGCGAAAGCGTCGGAGCTTTGCTCATGTCGATTTGCCATGAACCGCTCCCAACGCCATCGAGCGTTGCAGCCGTGAACCCAGCTTTCGATGCCTGGTTCGCAAGAGCCGCCGCGCGTGAGCCCAGCACCAGATTTCAGTCCGCTGTCGAGGCTGCCACTGCCTTACGAGCTATCGGCAACGCACAAGCCCCCTTCGTATCGACGAACGCGGCGAACGCGACGAACGCGACGAACGCGACGGACGCGTTACCCGCTGCGGCCACCGTGGTTCGACATGATCCAGTAGCGTTGCTGGAAACCATCGGCGCGGCCTCCGTTACCGTTGCCGGAAGGACCAGAAGGAAGGCTCCATCCGTTCGGGCTTGGTCAATTGGAATGGGCCTCGGACTCACTGCAATAGGTGCGCTCATCCTTTGGCAGAAGCCTAGCTTGACCGCGCCAACACTTGCGGCGTCCTCACCTGCGCCAACCATCGAGCCAGCGCAAATGGCAGCGCCCACCGCGACAACGTTGCAGGCCTCGATAGCACCAAAGGCGCAACCGTCGCCTGCTGAGACTCCCAAGGGCGCGGGAGCGTCAAGCGCACCTACCATCCAAGGCGCGACCTACGACACAAGTCCAGCCAAGAAGACGCTGCGACGTAGTGCCTCTCGCCGGCACGAGAACCCCGCCGGATTCTAGCCACCGATGAAACAGAAACCGTTCCTTGGACTCATGATTGCTTTGACGATCTTCAGCGTGTGCGCTCCGACACTCGCGATCGATGACGGCACGCGGGCGGCTGCGCGCACCTTGGTCAGTGAAGGGGTCGTCCACTATCGAGCGAATCGCTACGACGAAGCCCGGCTGAAGTTTCTCGAAGCCTATGCAGTGGCCAAGGTGCCAACGGTAGCGGTTTGGGCTGGGCAGGCGCATGAGAAGTTGGGCAAATGGGTGGCAGCAGCGGAGTACTACGAGAACGCGCTGCTGATGCAGCCCAACGAACTCTGGGTGGGCAATGCTCAGCAGCAAGCGCAAGAGCAAGCCGAGGAGTTGCTCAACGCGCTAAAGCCGCGGCTACCTGGCGTCAAGATCCTGCTCGTCGGTACGAACACGGCCGAAGTCGATGTCACCATCGACGGTGCGAAGCTTGCCAACGCAATCCTCGCCGTCGAGCGCCCGCTGGATCCGGGTACGCACGCAATCGTTGCCACGCGCGGCAGCAAGGCTACCACAGTGACGGTGACCCTAGTCGGTGGGGAGAAAAAGACGCTCACGCTCGAGGCTCCAGCGTCAACCGCGCAGCAACAACCTTCTGTAGCGTCGGTTCAAGACGCACGAGGCGCTCATCGGCGTCCAGTTGAAACGTCAACTCGACCAGACTCACGACCGCTCCGGCGTAGCTTGGGATGGGCAAGCCTCGGCATGGGGGCTACCGGTCTAGTCGTTGGCGTCACTGCGGCCACGGTCGTTGGAATCAAGCGCTCCGAACTACACGATGCTGGATGCAACGGCAACATCTGTGACGGTGGTAGCTTCTCGAGCCGCGTCGACAGCTATAACGCTTGGCGGACGATTTCGACTGCAAGTTTCGTGGTTGGGGGGATCGGTGTGGGGCTTGGGCTCACTTTGCTCGTGACGCGCCCGCGACAAGAGTCCTCGACGCAGGTCAGCGTGATGGTGAGTCCCGGTTCAGTCGGATTCAAGGGAGCCTTCTAGCCATGCCAAGCCTCCGCTACTACCGCGGGAAAGTGGGATATGTCGCCTCCGTGTTGACATTCGCCTGTGCGTTTCCGCTGATGGAAGTTGGCCCCGATCCTGTGGCAGCCGCTGGAACTGTGGGCGTTCCTTCCGGTGGTTTGAGCACCGCCGCAGCTGGCACTGGCAGGACAGGTCCAATCGACGCGTCGGGGGGAGCCTCATCCCAAACTGCCCAAGGTGGTACGAGCACGGCTGCCGGTTCCACCGGTGTCGGAACGGGAAGCGGCTGTACCGGCGGTCTTGAGACGATTGTTGCCGGCACAGGGCTCTGTGTGGCAAAATCGGTGACAATCAATGGTCTAAACGGCATCGCTAGTTTTGGAATCGACGCAACAGAGGTGACTCGCGGACAATACGAGGCCTGGTTGGCAACGAACCCCGCACTGCTGGCAAAGTCTGATGCAAACTGCGGTGCAAACAGCAGCTATGCTGCCGCATCGAGCTGCATGGCCTCATCCCAGGTGTGCAAGACCAGCTGTAACAACCACCCGGTCGTGTGCATTGACTGGTGTGACGCGCAGGCATACTGTGCCGCCGTCGAGAAGCGGCTCTGCGGAAAGATCGGCGGCGGCACGAATACCTATGCCGACCTGGCCAACGAAGGCGCGAGTCAATGGTATCGGGCTTGCAGCGCGGCCGCCACCAATGTCTATCCGTACAACAATACGTACAGCGCAGCAGCGTGCAATGGCAGCGATTATTGGACGGGGACCACGGGCACCACGACGTTGCCCGTTGCTGCGCTAGCAACGTGCCAATCGACAGTAGCTGGCTACAGCGGAGTATTCGACATGAGCGGCAACGTCATGGAGTGGGAAGACAGTTGTGCCTCTACTGGCACGTCGTCGAGCTGTCGCTTACGCGGTGGCTCGTTCGACGAAAACGGCAATCCCTTGAGTTGCAGCTATGGCTTTAGCTACGTAAGAACGGCGACCAACGGGCGCGTTGGGTTCCGCTGCTGCACGCCGTAGTGGCCCGCTGGGCCACGAACCCGTTTGGGCCACGAACCCATTCGAGCGCAAGGTCGAGGATTGGTTGCACCCTACCCGCTCGACATACTCGCCGTGACCGTCGCTAAGCCCGAACAGGTATCCGGTTGCGGATAGGATAGGTACGTGGCCTCGGCGGCTGTCATCACGTTGGTGTACGTCGCCGTGATAGTGCCGTCGGCGTTGCTCGAGAACGTACCCGAGTCGTTCGCAATCATACGGCTACCGCTGGACGAGTAGACGTCCCCTGCCCATTTGCCCGAGCTAAAGCTCAGCTTGCCGCCAATGTAGGTACCCGTTGCATCGATCTGCCAGTTGTCGTAGCCGTACGGAGTCGGAAAGTTGATGCTGAACTTTCCGGTACTATCCACGACAATCGGAATGTTGCGTACCAGTCGATATTGCCCCACTGTCTGCTGCTTCGTGCAATTGTTCGTACCCCAATCCAACGCGAGCGACATGGTGAAGTTGCCTCCCGTAACCGGCGCTGTGGCACTGTTAGCAGTCACTGTCACTTGTTGTGCGGCGCTGCCTGTGTTGATAACGACCGCTTGTAGACCGTCGGTGGCGGTGAGATCGAAGGCCGCAGTGCTCGTGCTGTCGACGAGGACATTCTTGAGCTTGCCGGTAGTTCTGTCGGTTCCGCTCAGCTGCCAAAGCTCGACGGTCGCTCCGCTCACGAGCCCCGCAGCAGAAAGCACAATATGCCGCGTGGTAGCCCCAGAGGCTGGCAGCGCGACGCCGACATGGACGACTTTGGCCGCATAGCTCGGCACCGAAACTGACCGGCTGCCGGTGGTTGCGCTATCAGTCACTTTGAATGAGGTGGTAGCGAGGGTCTGCATCGGTTGACTCGAATCGTAGAGGGAGTAGCCGACGAAATCGGTCCACACCTGTTCGAAGGTCTTACCCGTCACGCTGCTCACATGCGTTCGAAGGGCCGCAAGCCCCGAATCGCCCAGGACCGAATTGGTGGCGACTGCGTCCCACATCGCCTTGAAATTCATCTGACATCGACTGACCAAGTAGTGGATGAACTGGCAGTTCTGGTAGGAATGGACATTATCGTACACGGTCAGCGACTCGTCGAAATACGTCGCATCCAGGGGTGTTTGCGCTGTTTGTCCGGCCCACGCCACGACCGAAGAAGCGTAATCTGGCGTGCCCTCGATCCACCAACGCCGGTTGTCCATGCCCCAGATATTGAAGTATTGGTTCTGGACAACATGAAACAGTTCGTGACCAGAATCGTGACGCAACGTTTCGAGCGTCGTTAGCTCCTTACGATCGAGAAACAGGTTTCCAGTGTAAGGGTCCATGTTGCTGTCACCCGCATCGGTGATGATGACCTTGACCTGGTAGTTTGGCACGGTAAAGCCTGCGTCCTTGTAGGCCTGCCGCGCCGTGGTCATGGCCGCGAGCACGTCGTTCGCGAGCTCGGTCATCGTGTAGCTGGCAGGCATGCCGGTGCGCGGTTGGGCATGGGCGGGGTGGTAGTAGACTTCGAACGGCGAGTACCCGGTCGTAGCTGCCACGTATTTGTACCCCTGCAGCTTCCAGTAGATCCAAGTGCTGAGGTGCTTGGTCCTAACGCTGACCGTGTGGCGCGTGGTGTCGACGGTAACGGGCTGCAGCGACCAAAGGCTCCGCGTAGCATCCCAGGACGACACCCACAGGTTCTCCCCTTCTGGAACGCTCGGATCCAGGGTGGCTGGATTGTACGCGAATTCTAGCGTGAGCTCCTGGTCGAAGATCCCGGAATTTCCCAGCCCAATGTCAAACGCGCCCAGGATTTGGCTGGCAACGTTCGGTGGGGGCAGCGTCGCTGCCGTGGCACTCGGAGCGACAGAAAGCGTGGCTGCGCTTGGGAGCAGGCCTGCCGGTACGGTTACGGTTACTTGGTCTAGCGTGACCGCTTGGTTCGAACTCGAGGGATTTACCGTGACGGTTTTGGCGTTCGCAGCGGTGCCACTGCCGTACCATCCATAAACCCACGTGAGCCCCCTAGTCCCCTGATCAGCCGTGTGAGCCCATGTGGCTGGATCGGAATCGATGACCTGGTAAGTCCCCGCTGGTACGGACTGCTCGGGGTAGCCGATCCAGTAGTTGTCTGGCGGCCCGGGCACATTTGCCGGATCCGTTTTCGAAGCACCCGCTGCACTGTTAAAGGACTTGAAACCAACCTGAGCCCAAGGTCCGTAAAGCTTGCCCGTCGTCGTGTCCTTGAATGCAACCGTGGGGCTCTTGGTCCCGATGGTGGCTCCGTAGTGATAGGTCCAAGCGCGCGTGATGTACGCAGCGCTCGTCAACGTGAACAGCGTCGGTTCGGGCGGATTGACCGACACACCTTGAATCGACTCCATCTTGAATAGGATGGTTTCCTGCAGCGCGCTCGGAGTGGTCGTTCCTCCACTGGCACCCGCACCTCCACTAGTGCCCGCACCTCCCACTTCGGCAGACAAGGTGCCACCTGTCCCGCCTTCACCTGTGGAATTGCCTTCCAAGAGTTTGCAGCCAGTAAACGACACTAGAGCAAGCCAGAGGGCAGACAGTACGAAATGATTCGAGCCGTGGGATGCGCGAATAGTGCTGAATAGCTGCATGACCGTGCCAATACGGCGCGACTTCGCCACTTCCTTACTGATAATCGCCGCTTCTACAGATGTATCCAAATGTGGCAATGGCAATGGCAATGGCAATGTAGGGCGATTTTCCTGTGGCCATGTTCATGACGTGGCCCACTGAGACCAGCGCAGTCAGTCGTCGGGCTCAGCCGAGCGGGTGTAAGACGCGAGAATCTGCCTGCAGATTCTCAACGACCATCACGCGGAGTCGTGCTCGAGGGTCGCCGAACGACGCGAATTCGTTCGGCACGTCGCGCCGTAGCTCGCAGGACCTCGAAGCTGAAGTCACGCCACACGACCACATCGCCCGTCCTTGGGATCCGAGCGAGCTCCGCCGCCACGAACCCACCGAGCGTGACGTACTCGGCGTCGTCGATACTATCCGCGTCGATACCAAGCACCTCGAAGACCTTGCGCGTTTCCGCTAGTCCCCGACACACGATGGACCCGTCCGGGCGTCGCACGATGTGCGAATCAAGCCGGTCGCTCTCGTCTTCAATTTCTCCGACGATTTCCTCGAGTACGTCCTCGAGCGTCACCACGCCCTGGGTGCCGCCGTATTCGTCAACGACGATGGCCATGTGGCGCCTCTCATCTTGGAAAGTACGCAGCAGTCGATCGAGTGTCATCGATGCCGGAATCACCAGTGCAGGCGTCACGAGAGACTTGCAGTCTAGCTGGGCGGGATCCGCGCGAAGCTGGAACAGGAGGTCCTTGACCATGACGATGCCTTGGACGGCATCGAGGTCATTTTCCTCGACGAAGGGCAGTCGACTGTGACCGCTGCGGCGCACGATCGCGAGGTTCTCGTCGAGGCTGCGCGCCGCGGAAATGTAAACGACGCCGTTGCGCGGCACCATCACGTCGTAGGCAGTGAGCTCGGAAAGGGCCGCGGCCCCTTCGATGGCATCGGCTGTTCGCGTCGCCAGAGTCCCCTCGGTGCGGCCGAGCGCGGTAAGTAGGCGGATTTCCTCCAACGAAGTGACTGGAGTATCCTGCTTCCTGCGCAGCGCGGACTGAAGATGCCCCGTGACGTACAGAAACGGACGCAACACGAAGATGAGACCACGCACGTAGTAGGCAACTGGAACCACCAACTGCGACGCGTAGGCTACTCCCAGCGTTTTTGGGACAATTTCGGTGAAGGTGAGGATGGAGACCGAAAAGGCAAGAGAGAACATCCAGAGATGTTCCGGGGCGAAGAGTCTCGAGTAGCTCGCACCCGCTATGGACGCGCCAATGGTGTGAGCCAAGGTATTGACTGTCAGAATCGCCGCAATGGGTAGGTCGATGCGTTTCTTGAATCGCTTGATCAGCCGCCCAGCCCGACTATGGCGCAACGCCTGAACCTGCGAAAGCCGCACGCTCAGAAGGGTCGCCTCCGAAACCGAGCAAAGAAACGAAAATACGTGGCTGATTGCGATGCCCAGAATGAACGTGAGCATTCGGCGCCCAGTCTACGCGAAGCGGGGCCGCTGGCGAGCCGTTCCCGCGTGGCCCAATCCAACCAAAGAGGAAATCACTCCACCTTCGACGTTGACCGTGCCGCCGCTGGCGCAGCCGGCTTAGAGGCCTTGTTCGGAACATCGAGTCCGCGGGCAAACGCGCGCACGAGATCCGTCTCGTTTCGCGCAGCCTTTGCCGCAGGAGTCGAGGGGCCGACTTGACCCACTGGGATCGGCATATCTGCAATGCCAGGCTGAGGCGTCTCGCAAGCGGACTTCGGCAAGGGGGCCGCACCGATCCCAGCGGGCGTGCGTGGCGCCACCAGTCTGGCAGCGCCGAGCCCAGCCGCAGCCCCCAGTAGGATCCCGAACGCGAGCATCGCCGAACTGGGAATGCCGTGCAGACGCTGCGCCACGCGCATGGCCAATGGCAATGCGGCCTTCGACAAGGCACGGCGGGCCACCCAGCGCCCAGACCCTGGATCAGTCAGACGGATGCGATCCACCGAACGCCGCAGCGGCACGTAGCGCGAGCGCCCTCGGTCCCGCGACAAGCGTAGGGCAACGTGCTCGAGTTGATTCGCCAGCTCACGAGCGGAACCTGTCCGCATCTCTCGATCCTTAACCAGACAGTTCTCGATGAGCTCACTCAGCTCGGCGTCCATCTGCGGAACGAGATTGGCCAAGGCCTCATGCGGCGCCTGCAGAATCGAGAACATCAGCGCGTTGTAGTTCGCGCCATTAAAAGGTAATTTCCCACAGATGCATTGATAGGCCAATACGCCGAGCGACCAAATATCCGAACGCGCATCGACCCCTTCGGCGCCCTTGGCCTGTTCGGGACTCATGTACACGGGCGATCCGAGGATCTTGCCGTTGTCGGTGCGAACCCTGCCATTCGGCGATTCGTCGAGGACTTTGCTGACCCCGAAATCAAGCACCTTGATGACGGGTGGACCGTCGTCATGGCTGTCGCAAAGAAAGACGTTGGCGGACGAAAGATCGCGGTGAACCAGCGCCGAGGCATGGGCATGCTCAAGCGCTTGGGCGACCTGAGCCAACAAGATGCATGTCTCGAGTTCATCGAGGTGCCCGTCACGAGCGAGCCGTGCCTCGAGGCTCTCGCCCGAAAGCAGCTCCATGACAAGGTACGGGCGCCCCTCATGCATGCCGGCATCCATCGCCGTCACCACGTTTGGGTGGCGCATTTGTCCCGTTGCCTTGGCTTCGCGCACGAACCGATGCAAAGCTTCGGGATCGCGGGCCAGCTCCGGCAGCAGGAATTTGATGGCGAAGTCTCGGTTGGTCCGTTCGTTGCGCACGGACCAGACTTCCCCCATGCCGCCCTCGGCGATACGTCGGAGCAGGCGATATTTCCTGGAAACGAGCTCACCAGTCTTCACGCGTCGAATACTCGGCCCAAACCCCTCGGGTAGGCCAAGATCTCGGCTGATGCCTCCCAAGTCCATTGGCTCCGCCGTCGCCCTCATCGGCCTGAGTACACTCACCGCCATTGAGGCGGGTGGGTGCGATAAGCGTCCGGAATCACTCGGATCAGTGACCCGGTCCGCCCTACCCCTGCTGGCCCGGGCCAGTGGGCCGGCTGCGCCCGAAATGAATTACGCGCTCTTGGACTACGGCCTGCATTCGCGCCCAGACTGGAAGCATGTCTGCGGCCGCTACGAAATGCGCGCCGACGGCAGGCTGACGTCTTGGGACCTGTTCGTCACCTCGAGCGACCCCGATCAGCTGCGGAAGGAGGTCGACCTCGAACTGAAGCGCAGTCAAAAACGCGCTGTTCCAGCAGCAAAAGACCAGCCGCACCCCGATGTCAGCGTGGTCGTCGATAGCAGCAGCCGCATCGAATGGCCGCGCAATTGTCCGAAACCGCTGATGGCAATGCCACACGGTGTGCTCGTTGCCACCAGGGTTCTCTGACTTTCCCACACGCATCCCCCGTCTCATGATACGAACCTGGACCAGCGTGAAAGCCCATCATTGGGGAAGATTCCTGATTGCTGGGTTCGTTGCTGGCCGCAGCGCGTCCGTGCACGCGAGCGCGGAGGCAACAACCCAGCCGACGATCCCTCTTCGCGTCGAAATCAACGGGACGAGCGACTGTCAGTCACCGGATGCCTTTCTCGAACAGGTCGAGTCTCGAACCGCCAGCGCAAGACGCGCCAAGGCCGGCGAGATGGGTTGGTCCGCGTCCGTCACGGTCAAGGCGGTCGGAACCCGTCGCCTCGCTCGGTTGAAGCTCCAAGCGGCAGAAGGCGAGTGGATAGAACGCGAGCTCGTCGCCCCCGACTGCAACGACGCCCTCGAGGCCTTAGCCGTCGTCCTGGCGGTTCTAGTCGACACCGCCATCGAGCAAGCCCCCCCCGCCGACAAGCCGAGCCACGCCTCGGGCAACGACGCGCCCGCCAAGAGCATTGCGCTGCCGCGCGTTGCAGCGGGCGTCTACATTCCCTGGATCGACGACCCTGACTACTTCGAAAAACGTGGCATCTCTCTCACCGCCACACGCTTTGTTGCCAGAATTGTCGGTGGCGTCGAGCTGGACACCCAGCTCGCCAAGAACCCTAGCTTTGGCCTGAGCCTCGGGTTCGAGGTCGAGCGCTGGAGCGCCAGCTTGCTGCGCCCAGCTTTTGGGTTGTCGCTGGGTTGGGCCACGAGCGACGCGAGCAACAGTCATGTGAGCGCCGATCTGCAGCGCTGGTCCCTGCGTACCCATCTCTGCCCCTTCGAGCTGCTGCAGGGACGCGTATTGTCACTGCGGCCCTGCGCCAGAATCGAAGCAGGGGTCGTCTACGTCCAACCGGAAACCCCATTTGCTGGAGACAACGTCAAGCGGTTGGGCATGGTCCGAGCCAGTCCCTTCCTGCGACTCACCATTGCGCCTGCTGCTGGAGCGCAGCTGCGCCTCGAGGGTGGACTCGATCTGCTCGCCGTGCGCAATGACGTCCACGTGAACGGCTACTTGCTCCATTCTCCACCCGCGCTCGGCGCCTACGCTGCCATCGCAGTCGCAGTGGAATACTGACCCAATAACCCTGGGTTTGGCGACTCGGCTAGCCGACCATCACACCTAGCGCACTATCTTCATTCGAGAGTGATCGATCCGGTCCTTGGCTGCGATGATCCAGGTGATGAATGGGCTAGGCAAACTTGGCCACATGGACGCTTCCCTGAGCGAACCTGCGTCCGTCGACGCCTTGCCGCCAGAGACATCTCGAGTCGAATGCGTTACCACCCCCTGGCGCCGAGATGACGACGAGCGACTTCGCGCTCTGATTGATAGGCACCTCGATTTCGTATGGCGTTACATGCGTCGTGTGGGCCAATGTCCCGCTGATTGTGACGAAATCGTCCAAGAGGCGTTCTTGGTGGTGGCCCGACGCCTCTCGGGGATACGTGATGGCTGCGAGCGGTCCTACTTGCTGCAAGTGGCAATGAATATTGCCTCGTCGCGTCGCCGCAGCTTCAGTCGTGAACTAGTCCGAATCGACCAGTCGGCGATAAGTTACTCACAGGAGCCACCGCCAGATCCCGAGCAGGCAATCGAGGTTCGCCAGGCACGTCAGCAACTCGATTCCATTCTGCTCGCTATGCCGCTTGAACTTCGTACGGTGTTCGTCCTGTATGAAATCGAAGAGCAGAATACGCGTGAGATTGCGCAGATCCTCGGACTCAAGGAGGGCACGGTCGCCTCGCGCCTACGGCGAGCACGCTTCGAGTTTCGGCGCCAAATCGAACAGCGTGGCCAACCTCCGACTCCCATTCGACCGGCAACTACCCCGCGCAAATGCCAAGCAGGCAGAGAACCACTAGATGCGCTACGCAGCGGCCAAGAGCCGCGCAACGACCAGAAGCCGCGAAGCGACCAGGCAGGTAACTCATGACGTTACCTCGACTATTGAACGAAGGAACCAATGAAGAACGTCGATTGCTGCGTGCCGCACGCAGCGATGGCCCGGGCGACACACTCAGAGCGCAGGTTCTGTTCTCGGTGAGCGTCGGTACGCTGCTCACCACGGAATCTGCAATGTGCCATGCGGCGCTCAGCCGCAGCGCGGCGCACAGCATCGCCTCAACCGCGACAACAACTAGCACCGTGGCCTCGGCAGGTATCGCCGTGATAGTGAAATGGGTCGGCATTGCAGGGGTTGCGTTGCTTGCCGGAACGAGCGCAGGGTTCGTAGCTGGAACGACTTGGGCAGAGAAGAACCGTCCCGCGACAGCAGTTCACCGCGACGGAATCACCCTAGTGGTGCAAGATTCGGCGCAGCGCCTGGAGACCTCACCCGTCGATGCATCGCCATCCATCGAGCCAATCGCTCAAGCGGCTGCGACTTTGCCATTGCCTCCGCCGCGAGTTCCCGTCGCAACAACCAGGTCCCAACACGATGCGACCCCAGCGGATTTCGGGGTCGCTGATGAGGTACGGTTGATCGATGACGCGCGCGTCGCATTGCGCTCGGGCGACGCAGCTAAATGTTTGCGATTACTGGCTGAACGTCGGCATCGCTTTGCCAATGGTGTGTTGAGCCCCGAAGCTGCACTGTTGCACATCGAAGCGCTGAGCCTATCCGGCCAACAAGAGGCCGCTCGACGCGAGGGGCTGCGCTTCTTGTCCCAATACCCCACGGGTCCGCTCTCCGGGCGCGTCCGCGGGTTGCTCGGGCGACAGGCAGACGAGGCACCTACGGCAACCGAGTTGGGCACGGAAGCGATGTAGCGGAACAACGACGAGCCCGGGTCACGCGGCGATCCGTGGGACTCCGCGCAACCCGTGAATCTCGCTACGTCAATTCAGCTCGGATCGACACATGCCACAGTACCAGTCGAGTCCAAACCACAGGTTTGACCCATTAGACCGCAGTCCGTTTCGCTCCGACGTCGCTTACCTTCCAGGCGATTCGTACAGCGAATGGCTAGGTCGCCGGCACAATGGCCATTGACAGTTACCCCGGCACAAGGGTCGACCCACAACAAGGCATTCTGAAGAAACGTCTGTGTGGAGGGCCCAAACACGGCAAATACCGCTCCATAGTCACAGATGAGCCGACTCGACGCAAACCCACTCGTCACGTTTCCGAACACGGTGCGTACACCGTTCTGCATGGCCACCATGGGACCTCCCGAGTCTCCAAAGCAGGGTTGTGCATCGCCAGCAATTCCACCGAGAAATGCCTGGTATTCCGGAAGCAAATTGAGTCTGTAGTAGACATCGGTCAGGTAGTACTCAGGGTAACCCTGGAAATCCGGCATGCTCTTGGCTGCCTTCAGGAAGCCTTCGAGCCCACCGAACGCGTAGTCCGCGTAGTTGCCGCCAAAACCGCGGAGTGTCACGCTGCCGGCCTTGCGGGTACCATTTCGTTCGTTGTTGTCTTGGACTCCGTAGCCAAGCGCAGTAAAGCGTTTACCGAGATCCGCTTCACTGAGGGAACCGATTGCCATCGGGACCACTCCCGCCACGGGCCCACTCAGATGAGCAACCCCTACGTCACTTCCAAGATCGGAAAGTAGTGAATAGGAATCGCCGGCCACCTCGCTCTCCCACTCCCAATCGACGATGGGATACACGGCCGCAGGACTGGTGGCAGTCGGGCCTACGGCAAATCCGACGTCAACGCCCGTCATGTAGTCCAGATCCATGAGGCAGTGTTTTGCCGATTGCACTGCGGTTGGGCCGATTAGAGTTGCAGTGCAGAATGGCCAATAGCGCACGGTTTCAACAGTTGTGCATCCTGCCGTCCCTGCCGCCCCTGCCGTTATTGGCATTCCACCGACCGAGGTCGTGCCACCTTTTCCGATGGGAGGCGCACCACCCGCGGCTGGCGCCCCACCGGCCGCAGGTGGTGCGCCGGCGCGACCGGCCACCGCCCAGTCGGGCATGATGCGATCGAGTCGCCCATGCATCGAATCAGTGGCTCCAATGGGAATGGGAATGGGAATGACTGTCGTCGTTGTCGGGGCTCCACCGATCCCCGTTCTTCCCCCATAGCCGCAGTTGGTATACGTATAGCGATAGATTTCCACTAGGGATCCGACCGCATTGAGCGTGGCACTCTTCGCATCGACGCCTGCGATGATGGGGTCTTCCGCCGTGGCAACCGATGCTTCGTCGTTGGGAGTGTCAACGTTACTACAGGCCGACAACATGAGGGCAGCTAACACGCTAGCACTCGTCATTCCGCCCAATACGCGATGATGCAACTTCATGAGAACCTCGCAGTCTAGTGATTATTCAAATAGACACACGGATTCGCGCTTGCGCCCGATCCGCCCAGCCACGATACGCACTGCGCGACTGAAGACAACGAACATATGCTTCTAGAAGTACACGGCATGAAGCAGCGCGAGGGCCCCACGAGTGATTGAGTCTAGATGCACATGACCGAAGTCTTCCAAGTCTTTGAATTCGGACAACTGTGTTGGTGCCGTCGGTCGTCACTCCGGATTCCGCCTGCACCTTGAACTTGGGCTCACGGAGTTTGTGTTGAGCATACGCGCCGCCCGCTTTCGATTCTCGACTCAAGAGTTGTCAAAGATTGGCACTGCCCAATCGCTCCTCAGAGGGTGCTTGTTCGATGCGCCCGGATGACTTCCGCTCCGGCGCCGTCATCACGCCGGACCAACCCAGAACACAGAAACTAAGCTCAATCAGTTCAGCCTGACGTGACAAGCGCGTGCATCAAGCACACGTGATTGCCGCAATCCGCAGGATTCGTGGCCATGTAGTTCGATTGCCCACCCCATGAACACCGAGTCGCATCTAGCGAACGCGCGCGCAATCCGTCAAGCTACGTGGATCCGAAGAAGGAGGTTCTGCCCATGAACGCACTGCGCTGGTTGCTTCTACTGTCTTGTTCGATGGCATGGGCATGCACTGATGGCTCCGGTGGATCGTCTACCACGTCGAAATCGACTTGTGACGTGACCTGCCAAGATGATGTTGTCGGTTACGCGCTCGACGAAACGATGTGGCTGCTCTGGAACGAGAACTTTGCCGGTCAGCCTTCAGGCAACCAAAGCCGTACCGCCAACTGCCCCCTCGGCGGGACTGCGCAAGTCAGCGGCACCACTGGCGTCGCAACCAACGGCATCGACACGATCAACCTCACGCTGAACCTGCAGGCCTGCGAGAACTCCAACGCGATCTACTCCCTTGCCTTCACTGGGGTACTGACTTGGGTTGGAAGCTTCAGCAATACCAGCGCAAACGCTGTCACGTTCAAGTCGTCAACTCTCACCGTCCAGGGCACAGTCAAGCGCTATGACATGCCCGACGTATCAGAAACCTGTGCTGTTTCGTTGACGGACGTCTATAACAAGAATTCGAGCTCCACTGCCGTATGGCTCAACGGCGAGATCTGCGGCCGCGCCGTCAGTCAATAGTCGTGCCTTCGCACGGCCAATGGCGAACAATTCGCCTGACAAATTCGCGAAGCTTCGGCTAGTATCCCTCAGAATGGCGTTTGCCCAACCTTGGACTATCCCCTGCATACTGGTCTTATCGCTCGCCACGCATAGCGTCCAGGCTGCCCCAGACGAGGCTCCACGTCACTACGACCTGAAGCGCACGAGCTGGCAGTTCCTCCTCGGTGAATCGGCGATCGGAATGGGAGCGTATGCAGGCGCCTGGCTGTTCACCGGCGGACCGAAAACCGACTGCAAGTGGTGCACGGCCAATGCCTTCGATGCCTCGATTCGCAGCGCACTGCGCGCGTCTGATCCACGTCCGCCCGCATTCATCAGTCACGCCTTGTCCGTCGGCGCCATCCCCATATTGGGCCTCACTGGCTTGATCGCACCGGCTGGATTGGACAAGCAGTGGCACCGCGGGCTCGAGGACGCCTGGATCGTCGTCAACACGTTCGCCATTACGTCGGCCATTGGCGAAACTGTCAAGCACCTCGTGGCGCGCGAACGACCAGCTTTCCACTACGAAGTCGAGTCTGCCACCGAGTTTGCGAGTTACCCCTCGGAACACAACAAGTCGTTCTTCTCGCTCGACACTGCCTGGGCCTTTGCCATTGCGAGTTCGTCGACGACGCTTGCCTACTTGCGCGGGTATTCAACCGCGCCCTACATCGCTATCGGCGGAAGCGCCTTGGCCGTTGGCGCCGGAACCCTGCGCATCGTAAGTGATGCGCATTGGGCAACGGACGTGCTCACCGGGGCAGTGGTTGGCACTGGGATCGGCGTTGCATTGCCGCTGCTGCTGCATGGGCGACGTGATAACGATCCGACCAGTGCGCCAACGGCGGTGTCTGTCACCCCGCTGACGTCAGGCAACGGGGTATCGATCTCGATGCAGTTCTGAGCTGATGTCGGTTCGGCGTAACCACGACGCTTGACTGCCTCACGGGTAGGTCCAACGTTCGTAGAAGAGCTTGTTGCATTGGCAACAGTGGGGCATTCGCCGCCGACCAACACGCTTTCCACTGTCGAAGGGCTCGGCATTCTCGGCCGGGCGATGTTTTTTCGCCCACACGTGACGGATTGCCTAAGCTGGGCACTCTGTCCTTCCGGATGGCTCACGTGTTCTGTCGTAGTCAACGTAGAGATGAGTAGAAGTTCGAGCCGTGGCTCGTGGAACGGTGGTTTCTAGATGAAGAAGTATCTGTGCATCAGCGGCGTAGTACTCCTCGCGTGTGGCGGCAAATCCGTGGATCTCGGAGGGAACGGGAGCGGCTGGGTGTCAACCAATGGCACAGCTTCTACCGCGGCGGCGCCCAGTTCCACGGCAATCAAGGAACCCGTGACCCTGTACGATGGTGCAGACCAAGTCGAGGCCATTGCCGTTGACGAGACCACGATTGCAGCATTCATTAGTTCAGTACAACGCGGCGGACGCATTGACCTGTGTCAGTTGTCAGACTGCCAAGGGACGCAACAGACCATTCGGGCCGACTCTGTCCTGTCGAATATCTACCTGATGGCCAACCCTTACTGGCCAGTCGTTTTGCTCTCCCACGGAGAAGTCATTTGGTCCGAGTCGACACAGGATCTTAGGATGCGCATCATGGCATGTAGCACCCGTGGCTGCCCGGAGGGTCCACGGCAGATTGCAGAGACCGGCGGTGATTTCAATGTAATGGCATCATTTACTCTGGCTGCTGACTCAAGAGCCGTCTATTGGGTTAGGCAGAATTCGAGTGCGCCTGGGTTCATGTCGTCATTGATGCGCTGTGCGAGGACGGGTTGCGATCTACCGACGGAGTGGCCGCTCGAGGAAGAGACGGAATTTCCGACGGGCCTTGCCGTGTCCGAATCCACGGGAATGCTGTACGTATCCTACAATAAGAGGATTGCTCAGATCCCCTCCGACTTCTCGTCGGGCTTGTCCAGGTTCTACGACGGTGGTTCACCACTCGGCGGATTGGCGTTGGTGGGACAGGACGTGTATTTCGCCGTAGGTACGCTATTGGGCCAGATCCGGCGCTGCTCAGCGACAGGATGCGGTGATGGGCCCGAGCTCGTGGCAAACGCTCCCCGCTGGCCTCACGCGCTGGTTGCAGACGAGAAGCAGCTCTACTGGTTTCATGTCGACACGTCCAACGTGTTCGCCGAGCCATTGGCGTGCGTCAGAACCCTCGAGAGTCAGAGAAAAACGATTGCCAGCTTGGATTTGGTCGAAGGCTCCGAAGGAGTTGACTTGCTCAGCAGCGTGTTGCGTTGCTCCGATTGTGGACTGACCATGAATTCTAGGTTTCTGTTTTGGTGTGATCCTAACGCTAGCTGGTCTGGCTTTCAAATCCGGATGTTGCAGCGATGAACCACGTATCCAGCCGTCTGTTTCGCAAAACCATCCTGCTGAATGCTTTGTTGCTGCAGGCTTTCTCGTGGGGGTGTGGGGGACAAGTGGATCTCGGCGGTGGTGGGCCACCCCAGGCGCTACCGCCCGAACCAGCGCAGAATGGCGCCGAAGTGGCGGCAGGAACTGTAGGCCTGGCCCGCTTCGCTGCGGATTTCGTCACTGGCTTGGCGGCGGATGGCACCAACCTCTACCTGCTCGATCATGTCTACCTCGATCAGGTCTACCCATCCTCGTACGTGCACCGATGCCAGGCGGCTGACTGCTGGTCAACTTGGACGCTACTTCATTCGTTTGCTGGCGATGCAACTGACTTTGAACTACAAGGCAACCGTTTGGGCTGGGCCAACAAGAGCCAAGGGCTCCAACTCTGTCGCGTACCAGAATGCGGGAACATCGAAATTGCGAACGGCGTTGCCATCGAAGTGACCAGTCTTGATACTGTGACTTGGGACGACGACTTCGTCTACTTCTATCTCTATTCGGACAGTTCTATCTATCGTTGTAGTCTGGCTGATTGTCACTCGACTCTGACTCTCCTGACCGACGGTGTCGTCTCGGCACACAAAATAGTTGTGAGCGACGAGTTTCTCTATATGTTGGCCAGTGGCAACATTCTGCGGCTGGCAAAGGATGGGAGCTCGGCGCCCGACCAGCTTGCCCTGGAGGGCCCCACCGCGTGGGAGCCACTTCCTGGGGATACGCTAGCCAGCCCCAACAGGATTGCGGGCTTCGCCGTCGACGGGCCTTGGATCTACGCTGTTCTAGGAAAGGAGCTGGTCTCCTGTGCAGGCTTGGGGTGCTACGAATCCGCACAGCTGGTGCGCTGGCGGCATTCAGCCCCGGGCGCCGCAAGGGAACTCCTGGCGACTTATGTTGCGCCTCCCGACTCGTCGCTCTGGAGCCTCGATGGGGAACTGGTGTGGGTATCCGCAGATGACATTCAATGGAGCTGTCTCGCGGACGACTGTGCTGCCACCACCCGTCAGCTCGGCAGCATTGGCATCTTTGGACGTGGGGGGTACGTCGCCGGCGATGCTGACTACATCTATTGGCTTTCAACAGCGTGCCCGGATACGGGCTGCCCTCAGATGGCCAACTGGAACCTCAAACGCACCCCGCGCATCGCGCCGATTCAATAGGCAAAGTCCAGCGCGCCGCCTGCGGCCTTTACCACGCCGCCCAAGACCATCAGCGAGCTTTGCGGCGCGACTCGAATACACCAACGGCGCGTCTGCTCAAGGCAAACGCGCCGTCGATTGCACGCTGTAATGCTGGCCTAATCGCGGCTCAGCTCGGGCGTTGCGCCGCCGCACCAGCAGCCAGCTGTTGCTGCTGTTGCTGCAGGAACTGTGCAACCGCGCGTGAGCGCTCGATGGCAAACTGCTTTACTTCCTTGTTCGGCGAACCAGCGAGTGCATTGAGCAGCTTGGTCACGCGCTCGATGTCACGGCTCTGGAACAGGGCCTCGAAATAATTGTTGGCCAGCCGCACGTCGGAGGACATCTTGGATTCGTGCTGCGAAAGTAGACCGATGACGCTCTTCAGATCGCCCTGCTGCCCGTAGAGCGCCGAGAGCGAGATGAGTGCCAGCGGATCGTTCGGGTTGCGTTCTACGGCAACCTTCGCCCATACCACGGCCTTGTCGCGCGTGGCTTCGTCGGCAGAGAAGACGCCCTGCAACGCAATGAAGGGCGCAGCACGACGCTTGTTCGCCTCTACGTCGGCCAGTTCCTTGATGCGAGCAATCGACGCGTCTTCGCCCTCGAGGTCGCGGATCTGCGAGAAGAGGTATGCCCAGGCATCGACGCAGTTGCCGTCAATGGTGATCGCGCGTTCGATGGCTTCACGCTCCGCTTTGCGATCTTCCTTGCCCTTGAGGGTCCGTGCCAAATGCAGTGACGGGAAGGGATTCTCCGGCAGCAGGTTCTGCGCACCGCGCAGCGTGCCCTCGGCCTTGTCCCACTTTTCCTGTTGTAGCTGGCTTACACCGAGCGCCAACCAATCGTCCCCGGTACCGCCAGTAGCAACGACCTTGGATAGTACCTTCTCCGCAGTCTCGAAGCGACTGTACTTCAGCAACTCTTGGGCATAGATGCGCCCGCGCTGAGGATCATTTGTATCCTCTTGCCAATGCTTGTCGAGCCCCTCGAGCAGATCGTCCAAACCGATAGCAATGGGGCGACCTTCCTGATCTTGGACCTGCACTGCGGGGCCGTTGAAGCCGAGGAGCTTCCACATCTCGTCCATGGCGACGACCACGGCACCCTGTGCCAACTTGGAGGTCAATTCCTCGGACGGCTGCGACAGCGGCAGCACGATAAGCGCGTTGCCCGGGACACCCGAAGGGAAGGCCGAAGGCGGCGCAATGATGGCCGCGCCACCGCGGAGCTGAAGATTCGTGGGACTGGAACCGGGCCCATTGACGGCCCCTGGAAGGTTTGGCTGGCTCATGGATTCACCTCGATATTCCCCCCGAGGGCCCGGATGAGCCCTGCCAACGCGACGTCGGCCCAATCTCGAGTCGGCGGTTTCGCCAGACTCTCGGGCGCCCTTGGAAGGTCGGGGCAAACTAGCAGTCACCCCAGGTGGTTTCAACGAAACTGTAGGGGTAGGTCCCCACAAGTATCAGCTTTTCCGAGACTTCAGCCGATTGGCCAGAAGTCCCGATCGAAGAAACCGGCCAAAGCTATTGAGGGTCGACTGGTCACAGCCCTACGCCGGGACAATGTTGCGCCCGTAGTGGCAGAACCATCCCCCGATGGCGGCACTTCGAACGTAAGACTATAAGCACTCGGACCGCATGTTCATCCTGGTCGGAATCCTTGGACTAGCACTGTTGATGGTCGTTCACGAGACGGGTCATCACTTGGCGGCACGCGCCTTTGGGATGCGCGTCATCAAATTCAGCATCGGGTTCGGTCCCGCCATCTGGCGGCATCAACCCGCCGGCAGCACCACGGTCTATCAGATCGCGCTCATCCCGTTTCTGGCCTATGTCCAGATTGCTGGGATGAATCCCTTCGAGGAGATCGATCCAAACGACCAGACCAGCTACGCGAATGCCTCGGTATTTGCTCGCATCACCACGATCTTCGCGGGACCCTTTGCGAACTACCTGTTCGCCAGCGTGCTCTATTTTGCAGCATTCGTCATTGGCGGCCAACCTGTTCCCAGCCTCAAGATCGATGTCATCCCAGGTGGCGCCGCTGCAAAAGCCGCCATGCAGAACGGCGATCGTATCAAGCGCATCGATGATCGGGTACTGAAGGGTTGGGACGATCTCCCTGAGATTGTGCGCTCGAACGCCAACCGCCCGCTACAAATAGAAGTGGAGCGCCAGGGTACGACCAAGCTGTTGACGGTCACGCCCGATCGCGCCCCGGAAGGACATGGGCAAATCGGCGTCAAGCCAGCGCTCGTCGAGTGGCACCCGATGACCTTGGCGCAATCTGCGAAGAAATCCGTGGTGTTCCCCGCACAGATCGCCGTAGCCATCGTGGTTGACCTATCGAAGACCGTAACGGGTCAGAAGAAACTCTCGATGAAGGATCTGGCAGGACCGGTAGCTATCGTCGGAGAAACGGGCAAGGCGGCCAAACGCGGGATCGTCGATCTGATGAGTCTACTCGGACTCATCAGTACGTACCTGGGGATCTTCAACCTGCTGCCCATCCCCGCCCTCGACGGCGGAAGACTGGTGTTTCTCGGCTACGAAGCGGTCGCGCGCCGGCCGCCAAACGCCAAAGTCGAGGCCCAAATCCATGCCGTCGGATTGGCGCTAATGCTCTTGCTGATCGCAGTGGTCACGGTATTCGATATCCGCGGACACTAGTGAGCTGCTATCCTAGCGGCCAAGTGCCATGACCCATAGCCCTCTCGAACACAAAATCGATTGGCATGGCCCGATTGCGACTGCATCGCTCTTGCTCGGGCTCGCGTTGCAGACGGCATGTACCCCCGCGCCAGTCAGTATGTCCGAAGGGCCCCGCGAGTATGTCGCTCAAGACTACGAACGGGTACTCAAGCATTGGACACGGGACGCCAAGCTGCTCTCCGTCGACCAACTCGACAACGTACTCATCGTCACCACGACCTTCGAGTCCTGGGACTTTCGCTGGGCCTACGTCATGCGCTACGCCGACGACTACCGATTGACGGTCGATCAGCGGCGCTCACTGCTCGATCGAACCTTGGCAGAGTCGCGCAAGGAACATCAATTCTACCTTACGTTGTCAGCTCAGAAGTACAAGTGGGGCGACCTCGGCACGGATGCCCCGGCCTGGATCCTGCGGCTCATCGACGATACGGGTAGCGAAACCGCACCCAAGGAAATCGTCGAAATCAAGCGACCGGGCGCGATCGAGATCACCTATTTCCCCTACACCTCTCCTTGGCGCAGATCCTACCGCGTGAGCTTTCCCGTCACCCGCGCCGATGGCCAACCGACGATCTCGAAGCAGGCTCGAAGTATGGGACTACGGTTCGCTGGCGCCCAGGGCAACGACGAATTGTCCTGGGCCCTGAGCGACGCGAACAAAGAGCCATAGCGGTCGGTGAGTGACTCAAGATGCGAGTCATTGCCCATTCAAACGCAACATCGCCGATACGACAGCGCGCAGCGACGCAACCACGATGTCCGCAGCCTGACCCACGCCCCACGCATCACCCTCGGCGCCACGCAATTGGACGTAGGCAACGGCTTCGGCATCTTCACCCTCACCAAGAGCATGTTCGGCATAGTCCGCACAATGAATCTCGGTCGCGAACGCCGCATTGACGCCGCGAACGAACGCATCGATTGGGCCATTGCCCTCACCGCTTACTGAAATGCGCCTCTCAGACTGTCGCACGGTTGCCAGGATGCGGCAGTGGTTCGATGCCCCACGCTCCACCTCAACCTGTTCCAGACGCAGCTCGTCGCGCTCGATGAGGTACTCTTTGCGAAACTGCTCCACGACGTCCGAGGCCGATAACTCGGCACCCGTCACGTCCGTCACGCGTTGGATCGATTGACTGAACCGGGCCGCCAATGCTTTCGGGATGCGATAGCCCGCAGCTCGCTCGAGCACGAACGCCACCCCACCCTTGCCCGATTGGCTGTTGATGCGAACCAAAGGCTCGTACACCCTGCCTACGTCCGCTGGGTCAATGGGCAAATAGGGAACCTCCCAGATCCGCCCTTGGTTCTTGTTGAGTGCCTCGAGCCCCTTCTTGATCGCGTCTTGGTGCGAACCGCTGAAGGCAGTGAAGACCAACTCGCCTGCGTAAGGGTGCCGCGGATGGATCGGCATGCGGCAGCATTGCTCGTAGACGCGAGCCACCTCGGGCAGTTTGCCAAAATCGAGCTTGGGCTCGATCCCCTGAGAAAACAGATTCAACGCAACTGTTACCAGATCGACGTTGCCGGTGCGCTCGCCATTGCCAAACAGTGTCCCCTCGACGCGTTCAGCGCCTGCCATGACCGCGAGTTCGGTGGCAGCAACCGCCGTGCCGCGGTCGTTGTGGGCATGAACACTTACGATACAAGCTGACCGCCGCACCAAGTGACGGATCATCCATTCCACCTGATCGGCGTACACGTTGGGAGTTGCCATCTCCACCGTGGCTGGCAAGTTCAGGATCATCTTCCGCTCGTCAGTAGCCCCCCAAGCCTCGACAACGGCAGCGCAAACCTCGACGGCAAAGTCGAGTTCGGTACCAGTGAAGCTCTCGGGCGAGTACTCCAACGTGATGGCGGTCCCCGTGAGCGCCTTCGCCTGCTCTTTGACCCACTGGGTTCCTTGGACGGCGAGCGCCAAGATGGCAGCTCGATCCTTGGCGAACACCACGCGGCGCTGCAGTTCCGAGGTCGAGTTGTAGAGGTGGACGATGGCGCGTGGAGCTCCGCGCAAGGCGTCAAAGGTCCGCTCGATCAGATCGTGACGCGCCTGAACCAGCACTTGAATCTTGACGTCATCGGGGATTTTACCCTCCTCTATCAGCCGTCGCACAAAGTCAAAATCCGTTTGGGATGCCGCGGGAAAGCCGACTTCAATCTGCTTGAAGCCGATGCGCACGAGCAACTCGAACAGGCGCAATTTCCGGTCGGATCCCATCGGCTCGACCAAGGCCTGATTCCCGTCGCGCAGATCGACGCTGCACCAATCGGGGGCCTGTTGGATAGCGCGACTCGGCCAAATCCTGTCGGGCATGTGAATCGGGGTAACTGGTTTATATCGCTGTACGTCGAATGGCATGGGTAGTCTCCGGATGGTCGCCCGCGATAACCGGAGAAATGTTCAGAGCCCAAATGCCAAAAACCCTCTCCGGTGGTCGCGGGAGAGGGTTTCGAGTTAGGTCGCTGCTGGTTTGGGACTAACTCACACCTCTCCCGCGCTGCTAAGGAGCAGTCCGGAAAGAAGGAGTGAATCACGGCGCAACGACATGTGCAGGGCTAAGTATGCAGTGCACGTGGCGTTCCGTCAACTAGACCTTGCTGCTTGGCCACATCGAGGAACATTCGCTAGGAGATCTGGTGCCATTCGCTGCGCTTTCTGGCCTCTTGGTCGGTGCGGCGTGACCACCACGCTTGTCGCCCAGCGATTCGAGGTCTTGGAAGCAGGGGAGTTGACTGAAAGGTCCGAGTCGAGCGGCGACTCTCAAAATGAATCTCCGTTCTTCGTCGAAGCTCGGGCCGCATGATTTCGGCAGCGGGCAAGCTTCGTGTTGGCGCCCCCGTCTCAAGTCGAACGCGTGACTTTCGATTTAGGAATTGGCGTCGCCGGAGGGCGTGGTGTTGCGCAACATCGCGGAATGGTGACGGTTTCCTTTGGGGTTAGTTCGACGCGACTTCGGCGTCTCACCGAGGTTACCTTAGCTCGTCGCTGGGCGTTCGGGTGCCTTCGAGCTATGCTCTGGATATGAACGCTCGCGTCGATCAGCTCTTGCAAGAGGCCTTGTCTCTGTCTGAGACCGAGCGCGTGACCCTGGCGGATGCTCTCTACGCTAGCCTCGACGGACCTGCCGAGGATCCGGCGGAGGTCGAGGCTGCATGGGACAAGGAAATTGCGCGTCGTGTCGATGAGATTCGCTCTGGCAAAGCAAAGATGATTCCACTCGACCAGGTCCGTTCGAATCTCAGAGCCACGATTCGCCGTGTCCAAGCCCGTTAGCCTGCACGAAGAAGCGTCAGCCGAACTCACGCAGGCTGTGGAATGGTACGCAGAACGAAGCGTACTAGCAGGCGAGCGACTACTCGACGACGCACTCGAGTTGCTCGATCGTATTGGTGAATCGCCCCACGCGTTTCCGATCCACACGCATGGCACGCGTCGCGCCGTCATGCCTAACGTCTACCCCTATTCCATCGTGTATCTCGATGAGAACGAGTGCGTCTTCGTTGTGGCATTCGTCCACGCTCGAAGACGGCCGGGCTATTGGCTTCACCGGTTGTAAGCAGAACTTGAGTCAGTGCTGAACAATGCCAACGCTGCTTCCAATTTGTGGGGACAATATTCCGCAAGCGTCGCGCTGCAATCCTCCTCGGCGCGAAACCAAATCGTGGAAATTGCCAGACTTCTGTAAGATCGCCGCGCGACGCACTGGCGCGTATTCGAGGTAGGCGGTGGCCCGCCAGAACATTGCAGTACCCATTTATGGACGGTGTTCGCTGGCCAATGGCACTTCACCGTCTACTCCGCGTAGGTGAATTCACTGCGCAAGGCGGTCGGACCTCTTGCGCGGGTCACGCGTCACCAATGCTTCCGGGCGTAGACTAGGGATCCTCGCACCGAGTGACGATGGCCAAACGCTTCGCCAGGAATGCCGTCAAATCCGCTGTTCGTCCAGCGCTACAACTGGACCGTAGACATTCATGCACCGGTTGGGTAGCTTTGCCAAGCAGGGTCAGTGATCCTTTGTGGAGAACTCGACCATCTTCGGTTCTTCTCGAGGATTCCATGAGTGACAGCGATCTGGTCCAAACCGCCCAACATGTGCAGACGCTCCTCTACTTTCGCGGCATCGAGCGCCTATTGATCGTGGCCGGCGCCATTGCCTGTGTCGTACTGGGCACGCTGTTGTTTCGCTGGGGAGTCCGCGGGGCGTCTAGCGTTGGTGCGGAGGGCGCAGGTCACAAGCTGCAGTTGACCAACGCTGCCCCGGGAACCGTGCTCGCCTTGTTTGGCATGATCGTCATGCTGACGGGCCTGCTTACACCGACCAAGATCGATCTCAAGAACTCTTCCACGGCAGCACCTAGCGCGTTCATGGCGACCTCGCTGAGCGCGGCGCCTCAAAGGACGACCGAGCTCAGCGCCGCAGCAGGCGCGTCGGTTCCTGAGCCACTGATTGCGTCCAACGGTCCTGGTCCACTTCAACCCTCCAAAGCGACAGGGCTGTCCATTCTATACGGGACCAATCCAGCGCCAGTCAGACAACTTTTGACCGATCTGCAGGGAATCGAGATAAGATCCGTCGAGCCGGAGCGAGCCGCAACACTTCTCACCCAGTTTCGTCAACGCGCCGGCGCGCTCAAAAATGACAAGATGGATAGGACAGTGAGCAGCTTCCTGCAAACGGTAGCAAGCGCCCAGACCGTTGACGGTGCCGACGCGCTCGGCTCGCTCAAGCACTATCGTGACCGCGCCCGCGAGCTCCTGGCGCTGGAGCGCTAGAGATGGTTGCTCTCAGGGCCAGCTGGGGGAAGCGTCTTTGGCCATTTCTGGTCGCACTCCTCATCTTGACGTTCGGTTGTGCTGCCCAAGGCAGCTCTGCTATGCGCCTGGTATTGAAGGAGAATGGAAAGGAACGGACCATTGGAACCGCTGTGCTGGTCAGGCACGAAGAGAAGCACTGGATCTTGACCGCCTACCACGTCATCCGGGGTCGCATATGCAGTGACGGGGCTCCCTGCATTTTCCTGGCAGTCCAGAACCTTTCCCAGACTCCACTCACCAAAACGACACTACCGCGAGTATCGATCTTCCCGGAACTGGGGTTAGCGGCCTTTGAAGTGACTCCCACGGGACTCGCTGAACTTCATGCGCAGCTCAAGGTAATCCCTGCTCAGCTCACCACTCAAGTGTTTGGCGAGGGAACACCCGTAGTGGCGGTTGGGAATCCAGAGATTCAGATTTTGAATGTGAAGGCGGCACCCGTCAACTACGTGGGCGCCGGTACCGTGGGCCTCCGTCGATCCGCGGGCTCGCTGCTACCCCCGAGCGCAGTGCGACCAGTCACCGCCGAGATCGACCTGCTATTCGTCGATGGATTCACCATCACTTACGGATTCAGTGGTGGCCCGATGTTTCGTCAGGACGAGATGGATGGGCGCCTCGTCGGCATTGTTGAAGGTGGCGACGCGCAACGGAAGAATCGTAGCTGGGCAGTCCCCGCTGACGTCATTTACGACAGACTGGCCACGGGAGCCGGTGTCATCGTTCGTGAGAATCCCTTTGGCAACGCCGAGACCTGGCCTGCAGATGGTTTCAAAGACAACAATGTTTACGGTAGTTTGCTCGGATTCCCCAGTGCCGATCAGCGGCGGGTGGATATTCGAAGCATCACACCAACACCGCTGCCTCCCCTACCGCTCGGGGGAACCATCACCGTCGGTGTGGTCGCGAGATTCCCAGACAAGACGGCCTTCGACGAGACATTCGTCTTACCATTGCCGCCGCGAGGGATCCGCGTCACCACTCGCTATCGGCGCTTTGACCACGACAGCAGTGATAGTCCAGGGCAATTCGAGTGGTCGATTGAGGCAACGAGTGACGCTCCCTTGGGCCTCGTGTCGATTCCGTTCGAGGTCTATGCTGGCAATAACCGTGAACTGTTGGGCCGATTCGAGATCGAAGTGGACGTCGTCAATCCCAAGACCATCGCCTTGGCTTTTTCCGGCGGTTACGACTACGAGAACGTCGACGGCAACCCCCTGTCCGCGCTGCATGCCTTGGTAGAGCTGCAAATCGGGGCCTTGGCCTGGCCAGCTCGCCGCGTGGTGTTTGTGGCGAAAGCGGGACTCGGGTTCGCTTCACTCCGCGCATCTCAGAAGACTTTCGCACCCCTGAAGCCGGAGGTCCTGTGGACGGAGCCATCGTGGAATCCAGGGGTTCGGCTGCAAGGACTTGTCGAGTTGCGCTGGCTCGGTCCAAAGGCGATCTCACTGGGCCTGGCCTCTGGATTCGTCTTTGAATCGTTCGTCGACCGAACACGCAATCTATCCGTGAGCAACCCCGAGCTTACGCGAAAATCGGTGCCACTCGAATTCTCCGTTGCCTACCGGTCCTTGGTGGTAAGACCACGAGTCAGTTACTACTTTTCCAACCCCAAGGTCAACAACAGGTCCACAGGGGTCTCAGCGCCTTCCAACGTCGTTGCTATGGATCTGGCTTCCGGGCTTGGCTTCGGTGTCGACCTCGGAACGGAATTGTGGTTCTGACATGAAAAGCGCGAATCTTCGCTCCACGGCAGCCCTTGCCGGACTTCTACTAACCTTCGGCGCATTCGCGGCCTCGAGCTCATGCGACGGACCAGAGGGAAAGCCCCAAAGTAGTGGAGGTGGTGGTGTAACGGCCGTCAATTCCCCGTGCTCCGAGCAGTGGCCCTGCCAAAGAGGCCATGTTTGCAAGCTTGGAACGCTGGAGCCCGACGCGGCAGTGGCTGGGGGCAGGGCCTCGGTCGGTGTATGCTCCAAGGACTGCCAGGACGCACTATGCACTGGCGAACGTGAGGAGTGTTCGTCTGCAGAGGGAGTGTGCCAAGAAGTCACCTGTGGACGCATTGTGAAGTGTCCGGAAAACCCAATTGCGGTCTACTGCAGTATCGCGGATCACAGTTGCCACAACGCGAATGGTCAGTGCATTCCCGGCGGCAGCGGCGCCGACCTTTGTCCGACCCTTGGTGGAATTCTGCCAGAAGGCATCGGTGTCACTTGCGAGCGACCGGATCCGTCTGTCGCCGGAAAGTGCAAATTCTCGACGGCACCAGCGCTATGCCCGGTGGAAAGCGGCACGCTACGCGACATCGAGTTCGAGAAGGGTGACACCTTCGGTATGGCATTCGAGTCGGTCGACGCGCTCGAGTTTCGCTACCGGACGACGGAAGCTCATTTCATCTACGTCACAACAACGCTTCCTGAACACGTTGCTGATGTCGATCGGGTCGCGATCTGGGCTGCCACGTTGCCAGCGGCACCAGCTGCACAAGCGAATCGCACGGTGCATTGGGCTGACGGGGGCAAGGTCAAAGACGGGGTCTGGACCAACGAGCCAGCGAGCGCCGAACCTGGAGTCACCCTCTACGCGATGGTCTATGTGGTTAGCGAACGCGCAATTACTCACGCATCAAGCAGTGCTCTGATATTCCGCATCGGTGAACAGTACCCTCAACCCGGGACTGCCTGCGAGACGAGCATCGCTGCAGCAACCATCACGACGGGCAAGGGACTGTCCGAATGCTGGAATCCAGAGACCTTCATGGGCTGTTTCGATGGAGTCTGTCGAGTCCTATGCCTGGGCAGCGGTGGTGGGCAATGTCAGATTGGGGAGGAGTGCCAAGCTCAGACGAGTCTCGGGCTCTATGCCTGTGTGCCGAATTCGTCCGGCTTGTAGGGTAGCATTGGGAACAGGAGAACGGACCGCGCCGTAGTCACGCCGCACCGACATCAACGAGCAGGCCGCTCCAACCCAAGCCTCGAGGCGACTCTAACGCCAGAAAGTGCCACCGCTCAATCCGCGAGAATTTCGAGCAACGGCGGTACGCTGACGAGCAACTCGTGAGCGGCCATGCGCGGAGCAAACAGGACGAGTGCCCCTTTGCTGCCCGCCCGAGCCGCAAATGGCGTCACGCCACCCGCGAGGACTTGCGGGGCAAATAGGAATTCACCTGTGCCGTGAGTCTTCGTTACGCGAGCATTCTCGTCGACGAGTTCGATTTCCCCGCCGCCGATGATGTGCATGCCTGGTACCGGCTTGTTCGCGGGGCAGAGTTGTTCACCGGGCAACAGCGTGCGAATCTCACAACGCGAAGTCACGATCGAGCGCAGGCTGTCGTCGAGCCTATCGCCGAGTGGCCCAAGGCATGCGCCTGCCAACGCTTGGAACCCATCCGCAAGTAGTTTGAGGTCGTCGGCAACCCATGGGCAGTCTTTGGTGGCTTCGGCGATGGCTTCGGAATCCCAAGTCGCCACTACGACGTCGTCTTGACCAGCAACCACGCGCAACATCACGCCTTCACTGAGCGAGCCTTCCGTGAAGACGACTTCCCCAACCACAGCCGTGGCACACGCGTTGTCGGCAATTGCCGGCATGAGTCCAACCCAACCGTCGAGCACGAGCGCCACTGAGAAGAAGCTGGCTTCCTCACCCTGGTTCAAAGCTTCGATGCGTGCCGTTTTCGCCAACATCCGATGCGCGGAAGCGGGAAGGTCGGAGAATCCGCGCACCTCAGCCAGGCGCACTCCCGACAGTTCGACGTCTTCCGAACTCGGTCCGACGCTGGGTCGCGTCGTAACCGGCGGCATCACGGCCAACGGTTCCTCGTCCGCCGAGGCTTCGGGACGAACACTTACCGAAGAAGCCGGCACTGCTCTGCCCATGCCCTGATGCGGTTCGTCCCGCTTAGACTCTGGACGCTTCGGTTCTTCGAACCTAAACGAGAGCTTCTTGCGTTCCGGATAAGGCGCTGAACTCCGACGAGGGTCGATGCTGGGACGATCCGTATCTGCCCGCTCGCCATCCGGCGCCACGCTCACCGGCAGTGGCGGGTACGAAAGGCTCGGACTGGACACCGTGGGGAGATCCTCGGGCTCGATACTGCGCGCAGAAGGCGGCACAATGCTGATGGGCTCGGCGGCCTCTAACTTCCTGATGGTCGGAGCGTTACTGATGACGCGATTGGAGTCAGACGCGGTCGATGGACCCGCCGATGGCTTTGCAGAAACCTGCCGCTCGGGTGCCTGAGACTCGGCCCGAGCAGTGAAATCGAGCGGTGCCGCGGCCAGCGAAGCAAGCGTGCGCTTAGGCATCCGCGGCTCGATGGAACCGCGCGTCGGAGGCGCCGAAGCTTGCTCAGGGAGCGGCGGCGGCGGTTGAACTCGCTCTGCCCGAACCAAGACAGGCTTGCTGCTCTTGGTTCGACTCTCTGGTAGGGCTGGGGGAAGCGGTGCAGCAGCGCGGATCGGCCGTGGCGATGTGCGGGAAGGCCGCACCGACAGATGGCCAAGTCCAGTTGGCGAGCTGCTCGTGCCGCGGGGACGTCGAGGACCGTCGATTTCGACGAGATCGAGAGCTTCCTGGGGCGGCGAGTTTCTACTTGGAAGATCTCGACGCGTCGTCGATTCTTCAGGCGCCAAGGGTTCCAGTTCCTCGAGGAGTGACGCTTCGAGAACGGGTTCTTCGACGCCAGGCGCACCGTCGTCGCCGTCGTCGACAAATGGACGACTCGGCGCGGCAGATTCGAACGTGGGCAGCGCCGGACTGGGCGGCAAATGGGACGTGCCAGGACTGCCAAGCCGCGGCCACTTCGACACCGGGGGCAGGCTGCTTGCCGTAGATTCCAGCGGAAAACTGGGTAGACCAGCGGGGCCAGAGCGTCCCGACGCGCGCCCTGGGTTGGTGGATGGGACGGCAGGACTCGTGCTCATTGGCGGTGGCCGGGCTGACGAATCCAAGGAGAACGAGGGCAATTCGGACTGAAAAGTCGGAGACTGGCTCGGCCCGGGACGCCTGGACGTGGCTTCGCTCGACGGCCGAGCTGATTCCAGAGAGAATGCGGGCAGTGAATCGTTACTGTCCCTACGTAGCGTCGGATACTGACTCGACGGAGAAGCTGCCCAAGAAGGCCGGGCACCATTCGGGATATCCGAGCCCGCCGTGCCTTCGGATTCGAGTTCGCGGATTTCGTCGTCGCTGAGCTCGAGCTCACCCTCTTCGACGTCGATGACGACGCTGGATCTCGCGGAGGCGCCGCCCGAGGGTCTCTGACTGGCGAAGTCTCCAACCGAAAGGGGAGGCAAAGAGCTGTACCCAGTGGTCTGATGACGACCTCCGGGCAGCGGTCCGAGGCTGCCGGCCGGCGGGGCTGAGGTCGTAGGGACGGGAAACGACGGGAGGACCGCGTGGCGTGGCGGAGCGGACGGAAGCTGGCTCGGAACAGGAGCCGCAGCGGGTCCTCCCCGAGACAGCTGCTTTTCCAGCCGAGTTGCCGTTGCGTTGAGGTCAGCAGCCCGTGACCACGCCGATAGTTCGATCGCCGATTCGGCGGCGCGCCGCAGCCAAACGAGCGCGTCTTGATACGCCCCTCGCCCCCACTGGACAGCGGCGGTCTGAAGCGCCCAGCTGACGTCGTCATCATCATCTGGAAGCGGCTTTGGGATCGCCGAGTTGGGCAGCAGCGAACTACTCATCGGATCCTCCTCTTATCACATCGATCCATCGACAGCCGAGCAAAACCCGGCAAAGGCTGCGTTCTTCGGCCAAAACTCACTCGGAACGCGCAGATACAGCGACAAAGGCCCATGGCACGGTCAGTGAGGCAAGATGAGGACTTCTCTATCCTTGGCACCGTTTGGTGGCCCCACCATCCCGCGCCGTTCCATTGTCTCTACGATTTTCGCGGCTCGGTTATATCCAACCGTCATCTTGCGCTGCAGCCAGGAGGTCGAGCAACGCTGTGACTCCGCAACAATCCGGACGGCCTCGTCGAATCGGGGGTCTAGCACCTCTGCCTCGGCATTGCCGCCGTCCTCCTCGGAGGCCTGCAATATGACGTCGTGGTACTGAGGTTGTCCCTGTGTTCTTATGTAGTCCGTAAGCTTAGAGACTTCGTCTTCGCTGATGAATGGGCATTGGACACGCCGCACGTCGTTGGCGCCATTCATCTTGACCAACATATCGCCGCACCCAAGCAGCAGCTCGGCGCCTTGTTCGTCGAGAATCGTGCGGCTGTCGACCTTCTGAGCAACCAGAAACCCAATGCGCGATGGGAAGTTCGCCTTGATCATGCCCGTGATGACGTCGACACTCGGACGTTGCGTAGCCAAAACGACATGCAGGCCTGCCGCCCGCGCTTTTTGAGCGAGACGCGCCACGGAACATTCGACTTCTTTGCCTTGCTGCATCATCAGATCGGCGAATTCGTCGATGACAATCACGATGTAGGGTAGCTTTCCCGGCAAACTGATGCCATCGGCTCCCTCTACGTCGGCACGCACCGTGATGACGGCACCATCTTGCGTGAGCGCGTCGACTGTACCTTGCGGCGGAGGCGGCAGCTCGCCACTTATCACCCTTTGCACCCAACGGTTGTACGTTCCGATGTTCTTGGTGCCGGCGGTCGCGAAGAGCTGATACCGACGTTCCATCTCGTCGACAGCCCATTTCAGGGCTTGATTCGCCTGCTTCATGTCCGTGACTACGGGCAGCAGCAAATGCGGGATCTTGTCGAAGGGAGCCAGCTCGACGACCTTGGGATCGATCATCAGCAACCGCAGTTCATCGGGACTGCGGCGAAACAGTAGGCTCGCCAACATGACGTTGAGGCCAACGCTCTTGCCCGACCCCGTCGCCCCCGCCACGATCACGTGCGGCATGCTCGCAAGATCGGCATAGAATGGCGCGCCTACGATGTCGCGGCCAAGGACAACCGGCAATGGAGCCTTCTCGGCGAGGGCGGCAAACCGCGGATCCTCGACGAGTTCACGCAGGTTGACCGGGATCCTTTGGTCGTTGGGGAGCTCGAAGCCAATCCGGCTCTTGCCCGGAATGGGCGCGATGATGCGAACCTTGCGCGACAACCCCAAAGCCAAATCGTCGGCAAGTCCAGCGACCTTGCTCACCTTGGTTCCAGCTTGTGGTGCGAACTCGAAGGTCGTAACGGTCGGCCCTGGGTGGATCTCTTCGACCTTGCCAATGACTCCGTAGTCGAGCAACGTTTTTTCGAGCCGCGTCGCGTGGGAAAGGACCCGTTCACGGTCGATTTTTGGCTCATTACCCGACGCGGGAGCAAGCAGATCCGTTGCGGGTAGTCGATAGCCGCGCGTGCGGCGTGGCTCAGTCGTACGTCCCTTCCGAACGCCCGCGTCCGATGGCCGGTCGACGATCCGCGGGGCTATGGGCTTCGCAGTTGCTGAGGTCTGCTCCACTGAGGAACCCACAGAACTGCCTTGACCTCGCCCCTGGTATCGACCAATGGCATCGACCTCGTCGTCGTCCTCAGCTTCGGCCTCGTCGTCGTCCTCAGCTTCGGCCTCGTCGTCGTCCTCAGCTTCGGCCTCGTCGTC
>CAYVXY010000025.1:0-70974 GCA_964454965.1 uncultured Polyangiaceae bacterium | reverse complement strand
CCTCGTCGTCCTCAGCTTCGACCTCGTCGTCCTCAGCTTCGACCTCGTCGTCCTCAGCTTCGACCTCGTCGTCCTCAGTTTCGACCTCGTCGACCTCAGTTTCGACTTCGACCTCTTCGGCGGCAATGCGCCCACCGATGCTCTTGGGCCTTCTCGATGGGATCGCACGGTTGCGGGATGACTCCGAAGCGACGTCCGTGACAGCCTTTCTAGAGACGATCCGCGGCCCAGCCGAAGCCCCTGACACCGAACAGAATTCCGGCCCTTCGATGATCTTCACTCCGAGTTCCGGAGAAGAATTGCGCAGAACGACCGCCGACACGAGCGGAGTGTCACCGGCAATCAGCGCTTGGGTCACAGTCGTTGGCCCGATACGCAGTGCATCGAGAATGGCTATCGGGGGAGTGCCGGTCTGTTCGAATGGAATCCATTCGTTCTCGTCATCTGCGAGTTCGGCAATGATGGCCTCCTCCGACAGATGGGTGTTGAACACCGGGCGAGCAGCCGCGACCGACGGCGGCGCGGATCCCCGCAGTCGACGCGCCTCGAACCAAGCTGAAGACATTCGCACCAACAACTGGCGTGCGTAGCCAAGCAGACGAACGCATGCCAAAAAGGTACGTTCGCAGAGCTCGATGAAAGAGAAGGCACTGCGCCCTAGCAGAACGAGACCAATCACGGTCGAACCGACCAACAACGAACCGAGTGTGGAGAACATCCCACGCATCAATTCGCCGAATAGCAGACCTACGTTTCCGCTGGCCTGCATCGCGCCAAACGCGATGGCGTCGGGCCACAGTACCTGCACTAGCGATGCCGCAATGATACCCACGATGAGATCACCCGCGATGCGCAAGCCGAAGGGCCCCACCGAGCGTCCCTGAAACAGCGGATAGCCCACCAGCCCCAACTCGATCGGGATGAGCCACGCCACTGCCCCGAAACCCTGTACGAACCAACCCGTTACCGTGGCCCCGACGGGGCCAACCCAATCAGACCCTTCGACCGAAGGATCCGTCGGCGAGCGGCGGAAACTGAAGAGCGCCAGCAGCAGGAAAGTCGCCGCGGCAAGAATCAGCAGTGCAGCAATCTCTCTCCCCACCGTGGCAGATCCACCTCTTTCCGGCACGGAATCGACATCTGGGCCAATTTCGGCGGGCAAGGTCCGCGGGTGGAAGGGTCTCGTAGCCATGTAGCTCACATGACTACCTCATTGCCCTATGTCGGTCAAAGTACTACACCATATCTGGCCGCTCGACCAACCAAGCTTCCCTATCTCTGACCTTTCCACAGGTCCAAAGCTTGAGAGCGGCGACGTAGGGACGTTAGTATGCGGTGTCTTGGATCAGTGTCGTGACGCCGGTCCAGAAAACGGAAGGATTATCGATGCGAACGGGGCTACGTTCGAGCCGACTGCTAAATGCACTGCTGATTGGCGGTGCTTGTTTGGCAGGCGCGGGGGCCGTTGGCTGCAGAACCACGGAAAGTGACGTCCATCGCTGGGGAGAGACTCAGAATGGTCCAAAACGCTTGGAGGCGGTGATCACGCACGACAAGTATAGTGATCAACTCCGTACCGAGGCCGCCATGACCCTGGTCCGCATGCGACCTCGCAATGGCAAGCGGCTCGGGATCGAAGGTGGTGAAGATCCAGAACAGCGTGGACTTCTGGCGGTGTTGGCCACCATGGAGAAGGACTCCAGAAGCCGCCTCATTGGATTGATGGTGCCACCGCTCGAGACCGGCATGAAGCGGCCACCGGCGGATCGAGCAACGCGACGAACCGACGATTCCTATGCCTTCAAGGATGCCGCCTACGCCCTACTGACGCATGATAAGGGTGGCCTTATTAGTGTTGAGGAGGACCGCAAGCGTCTGCAGGATGCCATCGCCGATTGGGCTGCCGTAGATTTCGCGGGACGTCTGGAAGAACCCGCACAGATCTACAGCATGGACCAGGTGCTTCGCTACCTGGGTGCCCGTGGCGTCAAGCGGTTGCCCGAACTCATGACTCCTGGCGCCAGCAAGTTGGATCGACTCTCTGAATTCGTCGCCGAGCTAGGCGACGCACCCACCAAGAACACGGCAAGCGAGAAGCTTGTGTCGGTTGCCTCGTACGTCAACTCTGCTCAATGGCTTTCCGAGCGTGAGCCAATCTTGCGCAAGGCCAACCAGGATTCGAAATTGAATCCGACCGAAAAGCAGTTCAAGGATCAGCTCGATGCGTACCAGGATGAAGAACTGACCCGTCTCTTCTCCTCGATGAAGAAGGTGGGCGGCAAGCCCGTAGTCGGTTTCCTTTTGACCTTCGCCACATCCACGGCCAACAGCGAAAAGCGTCGCTCGACAGCAGTCGCTGCGCTCGAAGGCAACATAGACAAGTCCGACACCAAGCAAATCGATACGCTCTTCTCGCTAGCCACCCAAGACGCGACGCCCGATGGCGTGCGTGACCTAGTTCTGCGCCGGTTGAGTGAGCTGCCAAAGAAGCTCGTTATCTCCCGCCTCTACTCCCTGTTCGCCAACCCGAATTGGAAGGTCCGATTTGGCCCGGCGGATTTGGCGTTGCGCATGAGCGACGCGTCGGAGGTCGCCGAATTCATGTCGAAGTTAGGTACGATCAAGAACATGGCTATGAACGAGCCCCTCACTTACGGCGGCACCCTCAACGACGTGAAAGGAAGCGAGACACCTGCAGCCCTTGCAGCCAAGTATGTCGGCATGGACCATCCGGTGCCTGCGCGGCTGACCGCCCTGAGCTGGTACTTCCGATTTGGTGGCCAGGCCGACCTTGATTCCGTAAAACGTTTCCAGGCCGATAAGGCCAAGGTCCCGGGCTGCGCCAAGGACGCCAAGGACTGCGA
The DNA here is from genome assembly GCA_964454965.1 of uncultured Polyangiaceae bacterium. Classification (GTDB taxonomy): domain Bacteria; phylum Myxococcota_A; class Polyangia; order Polyangiales; family Polyangiaceae; genus FEN-1139. The sequence goes on along the minus strand of CAYVXY010000025.1, from coordinate 68,110 downwards.
ATGGAAGTGCGAAGTCACGGTAGGCGGCAAGGCCGAACCAAAAGAAGTGACGACAGTGGGGGAATTTGTCCGCTATTGTGTAATTCCCGAGATCGACCGGCGCACCGCTGGCGACACCGCAAAAAAGTAGTGACATGAGGGATCACGTTTGGTCCCAAATGCGGTACGTGGCAGGCAGGAACGCGGAATGAGCCCCGACCCCAACAAGAAGATTCCCCGTCAATTCCAATGTCGGGAGTCCCTCTGGCAGAAATTCGAGCAGATGGCGAAAGAGCTTGAGTGCTCAGTCGACTATCTGATCAACGATGCGATGAAGCAGTACGCGCGACAACGCGGGTACGCTGGAACCGCACCATCGCAACGCTCGGATACGATGGCATCGGTCTCGAACAGCATCGGACCATCGGCGCCACAATCCGTGACGCCAGAGCCAATGGCCGTGGCGGCAGCTGCGACCACGAGCGGCTCCGGTGCACATGGCACGCCAGCAGGACTCGCAACTGCAGCTGCGCGGCATGGCTCGGGTGCTCACCCGATGCCGGGTGTTGCGCAGTCGCAGCATGCACCTCAACCCGTTTCTAGCACCTCGGGTTCGGGTGCTCATGGCATCTTGTCCGCGCCGCAGGGACCGCGCTACGGCGCGGCACCACCCATGCCAGCTGGGCAACATGGGACTGGCGGTGCAGCACCACCTGGTCCTGCTCGTTCCGCCATGCCTCACGTGGTCCCGCCCGCACCGCCCGCACCTGGAGCAAAGCGCGTTGGCCCGCCGCCGATGCCAACGGCGGGCGGCATGCCCAATATTTCGCGTGTTCCAGCGCCTCCCCCTTTGCCGGCGGCGCAGGCACGCACGCTCTCGAATGCGCAGATGCATGCTGCCGCGCCAGCGGTAGTTGCCCCGCGACAGCTGCAAATCCGCTACCAGGGTCAGGCCTTCTTGGTTACCAAAGACAAGTTCATCATTGGACGCGGCAAACAGGCGAGCGACCTTACCATCAAGGATCCAAACGTCTCACGCCAACACGCCATGATCGAATTCGATGGCAGTCAGTACTGTATTGTCGATCTCGGTTCGACAAACGGCATTGAGTACCAGGGACAGCGCGTACAGCGAAAGGTCCTGGCTGACGGTGACGTGCTCCGCATTTGCGATCACGAGCTGTCATTCCAGTATCGTTGAGCGGCACGCCAGAATCGTTCGCTGTTCGGAGCGGGTCGAAGACAATGCGTTGTCTCACTCGATGGAGCAGAATGGCGCTGGTAGGGGTGTTCTTTGGGGCGACGCGAAGCAATGCCAACGTGACGCCCCAATCCGGCGGACTTGAGCGTATTGGGTCCTCAGCGCAACCAGTCCGTGTCCTTGCTCGCGAGGTGCCGCTGTTCGCCTCGCCCGAAGCGAACTCGGTACGTCGGGGAACGCTCGGACGGGGCGCGTTGGCCACAGTCTACGGGCGGCACCGGTCGAGTGGTTGCAGCGGCGAATGGTTGCTCGTGGGCGCCGCGGCCTGGACCTGCAACGCTCCAGGCCTCTTCGAGCTGCGCAACCCCGGTGACACGGTAGAAGCCGCAGCGGTGGACGATACGGAATTTGCGCGCATCAGCATCAACGGCGCGATCGGCTACAGCAGCGTAGAGAAAGCCGAGCAACAGCTGCCCGACGCGGAATTGCAGCCTGGGTTCTTCGTGGGGCTCGTCGAAGAGCAAACGATCCAGGGTGAGACCTATGCACGCACGACTCACGACATCTGGATCGCCAAACGCCAACTCATTCCTCTCGTGCCGAGTAGCTTCGAGGGGGCCGAAATAGAGTCAGCTCTGGGCGAAGCTTCCATCATCTTGCCGCCTGTACCCCCGATTCCCACTTCCGCGGGCACGCCAATGGAAGGCTACTTGCCATTGGGCTGGCTCTACGTTGAACAGGCAACTCCGTATCGAACGATCCAGGGGGCCGCATTGCCCAAGCCGAGACTCGCGAGGCTGACCAGAGTTCGGGTCCTCGACGTGCAACGGCATAGCGATCACCACGAGTGGTATCGTATTGCAGAGGGTTGGCTCTCCGATCGACAGTTGCGCGTGCCAACTACCACTTTGCCCCCCTCCAAGATCGGTGAGAACGAGCGCTGGATCGACGTGGACAAACGCACACAGACCCTCGTCGCATACGTCGGGCGGACTCCCGTGTTTGCCACCCTCGTGTCGACGGGCCGTGGCTCCGACGCTGGGCCCACTGCAACACCTGTGGGCGACCATCGCATCTGGGTCAAATTGACATCGACGGACATGGACAACCTCGAGGAGCAGAAGGCCCAAAGTGATACGCTAGTTACACAGGAACCCTATGCCGTAGAAGCTGTACCCTTCGTCATGTATTTCCTCCGCGGCTACGGCCTGCACGCCACCTATTGGCACGACGCGTTTGGAACCCCGAGAAGTCACGGCTGCGTCAACCTCAGCCACCGTGATGCGGCGCGGCTCTTCGAGTTCTCGAGCCCAAGACTCGCTCCAGGATGGCAGGCCGTTCACCCCTTCGCCCGTGACCCTGGCACGCTTGTGCGTGTACGCTAAGTGAGAACCAGCTAGCATGAATCCCTAGTTCGTAGCCAACATGGTTTCCATCGTTCACGCCAAACGCGACATTGGACGACTGCGAGAGATCTCGACAGTCCTCGCGCGCTATGGGTTTGGCGAAATCGTGGCGCGCATCGGGCTCGGACGCCTTCGTCGCAATTCCATGTCCCCCAACGCGGACAAGGGCGCTGGACACGACTCGGAGCATCCTTCGAACCTGGCCGAGACCATCGCCGCCAAGGGTGCATTCGCCGAACGCTTTCGTCGGGTCCTCGAGGAGCTGGGTCCGTCTTTCATCAAGCTGGGACAGATTGCTTCCACGCGCGGCGACATCTTGCCGCCGGAGCTAATTGCCGAACTGAAGAAGCTCCAGGATGCCGTGCCCGCGGTCGCCTTCGCAGACATTCGTGAACAGATCGAGCTTTCGCTCGGCGCGGAACTCGATCAAATCTACGAGCACCTCGACCCGAAGCCCCTGGCTGCCGCAAGCATTGCTCAGGTGCATCGAGCCACCCTGCGCACGCCTTTGGGCCTGCGCGAGGTCGTCGTCAAGGTGCAACGCCCGGGCATATCCGAGACGATCGAAAGCGACCTCGATCTCTTGCACATGCTCGCCACGCTCATCGAACGAACAATCCCTGAATCGCGCGTGTATTCCCCCGAAGGACTGGTGCGGCAATTCGATCGCACCGTTCACGAGGAACTCGATTTCACCATCGAAGCGGAAAACGCTCGCCGTTTTGCCCGCAGCTTCGAGACCTTCCCGGGGATCCGTTTCCCCATCGTGTACCGTGAGGCCTCGAGCAAACGCGTGCTCACGCTGGAGTACTTCGATGGCAAGAAGCTCGACGAAGCCGTCGCCGACGGAGCATCGCGTCGAACCATTGCTGCGATCTCGATCGAGGTAATGATCAAGCAGATCTTCGACGATGGCTTCTTTCACGCCGATCCACACCCAGGCAACGTCATCGTCCTTGGCGAACCCGATCGCCCCGTCATTGCACTGATCGATCTCGGCATGGTGGGACGCCTCAGCCCGCACCTGCGCGATCTCACTGTCGATCTGATGGTTGGGGCGATTCGCCGCGACTACGACGCGATCGCGGACGCCATCGAAGCGATTGGCACGCCGACCCAACGCATCGACTCCGCTCGATTCCGCACTGAAGTCGCTTTGCTCGCAGAGCGCTATCTGGGTCGCCCCATCTCCGACATCGAAGTCTCGGTACTTATCCGCGATCTGGTGCGCCTCGCCAATGCCCATGGGCTGGAGATCCCGACTGACTTTCTGCTCGTCGGCAAGGCGATGATGACGGTCGAAGGAATTGGCAAGCAGCTCGATCCGAGCCTCGACATCATCGAAGAAGCGCGGCCCCATTTCCTGAACATATTGAAGCGCCGCTACTCGCCGGAGCGGGTTACGCTACAGTTTCTACGCCGTATCGAACGGCTGAGTGACGCTACCGCCAACCTGCCACACCAGCTCAACGACGTACTCGAGGATCTGCGGCTCGGGCGGACACGCATTACGACCGAAAACCCAGATTCGCGTTCGTCGTTCGACCGCCTGGGACGTCGCTTGCTCGCCAGCTGCGTCTTCGGCTCGTCCACAATCGCAGGCGCCTGGCTATTCGCCGCAGAACACACAGCGACCGGCAGCATCATGCTGGCGAGCGCAATCCTGTGGCTGGGCACCCACGTCGTCAACGACTGGTACCGCGCATTTCGCAGCAAACGCTAGCCAAGGCTCGAGAGTTGCCGCGTCAGTCACAGGGGCGGACGGCTCTCCAGTGCTGATAGCTACCACTGCGCGAGGAGGAGAAATCGCGTGCGATACCTCCCGCAGCCAAGTCTCCTTATGCAGCGAGCCGCTAGGCGAAACTACGTCGCGGGAACTATATCGAACACCGAAATGCGGTTGGCCGCACCAAAGACAATCTGGGCAGCCCCTTGGACCCATGACCCCCCGTCCACCACGACCACGGGTTTTCCGGTGGTTGGGTGCGGGGTGGCGCCAACGCAGGGCTTGTGGCTATGCCCCACCAGCAGCAGCTCGAGCGGATTCGGCTGTGCATAGGACCTCGACCCAGCTTCTACGGCAATCCGAACCAACGCTGCCATGTCCTCACGCTCAACGAAGCTTCCGGCGAATCCATCGGGAGTCGTTTGCCGCACGCGCGGGGTTGGTCTTGGATCGTGACGGTTGCTACCAACGAGTGATTTTACCCAGTCCCGAAACGCCCCCAAGTTGGTCCCCTGCAGATCGAAGAAATCCTGCAGATTGCGCACCTCGGCCCAGACGTATTTTGCCGCTAAAGTGCCCAGCCACACTGCACGTTGACTGCCCGTAGGACTGACAACACCTGCAATATCGTCGCTCTGTTGCCCGTGTAACGCAAACACGCGACCGCTGCTCTTCACCAGGCTGAATCCAAAACGAAACCTTGCACCATCGGCGACGCGCCGATCCGGCAGTGCGTGAACGAAAGAGGCGTCATGGTTGCCTATGAGATGCGCCATGCCGAGTTGCCTATCGACTTCGAGCAACTCTTGGTAAACGGCGACATTGTCGATCTCCGCGAAGCTGGATTGGTCCGTATCTGCGCCCCGTGATCGCCAAACGTCGTACCAGTCCCCAAGTTGCAGCAGCTGAACCGCAGCCCCTTCGTCATCCATGTAGTCACTGACGGCGTTCAACACGGCCGTGAGGCGTTGGACGTTGGCTGGATTGCCATCAAGAAATACATCACCGTCACTCCCCTCGCTCAAATGCACGTCGGGCACGGCGATGAGCGAACGCGCGCCGAGCACGTCATCGGGAAAGCCAACCGTGACTGGGCACGCCATCGCATCGGTCACCGCTGCATTGGCAACACGCACTTGGTAGCCACGAACCCCGAGATGGTCGCGAAAGCGCTGAAGCTTCTCTTCGTAGAATCCCATGACAATAGCCCTAGTGTGAATGGGTGGTCAGCGCAATTTCGACGGGCGTTACGCCGTCGAGCTTGCCGTCCCCATTGGTCGCGCAAGGTTCGAAGACGATCCGCACGTCCATCTTGCCGTCGCAGTACCAGCGAACCTCTCGACCGGGCAGCGGTTTGCCATCGTCGAGCTCCGGCGCCGGACCGGCTGCGGGAGCAATGGCATTCTCTGACTCGTGGTTGCAGGCAGGACCAAGCCGAGCAAGCAGCGTTAGCGCAGGGATGCAGCGTGAGGCAGGCGGCAGACCAAGTCCGAGCGGATTGCCAACCGTTGGAGCCGGATGTTCGACGATGCCGCCTCCACTTCTGCCGGAAACGACGACGTCTGCGTTGCTCAGACTTGCAACTCGCTCGTGATGACAGGGGCCACAGGCATTCAACAAGATGGCAAGCCACAGCGTCGACAATCTCATCCGTTACTCCCTCTGTTTCGGCGACGTCCAGCTCCAGCACGGACAGGGTCGTCGAGCTTCGGATTCTGCCGCGAAGCGCCGTTCAGTCGCAATGAAGAAGTCGCGCCCGAGCGAGCGCGACGTGGCGCTGCCGCGAGTCTCGCCTCGATAGCGGCGGCGTCGAGTTCGGCCCGGTGACCACGACATGTCAAGCCCTCATTGACGCGATCGCAGGACTCACCTCATCATCAATGGCGGTTGGTGCTCGCCGGGCAGAGGGCGGTCAACCCTGATTCCTATTGTCGAGATAGCCCCAGGCAGGTTGTGGCCCACGTTCAGTCTTCGAATGCACAAGACAATCTGCGGTTAGCGCTCCGCATGTAAGGCACTGCTGGCGGTACTCAAACCGCAGGGCTAACTCGCAAGGACGACGTAACCCGCGCAGCGCCGCAATGCGACAGACTACCGCATGACAACATCTGCTGGCCCCTTCGGGGCCAGCTAGAAGTGTCCGCCGTCCACTTGAATTCGGACAAGATCGAGCTTGAGCTTCGACAGCCTCCAACACCAGCCGTAGATGCGTTGGAGGCCAGTGTCGAGCGCGCTGATTAGCCGAGCTTGCTCTGGAGCAAGTAAGCGATCGCGAATGCGAAGAGCACCAGCGATTCGATGAGCGCAAGGCCGAGAATCATCGGGGTCTGGATGCGCCCCGCCGCGCCTGGGTTGCGGCTGATGCCTTCGAGTGCGGCCGCTGCGGCTTTGCCCTGACCCGTGCCACCACCCAACACGGCCAAGCCAATGGCTAGACCAGCGCCGAGCGCCGCCATGGCCTGAGCGTCAAACGCATTGGCTGCTGCGCCATCGCTGGCAAACGCGGTACTCGATAGAAACGTCACAAAGGGTGCGGCAACCAATGCCAGCTTCTTCTTGCTCATTCGTGCTCTCCTTGTAGCCCCAATCGGGCAAAAGTCGTCAAAATCGTTGGTCAGTAGGACCGAGGGAATCAAAAGGGGTTCTAGGGTTCAGTGGTGTTCGTGCTCAGTCGCCAGTGAGATGTAGATCGTCGTCAGCAACGTGAAGACGAGCGTCTGAATCAAAACGATCAGGCAGCCGAGGATCATCAGCGGCACCGGGATGACCAGCGCTACCAAGCTGACGAAGATCGACAGAATCAAATGGTCGACCGACATGTTCAGCATGAGACGAACGGCGAGAGTGATCGGTCGAACGCAAAGGGAGATGACCTCAATGACGAAGACGAGCGGTGCCAAGTACCAAGCGGGACCGGCCAGGTGCTTGACGTAACTCCAGCCGTTCTCCTTCAAACCGTAGAAGTTGAACAGCAAGAACACCACCGCAGCACAACCGAGTGTGATGTTGAGGTTGCTCGTGGCGACGGGCATTCCGGGCAGAAGCGCCATGACATTGGCGAAAAACACGAAGATTGCACTCGTGCCAATGATCGGGAAATACTTCTTCGCGCGCTCGGGGCCCATCATGCTCTTGGCTAGATCGTAGAAGTAGCCAAGGAACACCTCCATGAACGTACGCAGCGAGAGCTTGTCGTCAGGCACGACAGCCTCGTCGAGTTTTACCAGGCGTGCCCGCGCCAGAAAGGCCAGAACCAAAACAACGACAGCGACGAAGAGTGCCGCGACAATCGGCTCGAAAGACATCCAGTTCGGCGGATGACCATTCATCACGCTCTGACCAATTGCCTCGGCGTTGGCGTCGAGGTTGTCTTTCATCATGCCGAGAATGAACGTCAGCCAGGTCGTATGATTGGGCATCGGTTAGTTCTCTTTGCTCTTGGGGGGCGCAATCAACAACTGTCCGAGCACGATGCCCAGAGGTAAGGCCCCGAAACCAATCACGAAGGGCAACACCTGAACCAGGCCGGCTCGGAACGGAACGTACATGGCAAGCAGGAGCACAGCAAGCTTCGTTAGCGCTGCGATCACCCAAGAGATCGATGTGCCTTTGCCGATCAGGAATGCTCTGACCATCCGGCCCAAGAAGAGCAGGTTCACGAGGCCTAGGGTGACGCCGTAGGCAGCTGAGGCGCCTGCACCGCGCCCAGCGAAAAATCCCACTGCTACTGCATCGAGGACGCCAACTACAGCGACCGCTTTGATGACGGTCGACATGCCACTATCGTCGTTTTCGGGGGGCTCCGTGGTGCCAGATTCAGGGGTTTGCGGGAGGCTCATGGGGTTCGTTCTCGGCATTCGGGCGAACTTGGTCAGGCAGGCGGCGCTCGTGATATTTCTTTCGGGCCTCGAGTTCGAGCCGGTCTTCCTCTTCGATTTCACGCTGGGCAGCCTGGAGAGCCCGCCACAGACTGCGAATGCCGGCGGCCATACCAAAGCCCAACCCGATGAGGGTAAGCCAAGGGGCGGTGCCCAGCTTCTTGTCTAGCCATTGACCACCGAACAGCCCAAACAACACGCTCAGGGCGAATTCGAGCCCGACCGTCCCGTAGGTTCCCAGACCCTTCAAGTCTTGCCTCATGGTCCTCGACAGCGCCTCAGGGTCCTCGAAAACGCCCTCGGGCGACAATGCCTGGTAACTTCTACCTCGATGCGGAAGCCCTGGTTCCTGCATCGTTTCGGTGCCCTCATTCTGGCACCGTTGACGCGAGCGCTCTGGCCCTTTCGACCTCCGCGGGCAAGTCCCGTCGCGCAGCGGACAGCACCGTTGCTCCCGTCGGTTATCACGGGGCGAAGACTGGGTCAACGCGGCCGTCCTCAGTGCTATGGTAGGGCCATGACTTTTGCCGCAGTGCAAAATGGTGGGGTTCGAACTCTGGCAACTTTGGTCTTTTTGGGTTGGTCCGGCGCAGCAACGGCTCAGCCAGCCCCGGCGCCCGCAGCGGCGGCCAAAGCGCCCGCGAAAGAGCCCACGAAAGAGGCAGCACCAGCGCCAGCAGCTCCTGCCAAGGCAGGTGCAGCGACCCCAGCGGCCAAAGCGCCTGCAGTGATGCCCAAGGCTGCAGCTGCAGCAGGCGCGCCACCCAAGGCTGCAGCTGCAGCAGACACAGCCCCCAAAGCTGCAGCTGCAGCAGGCGCGCCCCCTGCCTCGACAGCAGCGGGAGAGTCTTGGGTACAGACACCGGCTGGGCAGCCATCGACCACTCCTCCGTCACCTTGGCCTGACGGTGCGGCAGCCGCAGATCCAAACGGCGCCCCTCCAGTCTACTACGTCGAGCAAGCCCCCAATCCAGCTGCCGCTCCGGGTGCACCGCCGCCCAATAGCGAAGCGGAGCCGCCCATGCGGCTTCAGATCGAAGAGCCACCGCCACCGCCGGTTCCTCGTCACAAGGCTCCCAAGACCGCATTTTGGCTTGGGGCGCGGGTTGGCTATTTCATCCCGTTCGGGGATCTTTGGGGGCGCTGTTCTGCTTCGGGCAATGGCTCCTGCGATAGCGTCGAAGGCGCAAAGTTCAGCGACGTTGCCGCCACGGGACCCATGTTCGAGCTCGATATTGGTGCTCGGATCGGCCGCTACTATGTCGTCTACCTCGGTTGGGAACGCGCCCAGCTCGGCAGTGCGGGTGGGCCCAGCCCGGATCCCGCGTCAGGCACTCAGTCGCGCGGCGAATCCGACTTCGTGGCAGTTGGTGTACGATTGTCAGCCGATCCGGACGACATTGGGTTGTTACTCGATCTGTCGATCGGCGCCCGGCGTTTCCGCGGACTATATCCGAACGACGTCCAACTGCAGCTCACCGACGCACCGATGGAATCGCGACTCGGCATCGGTGTCGACATCCGTACCCATCGCAGTTTCTCGCTGTCGCCCATGGTGACACTCGGGCTCGGCTCCTTCGGAAAGGCGGAGTGGGTGACCCCCACCACGCTGGGGACTGCAGTCCCCAGCGACGCCGATCGCTTGACGCATGGCTGGGTCACGCTGCAACTCGGCGGCCATTTCGATGTCGCCGGTGGCGGGTAACGTCTGCGTTTGCGTTATCCCTCAATCACCCGAAGTAGCCGCGGCAGCATGGCCCTCAAGGCCTTACCGCGGTGACTGATGGCGTTCTTTTCCTCGGCGGATAACTGAGCCATCGTTCGAGTTCCCAGCTCGGTGACAACGAACAGTGGATCGTAGCCGAATCCGTTGGTGCCGCGGGGTTCGAGCGTAATCGTGCCCTCGCAGCTTCCGTTCACGATCTCGATGGCGTCGTTCGTCGGATCGAACAGGGCCATGGCACAGCGAAAACGCGCCGTAATTGGTGTGGGACCAATGGCGGCAAGTCGCCGCATGAGCTCGGCATTGTTCTCGCTGTCGCTCGAACCCTCGCCCGCAAAACGAGCCGATCGGACCCCGGGCAATCCACCGAGAGCGTCCACCTCAAGACCACTGTCGTCAGCCAATGCAGGCTGACCGGTTGCCAATGCGACGGCCCGCGCCTTGATCTCGGCATTGGACTGAAACGTCTCCCCATCCTCGACCACTTCGAGTGAGTGTCCCAATAAGTCGATGGGACGTAGGAGCGTGACGCGGTGTGCCGCGAGCAACGCGCGGATCTCCGCGAGTTTTCCCAGATTCGACGTCGCAACGACCAAGGTCGGGGGGGGGGGCGTGCGGGATGCTGTCATGGCGGGTCGGCAAGGTAGCGTTACCGCGTGCTCTTGGCCAGATCCTAAGCCAACGGACAAGACGAAGCTGTGGCCTCGACTGTCGAAGGCTGTGCCCGCGGCAACTCGATGATGAACCTTGCTCCACCCGTAACCCTGTTCTCGCAACGGATCCGCCCCGAATGACTGTCCACGATCTGACGCGTGACAGCCAGCCCTAGGCCGGTTCCTGTCTGCTTGCTCGTCACGAACGGGTCGAATACCCGCTCGACGAAACTGGGATCGAGCCCGACCCCCTCGTCCTCCACAGTCAGGATGACCATTCCCAGCGGCTCATCAGCGAGCGCGATCTGAATCTTGCCCCCGTCCGGCATTGCCTCCTCCGCGTTGCGTACCAAATTGAAGAGGACCTGTCGGATCTGCATTTCGTCAATGGCGACCAGAACAGGCGAACTCGGCACGGAGACGACTAGCTCGACGTTCTTGCGCGTCAGTCCGCGCTGCATGAATCCGGCCGATTCGCTGATGATATTGCAGAGATCTTCAACCTCGATTTTGGCGGTGCGATGCCGAGCAATCGACAGATACTGCTCGGTCAACGCCGTCAGTCGCCCTAGCTCCTTCTGGACGGCGCCCAGCAATAGCTTCGCCTCTTCTGAGCCGTTGAAGATTTCGTCTTCGAGTAACTCGACGTTCAAGGCGATGGACGATAGGGGGTTGCGGATCTCGTGGGTCACGTGTGCAGCCATCTTGCCGATCGTAGCCAATCGATCCGTGGCCAGCATCTGCTCACGCATCGCGGCTATGGCCCCAACCATCGACTCGAAAGCCGTAGCAAGCTCGGAGATCTCGTCCCCCGTATTTACCACTGGCTGAGGCGAAAGGTCGCCAGCAGCCACGTCGCGCGCCCGACGCGTAACGGCCCCAAGCGGTCGAAGCACTCGTCTTACGTACAACGCCACAGCAATGCCAATCAGCGCTGTCAACAACGACATCGCAATGAGCAGCCGCGCAGCAAAAAGCTGCTGCTGGGTGGCGTCGTCGGAAAGCGAATCCACGTGGGCCAAGACCCGCCGATCGATGCGAGCAAGCTTGGCGTGGGTCGACAGGCCACGCTTGAGCAAGCCATCGCGCAGTCGTTCAGCACGTGCCAGATCGGTACCTCCGATGGATTGGAATAGCTGGTTCAGCTGCTCTGCCTCTGGCTCGAGTGAGCGATCGAGCCGGGCGGTCTCGGCCAGCAAGTCACGACCGATGGCACGTACGGAAGTGTCGTCGGACTGAGCAAACGCGAGCGTGACTGCCTGGCGTGCCTCCGCAAACTTCTTCGGTCGACCGATACGCAATGCCGAGTCAAACCAGAGCTTGGCGTCCGATGGATTTCGTGCCGTAGTGATGTGGTTGAGCTGGGCATTCCAGGTATCCTGGAGGGTCACCAGATCACGCAATGTGCGTGTTAGTGGCAGGTAGCCTAGACGGACCAGTCGCGTCTTCTGCGCAGAGTCGCGCAGCGCAATGACCGCCCAACCCGCAACCGCCATGAATGCAAATGCCAAAACCGCAAAGGCCACTAGGACGCGACTCATGGCCGAACGCGGCAAGCGCGCACGTCGTGACTTCGCAGGCGTCACGGGTTTCGCCGCTGCGCCTGACGTCAGACTCGAGTTCAGCATGCCGTTCTCCATCACGCCCGTGTCAGCTCAGACCAGGGAACGTGGTGGTGGCCGCGTCGAGCCGCGCTTGGTTGCGCGATTCTGCAATGGGTCGGAACCGGGCGGGGTTGGAACGACGTCAACGCGCTGTGGCACGCGTATGCAGAATCGTGCGCCGTTCTTGCTCGAGATTACCTCGATGCTGCCCCCATGTTCCTCCACGGTCTTTTTCACGATGGCAAGGCCTAGACCAGTTCCACCGACCTTATTCGCCGAAACGAACGACTGAAACAGTGTCTGCTCGATCTCCTTCGGAATACCTGGACCGGTATCCGCCACCTCGAACACCAATTCGTCGGCTTCGCGACGGCCCACAATCGTCAGAGTGCCACTCTGACCTGACATCGCTTCAATCGCATTGCGCACCAAATTGTGCAAGACCCGCGTCATTCGACCTTCGTCAAAACGGGCGATTGCCTTGCGATCTACCTCAACGCAGAGTTCGATTTGCGTACCGTCGAGTTCGCGCTGAATCTGACGCGTCAACTCGTCGAAGAATCGACCCAGGTTGATTCTTCGAACAAACAGACTGCGTTCACCGCGAGCGAACTCGAGCACCTCGCGCTGCATTGACGCCACCATCTCGAACTGTCGAATGATCTCCTCGGCGTAGTCTCCACGCAGATTGCGATCATCGGCATCGACCATGAGCTGCGCGTAGCCACTGATGACCGTCATGGGTGTCTTGAAATCGTGCACGACCTGGGAGAGCAGGCTCCCTATCGTGGTCAGTCGCTCGCTGACTTCGCGTGCAACGGCGACGCGATAGAGGCGCAATGCCGTCGACACGTTGGCGGAAACGAGGCGAACCAATTCCACATCGTCTTCACCAAACGTCGAAGGATATCGCTGGTCGAACAGCGCCAGTACACCTACCGCGCTGTCTTCGCCTTCCAATGGCGCGATGATGGCGCAATGCGCCTCGAAATCCAAATCGACTTCAAGCGTTTGAGCCGAGAGTTCCGTGGGCCCCAATTGTCGCGGCACACGATCACGCTGGATCAATGCCAGCAGGCCATTCGAAGAGCGGACTCGCTGGCCCACCATGATGTGTGGGCCCGATTCCTGACTGACAAAAAGCAAATACTCTTCACCGTCTTCCTCGGCGACCAACATAGCCCCGGCCTTGGCGCCGCAGGCGGGAACGACGTGACTCAGAACTGCCTCCGCCAACGCCTTCAGGCTATCCGGGCGTGCCGTCGCTCGCTCCAATTCGAACAACAGCTGCAAGTCCCGGACTCTGCGTTCGAGTGCCAGCTGTGTATCGAGCAGTTGTCGATTCTTCTCCTTAAGCCGAATGACGAGACGAGAATTGTCGATGGCAATGGCAGCCTGCGTGCTAAGCGCAATGAGGAGCTCTTCGTCTTCGACCGTGAACTCCGCCGAATGCCGCTTGTTGAGCACCTGCAGAACACCAATGGTTGCTCCCAGATGATTGCGCAACGGCGTTGCCAACATGCTTCTCGTCTGAAAGCCTGTGAGCCTGTCCCACTCCGCCTCGAATCTTGGGTCAGCGTAGACATCACGGATCCGCAATGTCTTGCCCGTCTGAGCTACGTACCCAGCAATCCCATAACCCACACGCAAGCGGACCGATCGTACCTGCCCTCCGCCCACAATGCGGCTCACGAGATCGCCCGTCGTCTCGTCCAATAGGAACAGCGTGGCACGTTCGCTTTCGAGGAGGTCTTGAGTCTTGTCGAGAACGAGCTCAAGCACGTCATCCAAATCTTCGCTGGGGCCGAGCGCTGCCCCAACCTCTCGAAGTGCCTGGGCAATCCTTGTCTCGCGCTGCAGCGCATCCTCAAGCTCAGCGCGCTTCGCTGGAGGTGGGCGGTTGCTGTGGCGACTCGGCACGCGGCCATGCAAACACGAACCGTGCCAAAATTCCATAGGCAGCCGGAACAACCGACCGACCAGACGTTTGGACCCTTACTTGTGCTGCCTTTTGGGCAAACTCTGTACTGGTTCGCACTGCTTCGTACCGAGCGGCGGCGCAGTCTTCGGCGCTCGAAGTCGCTTTGCTGATGCGGATCGCCGAGGCAGGCCAGCGCTTTCGCTCGATCCACCGCTGGGTTGGCAACGCTTTGGGTACCATTGCACCGTCCCTCACGGCCCGACAGCCCAGGGGCTCTGGATCATTATCCTGGTTGCGGTCCATCTCTCGGTTGCCCAAGCACCGCGGGTTGGCTACGTAACGAACGCAAGATGGCCTTGAAACAGCTACACATGTTGGTCCGCGGCCGCGTACAAGGCGTGTACTTTCGAGCCTCCGCCCAGCGCGAAGCACGAAGACTTGGCGTGTGTGGGTGGGTGAAGAACCGTAGCGACGGCTGCATCGAGGTCCTCGCCGAAGGTGAGGAAACGAGCGTGCGCGAGTTGCATGTGTGGGCGCAGAAGGGCCCCAGTGCCGCTCGCGTGGATCGCGTGGATACGCGGTGGCGAAGCTACACCGGGGAGCATGCTGATTTTCGCATCGTCGACTAACAAATCGATGGAACAGCGCGCCGCGCGGGTGAAGCTCAGTGGGAGCCGAATACTGCGGCGTGCAAGACACACGCCTGTCGTGGTGATGCTCGTGATGCGGACGATGCTCACGGCCTCCGCTAGCTTGAGTGAACCACTGCTCTCCACAGCAATTGCAGCCGAGCCTGCGACGACCAGCGCGACGGCCAGCGCCGAAGCCGACCTACCACCGCTGCCGCAGCCCCCAAAACTCGAACCTTTGCCAGCAGAACGGGCTGAGGTCGATGACCTTGATTCACGCCTACGCCGAGTGCAATCGGACAGCTCCGACGAGCGCAAGGAGGCCGTTCGCGAAATCCTGGAGGTTCGCCCCAAACTCGTCGCCGCGGTGCTGCAGCGCCTCGAGAAGCTTGCTTCGCGCGCGGATCGCGAACGCATGAAGCGCGCCATGGCGCAGGTTCGAGAGAAGACCAATCGCGCTTCGGACACGAGCGAATCGAATTCGCTGGGTACGATAGAATCACGCCCCGATCTCTTGATGCAGCTCATTGAGCGAGCACGACCCAAGGACGAGGGTTGGCGCGAACTCGTCGAGTTGGTCGCACTGAGCCGGATGCTCACGCAGGTCGGCAACGTGCAGGCAGCCCGAGGTCTCATCGAGATCTACGTGCGTTTCGGTGAATTCACGCGCGTGGACGTCCAAAACCGCCTGTTCGATCTGAAGGATGGGGCAGTGGCGGCACTCATCGAGGCACGCCGGCATCGCGCCGAAAAAGTGGCGCGTTGGGCAGAACGCCAACTGGATCGGCTGGGCAAAGGCGTACCGAGTGAAGCCATCCGAACTGACGACTTCGAGGTGCTCGCCGATGTGCTCCGAGCGTACGGTCGCACCAAAGACCCGGATGCAGCTCGCATTATTGTGACGTACGCGAGCAGCGAGCGCTTCCAGCTGCGCGAAGCAGCACGGCAGGCAATTGCGCTACTAGGTGAAGTTGGCATCTGGCAGCTGCGCGACGCCTACGAGTCCGTGGTCGGCAAGCGCCCGCGACGCGACTGGTCTTGGGACCGCACTGCGCGAGAACTGTTCTTCGAGTACGACAGACTGCACGCCGCAAAAGCATACGAGTTGCTCGATATCGGCAACAAGGCGGCTTCCGCGGGGCGTTTCGAGGACATGGCGAAAGCCTATGACTCGCTCTTGGCTCGTGCCCCGCAGTTCGACAAAGCGTGGACGCTAGCGCCAGGGTACTATCGTTTGGCCGAAAAGGTGGCGCTGAGTGATCCGACCGCTGCGCAGACCGCCTTGGTCCGAGTCGAACGATTGGCGACGGACTCCACACTGCGCCAGAAAGCTAGAAGCCTGCGCGATACCATTCGAGCCGACCAAGAGTTTCACCAGGGTGTCGTCGACGCATACCTGATCAGAAGGGCCATCGAACGCGATCCCCTGAACCAGCGAGCCCGCGACCTGCTCACCGTTGGAGATCGTGCGAAGGTCGAAGCCCTTACACTTCGCACCCGTTGGCTGACAAGTGGAGCGATTGCGCTAACCGCAGCCATCGCCATACTCTTGATCTGGCTACGCCGCGGTGGCCAATCAGACCAACGCAAAAGCGCAACCCAGCAAACTCAGTCCTCACAGGCGGACGCGACAACTGGACTGAACCGTCCGCAGCCCATACCCTTTGATGTCGTCTCGACGAAGCCGCTGTCAGACTCGCGCGACCGATCGGCGTCGCACATCGAAGCTGCGGACAAGGGCGCGCTCGTCAAGGGCGAGCCCGAACCTGGAACCGTAGCCCTCGAGGTCACAGCGCCACTTAAGCCCCGCGATCCGTTCGAAGACATCTTCTGAGTCGCCAGGGCGGCTGCTGACAGATGATTGCGAGGTACCCTTAGCTCGCTGGGGGAATCGGCATAAATCGCTCCACAGACACGACGATACAAGACGCGCATCCCGTCAGGATCGCGGTCTCGGTAGGAAAAACACGAAACGCGCCTATCCATTGAGGATGGCGCGTTTCGAACTGAACAAGCTGGGCCCGATGCCGAGGCTTGTCCGCCGCTGCGCGGTCGTGACTAAGCCCTTGCCGCCCGCGCTATCTATGCCGCGGCCGCTGCGGCGACGAACTCGATGATGACCATCGGGGCGTTGTCACCGCGACGTGGACCGGTCTTGATGATCCGCGTATAACCGCCCGGGCGTCCCTGGAAACGCTTCGCCAGATCGACGAACACCTTCTCCACGAGATCCACCTTGCCTACCTCCTCATTCGCAATCGCGCCGAAGCGACGCAGGTATTGCGAAATGTGCCGCTCGACGGCAAGGCGACGAGCCCGATCAGCCACAGTCAACTGATCCTGCGGCGTGAAGGCTATTGCTCCCAAACGCAACGCTCGAGTGATGAGACGCTCCGCCACCCGGCGCAGCTCCTTGGCCTTTGCCTCGGTCGTCTCGATTCGCTCGTGAGCGACGAGGTTTGCGGTGAGCGCCCGCAACATCGCCTTCCGGTGCGAGGTACTCCTGCCGAATTGGCGTCCTGACTTGCGGTGTCGCATAAGATCGTAACTCCTCTCGGGGCTAGCTTCCTAGTCCTGGCTTTCTAGTCCTGAGCCTTAGCCTTGGGCTTGCTGCTGCTTCCAGCGCTCGAGCATTTGTGGCCAATTATCGAGCTTCATTCCAAGGGACAGACCCATGGTCGCCAGGATCTCTTTGATCTCCTTGAGCGACTTGCGGCCGAAGTTCTTGGTCTTTAGCATGTCCTGCTCGCTCTTCTGAACGAGCTCGCCAATCAGCGTGATGTTGGCGTTCTGCAGGCAGTTCGCTGAACGAACCGACAATTCCAACTCGTCCACGGAACGGAAGAGGTTCTCATTGAGCGGCTCTTCGTCAGAACCGGGAGCACTGTAGGTGGTCTCTTCGTCTTCCTCGAAGTTGATCCAAATCGACAGCTGCTCCTTGAGGATCTTCGCTGCGAACGCAACAGCATCTGCCGGCTTGACGGCACCATTGGTCCACACCTCGAGAATGAGCTTGTCGTAGTCCGTCTGCTGGCCAACGCGCGCATTCTGAACGGTGTAGTTCACCTTGCGGATCGGCGAGAAGAGCGCATCGATTGGAATGGTTCCGATCGGCATGGTCGGCGTCTTGTTACGCTCAGCGGGCACGTAGCCACGCCCGACGTTCACTGTCAGCTCCATGCTCAGCGGCCCCTTCTTATCGAGGGTCGCTAGCTGATGACCCGGATTGAGAATCCGCAGGCCATCGACCAGCTGAATGTCACCGGCAAGCACGTCGCCCGGGCCCTCTTTTTCGAGGCGTACGGTATAAGTGCGCGGGGATTCGGCCTTAAATACGACCTCTTTGAGGTTCAGGATGATGTCAGTAACATCCTCAACTACATCCGGAATGGTCGTAAATTCGTGCAGCGCGCTCTCCATGCGCACCGCAGTGATTGCAGCGCCTTGCAGCGACGCGAGCAGTACCCGGCGAAGGGAGTTGCCCACCGTAATACCGAAACCACGCTCGAGTGGCTCACAGGTGAACTTGCCGTAGAAGTCGGACGCCGAATCTTGCTCGATGTGAATCGTCTTGGGACGAATCAAATCGCGCCAATTTCTGCTGACCATCTGCGTAATCATCGACTACTCCTTTCGCTTCAGGGTTCGCGCGGCCGTCCCGAATCGCTGAAGGACCAGCTCCTCCATGCGTTTCCGCGGCCTGCCCGCGTCGTGCAATCTCAGAAACTCCAAACACGCGTGTCGCAACTACTATCGCGAGTAGTACTCAACGACGTACTGCTCACGAATTGCCGGCTCATTGAGCTCGTCTCGAACTGGCATTGTCTTGACAACGCCCGAGAAGGTACCCTTCTCGACCTCGAGCCAACTGGGCTTCGGTCGGTTCTCGGCAATCTCGAGAGCCGCTGCGATGAATGCAATCTTCTTCGCGTCTTCCCGAATCTCGATCTTGTCGTTCGGCTTAACCCGAAAGCTCGGAATGTTGACGCGCTTCCCGTTCACATTCACGTGATTGTGAAGCACGAGTTGGCGCCCTTGCGCGCGCGTCGCACAGAAACCCATGCGATGCACGACGTTGTCGAGCCGCCGCTCCAAGAGACCGAGCATTTCCTCGCCAGTTCGGCCCTTGAGGCCTGACGCTTCGGCGTAATAGCTGCGGAACTGCTGCTCGAGCAGGCCATAGATGCGGCGCGTCTTCTGCTTCTCACGCAGACGCAACGCGTATTCGCTCAGCTTGATGCGCGCCTGACCATGCTGACCAGGTGGATAGGGACGCCGGCCAACCGCGCACTTATCAGACATGCAGCGATTGCCTTTGAGATAGAGCTTCGTGCCTTCACGGCGACAGAGCCTGCAGACTGGACCAATATAACGTGCCATGGCGTTAAACCTTAGACGCGGCGCCGCTTGGGCGGCCTGCAGCCATTGTGGGGAATTGGGGTTACATCACGAATCAACGTGACTCGGAAACCGACGGATTGAAATGCTCGCAGCGCGCTCTCGCGTCCGGCACCGGGGCCCTGCACGAAGACGGCAACTGAGCGCATCCCATGTTCTTGAGCGCGCCGTGCTGCCTCTTCAGCCGCAAGCTGTGCGGCGAATGGCGTGCTCTTGCGCGACCCCTTGAACCCACGCGAACCCGCGCTTGCCCAAGAAATCGTCGCTCCGTTCACGTCGGAGATCGTCACGATAGTGTTGTTGAAGGTCGACCGAATGTGAGCGATACCGGTCGCAACGTTCTTTCGTACGACCTTCTTCGTAACCCGCTTCTTCGTGGCTGCCATATCTTACGTCCCTGGACAGGTTCTTCGCAAACTCGGCTGGACCCGAGAGAACTACTTCTTCGGCGCTGATGGAGCCGACTGCCTAGTCATGCCTTTGCGCGGACCTTTGCGGGTACGCGCGTTCGTGTGGGTGCGCTGACCGTTGACCGGAAGGCCCTTGCGGTGCCTCAAGCCTCGGTAGCAACCGAGATCCATCAGACGCTTGATGTTCTGCTGAATCTCACGCCGAAGATCGCCTTCGACCTTGTATCCGCCTTCAATAGTGTCGCGGATTGCTTTGACCTCGGCCTCAGTCAGCTCGTCGACCTTGCGTTCCCCAGGAACACCGGCCTTCTTGCAGATTTCGGCGGCATTCTTGCGGCCAATGCCAAATATATACGGGAGCGCGAAGGCTACTGCCTTGCGTCGGGGAAGGTCGATACCAGCAATACGTGCCATTTGGATTCCCTTTTCTGGTCGCTCTCTTGAGGCTTGGCTCTAGAGGTTCCTGGTTAGCCCTGACGCTGCTTGTGCCTGGGGTTGTCGCAAATCACCCGTACCGTGCCACGCCTACGGATAACCTTACATTTGTCGCAGATCTTCTTAACGCTGGGTCGAACCTTCATGGGATGCCTCTATCAAAGCTTTGCGATGATCTGTCCGCGATTCTGGTCGTGACTGGCCGGACGAATCTGAACGCGATCTCCTACGATGAGCCTGCTGACCCGATGCCGTGCCGTGGATTCAAGCGCTGCCGTAATCCTTCGCCCATCTGCGAGACGTATCGCGTAAAGGGCATTCGGGAGCACTTCCTCCACTGTTCCGTTCGAACTTGACTGACTCGTCGTGAAAATTTCTCCAAGAGCAAGACGCTGAAATTCTATCTGCCGATGACTCCGAGGAGCCTCTCGGTTACCTCTTTGGGACTGCCAACTCCGTCCACGCGCCGCAACAGACCGGCCTTGGTGTAGAAAGGAAGGAGAGCTGCCGTCATGGCGTCGTACTCATCCAACCGCTTCTTGACGGTATCCTCATGGTCGTCGGCTCGGTGAACGAGCTCGGCGTCCGGCGGAGGTGGGTTATACTTTAGGTGGTAGATCTGTCCAGTCCGTTTGTCCATCCGGCGGAGAGTGGCGCGTTCCATGAGCAATTCTCGAGGAACATCTATCTGCGCCACCAGATCGAGCGGGATCCCGCGCAGGTTGAGCAGCTCAGCCAAAGATTCGGCCTGAGGTACGGTCCGCGGAAAGCCATCCAGAACAAACCCAGCAGCGACATCGGCGCTCTGTAGCCGTTCATCCACAAGACCGATGACAACTCCGTCCGGCACCAGCCGACCGGAGTTCATGTAGCTCTCGGCTTCCTTGCCCAACGCAGTACCTGCAGTGCGCGCAGCCCTCAGCATATCGCCAGTCGAAATCTTCGGGATCCCGAACTTCGAGACAAGCACGTCTGCCTGAGTCCCTTTGCCGCTCGCGGGCGGACCGACCAATACCAGTCGCAGGGTCATGTGGGCCTCCTGCCACTGAGGCGTGCTGCAGCCGGGCCCGAGAGTCCCTCGTAGCTTTGGCTAATCAAGTGAGCCTCGAGTTGATTGAAGGTCTCCAGAGCGGTACCGACCACGATAATTAGGCTGGTTCCACCGAATTGAAATGGGACACGGAATGCTTGGAACACCAATGTCGGGAAGATACAGATGGCAGCGAGGTATATCGCTCCACCAACGGTAATCCTTGAGATCACACCGTCAATGTACTCTGCCGTCTGCCGTCCGGGGCGGATGCCAGGAATGTTCGCCTGCTGCTTCTTCAGGTTATCCGCCACATCCACTGGCTGGAAAGTCACAGCGGTGTAGAAGAACGTGAAGAAGATAATGAGCGCGGCGTAAAGAGCGTGGAACATCCAATCACCGCGGTTGAGCATCGAGCTCAATGCCTGCATGCCTGGGATGTTCATGCTCTGCAAAGTCGCCGGGAACATGAGCAAACTGGAGGCAAAGATTGGCGGAATCATGCTCGCCATGTTCACGCGCAGCGGCAAATGCGCTTGCTCTCCACCGTAGATTCGCCGATCGACCTGCCGCCGTGCGTACTGGATTGGGATCCGGCGCTGCGCACGTTCGAAGAAGCATACAATCGCAATCGCGATCACCAACGTACCGCCAATCATGGCGACCGTCAGAGGTTGTACTTCACCGCCGCCACCGGACCAGAACTGGCCGAGGGCTTGGGGAACGTTTGCCACGATGCCGATGAAGATGATAAGCGACGAGCCATTGCCAATGCCGCGATCGGTGATCTGCTCACCCAACCACATGATCAGCATCGTACCGCTCGTAAGCGTCATCATGGTCATGACGCGGAAACCCCAACCGGGATTCGCCACGACATCCCCAATCCGACCGCCACCCATGTCCGTGTTGTTCATGCCCTCGAGCATCATCGCGACACCGAAGGACTGAAACAGCGCGAGCAGCAGGGCCCCGTAGCGGGTCCATTGGTCAAGTTTGCGTCGACCGGAATCGCCCTCTTTGCGCAGTTCCTCGACTTGTCGACTCACGAGCCCCATCAACTGCATGATGATGCTCGAAGAGATGTAGGGCATGATCCCTAGGGCGAAGATCGAGAGGTTCCCGAGCGCTCCACCGCTGAAGAGATTGAACAAGCCGAGCAGCCCGCCCTGCCCCGAAACGACGCGGTTCATCACGGTTCGGTCAACACCCGGCGTTGTAACGAACACGCCGAACCGGTAGACAGCCAAAATTGCCAGAGTAAATACTACCCTGCGACGCAACTCTGGGATCTTCCCGATACTTGAGAAACCGCTGAACAGCGCCATACGACTACTGACCGCTGCCGGCTTCGGTCGCTTCGGCGGGAGCCAAGACGATGATCTTGCCTCCTGCTTTTACGATCTTTTCTGCAGCCCCGGCGCTGAACTTATAGGCATGAACCGTCA
The DNA here is from genome assembly GCA_964454965.1 of uncultured Polyangiaceae bacterium. Lineage (GTDB taxonomy): Bacteria > Myxococcota_A > Polyangia > Polyangiales > Polyangiaceae > FEN-1139. Next base: position 45,669 of record CAYVXY010000025.1, on the reverse strand, counting down.
GCGACTTGGTGAGCTCACCCTCGCCAAGCACCTTGATTCTGACACCCTTCTTCTGGACCAGCCGCGCTGCAAGCAACACTGTCTCGTCCACTACCGTACCGCTCGCAAAACGCTCGAGGTCACAGACGTTGACTTCCGCACTGGGGACGGCAAACGGGTTGTTGAAGCCACGTTTCGGCAAGCGACGCTGCATCGGCGTCTGCCCACCCTGGAAGTGGCGCTTACCGAAATTTCCCGTGCTGCGTGCTTTTTGGCCCTTCTGGCCGCGACCACAGGTCTTGCCCAATCCAGTGCCAATACCGCGCCCAAGTCGCTTCGTGCTGTGACGGCTCCCATCGGGTGGGGCCAAGCGAGAAAGAATGTCGCTCATGACTGCTTCTCCTCAACGCGAACGAGATGAAGCACCTTCTTGATCATCCCTCGAAAGGACGGCGTATTGTCGACGGTCACGGTTGAACCCGGTTTGCGTAGACCCAGCCCGGCGAGAATTCGGTGCTGCGGATGGGGACGACCAATCTTGCTCCCCACTTGAGTGACGACCAGCTTCGTTGTCATGATGCGCTGGCCCCTTCACTCGACGCAATGATCGACGACGCGCCGCGTGCCGAAGCTGCCATCTTGGCAACCGGGTAGTCAGTGGCAACCTCGTCTACGGACTTGTCGCGCGCAGATGCCACCTGCTCAGGTGTCCTAAGCGACTTCAGAGCCTCAATCGTCGCGTTGACGACATTGTGCTTGTTCGTCGTGCCAAGACACTTGCTCAAAATGTCGTGGATCCCAGCGGACTCGACGACAGCGCGTACAGCGCCACCAGCGATAACGCCAGTACCAGGACTTGCTGGCTTGAGCAGCACTCGGCCTGCACCAAACTCGCCGATGACCTCGTGCGGAATCGTGGCACCAATCATCGGCACCTTGAAGAGGTTCTTCCGTGCCTGATCGTTGCCCTTGCGAATCGCTTCGGGCACCTCGTTGGCTTTGCCAAGCCCAACACCAACGTGACCAGCTTCGTCGCCCACGACAATCAGCGCGGCGAAACTGAAACGCCGGCCGCCTTTAACGACCTTGGCCACCCGGTTGATGTGGATGACGCGTTCCTTCAGTTTTTCTTCGTCTAGATGATCCAGTGCCATCGCTGCTCCCGACGGTCATCGTCGTTCGACTTACCTCAGCCGGATTGGCCGAGGCAAACCGACGCGATTCTCAGAATTTGAGCCCTGCCGCTCGTGCTGCCTCAGCGAGCGCCTTAATGCGTCCGTGATAGAGGTAACCGTTGCGATCGAAGACGACCTTGTCGATCTTCTTTTCTAGGCAAATCTTAGCGATTAAGGCGCCCACCTTCTTTGCCGAATCCGTTTTCGCGCCTTCCTTCAGGCTATCCCGAAGGTCAGGCGAAAGGGTTCCGGCTGCGGCGAGCGTTGCGCCAGTCTCGTCGTTGACCACCTGCGCATAAATATGATTGGCGCTTCTGAAAACGCTCAGGCGGGGTCGGTCCTCCGTGCCATTTACACGGCTTCGGATCCGGAATTTACGTCGCTCACGCGATGAAAGCTTTTGTGCCATGATGCGAGACTCCGTGGCGGCTACTTACGGCCCTTGCCGGCCTTGCCAGCCTTCTTGCGTACCTTCTCACCGCGATACCGAATCCCTTTGCCACCGTAGGGCTCTGGTGGTCGGAAGTGACGAATCGTGGCCGCAAGCTGCCCAAGTACGGCCTTGTCAGCCGAACTCAACATCAGAATCGTGCCTTTGGAATCCGCCGGCACGAGAGCAGTTACACCCTCAGGCAACTCGATGCTCGTAGGATGGGAGAGTCCCACCTGGAAGGATACCGTTTTGCCCTTGAGCTCACAGCGATAACCAGTTCCTACGAGTTCAAGACCGCGGCTATAACCCTCGGCAACTCCCTTGACCATGCTGGCCAAGAGCGCTCGCATCAACCCTTGCAGACGGGCGCCATCGCGCCCGGGACTGTTGCTGGTAATGCGAATCTCGCTGCCATCTTGGGCAATCTGAACGTTCGGAACGACGGCTCGTGACAGCGACCCCTTGGGCCCCTTCACGAAGAACTTCTCGGCGTCCACACTGAAGGTTACACCTTTAGGCAGTACTACCGGCCGCTTACCGACGCGCGATTGCCGCTCCATCGTGGTACTGCCGGTGCTGGCTTGCGCTACAGCGGTCATCACCACACCTCGCAGAGCAGTTCGCCGCCGATTTGACGACGACGCGCCTCTTTGTCCGTGAGCACGCCCTGCGACGTACTCAGTATCGAGACACCCAAGCCCGAAAGGACCCTCGGAATGTCGTCATGCCCAACGTATACTCGCCTTCCTGGCCGAGATACGCGCTTGAGTCCACCGAAGGCACAGCGACGATCGCGCCCGTACTTGAGCGTGACAGTCAGTGTCGGTGTACTTTTGGGACCGAGTTCTTCTTGCCGAACATCGGCAACATAGCCCTCGTTCTTGAGTAGCTCAGCAATGGCCCGCTTCAGCTTGTTTGCGGGCATTCTAGCTACTTCGTGGCGTGCCAAGGCGGCATTGCGCAGCCTGGCCAGCATGTCTGCGATGGGATCGCTATTCATGGTCTCACCAGCTAGCCTTAGTAACGCCGGGCAACTCGCCCCTGAGCGCCATCATTCGAAGACACAGGCGGCAGAGTTTGAAATCACGATAAACCGCCTTGGACCGACCACAGACGTGGCACCGGTTTACAGCTCGTGTCGAAAACTTTGGCGGGCGGTTCATTTTCGCCCACTGACATGCGCGCGCCATCGGTTCAACTCCTGAAAGGCACACCGAGCTGCGTGAGCAATTCTTTTGCTTGCTCATCGCTTTCGGCGGTTGTGACCATGGTGATGTTCATTCCCTTGGCCTTTTCGACCTTGTCGAAATTGATCTCGGGAAAAACGATTTGTTCACGAAGTCCGAGCGTGTAGTTGCCAGCACCATCGAACCCACGCGGACTAACTCCGCGGAAGTCACGAACACGCGGCAAGGCGATCGAGACTAGTCGATCCAGAAACTCCCACATCCGTTCCCTTCGCAGAGTGACGGTGACGCCAATCGGCATCCCTTGTCGGAGTTTGAAGTTCGCAATCGACTTCTTGGCGCGACGGATGATCGGCTTCTGGCCAGCGATTGCTGACACTTCAGCGACCGCAGTGTCGATCATCTTCGGATTGGCGGTTGCCTCACCGAGTCCGACGTTCAACACGATCTTCTGAAGGCGCGGCACCTGCATTAGATTCGTATAGCCGAAGCGCTCCATCAATTTCGGCACGATGTCCGCCTTGTAGCGGTCTCTAAGGCGGGGAGAAACCTTCTCTTTGGGCACCGCGTCTTCAGCAGAAACCTTTGTTTCTACCGCGACCTTTTCCGGAGAAGCTTTCTTCTCCTTCACGGCCCTCTCGGGTGAAGGCTTCTTTTCCTTCACGGGCTTTTCGGGAGTAACCTCTTTCTTCGCCATGGTTCTACTCCTGCACCGTTAACGCCGCACCGCTCTTCGCGATGCGCGTCTTCTTGCCGTCGACAACCTGGTACCTCACCCGTGTGGGCTTTCCCGTCTGTGGATCGACTGGCATGACCTTGGAGGCAGCGATAGGCGTATCAACGTCCATGATCCCACCCGGACGCTCCGGCAGTGACTTGACGTGACGCTTTGCTCGGTTGACGCCTTCAACGACGACCGCGTTGCGCTCAAGCAGAACGCGTGTAACTTTGCCTTGTTTGCCCTTGTCCTCGCCACTAATGACGACAACGAGGTCACCCTTGCGCAAGCGTCGCATTACAACACCTCCGGGGCGAGCGAGACGATTTTCATGAAACCTCGGCCGCGCAACTCACGGGCAACTGGCCCAAAAATGCGGGTGCCGATCGGCTCCTGTTGAGCGTTGATGAGGACAGCGCTGTTGTCGTCGAACTTGATGTAACTACCATCAGCACGGCGGTACTCGCGTCGAGTGCGAACGACGACGGCCTTAGCCCGATCGCCCTTCTTCACCTTCGACCCGGGTAGCGCATCACGTATGGCCACCACGATGACATCACCGAGACCCGCGTAGCGCCTCTTGGAACCACCCAGCACCTTGATGCATTGGATGACTTTGGCACCGGAGTTGTCGGCAACATCCAGTATGGACTCCATCTGGATCATGTCAGCTCAGCTCCTCCACGGCACGCTCGACCAGTCGAGTCGCCATCCAGCGCTTGACCTTCGACAGTGGCCGATGTTCGACGATTTCGACGCGATCACCGATGTGGTACTTGTTGTCTTCGTCGTGCGCCTTGTAACGTGCGCGTACCCGTATGTACTTCTTGTACTTGGGCTCGAGCTTCAATCGGATGACTTCGACCGTGATGGTCTTGTCCATCTTGTTGCTCGTGACGACTCCAACGAGACGACGGCGCCGATTGGCAGCGCGGCTGCTCTCGGTTGTGCCTGTACTCACGACTCGCTCCCTTTCTCGGCAGATTCCGCGGTGATAAGTCCAGCACTCTGGGTGCGTTCCCGCAGAATCGCCTCGATGCGAGCGATGTCTTTGCGGCCCTTGTGCAGTAGGCTGGTATCGTCGAGCTGACTGGTGAGGTTCTTCATCCGGTAGGAGAAGAGTTCCTTCTTGGTGGTGTCTCGCAACGACACCAGGTCATCCGTTGCGCGCTCGCGTAGATCCTTCGACTTCATTACAGTTCTCCTCGGGTGAGAACACGGCACGAAATCGGCAGTTTTGAGGCGGCGAGCTTGAAGGCCTGCTTGGCCATCTCTTCCGACACGCCCTGGATCTCGAACATGACCCGTCCGGGCTTGACGACGGCAACCCAGTCCTCGACGCTTCCCTTGCCGCTACCCATTCGGACTTCGAGAGGCTTCTTGGTAACGGGTTTGTCCGGGAAGATACGGATCCAGAGCTTGCCAGCGCGCTTGCAGTGCCGCTGGATCGCCATACGCGTTGCTTCGACTTGGCGGGCTGAGATCCAGGCGTGATCTAGCGCCTGAAGACCAAAGTCGCCGAAGGACACGTCGGAGCCGCGCCAGGCGACGCCACGGTTCTTGCCCTTAGAGACTTTGCGAAACTTGGTTCGTTTGGGGGAAAGCATTTTCGGGGCTCACTCCGGGATGCGCCGCGGCTTGCGCTGCAGCACTTCACCCTTGAAGATCCATACCTTGATGCCAATCGTTCCGTAGGTCGTGCGCGCTTCGGCAAGACCGAAGTCGACGTCGGCACGGAGCGTGTGTAGTGGGACGCGGCCCTCGCGGTAGGTCTCTACGCGGCCCATTTCTGCGCCACCTAGACGACCCGAGCAACGAACGCGGATCCCTTTTGCACCGAACTTCATCGCCGTCTGAAGCGCTTTTTTCATAGCGCGTCGGAAGGCAATGCGGCGTTCGAGCTGAGTCGCGATGTTCTCAGCCACAAGTTGCGCGTTGGTCTCTGCCTTGCGCACCTCTTGAACATCGATGAACACTTCGTTCTCGGTGAAGCTCTGAACACCGGGGAACTTGGATTCGCCTTTGGCGGCGCTGTCGAGATTCCCACTCTTGAGGATTTCGATGCCTTTTCCGCCCTTGCCAATCACCATACCGGGCCGAGCGGTGTAGACCACCACTTTGGCCTTGTTCGCCGCGCGCTCTATCTCGACACTGGCGATGTTGGCGTTGTAAAGGTATTCCTTGACGGCTCGCTTGATGCGAATGTCCTCATGGAGCCATTTGGCATAGTGCGTATTCTCGTACCACTTGCTCGTCCAGGTCTTGATGACCCCCAAGCGAAAGCCATACGGATGAGTTTTCTGTCCCATGATCTCTTTGCCTTCGCTTACGGCTCAGCGCTGATCGAGCTCGATGTGGATGTGACTAATGCCCTTGACGACCTGTGTGGCACGCCCCATGGCGCGGGGGCGCCACCGCCGCATGTGTGAATTCGGCCCTTTGTCGACGCTGACCTTGCTGATGAACAACTGGTCTGCATCGACGTCCGGTCGCACAACCTTCGCGTTTGCAACGGCGCTAGCAATCAACTTCTTGACGAAGGGTGCGCCGGCATTCGGGGTGAAGTCGAGGAGCTGCAAGGCCTCCGACGCATCACGCCCGCGGACGAGATTTACGATCATCCGTGCTTTGCGCGGACTGATCCGCTGAAATTTGGCTGTAGCAACGCTTATCATGTCGACAGTTTCCTTTTACAGACCCGTCGGCCCGAGACTCGGTGCATAGATGCCCAAGCCGGAATCGTCTTACAGGTTTCCTTGACGGAGCCTGACCGGAACCAGTGTTCTTTCACTACTTCCGGGTTCGACGAGTGATGAGGCAGACCGCTTTGGGCTGCTCACCTTCGGGGGACGGCTAACTAGCAGAGGGGATCCGGTGTGGCAAGGAGATTCCCTTGGAATCTTCGGAAGCTGCTCACCGGTTTAGTGGCAAGTCGCTGAAACTGAGGCCCCGACCAGGAGGTTGAGGCCTCGAATCCAGCAACTAGCGCTTCCCCGTCTGCGGGTTCAACTTCCTCGGACCGCCAGCTTTCTTGTCGCCGGCATGCCCGTGGAAGGTGCGCGTTGGCGCAAACTCGCCGAGTTTGTGCCCAACCATGTTTTCCGTGACGAAGACCGGCACGAACTTGCGACCGTTGTGGACGGCGAACGTCAACCCCACAGCCTCAGGTAGGACCGTGGAACGACGAGACCAGGTCTTGATGACCTTCTTCTGGCTTTGGGCCTGAGAGTCCAGAATCTTCTGCAACAGATGTCCGTCAATGAACGGACCTTTCTTGATACTGCGCGCCATGTTGTCAGCTCTTCGTCTTTCGGTTCTTGACGATCATCTGGTCAGTGCGCTTGTTGTTGCGCGTCTTCTTACCCTTGGCGAGTTTGCCCCAAGGCGAGCAAGGATGGCGGCCACCGCTGGTACGACCTTCACCACCACCCATGGGGTGATCAACCGGGTTCATGGTGACACCACGGTTGTGGGGGCGACGACCGAGCCAACGAGCTCGCCCGGCTTTCCCCAGGCTGCTGTTCTGGGCCACGATGTTGGAGACCTGGCCGATCGTGGCTCGACAAAGCAGATGCACTTTGCGAACCTCACCGCTCGGCAGACGAACCTGGGCGTAGTCCGAGTCCTTGGCCATCAGCTGACCCGAAACGCCAGCGGACCGCACGAGCTGACCGCCCTTGCCACGACGCAGCTCGATGCTGTGGATCATCGTGCCAGCCGGGATGTACGCCAAAGACAGGCAATTGCCGGGTCGGATGTCCGCGTTGCGACTCGAGACGATCTGATCGCCAACCTTGAGGCCATCGGGCGCCAAGATGTAGCTCTTCTCACCATCGGCATAGAAGAGTAGCGCTAGACGAGCGCTGCGGTTTGGATCGTATTCAATGGCAGCAACGCGTGCCGGAACGCCGACCTTGTTGCGCTTGAAATCGATGATGCGGTACATCCGCTTGTGCCCACCACCACGAAACCGTGAGGTGACACGCCCCGCATTGTTGCGCCCGCCGGTGCCCTTCTTGGGCTCCAGCAGTGCCTTTTCAGGGGTCGTCTTGGTGATGTCCGCGTTGTCGCTCTTGGTGTAGAAGCGACGCCCGGGAGAAGTGGGTTTGAACGCTTTGATTGGCATGGGTTCAGCCCTCCGCCTCGGAGAAGAATTGGATATCGTCGCCCGCCTTGAGCGTAACAATCGCCTTCTTCCAGTTCGGCTTCTTGAAGTTTCGTTTGCCGAGCCGCTTGACCTTGCCGCGCTGAACGAGCGTCGAAACATCGACGACCTTGACGCTGAACAATGCTTCAACGGCTTGTCGGATCTCGATCTTGTTGGCATCCAGAGCAACTTCGAACACGACCTTGTTGTGTTCCTTGCTCCGTGCTGCCTTTTCCGTCAGCACAATGGGACGCTTGATGATGTGCTCGGGACTCATGGGTTCTTCTCCAAGCAGCGGGCCTCGAGTGCCTTCGCCGCGTCCTTGGAAACCACGAGGTGCTCGTGCTTCAAGAGGTCGTAGACGTTGACGCCTTCGGGCGGGAGGAAGCTCGACCCAACAATATTGCGGATCGAAAGCTTGAGGTTTTCGTTGCCACGCTCATCCACCACTAGCGTGCTCTTGGCCGCCTGCAGGGTAGAAAGAACGCTCGCTAGGTGCTTCGTCTTGGGTGCGTCGAAGCTGATGCTGTCGACCACCGTCAGCCGACCCTCTTTGAAAAGGAGGCTCAGCGCACTGCGCATGGCGCTAATGCGCACCTTGCGTGGTGGACGAAAACTCCAATCCTGCGGACGCGGAGGATGGGCTCTACCGCCGCCAACGTAGCTAGGCGCGCGAATCGAGCCATGGCGTGCGTTGCCAGTGCCCTTCTGCTTGTAGAGCTTCTTTGACGAACCTTGAACCGCAGCTCGTTCCTTGGCCGCGTGGGTACCAGCCCTGCGCGACGCCAATTGAGCCACGACCACTTCGTGAAGAAGATGCTCCTTCACTTCAGCCGCAAACACCTCGTCGGCTAGGTCGAGTTCGCCGACCTTTTTGCGTTCGAGATCATACACGTCGATCTTTGCCATGAGATCCTCGGGTTGTGGCTCAGCTCTTGATTTCGACGTCAACGCCAGCGCTTAGGTCGAGCTTCATCAGCGCTTCCAGGGTCTGCTGCGTTGGCTCGAGGATGTCGAGCAGTCTCTTGTGTGTGCGAACCTCGAACTGTTCCCGGGACTTCTTGTCGATGTGAGGTCCACGGAGAACGGTGTAACGCCGAATCGAGGTCGGCAGGGGGATAGGACCAGCCACGCGGGCGCCGGTCCTACGAGCTGTCTCGACGATGTCCGCTGTGGACTTGTCGAGCAGCTGATGGTCGAACGCCTTGAGGCGAATTCGAATTTTGGTCGTGTCAGCCATTGGGGTAACGCTTTCGGGAGGCACTACTCGAGAATCTTGGTGACGACGCCAGCGCCGACCGTTTTGCCACCCTCGCGAATGGCAAACCGCATCTGCTCTTCCAACGCCACCGTCGTAATCAATTCCACCGTCATGGTGATATTGTCGCCAGGCATCACCATCTTGACGCCTTCGGGCAACCATACGCTTCCAGTCACGTCCGTCGTCCGGATGTAGAACTGGGGGCGGTAATTCGGGAAGAACGGCGTGTGTCGCCCGCCCTCTTCCTTCTTCAGCACGTAAACTTCGCCCTCGAACTTCTTGTGCGGCTTGATGCTACCGGGCTTCGCCAACACCTGCCCGCGCTCGATCCCTTCCTTGTCGACCCCGCGCAACAGGCAGCCCACGTTGTCGCCAGCCTGGCCTTGGTCCAGCTGCTTGCGGAACATCTCGACCCCGGTCACTACCGACTTCGAGAGCTTGTCGAACCCGATGATCTCGACTTCGTCGTTCACCTTGATTACGCCGCGCTCGATTCGGCCCGTCGCTACCGTCCCTCGACCCTTGATCGAGAACACGTCTTCGACTGCCATCAGGAACGGCTTGTCCACCTCGCGCTGCGGTAGCGGGATGTAGCTGTCGAGCGCTGCCAAGAGCTCGTCGATCGAGTTCTCCCACTTCGCGTCCCCTCCTTGGAGCACCGGCAGCGCCGCCCCTCGGATGATCGGCGCGTTGTCGCCATCAAACTTGTACTTGCCCAGAAGCTCGCGGACTTCCATCTCCACGAGTTCCAGCATCTCCGGATCTTCTACCGCGTCGCACTTGTTCAAGAACACCACAAGGTGGTTCAACCCCACCTGACGTGCCAATAGCACGTGCTCTCGCGTCTGTGGCATCACGCTGTCTAGCGCGCTCACCACCAGAATCGACCCGTCCATCTGGGCCGCACCGGTGATCATGTTCTTGATGTAGTCCGCGTGTCCGGGACAGTCGACGTGAGCAAAGTGTCGCTCCTTCGTCTCGTATTCCACGTGGCTGACGGCAATCGTCACCGTCTTGGTTTCGTCGCGAACGATTCCACCCTTAGCGATGTCGGCGTACTTGATTTCCTTCGCCAGCCCACGCTTGGACTGCAGCTTCACAATCGCTGCCGTCAACGTCGTCTTCCCATGGTCGATGTGACCAATCGTTCCGACGTTTACGTGTGGTTTGCTGCGAACGTACTTCTCCTTGGCCATCCCAAACGCCTCCCTATCGCTAATTTCCGCGGACTTTGGCAACAACCGCCTCCTGCACCGATGCAGGAGCGGGTTCGTAATGAGAGAACTGCATGGTATACGTGGCCCGGCCTTGCGTTTTGCTGCGCAAGTCGGTTGCATACCCAAACATCGTGGCGAGCGGCACTTCGGCGGTGATCACCTGTGTGTCCTTGCCGCGTTGAGCCATGCCGTGAATCTTGCCGCGGCGCGAATTGATATCGCCAATCACGTCACCCATATTCACTTCGGGGGTAACGACTTCAACCGCCATCATTGGCTCAAGCAGCTGCGGCCCTGCGCGCTTTGCACCGTCTTGAAACGCCATGGACGCGGCGATTTCGAAGGCCGGCCCGGACGAATCAACCTCGTGGTAGCTGCCGTCGTAGAGTTCGGCAACACAATCGGACAGTGGGTAGCCAGCAAGCACGCCGCGCTGCATGGCTTCGCGAATACCCTTCTCGACCGAAGAGATGAATTCTTTCGGGATGATCCCACCAACGGTCTTGTTCTCGAACTTGTATCCAGAGCCGCGCTCGCCTGGGGCAAGACGGATCTTCACGTGCCCGTACTGCCCGTGACCGCCGCTCTGACGAACGAACCTACCCTCGGCTTCGACCGCTTTGCTGATAGCTTCACGGTACGAGACCTCGGGCTTTCCGACGTTGGCCTCCACCTTGAACTCGCGACGCAAGCGGTCCACGATGATTTCCAGATGCAGCTCGCCCATCCCTTCGATGATGGTCTGGCCCGTCTCTGGGTTGGTCGAAGTCCTGAAGGAAGGGTCCTCGTAGGCCAGCTTCTGTAAGCTGAGACCCAACTTGTCGAGATCCGCCTGAGTCTTCGGCTCGATGGCGATCGAGATGACCGGATCAGGGAAGGTCATCCGCTCAAGAATGATCGGCGCCTTCTCAGTGCAAAGCGTATCGCCGGTACGAGTGTCGCGAAGGCCGACGACCGCATAGATATTGCCAGCTACGCAGTCCTTCAGCTCTTCACGTTTGTTCGCGTGCATGCGCAGGATGCGGCCAATGCGCTCGCGCCGACCGCGCGAAGCATTGAGAACGGCAGTTCCGCTCGCCAGGGTGCCGGAGTATACGCGGAAGAAGGTCAGGTTCCCCACGAAGGGGTCGTTCATGATCTTGAAAGCCAAGGCAGCGAAGGGTTCGCTGTCAGAAGCTTTGCGCGTCGTCTTCTTCTCGGTGCGCGGTTCGATACCTTCCATCGGCGGCACGTCGAGTGGCGATGGTAGATAGTTCACGACGGCATCGAGCAAGAGTTGCACGCCCTTGTTCTTGAAGGCCGATCCACACAAGACTGGAACGAACTTGAAGGCAATGACCGCTGCGCGAATCGCTGCGTGAAGTTCCTCTTCGGTCACGTCACTGAGACGTCCCTCGATGAACTTCTCCATAATCCGCTCGTCCACGTCCGAGCAGGCTTCAATCAGCTGCTCGCGCATCTCGCGACACTTGTCCGCAAGTTCGGCGGGGATCGGCTGCCAGGTGTATTGGGCTCCCAGCGATTCGGAGTCGAAAAGAGCCGCCTGCATGCGGACTAGGTCGACGACGCCCTTGAACTGATCCTCTTGCCCGACTGGCCATTGTAGAGCCACCGGAATGACCCCCAAACGGTCGCGGATCGAGTCCAGATTCATCTGGAATTCCGCACCCACCTTGTCCATCTTGTTGACGAACGCGATGCGCGGCACCTTGTAACGGTCAGCCTGGCGCCAGACCGTTTCGCTCTGCGGCTCGACACCATTGCCACCGTCGAACACGGCCACGGCGCCATCGAGCACGCGCAGACAGCGCTCGACCTCGATGGTGAAGTCGACATGGCCAGGGGTGTCGATGATGTTGATGCGGTGATTCTGCCCGACGAAGGGGCCGATTTCCGGGCTCCAGAAGCAGTTGGTGGCAGCACTCGTGATGGTGATGCCGCGCTCCTGCTCTTGTTCCATCCAGTCCATCGTGGCAGCACCCTCGTGGACTTCACCGATCTTGTAGTTGATGCCCGTATAGAAGAGGATCCGTTCCGAGACGGTCGTCTTACCCGCATCAATATGGGCCATAATGCCGATATTGCGGGTCTGTTCTATTGCGATTTCGCGGGCCATCGTTCGTTTGGTTCACTCGGTCGAGGAGTCGGCGCTTAGACGTACGAAACCCCCTCCGACCTGTCGCTTCCCGCTTTGTGGGAAGCCTCTCATTGTCGGAAGGGGTTCGGGGTCGAGTCACTTTTGGTTGTCACCCTGAGGCGACTGGTGCTCGAACCCGATCCTATGTCGTACCGTTCATTGTGCGCTAATACTCCTGCGGGTCTGCGGGGACACTTGCGGACAGGGAACTACCAACGGTAGTGAGCAAACGCCTTGTTGGCGTCGGCCATCTTGTGGGTGTCGTCCTTCTTCTTGACGGCATTGCCACGGTTCTGCGCGGCGTCGACCAATTCGGCGGCCAGGCGCTCCATCATCGTCTTCTCGCCACGCTTGCGCGAGAAGCCGACCAACCAACGCATCCCGAGGGCGACGCGACGTTCGGGACGAACCTCGACCGGCACCTGGTAGTTTGCGCCGCCCACTCGACGGCTCTTGACCTCGAGCTTGGGTTTGACGTTGTCGAGTGCCTTGCGGAACACTTCGATTGGATCGTCCTTGAATCGGGCTTGGATCACGTCGAACGCGCCGTAGAGGATCCCCTCGGCGACGGACTTCTTGCCATCAGACATGAGGCAATTGGTAAACTTGGTGACCAGCTTGTCCTTGAACTTGGGGTCTGGCGTGATCTTGCGCTTGGGAACTTCGCGTCGACGAGGCATCGTGCGTCTCCTAAATCCGAATTACTTCTTGGGGCGCTTGACGCCGTACTTGGATCGCTTGCGGTTGCGGTTGGCCTTGTTGGTGCTCGAGGGGCCAGAGGCTCCCGAAGCATCCAACGTGCCGCGAACGACATGGTAGCGCACGCCGGGAAGGTCCTTGACGCGACCACCGCGGATCAATACTACGCTGTGTTCTTGGAGGTTGTGTCCCTCACCGGGGATGTAGCTCGTCACTTCCATCCCGTTGGTGAGGCGAACGCGGCACACCTTGCGGAGTGCTGAATTCGGCTTTTTCGGCGTTGTTGTGTACACGCGCGTGCACACACCACGCTTCTGCGGGCAGGCTCGCAACGCTGGGGAAGCCGTCTTGGCAACGACTGCCTGGCGGCCACTTCGAATCATCTGCTGGATCGTGGGCATGGGATAGACGGGTGGACTTCCCCTGGTTCAGGGGGACCGGAGCGTAGCTTCGGCAAGCCCTCTGTCAAGGGCGTGTGGCCGATTTCCATACCCCAATTTTCATCGCAAAACTGGGTAGGTGTTCAGTAAAATGCCCTGATTTGCCAGTCGATATCGCTCAAGACTGAATCGAAGAACAGTATTCATGGCAATTTGGCCGCCTGGGGCGCGGGGGGCGCTTCACGTTTCGTACTTGCACCACTGGCCGGTACCTTAGGTGCGGCGCCCGCGCGGACCAACCATGAAAGAGCTAGCCCCAAGTCCAGCGGCGCTCCCGAAGCACCCACCGTGTTCCCTTCGGGGTCGAGACGGGTCGCTATCCCCGAAGCCTTGGCTGTGGCCACGACACGCATCGCTTCAACGCGACAAGCCTCACGGGTGCAGCGCGCCAACAGGGCCTTTCCACCGGCTCCAATGAACCTAACCGAGTCGACGCTGGTCCATTGCCGAAACCCAGCATCGATCAAAGCCACTCGATGAAAGAAGTCTGGAACCTGTCGCACGATTGGCGCGACCGCTTCTGCAGCGTCACCGACACCGACCAGCGTAAGGTCATTCGATGCCAGGTACTGGCCAAACTTGCGTTTTGCCGCGTGTAAGGCAGCTTTCAGCGCTGACGCCACGAGTTCGCTCTCGCCCGCTGCTGTGGCTGCTAGACGTGGTTCGAGCCGCGTCGTCTGGCATAAGACGAATGTCTCTTGTCGAATCGCCTGCCCCAGGGTTTCGCATTCTTGCCGTAGACCGCTTTCCGATCCGAGCAGCACGGCTACCAAAGGTCGAGCGTCAATGGCCCCGATGGGGATCAGCAATAGTGCGTCAGCCTGCCCACGCACGGCAAGGCTTACGACTCGATCGGGCGCCTGCAGCGGCGGCAGTGGGCGCTGAAGCGTAACCGTTGCGCTGGCTGCTGCGTCGCTCTTTTGGGTTGGTGCAGCGCGGCGACGACAGCTCTCGCAAGCCGTCGTGGTCACGGCGAGCAAGACCAAAAGGGCGGCATGGAACCCGTGCATCGTCGGAGAATACACGAAGAGCGACCTACCCGTGGTCAATCTACTGGGCGTATTGGCCAAAAGACCAATTGCGCCAGAATCCTTACTTTAACGCCGCTCGGCAAGTCGAGCACCGTACAATCCGGCACTGATTGCGTCGGCAAGCGCAACGTAGGCGATCGCGAAGTTCAAGCTGAACTCGAACAAGACATGTCCCAACAGCTGCGATTTGCAACAGAGCGACATAACGGCATACGCCCGCCCGCCTTGAAGCAATGGCCTAAGCTGCCGTGGCAGAAGCTCGGGAGCGTCAAAATACTCCTCTTCCGAAGACATGACGTCTTGACCCTTGTCACTTCCCACCAAGAGCTGCGCGCCCCCGTTGCCGCGGTCCTCGGAATACCCAACTACGAAGTAGGTCTGAATCCCGATGTGTCGCAACTGGTCGCGGACACGCTGGCGCCACTCGACGAGGTCGAATGCACTCGCGAAGCTATTGCAGATAATGCTGATATCCAACACCCAGCGACTCAACCGCAGCTTGTCACGCGCCATGTCGCGCTGCAGCGATTCACTGAGTGATAGGTGTGATGCGTAAAAGATCTCCTCTGCCTTGTCACGGCGTACGGGATCAGCGCGCAGCGTGACGCACAACTGCCGGCGCAGGAGATCTGCCACGTCGTGGCATACCTGGATATCGCCATTACGCGCCAGCTGCTTCTGCGCAAAACTCTCGAGCAGGGTCCGAAACTCACCCGGTTTTTCCCCGCGCATCTCGGAGGCAAAGGCGTTGAGCAGTCTGGACTGCCAGTCGGCACCCGCCCCACCCAACCTACCGCGCGCAGTTCTGGTCATCGTGTCGAGAATGTGCTGACGCCTCAGCACCAGTGCCGCTTCGAAACTATAGTTCATCTCAGGCACAATCGACTGTGCGGTAGCGCGTGTATCAAACGAACAGCCGCAAGAACGACGCACGACCACCTCAGTACCAATCTGAGCGTTTTCAGGGATCGTTCCAACCTGTATCCAGCGCACTAGGTTGCGCGCAGCGCTGCTGCCAAGCTGACCCAGTGGTTGGCGCACGGTGGTTAGCGGAGATCCAACGAGGCGCGCCTCTTCTACGTCGTCGAATCCAGTCACGGCGACGGTGCCGGGCGCGGCAACGCCTCGCTCCTCAAGGGCGGCAAGGACTCCTATCGCCATACTGTCGTTGGAAGCAACAATTGCGTCCAAGTCCTCGAGCCGCATCCCCGGAAGCTGTGCGAACTTCTGCACCGCCTCGCGGCCGCCAGATTGCATGAAATTGCCGACTGCCACCAGCCGCGACTCGAATAGCAGTTCATGTGTCTTGAGGGATTCGACGTAAGCGACGTATCGCCGCTCAGCCTCCTCATTGGCGAGCGGTCCCCGAACGAAGGCAATGCGCCGGCACTTGTGCGCTTGCACCAAGTGCGAGACCACTTCTCGAATCCCTCGCTCATTGTCGGGAACGACGCTTGGTACACCATCCAGGGCCACTCCCATGCTGCAATACGGAAGATTCTTGAAGTGGGATTTGCAGTATGCATCGACGCCAGTTCGCCCTACTTGATGCATCAGGGTCGTCGTCAAGACCAATAGACCGTCAATGCAAGTGGGCCCCATCAGCTCGAAGATGCGATGTCGCGCTCCAATCTCCGCGGTGGCAGGGATCTGGCCTCCGATGAAGCAAAGGGTGTTGGCGTTCGCCGACGCAGCCGCCTCGAGGACGCCGGCCATGAGCCCCTGTTGGTAGGCATCCGCTACCCAGTCGAGCATCACGCCGATAGTGGTCGACTTGCCGAGACGTGGTCCTGGACTCTCTAGGGGACTTGCCAAATTCGACTCGCGGAGACAATCCGTAACCTACGAACAATACAGGGATCGGCTGGAATTCGACGGGACTTAATTGCACGATTTCCCTCAGCACTCCAAGACGGCCAAATAGCGCGGATATTTGGCGCGCGGGGTATCAGATCGCCACCGGCCAGGCGAGTTCCCGCGAGTTTCGTGATGTGGGCAAAATCCGTACGGTCAAGTGTCGTTCGGCCGACGGAGGATTGTGGCAAGAGCTTCGGCGACAGGTCCGTCCGCCAAGTTCCAGGGTGTTTGCAGCGTCGCGGTAACGGCCAACCTTCACCCGACCGCTCGCGCCTGAGCGTTCAGAAACGCAAAGGCCCCTTCGAGGCTCTCTACCGTAATGAGCTGAATTCCGTGCGGCCCGAGCTGACTCTCGTAGCGCTTGACCCCAAGCTTGGTGAGCGCGCTCTTTGGTTGGACGGAGATGAAGTACCGAATACCAATACCGACAAAGGCCTTGAAGACCTTCTGTGCGATGAGATCTTGGATCTCTTGCGAGAAGACCCCCTTGGCATCACTCCCGTCGGCAATCCAGGCAATGGCACGGTTAGCCTTGGCATGTTGGTATCCGCTTACCACGACGCCCTGTTGAAACTCCTCGAGCGTCACGCCGTAGTTGAGCCACTTGTCGTGAATGGCTTTAACGTCTTCGCACCAGAACACTTCGAGCTTGTCTTCGATCTTCGCGATATGCATGGGTCCAGAGCCTCTCTGCAGCAGGACGGACAAGCGCTTTCGCGTATAATCCGTACTTTTCCGAGCCCTGAATGTTGGGCACGCACATGCGACCTATCGGTGGCTAGGCGCCCCGACGCCATTGAAAAGCGCTCTAGCCCCGCGGCAGCAGAACCTCACGGAGTCTTCCCCACTCCCTTGAAATGGGCTCCAGACGCTCGCGCCAGAGGTATGCTTCACTTACATTGTCGTCACTCGGCGCCCAACGCCGTGCTCGCCACGCGCCCTTGGTTGGTTTGTACGTCGCGGTGTACGACAGCTCGCACACCACTTGCACCAACTGTGGCTGCACGTACCGCGGTAACGATCGAAGCTTCGATGCGAGCGCGACGCGCCAAGCGGATCCAGACGTGACTGCGACGGCCAAACCCAAAAGAGGGTCAAGGGATCAACTCGGAGACATGCGCACGCGACGGACGACGTGTCGGTGGCCGCGTCAATACCAATGACCTTCGAGATCGTCGATAAGCTGGCATCGACCTCGCGCTCTCCGGTCTTGGTGACTCCAATTCGGGAGCGACAATTTTGTCGCTCCCGTGGAGTTCGCGACTGCTTGAGGATGGATGGCGCTTGGGAATTCCCCAGGATTGTTCCCGACATCCTTTCTGCACGAGGTCCACGATGAAAGAGTACACGCGCAGCGCAATGGCTACGCCCTGTGCGTTGGCAGCCTGGCTGCTAGCTGGGTGTAGCGGAGAAGCTCCAATTCCGCTCACGAGCACGGGCGGAACTTCACAGCTTGGCGGTACTGTCAACACAGGAGGAGTTTCCAACGGAGGGTCCGGTACAAGCAGTGGGGCAACCACCGGCGGCAGCGTGCCTATCGGCGGTAATTCAACCACTGGTGGCAACGCGGCGATCGGAGGTACCTCATCAACCACCGGTGGATCTCCCGCTCAGACAGGGGGTGCGACCGCGACCGGTGGCGCCGAGGTGGGCGGCAGCGCTACAGGAGGGAAGGCAGCTGGTGGCAGCTCGACCGGCGGCATTGGCGGAAGTTCAATTGGAAGCACGAGCAGCGGTGGATCTTCGACGGAGGGAACGAGCACAGGAGGCAAAGCCACGGGCGGAACACCAAGCGTCGGAGGCAACGCCTCAGGTGGCAACGCTACCGCTGGCGCACCACCTGCCGCTGGCGCCACCGGTTCGGAAGGTTGCAATGGAAATGCCAAACCCGCAACTTCGCCCTCCAATGGTTACCTGACGATCGACGTGAAGGGAACGTCACGCGAGTACGCACTCGTCCTGCCAACAGGCTACGATGGCAAGACTCCGCAGCCGGTCATGTTCGCCTTCCATGGAACCGACTCGACTGCACAGGGGTTCATGGGGAGCACGGGCTATGGGAATGTGGCAAAGGGCGCAGCAGGCCGGGTGATTCTGGTCGGACCAAACGGTTTGGCAAGAACGGGTGGCATGACCGGCTGGCTCGACATGGGTGGGGGCGGCAGCGAGATCAACGTATCAGACGTCGATTTCTTCGATGCGCTCGTGGCCCAGCTCAAGGTCAACTACTGTGTCGATCCGGGCCGCATCTTCTCCATGGGCCACAGCGCAGGCGGACTTATTTCGAATTACCTAGGCTGTGTTCGCGGCAACGTCCTGCGTGGAATTGGCCCGTTCGCAGGATGGGGCCCCTCGACAAGCGCTGGAGGGGGAGCCACCTCCGCAAAGTGTACTGGCAAGGTGGCGGCGTTCATTGGCCACAATCCCAAGGAGGGTGAAGCGTCCGAGTGTGCGAAGATGTCGGGGGGGCAATGTCCATGGATCGTGGATTGGGAGACGCTGGGATGGCCATCAACCCAGTATTGGACCAAGACGGACAGCTGCGCGGACATAGGCGCGATGCCCACTGCGGTCTTGAATGGCGGCAACAGCACGACTGGCAGTCCACTTCCGTGCAAGGCGTTCGCGGGTTGTGACGCTAGCTACCCAGTGACGCTGTGTCTGTACGACTACGCGGACCAGTGGGACGGCCCTCACGCTTTCCCGGCTCAGTGGGGGGCGAAGGCTGTGACTGACTTCTTCTTGGCGTTGCCCAAGGTGCAGTAGGCAACAACGACTGAACTCGTGGAGGTTGCAGATGAGAACTCATGCGAACGATATGGTGATTTCAACGGGCGCCCTCTTGGTCTGGTTCGCTGTTGGCTGCAGTGCAAGCGATGGCGCAGCTGTCACCGGAGCGGCCAACGCGGCCAACACACCACAGGGAGGAACACCGAATTCGGGTGGGCTGTCTTCACAGAGTGGCGGAGCCATCACTGGGAGTAATGGCACCGGTGGTGCGAGTAACATTGGAAACCCCATGGGTGGAGTCAATGCAGGAGGCGCGAACACCGGAGGCACAGGCGTTGGAGGGGCAACAACCGCCGGAGCGAATACCGGCGGAACCATCACGGGAAGCACGCCAACAGGTGGGGCGAACAGCGGCGGAACCCCAGTGGGCGGTGCGAGTTCAGGTGGCAAAGCGACTGGTGGAACCCAAAACGCTGGTGGCAGCGCCATCGGGGGTAACGCAAACAACGGCGGTAGCGCTGCCGGTGGGACCCCATCTGCAGGTGGCGCAACGAACTCCGGCGGCAGCGCATCCGGCGGATATGCAAGTGGCGGTAGCGCCACGGCGGGCACGTCAGCAGGTGCCACCGGCACGGTAGGCTGCAACGGAAACGCTGTGCCACCGACTTCAGCATCCAATGGCTACCTCAGCATCGACGTGAACGGAACTGCACGCCAATACGTGCTCGAGCTCCCGACAGGGTACGACGGCAAAACGCCAGTGCCGGTGTTGTTCTCCCTGCATGGAACCGGAACCACCGCACAGGAGTTCCTTGGATCGGGCTATGGAAACGTGCGAAAGGGCATCGCGGGTCGGACGCTCATTGTCGGCCCCCAAGGTTTGTCGCGCAACGGTCAGACTGGCTGGGCTGGCAATGGTGGGATTGAACAGGTGGACATCGACTTCTTCGATGCGCTCGTGGTCCAGCTGAAAGCCAACTACTGCGTCGATCCAAGTCGTTTTTTCGCCATGGGGCACAGTGCCGGCGCCATGTATTCGAATGAACTCGGTTGCAGGCGCAGCAACGTGATCCGTGCCATAGGTCCATTTGCTGGGGCCGGACCCTTTGGGACCTGCGGCGGCAAGGTAGCCGCATTCATCGGTCACAATCCGAAAGAGGGTGACGCGGCAGAGTGCGCGAAGATGTCGGGTGGAACCTGCCCGTGGGTTGTGAAATGGAACGACTCAGGCTGGCCGACAACACAATTCTGGACGAAAAAAGACGGCTGCGGCGATCCGGGAGCCATGCCAACGGCAGCCTTCGAGGGGAACAGCACGACGGGTAGTCCGCTCCCTTGCAAGGCGTACGCGGGTTGTGACGCGAACTACCCCGTAACCCTCTGCTTGTACGATTATTGGGACCAATGGGACGGGCCTCACGCTTTCCCGCTGCAGTGGGCGGGCAAGACGGTGACCGACTTCTTCTTGGCGTTGCCCAAGGTGCAGTAGGGGCCTATTCGGAATAGCTCATGGCATGGGATGCGCCTTGAGCATATTCCAGCCGACTGTAGCGCTTCCCCAGGCCTCGCCCCCACCCTGCGCAGTGCACAAGGTGACAGCAGCTCCACCTTGGCATTGGGAGTAGGTAGAACATCCGTCGCTATCTGCAGTGGTCGGCTCTCCTGTGCATTGATCGAGCGCAGCCCACTTCTGAAACGTGGCAATCGCGCCCGTAAGGGTTACCGCAGCAATTGAGTTGCTCGGCGGGGTGGTGGTGCCGCCCGCGTACGGCATCACCGTGTCGGCCGTGCCACGGAAGGAGATTTCGGTCACCGGCCGCGTTGGCTGACAGGGAGCGTCTGATTCCGCCAAGAGATCGAAACCACTCGATGCCACTCCCGCGAATACGTCTGCGGCATTGCAGCCCAGGTAGAGAGCCATGCCGCCTCCCATCACGTAGCCCACCGCATAGACGCGTTTGGCGTCGATGCAGATGTCTTTTTCTATTTGTTGCACCACGGCTTTGGCAAAACCAATGTCGTCAACGGTGCGTGACGAAGTGCAGCAGGGGCCGATATTCCACGAACCCTCGATGCCTTGAGGCCAAGCGACAATGAAGCCATCTTGCTCAGCTAAGTTGCGGTAGCCAGAGCTTTCTGCTTCTAGCGCGACGCTATCGCCCAATCCGTGGAAATCGAGCACGAGCGGGACCGGTGCCGCGCCAGTATAGGTGGTGGGAACGCGAACGACATAGGTACGAGTCGTATCACCCACCTGCACTGTCCCCGTGTTGTCCCCAAGTTGCAGCGACGTCGCTGGGCAAACGGAAGCTGTAGCTCCGCCGTTCAGCGCGCGGCAGTAACCGCTCTGGCACCGATACTGAGCCCCTAACGAAGCACAATTGGTATCGACCGTGCAGGGCATATCACAGAAGGTCGGCGTGCCACCGGGACAAGTCGCAGGAGCGCGACTTTCCACGCCTACGCATGTGGCGCCCGACGCGAGCGTCGAACATTCGCCATTATCCGCACAAGTCCGGGTACAGGCACCGCACAAGCAGCTGAGCCTGTTCGGGCAATCGCCACTGCATACCGACAAGAAGTGCGATTCGCTGCCCACTTCGGGCGTACCGCTGCCACTGCGGCACGAGAACGCCCCAATCAACGCGAAGAGCGCTAGTACCGGCAGACGACTGATCCTTCTTGTTCTAGTGCGCGTCATCGTCGACTCGAGCTTCCTGCGGAACCAGACATTGTCCAGCATAAAAGACGACCTGCGTGTAATCGTCCGGAAGAGCGTGCTCGGCATTGTACGCCTCGACCCGCTGCCGTAACGCTCCCAACTCTGAACGCATGCGCGATAGCGTGGTAACCGCCTCCTGTTCCATTGGATGCCCTGGCCATACGTCGAGCGTATAGGTACTTCCGCCAATCTTGTCGCTCTGATTTGGTGCGATGCGACCTATTTGCATGCGGCACACGATCGTCTTGACCATTGCATGAAAGTGGTCAAAAATTGCGGCTTCCCACCCCACGGGAGATTGGAATGGTATGCAGAAGGTCCCTGCCTGATAGGTCGCTGCGGAGCCCTCCCCCGTGCAGCCAATACGCCCTGACAGCAGCAACCGATCCAGAATCCCTTCGAGCTCGGAGCCAATCAAATGGGCCGACGATGAAAGTGCCTCCCGGGTAAGCGGCCCTTCTCGATAGATGATTACCCAGATGAGCTCATCCAATCCTTCACCCGCACGGGCTTGGCGAAGAGCACCCAACTCTTCATCGGATGTCACTCGATAGACGGCGTGCGTCCCCTTGCCGGATTGGACGACCAGACTGCTGTCGCATAGATCGTAGAGCACGCCGCACACCTGGTTCTCGTCGTCTCCGGAAAATCGCTGCAGAATCTCGGCGCGCGTCATGGTTCCGCGTTGCCGAAGGCAGTCGAGAATCGCTTCCCACAACGAGCGCCCACTATCGGTAGAACTTTCGGTGAGTCTCCGGAGCTTGCGCTGGAAGGTCCGAAGCCCGAGCCCAAACATGTCGGCCACAACCCTTCGACCAACCCCCTCGCGCTCAAGCTCATTTACCAGATCTAGGAATACCTGATTTGCCAACTGAGAGAGCGGCGCACGACTGCCGTCGTTGGTCGCCAACTGGGCAATCAGGACCATTGTCTGCTGGACAATCGACTGAATCAGTTCGGTTGAGGTCTTCTTGGCGGACATGAGGGGCCCGGACGGGACTGCCCATTGTAGCTCTTCCCGCTCTCTTTAGCAGGAATGGAACGTCAAATAGGGAGTGCTGCCAATGCGTTCGTCCGTGAGACGCTCTGCACGCAAGAGCCCACACTCGAGCAGGAAATATCCAGCAGGTGGGGCAAACACCCGTGTCTTTTCAGTTGCGATGCTGGCACCCAACAACGTTGCAAGGTTGCCGACCAAATGTCGCGAGAAGTCGCCTCAATATCAGAGCCCCGAGTCACCCACTCCGCAAGAGTTCACGTCGCAGCGCGTCCCAGCTATTTTGCTCAATCGCCTCGAATCCCTCGCGCCACAGGTACGCTTCACTCGTACTGTCGTCACTCGGCTCCCAGCGCCGTGCTCGCCACTCGCCCTTGTTTGGTTTGTACGTCGCGGTGTACGACAGCTCGCACACCACTTGCACCAACTGTGGCTGCACGTACCGCGGTAACGATCGAAGCTTCGACTCGAGCGCAACACGCCAGTCTGGCCCAGACGCGACTACAACGGCCAAGCCAAATCGGCGCGAGGATGCGTCGAGCGCGACCGGTACGATGCAGGCGTCTTCGATGCCGTCGACGTTGCGCAACTCGCCCGCAAGCCAAATCGTGGAGACATTGTGGGCACTATTGCGCCAGACGTCGCCTTCGCGATCGACGAAGTACAGGTAATCGTCCTCGTCGTAGCGCACCAGATCGTGCGTGCGATAGTAGCGATCGCCGTGATGAAACACATGCTCGATCACGGCGCGATGCGCGTCGTTTTGGGCTAGGTAGCCCTCGAAATCACCCAGCCAAAGTCGCTTACCGTGCGGGATCCGGATCCAGAGCTCGCCCACCTCACCGGCGGCACAGTGGGTCCAATGACGTTGGTCATCTTTCGACCTTACGACGACGTAGCGTGAGAGCTTACGCAGTGGAACCCGGCCAATACTTCCGCATTTTCCCGATAAATTGAGCAGTACGGACGGCGCCTCGGTGGCACCGTAGAACTCGATGATGTCGAGCGACGGGAGTCGTTCCGCAACAGCGCGCCAAGTCGATTCATCGAGCCCATTGCCTACGGCAACTCGCAGTCGATGTACCAGTTCCGCGCTGCTTGGCGTCGCCGCCAAGGCAAAGCGCAGCAGATCCCCGACGTAGACCAGCTGGGTCGCATTGCTGGACGTCACGTCCTGCCAAAATCGCGTGGCAGAAAACTTCCCAGCCAGATGTAGTGTCACCCCGTGGACCATGGCGGGCATCAAAGCCACCGTTATCCCCGTGGCGTGGTGCAGCGGCAAAGGACAGTAGATAACGTCCCCGCGCCGGCAACGGAGCGCCAATCCGCCAAAGGCGTGACCCGACAGGGCTAAGCGTCCCGCGGTGATCCGGCAGAGTTTGACCGTGCCCTCGGAGCCCGAGGTTGGCAAAATGAGCGCAACTTCTGCCGCCGCAATGCGCGCCGCGGGCACCCGGGTCAAACTATGCGTTTGGTCCAGGTGAAGTTGCCTCGCGCCTGCAGAGATCCCAGCTAGTGCTCCACCCCAACACCACTTCGGACCGAGACGCGCAATAGCCTCGCCGAGCAGTGATTCTGGCGTTTTCGGATCCAGCGGACAGGGCACCGCACGGACCCTCCAACAGGCGAACAGCGCCACCACGAGTTCCGTACTGGTCGGCAGCAACAACGCCACACGGTCGGCCTGCCCTACCCCTTGTGCCACGAGCGACGCAGCCGCAATTCGGCTTCTGTCGTGCAGCTCGGCAAAGGTGAGCTTGCATTGCAGGTCCTCAACCGCAACCACGTCCGGCCGCTTCTGCGCCCATAGCTCGAGCCAACGCGTCGGACTGGCATTGCGACTGACACGCCCTAGAACGGCCCAGGGCAGCGCCCAGCGCAGCGCGCGCGGTAAGAGTTCGAGGTCGGCGCGCCATGCCGCGCGCCCACTCGGTCGCGCCAATTGAGCCACGAGGTCGCGCAGCGCTCGGCCCAGCGTCGTTACCACTTCGCACCGACCACAAAAAGCCGCGGCGCGTTCACCATTTGGGGAGAACGCGCCTTAGGCTGGTTCACGGTCTATTCGACCTTTTCAGGTTCAGCGGCGTGGATTAGTCGTCGCCGATGGCTAGCGACAGATCCGTTGCCACGCGAGCGGTACGCACCGGCGCGTAGGTTTCGGAACGATCGTCGGTCACCACCTGCAGTCGGCGGTAGGCCGGAAGCCCTGTGCCTGCCGGGATCAAGCGACCCATGACCACGTTCTCCTTGATGCCGCGCAGATCGTCGGTCTTGCCACAGATAGCCGCCTCGGTAAGTACCTTGGTGGTCTCTTGGAAGGACGATGCACTGATGAAGGAGTCAGTGGAGAGCGACGCCTTGGTGATACCGAGGAGCATGGCCTCGGCCACTGCCGGTTGACCACCGCGTTCGATGACACGACCATTCTCGCGCTCGAACACGTACTTCTCCACCTGCTCGTCAACGAGGAAGCTGGTGTCACCCACCTCCTTGATGCGAACGCGACGCAACATCTGCCGCACGATGGCTTCGATGTGTTTGTCGTTGATGCTCACACCCTGGAGGCGATAAACCTGCTGGATTTCGTTCACCAACCAGGCGGCGAGTTCCTTCTCACCCTTCACGCGCAAAATGTCGTGTGGGTTAGCGGGACCGTCCTGAAGCGGATCACCGGCGCGCACATGATCCCCTGGCTGCACCTGGATGTGCTTGCCCTTGGGAATCAAGTACTCGCGCTGCTGATCCTCGAGTGGCGCGCCGTCGATGCCCAGCGGCGTGATGACGACCTTGCGCTTACCCTTGGTGTCCTTGCCAAAGGCAACGAAACCGTCGATCTCGCTGATGATGGCGTGATCCTTGGGCTTGCGTGCCTCGAACAGTTCGGCCACACGCGGCAGACCGCCGGTGATGTCCTGCACCTTCGTCGTGTCACGAGGAATACGCGCGATGGCTTCACCGGGAGCGATCTCCTCACCGTCCTGCGCCACAATGTTCGCGCCGACCGGTAGCAGATAGCGTGCGTCGAGATCCGTCCCCGAGAGCTTGCGTGGTTCGCCGGTGACCGGATCGGTAACGGTGATGCGTGGCCGCAAGTCGGCTGCGCGTGACTCGATGACGATCTTGCGCGACAGACCGGTCACTTCGTCGACCTTCTCCATCACGGTGACGCCTTCGACCAGATCGCCGAAGCGCACGATCCCGCCCTGCTCGGTAAGGATTGGCATGGCAAAGGGATCCCATTCGGCCACGATCGTGCCGGCCTTCACCCGCTGCCCGTCGACGGCCTTGAGCACAGCGCCGTACACCAGACGGTGGTGTTCGCGTTCACGGCCGGTATCGTCCATGATCACCAACTCGCCATGGCGATTCATCACGACGATGGAACCATCGCGCTTGGTCGTGGTCTGGGTGTTGCGCAGCGTAAGGATACCGTCAGTGCGCGTCTCGAGCGAACTTTGCTCGATCTTGCCGCGTGCTGCCGCACCACCGATGTGGAACGTACGCATCGTCAGCTGCGTGCCCGGTTCGCCGATGGACTGGGCGGCGATGATGCCGACCGCTTCACCAACGTTGACCTTGTAGCCACGAGCCAGGTCGCGGCCGTAACACAAGGCACACACACCTCGACGAGTCTGGCAGGTGAGCACCGAGCGGATGACCACCTCTTCGATGCCGGCCTCCTCGATCCGGCGAACCAGTGCTTCGTCGAACTCGGTGTTCGCGGAAGCGATGATCTCGCCGGTCAATGGATCGACTACGTCTTCGAGTGCTACGCGACCGAGAATTCGTTCGCCCAGCGGCTGGATGACTTCGCCGGCTTCTTCGAGTTTGGCAACACGAATTCCGTCGAGGGTGCCACAGTCGATGTCGGAGACGACGGCATCCTGAGCCACGTCGACCAAGCGTCGGGTTAGGTACCCAGAGTTTGCCGTCTTCAAAGCCGTATCGGCCAAGCCCTTACGCGCACCGTGCGTCGAGATGAAGTACTGGAGTACCGTCAGCCCTTCGCGGAAGTTCGCGGTAATTGGCGTCTCGATGATTTCACCCGACGGCTTCGCCATCAGGCCACGCATGGCGGCCAGCTGGCGCATCTGCTGGGTAGAACCACGAGCGCCCGAGTCGGCCATGATGTAGATCGGGTTGAAGCTCGAGTCTTCGACTCTGTCGCCGGTCTCTTCGTCAACGACGATGGCCTTGGAGATGCCATTCATCATCTCTTCCGTCACCTTGTCAGCAACGCCAGCCCAAATATCGACGACCTTGTTGTAGCGCTCACCGTCAGTAATCAGGCCTTCCTGGTACTGCTCGTAGATGCGCTCGAGTTCACGCTGCGCCTCGTCGATGAGCTCCTTCTTCTTGTCGGGGATGACCATGTCATCCATGCACACCGACACACCAGCTAAGGTTGCCCAGGTGAAGCCAAGCGTACGCAGGCGGTCCGCGAGTAGAACGGTTTCCTTGTTCTTGTGCTTGCGGTAACAGACGTCGATGAGCGCGGAAAGTGCCTTCTTATTCAGCACCTTGTTCGCGTAATCGAAGGGCACTTCTGGCGGCAAGATCTCGCTCACCAGCACGCGACCAGCGGTGGTCAAGACCTGACGGATCCGTTGTTCGCCGGCTTCGTCGTAGTCCTCGATGCGAACTTCGATCTCCGAATGCAGATCGACGACGCCGTTATCAAACGCCATCCGCACCTCTTCAGGTGAGGAATAGACGCCGCGCAGGTAGCCCTTGATCGTCTGCTCTTTCTCGTCGTACGTCATCGCGCCCGGACGGTGGCAACCCACTCCGTACTTGCGCTTGCGCGTCGCGTAGTAGAGGCCCAGAACGATATCTTGAGTGGGGTTGATGATCGGACGGCCACTGGCCGGCGAGAGGATGTTGTTCGTGCTCATCATGAGCACGCGCGCTTCCATCTGTGCCTCGACCGATAGCGGCACGTGCACAGCCATCTGGTCACCGTCGAAGTCCGCGTTGAAGGCGGCACAAACCAACGGGTGCAACTGAATGGCCTTGCCTTCGATCAGCACCGGCTCGAATGCCTGAATGCCCAATCGATGCAAGGTAGGTGCGCGGTTCAACATCACCGGATGTTCGGTGATCACTTCATCGAGAATGTCCCACACCTCGGGACGCTCCTTCTCGACCATCTTCTTCGCGCTCTTGATCGTGTTTACGTAGCCACGCTCTTCGAGCTTGTTGTAGATGAAGGGCTTGAAGAGCTCGAGTGCCATCTTCTTCGGAAGACCGCACTGATGCAGCTTCAACGTCGGACCCACGACAATCACGCTTCGACCTGAGTAGTCGACGCGCTTGCCGAGCAGGTTCTGACGGAAACGCCCCTGCTTGCCCTTGAGCATGTCGCTGAGGCTCTTCAGTGGACGCTTATTCGGGCCGGTGATGGTCTTGCCGCGGCGACCATTGTCGAACAGGGCATCAACCGCCTCTTGCAGCATGCGCCGCTCGTTGCGGATGATGATCTCGGGCGCGTTCAACTCAAGCAGCCGCTTGAGGCGGTTGTTTCGATTGATGACGCGACGGTAGAGGTCGTTCAAATCACTCGTTGCAAACCGACCACCATCGAGTGGCACCAAGGGGCGCAGATCCGGTGGCAACACCGGCAACACCGTAAGCATCATCCACTCGGGGCGGTTGCCACTCGTGCGGAATGCCTCGATGACCTTGAGCCGCTTCGCGTACTTCTTGCGCTTGGCTTCACTGCTCGTACTGCGCATGTCTTCGCGCAGCTGTTCCGACAGCGCGTGCACGTCGACCCGCTTGAGCATCTCGATGACCGCCTCGCCGCCCATGCCGGCATCGAAGCGCTCCTCGCCGTACTCTTCCATCAGCTGCGCGTACTTCTCCTCGGTCAGGAGTTCACCGGCTTGCAGCTCGGTGTCCTTCGGATCGATGACAATGTAGGACTCGCAGTAAAGAACCTTTTCAAGGTCCTTCAGACTGATGTCGAGGATGTTGCCGATACGCGACGGCAAGCTCTTGAGGAACCAGATGTGAGCCACGGGCGTGGCCAAGCTGATGTGGCCGAGTCGTTCACGCCGAACCTTCGACTGGATGACCTCGACGCCACATTTCTCGCACACGATGCCACGGTGCTTCATGCGCTTGTACTTGCCGCAGATGCACTCGTAGTCCTTGACTGGCCCAAAGATCTTGGCGCAGAAGAGGCCGTCACGTTCCGGCTTAAATGTCCGGTAATTGATGGTCTCGGGCTTCTTCACCTCGCCGTGCGACCACTCACGAATCTTCTCCGGGCTCGCCAGTGAAATTCGAAGCGCGGAGAAAGAGAGCGGATCCTTGGGCTTTTCGAAGAAGGAGAAGATGTCACGCATGGGACGAAACTCCTTTACGAGTCACTTCGCTCGGATACGTCGAACGAACGTTCAAGGTATGCGGGGTTGTTTGCTGACGTAGCGGGATGGGCGTTGGCACCGTGACGGGGTTCATCAATCCTCCGCCGCAGCTGCGTTGGTCGAAGCTTCGACGAGTTCGATGTTCAGGCAGAGCGCTTGGAGCTCCTTGATGAGAACGTTGAAGCTCTCGGGAAGTCCTGCCTCAAGTACGCATTCTCCCTTGACGATCGACTCGTACATGCGGGTACGACCCTGAACGTCATCGCTCTTGACGGTGAGGAACTCCTGCAGTGCGTAGGCCGCACCGTAGGCTTCCATGGCCCAGACTTCCATCTCACCGAGCCGCTGGCCGCCGAACTGCGCCTTGCCGCCCAGTGGTTGCTGGGTAACGAGCGAGTAGGGACCAATCGAGCGGGCGTGGATCTTGTCGTCGACGAGATGATGGAGCTTGAGCATGTACATAATGCCCACCGTCACGTCATGTTTGAACGGATCGCCGCTCCGCCCATCGAACAGGATGGCCTGGCCCGATTTGGGCAAACCCGCCAAGTCGAGTGCGCGCTTGATTTGCGATTCTGGAGCGCCGTCGAACACCGGCGTCGCGAAGAACACGCCCGTCTTGAGCTTGCCGGCAACGGCCCGGAGCTCTTCGTCGTTCATGGACTTCAGGACAACGGAGAACCTCTCGTCACCCTCGTAGACCGCGAGTAGTTTCTCGCGGATCTTCTCGGCGCCGTAGTTCTGCTCGACCATCGCTTGGAGTTGATTTCCAAGCGCCCTGGCGCCCCACCCGAGATGGGTTTCCAGGATCTGGCCCACGTTCATACGACTCGGCACACCCAGCGGGTTGAGCACGATATCGACGGGCGTTCCGTCTGCCAAGTACGGCAGATCCTCTTCGGGCAGGATGCGGCTGACGACACCCTTGTTGCCGTGTCGCCCGGCCATCTTGTCGCCGACCTGGATCTTGCGTTTGATGGCTACGTACACCTTGACCATCTTGATGACGCCCGGAGGCAGCTCATCGCCGCGACTCAGTCGATCGATCTTGTCGCGGAAGTGTTCCTCCCGGACGCGAACGAGTTCCTCGAGATCGTGGATGAGCTGAGCCACTTCCTCGCCACCGGCCTCGACGCTGACTGCGCCCAGGTACCTACGCGGGATCTGCTCGAGACCCACCTCGTCGAGGGCAATCCCCTTGTTGGCGAGAACCTTGCCCTTGTCGTCGACGACCTTGGCAGCAGTCACCTTACCGATGAGCACGCGACGGATCTTGCGGAAGAAGGAATCCTGAAGGATTTTGACTTCCTCGTCGCGAGTACGTTCGAGCTTGGCGCGTTCCTGGTCTTCGATGGCACGTGCACGCTCGTCCTTTTCCGTGCCCTTTCGAGCAAAGATCCGGGCGTTGATGACGATACCGCCGACGCCCGGAGGTACCTTCAACGAGGTATCGCGAACGTCACCGGCCTTCTCACCAAAGATCGCTCGCAGGAGCTTCTCTTCCGGGCTGAGCTGACTTTCGCCCTTCGGAGTGATCTTGCCCACGAGAATATCGCCTGGCTTGACCTCCGCTCCAATGCGGACGACGCCGGCTTCGTCGAGATCCTTGAGGGCTTCCTCGCCAACGTTCGGAATGTCCTTGGTGATCTCTTCTTTGCCGAGCTTCGTGTCACGAGCGATGCATTCAAACTCCTCGATGTGCACCGAGGTAAATACGTCGTCCTTGACCATGCGCTCGCTGAGCAAGATCGAGTCTTCGAAGTTGTAACCCTGCCAAGGCATGAACGCGACGAGCACGTTCCGGCCCAAAGCAAGCTCACCACTGTCGCACGAAGCGCCGTCGGCCAGCACATCGCCAACCTTGACGAGTTCACCCGCACGCACAATCGGCTTCTGGTTGTAGCAGGTGCTCTGGTTCGACCGCTGATATTTGGTCAGCTGGTAGATGTCAGGAACCTCGCTACTGTCGCCTTCGTCGACGCGCACAACGATGCGTTCAGCATCGACGCTCTCAATGATGCCAGCACGCCGCGCCAAGATGCACACGCCGGAGTCCTGAGCTACTCGGCCTTCCATGCCCGTTCCAACGAGCGGAGCATCGGTAACGACCAGCGGAACCGCTTGGCGCTGCATGTTTGCGCCCATGAGGGCACGGTTGGCATCATCGTGCTCGAGGAAAGGCACGAGTGCCGCCGCCACGCTCACCATCTGGTTCGGTGCAACGTCTTGCAGCTCGACCTGATCTGGTGTGGCCATGCGGAAGTCGCCATTCAGGCGCGCGCTCACCAGCGTGTCCTTGAAGCGCCCCTTCGAATCGACGTCTGCCGTGGCCTGAGCGATGTACTTGCCTTCTTCTTCGAGGGCACTGTACCAGGCCATGTCAGCCGTGATGCGACCTTCACGAATGTGGCGGTAGGGCGTTTCAACGAACCCGTACTCGTTGACGCGAGCAAAGGTCGAAAGCGAGGCAATTAGGCCGATGTTTGGACCTTCAGGCGTCTCGATCGGACAGATACGACCATAATGCGTCGCGTGAACGTCGCGGACCTCGAAGCCTGCACGCTCACGCGTGAGGCCGCCTGGCCCGAGCGCGCTCAAGCGCCGCTTGTGCGTCACTTCGCTCAGCGGGTTGGTTTGGTCCATGAACTGCGACAGCTGGGAGCTGCCGAAGTACTCCTTGACCACGGCACCAACAGGCTTGGCGTTGATGAGGTCGTGCGGCATCAGGGTGTCGATTTCCTGCGACACACTCATGCGTTCCTTGATGGCACGAGCCATGCGGACCAGA
The DNA here is from genome assembly GCA_964454965.1 of uncultured Polyangiaceae bacterium. GTDB lineage: Bacteria > Myxococcota_A > Polyangia > Polyangiales > Polyangiaceae > FEN-1139. Next base: position 13,780 of record CAYVXY010000025.1, on the reverse strand, counting down.
CCGATGCGGTACTGGTTCTCCATCAACTCGCCAACTGCACGCACGCGCCGGTTGCCAAGGTGGTCGATATCGTCCACCGAACCGCGACCGTTCTTCAGCTCGATTAGGTGCCGAACGGTCTCGAGGATGTCCTGCGAACTAAGGATCGTTTGATCGAGCCCCGGGCGCTGTTCCTCGGGTAGATCGCGATAGAACTTGTAGTTCAGCTTCAAGCGTCCTACGGCCGAAAGGTCGTAGCGCTCGGGATTGAAGAACAGGTTGTTGAACAGCTGCTTGGCAGTCTCGAGCGTAGGCGGATCGCCCGGTCGCAGGCGCCGGTAGATCTCCATGATCGAGTCTTCCATCGTGCGGACCTTGTCCGCAAGCAGAGTGTCGCGCAGATACGATCCGACGTTGAGCCCGTCGATAAACAGTACCTTGACCTGCGGAATGTTCGCCTCGCGCAGACGATCGAGCGTGACTTCCGTCACTTCCTCGTTGCACTCGAGCAAGACCTCGCCGGTCTCCTTGTCGACGATATCCTCGGCACTCACTTTGCCGATGAGTTCGACCTGCTCCATGGGCAGACGGTCGACCTTGGATTCCCTGAGCTTCTTGATCGCTGCGCGGGTAAACTTCGTGTTCTTCTTGACGATGGCTTCGTTGCCAACCTTGACGTCGCGAGTGGCACGCTGACCAGCAAGTAGTTCGTAGTCGATGCTACGCGAAAACTTACCGCCCTTCTCGAAGTAGATCGTCTCGGTATCGTAGAAGTAGTTGAGCAGCTCCTGCGTGCTGTAGCCGAGGGCTCGGAGCAGCACGGTCGCATGCATCTTGCGCCGGCGATCGATGCGGACGTAGATGATGTCCTTGTGATCGAACTCGAAGTCCAGCCACGAGCCGCTATACGGAATGACTCGCGCCGAGTACAGCAACTTGCCGCTCGAATGCGTCTTACCCTTGTCGTGGTCGAAGAACACACCGGGGCTGCGGTGGAGCTGGCTCACCACGACACGCTCGGTGCCGTTGATGATGAAGGTCCCGGTGTCCGTCATTAGCGGAATCTCACCGAAGTAGACCTCTTGCTCCTTGATATCGCGGACTAAACGATCGCCGCCGCCCTCACGCACCTCATAGACCATGAGCTGTGTGGTGACCTTGATCGGCGCAGCGAAAGTCATGCCACGCTGGCGGCATTCATCGACGTCGTACTTGGGCTTCTCCAGATTGTACGAGACGTAGACTAGCTCGCTCGTCCCATCGAAGTCCTTGATCGGAAACACGCTGCGGAAGACCGCCTCGAGCCCGATCTCTTTTCGCTCACGAGGAACGATATCGGTCTGGAGAAACTTGTCGTAACTACTCTTCTGAATGTCGATGAGATTCGGAATCTCGACAATCGGTTCGACCTTGCCGAGGTTCGTCCGATGCCGGAAGTTTGACTGGACCTTCGACGCCATGCTCGTTCCTCCAGACGACGGCACGCGGGACAAGGCAGATCTCTGCCGTCCCGCGAGTCGCTCAATCCATTACGCTCGACGCAGTGCCGGCCCCGCCAACTGACAGGGCCTGGCTTTCGTGTTCTGAGAAACGCTGTACGGGCACGCGAGGACTACTTGACCTCGACTTTGGCGCCCGCGTCCTCAAGCTTCTTCTTGATGTCCGCAGCTTCATCCTTGCCAATGCCTTCTTTGATGGCCTTGGGCGCACCTTCGACCAGATCCTTGGCTTCCTTGAGGCCAAGGGCCGTGATCTCGCGAACGACCTTGATGACGTTGATCTTGTTCGCGCCCGCATCCGCGAGCACGACGTCGAACTCCGTCTTCTCCTCGACCACTGCTGCAGGAGCGGCGACACCAGGCCCCGCAACTGCAACCGGTGCTGCACTGACTCCCCACTTCTCTTCGAGCGTCTTTACAAGCTCGGCGATTTGGATGACGGGGAGGTTGGAAAGGTAATCGACAACCTGTTCACGCGAAATTTCGGCCATGACCTGCTCCTCTAACTGCCTTCAGCCTAAGCTGGGTTATTTCTTGCTAAATCTGACATTGAGTGACGGTACTTGAGTCCAGCCGTGCTTTCGGGCGGCAGCCGAACACCGAACGAGTGTCACCCTAACTCGTCCTAGCCATTGCTCTTGCCTTCGTCCTTGCGCTGCTTCGCTGCCAAAACACCGACAAATTCCCTGCCAGGTGCTGCGAGCAGCATGACGAAGTTTTGCGCCGGAGCCAGCATGGTTGCCAGCAACATGGAGCGTGCCTCGTCCTTGCTCGGAAGAGATGCGAGTTGATTCTCGACGGCCGCTGAATCGAGCACTTGCCCGTCCAGTAGGCCCGCCTTGATCTTCAGCTTCTCGTTCTCTCGGCGGTAGTCCTTCAACACGCGAGCAGCAGCACTGGGCTCTTCAAAGCTCCAAGCGACAGCCGTCATGCCCTTGAGCGCGACCTTGCCGAGCGTCTCGACATAGGGTGTGCCCTTGAGCGCACATTGAACGAGTTTGTTCTTGAGAACGCGGTACTCAACGCCCTTCTTGCGAAGTTCGTCGCGAAGCTTGCTCACCTCTTCGACAGTCATGCCTGCGTAGTCAACGAAGACCGCAGACGACATCTTCGAAAAGCGTTCCTTGATCCGGTCGATCGCGATGGATTTGTCTGTGCGTAGCATCAGCCTGCCTCCTCAGCGATCGTCACCGAACCAGTGTCTATCCGCACACCGGGGCCCATCGTACTCGAGACCGTGATGCTCTTGAGATACGTGCCCTTGGCGGTAGCCGGCTTCTTGTGGAGCAATTCACGAACCAGGGCAGTGGCGTTCTCGCTCAGCGCTTTCTCTTCGAACGAGATGCGCCCAACGCGACAATGCACAACGCCTGCCTTGTCAACACGATACTCGACCTTACCGGCTTTGGCCTCGCGGACCGCTGCGGCGACGTCGAACGTTACCGTGCCAACCTTGGGGTTCGGCATCAGTCCGCGCGGGCCGAGGATTCGACCCAGCTTACCGACCGCACCCATCATGTCGGGTGTGGCGATAACGCGGTCGAAGTCCAACATGCCCTCTTGAACCTTTGCAACTAGTTCGTCCGCACCGGCGAGATCGGCACCATTGGCTAGTGCCTCCTTTTCCTTCTCGCCCTTAGCGAACACGAGGACGCGCACCGTTTTGCCCGTTCCGTGCGGCAAGACGATCGCGCCGCGGACCATTTGATCCGCGTGCTTTGGGTTGACGCCGAGGCGGACAGCAACGTCCACACTCTCGTCGAACTTGGCGAAGGCGGTCTTCTTCACGATTCCGACCGCGTCCTCCAAGTTGTAGCGCTTTTGCCGATCGAACTTGGCAAGCGCTTCTTTCTGTTTCTTGGGTATTCGTGCCATGGGTCGTCTTTCGACTCCTGGGATACGCCTTTCACGCTTCACGGCGTGAGTGACGCTCCAGTTTCCTGCTGTTTCTGCCAGAATTACCGGCAGAGTTCGAGCGACGTTATTTGACGTCCACTCCCATACTGCGGGCAGTTCCGGCAATCGAGCGCGCGGCCGCATCGATGTCGGTCGTGTTCATGTCCTTGATCTTCTCGGCCGCAATCACGCGAACCTGATCCCAGGACAGCTCGGCAACCTTCACCTTGTTGGGTTCTTTGGACCCTGTCCCCGGCTTGCCGGTGGTACGCAGGCCTGCCGCCTTCTTCACCAGAATGCTCGCCGGCGGCGACTTCATGATGAAGGTGAACGAACGGTCGGCGTAGACGGTGATCACGACTGGAATAATCGTGTCGCCGAATTGCGCACTGCGTGCGTTGAAGTCCTTGCAGAACCCCATGATGTTGACGCCGTGCTGACCGAGCGCAGGACCCACCGGCGGCGAAGGATTGGCCTTGCCTGCGGGGAGCTGCAGCTTGATGTACGCTGTAACCTTTTTCTTCGTGCTCATCGCTTCTCCACATGGGCGAAATCGAGCTCAACCGGAGTGGGCCGCCCGAAGATGCTGACCATGACCTTGAGCTTCTGCTTGTCCGGCTTGACCTCTTGCACAGTGCCGGGAAAATTGGCGAATGCGCCGACAATGACGCGAACTTCGTCGCCTTCTTGAAATTGACGCCTTGGCTTCGGCTTGACCGCCCCTTCGACGATTCCCCTACGCAGGTCGTCGATTTGTGGCGGCTTGACCTCTTGTGGGCGCTGGTTGCCAATGAAGCCCGTAACTTTGGGTGTGTCCTTGACGACGTGCCAAGCGTGCTCGCTCATCTCCATCTCGATGAACAGGTACCCGGGGAAACTCGTCTTCGTCTTGACGCGCGGCTTACCGTCTTTGGTGCGCTCCGTAACAGACTCGGACGGGATCATTACCTCGCCGAATTGATCCTCCATCTTGAACTGGCGGATCCGCTCACGCAACGCACTCTTGACCTTCTGTTCGAAGCCCGAGTAGGTCGTGACGACGTACCATTTCTTTTCGGCCATCTCCGTCCTTGCCCCCGTGCTCATGGCGCGTAGATGAGCCCTGTTGAGAAGGCCCAAAATCGATCGAATACCGTTACGTAAAGCGTCGCCGCTAGGGTCGCAACAATCACGATCACCGTGTTATTCACAACATTCTCGCGATCGGGCCAGCTCACCTTGGAGAGTTCCGACGCAACCGCGTCAGCCCATTCCCGGATGTTCTTCCGCTTGTAGATGCGAATGATGGTGATGATGCCAACGATGGCACCAAAGACCAAACCAACGTCTCCGCGAACATCTTCATCCCAGCGAACGAGCTGAGGAACCAGCCGGAGCGCCCAGGGTGCCTCCGCAAGGCGATTCCAAATCAGCGTGAACACCTGAGCCGCGATGTAGCCGACAAGGACCGCAGCCGCGATAAAGGAGGCGTGCACGTAGCGTGCAGTGCCGAGTTGACCGCTCACGCGAGGTGCCTCGGGTGCAATAGCAACCCCAGAAGCGTCAGGAGCGGTGAGTGCACCCGTCCGATCGAGCAATTCGCTCGTCAGTGGGGACTCTTGCCCTTCGTCGGGCTGCCTTCGGTCGTCGGTCATGGCCTAAAGAGGATTCTGCGGTGGTCGTTGCGTTTCGAGCTGGGCAGGGGCGGAGAGGCTCGAACTCCCGGCCTGCGGATTTGGAATCCGCTGCTCTACCAATTGAGCTACACCCCTAGAATGGGTGGGCCGCCCTAGTAGCAGCAGCGGCCCGTTTGTCTACTTCGCTTCTAGATGTACCGTGTGTGCATTACAGGCAGAACAGAATTTCTTCAGACTGATTGGCTTCTGATCTGCCTTGTTAGATCGCGTCGTCTTGTAGTTCCTGCTCGAACACAGGGTGCAACAGAGGGCGATTGGAACTCGGGTATCCTTACGAGGCCGTGGTCCCATCGCCTTGCCTCATGTCTCGCCTGATGTTGGCCTGATGTTGCGAAATACTAGGGTCAATAGCTACTCGAGAATCTTGGTGACGACGCCAGCGCCGACCGTTTTGCCACCCTCGCGAATGGCAAACCGCATCTGCTCTTCCAACGCCACCGTCGTAATCAATTCCACCGTCATGGTGATATTGTCGCCAGGCATCACCATCTTGACGCCTTCGGGCAACCATACGCTTCCAGTCACGTCCGTCGTCCGGATGTAGAACTGGGGGCGGTAATTCGGGAAGAACGGCGTGTGTCGCCCGCCCTCTTCCTTCTTCAGCACGTAAACTTCGCCCTCGAACTTCTTGTGCGGCTTGATGCTACCGGGCTTCGCCAACACCTGCCCGCGCTCGATCCCTTCCTTGTCGACCCCGCGCAACAGGCAGCCCACGTTGTCGCCAGCCTGGCCTTGGTCCAGCTGCTTGCGGAACATCTCGACCCCGGTCACTACCGACTTCGAGAGCTTGTCGAACCCGATGATCTCGACTTCGTCGTTCACCTTGATTACGCCGCGCTCGATTCGGCCCGTCGCTACCGTCCCTCGACCCTTGATCGAGAACACGTCTTCGACTGCCATCAGGAACGGCTTGTCCACCTCGCGCTGCGGTAGCGGGATGTAGCTGTCGAGCGCTGCCAAGAGCTCGTCGATCGAGTTCTCCCACTTCGCGTCCCCTCCTTGGAGCACCGGCAGCGCCGCCCCTCGGATGATCGGCGCGTTGTCGCCATCAAACTTGTACTTGCCCAGAAGCTCGCGGACTTCCATCTCCACGAGTTCCAGCATCTCCGGATCTTCTACCGCGTCGCACTTGTTCAAGAACACCACAAGGTGGTTCAACCCCACCTGACGTGCCAATAGCACGTGCTCTCGCGTCTGTGGCATCACGCTGTCTAGCGCGCTCACCACCAGAATCGACCCGTCCATCTGGGCCGCACCGGTGATCATGTTCTTGATGTAGTCCGCGTGTCCGGGACAGTCGACGTGAGCAAAGTGTCGCTCCTTCGTCTCGTATTCCACGTGGCTGACGGCAATCGTCACCGTCTTGGTTTCGTCGCGAACGATTCCACCCTTAGCGATGTCGGCGTACTTGATTTCCTTCGCCAGCCCACGCTTGGACTGCAGCTTCACAATCGCTGCCGTCAACGTCGTCTTCCCATGGTCGATGTGACCAATCGTTCCGACGTTTACGTGTGGTTTGCTGCGAACGTACTTCTCCTTGGCCATCCCAAACGCCTCCCTATCGCTAATTTCCGCGGACTTTGGCAACAACCGCCTCCTGCACCGATGCAGGAGCGGGTTCGTAATGAGAGAACTGCATGGTATACGTGGCCCGGCCTTGCGTTTTGCTGCGCAAGTCGGTTGCATACCCAAACATCGTGGCGAGCGGCACTTCGGCGGTGATCACCTGTGTGTCCTTGCCGCGTTGAGCCATGCCGTGAATCTTGCCGCGGCGCGAATTGATATCGCCAATCACGTCACCCATATTCACTTCGGGGGTAACGACTTCAACCGCCATCATTGGCTCAAGCAGCTGCGGCCCTGCGCGCTTTGCACCGTCTTGAAACGCCATGGACGCGGCGATTTCGAAGGCCGGCCCGGACGAATCAACCTCGTGGTAGCTGCCGTCGTAGAGTTCGGCAACACAATCGGACAGTGGGTAGCCAGCAAGCACGCCGCGCTGCATGGCTTCGCGAATACCCTTCTCGACCGAAGAGATGAATTCTTTCGGGATGATCCCACCAACGGTCTTGTTCTCGAACTTGTATCCAGAGCCGCGCTCGCCTGGGGCAAGACGGATCTTCACGTGCCCGTACTGCCCGTGACCGCCGCTCTGACGAACGAACCTACCCTCGGCTTCGACCGCTTTGCTGATAGCTTCACGGTACGAGACCTCGGGCTTTCCGACGTTGGCCTCCACCTTGAACTCGCGACGCAAGCGGTCCACGATGATTTCCAGATGCAGCTCGCCCATCCCTTCGATGATGGTCTGGCCCGTCTCTGGGTTGGTCGAAGTCCTGAAGGAAGGGTCCTCGTAGGCCAGCTTCTGTAAGCTGAGACCCAACTTGTCGAGATCCGCCTGAGTCTTCGGCTCGATGGCGATCGAGATGACCGGATCAGGGAAGGTCATCCGCTCAAGAATGATCGGCGCCTTCTCAGTGCAAAGCGTATCGCCGGTACGAGTGTCGCGAAGGCCGACGACCGCATAGATATTGCCAGCTACGCAGTCCTTCAGCTCTTCACGTTTGTTCGCGTGCATGCGCAGGATGCGGCCAATGCGCTCGCGCCGACCGCGCGAAGCATTGAGAACGGCAGTTCCGCTCGCCAGGGTGCCGGAGTATACGCGGAAGAAGGTCAGGTTCCCCACGAAGGGGTCGTTCATGATCTTGAAAGCCAAGGCAGCGAAGGGTTCGCTGTCAGAAGCTTTGCGCGTCGTCTTCTTCTCGGTGCGCGGTTCGATACCTTCCATCGGCGGCACGTCGAGTGGCGATGGTAGATAGTTCACGACGGCATCGAGCAAGAGTTGCACGCCCTTGTTCTTGAAGGCCGATCCACACAAGACTGGAACGAACTTGAAGGCAATGACCGCTGCGCGAATCGCTGCGTGAAGTTCCTCTTCGGTCACGTCACTGAGACGTCCCTCGATGAACTTCTCCATAATCCGCTCGTCCACGTCCGAGCAGGCTTCAATCAGCTGCTCGCGCATCTCGCGACACTTGTCCGCAAGTTCGGCGGGGATCGGCTGCCAGGTGTATTGGGCTCCCAGCGATTCGGAGTCGAAAAGAGCCGCCTGCATGCGGACTAGGTCGACGACGCCCTTGAACTGATCCTCTTGCCCGACTGGCCATTGTAGAGCCACCGGAATGACCCCCAAACGGTCGCGGATCGAGTCCAGATTCATCTGGAATTCCGCACCCACCTTGTCCATCTTGTTGACGAACGCGATGCGCGGCACCTTGTAACGGTCAGCCTGGCGCCAGACCGTTTCGCTCTGCGGCTCGACACCATTGCCACCGTCGAACACGGCCACGGCGCCATCGAGCACGCGCAGACAGCGCTCGACCTCGATGGTGAAGTCGACATGGCCAGGGGTGTCGATGATGTTGATGCGGTGATTCTGCCCGACGAAGGGGCCGATTTCCGGGCTCCAGAAGCAGTTGGTGGCAGCACTCGTGATGGTGATGCCGCGCTCCTGCTCTTGTTCCATCCAGTCCATCGTGGCAGCACCCTCGTGGACTTCACCGATCTTGTAGTTGATGCCCGTATAGAAGAGGATCCGTTCCGAGACGGTCGTCTTACCCGCATCAATATGGGCCATAATGCCGATATTGCGGGTCTGTTCTATTGCGATTTCGCGGGCCATCGTTCGTTTGGTTCACTCGGTCGAGGAGTCGGCGCTTAGACGTACGAAACCCCCTCCGACCTGTCGCTTCCCGCTTTGTGGGAAGCCTCTCATTGTCGGAAGGGGTTCGGGGTCGAGTCACTTTTGGTTGTCACCCTGAGGCGACTGGTGCTCGAACCCGATCCTATGTCGTACCGTTCATTGTGCGCTAATACTCCTGCGGGTCTGCGGGGACACTTGCGGACAGGGAACTACCAACGGTAGTGAGCAAACGCCTTGTTGGCGTCGGCCATCTTGTGGGTGTCGTCCTTCTTCTTGACGGCATTGCCACGGTTCTGCGCGGCGTCGACCAATTCGGCGGCCAGGCGCTCCATCATCGTCTTCTCGCCACGCTTGCGCGAGAAGCCGACCAACCAACGCATCCCGAGGGCGACGCGACGTTCGGGACGAACCTCGACCGGCACCTGGTAGTTTGCGCCGCCCACTCGACGGCTCTTGACCTCGAGCTTGGGTTTGACGTTGTCGAGTGCCTTGCGGAACACTTCGATTGGATCGTCCTTGAATCGGGCTTGGATCACGTCGAACGCGCCGTAGAGGATCCCCTCGGCGACGGACTTCTTGCCATCAGACATGAGGCAATTGGTAAACTTGGTGACCAGCTTGTCCTTGAACTTGGGGTCTGGCGTGATCTTGCGCTTGGGAACTTCGCGTCGACGAGGCATCGTGCGTCTCCTAAATCCGAATTACTTCTTGGGGCGCTTGACGCCGTACTTGGATCGCTTGCGGTTGCGGTTGGCCTTGTTGGTGCTCGAGGGGCCAGAGGCTCCCGAAGCATCCAACGTGCCGCGAACGACATGGTAGCGCACGCCGGGAAGGTCCTTGACGCGACCACCGCGGATCAATACTACGCTGTGTTCTTGGAGGTTGTGTCCCTCACCGGGGATGTAGCTCGTCACTTCCATCCCGTTGGTGAGGCGAACGCGGCACACCTTGCGGAGTGCTGAATTCGGCTTTTTCGGCGTTGTTGTGTACACGCGCGTGCACACACCACGCTTCTGCGGGCAGGCTCGCAACGCTGGGGAAGCCGTCTTGGCAACGACTGCCTGGCGGCCACTTCGAATCATCTGCTGGATCGTGGGCATGGGATAGACGGGTGGACTTCCCCTGGTTCAGGGGGACCGGAGCGTAGCTTCGGCAAGCCCTCTGTCAAGGGCGTGTGGCCGATTTCCATACCCCAATTTTCATCGCAAAACTGGGTAGGTGTTCAGTAAAATGCCCTGATTTGCCAGTCGATATCGCTCAAGACTGAATCGAAGAACAGTATTCATGGCAATTTGGCCGCCTGGGGCGCGGGGGGCGCTTCACGTTTCGTACTTGCACCACTGGCCGGTACCTTAGGTGCGGCGCCCGCGCGGACCAACCATGAAAGAGCTAGCCCCAAGTCCAGCGGCGCTCCCGAAGCACCCACCGTGTTCCCTTCGGGGTCGAGACGGGTCGCTATCCCCGAAGCCTTGGCTGTGGCCACGACACGCATCGCTTCAACGCGACAAGCCTCACGGGTGCAGCGCGCCAACAGGGCCTTTCCACCGGCTCCAATGAACCTAACCGAGTCGACGCTGGTCCATTGCCGAAACCCAGCATCGATCAAAGCCACTCGATGAAAGAAGTCTGGAACCTGTCGCACGATTGGCGCGACCGCTTCTGCAGCGTCACCGACACCGACCAGCGTAAGGTCATTCGATGCCAGGTACTGGCCAAACTTGCGTTTTGCCGCGTGTAAGGCAGCTTTCAGCGCTGACGCCACGAGTTCGCTCTCGCCCGCTGCTGTGGCTGCTAGACGTGGTTCGAGCCGCGTCGTCTGGCATAAGACGAATGTCTCTTGTCGAATCGCCTGCCCCAGGGTTTCGCATTCTTGCCGTAGACCGCTTTCCGATCCGAGCAGCACGGCTACCAAAGGTCGAGCGTCAATGGCCCCGATGGGGATCAGCAATAGTGCGTCAGCCTGCCCACGCACGGCAAGGCTTACGACTCGATCGGGCGCCTGCAGCGGCGGCAGTGGGCGCTGAAGCGTAACCGTTGCGCTGGCTGCTGCGTCGCTCTTTTGGGTTGGTGCAGCGCGGCGACGACAGCTCTCGCAAGCCGTCGTGGTCACGGCGAGCAAGACCAAAAGGGCGGCATGGAACCCGTGCATCGTCGGAGAATACACGAAGAGCGACCTACCCGTGGTCAATCTACTGGGCGTATTGGCCAAAAGACCAATTGCGCCAGAATCCTTACTTTAACGCCGCTCGGCAAGTCGAGCACCGTACAATCCGGCACTGATTGCGTCGGCAAGCGCAACGTAGGCGATCGCGAAGTTCAAGCTGAACTCGAACAAGACATGTCCCAACAGCTGCGATTTGCAACAGAGCGACATAACGGCATACGCCCGCCCGCCTTGAAGCAATGGCCTAAGCTGCCGTGGCAGAAGCTCGGGAGCGTCAAAATACTCCTCTTCCGAAGACATGACGTCTTGACCCTTGTCACTTCCCACCAAGAGCTGCGCGCCCCCGTTGCCGCGGTCCTCGGAATACCCAACTACGAAGTAGGTCTGAATCCCGATGTGTCGCAACTGGTCGCGGACACGCTGGCGCCACTCGACGAGGTCGAATGCACTCGCGAAGCTATTGCAGATAATGCTGATATCCAACACCCAGCGACTCAACCGCAGCTTGTCACGCGCCATGTCGCGCTGCAGCGATTCACTGAGTGATAGGTGTGATGCGTAAAAGATCTCCTCTGCCTTGTCACGGCGTACGGGATCAGCGCGCAGCGTGACGCACAACTGCCGGCGCAGGAGATCTGCCACGTCGTGGCATACCTGGATATCGCCATTACGCGCCAGCTGCTTCTGCGCAAAACTCTCGAGCAGGGTCCGAAACTCACCCGGTTTTTCCCCGCGCATCTCGGAGGCAAAGGCGTTGAGCAGTCTGGACTGCCAGTCGGCACCCGCCCCACCCAACCTACCGCGCGCAGTTCTGGTCATCGTGTCGAGAATGTGCTGACGCCTCAGCACCAGTGCCGCTTCGAAACTATAGTTCATCTCAGGCACAATCGACTGTGCGGTAGCGCGTGTATCAAACGAACAGCCGCAAGAACGACGCACGACCACCTCAGTACCAATCTGAGCGTTTTCAGGGATCGTTCCAACCTGTATCCAGCGCACTAGGTTGCGCGCAGCGCTGCTGCCAAGCTGACCCAGTGGTTGGCGCACGGTGGTTAGCGGAGATCCAACGAGGCGCGCCTCTTCTACGTCGTCGAATCCAGTCACGGCGACGGTGCCGGGCGCGGCAACGCCTCGCTCCTCAAGGGCGGCAAGGACTCCTATCGCCATACTGTCGTTGGAAGCAACAATTGCGTCCAAGTCCTCGAGCCGCATCCCCGGAAGCTGTGCGAACTTCTGCACCGCCTCGCGGCCGCCAGATTGCATGAAATTGCCGACTGCCACCAGCCGCGACTCGAATAGCAGTTCATGTGTCTTGAGGGATTCGACGTAAGCGACGTATCGCCGCTCAGCCTCCTCATTGGCGAGCGGTCCCCGAACGAAGGCAATGCGCCGGCACTTGTGCGCTTGCACCAAGTGCGAGACCACTTCTCGAATCCCTCGCTCATTGTCGGGAACGACGCTTGGTACACCATCCAGGGCCACTCCCATGCTGCAATACGGAAGATTCTTGAAGTGGGATTTGCAGTATGCATCGACGCCAGTTCGCCCTACTTGATGCATCAGGGTCGTCGTCAAGACCAATAGACCGTCAATGCAAGTGGGCCCCATCAGCTCGAAGATGCGATGTCGCGCTCCAATCTCCGCGGTGGCAGGGATCTGGCCTCCGATGAAGCAAAGGGTGTTGGCGTTCGCCGACGCAGCCGCCTCGAGGACGCCGGCCATGAGCCCCTGTTGGTAGGCATCCGCTACCCAGTCGAGCATCACGCCGATAGTGGTCGACTTGCCGAGACGTGGTCCTGGACTCTCTAGGGGACTTGCCAAATTCGACTCGCGGAGACAATCCGTAACCTACGAACAATACAGGGATCGGCTGGAATTCGACGGGACTTAATTGCACGATTTCCCTCAGCACTCCAAGACGGCCAAATAGCGCGGATATTTGGCGCGCGGGGTATCAGATCGCCACCGGCCAGGCGAGTTCCCGCGAGTTTCGTGATGTGGGCAAAATCCGTACGGTCAAGTGTCGTTCGGCCGACGGAGGATTGTGGCAAGAGCTTCGGCGACAGGTCCGTCCGCCAAGTTCCAGGGTGTTTGCAGCGTCGCGGTAACGGCCAACCTTCACCCGACCGCTCGCGCCTGAGCGTTCAGAAACGCAAAGGCCCCTTCGAGGCTCTCTACCGTAATGAGCTGAATTCCGTGCGGCCCGAGCTGACTCTCGTAGCGCTTGACCCCAAGCTTGGTGAGCGCGCTCTTTGGTTGGACGGAGATGAAGTACCGAATACCAATACCGACAAAGGCCTTGAAGACCTTCTGTGCGATGAGATCTTGGATCTCTTGCGAGAAGACCCCCTTGGCATCACTCCCGTCGGCAATCCAGGCAATGGCACGGTTAGCCTTGGCATGTTGGTATCCGCTTACCACGACGCCCTGTTGAAACTCCTCGAGCGTCACGCCGTAGTTGAGCCACTTGTCGTGAATGGCTTTAACGTCTTCGCACCAGAACACTTCGAGCTTGTCTTCGATCTTCGCGATATGCATGGGTCCAGAGCCTCTCTGCAGCAGGACGGACAAGCGCTTTCGCGTATAATCCGTACTTTTCCGAGCCCTGAATGTTGGGCACGCACATGCGACCTATCGGTGGCTAGGCGCCCCGACGCCATTGAAAAGCGCTCTAGCCCCGCGGCAGCAGAACCTCACGGAGTCTTCCCCACTCCCTTGAAATGGGCTCCAGACGCTCGCGCCAGAGGTATGCTTCACTTACATTGTCGTCACTCGGCGCCCAACGCCGTGCTCGCCACGCGCCCTTGGTTGGTTTGTACGTCGCGGTGTACGACAGCTCGCACACCACTTGCACCAACTGTGG
>CAYVXY010000024.1:175038-188200 GCA_964454965.1 uncultured Polyangiaceae bacterium | reverse complement strand
GAGGCGCGAGGCGCGAGGCGCAGTGCTGTGCGGCGCGGCGCGAGGCGTGAGGCGCGAGGCGCGAGGCGCAGTGCTGTGCGGCGCGAGGCGTGCGGCGCGAGGCGATGCCGTGAGCCGAAGGGGCTATATGCAGATCTGAAACGGCTGACGTTAGCGAAATGCATGGCAACTATTCCTTCGCATATCTAGGTGGTTACAACTGGTAGAACATCGCTAAAGTGCCCGCTCAATGTCGGTAATGTGAGCCCCCTTTCGCACTGCGTCAGCCGAAGTCCTTCAACACGGGGCTCGCGCCGGGGCGCGCTAGTGTCGCTCGCGGCGCTGGGACCCAGCGTGTTGCGTGGCGCGAATCGTGAAAGCATTTTGCGGCACGCCGACGATTGCATCCACCGATTGTGACACGTGGCAGCATGAATCCTGTCGATCCACGATCCAGAGCGCTTCCGTGATCGGGAATTGTGACCAGCGATCTGGCGATGCAGGCAGCGTTCTGACCAAGCGGCGACGACTCCTCGGCCGAGATTTGAGCTATTGAGTTACGGCCGTCCCTTGCCGAGCCTTAAGTTCTTGAGTTGCGGACGTTCATTGTCGGCAGCCCCGAAAGGAGCGAGCCGGAAACGAACGACAGTGTAGACCAACCGCCGACGTTGGCTCTCGCAATGACCTTCTTCCGTTCAAGCTCGCCACCTTAACGATTTCTTCTGGAACGCCGTCAACGGACAACTTGTGCGAGTTGACGAACGATGCGCCAATTTCAAATGAGGCGCTGGCCAGTACCAAGAGGCAGCGTCGGGAACGCAAACGCAGAAGCTCGATGGCAGCAGCAGAACGACCGGCGAAACGAGCTTCACGGCGTCGGGTGTCAGGGTGCTGCAAGGGCTCATCTTGCGATACTGTAGGATACCTTGCGCCTCGCATGCATTGTTCAACTCCGTCAATCGCTCTAAAGCTTTTGACTAGCGTTCCGTACTACTCAGCGCCGTAGCCGCCCTATGCGGCACCATCGATTGTCACGGCGACCCAGCATTCGTTCGATTACGTATTCAAGGAACGATTGAGTCGTCGCTTGAGGGGGATGAAGCTCAACGCAATCGATTTCCAACGCCCATCCGAAAGGTACCGAATGAGACATTGTATTGTTTGCCTGCTACCCGTATTCGCGCTCATGGCCTGCGCCAGTGATAGCGACCCGACGCTGTCGCCCGCAGCTGCGGCCCCCGACGCTACCGTCACTCCTCCTGACAATACCTACGTTGCGGATTTTGACGTCGGCGATCTTTCCTTCAAGCGCGTCTGGGTGCCGGATGTGGGGCAATCAGGGTTTGATTTCAACGTTTGGTTCGACCTAATCACTAAGGTGCCGAAATCGAAGGTGTACGTCAGCGTCGATTTTGTCCGCTTGGACACGGGCAATGCCAGCGATCTCAATGTAAAGGCGGTGGACTTTAGCACCGAGTACCCGAAGATCCCGGTTGGCGCATTCGTCATCGACCAAATCGATCCTGACTCACCCGTACACGTCGACCAAACCTTCACCCTGCCGACTACGCTTGCGGACGGCAAATACGCAGCCATTTTGGGGATCAATCAGCTCGACATGTTCCCAGACGTGAATGCACAACAAGGAGAAGTTGCCGAGGATAATCCGGCAAGAGTACTCGTGGCACCCGCCACGGTGATTGTCGGAAAGCCGACTAAGCCGAACCTGCGCGTTCTCACCTCGACCCTCACCGAAAACTACTTCACCCAGCCGGTCATCGACCTCGCTGCGCCGAGCGCCGTCGCCCAACGACACATCCAAGTCAATCTGGAAGTCGACTCCATGGCGAAGGACTGCACCAAGGACGTAGAACTTGCGTTTGCCTTGAGCATTGGTGGGCACGAGTACCCGCTGAAGATAGGGACTACGGCGCAAGGACCGGACTCGACCGCAACAGGAACCACCCTGAGCCTGCTCGATCGGTGGACGTACAAAGCCGGAGACGTAGTATTGCCGACGATCCCGGCCGCAGGCATCGATCCCGCTGACGAAGTGGACCCGACCGAAGAGCCCTTGCATACGACCGAGCCAATCGCCATCGCGACCCAACTCCCAATTGGTCGCACCTTCGACCTTTACCTCCCGGACGAAGCCTGGGCCTCGCTTACTGCGGACGCCACGGGCGACGTCATCATCACGCTCGATCCGGACAACAAGATCGATGAGTGGGGCGATACGCTCGCGGAACAGAAGGGCGACAACGTGAAGCGCCACTCCGTTCAGTATCTGGTTGCCGCGCCGACCGAAACCACGACCACCAAGAGCGTCTGCCACGGCTTTTACAACCAAACACAGCAGTACGGTACGGTCATCACGGACATGAACAAGAGCGACAGCTTTGGCAACGACAAGTTCGGTGTCGGCTATGGCCTGCGCGGAGTTATGAGTGGCGGCAATACTAGCGTCAAGTTTGGAACGTACAACTACGTCAACGGAACCGTCTTGGGCGCCAAATTCACGGCTCTGAGCGCCAACGCCGAATTGGATTCCGATGCGGATTGCGGCTCGTACTACGGGTATCAGGTCGATGTGTTCGGTATTCGGCTATTCGCCGACGGCGAGACCTTCGACGCTGGCGAAGCCAAGACGCTCTGGGAGGGCGACTACAAGAAGAGCAAGGAATTTGAGACCAGCAAGACCTTCATGGTCGGCATCGTGCCGATTGAAGTCTCTGCCGGTCTGACGGGAACCATCGGCGTGGTCCCGAAGGTCAGCGTTGGTCCTTTGCTCAGACTCAATGGCGAAATCGCGCCCTACGCGGAATTGCGCGGTACAGCCGAGGGCGGCGTCAATCTGCTGGTGGCAAAAGCTGGAGTAGGAGCCGAACTGCTCGTGGTGAAATTGGTCGCCACCAACAAGCTTTGGGTAGAATTGCCCTTCAAGACTGCGGCGTATGCAGCCAATCCGCCCTATACGGCACTGACCATCAACTACGCGTTGCCGCTGGAGATAAGTACGATGGACGGTCGCCTCTATCTATGGGCGAAGTACCTAAAGTGGAAGAACTGGGCGTTTAGGTGGCAATCCGCCGAGTATGATATCGTGAACTGGAGCGGTCCTTCTTGGAAGTACGATCTGGTCCCAACCAAAACCAAGACGTTCTCGCTAGTCAGTCAGTAGCGTGCTGTAAAGTCCGCGTCCGCCCCATTTGCTCGAGGTCTTCTAAGGTCTATGTTCAAACGTCATTGGTTGCCGACTAGCGTAGGATGTGTCGGTCTCGTCGCGGTTCTCAGCTACGGCGTCTATCGGGGCGCAGTAGCCGTAGCACCTGCCGAAGCCTCGAATCGTCTCGATGTCTCGAAGGTACGCGCTGCCGCTGTAGAGCCAGCGGCAGCGCAGGCGGGCTCGGTCGCTCTCGCTTTTCGCCCAGAAGACGGCCAAGTGGTCGCCTATCGATACGAGATGCGTTCATTATCGGACGTGGACGTCGCGTATCTGCTAAAGTCTGCTGGCGCGTCCGCACCGACGTCGTCCGCTTCAGCTGGTGAACGGCAGAGAATCGAAATTAGCGCACATGGGACGTTGAACTTCAAATTCTACGCCACGGCAGCCGAGCGCTGGAACGTGGGTGCCAAGGCCACGGACCTAGTGTACTTGATGGGTGAACAGCCATCAGCCGAGAGCGGAGCGATGGCGCAGCCCTTCGCGTTCTCATTTGGTTCAGATGGAACCATTGGCGACTTTGCATTTGCACCAGGGGTTTCGCTCAAGGCGCAAGCCGCACTCAAGCAAATCCTTTCGTGGTTTCAGGTTGTTGTGCCCAAGGAGGCTCGCGTCACCTGGTCCGGACGCGAAACGGACGCCACAGGAACATTCCAGGCGCAGTACGCGCTACTGAAGGTAGACGAGAGCGAGGTTAGCGTATCCAAGAAGAAGCTGAGTTACCTGTCGCTGGCGACAGCGCTAACATCCGAGGCCAAAGATACGTTGGCGGATATCGTCTCATCGAAGATCGACTATCAGCTGTCCCGATCCGGCAAATGGTTCAATTCTGCTAAGGTCGCAGAGAAGCTGTCTCTTGGTACGAAAGGACGTGCTTGGGGCAAGGTCGACAGTAGTGGAAGCATCCAGAACCTTCCGGAACCTGGGGCCGTGAGTTGGCCGGCAACATTCGACGCCTTTCGGGCAGAAATGCAGGCATCGAAGTACCTCGCTGCGAGGTTCTACGAGACCGATCCAACTCTAGACGCGCTCTGGTCCCAATTGAACATGTCATCGGCCGTCGAACGCTTCATGGCGATGTGGTCGAAAGAGCGTAGGCTTGCAGAGGCGTTGATGGTGAACTTCCTGCGCCAGAAACCGTCGCGCTCAACTGAACTGGTTCGTCTGCTAGACGAGTCGACCAAACGCGATAATGGGATCGATGAAACGACGCGACTGACATTGTGGCGCCTGAACGCGAAGGCAGGCCACAAGGAAGCGCAGAAAGCCCAGATGGACGCGGCACTCAATCCTGCGTCGTCGCGTAAGACACGCATGAATGCCCTGGCACACCTCGACTTCGAGAATCCGGAACCCTTTGTGGTCGAGCAAGCGCTGAAACTGAGGCGTTCGAGTCTGAATGCGACGGACCGGTCCGAGCGCGAGCTCGGGAGTATGGCGCTGTTGAGCTTGGGTGCCTTGGGCGATCCGTCTCACCCCAACCAAGCGATGAATGACACCATTGCTCGGAAGCTCGTGGGCTACCTAGACACGGCCAAGGCACCGGCTGACACCGTTACGACCTTGCAGGCGATTGGTAATTCGGGAAATACGGCAACGCTCGACGCGGTAAAACCCTACTTGAAGTCTAGCGACGAGTCGATTCGCGTCAGTGCAATCGACGCAGTACGCCGAATGGATAGCCCGCAGGCGGCAGGAGTCGCCGTGCAGAGCTTCGAGCAGAACATGGACACGACCACCAGGGCTGCCGCGTTGCGGTCGTTGTCCACCATGCCAGCCTCGGTGGAAACCATGGCGTGGGGACGCACTGCGCTTTCTTCGTCCATGGCGGAGGAGAATCTCGCGCAATTGGCAGCGTGGCTAGGCAGTGAAGCGAAGAGCTATCCGGAAAACGCAGCGGCGCTTCGACAACTACTACACACAACTACGTCGTTCGAGGTAAAAAAGGCCATCCTGAAGTACATCTCCCCGTAGCCGAACTGCGGAGGGAGACACGACTAGTGGTCGCGTGTGTCGAACTTAGGGAAAGACCATCTGTTCTATGAAAAAGCCTACGCGATACGGATCGAGTCTCACACTGGCATGGTTGTTAGTCCTCGCTGGTTGTCAAGGCGCATCGGGTGACGGCAATACGTCGAATGCGTTCAAGGTTGGCGTGATGCTCCCGATCTCTGGCACAACTCAGCTCGACTTTGAGAAGGGCCTCTACTGGGCAGTGGAAGAGGTCAACAAGCAGGGCGTACTGGGTCGCAAGCTCGAGATTGACTGGGAAGACATCGGGACTATTCCCGACGATGCGAATGTCCTAAAGGCTCATGCAGCGGCCGCGCGCCGCTTTCTAGAAGACCCGGAGATTTCCGCAGTCATTGGCACCGACTATGACGACACGACGTTCGAACTAGCGCCGGCATTCATTGAGGCGAAAAAACTGCTCATTTCACCGTCGGCCACCACCGCGGAGATTACCCGCGCCTTTGGCGGCAAGCAATACATCTGGCGCAGTCTCGAGTCCGACGTGGCGCAGTCCGAGTTGATGGTGTTGTACGGGCACGATACAGGAGTGAAGCGAGCGGCGCTCTTGAGCACGAGCGATCTGTACGGTGAAACGTTCTTCGACTGGATTCCGTTCTATGCCGAGGAAATTGGCATCGAGATGACCGCCGTAGAACGCATGAACGAGGGAAGCACGGACTGTTACGCCTCAGTTGAAAGTATTCTAAGCGGCGGCGTGCCGGACATCCTCTACTTTATTTCAGCGGATTACGACCTTGAATACTGCCTGATCGAAAGCGCAAGAGCGCTTGCGCCAGGCGTGCGAATCATGTTCAGTGACGGAGGTCAGGTCACCGGACTCTTCGAAGCGCTCGGTGACAAGGCAGAAGGCGTCGAAGGGGTATCGCTCGAAGCGTATCGCGACCCGTCGCATACGGAATTCGACTACGAGAGCCAGTTTGATCTGGATTTTCAGGAGCGATTCGGTGAAATCCCGCCCCCCTATGCGGCGAATGTCTTCGACTCGGTTGCCCTGGTTGCTTACGCGCTCGCGCAGGCCAAAGGTGAGTCCGGTGAAGCGCTAGCCAAAGCGCTCAAGCACGTCGTCGATTCGGTGGGTGAGACTGCTTCCGGTGAAGTAACCAGCTGGGACGGCGAAGGCATTCGTCGTGCACTCAAACTGATCGAGGAAGGGAAAACCCCAGACGTTACCGGTGCCACGGGAGAACTGCGCTTCGATCCGACGCTGGGGACGGACTTGACGGCGACCACCTATGCTGTCTGGCAAGTAAAAGACGTCATTCAACAATGGGACGAGATCCAGGCGGGCACACACACGCTGATTTACCCGGCGAACTATTTTACGAAGGACGACCGACGTAGCAAGTTCGATACGGTCGCAAGCGAGCGGCTGATGAGTAGCCAGGGGGACACGGCCAGCGGCGCCGAAGTTGCTCCGAGACAGGGCCTGTGGGCTTACATTGCGGCGTTTTCTCGCGGGTGGGAAAACTATCGGCATCAAGCGGATGCGCTGAATGTTTACCAACGGCTACGCGCGCAAGGTGTCGCCGACGACCATATCGTGCTGATGCTAGCCGACGACCTAGCAAACGATCCCGAGAACCCAGAGCCGGGTATTGTGCGCAACGTGGCGGGCGGACCCAACCTCAACCAGAATGTGAAGATCGACTATCGACTCGGCGATAAATCGACCAAAGCTCAAGTGCTGCGGATTCTTTCCGGGCAAACGGCAGCGGATACGCCTGAAGTCATCCAGGCCACGCAGAACGACGACGTGTTGGTTTTCTGGGTAGGTCACGGCGGTGATCGCGGCGTCCTCGTTGGCGGAAGCACAGCGGAGGCAGGCACTGGGACGAGTGGCTCATTCGTGACGCCTATGGATCTGGGCGTCACCGTCCAGCTGATGGCGGAAAACAACCGCTATCGACGTTTGCTAATGATCTTGGAGTCCTGCCATGGCGGAGCCATGGGAACGTACTTGTCCTCTCCCAACGCGATCCTCATGACCGGCGCGAGCCCTCGGGAGAATTCGGTTGGCGTCAATTACGATCTAGATCGGAAGATCTGGCGAGCGGATGCCTTCCCTTGGGCCATCGAGACCGCGCTCACGAAGGCGACGGTGACGTCGGTGACGGACGTGTATACGGAGGCATTTTTGGCCGTACGTGGTTCGCACGCCAAGATGTACAATGCACCGTCCTTTGGCCCGAACACCATCGACTTTAGAGACTTTATTACGCCTTGATGACGTAGCGCATGCAACGGCTCAACGGACGGTCCGGCGAAACAAGCTTTGTCGAGGTGCGCCTTGGGCTAGTTGCGCTGGCGAGCGCGTTGAGTATCGTCGTAGGTTGCGGTGATCCGCTGACCGAAGGGGAGCTGCGCAGTGCGCAGCAAGAAGTGGTTTATGGAACCGACAACCGCGTTGAAGTCTATGCGGAGCCTTCGGAGCGTCTCGCGCAGGTCGCGCGAGAATCGACTTTGGCGCTGATTTTGAACCGGCGACTTTCGCGACAAGCGGACGGAAGCTGGCTCGTTGCGTCCCCAACTGCGGCAGAGCGACACGGCCTTTGCGCGGACGAACCTTTTGCGTTGCAACCCGCCGCTGCGGACTGTTCCGCGACCCTCATCGCAGAGGACTTGGCAATAACAGCAGGGCACTGCGTTTGGAGCATCAGCACTTGCCGATCGTACGCTCTTGTTTTCAACTACTTGTATGCCGCACCGAACGAGCTTGCCGTAATCCACGATAACGCGGTCTACCAGTGCAAAGAACTCGTCTTTTTGGAAACGACGTTGGACGGGGACGCCCCAGTCGATCTGGCAGTTGTAAGGCTTGACCGCCCAGTGGTTGGGTTCAGATCGGTGGCGATAGCACCGAGCAATAGCGTGGCGCTAGGCGCCCCCGTCGTTCTCGTTGGGACAACAGAAGGTGTCCCGATCAAGATTGACCGAGGCGGCAGCGTGCAGTCATACGTAGGAAGGTTGCCGACTGGGTTCAAGGCGAACTTGGACGCGTTTATAGGCTCTTCGGGCTCAGGCGTGTATTCAGTAGGCGGTCAACTCATAGGTGTATTGTCGAACGGGCAAGATGACTTTCAGTCGGCGGGAGGCTGTCGAGTGACACGGAGCCTAGCCGACACGGCCGGAGGTGAATCGAGCTTTTGGGCTGAAATCGCGATAAACCGACTCTGTTCATCAAACGTCGCACCAGCGAGTCTTTGTGGCGAGCCTGTGGAAGCAAGCGAGGTGATCGCGAAGCATGAGGGGGATCCAGCTGACGAATCGCCAGAGCCGTCGACGCTGCCCAGTCGCGGATCTGGCTGCAGCCTCGCGGTTGCTGACCACACCCGTGGCTGGCTTTTTGGGTGGGGCTTCTGTTGTGGTCTATGGGTTGTGGGGCGGATGCGCAGACATGGGCTTGCGATGGAGGGTTCCTGCAAGCACGCCCGTTGCGCAACTTCGGCGAGTTGATGCGCCTCGGGCCGCTCGATGCGGCTGCGGCGCGCGAGCTCATCACCCAACCCATGCAGTCCCTCGGCGTCGAGGTGGACGCCGCTGTGGCATGATAGTCACAGCTCTCGCGGTTGGGTGTGCATCCGCAGCACGCGCAAATGATTGTGTATCACGAGATTTGTGAGTGATTGCACTCGCGCCGAGGTAGCCGCCTCGTGGCTAGATCCCCCAAAAACATGGCAGTGGAAACCACATGGCTCAGGCACGTGATTTGCAAAACGGCGTGATGATGCAACCCGGTAGCCATGCCGGGCGATAAGCAAAGGGGTATGAGCATGTCGCGGTGTCTTAGTTGGAGTAGATCCATTGTCGTAACGATGGTCGCGTACTTGGGCTTCGTGTCGCAGGCCCACGCTGGGAGCGATGGACCGCATGAGCCTGCAGAACCCAGTACGACTTCCATCGAGAAATCTGCGGCCATTAATGATCGCGAGCGCAGCGCTGCAGATCCATATCCATTCAGCTTAGGCCTGCGGGGCTTCATTTTCCCGGGACTCGGGATAGCAGGATTTGGTGCGGGACTCGACGCGGCGTATTCGGTACTGCCCTACTTGGCGATGGGTGGGCAGGTGCTGACCTATGCGGCAGACCAAGGGGCGGATCCGCAGTATTGCGCAGGCTGCGTCTACAGTGGCAAGTCAGCGCTGATATTTGCGGAAGGTCGGCTCTGGCCGAACTTATGGGTAACGCCGTACGCGCGCGCGGGCGCGGGACTCTCGCTCTTGAAAGGACAGCGCTTCGCCTACGACGACGGCTATTCGGAGACGGATTTCTCGCTCGTTGCAGAGGCTGGGTTAGACCTTCACTACCGATGGCTTTCACTTCGCGTCTTTGCGTCCCATCTCACGATTCTTGGCGGCAAGTTGGACGACGATCCCTTTGGCCACGTTGGGATCCAATTGGGGACGAGGTTCTGAGCGGCAGCGGTGAATTGGGCTCGCTCGATGCAAAGGGAAACAGATTTGGGAGAGGAAGCATGAAAAAGCATAGTCAATATAGGGTAAATGCTATCGCAGGCTGGGCAAGCGTCTTCGTAGCCAGCGTACTTTGGTCGGCTTCGGCGGCTGCAGCTCCATTCGAGCCAGCGCCCTGGACGGCGCATTTGGCTGTTCACGCGGGGGTGGATCGGGCATTTCGGAATGAGTCTGAATTCGTGCTTGGTGCAACTGGTTTGGCGGGATATCGATCCTTGCGCGTTGGGGCGCTCGTCGAATCCGGGCGTGGTTTGCCCGGAGCGGACTTCGTTGCGCTGGCGGGGGTAGTTGGAGCCGCTCCTCGGTGGGGGCGACTCCGACTTGATCTGTTAGGTACGATCGGCATTCATCAATACGAAAACCTTCAGAATGGATACGACTTGGGCAATGGCGTAAAGGGGCCAGCCGCGACCAGTGGGTTTATGGGGATCCGGCTGGGCCCGTCCATCGTGTTGCTCGATGGGCCGTACTTGGAGCTCGGTGGCTGGTTCTTGTACGAGACCGACCTGCGTCGCGATGCCATCCCATTTCCTGCGCAACCGAGTCTCGCGTTGGCACCGGCAGGTACCCATCGAGTTGGGTTCTTGCTGGGAGTAGGCTTCGGGTTCGATCTCGGCGGCGGGTGATGCATCGGCCGCGGTTTGAGCTCTAATGCTGCCGCTGCAGTTGGTTGGCAGCACCGAAAAGCTCGAGCTTACAACGAACGTCACGGTTTTCGAGAATTCGCACACGCTAGCACGGCCCGGTGGACATTACCCCAGTGTCCCGCGTTAGGATGCCGCCGCCATGGCGAAGGTCTTCCTGAGTTACAGTCACAAGGACGCTCACCATCTTGCGGCTCTGCGTCAGCATGCCCGGCACTTGGAAGACTCAAAGGCGGTCACGTTGTGGCACGACGAAGCCATCAACCCCGGTGAGCCCTGGGCAGATTCGATTCGCCAAAGCCTCGACGGCTCGCGCCTCGTGGTTGCCCTCGTCAGTCCCGACTTCCTCAAATCCGAATGGTGCCTCGCCGAACTCGGTCGCGCCTTCGAGTTACGCGATCGGCGCCTGATCGACGTCGTGCCGATCATCCTGCGCCAATGCGCCTGGCGCGAGACGCCCCTCGGCGCCATCCAAGCCTTGCCCCCAGGCGGCGCTCCGATCGAAAGCTACCCCGATCCAGAGGTTGGTTGGCGCGACGTGGTAAAGGCCCTCGAGCGACTATTGAGCGGCGACCGCGTGCAACCAGCCTTACCAGGCCGAACGGAACTGGTGCGACGCTACGCCGAGCTACTCGAGGCCAACCGTCGCTTGATGATCCTGGCGCCCTGGTGCGATGGCTTGGAAGATTTGGCTCAAGAAGTGGCTGCGCGCAGTCACGGCGAGCGCGTCACGCTGTTGCGTCCGCCAACATTGCGCGAGATGACGCCGGAGGCCTTCTATGCGGAATTGTCGGGGGAGCCCGAGGTCACGTCGGACTCAACCTTTCGGCGTTGGTTGATGAAACGTTGTGCCGGGCAAGGGCGAAATGGCACAGGACAGTTGGTGGTAATGCCCTATTTCGGCGGTCCAACGGAGCGTGTGCGCGAGCTCGGTCACGTGATGCGTGGCGTATTCGAAGAGACGGCCGGAAGGTTCTCGATGCTCGCCGTTGGCTCCGAGCATTGTGCCAAGCTGCTTGGCGATGTGGCAGATCTGTCCATGTTTTCTGGGATCATGACCGAGCATGTGCCGGGGATGGATATCGACCAAACGCGTTCCGTCTTGCAGCGGTTCGGAGCCGACCCAGCTCACGCGGAAATGGTGCAAAGGGCTGCAGGCGGGCACCCCGATTGGACGGCCCTTGCCGCCATCGAAGTGCGACAGGGACGGTTGCATGGTTTGTCACCATGTCTGGCAGACAAAAACATCTATCCGTTGCTGTTCGATCGGCTGCTGCGCAAGGAGGTGGGGCGGGGAGGGAACGCTCACGCGGCGGCGACGTTGAAGAAGCTGCTCGAGGGGAAGACCGTTGTACGGCTGAGTGACGCGCGGGACGATTTTGGGCTCGCAGTGGTGAGGCTCTATTTCGATGGGGTGCTTGAAGAGCGCGAGGGACGGACGGTGTTTCGTTGTGAAGCGGCGAGGATCGCAGCAGAGCGTGCGGTCGCGGTTTGGGAGGAGCGGGGCTCGTGAACGCGGCGTGGGGAGTTGCGGCGAGGCGCAGTCGCTGGGCCTGGTTGTGCGGGCTAGTTGTCGCGCTATTGTGCCTGGTGAACTCGGCGGATCTTGCTGTAGCACAGACAATCGCGACGTCCGCATCGGCACTAACACCGACGTCATCAAGCCCGCAGGTATTCCCAGCATTGGTCCCCGAGGGGGAGCCAGAGTCGATCTTGGGTGTGAAGTGGGACAACGGCGTGCCGAAGTTTGAGAACGCGCCGGTCGCGGATTCAGAGTTGAGTTCCGTCGCTTGGTCACCGGATGGCCGCTACTTGGCCACAGGCTCCTGGTCAGGGCTCGTCCGAGTATGGGATGGGGCAAGCGGGAAGGAGCTGACGCGAATGATGGGGCATTCGAGCGAGGTCGCGTCAGTGGCCTGGAGCCCTGACGGCAAGTGGCTGGCTTCGGCGAGTTGGGACAAAAGCGTTCGGGTATGGGATGGGGGCAACGGCAAGGAGCTGAGGCGAATGGAGGGGCATTGGAACAAGGTCACCTCGGTGGCATGGAGCCCGGACGGGAAGTGGCTGGCTTCGGCGAGTTGGGACAGGAGCGTTCAGGTATGGGATGTGGGCAGCGGCAAGGAACTGAGGCGAATAGCGGGGCATTTGGACGGTGTCATGTCGGTGGCGTGGAGCCCGGATGGCAAGTGGCTGGCTTCGGCGAGTGAGGACAAAAGCGTTCGGATATGGGATGGGGTGAGCGGCAAGGAACTGAGGGGAATGATGGGGCATTCGGGGAGGGTCACGTCGGTGGCATGGGGCCCGGATGGCAAGTGGCTGGCTTCGGCGAGTGATGACAAGAGCGTTCGGATATGGGATGCGGCGAGCGGCCAGGAACTGAGGCGAATGGATGGGCATTCGGGCACCGTCACGTCGGTGGCATGGAGCCCGGACTGCAAGTGGCTGGCTTCGGCGAGTTGGGACAATAGTGTTCGGGTATGGGATGGGGCGAGCGGTCAGGAGCTGAGACGAATGGAGGGGCATTCCGGCTACGTTATGTCGGTGGCATGGAGCCCGGACTGCAAGTGGCTAGCTTCGGCGGGTTGGGACAATAGCGTTCGGGTATGGGATGGGGGCAGCGGCAAGGAGCTGCGGCGCTTCGGGGGGCATTCGAGCAGGGTCACGTCGGTGGCCTGGAGCCCTGACGGCAAGTGGCTGGCTTCCGCGAGTGATGATAAGAGCGTTCGGGTTTCGGATGGGGTGAGCGGCCAGGAGCTGAGGCGTACGGAGGGGCATTCGGGCTACGTCACGTCGGTGGCATGGAGCCCGGACGG
>CAYVXY010000024.1:58435-174938 GCA_964454965.1 uncultured Polyangiaceae bacterium | reverse complement strand
GGCGTACGGAGGGGCATTCGGGCTACGTCACGTCGGTGGCATGGAGCCCGGACGGTAAGTGGCTGGCTTTGGCGAACTACGACAAAAGCGTTCGGATATGGGATGGGGCGAACGGCCAGGAGCTGAGGCGCCTGGAGGGGCATTCGGGCTACGTCACGTCGGTGGCATGGAGCCCGGACGGCAAGTGGCTGGCTTCGGCGAGTGGGGACAAGAGCGTCCGGGTATGGGATGGGGCGAGCGGCAAGGAGGTGAGGCGAATGGAGGGGCATTCGAGCGGAGTCAACTCGGTGGCATGGAGCCCGGACGGCAAGTGGCTGGCTTCCGCGAGTCACGACGGTAGCGTCGAAATATGGGATGGGGTGAGCGGCAAGGAGCTGAGGCGAATGGAGGGGCATTCGAGCGAGGTCACGTCGGTGGCATGGAGCCCGGACGGCAAGTGGCTGGCTTCGGCGAGTGGGGACAAGAGCGTCCGGGTATGGGATGGGGCGAGCGGCAAGGAGGTGAGGCGAATGGAGGGGCATTCGAGCGGAGTCAACTCGGTGGCATGGAGCCCGGGCGGCAAGTGGCTGGCTTCCGCGAGCTACGATGGCAGCATCCGGCTATGGGTGCCTCACGGTTCAGTGGCGCCGCTCGCTGCCATCTACTGGGCAGGTGCCGCTGGTTGGATGTCCTGGCGCGAGACCAACCCAACAGAACACCGCGTGCTGCGTGGCGAGGATGGAGGGCTGCTGCGCAAACTAGGTGCCAACAATGCCCTCGAGTCCGTAACGCCAACGTCCGGGTTGCACCCCCAACTCACAGCGCAAGCAAGCGTTACGACGCTTGCCGGACAAGGCGAACTCGGCAATGTCACGGTCACCGTCGCCAATGCGCAAGCCGCGACGCAAGCTGTCTGGGTTGAACTGCGCGCTCCGGTAGTAGCGGCCAAGACACTGCTTGCAGGCACTGTGTTCCGCCTGCCACCGACAACGCTGCGCATCGAGCCAGGCGAGACCAGGACCCTTTCCGTTGGCTACATCTGTCACCGCACTGACATTCCAGCGCCCGGATCTGTCAGAGTCGCGTTCGAACTGCATCACGCCCACGATGGGGGCAAGGCGATTGCAGTCCCCGTTGAGTTGCGCTTCCGTTCGCCGAGCATTGCCGCCATCGCGGGTACCCCGACGCGCAATGCCCAAGACCTCGCCGTCCCCGTCACCCTCAGCAACGTCGGCGACCAAATCACCGGGCGCAACCTGGCCATTGCCGCCAAGTTCGTACTCCCTGACGGTCGCGCTATCGAATCGGATTCTAAGACAGTCTTCGACGAAGGCGTCGCTCCTGGCGTTACCAAGCAGTTCTCCCTCAAGGTTCCCAAGGAGCTCGAGAAAGCCTCTAAGTTCAAGGTTGAACTCACGGCCACCGAAGGCATTGCCGCTGGGATCCCAGCGGATTCGAAGGAAATCGGCTTCGTCGCGACTTGGAGGTCTCAATCCGACTGGTTGCGGCCCCGTGCACTTTGGCTCACCTACGTCGCGATTGCTCTGGGTGCCACCGTGCTCCTTGCCGGGATCTATTACCTGCGCGTCTATCGCGATCCGCTCGTCGTCCAGGTTGGTAAATCTGCGCCGTCATTGCTCCAGCAACCATTGCGCAATCTACCCAAAGCAACGCGCGTCCTCGCGCGCGCCCGTCGCCTCGACGGTACCTTGGCTACTTTGGGGCTCAGTGACGGTCAATGGAACCGTGCGCTTGCCGTGGCCCTGTCTCCAATTTCAACCCTCCAGCACCTCACCGAGCTCCTCGGTGCCCGTAGCGTCACCCAGATCGATGAACGCACTGCCCGCATCGAACTCCCGCCGCTTCGCCTCCGCTTCGGGCCTCACGTAGCCATTGCCGTGCTCGAGGGAGCTCGAATCGAACCTGGCCAGGCTCAACGTCTCGTCGAGACGATTCGCGAGTCCGGCGTGACTTCCGCTCTGGTCCTCGACTTGACGGAAGCCGAAAATGCGCGAGAAGTCTTCGCTGAGATCGCCCGCTTCGCGCCGGTGGTGCTCGGAGCTGCTGCCATCCGCGACTTATTTCTCGCCAAGCATCCGCTCCGCGCGTTGGAAGGTGAAATATCGCAGCAGCGCCCCTTGCGCGAGCTCTCGCCCTATCGCACCGCTGGTGGAGTTGAGGACGCGACGATGTTCTTTGGGCGCGGTGAAGAGCTGCGGCACTTGGCAGATCGGGATCTGCAGAATGCCGTCTTGGTCGGCGCGCGCCAGATGGGAAAATCTTCGTTGCTTAAGGCCCTGCGCGCGCGCCTCGAGACGCGTGGCGATGTCGACGTGCGCTACGTGGTGCTCTCGGGAGCCGATCTCATGGGTCCGATCGCTCAGGCCCTTAACCACGGTACCCCAACCAACATTCAGGAATTCCAGGCCCTGGTGCGCGGCACCAAGCAGCGTCCCATGGTGTGGTTGATCGACGAGGCAGACGAGTTTGCCAAAGCCGATCTCGCGCAAACCGTGCCGCGACCGGCGCCGCTTTGTTGGGCCCTGCGCGCCGTGGCCGAGGAAGGTACGGCCTATTTCGTGCTCGCGGGGTTCTGGGGGCTGTTCCGGGCGGCGGTGTTCGACAACAGTAGCCCGTTGCGCAATTTCGGCGAGTTGATGCGCCTCGGACCGCTCGATGCGGCTGCGGCGCGCGAGCTCGTGACGCAACCCATGCAGTCCCTCGGCGTGGGTGTGGATACCGCCGTGGTCGATGCGATCCTCGAGCAGACCGGGCGGCGCGCGAATCTGTTGGTTTTGGCCTGTCAGGGGTTGGTGGAACGGCTCCGTCCTGAACAACGCCTGGTCACGTTGGAGGATCTCGGTGCTGTATGGGACGGCTATCAACCGCTGCGCGATGCGTTGCGCTATTGGCAGGCCGAACCGCTCGATCGCGCCGTCGGGCATGCGGCGATTTCACTCGAGCTCCCGACGCGCAAAGCGATTGAAGAGCGTTTGACCGCGGCACAGATCCGAGTCACGGCGACTGAGCTCGAGCTGTCCCTCGAACGGCTCGAGCTCGGCTATGTGCTGCTGCGCGCGCCTGATCCTAAGGGCGGAGCCGATCATTACGGCTGCAGCATCCCGCTTATCCCCTATTTTGAATCCCGCATCATGGCTTGGGACGAACATCTCGAACTCGATGCGGACGAGCTGCGGCGCATGGCCTGACCAGAACGGGCGCGAGATTCAACGTCGCGCATGCTTGCCGCCCGCCATGGTCATCCGACACAAATCGCCCCTCCCGCCATTTTGCACAATCGCTGTGATCTCCAATACTCGCATCCCCATGGGAATTTCCACTGTGCCCCTGTGCATCGCTCTGTGTAATCTAATGATTTGCATCCCGAGCGCACTCATGGTTACGGTCCCTGCCACGCAGGGTGAGGGCCTTGCGTGTTGAGGAGGAAATATGAGCAAACTCACGTTGGGTCAGAAGGCTGATCGCGTCCTCAAGCTCTTGTTGGGGATGCGCAATGCGCGCGTTGTGGCAGCTCTTGCCACGAGGGGATTTGGTACTGATGACATTGAGGAGGGGTGGAAGCTCCTGCGCAGTGTGGCTCGCGGTAGGTTCGACTTCGTGACGGCTGCCACGGCCGATCCGGGAGTCATCCTTGAGCTAGATCAGTGGGAAAATACCTGGTTTCCGGTGGTGGACGCGAGCCTCCGGCGTCGCTATCCGGCGATTGCGCAACGCATCTTCTTGAACTTGTCGCAAACCGAGGGGCCAGGCGTCGTGTTGACCGTTGGGACGTTGCTCGAACGCGTTGATGCTCTGTCAAAAGCAACGGACGAAGACAGTGTTGGTGCCATGGCTTTGTTGGTCCGACGTGGGCTGACGCAACAAGCTCTCGACCAAGCGCGCGCGCTGTTGCAGTCGGTGGGGCAGACCCAACCAAGCGCGCCGGTGGATCTTGACACGCAACGTGAGGATCTCGAGCGTGCGGAGAATGACCTCTGGGATTGGTACCTGGAGTGGAGCCAAATCGCGCGCACGTCCATCACCGAGCGGCAGCTATTGCGGACTCTAGGGTTCCTCACGACGACGCGCAGCTCGAGCACCAAGGACGATGTTGACGATGAAGAGCCCGTGGCTGAACCAGCGCCCACCAGCCCGAGCGGCTTTGCTCCTGCGCTTGGCTCTCAGGTGAGCGTTAAAGCGTCGTAGCCACCTCGCGGCAAGCCGTTACCGCGACGCTAAAATCAAAGGGGGAGATGCGCTCGCGGGCGGCCGGTGTAGATGTGGCGGGCCGGTGAGTTGGTTTGATCCCGTCCAGGGCCGAGAGGGGCGGCCCTGGACGGCCGGAATGTGTCAAATGGTGCGGAAATGGTGCTCCACCGAGTGATCCCCCTGCTCGGCGAGGTGATCCCCCAGCTCGGATGGGTGATCCCCCACGGGGGCTCGGTAATTCGGGGTGGGGGATCGCTCGGCGGACCGCGGGGGTGACGAGGGAGAGGGCAGTGGCAAAGGACAAGCAGGCGGTGGGTAGAGTTGCGCCACGAGGGTACCGAGTACCGATGGTCGCGCAGGATCCATCGGTGACTTGGGGGCAAGGGGTGTTGCTCGGCGACGTCGAGGTACCCAATGAGCGCTGCGCTCCAGGTCCGCGTGGTGCGCGGGTGCAGGTCGTCGACTATGACGCGACGGGCAACCAATTTTACGCGCCAGCCACGTTGCCGAACTTCGCGGACGAGCGAGCTCTGAAGGAATACAGGATTGGGTGCCTGCCAAGCAGCAAGGTCCGCGAGCATACAGCCAACGCTGACCCATCTCGCAAGGTGCTTCGGAATCGAGAAGTGATGCGCGATGCCGTGCCGCGGCAATGCGGTGTGCGGTCGGCAGCAGGGCCCTGTGCAGTTGGCAGCAGGGGCCCTGTGCTGATCCAAATCGGCTGACGTTAGCAAAATGCATGGCGACTAATACTGCGCATATCCAGGCGGTTACAACTGGTAGAACATCGCTAAAGTGCCCGCGCATCATCAGCAATGTGAAGTTCCACTGTGGCCTTGCACCGGCTCTTTCAAGAAATGGCTCGGCGAGTAAGGTGAGGACGCTGCGTCCTCACCGCACGAGCGAGCATCGCGCCAGACACGACGCGATGGCCAGCAACCACGCTCCGCACGGCGCGACTCCGGGATCCCGCCAACGCCATGGGATCAATCAGTGCTACCTCGCTTTCGCCTATGCCGGGTTAGGCGTCCGTCTCCATTGCTTCCAGAGCAGCCAAGCGCCCTGCAATGAAGGCGAGCTCGTTGAGCACAACGACGCCTCCGAGGGCATTGACCTGCAATCGGCTCGCGATGAGCCCGGCGTCTTGGACGTCGACTGCATCGCGCATGGATTCACTCAGCGTCGCGGTGATGCGAGCGAGTTCGTGCGTGCGCTCGCGGGCGCGCCGGACCTCGCCTGCGATGGTCGCGCGTAGCTCTTCGACTGGTGTTGCCGGCTTCATTGCAGCTGCCCCCTTACGACCCCGCGCCCATTCGCTTTGGACCAACCGCGCGACTGCGCCGAAATGCGATGGTTTGTCGAAGAATTAGCGGCAAATTGACGGCCGATTGCGACCCAGTCGCGCAGTGATATGCTGCTCGTCATCGGAAATACCCTTTCCGGTCAGGCCCTCGGTTGTTAGTAGCAACGCGGGGGCCACCTATTGACAGATACCGGCGGATTATACGGTATTCGGGGGCGAAGGGAGGTCAGTTTGCGGTTGGGGGGCGAACTCGGTCCATGGACCTAATGGGTGGCGTTGAGGTGGGGTTGTGGGGGTCACCGCCGCGTTGGCATCGCTCTTACTTCATGTGGCGAACTCAAGATGAATGCTTGCGGCTAGTTCAACTGCACTTGCTCAGTCCGCTTCGCCTGTTCGAATGCTTTCTTCGTTGCCGTCTCTTCCGCCAGGCAGTCGTGCATCATCTTCTTCACGGTCGCCACTTGTGGTAGCTCCATGATCGGCCTGTTCGGGTTCGGCGCTTTTGCGGAGCTCTGGCGAAAGTATGGAGGCCTAGCTCGGGTGGCCCGCGATACCTGCCTACGCTGTGAAGGTCTGCTGGCGCGACCATCCTTGGAGCTTGCCGACGTCTTGCCGACTCTCGTCTCCTATGACGTGGCGTTAGCCTGTGCTGCGCCAATTCCCAGCTACATCTGGAGATCCCGCCAGAATTCGCTTGCAAGGTCTTGGGATGCAGCCCAATTGGCGCGTGGCGCGAACGCACAAGTGCAGGCGTAGCCGCGATGTGATCGGTGACCGAGGCTCCGTGTCGCTCGATTGCCAGTCCGACTGAAGCCATCGGTAGAGCTTGCCGCGCTGCTCTGGGATGCCGTTGGTCGGCTTGGTAGTCATCATGACGGGTCGGAGAAGCTTTGCCGTCTGTAGTGACACGACCCCGCAAAGCCCCCCACAAAGCCCCCCGCAAACCCCCCCGCAAACCCCCTCCCAAAGTACGACGGGCTTGTCCCAAAGCTTGACGAGCTTGCCCCAAACCTCACTTGCCAGCCGCTGGCAGAGTGTGATCCCAAGATTCGTCACACGCCGTGTGATGAATTGGCGGCGCGGCCGAAGAAAGGACACGAGCCTTGTGACGTTTCCTCGGCGATGCTCGTCGCTGTGGGCGGTTCAGGGAAGCGTGAGGGGTTTTCGGTGACGTTGAGTGTGCGCGTGTCGAGAGCTGCGGCGTGATGCCAGTTCGGTCGCCCAAAGACTGACCTGGTCGAGCGCAGATCTCCTTCGTGGCATGTGACAGCAGCGACTGCTGACGGTGTGGTTTTCCTGACCATCGGGCCTGCTGTCGGAACCTCCATCCCACCGCATCCACGGCGCCATCAGTCCGTTTTGTAGAGACCAAGGGCAACGCGATCCGAGCGATGCGTGCGGTCATGCTCGACCTCGAGCTGCTGCCACTCGATGCCCTGCGTTCGGAGCCGATGCTGCCGCCGAATGTCGCGAGCGGCGGCGAAGCGGTCGCGGGCGAAGATGGGGTAGGCGTTGGGGGATCATGCGCCAAGAATCCGGAGTTCCAGCAACAACCGCCCCATGGACTTGAGGATTTCTCATCCCGGACTTGCGTTTTCCTCAAGTGGAGGTAGTTTGAGCGCGTGACGCCGAACGAAGCGTTGGCAGCAATCATCGAGGCCGGAAAGGCAGGCCGAATCATCATGGCCCAAGTTTACAAGACCAAGGTTGGACGTTACGTCGTAGTCGACAACGGAGTCCTTTCGACCGAGCACATGGCGGACGGCACTCCCACCTTGTCGGCGGAATTGGTTTCGATGTTGGAACGGCGCGCCACCATCACCGTGCTGCGCGATGTCGAGTTGGTCAGTGGAGAGGAGCTGCGCTTCGCGCGCAAAGTCCTTGGTTTGCGTCAGGTTGAACTAGCCGAACAGCTCGGCGTGGCTGTCGAGACCGTCTCTCGCTGGGAAACTGGTGCCGATGCGTTCAAACGCCCCATTCAGCTTGCCGTGTGCGACTTAGTGGCGACAGTGCAAGAGACTGGTCACTTACCCCGGAAGCGCACTGCCTCGGGGTTTGAACTTCGGGTTGCATAGGCAACTCGCGCGCGTCGGTGTCCGAGCCATCAAGAAGTAGGGCGCCAGCGCAGTCCCGTGTGAGCGACGAGCTTGTCCCAATCCTCTTCTTCCAGCTGTGGCAGAGCGTGTTTCCAAGATTCATCACACGTCGTGTGACGAATTGGCAGGGCGGCTGATGATTCATCAAACGGCATGGGAAGTTTCTTCGGCGATGCTCAGCGCCGTCGGAGGCTCAGGGGATCTTGGCTCGCTCGTCATCATGACTGGTCGGAAAAGCCTCGCATCTTGCAGAGCCGCGCAATGGAATCGGAGGTGCTGTGACTTTGTGTCGCAGCGTCAACTTGGCCTGAGCCCAGCCCGTACCCCAAGCGCTATCGAAAGCTTGTTGACGATGCAACTTGCTTTTCTGCTCACAATGGGCCCACCCGCGGAGCGCCCCACCGTCACTGTCACGTCGAACCGACTGCACCCGCGGAACGCCCCACCGTCACTGTCGCGTCGAACCGACTCCACCCGCGTTACGCCCCACCGTCACTGTCACGTCGAACCGACTCCACCCGTCGTCCAGCCCAGTGTCGTTGTCACGTCGAACCGACCAAAAGGCCCGGAAATTGCTGAGGTTGACGGCACAGGTCGCAGTGCAAAAAGAGCACCTTTGGGAAGACCCTGGCTCACCTGGACGTACATGGCACTTCTCGATATCCTGCTGCAGTCGCGCCTTTTTGAGCAGAATGCCCGCTTCGAACAACGGAGCGCGACCCAGGGGAACGTCGGGCCTGCGTGCCCACTGCAACTCGCGCGCAAAGCTCTTAGTTAGCGAATCGAAAACACGAGTACCATGCACCGAATCGATACTGAGGAGTCTTAGGATGGATCGACTAGCGCCACATCGTCCGGGGATCGCTTTTGTAGGTCTTCTTGCCTTGGTTGCCACGAGTAGCTGCGACCAGCCCGAAACGTCTGGTGGCGTAAGTCGGGGAGGGCAAGGTGGCCGGGCTTCCATGGCTGGTGCGACCGCTGCGAGTGAAGGGGGGCTATTGTCCGTTGCTGGCACAGCAGCGATCGGAGCGGGTGGTTCGCAAGTGGGGGGCGCCATTGGAGCCAGCGGCGGCGGGCAATTCGGCGCGGTCGGAGGCGGGACGCTGAGCGCGTCCGGCGGTAGCGGAGTGGCTTATGGTGGCACGACCGGTCTTGGTGCCACCGGTGGCATCGCAGCGGGCGGTAGCGCCATCGCTGTGGGTGGCGGCAGTCAAGGTGGCAGCAACCTGGGAGGCAGCGCTCAAGGCGGCAACGCAGGCGGCAGCACTGTTGCCATGGGCGGCAACGTCGCCACTGGCGGTAACGTGTCCAAGGGTGGCACGGCGGGTAGCAACGCATCCGGTGCTCCGTCGACCGCCGGCATGAGCGCAGGCGGTGCCAGCGGCGAAGTCTGCCTGGCGAGCCGCGGTAACTACTGCGGCTGCATGCCGAAGTTCGTCGGCACCCAGGTCGTCGATGGCGCTGGCGACGAGTTCTCGGCGTTGGCCCCCATGACCTTCGCTTTGAGCACCGCGACCTATGTGAATCCCGGCCGTTCGAGTGCATTGCCGGAAAGGGTGACGCTCCGAGCTGGGTGGTCTGACGTCGCGTTACATGCCCACGTGCATGTCGAAGATCCAGCCATCATTGTAGATCCCAGTTCAACGCTTTGGAACGGCGACAACGTGCAGCTCTTCGTTGCCCCCACTGACAACTTGACCGGTACCTACACGGGCACTGAGGACGGCGGCGCGCTCCACGTGCTCATTTCGGCGCCCGACTCAGCCGACCTGTCCCACGCGACCGTCATCTATCAGAACGGCGTCTCCACCAATTCGCCCTTCGTAACTGGTCTTTTTGCAGGTCGCCGCGTGACCGGCGGCTACGAGATCGAAGCGCAGCTTCAGTGGCTACCGATTGCCAATCCGCGACGCAGTGGAGCCGGGATTGGCTTCGACTTATTGGTCGGCGCCGCGTCGAGCTCCAGCCAGGGGCTGGCACTTGAAGGCGGCTTGGCCAACAATCCCGTAACCGCCTCGTCGCCCGCCTGCAGTTTGGGCGGACGCGTGCAACCTGGCTGCGACGATCGCACTTGGTGCAGGCCCTTGTTGGAGTAGGCCCCCATCACTTCACCCCACGAGCTCCCCACTACTCGAGCAACGTGGCCGTGAGCCTTAGCTGTGGATGAGTCAGCTTGAGCGGCAGCGATGACTCGAACTGGCCTTCTCCGAGCGGCGAGAACCCGCCGACTAGGTGGGGTGCGAATTCCAGCCATTCAGGGCTGACGCCAAATTGAGCGCCATTTCGGTGAGTTGCCGTATGGGTGAGAGCGTATCCCGAATCCGCGTTGATAGCTCCCGCGGACCGCTCAACCACCACGGTCTGCAAATCTCGATGCGGGAGCAGCGTGGCAACCCGGCTCGGTGGGATAGGGGTCGGACCTGACCGAGCCCGTGGTCCATTCCCCCTAACGTTGGGAGAGAGCTGTCGCACCTTTGGTGGTGGGTTGCTTGCAGGTGCCTGCTTGGAAGTCAGCGCCGCGTCAGAAGGCATTGCCAGTGTTGACGAGTCCGCAGGTGCAGTCGGTGCGAGACTTGCCTCACGCGTTCCATTGGGTATAGGTGGGCACAGCGCCACTGCAGTGACTTCGGAGGCATGGTCGCGTCCAATCACTGTGCCGAAGACGCTGGCGAGGATCGCGCCAGTCGCGACAAAGAATCCGGCCCAGCCAATGCGACCGCTGAACGTGAATCGTTGTAGGCTGGCTGATGGCGCATGACGCGGTGACTCGCTAGATGCTTCAACCGACACGCGTTGCTGGAGTTTTGCCCAAATCTGGGTCCGGTGTTTCTGCTGCAACGCCGCTGATTGGACCGACTGATCGACGAATGTGCGAGCAAGCGGACTTAGGGCGCTCATTGGCTGCCTCCGCCGTGTTCGAGTTCGCCATCGACGAATTGGTTGATGGTTTGGCGGGCAGCGCGCAGGCGCGACGAGGCCGTGTTAGGCGAAATGGTCAAGAGTTCTCCAATCTCGGCCGCTGTCAACTCTTCGATCTCAGCCATGATGAAGACCTCGCGCTGCTTTGAACTCAGGCGTCGCAAGGCGCAATCCAAGGCAGCAAGATCCTCGTAGCGGGTGAAAGCGTTGTCGGTGCCGCGCGTAGGGTGTCCGGAGACCAATTCCAGATCAGCCCCGCCGTCAACGAACCATCTTCGAAAGCGCCGGTTCCATCGCTGGTAGTTTCTGCAAACATGCAAGGTGACGCCCCGGATCCATGGTCGAGGTGGGCCCGGAGGGGGGAACTCGTCCAATCGGCGGTGGATCACCAAAAATACCTCTTGGACCGTATCGTCCACATCCGAACGCGGGATCCCGAGCAGGAACACGAGCCGCCAGACATAATCCACCTGGTCGCGGTACACGCCGTAGAAGCGCATGACGTGACCGCCGGCCTCCTTGGTGCGCGTTAAGACATTGTCCTCGCAGGAGTCCATCGGCAGTGGCGGATTGGCGACTGACATTGCTGCCCCATGTCCGGAATGGCCGCGGCTCGTCATTGGCGGATGGCTTAGTACGATCTTTTTTGGCCACCTCCTGGTGCGGCCGACCGTTCCGTTGAGATCAGCGCCTTTTTCAAGCCAAAGATTTGTTTTTTGCGTCGCACGTCTGAGCCATGGGCTGCCCATCGAAAGCGCCTCAATGGCCCCTGGAACCCGGAGGTGAAGGAGAGCGGGACGCTTTGTGCAGAGCAAAACGACGACTCGCCGCTGGAGCGGACATTGGGGTGTTCATCGAGTGGCTAGCCGTCGAAGACCTGAATGCAGCTTCACACAAGGATTGAGGACATGAGACCCAACGTGAATACAACCTTGGCGGCTCTAGCGCTGTTGGCGAGCGGGAGCACACCTTGGGCGTGCGAGTCGAGAAACGTTGTTGATGACAACCGGTCAGGCATCGCGGCTGAAGTGGCCCAGCAGCTTGCGTCAGGCGACGCCGACGCGGCCAGCGTTCTTGAACCATGGTACGAAACCTGCCGCGACATAGGCGAGTCGCCGCCAGAAGAGACCTCCGATGACAGGGACAACCAGGGGATTTTGCACGACGGCGACTTGGGACACGAGTCTTTCGTTGCGGGCAAGTCCCGCGCAACAGTGCACTCATCGAAACAGGCAGGCGCGACAGCCAACTTCGTCGTTCCGTCGACAGCAGCCTACGGATTGGTCGCTGTCGGCCACACCAGAGGCAAAAATTGTGGTTCGGCCAAGGTGTACTTCGACGACCGTTATATAGAGACAATCAATCTGCGCAGTTCCAGCCCTTTGCTGCAGTGCGAGCGGATCTACGTCCTAATGGACCACACTGCCAAAGAGCACCGATTCGAAGTGAAAATCGAGGGAAAGCCTAGTGATCTCGGTGACGGCTACGCATGCTTGGACTACGTCGTTGCCGATTGGAATTGAGCCGCCTCTTTGGCACAGTAGGGATCGGAGTTCGCCGGGCCGCGTAATGACGTCCGGGGCCAATTGACGCAGGATCCGCGAGTTAGCCTTCAGTCGGTCGGCGAGAGTCCCATGAGCTCTCGATACGCCACCTGATCCAGATACATGCGCTGGAAGACCGCGTACTTGCGTGCATGATAGCGCGCGACCTCGCCCGATTGCGGCAGGATGATCTCACCGGCATGGTTCATGGCGCCCATGGCAGATACTACGCTGGGGTAGCGTCCGCTTGCCACCGCGCCAAGCAAGCCCGCGCCGAGCAGCACGGCCTCTGGCTCGCGCGGCAACACGATCCTGCAGCCGGTAATATCGGCGTGCTCCCGTACGAATACAGGATTCTTGGTGTCGCCGCCCGTGGCAAAGATGCTGTCGATTTGGTAACCCGCGGCGCCGAGCGTTTCTAGAATGTGCCGCGTGCCATGGGCGATGGCTTGGATCGTTGCCAAGTAGAGCAGCGCGAGCGATTCCAGGCTACAGGTGAGCCTTAGACCGCTCTGCATGCCGCGCAGCGTCGGATCGGCGCGCGGCGAACGATTGCCGTGAAAGTAGGGCAGAACGTGGAGCTCTTCGGTCAAGTGGTGCTGGGCCGACGCCCCGAGCCGTGACAACACCTGGTTGAGCAGTGCGTAGGTCGTGGTGCTGTTGGCACGCGCTTCGCGCGTGAGCGCTTCCCCGCGCACGTGCGTGTGGATAACATGATCGATGAGCGCGCCAGTTGCCGATTGTCCGCCCTCGGTGAGCCAATAGCCCGGCACCATGGCAGAGTAGTAGGGGCCCCAGACGCCGGGGACGTAACGCGGTTCGCGGGATACGGCCATGTGGCAACTCGACGTGCCACAGATGAGCGCCAGCCGACGCTCGAGCGCTGCTTGGTCCGGCAGGTTGCCGTCCATAGCCGCCCCGAGTAGTCCGAGTCCTCCCGCGTGGGCGTCGATGATCCCGACGCCCACGGCGATGCCCGGCACCAGACCGAGTTCACGCGCAGCCTGAACCGAGAGTGCGCCTGCGAGCTCGCCCATGGGTCTGATGCTCTCACCGATCCTCGAGTGACCGTCGCGCGTGAGCTCATCGAGGCCGATTTGTGTCAGGTAGTCGTCCGCCCAACGCGCCTCGTGGCCCAGGTAGGTCCACTTGCACACCGTGGTGCAGAGCGACCGAGTATCCTGGCCCGTAGCACGATAGGTCATAAAATCCGCCAAGTCGAGCAGGCGGGCAGCGCGCGCATAACTGTCGGGCAGATTCTCCTTGAGCCAAAGGATCTTGGGCAGCTGCATCTCGGGAGAGAGTCGACCGCCGACAAAGCGCAGGACCTCGTGGGGGATCTGGTTGATGCGTTCGGTTTGCGCAAGCGCGCGATGATCCATCCAGACGATTACATTGTAAGGGCTTTTGCTAGAGTCGGCCTGGCCAGAGGGGCTGACAGCCACTGGCCGATTGTCAGCGTCCAGCGCTACCAAAGAGCAAGTCGCGTCAAAGCCAATCCCGGCGACGCGGTCCGGTGTGGCATCGGCCTGCGCCAGGGCATCGGCAATCGCAAGGCCGGTTGCGCGCCAGATGTCTTCTGAGGACTGTTCGACGAAGTTCTCAGCGGGTCGCGCTATTTCAATGGCATAGCTCCCGGTACCGACGCGTCGACCCTCGCTGTCGAAGAGTCCGGCGCGCACGCTCCCTGTTCCGACATCGATTCCTAGATAGAGTGCTTCTGCCATGTTCCCTCTGTTGGGTTAGTCCTGACCGAGCACGCGCACACGGAACCCGAGTTCCGTGCTAAGCGCGACCATTTCTTCGAAGACATCGCCATACGCGACGGCAATATGGTTGGACTCATAATGAGCCATCAGGCTGTCGCGACTGACGCGCAGATCAGCGGCCATGAACGGCCATTCACGCGTTGTGCCGCGCCACCAGGCCTCGCGTATCGCTTCCGGAAGCTGAACTACCTCGCCGCGCCCAACGTCCATCCACAGACCGTCGTCGCGAATGTAGGCGCGTGCCCAAGTGATGGCGCCCGGTAGGCTTTCGCCAGAGAACGTGCCACCTGGTACCGGGAAGTAAAGTGATGGCTGGCGGTAGCTGTGAGTGCCGCGCAGCGTGTCCGGATCGTGGTTGAAGGCATAGGCACCGGACGAGCCGGAGTTCAGCAACACCCATAGGAAACGCCCCTCGTGCTCGGCACCCCAACGCACGTCGTGGAACATGACCGCCGGGTGCAGACCCTTATCCTTGAGCAAGCGCTTGAGCAGTTCC
Organism: uncultured Polyangiaceae bacterium; assembly: GCA_964454965.1. Taxonomy (GTDB): domain Bacteria; phylum Myxococcota_A; class Polyangia; order Polyangiales; family Polyangiaceae; genus FEN-1139. Next base: position 160,623 of record CAYVXY010000024.1, on the reverse strand, counting down.
ATCGGTATGACATTACCTTGGTCCGCTTCCGTGGCACAGGCGATGGGCTCGCCGTTGCTCTCCGGGCGGCAGCTGGAGTTGAACAGTCCCTCGGCAAAGTCGGAAGGCGGTCGCAGTGCAATGAGCCCGAGCTGGTATTGCCAACCGAGGCAGTCAGCGCCGAATTCTCGGAGCAGATCGAGCACCACGAGATAGTCGCGCAGCTGCTCACGCGTTGCCGTTTCGGTGAAGTCCTCGACTCCGGGCTCACCCCAATGGAACGTGACCCCGCGATCCTTAACGAAGGCCATGGCATCGTCGATGCGGTGCGTTTCGATGCGGCGACCGCGATCGATGAGCCAAGCCTGATCGATCTTGTGCTCGGCAAATCCATGCGTTGCAAGCAAGCGTGGCCCAAAATAGCCGTTGATCATCCCCATCGACGTGTCACCAAGCATCAAGATAAGGGGGCGTTTGCGTCGGATCGCCGCTGCGACGCGCAATGCCCTGGCTGAAGCATCGGAGCTTACCGGCGCGTGGTAGCGGATCCCGGTTTCTGGGTAAGCAATGCTGCCGCTCGTACACCACTCATCGAGGCGCTCCATGAAGTCTCGATCTGCCGAAAAATCCTCGGCAGTGGTCCAGATCCGTGAATGTTTGCGCTTCAGGCTGGTCAGGCAGGCCCCGGTATTCAGCAAGCCGACTAGGCCCGGCCATTTTCCCGAAAAGTTGCTGGCCAAAAGTAGTGGATTGGTCTTACCCACGACGCCGTCAGTCGTGTGCGGTCCGTACACCCAATGCACGAACACACCCACCATCGGATCATCGATGGGGCCTAAGCGCTCGATGGCGTGGTGTGGCTTACTCAGGAAACCCGCCACGCGATAGGGCGTTCGCCCAACCTTCTTCAGCGCGCGTTCGAGCTGGAGCGTGGCCGCTTCCATGTTCGGCAGGGCAAGATCGTTGGGGATCTGCCGGGCATCCCCCGGCCAAAACAGCGCGACTCTCTTTGACATGGTGTCCTCTGTCTACGGTATGGGTTCGCCACCATTGGCGACATTCTCGCGGGTAAAGCGGCGCGTCCCGAGGGTGATGCGCTTGGGCGCAGTATCGCCGGCCAAAATCTTACCTGCCCAATCGACGGCCTCTGCGCCACCGGTGGGATAGGCGAAGGTTGCATCGAGTAGGCCATCTTTCACATAGCGGACGCCTTCGTGTGGCAGCGCGTCAATGCCGACAAATCGCATCTCCTTTTCGCGCCCCGCTGCCTTTGCCGCCAAGTAGGCGCCATGAGCACCTGGGTCGTTGTGGGCGTACACGAGCGAGATGGATTTCTGCGCGGCCAAGGCAGCGTCCATTTCGCGGCGCGCGTTGGGTTCGAGCCACTGCATATCGGCTTCGAACCCGATCTTCAAATCAGGATGGTGCGGAAGATCGAGCCCTTCGAGGAATCCCTCGTGACGGTGCTGACCAGGTGTCGACGTCATCAACCCCTTCAGCTCGACGATGACCCCCTTGCCAGCAAGGGCCTCGGCTGCCCACATCCCAGCTTCCCTTCCGATGCGACGATTATCTGCGCCGATGAAGGTCGTGAAGGCTTCGCCCTCCACCGCCCGATCCAAGACAATCACGGGGATCCCCTGGCGATGTACCTCTGCCACGGGTTTGGTCAGCGGCGCTGCCTCCTTGGGCGATATAATGAGCAGGCGGATCCCTTGCGCGAGCAGTTCTTCAACCTGCGCGCGCTGACGCAAGGAATCATTTTGCGCATCCTTGAACACGAGTTTCAATTCTGGGCGATGCGTGGCCGCTTGAGCGATGTCCGCATTCATCTGAGCACGCCATGGTTCACCCAAGTTGCATTGGCTGACGCCAACCAAGAACGTCTTCTCGACGGTACCCGGGCTTGGCTGGTTCGATTTGCGCTCACAGCCCGCAGCGCAAGTAACGCCTAAGAGCAGCAGGCCAATGGTGCGATTCATTGCTTCACCCTACTTTACTCCCGCTCGAACCGGCGCTGAAATAGCACGGCTATGACCAAGATGAGTCCGGTCAACATCAGACGTGCCTCGGTGCTACATGCGTTTAAGCTCAGGATCTTCTGCAGGTACCCGAGCGTGAGCGCGCCGAGCACGGTGCGCCCAATGCCGCCGCGACCGCCCGAGAGGCTTGTGCCCCCGAGTACCACCATGGCTATGGCGTCCAGTTCATAGCCCAGGCCGGTTTCCGGATCGCCTTGGGTTTCTTGTGCTGCCTGGCAAATCCCGGCGACTGCGGCAAATAGGCCTGACATGCCATAGGCGACCAGGAGCGTGAGCCGCACTGGAACGCCCGAGAGGCGCGCTGCTTCTTCGTTTCCGCCAACACCAAATAGGTAGCGGCCAATGCGCAGTCGTTCGAGCAAGAGCCAGGTCAGCGTGACGCAGACGCCAAGGGTCAGCGTTACCACGGAGATTTGGCCATCGAGGACACGTGCGTCGAGCGCGTCGAAGATTGCAGGTGCCGGCAGACTCTGGAACTGACTGTCGGCACCGAGTCGATAGTTCGAGATCTTTTGACCGCCCGAGAGTAGCTTGGCTAGTCCGCGCGCAAACACCATCATGGCCAGGGTGCCAATGAACGCCGGCATGCGCACGAAGGCCACTAGACCACCGGACACGAGGCCACACGTGAGCCCTACGAGCAGCACGATGCAGATCGAAGCAGTCGCTGACCAGCCGAGATGCAGCGTGGTAAGGGCGAAGCTGACTGCCGATAGCGATAGTACGCTGCCAACAGCCAAGTCGATCCCTCCAGCTACGATGACCAGCGTCATGCCGCAGGCCAGTATGCCAAGTACCGAGATCTCGCGCAGCATCGCGCGATGCGTGGACCAGCTGAAAAACGCCCCATTCGCGTTGAAGAGGATTCCGAGAAGCAATACGACGAAAAGTGGCAGTAGCAGGCGCGCGTATGGTTTGGCTCGGGCAAGGGTGTTCATGCTGCATTCCCCATCATGGCAGCGAGTAGACTCTTCCGGCTCAGCTCTGCGCGTTGTAGTGTGGCGACCGCGCGCCCCTGACTGAGGACGAGCACGCGTTGGCACATCAACACTAGTTCATCCAGCTCTGAGCTCTGCAGGACAACAGTGAGGCCGCGGCCTGCGAGTATTCGAATCCATTCGTGGAGCATTTCCTTTGCGGCTATGTCCACGCCGCGCGTAGGCTCGGACAGCAGCAGTACCTTGGGTTCTGCGAGCAGGCAGCGCAGCAACGCGAGCTTCTGCTGATTGCCTCCGGATAACGAGGCAGCCTCCGCGTCGAGCGAGTACTGACCGAGTGACATCGTCTCAGCAAGCCGTGCGACGCCTTTGTGGCAGCGATGGCGATCGAGCACCCCCAACCGGCTATAGCGACCCAGCGCGGATAGGCAACCGTTCCAGAGTAGGCTGAGTGCTGGAAACACGCTTTGTTTGCGGTCCGGCGGGAGAAACGCGAAACCGCCTGCAAACGCTGCCCGCGAGTCAGAAAAGGAGACTGCAACATGGCCGCACTCGACGGTACCAGACGACCTGATGCGTGCACCTCCCAGCACCTCCAGCAGTTCCCCAGCACCGGAACCGCGCAGGCCGCAGACGCCGAGGATCTCGCCCGGATTTGCCTCGAAAGCGATGTCGTGCAGCGCTGGGCTGCCGGGGGCGCACAAGGCTTTCACGCGGAGATGCGCCGCACTCTGTGGTGCGGTCTGCGCCTCGACCCATGGCGGTGCGCCTGCGGGGTGCGCCGCAGTTTCGCCGACCATGGCAACGACGAGATCTGCCCGTGGTAGCTCACTCGGTGTGCTCGTCACCACGCGCACACCATCGCGCAAGACGGTGATGCGGTCGGCAATCTGGTAGATCTCTTCCATGCGGTGTGAGACGTATAGGATGGCAGTCCCGGCGTCGCGCAAGTGCCCGAGCTGGGCGAGCAACCTGGTTGCTTCGGTTTCGGAGAGTGCACTGGTCGGCTCGTCTAGGACCAGTATTTGCGCTTGCTCGGACAAGGCGCGCGCAATTTCGAGCAATTGCCGTTCGCTGAGCGTGAGCCGCTCCAAAGGGGTCTCCACATCGACGTTCACGCCAAACCTCTCACAATGTTCGCGCACGCTCTTGCGTGCCCGATTACGCGAAAGCCAGCTGAACGTCCCGCGCTCCTCGGCCAGGACCCAGTTGTCGACGGCACTGAGGCAATTGACCAGGGATAGTTCTTGATAGATGACGTGAATGCCCGAGCGCCTAGCGTCGCGCGGGCCGCGCAGGATGAGCGGTTGTCCGTCGCGGAGGATCTCGCCCTGGAATTCGCTATCCGCGCCGGACAAAATGCGGATCAGCGTGCTCTTGCCTGCGCCATTGGCGCCCACGAGTACATGAATCTCGCCTGGCTCCACATCGAGGGACACGTCGCGGAGGATGCGGTGCTGGCCGATCGCCTTGTTGATGCGGCGCAGGCTGATGCGGGGGGACGTGGAAGTGATTGGCGACATCGATTGACGTTCCATCGGAGCGATACGTAGGACTATACTTCGTTGCCCGCGACTTCAAGTGTGGCTTCGAGCGCTAGTGATGGGTCGGCTAGGGTGCGAACCCTCATTTCTCACCAGAGTTGCGCACGAATACGACCATGCGTTGCCCGTCCTGTAACTCCAGCGTCATCTGTCCATCCCGTTGCTTTGGGACGAATTCGGGCCAGCCGATCCAGGGTGCCGTTGTGGTCACTAGCTTGAAAGTTCCATCCTCGACCCGCTTTTTCCCGAGGGTGCTGCTCCATTCACCCACGTCGAGTACGGCGCCTTGCTTGGCGTCGTATCGGATAGTCACCCTTCCATAGAGTGGGTGCTCGTAGGTGCCAACGAACGGATCGAAAAATCCACTATCGGGTGCGAAGTCGGTCTTGGCGTTTTCCTTCGCGCGCCAACCTAGTTGTTCCTTCATTTCGAGAGCGAGGTCCTCTCGCGCTTCCTCGCGACCATCGAAGAGGACCTCGAAAAGACTCTGCCGGAATTGGCGATGGACGAACGAGTTGGGGAAGCCCACGTTAGTGAGCATGACCGCAGCGACCCCGTGATCGGGAACGAAGAACATATACGACGTGTATCCCCAAAGCCCCCCCGCGTGCCCATATACGCGCACACCCTTGTATTCCTCGACATCGAGCGCCAGCCCATAGCTCTGCTTCTCTCCCGCGCGCGCTTGCGGCTCACGCCGCGCGAGCAGGTTTGGCTCCGATACGACTTGCTTGCCGTCAGGAGTTCTTCCCTTGGCAATCTCCATGAGGAGAACCCTGGATAGGTCACGCACCGTGGACCAAGCCCCACCCCCAGGGTTCATTGGAGCAATCCACGCAGCTGCATCGGTCGGCGAGAGCTCTATGTCGAATCTCGCATTACGATTGTGCGGCGACGCGTGGTCAGAACGCGCCGCGATTTTGGAGTCGAAGGTGGTGTGTTTCATCCCGAGCGGGTCGAATACCTTGGTCTGCATGGCATTCTCGTAGGCGACGGCCAGCGACTGCTTTGGAGTCGCGGCGTGCCCCGCAACGAAACCGGCAGCAGCGATCATGGCATTTGAGTACTGGAATGTCTCGCCAAAGCCCGTGGTCGGCTTCAGGTCCTTCATGCGTTCGAGCATATTCTCGGGGGCAAGCCCTGCCGACTCGAAGACAGTTCCTACGTTGTCGTAGGGGATCCCCGTGCACGCGCAGAGGATATTGCGCATAGTGAGCTTCTGCGTGAGCGCCGCGTCGCCGAGAGCGAAACTCGGCATGAGCTTGGTGACGCTCGTGTCCCAAGCGAGTCTCCCTTCGTCGACGAGTGACGCGATCATCAGCGACGTGAGGGGCTTTGTCATGGATGCGATTCGGAACATAGTATTGGGAGTGGCTGGGTCCGCTTTGCCGAGCTCCTTGACGCCGAAGCCCTTCTCGAAGACAACCTTGCTCCCTTGCACGACCGCCACGGCGAGGCCGGGGATATTCGTGACTCGCCGGCCCTGCTCGATGAACTCCTCGAATCTGCCGAGCCTCTCCGCATCGAGCAGGTGCGCTGTTTTGCCTGCGAACGACTCTTCGACGACGCCATTAGCTCGGAAGCTTCCCTGCGCAAGATCCGCCTGCGGCCAGCGTTTTCCCCAGCCTTCTTTGGTTCCATCGAACAAGGTGACGAACCAGGTATCCGCTTTGCGGGCGGCATTGACCCAAATGTCTCGGGCCTCGGCCACTGTCGTCTCGTAGGCGCCAAAAACAAATGCGTCCCACCCAGAGCGGCCTGGCCGCGGCGTCGCAAACATCATCTTGCGCGAAACACCCGGGTGTACCAGTTGCCAGGACGCCGCAATGGCGGCGTTGGCGGTGCGTTCCTTCCGTTCGACGAACGAGACCGACACCTCGTGGTTCGGATCCTCGAGCAGGATGAAACCGATCTTCGTTGTGACAGTCCACCCCTTGGGCGCAATGAACTTTGAGCCGGACGGGGTGGTAAGGGGCGTGTCGATGTCGAATTTGACGACCTTCGTCTTGTCCTTGTCCTTGTCATTGGTCGACGATGGTACGGTGGGCGGTGGGGCGAGGGGCGTCGTTGTGGCGCGCGGTGGCGCATGCGAGCTACCGGGCTGAATGCCCTTTTCGCTGCCGTGGCACGCGGTGTTGTAGGCAAGGCCAAAGACCAGGAGGGCTCGGAGATGTGTACGCCACTCTAGCGTGGCAGGCAACTGAACGACCTTGGGGTTTGGCATGGAGTTTCCTTGTTATCCGTACTGCAGAGCAATCACTAACGGAGACGCAGGCCGCCACGCTCGATGGCGCCGGTCGCGGTTCGACAGGATTGTCTCGGTCCAACCTTGGTGACTATACTCGGACGAGAGGTGCCAGTGAATGGCCTTGTTTGTCGATTACATGGATACTCTTGATGGGGATCCCAATGCCAACCCGATACCCGTCGGCCCTCTTTGCTCCTCAAGTCAGCAACGCCCGGTATTACTGCCCCGAGCTGCCGCGATCGCCCCAACCGCGCGAGGTCGTGTGTGCAGGGTGGGAGGATTGCCGCTCCGACTACGACCTGGTTCGTCGCTCTTTCCAGTGGTTCGGAGTAGAGTTCATTGCCCGCGGCAGCGGTTGGCTCGAGATAGAAGGTGGCCGCCATCTTCTTCCAGAAGCTTCACGAGTCGACCGAGGAGGCTAGCGGCACCGCTGCCGAGAGCTCATCGCGCGCGCTCGGGTCCTCCTTGCACGCCAAGGCGTTTCTCGAGGAGAACTTCACGCAAGTCGCGGAGCGGGTGGGCTTCGCCGACCCCTTCCACTTCTCGCGGGTATTTAAGCGAATGCACGGGATTGCGCCCGCCGCGTTTCAGCGCATGCACAAGCGCACGGCGGCGGGCAATGGTTGACGCCGAGGGCTATGGGCAGTTGCGCAAGCTGGCCGATTCGGGCAAGCTCCGTCCGCGAGTCCGAAACTGATGGGCTCCCAATTGCCCCATGCCCAACTGCTCGTTCAAAATGCGCTGGATCCCGCTGGCTGCCGCCAGTGCACTATGCTTTGCCGGTTGCAGTAAGCCCCAACCCTCTGCTCCGACCCAAGATTTTGCCCGGCGACACCATTGTCCAGTTACGCAGGTGGAGGCGGACAAAGAGGGCTCGGTTCGGATGCGTGTAAGCGGATGCGGTCAGAGCGATGTCTACGTGCAAACCTGTGAAAACAGCGGCGCATCCTACCCGGAAAGCAACGTGAGCGCACCCATCACCGAGGCAGAAGCCAAGCACTCGTCGCCCCGTCGCACGACGTTCATCGAACGAGGGTGCGCGTGGACTCGCGCGCAGAACACGGGTGCGCCTCCGGCAGGCAGCGCTCAGCAACCGAAGTGGCTTTCCAATCCATAGCCCGTTCGTTGCGAGCGGCGCTCATTGTCAATAGCTGCAGCCATCTGGCGGCGCCGGCCGAGATTCGACCACCGGGTAAACCACTTCCGGGCCCGACACGACTTCGGCGCCGAGCGTGCGCCGCAAGTAGAAGTCGAGCAAGTAGGGGACGTTGATGTCGAGCGGCTGCTCGTGAGGGACAGCGCCAAACCCGGAACTGTACTGCCCTTTGGTGCGTAAGGCCGCAAAGGTCAAGCGAAGTCGCATGGCGTTCAGGGTCTCGCCTGCAACTTCGCCGCCGATACTGATTTCGGTGCCATCGCTGAGGATCCACGGAGCCATAGCCGGAGGATATCACGACCTGGGCGGGGGCACGGAACTACTCGCAACACGCATCGATTCGCTCAGAAATTGCGGCATGTAGACCTGACATTTCGACCGGCGCCGGGCTGGCCTCGGGGTAGCGGGAGGTCCGTCTCGGGTTGCGGCGGGCTGGCGTTCACGGAGTGAAGCGGGAACCTGGCCGAATTGGATTGTAGGTGCGCAAGGAACGGGGAAAGGACCGACCGTCAATGACATCAGACCAACTGGCAAAGGCGATCTCAATTGCCGCCACGCTTCTGCTAGGGAACTTCTGCATGTTCGTGGCCAACAGTATCTTGGTGGTCCGAGGGCATTCACGGGGGGCTCCGATGTTTCTCGTAGCCAAGATAGCAAAAAGCCTCGGCGAATCCGCCAAGGTTTCATGCCGACCGGGAATCCCCAATCCAGGGTCAAACGTTGCGTCTCCGAGCGTCTTCGGCAAGCCGTGCGGCAATTCCGCCGAAGCGAAGAGGCCCCATGTATGAGTCAGACGTCGAGAATGCCGCCCTGGCGTGGTACGAGGACCAGGGTTGGAGGAGTTGCTTAGTAAAGGGCGTGGAGATCGAGTATCTCCGACCCGACGGCACCAATGGCTACGACTCGGTGCTCGTCATCGATTACGACGAGCCGGACAACAACGATTGGCTCGTCGTCAATCAGTTCAAGGTCACAGAAGCTCGCGGGGCATGCGGACCTCGCTGCCAATGAGCGCTACTTGCGGACTTGCTGGACCTCTACACCTCGGGTCGAAGTTCGCTACCTCGGGTCGAAGTTCGCTTCCAGACGTACTAAAGCCCCGATGCTGTTGCATCGAGGCTTTGGCGCGCCACGCAAGATTGACTGCACCCTGCGGGTGCTCCTCGCTGGCGCGAGGACCGTCGCCCTCGGCGTATAGCTCCAGCAAGCTGGACCTCTACACCTCGGGTCGAAGTCCGCTTCCAGACGCACTAAAGCCCCGATGCTGTTGCATCGAGGCTTTGGCGCGCCACGCAAGATTGACTGCACCCTGCGGGTGCTCCTCGCTGGCGCGAGGACCGTCGCCCTCGGCGTATAGCTCCAGCAAGCTGGACCTCTACACCTCGGGTCGAAGTCCGCTTCCAGACGCACTAAAGCCCCGATGCTGTTGCATCGAGGCTTTGGCGCGCCACGCAAGATTCGAACCTGCGACCTTTGGCTCCGGAGGCCCACTCCATTCGTGCAAATTTGCCGGGAGAAGCGCGGATTTTGGGTCCGTTTGTCCCGTTCGTGTCCCGAATTTGGACGCACGTGTGCGGAATCGCCAGGGTTGGGTATGGTTTATCTGGAGTTGCGGCAGCGAGCCAGTTGTTCTGGCGCACTACGACACTTAGTGATATAGTCGCACGGTGAGGCGCGTCTTCAAGACCAGATACTTCAGCCGTTGGATGCGAAAGACTTCGCTCTCCGAACAGGCACTATGTCTTGCAGTCAGAGAAATGGCGGCTGGCCTGATTGACGCAGATCTCGGGGGAGGCATCGTCAAGAAGCGCGTTCCTCTTCCAGGTCGCGGAAAGAGCGGAAGTACTCGGACCTTGGTTGCAACAAATAGGGGTACGCGATGGTTCTTTCTCTTCGGTTTCGAGAAGAGTGATCGCGCCAACGTGAGTGACAGAGAGCTCAGTGCGTTGAAGGCAATCGCAACCGATCTTTTGAGACTGACCCCGAACCAGCTTGATGAGTCTCTCCAGAACAACACCCTGCAGGAGATTTACGATGACGAACAAGAAGAAGGCGAATAGCCCAATTCTCGAAGCGGTCCACGAGACTGCGCGTGACCTTCATTCGGCGGAGTTTATCGATATGCGTCGCATGCGTGAGTACGACGCGCTTTGTCTTACCCCAATCCCAGCGTATTCCAGTCGCAAGATCCGCGCTTTGCGTTCGCGCCACAAGCTCAGCCAAGCGGTGTTCGCCTCGGTGCTCAACACAAGCCTGTCCACGGTTCGTCAGTGGGAGATTGGCGAGAAGCACCCAAGTGGCCCCTCTCTCAAATTGCTCAATCTGCTTGATCGGAAAGGTTTGGAGACGTTGATTTAGGCGAAGAGTTCCGAGCCTGTGCGTCGAGGCGTTGGCGCGCGACGCAAGATGCCTGCGGGTCGAAGGAGGATCGCGACCGCGAAGCGGCGTCCGAGAGCGTTTGCGCAGGGGACAACGCTCTTGGGACGCCATTGCCGTTCCAGCTCGTGGTAACGGAGAAGCGAGCGAACTCCGAGGGACTTCAATTGGCGGATCTGATGGCTCGCCCTGTCGGGTTGCACGTGTTGCGTCCTGCGCAGCCCAATCGCGCCTTCGACTTCATCCGCGAGAAGTTGATGACTGACCCCACCAACACCGACAGCAATTGGGGGCACCGATGTTTCCCGTGGCCAAGATAGCAAAAAACCTCGGCGAATCCGCCAAGGTTCCATGCCGACCGGGAATCCCCAATCCAGTGTCAAACATAACGTTCCCGAGCGCCTTCGGCAAGCCTTGTGGCAATTCCGCCCGCTCGAAGAGGCTCGATGCATGAGTCAGACGTCGAGAATGCCGCCCTTGCGTGGTTCGAGGCCCAGGGTTGGACGACCATAACCGGGTCGGATATCGCCCCGGGCGAGCCGGGGGCCGAGCGCACTGGGTATGAGCAGGCAGGTATTCCTCGAGTGAATATCGACCGACGCGAGCGTGCCGTCCTGAACGGTACCGAGCTGGCCATCGCGTCATGAACTGGGGCGGTTTCGACACCGAGCAAGGTCGTTTCGGCTGGGGTATTGTCCCACGTGCCAAGACTGCGCGACCCCAGCGGATCGCCGTGCCCGATTCACTGCGGCCGACCCTTCACGACTGGTGGCAGCGCGCCGGCACACCTACGGTTGGGCTAGTTTTCCCGGTGCTACGCGGCAAGCGCGCAGACGAGGGGACCAAGACTCGGGTCAGCCATGCCGAAGCGCCACGGCGCGACCTGCAGACGGCATTCAAGGCCTACCGTGAGCAGCACACCAAACTAGGGGCGGCTGTGCTCGATGAGATTGTGCCCGCGAAAGACTCACCCCGATGGGCCGCGCTATTCAAGGAAACGGGCCTTACCCGACCAGTTGACTTTCACTCGTGGCGCCGTCGGTTCTGCCAGGCGTTGAGTGACATGGGGATGTCGGCCCAGTAGGCTCAAAAGCTAGCGGGGCATGCGGACCTCGCTGCCCGTGAGCGCTACTTGCGGACGTCCAAGCAGCTACTCGAGATCCCCAACGAGGCGATGCCGGATTTGTCGCTTCGAGTTCTGCCACGCTGGTTGCCAGAACTCGAAACGACTTCCCCTGTTTTTCAGCGCGCCACGCAAGATTGACTGCACCCTGCGGGTGCTCCTCGCTGGCGCGAGGACCGTCGCCCTCGGCGTATAGCTCCAGCAAGCTGGACCTCTACACCTCGGGTCGAAGTCCGCTTCCAGACGCACTAAAGCCCCGATGCTGTTGCATCGAGGCTTTGGCGCGCCACGCAAGATTCGAACCTGCGACCTTTGGCTCCGGAGGCGAAAACGACGGGTTAGCAGGGGGTTGCAGCGAGTTGCAAGAGAGCGGAATTGTTCGAGTTGGAACGGGCGACCGAGTCCAACGAGTAGCAGAAAAAGCAATGAATCGCAGACGGCTTGTTACATCCTTGTTACAGGACGCCGCGGAAAATGGGGCTGGATCGGCGCGGGAAAATGGCCGGGACGCGGAGGACCGACGGTTCGAAAACGGTGTGCGACTGATGATGGTTGGCGAGGTGGCGAAGGCACTGCGGGTCTGCACGGCGACGGTGTACGCCATGATCGAACGGGGAGAGCTGGAGCATGTGCGGGTGAGCAACGCGATTCGGGTAGTGGTTCGGCTTCGCGTGTCTGACGAACAAAGGCAGCGGCTTTGAAAACCGCCGTAACTTTGCGGGTACAGGGGCTTAAGCGCTATCGAGAATGTTACCGGGGTTGCGAGCCAGAAGTGGGCCGCGCATGACGGACGCTCTGCGGAAGTGAGCCATCAGGATTCGAGGCAATGCGGAGCTTGTTTGGTCAGTCAACCGTCTTGCATGTCAGTTCCGTCATATGCCCCGACGGAGACGAAAGCGTTGTGCTTGTTGTGGCGAGCTGTTCAGCCCGCATCGCCGATTAGGTCGGCGGCAGACGGTGTGCGGGAAGCCGGAATGCTTGTTGTGGGGGCGTAGAGAGACGAAGCGTCAGTGGCGTCAACGTCACCCAGAAGATTCGGTAGCGCGACGGCTACGAGCGGCGCTCGCCAAGGCGAAGCAACCCGAGGTGAAATTGGAGTTGCCGCGACCGCCACCGCGAGGAATTCCGTGGGAGGAGCTGCGAGACGAGATATCGCCTCAACAATTGGTAATTCCTTCGTTTTTTGTGAGGTTAGCTTCTCGCTCCTGGCGAGAGTGTCCCAAGATTCCGCAAAGCGCAGTGAGCACACGCATGAGGCATTGCCGCCGAGGAAGACATCGAGTCCGCCAATGGGTCACAGCGCCAACTTAGAGTTATCCGACCCGACAAGCCCGATCGCCGCCACGGCGAGTTCAATCCACGCGGAGCAGGAAAGGACGCCGGCTGACGTCAATGTTCTCGGCAGGCCGACATGGCGTATTGACTGGGCCACCTTATTGAAGAGGGTTCACGACGTAGACGCACTCGCCTGTCCTTGTGGAGGGCGGCTCAAGTTCGTGCAGCTGGTGACGGAGCCGGTGATCGCCAAAGAGATCCTGCAAGGCATGGGCCTACTGACTGAGGCGCCTCCAATCGCCCGTGCAAGGTCGCCAGACCTAATCGACGACCTGCCGCCTGACGACTGGGAATGAGCATGCCAACCGCGCTCGCCCAGTGTACCCGGCTGCTCTCCGAAGCGAGGCTCAAGGCGGAGCTGTGTTTGGAATAGGTCAGCGCGATCCCGTTCAATGAACGCAGCGTGTAGATTGAGCATTGTCACCTTACGAGTGTCTCTGGGGCGTGTGCCGGCAGGGTGACGGCCTTTGCGATACCTGGACCCCGCCTGCCGAGTAGCGGATGCGCTCATCGTCTCAAAGGAGTCCTGGACGAACACCGCTTGCGAGTCCAATCGGACCTCCATGCGTGATGACCGTTGACGCAGGACGACCGAGGCAAGTTGACTCGGTACCACTTGAACGTTGACAGCGAGCGCGCCTCGATCGAATCTTGCCACCCAGAGTGAGCATGGCCATGAAGAACGAACAATGGTTGGCGCTACTACCCAAAGACCCTCGAGCCGCGCTCCTTGCGAGCGAAGAACCCTTTACGCGCTTCGTGACCATGACCGAGGTGCTCGGCGCCAGCGAGAGCGATGCCGACGTTCGCTCTGCGCGAAAGGCCGTCGTCGCCGACCGGTCTGTCAGGGCGCTCGTCGACCGACTGCCAGACTGGGAGTCGAAATTTAGCTTCTCCGGCCACAACTCGCCCGGATTCCCGCCGAACATGCTTCGCCTACTGCACGCGATGGGTGTGCGGGCAGGAGACTTCGCAGCGATCGAGCGCATGCTCGACCGGATGCTTCGGCACCAGGTGGACGATGGACGATATTTGACACCGGGGGGAGCGACGGGCAGGAAAGAGGGCCCCGGTTCCTGGGCGTCTCTTCCCTGCGACCATTTCGCAATCCTCGAGGTGCTGCTCCTCTTCGGACGCAGAGACGCACCCGGGGTCGACAACGGCATCTCCCGAGTCCGCGACACGCTCGCAAACACGACGCAGGGACCCGCCTGGCGCTGCATCCCGGATCCCGTGGTGAAGTGGCGTGGGCCGGGCCGGAAGGACGACGCCTGCCTGCAGGTGACGGTCGAAGCACTGCGGCTTTTCAGTCTCCTCGCGGCCGCCGATCGTCCCAAGACCATTTCAGACGCGGCGCGAACGCTGCTGGGGACGTGGCGCAACCGTGCTGAGGAGAGCCCCTACCATTTTCGCCACGGCCCGCACTTCGTCGCCGGCAAGTGGCCATCCACCTGGTACGACGCCTCGACGGTACTCGAGGCGCTCGCCTTGTATCCCATGGTTTGGAAGGGCAAGACAGCGGCAGCCGAAGACCGTCAGAGTACTATCGAGATCGTCCAAGCGCTCGCCGGCAACTTCGGCCCCGACGGCTTCGTCACTCCTCGCTCCTGTTACAAGGGTTTCGAGGAGTACTCGTTTGGGCAGAAAAAAAAGCCTTCCCCATGGGCCACCGCCAGGACCTGCGGGATCCTGCGCACGTTCTCCTCGGTGGCCGCCGCGTAGCCGTCCACCGACACGGACTGTTCTCCTCGCGGACAGCCCGCTCTCGGCAGCGGCCCACCACGGGATCGCTGTGACGATTTGTCGTCGCCATTCTGGGCAACGGGCACTCCGCGACGCGTGCTGGCCGGTGATCGGCTGCTCGGCCTTGACCAGCCAACTGCTGCCCGTCCGTTCGGCACGGCGAGCCGGTTGGATCTTCCCAGGCAGCGAACCATCTTCGCTGTCCGTGGCGGTGCCAGTCACCGCCGCTGTCTCTCCAAGGATTATCATCGCCACGTCCGACTTCTGTGCGCGCGCAGGCGTCCCGCACGAGCGGCACGATCTCCTTTGCCTCAGGAAGCGTGGCCCAGTGCCGCGGCGGCAGGCGCGTTCGCGGCAGCCGCTCGTTCATGCGCGCAGAATTGAAGGTGCTCGCGTGGTACGCGCGCCACAGGGCCTCAGAGCCGTCTTGCAGCTTGAGATCGCGCGAAACGCCCGGGCCGAACGAGAGCGCCGTAACCGTTCAGCCGGCGACGTCTCGTCGTCTGGGCGGCGCGCGCGGATACTCGCGGGGTGAAAACTCGAAAGCGGCGCGCGCGGCTTGGTCGTGAGCATTGGTCCGGTATCGTGGGGGAGTACGAAGAGAGCGGGTTGACGCAGCGCGAGTTCTGCGAGCGCCGAGGGATCCGGTTCACGACGTTCCGGAACTGGCTGTATCGGCTGCGGGATCAACGCGGCCGCCGACGTGTTGCCAAGGGTGTGGCAGGGCAGTTCGTGCAGCTCATGCCAGCAGCACAGAAGCCTGGGGTGTTGTGCAAGGTGCACTACGGGAGAGCGGAGGTTCTCTTCTCCGACCTGCCCCCGACGGAATACCTCAGTGGCCTTCTCCGACTGATGGACCGATAGAGCCATGTTCGGACTCTCACCGGCAACACGGATTCTGCTCTTCACGGGTCAGACCGATCTTCGCAAGGGGTACGACGGCTTGGCAGCGCTGGTCGCGGCCGCTGGCGAAAGTGTCTACAGCGGTGATCTGTACGTCTTCGTGTCGGGGCGGCGCACGTCGGCGAAGATTTTGATGTGGCAGACGGGGGGACTAGTTGTGTGGCAGAAGCGGCTGGACAGAGGTCGTTTCAAGCTACGGCAGTCTGGATCGGCTGATCGAGCGGAACTCGAATTGACCCAGCTGATGATGCTGCTCGATGGGATCGACATATCCCGAGTGAAGCCACCACCGCGCTGGCGTCCGACGAAGTAAAAAAGTCAACGAAGGGGATCGACAAATGGGATCGACTATGATCTACGTTGGTCGATGGCGCACGAACCACTGGACGAGCTTGAAGCGAAGCTGGACCCGTGGGGTCGAGCAGTCTTCAAGATGCTTCGCGAGGAGAACGTGCACCAGCGCAGGCAGCTTGAGGCCAACGCGCAGCAGATTGCGGCGTTGACGGCTCAGCTTGGTTTGGTGACGGAGCAGCTGGCGAATCAAACGGAGCTACTGGAGGACTTCCGGCGTCGTCTATTTGGGAATCGCTCTGAGAAACTCCCGACGGTAAAAGAAGAGTTGCGACGGCGCATCGACCCAGCGGAGCTGACGGTGGATGGCACACCGATGCCGGAAGACCCAGAGGCACGCGCGAAGGAGAAGCGTCGCAAGTCACGCAAGGCCGGAGAAGCTCGGCGCAAGAGCAAGCGCGGCCTCCGCAAAGGTCTTCCGGTTATCCTGGAAGAGAAGTCGGTGACGGCGGAGCAGCTGCCCGAAGGGTACACGCTCGAGGACTTTCGAAAGCTTGGCGACGGGAAGATCGTCGGGCTCGTCGAGCATGTCCGAGAGCATCTGGTCATTCAGCGCTTTGTGCTCGAGACACTGATCTCGAAAGACGGCGAGCAGATTATCACAGCGGAAGGACCGCCGACTGTTGTTGACGGCGGCCACTACGGCCCCGGTCTTTACGCCCACGTCGTGGTGAGCCGCTGCGATGACATCATGCCTCTCTATGGCAACGAGAAAGCGCTCGAGCGCGCTGGCTTTCCGATTGCGCGCAGCACGCTGTGCACGATATTCCATCGCGCCGCTGAACAGCTTCGTCTCATCTATGATGAAATTCGTCGCGTGGTGCGCGCCGGTCGTTACGTCCACGCCGACGAGACCACGCAGCGCGTGCTCGACAAGGAACATTGCTTGAAAGGTTGGATGTGGGTCATGCTGTCGCAGCAGGCGATCGCGTATCACTACAGCGATCACCGCAACAGCGACACAGCTCGCGAGTTGCTTGGAGATACAACTGGCAACCTGACCATCGACGGCTACAGCGCGTACACCTGTCTTGGCGAGAAGGACGCGAGACGCGAGCGCAGTGGCTGCTGGGGCCATTATCTGGAGCTAGTCGTTATCTGGCATCAAGAGTCGCTAGCCCACGCCGCTCGCGTGTTCAGTGGCTCCTACGAGGTCGCCGCTCCAGATAATTCGACCAAAGAAGTCGTGCAGCCAGCGTGTCCGTCTGATCCATGTCGCATGCAATCGACTGGAAGCAGGTCGCGGCGCTTTGGAAGAGGAGCGAGCGGACGGAGGGGACGATTGGCGTCTACCTCTATTGGGCACGCCGGTTCGATAGCCACTGCCAGGCGAAGGGAATCGACACTGTCGCGAGTCTGACTCTGAAGGACGTTCGTCGCATGATGGCGACGTATAGTCAGCGTCGCAAGGGAGCCAGATTGGGGCGTCTACCTCTGGTAGCGACACGCGCCCTGGGGTGTGCCCTGCGTGCGTTAGGATATGACGTTCCAGAGTGGGTTCGCGTGCGCTCGCCTCCGCGCAGAATCGCTCTCATTGAGAGCTATATTGAGCATGAGTTGCGGCATCGCGGCATTGCAGAGCGGACCAGCCGATTCGATGCCGAATGCGCGAGAGTGTTCCTCGAGTTCGTTCGGAGGCGTAGGCGTACCGTGCGGACGATCCGGATCACCGATATTGACGCTTTCGTCATCTCACGATGCAAGCTGTATGTCGCCAAAACCGTCGCGGGGATCTGCAGTGCTCTGCGGTCGTTTCTTCGCTACCTGCACCTGACCGGACTGACGTCGATTGATCTTGCTGTGCACGTCGCTTCGCCGGTAGTTCGCTCAGTTGACAGTCCGCCTCGCGCAGTACCGTGGACCTGGGTGCAGCGCATTCTGCGTGCTATCGATACAACGAAACCGCTAGGTTTGCGCGACAAAGCGCTGTTCTTGATGATGGCGACGTACGGCATGGGTGCGTCTGAGATCGTCGGGTTGCGCCTTGACGACATCGACTGGCGTCGCCGACGCATTCGACTTCGTCGACCCAAGACAGGCGTTGTGACCGACCTTCCCCTTCTAGATCCTGTGGCCCGCGCGCTTGCGGCTTACTTGCGCGGGAGTCGCCCTCAACACGCTTCCACGCGCGCGGTATTCGTGACGGACCATTTGCCGCATCGGCCCATTTCATGCTCGACAACAATACGGCACCGACTCGATCTCTATGCCGGCAACGCCGGGATCCCCGACGGTTATCGAGGCACGCACCTGTTTCGGCACTCACACGCCACGCGCCAGATTGAGCTGGGTCAGCCGGTCAAGGTCGTCGGCGACATCCTGGGTCATCGCCATCCGGCGTCAACCTCGGTGTACACGCGCAGTGCCCTGCTTCGCCTGCGCGCCCTTGCCCTGCCGGTGCCTCGATGACCAAGAGCTTCGTCAGCCCGCTGGGCCGTGACATGGCCGCATTTCTCGAGTTCAAGCGAGCTCTCGGGCGTAGCTACGCGCGAGGCGAATTCACGCTTCGGGCATTCGACCGCTTCGTCGCGTCGAGGTGTTCAAGTCGCTTGGCTCCTCGCCGTCTGCCCGAGATATTTCGAGCTTGGCTCGATCGAAAGGATGATCGCCGGCCGATCAGCGTTGCCGCAGAGCTTGTGGTGATTCGTCAGTTCTGCCTCTTCCGCCGCCGACGCGATCCCGAAGCGTTCGTTCCGCCGCGATCGTGGGCGCCAGCTTCAACCCAGAGCCACTTCCTTCCGCAGATCATGTCAAAGGACGACGTCTTGCGAGTTCTCCACCGCGCCAGTCAGCTCCGGCGTCCGGAGTTTCGCGCATCGCTCTATCGGGTATTAATTCTCATCCTGTATTGTACCGGACTGCGATTTGGCGAAGCAGTGCGGCTGCGCATACGCGACGTTGATATCGATGGTCTCGTTCTTTTCATCGCGAAGAGCAAAGGCCGGGCCCGCTGGGTCCCGTTTCATCGCTCACTTGCGCCGGAGCTGCGACGGTACCTCCGAGTCCGTCGCACATACGGTAGAGCGGCCGCAGATGATCGATTCTTCGTGGGACAGGACCGCAGGCGTCTCCTCGTCAAGACCGCTTCGGCTACCGTGCGCAAACTCCTTTGTGAGTCAAATCTGAAGCCCTCCAAAGGGCGTGTTGGTGTACGGCCCTACGACTTTCGCCACGCTTTTGCGGTCCGTCGGCTTGAGTGTTGGTACCGAGCTGGTGCCAATTTGCAGAAGCGATTGCCATGGCTCTCGGCGTACATGGGGCACGACAATATTCTTGGAACCGAAAAGTACCTCCACGCCACGCCATGGCTCCTTGAAGCAGCAGGGCGACGGCTCCATCGTCGCTTAGTCGACGGAAAGGATCCCACCGTATGAAACGTGAGCAGTCCAATCTGCCGCAGCTCGTGGAGTCGTACTTCAACGCTCACCTCCGGCGCGCGCGGGGGGCTAGCCCGCACACGATCCGTGCCTACAGCCACGCACTGCGTCTCTTCTTGGTGTTCCTGTCCGGGCGCCTGAAGCGGCAGGTTCATCGCCTTCAGCTTGATGACATTCGCGCTGAGGCGGTGTTGGAATTCCTTGATCATCTGGAGTCTTCGCGCACCAACTCGCCGGCTACGCGCAACTGCCGGCTTGCCGCCATCCATGGCTTCGTCGACCACCTAGTTCGCAACGACGTCACGCGCACATGCCAGTATCAGCGCATTCTTGACATCCGCGCGAAGCGGGTGCGCACTCGCGTTGTCGGGTATCTCGACGCCGAACTCGTCCGAGCCATCATTGAGCAACCGGATCGGTGCACGGACGCTGGATGCCGTGACTATGCCCTCATACTGCTACTATTCAATACAGGTGCACGCGTCGCCGAAGTACTAGGGCTATCCATCGAGGACTTCCGGGCAGGTGGACACGAGATTCGCGTGCACGGTAAGGGCAACAAGGACCGCCTATGTCCACTTTGGAACGAGACCGTGTCAGCCATTCGAAACATGCTCATGCGCGCAAGCCTGCGCAACGGGCCGCTATTCCGCAATGCGCGCGGTGGGGGATTGTCGCGCGACGGTGTTGCCTACGTTCTCGCAAGGCACACACGAGCTGCCGCCTCGACTGTTCCAGAGCTCAGGCGAAAGCATGTCACTCCCCACGTGATTCGCCACAGCTGTGCCGTCGCACTGTTGCAGGCAGGGGTGGATCCCACTGTCATCAGGGACTATCTCGGTCATGCCAGCATCGCAACCACGAACCGCTACATCGTCTCGAACCTGGCGATGAAACGCGACGCTCTTGCTTCGTTCTGGAAGCGCGCAGGACTTCTGCCGGAAAAAGCCTCTCGCGCACACTGGCGGCCGAAGGCGAGCCTGGTCGAGTTTCTCGCATCGCTGTGACGATCGGCAGCGCCGTTATCCGGACCAAGTCTCCACGTGCGCGCCCCGAACTTCAGCATCGTGCACCTACTACACCAGATAACGACTAGCTCCAGATAATGAGCGTTATCCCGAGCTCAGGATAACGCTCATGGTCGACGCAAGTTTCTCGATGCGATCCCGGAAGGCGTCAAGGAGCACGAGAATCACGAAGTCTTGGCAATGATCGCCGACCTCTACCAGATCGAATCCGATGTAGAAGAACGCGGCATTCTCGGAACGTCCGAGCATCTCGAACTTCGCCAGAGCAAGAGCGCACGGATCGTCAAAGCAATCTGGAAGTGGGTTGACGCGCGCAGTGGCAAACACTCGCCGAAGAGCAAGATGGCGAAGGCGCTGACATACGCTACGAAGCAGCGCGCAAATCTCGAGCGGTTTCTGTATGACCCGAAACTTGTGCTTGACAACAACCGAGCAGAGCGAGCGCTAAGAATCGTAGCGCTCGGCAGAAAGCGATCACTCTTCGCGGGCAGCGCTGAGCACGCGCAAAACCTTGCGGTACTTCACTCGATAGTTGCGACGTGTCGGCTTCACCAGGTGAACCCGTACGAATACATTCGCGACTTGCTCATTCGAATCCAAACGCATCCGGCGTCACGCATTGGGGAATTGATGCCGTGGCGATGGAAACGCCTGAAAAAGTAGGACCATCAACGATGACCATCACCGAATGTCGGCGCCGCCGATGGCGGAGCGCGTCCAAAGAGCGGGCACCACCCTAGCGCCTGCGCGGCCAGCCCGCTCGCGCGACGAGACTCGCATTGGCACCCCGGGGTCTGCCAAGCCCCCAATCGACATCGCCGGCTGAACGGTTACAGAGCGCCCGGCGATCCCAGTGCGCGGAGGCGTCCGGAGTGAGGATGGACCAGCGCATGGGCGCGAAGCGCGTCACGAAGAACGGCGCTGCAAGCGCGAGCGCGCGGTGTACAGGCCGGTGGAATGCCGCGTACAGCTCCTCGCCCCCATCCACAAGCAGGTGCCGGAAGCGCACCAGCGCATGAATCCGACCCACGTCCTTGCGCACCGCATCCGCCATCCGCTCGAGCGCGATGACGTCCTCGTTCCCGACGTCCCGCAGGGTGTCTTGGCCCTCCCTCGCAGTACGCCACAGCACGCGGTAAAGCGATTCCAGCGCGATGGCTCGCGGTGGCACGCGACCCTTCGGGCCATGGAAAGGAAGGCCGGGGGACTCGCAGGTGAGCGCCCGCCGCCTGGCCAGGCCCATGCTGGGTCGCACTCCGAGCCGGAAGACCGAGATGCTCTTGCTCAGTAAACGAGACCTCGTGCGGTGGCACGCCGGAAGCCAGCAGGACACGCGCTGCGGCGCGCCAGCCCTCGAACGATCCGTCGGCGCGAAGGACTCTCATGCAGAACCCTCCGCCTACAGCTCTCCCGTGCGTGCGAGAACAGCGGCCTCTCGCTTTGCAGCGTCAAAGAGCTCAAGCTGTTGCGGCGGCGCACGAAAGCGGGCAAGCGAGCCTGAGGCCGGAAGGCTGGTCGTTCGTTGCCTAGCGCCACAGATCGTGCTGCGAAAGCTGCCGTTGACTGCTGTCGAGAGACGACACGTTTGTGGCCTGCCAACAAACCGCGAAGCACTCTCGTTCTATTTGCTGGATGCCGCGGTATCGGAGGCAATGCGTCCATCGACGAGAGTCACAACTCGATCGCACCGTTCCGCGAGCCGCGGGTCGTGAGTGACAATGACGAACGCCGTGCCGCGTTCGGCGTGGATCATTCTCAGAAGCGAAAACACGTCAGCCGATGACTTCGTGTCGAGATTGCCCGTTGGCTCGTCGGCGAGCAACAACGGTGGCCGGCGGATCAGCGCGCGTGCGATGGCAACACGCTGCTGTTCGCCCCCGGAGAGGGAGCGTGCCGGAGCGTCCGCGCGATGCGACAGCCCAACGGCTTCGAGCGCCTGGCGCGCTTGGTCCAGGCGCGCGCGATTAGCTGTGCCGGATTCAATCGCGAGGGGCAGCATTACATTCTCGCTGGCAGTGAGCTCGCCCAACAAGTGGTGAAATTGAAAGATGAACCCGAGCGCTTGACCACGCGTGCGGGTGCGACCAGCGTCGTCAAGCGCAAGAGTGTCCTTGCCTTGAATCATCACGGAGCCACTTGTGGGACGATCGAGAAGGCCCAAGATGTTGAGCAACGTGCTCTTGCCTGAACCAGACGGGCCGACGATTGCCAAGAACTCTCTTGCGTCGACTCTCAAGTCGATGCCATGCAACACTGGCGTCACCACGTTGCTGTGGAACTCCTTCTTGACATCGATCAGTTCCAGGATTGGGCTACTCATGACGAATAGCCTCCGCAGGGTCGAGCCTTGCGGCTCGCCTGGCCGGAAGAAGCGAAGCAGCCATGCCTGTGAGAATTGCGAGCAGACCACAACCGATGAACAGCGTCGCTGAGAGATTCACCGCATAGGTTGGGGATCCGTCCGGATTTGTGGCGGAGCCTTCAAACAGGCAGGCAAACACGCTGCCGAGAGCCGTCCCAAACACTGCGCCGAGCAGCCCAATGCTTGCGCCCTGCCAGAGGAACACTCGCACGACCGTGGCCCTTTCCATTCCCATCGCGCGCAGGATGCCGATTTGTCGAGAACGCTGCACCACGGAGACAATGAGTACGCTCGCGATGCCCATGGCTACCGCCACTGCGATGAGGACACGAATCATGTCCCGTGACCCTGCCTGCGAATTGAGAGCGACCATCAACTGTGAGTTGGTCGCGATCCAACTCTCCACTTTCAACTTGGTTCGTTGCTGCAGTATGCGTGCGATGTCCTCGGCTGCCCAGAAGTTGTTGACACGCAAATCAACGGCCGATACTCCGTTGGGCAAATCGAGCAGCGTCTGGCCATGACGCAGCGATACAAGTACCCACCGGCGGTTGACGTCTCGGTTGCCGAAATCGAAGATGCCCGAGATGTGAAAAGTCGTCGGGGCCTTGCTATCGACTGCGAGCTGGACACGATCTCCCACGCGCACCCCGAACTCACTCGCGAGTTCCGTGCCAATCACTGCCTGGTTTCCATCGAGAGACAGAGAACCGAAGCGCATTCTGCGCGTAATCGAAATGACTTTCGGGAATCTGTCCGCGTCGACCCCCATCAAGGTGATCGCGCGGGTGGCGGTGGCACGACTTGCAATCGCTGGCCCCGTCGCGGTCGGTGACACCGCGACAACTCCGACGGTCTGCTCGAGATCCTTCACCAACGCAGGCCAGTTCTCGAGGCTGCGCAGTCGCTGTGCTGGCGGGAATGCTGTGGGCATTTCGAGGGCTGAGCCCACGGGCGCGACCTGCCGTAAGGCTTCGTCCGGCCGTCGAATGACTATGTGTGGCAGCACGTCGAGCGTCTCAGACACCATCGTCTTCTGAATGGCGTCCATCATGGCAGTGATAAAAAAAACGATCGAAAGCCCCACCGCGGCTCCAGCGACCAAGAGCCAGGTTTGGGCACGACCGTCGCGCAGGAATCGCCAAGCGAGAAACAAGTCAGTGCGCATTGCTACTTCTGGATCCTGGCGCGTACAGACGCACCAAGAGGCGGAACTGTGCCGCTTGGCACCAGAAGCCAGTCGTCGTCACGAATTCCAGAAAGAATCTCGACGGCCCTACTTGCGCGAAGGCCCACTGACAGATCGGCACGCTCGACCTTGCCTTGACGAACGCAGAGCGCGTACGGCTGGTCAGAGTCGAGGTCGAACACCAGCTCCGGCGGCACGACGAGTGCGTCGGCGTGTTTTGCGGCGTGGATCGTCACCTGTACCGTCATGTCGGGTTTCAGATATTCAGGCGGGGAGGGCACAAGCAACTTGACGTCAATCGTACCACGGCTTGGGTCAACCACCGGCGCAACCCAATCGACCGTCACGGGGAAGTGCCGCCGCGGAAATGCTTCGGCAGAAGCTTCAGCCGATTGGCCCAAAGCAATGATCCCCAATGCACGCTCGTCGGGTTGCACGAGCAGGCGAGTCTGCCCGTCGCGGGACAAGACGAGGAGAGTCTTTCCGGGTGTCGCGACGTCGCCAGGTTCGACTTGACGGGTCAGAATGACGCCCGCTGCGGGTGCAACGACTTTCCCAAAATTGAGGCGAATGTTTGCATAGTCGAGGGCGCCCTGCGCATTCACGACAGACGCCAGTGACAATTGCGACTCGGCACCGTTGGCAGTCACCGCACTAGCGCGAATGGCGGCCGTTTCGCGCGCTTCGCGGGCACGCGCCAAAGCAGTCTCAGTTTCCAACAATTGCGAAGTTGGCACGGCTCCGCTGGCCGCAAGCGCCTGCGTTCGGGAGTGGTCCTGCTGCGCCCGCTCCAATTCCTTCTCGGCTCGAAGCAGCTGCTCCTTTGCCAACTTCGCGTCAACGCTGCCGACTTGGCGCAGACGTGCCGCGGCGAGGCCCAAGGACCCCTTCGCCTGTCTCGCGAGTGCCTGCATCTCGTCGTTCTGCAGCGTCAACAGCACATCGCCGGCATTGACGTGCTGGCCTTCCACGACGGCGACCTGCTCAACGATCCCTTGGAGCAACACGCCCAAACCGACTCTCGCTGGCGCAAGAACTCGTCCCGTGGCCACGACCGTTTGTTCAATGGCGCGGCGTTCCGGGCGCTGCACGGGGACCTCGGTCGGCTTGCGAAGGTGCCAAGTTCCAAGAGCCCCCAAGAGAACGACCACAATCGTTAACAACAAATAGCGCCTCGCTCTTGGACGGGCGTTCGAGGCAGACGCGGCAAATGCCGACATGGCCGACGCATGGTGCCGACGCAGTGTCCGAAAGTCAAGTGGCCCAGCACGTCGGCACCGCATCGGACAGAGTTCGCTGTGGCGCCCGTGCCCGAGGCGGCAAGGCTTGACCGAGCGACTGCGCCGCAAGGTACCGCTTAGCGAGTTTATCGCATCTCGGAGCGGGTGGACGCAAGAAAGATCGGTGCTCGGCTGATGGCTGAAGGATGCGGCTGGGGATGGGCCGTAACAGATGGGACGAGGCAGCCAGTCGAGGCTTGACCCACCCGCCACCAATGGAACGAGCACCACTCCGAAAGGCGCCCGTCACACCGCTTGCACCCTCGGGATCGATCGCGGGCGTCCCGACGGCAAGCGACGTGCCGGGCGCTCAGAGACCGCAGAAAAGGCCGTCAACTCCCGAGTAGCATCAAGCTGCAAGCCCCGTACGCGTTCGGTGACGCAAAATGTGGGGCTGGAGGAGTCGACGGCCATGAGAAGTGTAGCGCTAGATTTGGGAGTTCGGGAGACTTCATTTTGCGAGGTGTCACAGGGAGTCGTCGTTGCGCGACGCACCGTTCGAGACTTGGACAGGCTGAGCGACACGCTCGGCCTGGGAACGAAGAGGGCGCGCGTGGCGATCGAAGCATGTAGGGAGGCGTGGAGCGTGCATGATCAACTTCGCTCGTGGGGGCATGACGTTCTGCTAGTGGATACGACCCGCACGCGCCAGATCGGGCTCCGGCAGCACGGTCGCAAGACGGACCGCATCGATGCAGAGGTGTTGGCTCGCGCGGTCGATGCGGGCGCTTGTGCGGGCCGGTCTCTCGCCGGTCACACATGGTGCACATTTGCTCCGTCACAGTCTCGCCACCACGATGCTGCGTCGCGGCGCCTCCTTCGCAGAGATTGGGCAGGCGCTTCGCCACCGTTCGCCCAACACCACCGAAATCTACGCCAAGCTCGACTTCGGCGAACTCCGCGACATCGCACTGCCGTGGCTGGCGTCTCTTCGCCGAGGGTGCTCATCCCACCGAAGAAGAACGTCCAAGTCGAATTCGGAACTCCGTGATCGAAATGAAGCGGAACCGAAACCTCCACATCGTGAAAGCCGCCATCAACAGGCAATCCGTTACCAGCACCAGCTCCGCCCGGACCGGTCCCCGACTCCACCGGCGAAATGCAGTCCATTCAGTTCGCGTGGGTTCACTGGCCGGTCCGCTTCCGCGCTTGGTTTGCAGCACATGCAATGGCGCTTGACGAGGCAGCAATTTGGGGTGACCATCCTCGCCACGGCCTGCAGGGAGGTGTAAAATCCAACCGCCAGCCACATTCGTGGAAGTGTGCATCTATGAGCCGTAAAATCCAACCGCCAGCCACATTCGTGGAAGTGTGCATCTATGAGGTCAAGGTGACCAAGACCGAGGAGTTCGAAGAACTACTCGGTCGGGTCGTCGAGCATCACCGCAAGTTTCCAGGGACGAAGGATGTGAGATACATTCGGAGAACGCATCGGCAAAAGGACTTTCAGGCGGCCAAGAGCGGCGAGCCTTCGATCCGACTGACTCGCGCCATCAAATCTGTCACCTACGTGTTGTATTGGGAACTCAAGGATGCAGTGGTCCATGGGCAGGCGACGAAGTCTGGACTTGAGCACTTCTATAAAGAGTTTACTAGATGCTTGGTTACCATGCCAAAAATTTTGCTTGGTGAGAGAATAGCGTGAACGGCTTGGGGGCGAGGCCGCGGGAGCTTGCAGCGAAACTTGCGTTCTCGAGCCTCGCCGTATTCGTCATTGGGTCCTTCAATTAGGTTGCATGATTTTTCCTGTGCCCACGATGCGTCAGATTCTCGTTTGAGAAGAAGGAGTTTGAACATGACAATGAAATATCTAGTGATAGCGGGCCCATCAGCCGATTCCACCTCGGGGCTGCACAATCTCGATAAGGACATCGAACACACGACTCTCAAGGCTTTTGATTACTACGACCAGCTGGAGAAGAAGCATAAGTTGGAGCACTATGTCCGGATGGACGGCCCTCCGGGAAGCGTTCTAATCTTCACCGTGGAGTCGGCCGAGGAGTTCGCTGAATTGCGAAGAGCCGATCCGTTGAACGCAATGATGGGCGACAATGTTAAAGTGATTCCGCTTGCCCACCCGAGCCATGCTCGCGAGTTCATGACCAAGGTCAAGAAGGACAAGGAAATGGCAAGAAGCTTGGCGGCGAAGTAGCCTTCGTTGTTCGCATCGGTGCCGGTTTCCATTGATGGTCTGCCCGAGCGGGGAGACCATCAATGGTTGCATGGAAAACCCGGACTGCAATTTGAGTGGTAGAAACAGGCACCAGGTTGCAACCACATCCTCGTGTGAAGTGGGTGTTAGTTGCGGAGACAGAGTGTTTCGCGCGGGATGATGTCGGAAAGGGGATGAGGAAATCGAAATGGACGTGGAAGTCCTCAAGCAGCAGGTTCTGAGCAGTCCTTCCGTGGCTCAGCATGAGAGGATACTTCGGACAATCACGCAACAGTCCAATTGGGCTGTCCTCTTTCCCCTGCTGCAGGAGTTGTCGAAGCACGAGCACGAGGCGTTGAGAACCTTTGCCGCATTGGGTCTTGGGCATCTCAGCCATGCCGAGGGGAGCGATCCGGCGGCAGTTTTCTCTGCGCTGGAAGGGCTATCGCAGGATTGGAGCGGAAAAGTCATCACGTATGGTCTGAACAAGGCCCTTGTGATGCTGTTCGAAAAGGATGCCGAGTCGCTCCGGGCCAAGATCGACCCGGTCCGCGGCCCGGAAGCCAATCCGGTACTCTTCAAGTCGCTTCTGATCGCGTATGCTCGCTTCGTCGCTGCATCCCAGGAACGGAATCACCTGGAATGCATTCTCGCCATCCTGGACCAGGTCATCTCAACCGACAATCTGGTCGTCAACGGTGGCCTACCGACGGTGTTGAATGTGTTGGGCCGGAAGTTTCCCCTGGAGGTCACCGAAAGACTCAAACGTTGGGCAGGGTCTGGAGACGTCTTTGCTTTTGATGTCCTGCGCAACGCGTTGGACAAGCAGCTGGGCAAGACGGTTCCTCCTGGCGTGAAGCAAACCCTGCTTGAGAAGATCGATCGACTGGCAACCGAGAGAATCAAGCAAATCTTCGTTGCACCGCCAAATCGCGGCGGAGTGCCCACCCGCCACGTGGAGCGGAGCGTGCACACGCTGCTGCACCGCATCAACGTGTGGTTCCTGCCCTTCTCCTGGGGAGCCAATCCCTACCGTGGTTGCTTCCATGGATGTGAGTACTGCACCGCGCGGAGCAGCCACGAGTATCTCGGGAACACCCGCGACGAGTTCGAGCGCATCATCTACGTCAAGGTGAATGCCAGCCAGGCCCTCGATCGGGACCTGTCCAGCCCGCGGTGGAAGAAAACCCGAAACAAGCTGGTGAATCTCGGTTCGGTGACCGACCCCTATCAGCCAATCGAGGAGCGGGTCGAGATCACCAGAAAAGTCCTGGAGACTTTTCTGGTGCACAGAAACCCTGTGGCAATCACGACGAAATCCGACCTCGTTGTGCGAGACATCGATCTGCTGAAGGCGCTCGGACCTCTTGTCAACGTCGTGTTCAGCATTCCCAGTCTGGATCAGGGTTTCGCCACGCTTCTCGAAAAGCGCGCTCCCTCGATCGCGCGCAGGCTCGCGGCAATCGAGAAGCTCAAAGCAGCCGGCGTCGTCGTCGGAGTTCTGATCATTCCCATCGTGCCCTACATCAGCGATGACAAGGGAGAGCTCCGGAAACTGGTCAAGGAGCTTCATGACCTTCGAGTGGACTACGTCATTCCGGACATCTTGAATCTGCGTGGCGAGGTGAGAACCCGGATGAGGTACTTTCTGGAGCGGCACAAGCCCACCCTGGTGGATCGCTACGATGCATTGTACACCCACGGTAAACACCACGACTACGCGGACCGGGCCTACATGAAAGACATGTTCGATTTTATGATGAAAGACTGTCTGAAGGCCTACAACCTGAACGACTACTCGCGGATGATCAAAGGGAAGTGGGACTAGATGGACACCGCGGAGAACACTGACTGGGATGCCTTCTGGGACATGGTGGGCCGTCACCTGCCCTTCCTGCGCTTCCTGTACTTCGTGCATCTCAGGAAGTACTTCAAGCTGCTTTCTGGCGTCCAGATCCAGAACCCTCAAGTGCTGGAGCTTGGTGCGGGAACTGGCCGGATTTCGCACGAGTTGATCCGACGTTACGGCGGAGAGGCAACCCTGGTCGACAGCAACCCCAAAGCCTACGCCCTCCATCGACGGCTCATCCCTGAGAGCAAGAACATCACCTACCTGCGGACCGATCTCTTCGCTCTCGACCTCCCGCCCCGATTTGACATCGTCATGAGCGATGGGCTGCTGGAGCACTTTGTGGACAAGGCCGCCCTCCTGGAGGCTCACAAGCGGTTTGTGAAACCGGATGGATTCGTCATCATTTTTGCGGTGAACAAGAACTTGTTCACCTCGTTTCTTGGAATTGGCGAGAAGAAGATTGGCTGTTATTCAGAACCTCTCTCGTCGAAGGATTTCCGGCTTCTCTGCGAAGCCAACGGGCTGACGATCACCAATTTGGTGAGCTATTTTTTCGAGTACGGCGGCTTGTGTCGGCGAAACCCGTGAAAGGGCGGTCCCATCGTGGATGGAACGAGCGAAGAATGGTGGCATGACCTCATCCTGAAGATTCAGGATCGGCAGAACCTAACGCAGGAAGAGGTGCGGAAGGCGTGGAATTCCCTTTGGTGTGAGTGGAAGCGGATGGATTCGTCCGCACTCAGCCTTCGCGTGCTCCCCCGTACGATGCGAATGCTGCTCGCGGCCCGCAAGGTGGACCCGCTCGCTATGCTGATCGCCCCGGTATTCCTAGTCAGCCTTTTCGCCAAAGGGCTGACCGAAGAGGAAATGCTCGGCTTCATGCGCAGCTACCAGGACAATGGCTGGTTCACTGCGTTTCAGGCGCCCGAGTGCCCGATGGGAGACCTGATCTACACCAACGGATTCGGGGGCGACCAGGTCGACACCATCAACGTGTCGACGCCCGCCGCAATTATCGCGGTGGCGGCGGGCGCCAAGGTTCTCAAGATGGGCAGCCATTCCTATTTTGGCCGGTCAGGTGCGCAGGACTTCACGGATGAGATAGGGATCCGCCCCGCAACGGCCCCAGAGGAAGTGCTGTCCCTCCTCAACCGCACGGGCGTCGCCTACATTGATGGGACATCTACGGCCGATGCGTCGACCCGAGGGATCGCGCAGTTTCTTTCCGGCATGCCGCACGGAAAGCGCTTGGCGAGAGCTTTCTTCTACCCCTTCCGATACCACATCTTGTGCTTCAATTTCCTCAATGCTCGAATTCAGCATCGGGGAATCAGCACCTCGGCAACGGAGCTGACGGCCAGGCTGCTGCTGGCGACCATCGAGAAAATTGACCTAGGTCACATCACGGCCGGAATGGATCGCGACCGCAGGACCCTCGACGAAGTGTCCAACGTCGGCCAGACGAAGATCTCCGTGATCCGCAACCATCAGTTGACGGAAACGTTCTTCACGGTGCCCTCCGACTGGGGAGTCAGAGAAAGGAAAACTGAAGAGATTGTCGGAGGGTCTCCGGTGGACAACGTCCGCATCGTGCTGGAGGTAATGCTCGGCCGGAGAGAAGATGCGTACTTGGATCTCCTGACCATCAACGCCAGCCAGCTTTTGTACCTGGGCGGCGTTGTCGAGGACTTCAAAAAGGGAACCGACCTGGCCAAACAGGCTGTTGCGGAGGGCAAGGCACTAGAGACGCTTCAATCACTCGCCGCCAACTCCGGAGGGGACGTCGGCAGACTCCAGCGACACCTGAGGAAGCTGACATGAGAGTATCGGCTCCCTGCACTTGGGAGGACGCGCTCCTCGAAGGCATCGGGCAGGCGAACCGGGACGGAGCGGAGCATCCGATCACCGAGCTGTACGGGTCTTTGAGCTCGAGCATCATCGGGTCTGGCCATTCAGCGGCGTCTATCCGGGGTCGGTGTCTCAAGCGGCGGGACGTCGAGCAATTCGTTCGCAAGGTGCACGCCAGCGGATTGCGGTTCAACTACACCGTCAACAGCAGTTGCTTTGGGAATCTGGAGTCCGACCGCAATGGCCAAAAGAGAATCAGAGCCGAGCTGGAATGGCTTCTTTCATTCAGCGATGCGGTCACTGTAACAGTTCCGTTCCTCATGGAGATGATCCGGGAGATGGCCGGCGGTCGCGTCGAGATCGTTGCTTCCGTCATCGCGGGGATCGACACGGTCCAGAAGATTAACCATTTTCGAACTCTGGGCGTGGACAGGGTCGTTCTGGACATGTCGCTGAACCGCGATCTTGCCCGATTGAAGGAGATTCGCAAACACACCGCCGTCGAACTCGAGATGCTGGCGAACGACAGCTGCCTGTTTGAATGTCCGTTTCGCAGTTATCATTACAACATGGGTTCCCACGCTTCGCGGCGGGGATCGCTGTTCTACCTGGACTACTGTGTTTACAAGTGCACTCTGCTGCGGATGGAGCACCCCGAGGAGATCTTGAAGAGCCGTTGGGTGCGGCCAGAGGATCTCGTCCGCTACGGAGGCGTGGTGGACGTCCTCAAAGTTGCCGGCCGCGAGAAATCGAGCGATTGGGTCGTGAACGCGGCGGGGGCGTATTCCCGAGGCGTCTGCGAGGGCAACGTCTTGGACTTGCTGACCATCGTGTCTCCGGACTCCCATGAGCTCGGAAGGCTGTTCTTCGGCAAATCGCCGAGCTTCACAATCCAGCGTGAAGCCCTGGATACCTACATGGACGCGTTCCTTGTCCGGGGCAGGACCTGTTTGGATTGCGCCTCTTGCCAGTTTTGTCGCAATTTTGCTGCAAGACACCTCACCCACGATGAAGAAGAACGGAGGGTGTATGCCGCCCGATTGCGCAGGTTTGGGCAGAAGCTCTTTTCCTTGCGCGAGGGGACTGGCGTTTTCGGATTTGCGGTGATGCGGTTTCTGTTTCTCAACTACGTCCGAAATACATGGATGTGGAGACGGTTGTCGTCTCCACTGAAGTGGCTGACGGCGAGGTTCATGGAGTGACAACATGCGAGTGACACTGGTCAACCCGAGCTACGACGAACCTCGGGTGCTGAAATTCCTCGGACTGCCCAGCATCCCGTTGGGCTACGGATGCGTGGCCGCCAGCCTCGAGAAGGCGGGCCACGAGGTGACTGTGGTCGACGGCTTCGCGTACCGTCAGACGCCTGAGAAAACCATCCAGGCTCTGAAGGAGACTCATCCGGACGTCACGGGCATCTCATGCGTGACATGCAATGTGGACTACGGCATCCAGATCGCGCAGGCGGCGAGGGAGTTTTCGCGCGTGATCGTCGGCGGTACGCACCCTTCATTGGTTCCAGAAAGCGTGGTGGATTGTGCCGACGTCGTAGTCTGCGGGGAGGGGGAACAGACCATGCAGGAGCTTCTGAGCGGTGCAAGACTGGAAACCGTGGACGGAATCCTGTTCAAGAGCGGCGGGAAGGTCGTTCGCACGAAACCCCGCAGCCCAGTTGAAAATCTCGACACCGTGCCGTTCCCGGCCCGGCATCTCTTTCCGATGGAACGGTACCGGCAGTTTGGCACCATGCTGTTGGCGACGATGCTGACCAGCCGAGGCTGTCCCATGCGCTGTTCGTATTGCACCATCTCTCAGCTCTACCCCACCTGGAGGGGAAGGAGCCCCGAGAACGTGGTCGAAGAGATCGAGCTGCTGGTGAAGGAGTACCGGGTCAAGGGCATCTCCATCGTGGACGAGGATTTCCTGGTGGACTTCGACCGGGCATGGCGAATCTGCGAGCTGATCGAGGCCAAGCAGCTGAGGGTTTGGTGGGGAATGCAGACGCGGGTTGATCGAATACCAGAAGTCGACGTCTTGAAGAGATTCTTCGCCGCCGGATGCGAGTTTGTGCTGTTCGGTGTGGAATCGGCAAACGAAAGAACGATGAAGGGGCTGAACCGAAACATTCCGAATGAGCGCTTCCTTGCAGCTGCCCAGAAGTGCCAGCAAGCCGGCATGAGGATCGCGGTATCGGCGATCCTCGGTTTCCCGGGCGAGACGGAAGCGGACGCACTCGAGACGGTCCGATTCGTACTGAAGCTCAACCCCGAGTATGCCTTCTTCGGCGTCCCGACTCCATTTCCGGGCACTAGGTTTCATGAATACTGTGAGCAGAATGGGTTGATCCGCGAGAGAGACCTTCGGAAATACACAATCATGAGCCCGATCGTCGAAACGGACGTGCTGCCGCTCGAGAGGTCGAGGAAATTGCTGGATTGCGCGTATCGCAAGTTCTA
This sequence comes from uncultured Polyangiaceae bacterium, assembly GCA_964454965.1. Classification (GTDB taxonomy): domain Bacteria; phylum Myxococcota_A; class Polyangia; order Polyangiales; family Polyangiaceae; genus FEN-1139. The sequence continues at coordinate 127,341 of CAYVXY010000024.1, read as the reverse complement.
CTATCGACCGCTGTACATAACGAAGCGATCGATCGCCGAGATGAAGAGACTCGACCGGGATACGCTGAAGAGCTTCATTCGCTGGACATTCGGCGGCCTTCGCGATTGCAAAGAGGGGTGAACGAACGTGTACCCCGGGACTCATTTGGAAAGCTATTGTATCCAGTGCCACGCGACGAGCGCCGCGGAGTTGGCGGAGGTCGATGGCCGGATGGTGTTACAGGTCCGTTGCCCTCGGCACTCATCCGACGCTGTCAAGGTATGGGACGATGCGGGTCATTTCCGCAAGACCTGTTCCTACGGCGCGACCCCCGCGGACAAGCGGGCGCAACAGCATGGGGAAGGGTGCTTTTGTCTTCAGTGCGCCAGAAACCCGATTCTGATCCTGGTCGAGGTCACCCGCAGATGCAACCTGAACTGTCCGGTCTGTTTCCGCGCCAAGGGTGTTGCAGGAACGTCCAATCGAGGCGAATCAGATCCCGACGCCGCTGAACTGCTGCAGAGACTGAAGAGGCTGAGGGAACTGAGACCGGAGATCGATCCCACGATCGCATTCACCGGCGGTGAGCCCACGTTGCGCGACGACCTGCCCATGCTCATCCGCGAGACCCACCGACTGGGTTTCTCGCGCACCGAAGTGATCACGAATGGTATCCGCTTGGCCGAGGATGTCTCCTATCTGCAGGCATTGAAAGCTGCGAAGTTGAGCCAGCTGGGATTTCAGTTCGACGGCTTCGACGACGCCGCCTACGTGAAGCTGCGTGGCACTTCGCTGCTCGAAACGAAACGGAAAGCCCTGCAAAATATCAAGAACGTCGGGCAGGCGACTATTCTTGCCGTCTGTGTTGCGAATGGCATCAACACCGGAGAGGTCGGCGCAATCCTGGAATACGCGATCGACAACAAGGACTTTGTCGAGCACGTCAACTTCCAGACACTGGTGCTGACGTTGGACAACAGCCGTTCATTTTCGGTTGAAAACAAGGTCGACCTGCGTTCCTTGACGTCGCTGATCGAAGAGCAGACCCGCGGCCGGATCCGGCGTGACGATTTCTACCCGCCGGTCCGCATCCACCCACTCCCCGAGCTCCTCGAAGCGCTAACTGGGGGAAGTCAGACGCAATCCTTTCCCTTCTTTCACCCTCTGTGCAATTTGGCCACGTATGTGCACGTCGATCGAAATAAGAATCTGGTTTCCATCAATGAGGCGCTGAGGGTGGACGAATTCTTGGAGTACCTCGAGCGGATGGCGGGCATCCTCCGAGACAAGGGAGGGACTCTGAGCCGGGCCCGGGTGGCGTTCTTGCTGACGGCCCGCATGTTTGGATTCATCCGAAGCCCAATTTTCCGACGAATTGCTTGGAAATCGATGTTCAAGAAGACGTTCGATCCCCTGGCCAACCTCCAAGAGAACTTGTTGATCAGTTGCGCGGATTACATGGACTACCTTACCTACCGCCGCGACCGCACCGACCGCTGCGGGCTCTTCTTCCTGACGGGCGATGACCGTGCGATACCATTCTGCGCGTACAACCTGTTCGCTCGCGACAGCGTTGATCAGAGGAGGTCGGAAGGCTGTGAAACCTAGTGCATTTCTAGTAGTCAGTCGGTGGGAGTACCTGCCGTCTGCCATCAACGAGGTCGGAATCCCAGCACTGTTGGCACTTCTGGTCGTGCCCTTCTCACCCACCTACGCCTTGATGGTGACGCTTGGCCTCGTGTTCTGGTGGATGGGGCACCTGATTGGTTCGCATGTGAACTGCCTGACCGACTACGAGGGAGACAAGCTCTTCAAGTCGCGACTTGCGCACGCGGTGGACCAGATCGGGACTCAGAGGTTGCGAAGGATCATCAAGCTGGAGTCCATCTTGCTGAGCGCGGGCGCCGCCCTGCTGGCCGTCCTTCTCCGGTTGCCCATGCTGGCTGTGTTCTGGTTCTTGGGGCTGTTCTTGGCCTTCGCGTATTCATGCCCGCCCCTGCGGTTGAAAGGTCGGGGATGGTGGAATCCCCTGGCATTGGGGCTGGTGTTGTACGTGTGCCCCATGTTCTTCGTGTACAACCTGCTCACTCGCTCGTTCAGCACTTTCTCCGCAGCGGTGATCGTTCTCTTCTCTCTCCAAATGGTTCCCATGTTTCTGATGGATGAGATCAGTGACCGGGAGGAAGATGCGCAATTCGGAATCCGCAATCCCTGTGTCGTCCACGGGAGGCCGCGCACCATCTTGTGCTCGATTGTCATGTATGTTCTCTCCACCTCCGGACTGGTGTTCCTTGTCCTCACGCGGCACGAGCTGCAAGGGGTCGCCAACTGGGTGCGGATCGTCTTGGCGGTTGGGTTCTTCGGGTACGTCACCGCCGATTTTGTCAGACTGCATCGGATGTCCGCCCGATTGCTCCGATCGCCCGACGATGCCCTGCTGGCACGGCTGAAGACGACTGTGAGGACGCCTGTGTGGCTGATGGGGTCTGGCCTGGCCACCCTGCTTGTCGTCTCCGTCACTCTGGTCCGATTGCAATGAAAGCGTTCCTTAGTGTTGCTCCAGTCGGCGGAATCCCGGGCCGCTCCCCGGAACCGACCATGATCGCCGCGGTGCCAGCCGCGCTGGCGGCCCCCTTCTCCCGTGGCGGCACACTCCTCACGGTTCCGCCGGGACAACGCTTCCAACTTGCCCGCGTTGCTGTGGCCCAATGCTGCCGTGCGAATGTGCTCTGCCGGCGACGCCCCGCGCTCCCCAGCCTCCTGCCTACAGCGCTGTTGATGACGTCCGAACCTTGCCTTCGATTCGAACCCGAATCCGTTCAGGTACCTCCACGCGCGTGGGGCGTCAGAGGTCACCCATCGCCGTGTCTTGAAGGAGCTTGGTCGAAATGTTGAAATGGTTGCTGCTGTGTAGCACCCTCCTCGTTTTGGTCGCGACTCCCGGTCGTTCCCATGCCGGTCTCGACGTCACTGCCGCAATCGCGAAGGCGCGCGGCCGACTCCTGCAGCTGCAGCACCAGGATGGCCATTGGGCCGGTCATATTCACGTCAATCCTCGTGAGACGGCGTATTCCATAATAACCATCGCCTATCTTCGCGTCCCCGGCATGGAGGGCGACATTGCGCGTTCTGCGCAGTGGTTGATTGGTCATGTCAACAGCGACCACGGCTGGGGCTTTTTCGACAAGGGCGGAACGTCCGATGTGTCCATCACAGCGATTGCTCACTTGGCATTGCGGCTAGCTGGCACGGATGCCAATTCCCCAATCATGCGGGAGGCCGCGGTCTTCATCGAGAACAATGGGGGACTGATAGGGACGGACATCTTCTGCAAAACGTTCTACGCTTTGTTCGATCTGTTCCCGGCTCCTTGGGAGGATGCCAAGTCGGCCGTGTTCTTCCCCCCTCTCGAGACCCTGTATGCTCGGGCCTCCGACGAGGGAAGTGTCTTCCGCCTCATGGCGTGGGGACGCGAAGCGGCCATCGCCATGTCCGTGATCAAGGAATACAAGAAGCGCGACAGCCTCGCGCTGAAGTCCGCGGTCCTTGCTGAAGCCGAACGATGGATCGTGTCCCACCAATTGGAGGACGGCTGCTGGTACACGCTCCTGGGCACGTCCCTAAACATGATCGCCCTCGGCGAAATCAACCGCGAGAAACACTGGCCCCGCATTCTGCACGGCATGTCCTGGATAAACAGGATGAGGGATGCGGATGGTTACCAACGGCGATTCGAGCTCAGCGTGTGGGACACCGCACTCGCGGTAAAGGCCCTGCGGGATGCGCACGCCGCCCCCTCTTCCTTGCAACTCCTGCGTGCTGGCGACTGGTTGGTGCACGCCCAGACGATGGGAGGCGGCAGCAACTGGTCGAATGTGCCCTCTGGCGGCTGGTCGTACAATCAATTCAATATCCTGTACCCCGACAACGATGACACCGCTCTGGCGCTGACCGCTCTGCAGAGCATCCGATTCCGATCCTACTCGAACGAATACCGCAAGCGGATGTCCGTGAAGCAGGGGGAAATGTGGCTCCTCTACATGCAGAATCACGACGGCGGTTGGGCGACTTTCGACCAAACCGACAAGGAGAAAGACTACGGATTGCCCCCGAGCGCGATCGAAGACCCCAGCGTGGCCGATGTTACCGGTCATGTTCTGACCGCCCTCGGCGCCAACCACACGTCCCGCGACCCACCAGTTGCGAGGGCGATTGAGTATTTGAAGAAGGATCAGAACAGCCAGGGGGCCTGGTACGGAAGATGGGGCCTATGCTACTTGTATGGGACGAGCGCGGTTCTGGTCGGCCTGAAGGACGTCGGCTTCGACATGGGCCAGCCGTTTGTCCAGAAAGCCGTTCGCTGGCTGCGGGATCGCCAGAATGATGACGGCGGGTGGGGCGAGTACTTCTTCCGGTGGGACAACGAGCGGGGGATCAGCTACACGCAGTTCGGGCACAGCAACCCCGAGCAGACTGCCTGGGGCGTCCTCGCGCTGCTTTCCACAGGCACGAAGGACGACCAGGAGGCCGCGGAACAGGGCATCCGCTACTTGCTGGCCACTCAAGAAGAAGACGGAGGGTGGACCAACCCGGAGTACACCGTCTTGGGACTGAACCCATACCGCAACACGCTCTACCCCATCTACTTTCCCGTCAGGGCGTTGGCCGCCCATGCGGCCACAAAGACCGCCGCTGTCGCGCATGACGACCTGGACAGCGAGACATTTCGCATGATCGAAGATCTGGCGCTTCAGCCCGATCCCGATGAATGGGACTCCAAGTACCTTCGGATGCCCAGTTTCCAGATCGAAGCCCGCCCAGTTGAGGGGAACAGCTACCGCGTGTCCGTGTACAATTCGAGTTCAGCGAAGGTCGCCGCACTGGTTCTTGAACTGGTGGACGGCGGTGCGAACTCGGTGTTGGAGAGTTGGCGCTTCGACGCGCTGGAAGCGAAAGGCACCCTTTCCCGCGTGGTCCGCCTGCCCGAAGACGGTCGATCGACCTTCCCCCTCCGCGTGAGAGTTGCCTACCGGTACAGGGGCGAAGAGCACAGCCTGGAGGAACCGCTCCCTCTCGCAAGGGCGGCACGCGCGAGCCGGCTTCCTTCCTTGCGGCAGGTGCTCGCAGCTGGTCCTCTGCTGATCTTGCTGCTGGTCGCGGGCATCATTCTGAGAACGACCCGCCGTGAGTTCGTTTGGTACTCCTTGAAGAACCTGCTGCGAAATCGGCTACGCTCGTCCCTTTCGTTTCTCGGAATCGTGATGGGGATTGCCGCCACCGCAGGCACGATCTCCCTGGGTTTGTCGTTCAAGAGCAAGCTCAAGAGCGACTTCGAGGCCTTCGGCGCTGGACGGATCATCGTTCTGCCCGCCCGTGTGAGAATCAGCGTGGAACCGCCGATCCAGAACGTCAACATGGTTCCTCCGCTGAGGCTAGCGTCCGAGGTCATTGACGAGGTGAAGAAACTCGAGAACGTCAAAGACGTCTCGTCCGTTGTCAACTACGAGTCCTCCGTGACGTACAGGGGGCAAGCAGTGTCGTGCTTCATTCAGTTTGTTGACGCCAGAGCATTTCGCCACACCTCCTCGTCGGGTATCGCCGAAGGTGCTTTCTTGGATGAGGACGATCTCCTCTCCGCCAACGTCGGGCACAGCGTGGCGCAAAAGGCCTTCTCCTCCAAAGTCGACCTCGGTTCGATCCTGAAGATTGGCAACTACGAGTTCAAGGTCAAAGGCATCTTCGCAGAAACAAAGGGGATGGACGGGAAGATCGAATCAATCATCACGCCCAACATCGTCATCTTCCTGCCTCTTCGAATGTCCAACCGCTTCGTAATGAAGGACCATTTCGACGCCTTGGAGGTCAAGGTTATCGACAGTGATCAGATCGAAGACACCGACCGGCAGATCAACCAGGTGTTGCGCGATCGTCATCCGAACACCGTGTTCAGCACGGTCTATGCAGCAAAGCTCGAAAGGGCCGTTGCCGGCCTGCTGGACCAGTTCAACACCATCATGCTGCTGATGGGCGCGTTCTGTCTTCTGGTGAGCGGCATTGGAGTGGCCAACATGATGCTTGTCGCTGTCCACGAGCGCAGAACGGAGATTGGCGTCCTCAGGGCCCTCGGGGCAACCAAACCCGTCATCGTGCGCATGTTCCTTCTGGAATTGGGCGCTCTGGGTTTCTTGAGCGGACTGGCCGGCTCTGCGGGAGGAATGGCCATCTTGTTGACCATCCAGAGCATAGCGAAACTCAACAGCCCCCCCGCGGTCTCGATCTTGCTGGGAACATCCATCTTCATCGGGGTGATTGTAGTCGTCCTCTTCGGCATCGTCCCGGTCCTGAAGCAGCTGAAGATGGAACCGATCGAATCGATCAACGCGGTCTGAGGGTCGCCATGAACGATGTGCTCATTCAAACCACCGATCTTGTCCGCATATACCGACCGCGAAACAGGAGCACTGGCGGCACACATGCTCTGAGGGGCATTAACCTCTCCATTCGGTCTGGCGATTTCGTCTCCGTCACCGGACCCAGCGGAGCCGGCAAGACAACGCTGTTCAATCTGCTCGGGTTGTTGGACAAACCCGACCACGGCACGATCCTCTTCCGAGACACGGATGTGGGGCGGCTGGGCTCAGACGAGCGGGCGGTGTTTCGAAACCGGAGCATCGGTTTTGTCTTTCAACACTTCTTGTTGATCCCGAATCTCACCGCCTTCGAGAACGCACTGACGCCGGTGCTGCTCTCGAGTGCCCGATCGACGAGCGCGTCCAAGGACAGGATGAGGAAGTTGTTCAACCGGCTGGACATCGACTCGTGTCGAAACCGTCTTCCGGCCGAACTGTCAGGCGGAGAACGGCAGCGCGTAGCGATAGCACGCAGTCTCGCCAACGATCCGGAGATAATCTTGGCAGACGAGCCGACTGGGAGCGTGGACAGCCAATCTGCGGCGAACATTCTTGACATGCTCGTCGAATTGAACCTGGGGGAAGGTAAGACGGTCCTCGTAATCACACACAGTGCAGCGGTGGCAAGCCGAGCCGGGAGAACGATTCAGTTACGCGATGGGAAGGTAGTCAATGAACAGAAAGATGAAACTGAATGCTCCAATCAACACGGTGGAGGGAGCCAGGCAGGTCGTGACGGCGGGAGCGAATGAGATCTACTGCGGCGTGAAAATCACAGGGATGAAGTATGTGACGTTCAACGGCCGCCCGGGCTATTGCAGCCTGGAGGATTTCGATCAGCTAAAGACTGTCGTCGAGCTGGCACACAGCCACGGCGCGTCGGTGAACTTCGTGCTGAACTTGCCGTTCATTGCCGACATTCTTGATGTCCTGGCGAAGTCATACATTCGGAAGGCCGCTCGGACCGGAATTGACGCATTTATCGTCTCGGATCTGGGCTTCATCCTGCTACTTGAGAAACTGAAAATCCGAATTCCCATTCACGTCAGCAGTTTCGCCACAGTGAGGAATGAAGAAGCGATCGCCTTCTACAGCCAGTTCAACGTGAACCGGATCATCGCCCCGCCAGACACCACGCTCGAAGAGCTCCGCCTGCTCGTGACCAACCGGAGCGGGATCGACGTGGAGGCATTCGCGCATGGGCAGGGCTGTTCCAACGTCAACGGCAACTGCTATCTCTTTCACTCCTACCGCCCCCAGAAGGAAGAGTTCCCCGAGGATCCCTTGTGGGCCAAACAGGCAGACAAGTCCTTGGTGTCGATAGGGATTCGTAACCCGTGCATGTTCTCGTATGGCGTCACGAATCTCAACACCGGCGCCACGGCTCGTGCAACCGTGCTCGATGCATATCCTTTCTGCGCTTTTTGCAGCCTGGAGGCGCTGATGAAGTCGGGCGTCTCCGCCCTGAAGATCGAAGGCCGCTGCCAACCGCTCGAGTTCCAGGCGCGGACGGCGCGGGAATACGCCAGCCTCTTGGATTGTCTCGCCGCGGGCGAGGTTGACCGATACAGGGAGCAGGTGCAGCGGCTCAGGAGCACATCGCCGGAGCTCAGCAGGATCTGCAGTCAGAAGCGATGCTACTACCAGGGGGGTGAAAAGTGTATCTGACCATTCAACTGGACACCATCGCCGAGCTGCCTGAGGCGATCTCATGCAATTGCAGCGAAATCCGAATCGGGTCCGAGTTCTGCGAAAACAAGATTCTACCTACGCAGATTCTGTTGCCAGCTTTGGGGAAAGTGGCGAGCGCTGGCAAGAAGGTGTCCCTGATCTATCCACGGATTTCTGCGGCGAAGATCGGTGCCATCCGAGAGCAGCTCGACGAGTTGGCAGCGCGCACCCAGGAGCTCGACATCGTGGCGAACGACATGGGAATCGTGAGCTACATCGTGGCGAAGAACCTGCACAATTTGCACGTGGCGCTGGGGCGACAGCTGATTGCGAGTCCGAAGCGAGCCAAGCCGCCGATGCCGAAGATCATGGGCAAGGAGAATCTCCTCTCGAAGTTCGTGGATCGTCGACTCTTCGACACAACCAACCTGAACTACGGGCTGACGATCGAATATCTAAAGAAACTTGGCGTCGCGGGGATGGAGTTCGACTACCTCCCCGACACGTTCGAGCAGTTGAACCTGTTCGCGCGCAAAGGGTTCCGCGTGGGCGTTCACTTGGGGAACGCCTTCGTTGCGTTGACGCGAAAATGCCACACGGCGCGGTACTTCGGCCAACCCTACAACAGCTGCGGCAGGCGTTGTGCGACCGAACGGCTGTGTCTGGACAACGAGGTGGTGGGGAAGCTCTTCTTGCACGGCAATGTGCTGCTTGACTACCGTGCCGTAGAGAAAACGGACCTCGCGAAATTGAAAGACCGCAAGAAGATGAATTTCGTGGTCGAGCGGCATTGGACGGAGAGCCCCATCCACACCGAACAGCTGGGCTTTCCGCAATTCTTGGAGGCGATGCTGCGGCGTCTTGAGCCCACCCAGAACCACAGTGGAGGAGCTTGAATCCATGGATCCGAATGGCCCCTTCAACCAGTTCTTCTACAAGCAGCGGGTCCCGTTTGGACTTGCGCCGATCGCGTTTGGTCTGCTTCTAGCCTGGTTCACCCGACGCGCGCAGCTGAGCGTGCTGGTCTTGTTGCTGGGCCTGCTCGTGTTGGGTGTGGGGCTGCTGCTGCGGTTCTGGGTCGCCTCGTACAACTGGACGAATATCGATTCCGACCTGCCCCGGGCGCGTCAGGGTTTGATCACGCGCGGCCCGTACCGGCTCTGCCGTCATCCCCTCTACCTAGCCATGATCGTCATGACCGTGGGATTCGCTCTGACGTTCAGCTCTCTGCATGTTCTTCTGGTCATGGCGGTGCCGACCCTGCTGCTGCACCTCTGGCAGATCCGCTTTGAGGAAGCACATCTCGAAAGGATCGTGGGACCCTCCTTCCAGCAATACAGGCGGGAGGTGCCGATGCTGGTGCCCCTTGGCGCAGGGAGCGTGACCGTTGCACCATTCGGCAAGCCGAATTGGAAGCTGGGGCTAAGAAATGACATGGGCCCCATTTTCGGTGCCTTCGCTTTCATCGGCTTCGCTCTTCTGTTGCTTCCCTTCCTCAAACCGAACTTTGCATACCTCGCCGTGGCGATGTCCCTCACTGTCGCCGCGGATGTTGCCGTTGTCGGTAGAACGAGACGCCCACGGAAGGACCACAAGAAGACGCCATCCACGGCTCCTCCATTCGTGCTTCTCAGCTTCCTGCGACGCGCACTCTTTAGGCCGGAAAGAACCCTGGAGCGGATCCTTCTGCCGTCGGAAGCCAGCGCACAGGTGGTTGATCTGGGTTGCGGCCCGGGTTTCTACACGCTGCCGCTAGCCCGGATGATCCGGGGCCGTGTGGTGGCTGTCGATGTTCGCAGGAAGATGCTGGATCTCGTCGAACGCAGAAGCCGCAGGGCACGGATCCCCAACATCCACTGCTGCGAGGCCTCCTCGGAAAGCCTCCCTCTTGAAGACCGGTCGGTCGACGCGGTCCTCATGTTCCTTGTGCTGGGAGAAGTGGTCGACCCGTCCGGCACTGTCGGCGAGATCCGCAGGGTCCTGAAGCACGGGGGGGCTGTCTACGTCCTCGAATCCGTTTTCGACGACCACTATCAGCTCTCCGAAGAGGTCACAAACCTGTTCGGCGCGGAACGGTGGAGCTTCGAGATGCTCGAAAGGAAACGGACCTACTACCTTCTCCGGATCACCAAGGACCGCACCTGATGCGCAATCATCGCCAGACTCATCGACCCACGGCCGCGGGAGCTGTCCCAATAATCATTCGACAGTCACGACTTCGCAATATCTTGGAGCTCAGCGGTTGAACTCCAGGCGAGGGACCTTCATGTATGCAGGCATTGACATTGGTGCAAGTTCGACTGACGCGGTTCTCCTCGATGAAACCGGGCGGCTTCTTGCGTACAGCGTGGTCCCAACCTGTCCGATTCACCAACAGGCCAGCGCCAACGCATTGCGCGCCGCGTGCAACCGCGCGGGCTGCGGTCCGGAGCAGATCGTCTGCACGGTGAGCACAGGATACGGAAGAAAGAACATCGCCGAGGCGACCTGCCAGGTGACCGAGATTGCATGTCACGCAAAGGGTGCGCGCCACTACTACCCCGACATGCGAACCATTCTCGACATCGGCGGGCAGGACAGCAAAGTCATCAAAGTTGACAAGAGTGGCAAGGTGCTCGACTTTGCCATGAATGAGAAGTGTGCGGCGGGAACGGGCAGATTTCTCGAGGCGATGGCGAGAACATTGGAAGTTCGCCTGGAGAACATGGGAGACTTGGCTTCTCGTTCGACGGTCGAGGTCAGGCTAAGCAGCATTTGTGCCGTCTTTGCAGAATCGGAGGTCGTCTCCAAAATAGCAGAGGGCAAGAAAGTGGAGGACATCGTCAACGGAATCCACAACAGCATCTGCGGTCGAGCGGCTGCCATGCTGGACAGACTCGGAATCGAGCCAGAGCTCGTCATGACAGGCGGTGTCGCGAAGAACAAAGGGGTTCTGGCTGCACTTGAGGACCGGCTGAAGTGCCGTGTTCTCGTGCCTGAAGAACCCCAAATCGTTGGAGCTCTGGGGGCGGCCTTGTACGCTCTTGAGAAAGCGGTTGGGTGAAGACAATGGCAGGGACCACCGAGCACGGCCCAGAACGAACCGTTGCGACCTTCTGCAGCTACATTCCTCACGAGATTCTGCAGGCTGCGGATCTGAAGCCCTTTCGGATGATTGGGGACGGAAAGCCAGCTCGCAAGTCGGAAGCGTTCGTACCAGCATGCATGTGTTCGTACAGCATGAATTGTTTGGATTTGGTTCTTGGACAGACTCCGGTGGCGGACGCCCTCGTGTTTGCAAATTCCTGCCATGCCATGGAGACACTTCATGAGACCGTGAAGGAGTTCTGTCCGACACCGAGTTTTCTCCTTGACGTGCCGAGAAAATCGTCACCTGCCGCATTGGAATACTTCTGCGTCGAGTTGAGGAAGTTCCGGACTGCGCTGGGAGAACACTTCGGCGTCGAAATATCCGACGAGAAGCTGAGAAGATCGATCGCGTCACACAATCGCGCGAGACGCTTGAGGGCCGAACTTGAGCGACTGATCGCCCGAGGCGACGTGATTCTCACCGCCGATGAAATGGTTCTCCTGGGTCAGAAGAGCAGCGCAGACCCAGAAGAGTTCATGAACGAGGCAATGACGTTGACGCACGGCGCGACAGAGCGGAGGGAACAGAGGCGGCGTCTACCGCGAATAATGGTCGTGGGTAGCGTTTGTGCTCCAATGGACATTGCTCGGGTTATTGAAGAGTATGGCGCAAGTGTCGTTCTTTGTCACACCTGCACGAACTTCAGAACCGTCATGCGAGAGATCGCCGAGGACATCGATCCCATAGCGGCGCTTGCCCAGGGGTACTTGAACAAGCCAGGGTGTCCACGACAATGCGATGCGAAAGAAAGAACTGACGACCTGGCGCGCTGCACGAACGAGTACCGTATTGATGGAGTGATCTTCTCTGTACTGAAGTTCTGCCCCGACCAGTCCTATGATGTACTTGTCATGACGCGGGCTCTGCAGAAGGAGAATGTCCCTTGCTTGGTCCTGGGCTCAGAGTACTCAGACACGAGCTCCGCGCAGGCTCACACGAGAATACAGGCATTCTTGGAGTGCCTGGAGTCCGTCAACGGAGATCGCCGCAATGGCTAATGTTGGCAAGGGTTACTACGAGGATTTCTATTTTTCCTTCATTGAGCATCAGTACAAATACTACAAGAATGTCTTGGCGCATCCGGAGAATTGTGTCTACAAGGACGTCGGCCTTCCTTCGGAGATAGTCTTTGGGGCGGGCCTGACACCCGCAATCATCGAAATGACGGCGACTCTCCTTCCTGCTGCCAAGTTGCGCGATGAGGTGATTGCGAAGGGCGACAGGTGTTTCTTCGATTCGGGGATGTGCAGCTTCAATAGGGTCGCTTTGCCAGCCCTCGAAAGTGGCGCACTTGCACTTCCGAAAGCATTTGTGTGCCTTACTGTCTGCCAGGAGGCAGCGAGAAATTTCTCCATGCTGTCCAGCAGATTCCAGCGAGAGTATCTCCCCATTGATGTGCCATACGGGGCCTCGAAGGAGGCGGCGAAGTATGTGGCAGAGCAGTTGGAACAGGTGGCGCATTCCCTGTGCAGCATCGCGGGCGTTGCTTTCGACATCGACAGGCTCCGCGAAGTCTTGAAGAGATCAAATCGGGCTTCCGAATATCTGCATGCGGGAAATCAGCTGAGAAGGACGCGTCCCGCGGCGTTCTTCGGAGGCCCCATGCTGAAGTTCATGAACATCAGATGGTTCCTGGGCACGGACGACGCAATCAGGATCGCGAAGGCGTACTTTGATGCCGGTACAGAAGCGCGCCGCAGCGGCAAGTCTCGTCTTGACGAAAGATTCAGGGTTCTTTGGTGTAACCTGGGGATGATGTACGATACCCAGTTCTTCGAGTACATGGAACGAACTCTGGGAGCGGTCATCGCGTTCGAAGAGATGAGCTACGTCCCAGAAGAGCCGATGGACGAAAGGGAACCGTTCGTCGCTCTTGCGAGGAGGATCCTGGACACGCCTTTCATTGCGGACGCTCGCAGGAGGTCGGAATTCCTGATTCGGCTTGTGAAGGACTTCAATGTCGACGGGGTCATTGCTTTTCTGCACGTCAACTGCAGAATGTTCAATTCGAAACTGCGGCTCGTGAAGGAGGCATTGCGCCGGGAGAACATCCCGATGCTGGAGCTGTCCGGAGACTGCCTCGACAGCAGGACCTACAACAGAGCGCAGCTGATGACGAGAGTAGAGGCATTCGTTGAGATGCTTGAGTCCAAATGAACGACACCGCGTGTCCACGGAATCGAAGAACTGGAGGGATCACGATGTACGCAAATCTAGTTGAGGCCCTGGAAGCCAACCTGTCGGACGACAGGGGGATTACTTTCATCAATGGGGACAAGGATGAAGGATTTCTTTCCTACCGGCAACTCCATGACAGGGCCCTTGGAATCCTTCACGACCTGCAATGCAAGGGAGTGGTGGCGGGCACGGAAGTGCTGTTGCAAGTCCCTGACAACGAGAGACTGGTCTGCTTCGCCTGGGCTTGCTTGTTGGGAGGACTCGTGCCGGTACCAATAACAGTTGGAAACACGCCAGAGCACAAGCTGCGGGTCTTGAATGCTTGGCGGAGGCTGAAGCGTCCGTGCCTTGTGACGACGCGGGACGTCCTTGGAACGTTCGAGCCATTTCGCGCAACACAGTCGCATGCGGGCGTTCTCGGGGAGATGAGTGCCAGAACCTTCCTTGCGGAGGAGCTCCATGGCACAGTCGCTCAGGGAACCATCAGTCGTGCTCACTTGGATGGGCCAGCGTTCATCATGTTTTCGTCTGGCTCAACCGGCGATCCGAAGGGAGTTGTCCTCACACATCGCAGCATCCTGTCCAACGCGAAGGACTTGGCGACGCGCTGGGACATGACTTCGCGAGATGTGTCGCTGCACTTTACTTCGCTTACCCATACCGTGGGGATAGTCTTCTGTCATTTCTTGCCAATTGCAACATGCACAAATCAGTTCCTCATGTCCTTGCCGCTGTTCCTGCGTGATCCGCTTCTTTGGCTCTCGAAGGTGTCCCAGCATCGTGCGACGAATGTGCTTGTCAATCCGTTCGCGATGAGACACGTCTTGGCTTCAACGAGGTCCGGCGCGATGCCTCGCTGTGATTTGTCTTCGGTTCGCATCGTGACTTTTGGAGGAGAGCACATCTCTCATGATTTGGTCGCCGAGTTCTCGCGCACGCTGAGTGCACATGGTTTGCGCGAAAACGTCATGGTTCCCGTCTACGGAATCACGGAGGCCATGGTTGTTGCTTGCGGAGCTCCCGGTGAGCCGGTGAAGACCGCCTCGCTGGACCGGAAGCTTCTGTTTGTGGGAGATCGGATCAAGGAGGTCGAGGACGGCTTAACCTTTGTGGACCTGGGAAGTCCCCCGGACGACTGTCAGGTCCGCATCTGCGACGCTCAGGACAAGGAGCTGGGGGAGAGTACAATTGGCTGCATTCAGGTGAAGGGAAGCAATGTGACTTGTGGTTACCACGGCGACGAGGTTGCAACAAACAGCGCCTTCACTGAAGACGGGTGGTTTCGGACGGGAGACCTCGGCTTCGTGAGGGACAGCCGCGTTACGATTGTTGGAAGGGAAAAGGACGTGGTAACGGTCAACGTCCAGAACTACTACCTTTTTGACATTGAGAGAGTCGGGGAAGCTGTCGAGGGGGTCAGACCAGGAACGGTTGCGGCTTGCGGTGTCCTGAACGGCAAAACAATGAATGACGAGGTCGTCTTGTTTGTTGCGCATGAAGGCACATTGGAGGAGTTTGTCCCGCTCGCGGTGCGCATCAGGAAGCAAGTCAGCAGACGCACAGGCTTGGTTGTCAGACATGTCATCCCGGCGGCGGAGATTCCGAGAACGGTGCTTGGCAAGTTCAACAGACAGAAGCTGAAGGCAATGTTCGAGGAGGCGGCGGTCCAATCCACGGTGGAGAAAATCGATCGGTTGTTGGGTCAGGAAGAACGGCAGGAAGGTCTGGGACTTGCCGGGGACGAGGTGAGCAAGTTGCAGGCCATTTGGACGAGGCTCCTCGGGGTCGGGAAGGTGGGAGCGGAGGACAACTTCTTCGAGTTGGGCGGCCAGTCCATAAAGGTCGTGGAAATGGCTGAGGAAATACGGAGGGAGTTCGGTCTGGACGTTGAGTTGAGAACCCTGTATGAAGCGGCGACGCTGAATACACTCGCAGAGCACATAAGAACCTCGCGGGAACGCTGAACTGCGGTGCGGCCTGGCGTGGTTCGTTCGGGCGACACTGCAGATTTGCCGGGACGGAGCAATGCTTGCGTTGAATCTCGGACAGCACCCGAAAGCGCGACTGTTCGGGTGGCGGCGGAAGAAGAGAGATGGCTCGGAGGTCAGGGGTCGCTTTTTGCCCGGCGACGATGGGCCCCATCGCGGGGACGGTCTGGAACCGCCCAGCCTTGTTCGACCTCCGTCGCAGTGCCGCCAGGCGGTGTGGGACTGAGCCAGCCAGCCCCGCAGCCAACGGCTGAGGCCGATGAAGGATGAAGCGGAAAAACCGCGAACATGAGCGACCGCAAGGCGGATGACTCTGGCGGGCAGGTCCCGACTATGCGAATGTGTTTGGATTGGATGCTTGGAGTGGAATGGCTTGTGCCCCTTCGGGGGCTTCCAGCTCTCTTCGCGGGCTTTGTTGTGGCGCTGCGGCGGGGAACGCCGTGGTCCTCGGGTAGGTGCTGCTGGCGCCCGTCTACCTCGATCGAGTGCGCCTCGATCGGTCCGCCTCTGGAGCCATGACGGCTCCGGCAACTGTTTCGTCGCCTCGCTTTGCTCCTGCTGGCCCAACGCACGGCAAGGTTCTGACGCGGGCTTGGCGCAAACCTCATTGATTCAACGGACGACGGTGAGCGAGATGCTCCAGTGACCACGATGAGCCAGAGCCACCTCCTCAAGCTGCTTGAAGACTACTTCACTCCCGACGGGCTGCAGCGGGCGCTTGGCAGGGACTTGAATGCGATCCCGTCCGAGCTGTCCGAGGCGGGTCTGCTTGGCCCATTGCGTGACTTCCTCGCACGTCCGGGCAAATCGTTGCGGGCGCGACTCGTCGAGGCTGCTTGGCGCCTAAGCGGAGCGCGAGATGACCCGCCCGGTCTGCTGGCGGCGATTGTCGAGGTCCTTCACGCCGGATCGTTGGTGATCGACGACATCGAGGACGAGGCGATGGAGCGCCGCGGGCGTGCCGCGCTGCACCGCCTGTACGGGGTTCCGCGCGCGCTCAACGCGGGCAATTGGCTCTATTTCTGGTCTGAGCTTCTGCTTGAGCAGCTGGGGCTCGACCCGGCGCGGGAGCTCATGGCGCGCCGTTTGCTGACTCGCACGATCCTCAGTTGCCACCAAGGACAAGCCATCGACCTGACCGCCCGCGTCACCGAGCTCGGACAGTCGGTGGTTCCCGGGCTGGTGGCCGAGGTCACCAGCCTCAAGACCGGCAGCCTGGTCGCGCTCGCGATGCGACTTGGTGCTTTGGCTGCGAGGGCCGCACCGGACTGTGCTCAGGCGCTCGAGTGCGTCGGTGCGGATCTTGGCACTGGGCTGCAAATGTCGGACGATCTGGGAAGCATTGCCAGCGAGCCACGTTGGAAAAAGGGGCGCGAAGACCTCTTGGGTGCTCGGGCCACGTGGCCTTGGGCTTGGCTTGCGGCGGAGCTCGATGGGGCATCGTTCAACAGCCTGCGCGACCGTGCTCGAGCTGTGCTGGCCACCCAGACGTGCCCAGGCGACCTCGCTGCCGCCATGCGGCATCAGCTGGGCGATCTGGGAAGAAAGCGCATCGACACGCATCTTTCATCCATTCTTTCCAACCTGCGAGCAAAAGTGTCGGACGCTTCTCTGCTGGACGACTTCGAAATGACCGTCGACCTGCTGCGTCGAAGCTATGGTTGATTACCGATCCAGGCCGGGCGCCCGCACTTCCTTCGCCACCGTCTGCGGACGCAGCGCCTTGCGCTGCAGCAACCCGTGAGCGCGCCCCTTTGCCGTACCCGTCTCATAATGGACGCCCCGCGGGCCGGCGCCTGACGGGTGCATCGTTGGCGTCGGAGAGACGCCATGGAGCACAGCCAGCAGCAACGAATGCAATGTAACAGATGGGACGTCGAGGCAGCCAGTCGAGGCTTGACCCACCCGCCACCAATGGAACGAGCACCAGAGTTCGACTCATCCCATTGCGTTATCGCGTCGATGTGAGCTTCCTGCGGAGAACGGTCGCATATTGCCCGAGAATTGACTCTCCGACGCTCATGCAATGGAGATCCGCCGGACCATGGACCAAGCACGATTTCTCCTCGGGCGATGCACCGAAGATCGAAACCGTACGAACTCTGGAGCACCACTCCGAAAGGCGCCCGTCACGCAGAAGCTCTCGTTTCGGTGCGGTCAATGATTAGGTTGCGGCATCGCCTTGTGATGTACCCGCGAGCGCCAAATAGCGAAACCACAAGAGCGACGGTGCCGACAAGCAACGCGTGTCTTTGATTCAAGAAGGCGCCCCCCGCTGCCGGCAGACAGCCCGCGATTAGCACTTGTGTCATGTGTATCGAGGCCTTCAACTTGGCGAGCCGATGGCCGACAGTGGCGTCGGTTGCCTTGATTGCGTCACACTCGTGATTGAATGCTCGTTGATTTGGAATTCCGGTTTCTGTGTCACGATCCCAGAAAAGGTTTAGTCTTGGCGTTGCGTCGCCGTTTATGCTCCAAAGGTGCGCGGGCACGAGCGAGCGGAGCCCCCAGTAGGTGACCCAAGCAGCAAGCCAGAAGACAAACCAACAAGAGCGCCACAAGATGTACCAGACGCCGAAAGATGCCACGGAAATCACGTACGCGACCAACGCTGCGAGCGCAACGATGGCTGCGGTGCTCACCCAGGACTGCTGCCAAGCCTCCAACTCCGCACGAATTCTCGCCACATCGCATGTTGTCAACACGAGGAGTGTCATAATGAAGACCCCGGGAACGACGCGTGCGATCAAACCGAAGAATAGCTGGCGAACAAGACTCGCGACTTGATTGAGGCGTTCGTCCGTTTCGTGCTCCGATGTGACTGTGCCCATGTTGCTCCTCCCGTACTCTCCCGTACCGTATGCGGACAAACGCCTAAAGGCGAAGCCGCGACTGGCTTCAAGTCACCATACACCCAACCGAGCGGGTGTCATGAGCCCAGCCCTTCCGACATCGCCGCGAATGACCTCCGCTGAACTTACGGGATACCGGAGGCGGCCCAAGAGCCAACGCAAAGTTGCTTCTCGTCAACGACAGGCGAATGCAGACCTGCGCATCGGCGCCCGTCCGCTCCAGGGGAAGCGACTCGCCAAGTGGGCAGACTCGAGCAACGTCGACTGACCATTTGAGGTTGCACTTGTCAGGCTGCACGCGGCAATTCAGATTGGGAAGGCGCTCGCGTAATGTGTCGTAAGTGCGCGGAATTGAACGTCTCACGGGCGGATGACTCGCGCATGGCGATGTCGTCCAAGGTTCGTTGGTCGTCAACCACTTTTTCAATGCGGTCTTCCATCGGTCTTGGCTCGTCGTCCAGCTCGGGCCGCAGCGGCTCCATCCTGTCGTGGCTGGCCATTGGAATTGCGGGGAGGACGGACAACGGGATCGTTTTGGCTAGGCGGGCCACCGCTTCCCGGCGGCGCTCGTCCAGAAGGTGAACATACCGCCGGGTCGTGTCTAAGGAAGAGTGCCGCAGGAGCTCGCCGACCGTTGCCAAGTCACTGCCAAAGTACAGGCCCAAAGTAGCCATCGTGTGCCGCAGGGAATGGGGTGAGAAGCGCTTCTGGCTGCCCATTCTCAATCGCAGCCGTTCGATGACTCGTTCGACGCACCGGATTGACATTCGCCGCCCACGGCGGGAGACGAATAGTGCCGACTCGGACCTCATCGCCATCGACGACCGTTCCGCCAACCAAGCACGGAGCAACAGCGCGGTTTCGATGCTCATCGGCATTTCCGTGCAGGCTCCTCCTTTTCCGGATACCGCCAGAAGCGTACCGGTTTCGAGAACAACTTGATCCACGTTGAGGGCAACGAGTTCGTGCACGCGTAGCCCCGCTTGCGAGAGCAGGGCAATAATCGCCAAGTCACGGGCACGAATTACGGCGTCAGCCTCGTTGCCGGTGAGCTCGAAAAGTTGCCGTAGCTCCCCAGCGCTGAGGAAGACTGGATCTCGAATCGGCTCCTTCGCGAAGGCAATCGCGCACGTCGGATTTGAACTCCAATCACCAGCTTTCTGGGAAAAGGTCGACAAGGCCATCATCGCGGCGAGCTCCTGGTTGCGCGTCGCGGCCGAGCGGGCGCGTCCACATCGAAGTGGGCGCGCAAGGAATCTCTCGACGTCATGTTGTGTCGGCGGGGATTCGACGTTGCCGATGAATCGGGCGAACGCCTGAACGGTTCGCCAGTATGAACCAACCGTCCGAGGCGCACGGGTTCCTCGGAGGTGTTCCAAGAAGCGCTGTAGGTTGGTGGACATGCGTAGGGCATGGCTTCGCATGGCATCGACCGCCAGGGCCGCGTCGCAACGCACGGAAACCATGGGCAATCCTGCAAGATTGAGTATCGCGCAGTGCCTTGTCAACGGGGCGAAGGTCAACGTCGTCCAACGAACCTTGTGCGACAAGGGCGGTCACGATTGGGTTGGTCCATCTGGCGACCGACCTCCAGGGGTTGCCGAGATGTCCAATTCAACATTGACTGCACCAGAGCGCGCCCACCGGGGCGCGTTTTCGAACTTCACGCGAGCCTGCTCCGAAACCGCAGGGACGCATTGCGCAGGTCCGATCTTGCAGGTCTTCACCATCGTAGTTGTCTTGACAGCCGCATCGGCCTGCTCCGACAACGGAACCAGTACATCCGGCTCAGGCGGTTCGTCCGGGGCGAATAGCACCAGCCAGTCAATGGGAGGTCGCTCAGGGACAGAACCTACAGGTGGGACTTCCGGCCAGTCGAGTGCGAATGCGTGGGGAGGCGGCAGCGCTGGTGCCCCAACGGCAAACCCTTTCGGGGTTGCTGGCAACGCGGGCAAGCCCAACATCGGCATTTCTTCGGGTGGTTCAGTGGCGAGCACCGTCGTTGCCTGTTCGACGACGGGTAACCAGAACAATGCCGGGATTGTCTTCGAACTTCCGGGATGCACACGCGCGGGGACGGCCTGCACAACCGCGACATGCTCGGACTGCTGTGCGGGTC
Organism: uncultured Polyangiaceae bacterium; assembly: GCA_964454965.1. GTDB lineage: Bacteria > Myxococcota_A > Polyangia > Polyangiales > Polyangiaceae > FEN-1139. The sequence goes on along the minus strand of CAYVXY010000024.1, from coordinate 107,013 downwards.
GGAGCACTCACGCGAACGGCGTCTGTCTGACCGCATGCACAAACGGTGGCAAGCCCTGCCGGGATGCGAATTGCGAAGATTGTTGCTCGGGTAAGCAAGTAAATGGTGTCTGCAGCGACTGCCTCACGAATGCCGATTGTCTCTGTCCGGCCTATTGCTCCAATCACGCCTGCCTTCGATCGCCCGTTGGTGGTTCTTGTGTCTATGCCGACTGCTCTGACTGTTCGTCGGGTCATGCCGCGAACGGCATCTGCACCGTTGAATGCACGGCGGATGCGGACTGCGCCCATCCGATGATCTGCCTATCGTCGCGGTGCCAGTACCAAGCGACAATGGCTGCGGGGGGAGCGGCATCTGGCATGGGCGGCACGTCTTCATCCGGGGGAACCATGGCCAATGGGGGTACTTCAACATGAGCGCCTCACCGACGGCCTGGTTCTCCCTGATTGCGCTCTTGATATCGCTTGGCAGCGCATCTTGCTCATCGAGTGGTACCGGCGGCGGCGCCGGTGAAGGTGGCACTTCTTCTGGCGGCGTTGGCGGCACCAATACGCGGAGCGCCTGCACCCAAAGTTGCGACGATGGGCATGCCTGCACCGTCGATACCTGTGTCAATGGCAAGTGCCAATCTACGATCGGACCTCGAACGGGTGCCACCGCTTGTTCCGCAGGCCAATATTGTACTCTTGAAAGCGGGTGCGTAGCGGCACCCGCGTGTTCCACTGCGGACCAATGCGCCACGGCGTGGAAGGACGACGCATGCAAGACGAACATCAAGTGCGAGGCCGCGAGTTCGGTCTGCACCTTTGAGCTACTCGACAAGGATGTCGACGGTCACAGCCCCCAGGTCTGCGGCGGCGGCGACTGCAACGATAGCAATGGAGCTATTCACCCCAGCGTCGCGGAGAAGTGCAATGGCGTGGACGATGATTGCGACGGGGTTGTCGACGAAGACGACGCCAGTACGCCACTCTGCGGCAAGCTGTCGGTCTGCAAGAATGGCGGATGCACCTGCAAGCCAGAGAACCTCTGCGAAACTACATGCTCCGATGTGTCCACTGACCCGGGCAATTGCGGAAGCTGTGGCCACTCGTGCGGCACGAATGCGGGCCCAAGCGCTGGTTGGGGGAGTTGGTCTTGCGTTGACGGAGTGTGCGAGTGCCCGGGCGACATTTGCGGGACGGTCTGCACAAGCCTTCAGGAAGACTCGGAGAATTGCGGCACGTGCGGAACCATTTGCGCGGCGATCGATGCGAAATCTACGTGCAGAAACGGTACATGCGGGCGGCATTGCATCTGGGACGCCTCAATGACCTGCAGCTCAAGCCAGGTCTGCAAGTACACGACTGATAACGGCACCCAGTGCGTCCCAGATCCGTGTCCGGGGCAGACGCTCTCGTGCGACGCCCCGTGCAGCGCCAGCAACAACTGCGCATCGTGCAGCGCGTACAATGGGGGAAACCTCCGGTGTCAGTGACAGAGCGTTTCTAGGACGCCGTCCTTGCCGCGCCTAATGCGTGGGGCAAATCACGACACGGACGTTTACACCGTTCTTGTTGCCCGAGAGGTCATTCTCGAGACCACTAGGGTTTGCGATGTAGCCATTGGGGTCGTAGACAAAGCAGACTAGCGAGTCACAACCAGGGTGCCCTCGGTAGCGAGCGATGTCGACAAGCAGTTCTTCGCCAACTTGCTTGTCACGGAGGTTTGGCCTCGTCATCTTGGCCTCAATCGCGATTCTTTCCCGTTTCAAAAGGAAATCGATGCGGCTATTCGCGCCAGCGTGACTTGGTGCCGCTTCCTCAGGACGTACATCATCAAACCGTGAGCGTAGCAGCGCATGCAACAGATCCTGGACGTCATACTCATCAGCAACGTCCAGCGTTGCCCTACCATTGTGGCGAACGCGCATCTGGCGGGCCGCAGAATGAAAACGACGCAGGATACGGACAAGATCGTCAAGAGCCGTGGATGACACATCACGATCCTTGGCATTCTGAATCCAGGGAAGATCCCTGATCGCGGCGCCGATAGACGTTTGCAGGTCGGAAAGGCCAGTCGTGCGAAACTTGTCCGTGGGATGTATTGGATAACGAACAGCATCACCCTCAAGCGAAATCTCCACGGTCGCTTCAATGGTCTGAAAGTCACCATGCAGTTTGGATACTTCCACCGACCCATAACGTTGCCTAACCTTGTCGCGGCTGATGACCGCTGACTCCCAGCCCTTTGCCGTTGCGGTTGCACGTACCAGGTCGAGGACTTGCGCAAGTCTCGAAGTCTGGCGCGAAGGTTTGGAACGTTTCCCCAATGGGCCGCCCGTCGCAGTTACCTGCGGCACAACTCTCGGCTCATTTGCCCTAGGGATCCTCTTATCGGCCATAGCGATGTCGAATCTCCCATATTATGACTTGCTTGGGATCTGCTTGTATCGACCAGATGAGGATCTGGCTTGGAATGAAGAACTTCCTCACGCGCAGCAAATGCATGGTGACGGATACTCCTGACCGTAGGTATTGGGTGTGGGATATCCAATTGGCCTACCTCACCCGGTCGAATAGCGCGGCGACGGCGCCTTCCTCCGCAAGCAGTCGCTGTCGACGTCGAAGGAATTCCGCGAGTGGAATTGCGCCTTGGAGTATCATCATCAAGTCGTAGCCATTCATGATGAAGAAGTTGGGCTGCTTTCCTCGCGTGATTGCGTCCCGCGCTGGTTCAGTCACATCGTTCAGCGCGATGAAGACGCCGCGCGTGAACGCCGACTTGCTTTCGATCTTGCCGCGAAAGACCAAGAGCTCCGCCTGGCCGAGCGCATTCTTCTCCCATTTCGCTTCAACGAGGTAGACTTCCCCGTCCAGGAGAAACGAGCCGTCAATCTGCTCACCCTCAACACGAAAGGGTGCGCGTGGCTTGAGATCGCTCAACTCGAACAGTCTATTCAGTAGTGTCTCGAGACGACGACCCGCCTCCTGTCGATTCTCTAGGCATGTCAGCGCAACGAACTCGGTCTGAAGATTACCCAGCTCGCGGATTTGCTGTTGGCGTTCGGTCACGCGAACTTCGTGCTCGCGTGTTGCGGCGTCCACATGACTTTTCGCTCGTGCCGTATCGTCAATATCGAGCGCATCGCGGAAGTCCTTGTCCCACAGGTCGGGAAATTGGAAGCCGATCTCAAGGATGAGACCGTTGATGTGGTCGATTTCCTTCTTCGTGATGGACTTGCCATTTTTGCGGCAATACGTGAGACCTTCACGAACGATTCCGAGTATGAGTGGCTCAAAGCGATCTCTCTGGAATTGGATTGTCTTCTCGAAGAGCTCCGCCAATCGTGGCGTCTTGCTTCCTTGCGAAGCCCAATACGCGCCAACGCCTGCCTTCTGAGCGACGGTGCCGAAATTGACGTGGCCTGACCAGATTCGAGCGCCGCCACCTGGAAGGAAATCCACCAGCGCTGATGCAAGCGCTCGGGCCGCGTTTGATTCTTTCAATGGCAAGGACATAGCTTCTTGAGTGGGCGCGGGTTCTGGCCAGTATCTGACGCTCGCACCGAGCTTACATCACCGGACACCCAGGAAGGAAGTACGGAGCACCGAAGACTGAGGACGAGCAAGGACATGCTGAGTCTGTGCGCATGCTTCGGAACTCGAGATCCTCGATTATTCGTGCCAAACCCCAATAGCCATGGCGTTGGCTTCGGGTCGCTCAGGGACACGCGCGGTGTAGCGGACACGAGGAGGGCGCCGCGCCGAGCGTCGACCTGTGACGGACCAGTTCTGAATTGACGACGCTTCTCACTGACTCGATACTTGGGTCCTGCGCTGTGCCGAAGCCAGCGAGATGCGCTATGACACCCTCCGAGAAACTCGTCTTCGACCTTTGCATGCAATCGTTCCTATCGCTCTGGAGCTACGCCAATCCGCAGCGTCTGGACGGCCGCGAGCTGTGCGACGTGTTGCTCGTATTTGGCGAGCGCATTGTCATCTTTTCGGTCAAGGAAATCGCATTGAACGAACAAGCCGATCTAGAAGTCGCCGCGAAGCGATGGGTTCGCGAGGCAGTCGATAAGTCAGTGGGCCAGCTTCGAGGCGCGCGAAATGAATTGACGAGGATGAATCGCGTCATTCGGCATGATGGTACCGATGGAGTGGACCTGCCACCGGTCGAAAACCGGCGCATCCACATGGTTGCGGTCGCTGCGGGCGGGAAGCGAAGTGTTCCGTTCGCTGGCGGCGGCAAAGACAGCGCTGGCTACGTGCATGTCATGGATGAAGTAGCGCTGCGCGAGATTCTCGGCGAGCTCGATACGACGGCCGACTTCCTTCAGTATTTGGACGCCAAGGAATCATTCTCCGGTGGCATCGTTTTCGAGGGAGAAGAGAACCTTCTGGGGTTGTACATTCATGCCGGTCGAAAGCTCCCCACCGGCTGCGATACCCTGTTCGTAGAGAATGGAATTTGGAAAGAGGTGCACACCAAGCCCGAATTTGCCGCGCGAAAATCGGAGGATCGCATTAGCCATTGGTGGGACGATCTGATCGAAACATTCATCAAGGACTTCGATTTCGGCCTAGAGGGCGGACCAACCCCGTCGGAGCACGAAAGAGTCGTGCGCACGATGGCCGCAGAGGATCGCTTCGCACGTCGGATGTTGAGCGCCGCGTGTTTGGACTGGCTACAGCGGAAGCAACCAGGAGCCCGGAACCTGGTGTCACCGTCGGGCGTCGGATATGTGTTTGGGACGTTTCCGCGCAATTGGGAACGTGGGTATCGTAGGGCGGACCTGTCGGCACGCTGTTTCGTCGCACGCGGACCCTCTGTCTTGAACTGTTCGACAATCGTCGGGCTGGGGACTGAAGTATATGACCCCGCCGGATACTCGTTCGATGGCGTATACCTGCACTTGCCAGAGTGGACCGATCAGGACGAGGAGACTGCGAAGGAAGCGAGGTGCCGATTAGGCATTCTTCAGGACCCCGTCACTGCATTTCTGCCAGCGGACGAGTTTCCCTCTCCGTCGCGTAGCGAAAAGACCCGGGCGGAACGAAATCGGCGGAAGCGGAAGCGTAGAGCGCGCGGGTAAGTCGGGAAGGCCAAAGAGCAATAGGGCCGCCACCGATTCGGATCGACGGAGAGTCGCTCACGGGGGTGACGTCGTGAACGAAATCAGCCATCCAGGGGCTGCGCGCCGTTTCGGACTTCGAGAAGCGAGGCCAGTTTCTTCGAGAGGGCGGAACCGGATGCCACGTCTTTCGGATAGATCGCAATCAGTTTGAGCCGGTGCTTCTTGGCATGCGTCATTTTTGACTTTGTCTTTGCATCGTACTCAGGATCGCCAACCAGACCGAAGTATTCGATGAAAACACCGCTCACATCGAAGTCGGCGCGCATGTTCGACTCGGGGTAGTGTGGCTCTTTCGTGTGAGCGAGGCCGTACGAATGCAAGAGGTCGTCGATGGTCTTCTCGCCAAGGGACAAACACACGTGGCCGTCGATCGCGTGGCATTGAGTTCCTCTGCTGGTACGGCGCGCACCATCCTCCAGAACACCCGCTTGGACCAACACGTCAAACCAAGAGCCGAAGAGCTCCGTAACGCGCTGCTTTGATGGCTTTCGATGCAGTGCCTTGAGCAACTCCGTCCGTGTCGCGTCATCGAGCCCCAAGAAGTCCTCTTTCCGATTCCCGAAGCCATCTGAGGGTACTCGCCCAGCAATGCGGGCGAGCTCGACAGCAAACGCGAGAATCTGCTCTTGCGACATTGCCGGATCCCCGGCATAGAAAATAGAATCGCGCAGGCATGGAGCACAATGTGTGAGCCGCTCTGTGCCGAGCCTTTCGATGAGCGGCATGGGCAGGGAGTCTTCAATGAACGCTTCGCCACAGAGCAGACACGTTCGACGCTCTGGGCTGCGTATTGAATTCGTAAGACCGGTGGCAACGGCTCGGGCGCGACAGAATCCGCCGATGATGTTGTACCAGGCGAATCTCTTGCACAGCTTGTCTTTCTTCTGCCACGTCGCCAATGCTTCTTTGGGCGTGATGGCAACAATGGGATCCAGGGCCTTCCAAGACCAAACCCACTGCCACTCGGACACGAGACCTTTCAGGACGGCATCATGGGCTTCGGTCCACCAGGCAAGAATAAGTGGGTTCTCTGCCCATTCGACTGGAACCTCATCAAGCGCAGGATAGGCGGGCTTGTCTCGATGGTCGTAGATGCTCATATGTTCCCAGCGAGCAGGGTACATGCATTTGTCGTGACTGGCGACAGAGATCTCTCGGTAGCATAGCTAGACACCTCGCTCGTTCCTTGTTAGCATTCCCTGAATTGCTCGTGATTCTGGAGAACTGACTTTGCCGTGGCGTCCGCGAATGGGCATCTCGCGGAATATTCGTCGCCGGTCTCATGGGAAGGGAACACCCAATGCGAATTGACTTCTCGAAGCTCGACACTGCATCAAACGTCGACACGCTCGTCCGCCCGCGTGAGATTTTTGCATCCTTGCCCCTGAAAAGCGCCAAGTACGCGTACCTGCGAGACGTACAGGCGGAAGTCCTTGAGCAGTGGTTTGGTAAACGCACATCGACGGACCTGCGGCTGAAGATGAATACCGGAGGGGGCAAGACGCTCGTCGGCCTCCTCATGTTGAAGAGCTCATTGAACGAAGGGGTTGGCCCTGCAGTCTACATCGCCCCGACACCGTACTTGGCTGAGCAAGCATGCGCTCAGGCGCGAGAGCTAGGGCTTTCGGTTGACAGTGAACCACGATCGGCAGCTGTGGCGCGCGGGAAGTCAATTCTCGTAACGCATATCCACGTTTTGCTGAACGGGAAGTCGAAATTCGGCGTCGGCGAACAGGCGATTCCGATAGGAAGCCTCGTGCTAGACGATGCACATGCGTGTCTGGCGACGGCGGAAAAGCAGTTCACGCTATCGATCGGCGCACAGGATGCTATTTACGACGAGTTGCTCGAGCTCTTTCGTGCAGACTTGGAGGAGCAGTCAAGTGCCAGCCTCCTGGGCATCGTTGAGCACGATCCAACCAAGTTTCTGCGCGTTCCCTTCTGGGCCTGGCAGGATAAGTTGAAGCGAGTCGAAGCGATCCTTCACAAGCATCGTGACGAGGAATCGCTCATGTTCGTATGGCCGCTTGTGGGGGAGTACCTGAGGCAGTGTCGATGTGTGGTAGGTGGCCGACAGGTCGAGATTTCTCCGCGTTGTCTGCCTGTTGACGTGATTCCGAGTTTCGTACGGGCGAAGCGTCGTATCTTCATGAGTGCGACGTTTGCCGACGACGCTGTGCTTGTGACGGACTTCAACGTCAGTGCGGATAACGTGAAGACCGCGATCGCTCCAAGCACGGCGAGCGATATCGGCGACAGGATGATCCTGGTTCCGCAGGAGCTTGATCCCCAAATACTGGATGAGTCGATACGTGACCTTGCTGCGGCACGAGCGAGGACGTGCAATGTCGTTGTGCTCGTGCCATCAGGACGAAGGGCAACGGACTTTTGGGGTTCTGTTGCGGCCGACATTCTGACTGCCGATACCCTCGACGCTGGCATCGCGAGACTCCGGCAAGGTCACGTTGGCCTTGTGGTCATCGTGAACAAGTACGATGGAATTGACCTTCCCGACAACGCGTGTCGATTGCTCATTCTGGATGGGGTTCCGGACGCGCGGCGCACCATCGACAAGATTGAGCAGGCACAGCTGCTTGGTACAGACCTCGATATCGGCAAGTCGATTCAAGTGATTGAGCAAGGAATGGGACGTGGTGTGCGCGCAAGCGATGACTATTGCGTCGTGCTTCTCATGGGGCGAACCCTCATCGGGCAACTCTTCAATCGAGGCGGTGTATCTCAGATGACCCCAGCCACTCGCGCCCAATTCAATCTTTCGGAGCAAGTTGGCGAGCAGGTGCGTAACAAGGGGATCGCGGGAATTGGCAGTATCGTAGACGTTGTGTTGGCACGCAATCCCGACTGGGTGCGTGCCGCAAAGTCCGCACTTGTGCATGTTCAGTATGCTACGGAGAGCGCGGATCTCAGTTTGGCGGTCGCGCGAAGAGCCGCATTCACGGCGTCAACGAACAATGACTATTCCGGGGCTGTCGATGCCCTGCAGGACCAGGCCAATGCCGCAAAGGATCCGCTCATTGCGGGATGGCTGAAGGCTGAACTTGCCGAGTGTCTGTACCCATTGAATCCCGTTCAGGCACAAGAACTAATGAAGTCGGCACATGCGCAGAATCGCCAGCTGACGCGGCCCCTTGTTGGGATCAATTATCGCAAGCTTACGCCCCTTGCCACCGAACAAGCCGCAGCGAGCTTGGCGTACTGGCGTGAATCCTATTCAAATTCAAACGAAGCGATCATTGCCGTCAACGCGATTGTCGATGATCTCTCGTTTCGAGAAGATTCCTACAAGCGCTTTCACCGTGCGATGCAAGATGTCGCTGCAGTTCTTGGATTCGGAGCGCAATTGCCCGAATCGGAATTCGGGGCAGGTCCAGACGTCCTATGGGCCGTCGGTGGGTTGCACTACTTCGTGGTCGAATGCAAAAACGAGGCTTCGGTCAAGACGGTTTGCAAGAAGGATTGCAACCAGCTGGCCGGATCCGTGAACTGGTTTCATTCTCACTACGACAAAACATGCACCTCCACTCCAGTACTCGTGCACCCTTCGACGATATTTGAGCATGCCGCAACGCCGCCTCCCGGGACAAGAGTCGTTACAGTTGAGAGCCTTAGGGGCTTCGGTGATGCAGTAACCAAGTACGCCGTAGCGCTTGGGCGCATGGCGACAGCTGGCGATGTGCATGCAGTCGCGAGGCTCATTGGTACGTACCACCTCACGTATCGAGGGATTCTCGAGCGGTATACGCTCCCGGCGACGGCGAAGCGCTAGCCGTTGAGCGGTTGCAGTCCATGTTTCGGCGGATATGGTTCCACACGTTGGGCGATGGGAAGCTTTCGTGGAAATTGGACGGCGCGAGATGATGCGAGTACTGAAACGCACGCCAAGTGCGGCAAGGGTGATTGCCGAGCATGAAGAGACGCCCCAAGGATGAGGCGTCTCACAAGCACCGCGAGGTGTGCGGCAAGTTGAAGGAAGCTGCGTTTGCCGTAGCGTCAACGGTGGTCGCTTGGGCTGTCGCGTCGCTCGTCCGAGCGAATCTGCAATCGCCCGGACACCGGCAGTGCGTCGAGCTGGACGGTTATCGAACCATCTCGGCAATCATACGCGACGCCTACTTTCGTCCAGAAGCTGCGTTCTCCTTTCTCGGTAATGGCGAAGACGTTGCGGGGTTCTTGGTTTCGTTCAGCCATGGATCATTCCTTTCGGTTGTATCTTCGGCGTCAACGCGCCGAGAGAAGGTGCGAAATGTATGTGCCTGCAGCGCGATCGAGTTCGAAGCGTTCCTCTGGGGTCAGCTTCTGACTGGCACGCGTTGCGGCTTGCGAGATGCCGAAGGCAGTCGCCTCCGGCTCAAGGGCGTATGCAGACTCGAGTTGTGGCAAGAGTCGCTGCGGTAGGTGGGCATGGCGGAGGAGCTGTACGAGCTCGGCGACTGGATTTGAGATGACGAGACTCCTCGCCATCGCGAGCCGTCGAGCGCCCTCAGCAAGTCGACCAGGCAAATTCGCGAACCCTTCGGACAAGCGTGCGATCAGGCGTTGCTCATCGAACGATCGATGCGGTTGGCGCAATGCCAATGGGTCGTCGATGGGACAGATCATCCCATTCAAGCAAATGAGACGCGTCAAGTGCAGGCTCGCCACGAGACTCGCGTATCCGCAACCGCTGTTGCGAATGATGATATTCCCCACGACCTCACCGACGACCCGGTCAGTCACGTGCGCACCAAACGGCCGCCCGACGGCGATCATGTATGAGACCGTTCGGTCGGTGGTGACCAATCGTGAGATGGCCAACTCCTCGCCCGCATCTCGCAGACAGGCCATGAGCATGGCCGCGAGTCGCGAATCAGCGATCGGGGTAAACGATGGGCTCACGATTGCACGCAAGATCCCTGGCTTGCCGTTCGATATCGGTGCGACGCGCGACGTTCGCAGGCGCATCGCGTTGCTTCGTCGTGAGAGTCGACGGTTGATTTCGTCAGCCCTCTCGAGCGCATTCGATGTCTCGAACCAGCGATCCCATCGGATCCCAAGGAGATTCGCGAGCTGCTGGCGGGTCCAGTCCGTGAGTGCGAACGCACCCTGACCGGGCACAGCGAGCGTACCCTCTTCGGTCATGCGTAACGTGTCGAGCGGGGTCACGACGTCGGGATTGTCGAGCTCCTCACGCGCGGCAAAGTGAGCGGCGAGTTCAGCTAAGGTGGTTGGCCTGGGAGTCGCGCTAGATACGACTTCGACAAGCGATTCTGAAATGTGCGAAAGCGTCATGGAATCCTCCAGTGCGGGTGATTCTCGCGACGAGAGCAACATGCCTTCGACGCGAGAAAGCCAAAGTGGAGGGCCCGGGAGAAGGAGTGTCCTTCTCCCGGGCGAGACGTGATCAGACTGCGATCTGCAATGGTGGCAATTCGTAGCGGCGGGGGGTGCGGGTCAAGTTCGAAATAGGGAGGACTTGTCCCCGATACTCCATGCACGCGCGCGCGTACTCACATTCGAAACAGGTGTGGCCAGGAGCCGGAGGGAAATGACCTGCCGCAATGGCGTTTTCGATTTCCTTGGCGGCATGGAAGAACCACAGGCTCAGCTTGTCGTACTCGCCCCGTTCAACGTGATACTCCTCGACCCGAGGCGTCTTCTGTTTCAGGATGGCGTGAACGCTGACGTGGGCTGGCCCGCCATGCATCGCGTTTGCAGCGGTGATATAGGAGCCGACTTGCAGATGTCGCTCGAGACTCTTCGGGTGCCACGCACTCGCGGTCGTTTTGATTTCAACGATTTCCTGATTCTTCGTTCGTACGAGTAGGTCGAAGTAGCCGACCAATGGGCGAGGAAGTGCTTCCCCGGTTTCGGGGTCTTCGATATCGACCTCGAACCGCTGCTCTACCGCAACGACATCCTGATCTCCGAACTTGGTCAGATACGTGCAAACGAGTGCTTTGGCCTTCAGCTCGAGCGAATCTGGCGTCGCGTCTTTCCAGCGCATTCGTACTCCGGAGGTTTCGGCGAGGAGATCGGCAGCTGCAATGCGATCGGCGTCGTCGAAGGACGGAATGCGTCCGGCGAGCTTCTCCTCGAAGTACCAGCCAATTGCCCCGTGTGTCGCCGATCCAAGTGCCAGGTTCAACGAACGGAATTCCGGATCGACGTGGTACACGTAGCGCATGGCATACAGGCGCGGGCACATCGAGTAGGCAGTGAGCTGACTGGCCGAGGTTGTCGGAGGGATGTCAGGCATGACCGGCTCCATTCGATGGTTGCCCAGAACCGTTGCCGGATTTGGCACGCAACGCGTCAATGGCTCGTGAGGCGTCCGCGCGTGTAGCCCATTCGAGTCGTTCGACGCCGAGAGCCTCAGTGACGCGAGCAAGCGCACCCTCGCGATCGCCCATGGTATACGCGAGCCGGAAGAGGCACTTTTTCTGGGCGTCAGACATCGCGCGAGCATCCCCTTCGTATGCCTCGGTCGGTCGCGTGTCGCGGCCTCGGAAGCGAACGGGTGGTCGCGACTGGGCGTCGCCTTGGCTGACTCGATGCTCCGGCAATGTTGGTCTGATAGGCGGGGTTGCCTTTGGCGCAACCGCGCTCGGTCCGGTCTCGATGCTTGCGTCTGCGACCGATTCGATGGAGACGCCGATCCGAATCACGAAGACTTCTTTCCTAGACATGGCACTTCTCCCTATGAATGGACGGTGGTTGCTGCGGTCGATGTCGGCCGTGTTGGCATGAGTCCCAGTTCCAGCATCGAGGTGATGCCGCTCTGGGCGACGATAAGGTGGTCAACGAACGCAAGCCCGAGCACGTTCGCCGCGTCGACAAGCGACTCGGTGAAACGAACATCTTCGCGCGAAGGCATGGGGTCGCCCGAAGGGTGATTGTGGACGATGACGAATGCCGACGCCGAGGCTCGCAGTAGTGGGACGAACACGTCCCGGGAGGAAAGAGCGGCGTGAGAACCGCCCCCCTTGGCGAGCAGAAAGACGCCCAAGATCACCATCGCGGCATTGAGGGCGAAGCCGAGGATGACCTCGGTTTCGAGCATCGCGAGTCCTGCAGGAAGTTCCGCAACCACGGTGTTCGAACTGGCGATGACGTTGCGTCGCATGGCGAAGAGATTTGCGAGTTCTCTTGCGCACTTGATGCGACGCGCGACGGCCCGAGGAATATCGCAGCTTGTCTGCAGCGTCGCGATGGGCAGCGTGCGGATGCCGGAGATTCCGGCGCGCGCAACGACGCGTTCCGCATATTTCGGCGAAACGAGCTGACGCAGCACCATGAAGAGTTGCTGGTCCTCAAAGGAGCGCAGCCGGGCTTTTTCAGGTACGTATGCGACCTGGTCACTGATGTGAAAGAACATTAGGTCTCCGTTTCTGGTCGAATTGACCGGTCCGGTGCCTTCGCCGCAGGGCGAACGCCACGGGCCGATGCATTCGAGCGCAGAGGGTTGTCGACCGCCTGAGGCGAACGGCGCGCCACCGAATCTCGTCACTCAGCATACGAGCGGGACCATCGAGTCGACATGGGCCAGATTTGCCAAATCTAGCCCTCATGGGATGTGGATATCCGGGTGAGGTACTGCGCTCGTGGCTGGGTTCAGCGCAATTTGTGATCCTGTGTAGCGATATCCACAGGACATGAGGGCCGGAATCCCGGAATCCGACCCATGACGTCAAAAAGGACCTCCCGGTACCATTGGGACCGAGAGGCCTTTTTGCGTGTCGGTTGTAACGACGCGCGATGCACCGGGTTTCTCGAGATTACGTCATCTGCGAGACCACGAACCTCTGAAACGGGGTGCGTCGGCCATCCAACAGCCCGCGCCGTTCCTTGTCAACGAATCTCCGATCCCATCCGCGCTAGTCGCGTTTCCGTTGCTCGCGGTGTCTGTTTCATCACGACACATCGGTACGGTCCTGATCGATGGTCGCCTCCGAGTGGTTCGCGCGAGATTGCGCGTCCTTCGCAGCCACCTCGACCTCGCCGACCGCGTCAAAGCGTGCACGGGACTTGTCGCGCATCTCGTGGCGACTCACGCTCCGGGTGTCGTCGTTGTGGAAGCCGAGCGCACGCGTCCCTGTGGCGCGGCGACATCCATGCTGACGAGCGCCGTCATCGCGACTGCCGAACGCCACGGACGCGTCATATGCGCCTCCGCCGATGCCGCGAGCGAACGCCTAGTCGACGAGCCCAGGCTCATGACAGCGGCAGTGTGGCTTGCCAAGCGATACGACGAACTTGAGCGTCGAGTGCTTGGCACGGATGGGAAGCCGATTCGAGATCCGTTGCGTTGGCGCGACGTTCGACCGCTCGTCGCTGCACATGTCCTCGCGTTCGATGCGGGACAACGCGCGATTCTGTCGCTGTTTGGTGCCTGCCGATCACTCTCCAATCCCCATGACCGATCATCCTCGCAATAGCGGGGCGGGATTTGTGCGCCTTGGCGACATGTTGCCGCTCACCGTCACGCTGCGCCACGGCCGCGCTTCCTGCTCGCTTCCCGCAAGGCTTCTTGGGCATCTGCTCGCCATGCCGAACCTGGAGGCTGCGCTGCTGCGCCTCGTCGATCCACAACTTATCCACGAAGGGAGGGGGACTATAGGGGGAGAGAAGTCCGTCGGTCTTCCTGGAACGATCCGAAACGGTATTCAAAAATCTATTTCAGGACCGTTCCCGTTGAAAGGAGTTAGGGGGACACGGGGGGAAGGGGAAAACGACGCGCAGTCGCGGGATGTGGATAATTCGGAACGAATCGCCCGACACGTCGCCGCAGCATTGAACGACGAGAAGAGCATTGCCTGGTACAGGATCGTCGCACGTCGCGTCGGTCAGGACATCATCCGCGAGGCGCTCTCGCGAGCACTCGATGTACCGGCTCGCGACCTCAGGCGCTCGCGCGGTGCAATCTTCACTGCCCTCGTACGACCCCATCTCAAGCCGCCAATGACTCACTCACGTAACTCAATCACCCATGTATGACTGTACGCCATCCGCCACGTCGCGAGCCTCGAGTGCTCGCGGTTTCACTTGCCCCAACCGGGCTTCACTTCGCCTGCGCAGATCCCTGGGTCATTCGAGGCGCAGGTCCGATTCCCTGCACGAAGCGCTCAAGAACGTCAGCCCTGCTCCGTGTTGTACGTCGCGAGAAACCGACCGCGCTGTTTTCGTCAGATCTGTCCCTCGGCCTCACCCTTCGCGGCATTGCCCGAATCACCGGCGCCGCCGTGATTCCGGGTCCGATCCCGCGCCTGCCCAGCCGTCTGGCCCGAGACCTGTACCCCGACCTTCCCCTCATTGCGCCTGGGGCCCTTGGCTCCGTCGCCGCACTCGCGATTTCGGCGGTGCTCCACGGCACCGTCCCGTCCCGCACCTATGCGAATCATCGCCACCCAACCCCTCTTCGTCGCCGATAGCGACCGAACCAGTGCCGAGTGCGCCCTGCGCGCGTTGGCCATTTGTCGGTTCGTTCCGAAGGCATCGTTGCATGCCGCATTCGGCCCTCGTGGGCTGCGCCTCGACATCATTGACGCGTGGGTGAAGGCAGGGGTCTTGCATGAGCAACTGCTACGGCTCGACGCCCTGCATCACGAGGAGGCGCGCGTTGTTGCCCTCACGCGTCTGGGAGCACGAGCCCTCGAATCGGCGACGGGCATGCACGTTGAATCGATGTCTCTGGCCCGGCTCCGCGCGGGAAGCCAGAAACGCGCGCACGATACATTCGTCGGCGAAACCGCCCTCGCGATGATGGTTCTCGCCGATACAGGAGATCTTGAGCTGGTCGGGATTGAAACGGACGACCGAAAACTTGCGATGAGCGTGCTGCTTGCCGAGCCCGGCAGGGCGCCGGAACACGTTTCACTCCGCCCCGATGCCCTTGTCGTGATCGAAGGGTCGCGTGGACGGACGGCCCTGCTCATCGAAGTTGATCGCGGCACGGTGTCGCTCGATGCCATGGAACGCCGCTATCGCGGCTACATTGCCTGGCACGACGAGCAGGGTCCAATGCGGGACCTCGGTACGCGTGCCGTCCGGATCATTACCATCGCATCATCGAACGCTCGAGAAGACGCGCTTCACGCCCGGGCCCTCACGGCGAACAACGGGAAGCGTAGCGGGTTGATGCTCTTCGCACGGCAAGACGACGTGTCCGTCTGCGTGGCCGAACGGCTCAAGCAACCCATCGCACGACCGCTTGGTGCCGACGACAATGAACGCGTGCCGCTGATTGCACCCAACGCACACAACCGTTCAGACAGTGATTGAAACTACCTCTGCCTTCCCGCCGTCGCGGCACCACCACGTGCTCCGATCGCGCCAAACCACGCCGGGTCACTCTTGCCCGTGGTTCCGGCGGCGGCGCTCTCCGTGGCTCCGGACGGAGACTCTTGCCGCGCGGGAAGGCGGGGTCCGGTTCCGTTCAAGCCAAGTCCGCATGCACCCACCATTACCCATGACCCATCCGCCCATTCATCGCGCGAGTCGCCACATGCTCGTTCTCGGGAAAACCGGCGCGGGCAAGAGCACCCTCTTGCGCTCAATCGCCGCCGACATCAGTCGCAGCATTGGTGGATTCTTGCTGGTAGACCCGCACGGCGATCTCGCAACCTCGGTCATTGAGGACGTTCCGCGCAATCGTCGAAACGACCTTCTGGTTATGGACGCGAGCCAACCGGCCGCGTGTCGAGGATTGAATCCGCTTCGGAACATCGAACCCGAACGCAGGGCGCTCGCCGTCTCCTGCGTTCTCGCCACGATGCACAAGCTTTGGACCGGAACCTCGTGGGGTTCAAGAACTGAGCATGTGCTCCGAATGGCGTTGCTTGCATTGACGGAGGTCCGTGGCGCCACGCTGATTGATGCTCGTCGAATGCTAATCGAAGATGCGCATCGGCGTTGGGTCGTGAAGCAAGTATCCGATGAACTCGTGCAGTCGTTCTGGTCGGTGGAATTCCCGGGATATGGGAAGAATCTCCTGCCGGAAGTCACTGCCCCTATTTTGAATAAACTTGGAGCGCTCTTGGCCATTCCGTCCGTTCGAGAAATCGTGACGCGTCATCGGCCCGTGATGGATGCGAGGGTGTGCATGGATCGTGGACGCATCGTTATCACGTCGCTCTCCAAGGGGAGAGTCGGAGAGGATGCCGCATTGCTTCTGGGCGGTCTCGTCATCGGCGCATTCCAACACGCCACCATGTCGCGCGCAGATGCGCCACTCGAACGTCGCGGACCATTCACGATGATTGTCGACGAAATCGGCAGCTTCGCGACGGGCCCGTTCCTTGAGTTGCTCGCAGAAGCGCGCAAGTATGGCGTCTCCCTCGTGCTCGCCACCCAATCCCTCGCGGCGCTCGATGAACAGGTTCGCCACTCGCTGCTTGGCAATACGGGCACGCTGGTCGCGTTCCGAGCCGGTGGCGAGGATGCTGAGATTCTACAGAAGGAATTCGTCGGCCGGTTTGGTCCGCAGACGCTCATGAATCTCGATATCGGTGAATGCGCCATCCGAAGTGGCAATGAACTGGCGCGCATCGCGCGGATCACTCCTGTCGATGCGACGGTAACGCGTGGGTGACGCACCAGCCGCAACGGAGTGGCGTGTTGCCCGATCAATTGCTCTGACTTCCTTGATCGCAATTTCAAATGCTAAGGTGCAAGAGTGCTCTGCGTGGTGGCAGTCGGGGGATTTGCCTCGAGCCGCCGCGTCCACTCTCGCCCCTTCGACAACTATGACTGAAACAATGACTAAAATGGCGACAGTGCGACCCGTGGCATCCGAACGCACGTCCCCATTACTGACACCTAGGGAAGTCCTGCCAAGGCTACGAATCGGTCGTGCCACGCTGTATGAGTGGCTCGCCAAAGGCGAGCTACCGAGCTATCGGCTTGGGCGCGTAATTCGCGTATCCGAGTCCGACCTTGAGTCATTTCTCGCGCACAGGCGCCGTGTCGTCCCAGTGCGAATCACCCCCTATGGCCATAACAAAGTGCGTTAAAGGCAGCGGGGAATGGTGGGTCGATGTTCGTTACAACGGAAGGCGCACCAGAAGGCGGTCACCAGTACAGACCCGCCGAGGCGCAGAGGCGTACGAACGACAACTGATTGCAGAGTTTCAACAGGACACAACGGAAGGACGAGACCCGTTCGCAGGACCGGCACCGACGCTGCGCGAATTCTCCGTTCGTTGGATGCATGACTACGTCGAATCGAATAATAGAGCCAGCGTCCGCCACGACAAGAACGGCGTGCTTCGGCGGCACATCCTTCCCGCCTTGGGTTCGCACCGACTAGACGCGATCTCGGTTGCAGACATTGACGCCTTCATGGCAGCAAAGAGACGGGAGGGGCTGAAAGCAAAAACGGTCAATAACATCGCCAGCGTACTACACACGTGTCTCACCAAGGCGGTCGATTGGGGGCTGCTCCGTGTTGTGCCGCGTCACCATTGGCTACGCGTGTCTGAACAGAAGTTTCGGTACCTCACTGATATCGAGACTCGGTCGCTCCTGGACGTCGTACCGGACGGATTCTGGCGCACTTTCATCATATTTCTTCTGCATGAGGGGGTGAGATTCAGTGAGGCCGCAGCTCTGCAGTGGGAAGACATTGACGCTGATCGCACAACTCCGATAGTGCGGATTCGCCGTGGCGGTGCGCGTGGATGTCCGGGTGAAACGAAGACCGGCTCACACCGAGACTTGCCACTTACGACGGCCGTGGTCGAGTTGCTTGCCCGGCTACCACGGACGAATGAACTCGTGTTCCCGACTCCAAGAGGGCGGATGATGGATCCCGCGTCGAAAACGAGTTACCTGCATCGGTTCTGCCGCCGAGCTGACCTCCGCCCGTTTGGCTGGCACGTATTTCGGCACACTTACGCAACGCGGATGGCGGCTGCAGGAACGCCGGTGCACATCCTGCAAAGATTGATGGGGCACACGACGATCAAAATGACAATGCGCTACGTGCACGTCGACAACGAGACACTAGCGAGCATGGCCGCCACTGTGCAGCGCGCAATACCGATTCCAAACCGAGACGGGCACTATTCGGGCACTCAACCAAGTGCGCAACTGCCGCAGACATAACGAGACTTGCATGTTCAGCTCAGTTGACTCAAAAACCGACCGTGATGGTCGGCTTTTGACTGGAGCGGGTAACGGGAGTCGAACGGTTTGTTCGGGAGTGCACGTACGGGACTCGGTAGTACTGCGTGGCACTATTCGGAACAAGGTTGAGAATCGGATTGCGCTGAACGCGTCCGGTGTGTCCGGTACGGTATACGTGATATGCAGAGTCTGGGCACTGAAGTGGGCACTTGAAGATGCAAGCGATTCCGCCGAGAGCACGCTCGTGAGAGTGGCGGCGAGACTCGATGCAGAGCGGCACTGCTGGAGGTAAAATACGCTGCGATTTGTTCAAAGGTCATTGAACCTTCTCTTGAGTTGCTACTGTAGGCGCTCGGCGAGCTCACTAAGGAAAATCGACGGACCATCATCTCTACGGCGGCCTTTTGCCGTGTGCCAGTATCCAGACCACAGGAGGTGAACCTCCCGCCTGGCCCGCGTGAGCGCGACGTAGAAAAGTCGTCGTGCTTCCCGTCGGTCTCCGAACGCTCTTGGTAGGACGCCTTGTTCAAGAGCTGGTATGAAGATCGCTGTGTACTCTAGGCCCTTGCTCCCATGGATTGACTGAAGAACGACCTTGTCACGGGCGAGTCCGCTAAATTCAGCAATTGACTGATGCGAGGTCTCCATCACGCGAATCATGGCCGCGAGCTCGTGAGCATCGTAACGTACGCGCGAGGGTATCTGATCGGCGTCGGCAATCAAAGCACGAAGTTGAAGCTTTTGGTCGACACGAGCAAACCATTGTTGCACCTCAAGATCGGGATGGCGTGCGGCCGACAGTATCTCATAGAGGCCAATCCTGTGCTCGAGAGTCTCCCTCTTCAAACCTTGACTGCGGCAGCTCTGACGAATCCTGTCCCAGGTCATGAACAACTCGCGGAGGCGGGGCCGTCCTGTTCGCCAGCCACCAGCACACCATCGGGCCAAGTCCTCAACCCATTCCGTCATCTGCGTCGCCCTATAGTGGTTACCGCGCGCGATCCGATAAGGAATGGATGTTCCCTCGAGCCGTTCCACGAAGGACGTCAGGTCATCCCATCGTGGGCTCAGGATGGCGATGTCGCCCGGTTTCACGCCAGAGTCAATTAATGTCTCGATATGCGCTACTACGGTGTCAGCCTGCTGTTCAAGACCGGCATTGCAGCTATGAAACACAACCTCTCCGTCCGGGATGTCCGGCTTGTGCGCGGCATTGAAACCTCGTTCCACGCCCGGTTGCAGGATGTGAAGGCTTGCGTCGATAATCTTCTGACGGCATCGGTAGTTGATGCGAAGTTGAACGGTCTTCACGTCTCCGCGCGCGGCGAGTTCGTCAAGATACTCAGGCCGCGCACCGTTGAATCCGTATATGGACTGGTCAGGATCGCCAACGACGAACACTCGTGCGCCTGCCTGCTCAATGAGTGTCGTAACGATCCGGTGAAGTGGGAGGCCGAGATCCTGGTATTCGTCCACTACGAGCCACGGATACTTCGCAGCGAGAATGCTCCGGACATGCTCGTGTTCCCGAACCAACTTCAGAGATAGAAGCACGATGTCGTCAAAATCGATGCGCTTCGCCGCACGGAGCGCGCGCAAATACGCCTTCGAGACGGTGGTCAATCTATCGTCGAATTCATCCTTGCGACCTGGCTCAATCGTTACGATCTGGCGGAACGCGGAGAGTTTTGAACCCCACCACTGCTGATCTTCATTGATGTCGGCGGCGTCGAGGCCGTCTTGGCGCGCTCGAGAGACTTCTGTGTCGCTTGCGACTTCGTACGTGTCGAAGTCGTTTCCGAGTCGCCAACCGAATGGTCGGAGGATGTGTGCGAGGCAAAACGCGTGGACCGTTCCCATAAAGAGTCGCCCGCCCTTGCTAAACCCGAGTGTCTGAAGACGGGACTCGAACTCTTTGGCCGCTTCAGTGCCGTAGGTGAGGCAAGCGAGGCCTCGAGGAGCAGGGATCTCGTCAAGCAACTTGGCAATCCGCAGGACCAGAGTTGCTGTCTTGCCGCTTCCCGGGCCTGCCAACACGACCGTATTGCCGGGCTCGAGCAGCGCCTGGCGTTGGTTCTCGTTCAGACGCGCGACCTGCGCCGCATACGTATGAGAAAGACTAGCGTCCGACATGGCTGCAATTCGCGACGATCGCTTCGATCGCGGCACGGACGTGGTCAGGAACATCGGGGGCGATAATCGCCGCCGATAGCCGCTGAGCGAAGCGGCCTTTGCCGACACCCGGCCGCTCAATCAGTCCAACTATTGCCCCCTCCTTCACGTCGGTCATCGCGCCAGTTGGGGTGAACGGCGCGAGAGTTGTGTCTAGCGTCTGCGGGCGAAGCTCCCGAAACGCTGTCGCCATTCGAGCGCCAGCGCCGATACCGAGCAAGTCAACCTCTAGTGTGCGCTCGCCAACGAAGATGCCCATCTTGCGTAGTTCCCTGAGGGCACGCGGAATGTCACCCGCCGCGATCGCTGCGTCGATGAGATTCCGGGTCAAACCGACTGCGTCGAGAATCCCAAGAGCGCGCTCGATACCGGGTGTAACACGACCCACTTGTGTATCCTTCGTGTCTCCATCGGTAATGACGACGTAGGGAATTTCGAAATGCGCGAGAAACCGAGCATATGGAACGAAGTCGGTCCCCGCCACGGAGCACACTGAGATCCCGTAGTTGTCGAGTTCGACTGGAACTGAGAGCGCTCTCGCCGCTGCGGGCACGATGAACTCTTCGGCGTCGCCCTCCACAAGAATGATGCCACGGCCAAACAGTATCTCCGCGCGCGTTACGTCTAGATAATGAGCAAGGTCCGCGCGCTGTTGCTGCGTGAAGCCCGTCGCATCGGCGAAGCTCTTGATCGTCGACGTATTCCCAGTCTTGCGTAGGACGACCAAGGAGTCGATCGGCGCGACACTCGCGATGTTTGGCGAGTGCGTCGATACGAGTATTGGTCGCGCACCGCGTAGGAGGTCGCGAAACACTTGCCGCTGCATCTGTGGGTGGAGGTGCGCCTCCGGTTCCTCGATTCCGAGGATGAGACCTGCGAGTTTCTGTTGTGTCTCTTGGGTGCGGGTGTGCAGGAGAAGGAGGGCGAGGTACAGAACATTCGCGAGACCGAGGCTTGTATCGGCGACTTCCCAACGCCGGGTCGGGTCAACGAAAAGTCGAAGAGATCGGACCAGCTCTTGCGGATCCGAAGACGTGAAGCCGAGTGTCGGAACGAGCGGGTGCTGCGTCCCAATCATTTCATCGATTCGACCTCCGATGCTTGCTGCAAGATCGACGAGGGGCTGTTGTGTGGTGACGGCATTCGTGGCGGTGTCGATACCAGTGGCAGCGGTTCGTAACGCAGCAGCGTCAAGTGAAGGCGCCAATTCCTCGAGGAGCGGGCGCAAAGGAGAGCGTTTCCAGGCACGAAGGTCATTCTCCGCGTCACGTAACGCATGCAGAAGCTTCAGGACGATGAAGCGTCTAACCTCCCTTCCAACTTCGTTCGACGGGTCGTCACGTCCATAGATGGAGAACTCGTACTCGTCCTTTGTGGCCTTCGTGATGGCATTGGGTTCCAGAGTTCCACGTGGTGCGTAGCGGTAGGTGAGCCGCGAAATTGAATCGGTCGATCCTTGGGGCGGGGGGATCTCGTGGTCTCCAAGACACGCCAACAATGCCACGTCGCCCGCGTAGTCGGTCAGGTCTATCGTGATGATAATCTCGGTTCCCGCGAATGGCGTTGTTCCCGACCAGAAATCCTCTGCTTCAAGCGAGCGAGCACTGTCTGGAAGATCCGGATCGAGTACCAACCGCAACGCATGAAGTAGGTTCGACTTGCCTGCGCCGTTCTCGCCAAGGAGCACGACATGCCTGCCGAAACGACACTCAATGTCGTGAAAGTTGCGGAAGTTTTGGATCTTTACACGGAGTAGGTGCATAATTCAATCTCAGCAGGTTGTCCCGAATGCGGCAAGCTACAAAGGTTGCTGTGGGTGTCGCAACCGCGCCGATGCGTGCGGTCGATGAAATTGACGGGGAGAATAGACGCGCTGCTAATGCTAGGTCACCTCCGCAGTCCCAGCGAGTTCGACGTAACGACAGATCGCATTCGCTAGTTGCATTTGGCGTGGACTCTTACACTCGGGTTCGAATAGGCGCGGGCTTGCGACGAGGATGCATGCACACCGTGCGCGGGATGTGGCGACATTCAGCCGATTGAGGCTGTACAGGAACTCCATTCCTCGCGGCGCGTCATTTGGCGTCGATGTCGCCATCGAGTAGATGACAACTGGCGCCTGTTGTCCTTGGAACCTGTCGACCGTTCCAACTCGACGAACACCGCGCGGAGCAAAACGTTCGGTGAGAAGTGTGACCTGCGCGTTATACGGAGCGACAATGAGAATGTCATCGGCAGTCATCGCGTGCCCGATTCCGTCGCGGTCAATCCATCGCGATTCTGGTCGAAGCAGATCGGCGACGATAAGGTCAATCTTGTCCACTTCTTCGCTTGACGAGTTTTGATTTCCTTCGTGTTCGACGCTTACTACCCAGAGACCAGATCCGGTGAATGTCGGAGAGCCGGCCAACGACTGCTGTTCGAGTCCGGTTCGTGAGCGCAGTCTTCCTTCGTAGAACACCTCCGACGTGAACGTGCAGATACTTGGAGTAAGCCGCCAGGTCTCGGGCAGGAAAATTCCACGTTCCGCCGGAATGGTCTTGTGACCTTGAAGGATATGCTCCAATGCCGAGAGATCAGCGCCCTCGGGATGCGTGCCTTGCTGGGGTTGCTCAAGTTGCTGCGGATCTCCAAGCAGCACAACGCTCCTCGCAGACTGCGACGCAGCGAGGACATTTGCGAGAGACATTTGCCCAGCTTCGTCCACGAAGAGGACGTTGAGCACATCTGCTGCATCGGGTCGTGCCCAAAGCCATTGGGTTGCGCCGACTACGTGAGCGCGCCCGTCCCGTAGTCGAGCAATAGCCTCACCATTGTCAGTGACTTCTTCAATGCTAGATGGCGCATCGTTTCTATTGGTTACCTTGTGAACGCAGTTGACCCGAATTCCCAACTCGTTAGCGGCCTCCACCACTTCGTCGAGCAGATTCCGGATAACTTTATGGCTGACAGCGGTGATTCCGACACGCTCACCCTGCTGAATGAGTGCGCAGATCATACGTGCACCGGTAAACGTCTTTCCGGAACCTGGCGGTCCCTGAATGGCGAGGCTCGTGTCGTCCAGGTTGGTTGCCACCCGAACTGCGAGGTCAGCGGCCGTTTCTCCAACCCCTGCGACAAGAGTCCCACTTCGAAGTCGAGGGGGCCGACTCATTAGCAGCTCTCTGGCAGCGCGATATTGCGTTCCGTCAACAATACCATGCTGAACAATGTCATCCGCAATGCGGGCAAGTGCGTCAGCAAGCACATCGGTTGGCACGACGGAGTGAGCAAAAACAGCGGAAGGATTCACGTCTGCCTGCGCGCCACGCTTCTTCACATCTACAGTTTGAGCCACAGAATCAATCGCATCTACGCTTCCGAAGTCGGATCCGTCAGGCAGATGAAGGGTGTCACCTTTGCGGACATCGGTGTCTTGGCTCGGGTAACCGTATCGATCGATAGGACTTTTCTTGGTTCCGCCAATTCGAGAAATGAAACTAAGTGCTGAAATTGCGGCTTTCTCATCAATGAGTTCGTCATCGGTGAGCTCACGCAATCTGAAGAATTCCCACCATGGAGCTTTGGCCTCGCGCCGATGCCAGTCGAGTAGATTCGCGAGCAGCCACCGCGCTTGTTGTTCATCGGTGCGATCGGTGCGGTCTGGGGGGATGCCATCTGTTAGCGCGCTAGACAGTGCCTCTACCCGGCGGGCGCGTTCGTCAACTTTCTCTGGTGCATCGCCACCCTTTGGCAACGGACGCGGTACTTGAGTACCTCCGGATTCGACCGAGGTACGAAGCTGTTCCAACCAGTCCCGCAGGCGCAAAGCAGAAATGCAATCGTCCCGGTTGTAACCCTCAACTGCCTCACGAACATCAGCGGCAATTGCGTCCGGGGCGCCAAGTTCTAGTGCGCGTTCAATCACGCGCAGGTTCGTTCTTGCATCACTTAGGGCGACTGATCGAGTGAAGCCATAGAATGGTTCAAGGTCCTTGATCGAGTACCTCTCCACGCTCGCGCGAACAGAATGTTTGACGATGGCGTATAGGTCCACGAAGAGTCCAGCACGAAGCATGCAATCAATCTCTGATTCCCGTGTCGCATAGCGTCCCATCAGCCGCTTGAATGCAGCGGGCTCGTAGGGCGCATAGTGATAGACATGCATCCCGGGATTTGCATCCCAGACATGTAGAATTTCGTCGACGACGGATTCGAACGCCGCACGTTCCTCGCCGTTCGAGCATGCCCAGCATGCGCGTGCCTGTACTTCGCCATCAGGGGTCGCGGTCACCAAACCGAAGAGATATTCTTGTCCGCCATCTCGCGCAAATGGGTCGCCTTCGAGATCAAGGAAGATGTCGCCGGTTGATGGTACGGGAAGGCGAGCAAGCCCTTGGTCAGGGGTGATGGGTAGGAGCTCATAGATAGGCGCGCCATGCGTTCGCCCGGCGAGCTGCAGTCTGGCTTGCTCTCGGATTCGGATGTACGTTTCTGCGCCACCCCGTCGTGGCGTGAATGGTAGCGGGAGTGGAAGCGATCCCAATTGCTCGAGAGTGGTGATGCCCGAAGCCTGTAGTTCGCGACTCTGGAGTCGCGAGACGCCTGCAACTAGAGACAGGTGATCGTCGGTGCGTCGCCGCTTATCACAAACGGCCCACCAACGGCATACGTCACAGTGTTCGACGGGCTCGGGATAATTCGCCTGTGCGAGTACATCAGGATCGAGTCGTGCAGTGTCATCAAGTCGAGCCCTGACAAAGCGAAAGTATGCTGCGTAGTCTTGAACTCGGAAGGTCTGAACTGGTGCATTCGGATTCGGAGTGACGACGTGAAAGCGTTCTGGAACGGCACCTTGAACGACACGCAAGATCTCGGAGTAGAGCGCGAGTTGAACGATGGTTCCGCCGCGCGTTTCCTTTGCGAGCTTCGTGTCGACGACCTCGTAGGAGCAACTACCGAATCGACTAGGTGCCTCGACTCTTCGAAGCACATCGGGTCGACCATACCAATGACCATCCCGCAGTGCGGGTTGTAGGATGACGTTAGTACCCGTGCGCATAGCTTCCAGCGAGCGAACAACCGCGTCATCGCCGACACATGTGCCAAGATCAACCGCATCAAGGCCCTCAGCTCGAAGTGCATCCGCGTAACCACGCTCGTGTTCGAGACCGCGCTGCTGGAGAATGACCATAGCGGGGTCCACCCAGGTCGGCGCCTCGCGTTGGCCGTATGCAACGGCCAAATCCAACGCTGTTCGATGTCGGCAGCTTAGGAATTGTGAGAGGTCCGAGGCTGACAGATCAATTGTCGTGCCAGTTGAATGCATAGTTGTCGTACCACCATAGGCCCCGTCCTGTTTTGGTGTCAACCAGGGCATTGGTCTGGTGTGCACGTACCGCATTTGCTCGGACGAGTTTTGCGGAGTCTCAATAGCGGCATCTTGCGACCGCGCTTGCGCGGTGCGCATTCGTGTCCCCACCAACGAGGGTAAGCCGCAAACGGTGATGCCACAGCAGCGCTGAGCGCAGAAAAACGCCGAGGTATCATGCTCGGTTTATTGTTGTCCGACCGTGTCCGATTTGAACCGGTACGCGTCATCCGGACACGTGGGATCTAGCGGCGACACGAATTCGCACAACCTGGCAAACTGGGAGTTCAAGTGCGTGTCCGGGATATCCGGGGAGATCTGCCAAAGATGCAGAGTCTGGTCACCAGTTTGGTCACCATGTGCCATCGACGAAAGTCCTACCGAGAGCACACCCGCGAGGGTGGCGGCGGATTCGTCAGAAACACGCACTCACACTCGGCCGAAGAGGTTCTATTCGCTTCGCACAGTCCCGACCTAGAATTCTCGTCAGGTCGGTGATAGCAAGAGTCCAGAGCTTTGCTATCGAGTCGATTCCGGCTCCGGCTAGCGCGAGTGAGTCGCCACGCTGCAAAGGGAGTGGCAGATCTCGAAGAACGTCTACGACATTGGCAGGCACCCCGAACTCTAGCTGATAGAGAAGTAGTTCGACTTCTTCACCAGATGGGCCTCGGTCCAACAAGACGACGTTCGCAATCTCAAATGCCGCACGAAGGTGAAAACGGGCGGTATCAGCAAACTGTCTCACATGGCCAGCTGCGATCTTCCCCTGGTAGGGATTCGTGGTCGCAGTCGTCTCGATCGACTCCATGGGTACTCCCCGGATCCAATCGTGCAGCACCATCACGCGCTTGCAGCGCGCCCGATACGTGTTTTGATCCGATTGTGTTTGCAGGGCGTATGCTGCATCCCGGCCGCAGTGTCGGGCGACTTCGCCGGCCCACTTGTCCTCTGCTGTTCCCCTCTTCATCAACGGCGTGTACGTGGCGTCGCACTCGGGCAATGCCTGAATGAGAAGCATGAGCCGCTCCGCCGTGGTCGTTCCGCTCTCAGCCTTGAGCATTCGCACAAGGCGCATGGCAGAGGTGAAGGACAGCGAGGATCGTCCACAAACCTGGCCGAGCAGCGTCAAACGGATGATCCCGCGTTCCTCTTCGACAAGGCCCAGCTGGAGCATTTCTGCCAGCAGGGTTTCGAGCAGCGTCTGGGTCCGTCCGTGCCATCCCGGATCCGCACGGGCGGCCAAATAGCCGCCGAACGTGTTCGCAAGAAGACCCGCGACCTCATCACACCGCACTTCTGTGACCTGTGCCAAGAGACGGAGCACCCACGTCTCGAGCTCATCGGGACTAAAGGAAGACTGAAGCGTCTCTGGATCCGCGAGTACATACTTGTGAAGAAGGAATTCGGGCGAGACTCCGTCATCCGCGAGGATTATCGCGCGGCCTCGTTCGTTGTAGCCCAGGCGACCTGCGCGGCCAGCCATGTTCTTGTACTCCGCAACCGTGAACGGTCGGCCGTCTTCCCCGAAGAACTCTTGTTCCGCCAGTATTACCGTTGATGCTGGAGTATTGATGCCCGCTGCGACGGTCGTAGTCGCAGCTAGAACGCGGACCGATCCCTCCCGTTCCCGGAACACTCGCTCGACCACCTGTCGCTCGACGGGCCCAAGGTTTGCGTTGTGAAAAGCCGTACCGCCGAGCAGACATTCGCGGAGCGCACGAGACGATGAGGACGGGTCGTCCGTTGGAAGGGCCTGAAGGATGCCAGCTTCTGCCGCGCCAAGATGTAGATCACGTGCAAGATATGCGGCGCATCCTTCTGCAGGTCCGCGCGCATTGCGGAAGATGATGACGCGCTCATCCGCACGCTCGGACAGCAGTTTCAAGACCAGCGGCACGATGACGTCTTGAGCGCTGGGCTTGTCGCGTCGCTGAACGACGGCATTATAGCTGACAAGCTGCTCCTGCCGTACGACGCCATCCACATCGCGAAAGCGGTAGCACCCGCCTCGGTCGAGGACGCCTTCAATCAGAGGGACTGGGCGATCCGTCGTGACGAGTGCGTCGGCGCCCAACCATGAATCCAGACTGTTCACGTCGCCGATAACGGCTGAAAGTGCCACGAGCTGAGGCGAGATGCCTTTTTCCCTCGCGCGGAGCAGTAGGGTCAGAATGAGCTCCACGACGATGCCACGCCTCGGTTCCGCGAGAAACTGCGCCTCGTCAACCACGACGAGCCCCAAGAGTTCAAGTGTCCACGGGCTACTCAGAGCCACGCTGAGAAACATCTCGTATGTGAACAGGGCGAGATCATACTTCCCACGCAGAAATTCGCCAACCTCGTCGTGCGCATCGGACGTGCACCGAATCACGCGATACCCGAGCCCGCCATACGTTTCTCGAAATTGATCGTACTTCTCGTTGGTGAGGGCCTTGTACGGGAACAGAAAGACGGCGCGGCGACGCGCCGTAATCGCCGTCGCCGCAGCGAGTTCACCAACGAACGTTTTTCCGGAGCTCGTTGGGGCCACGACGAGTAGGGAGCGCCCCTCGAGGAGTCCGTGCTCATTGATCGCCTGCAGTTGGAGATCGTTGAGCTTTGGCACGTACTTCTTCCAGGCCGAGATCAATGCTGCGGGCAGTCCGAAAGAGATGAGTTCGTCGAGGTCTCCAGAAATGTCGTGTCGTGATTCACCCGGGAAGGCGGCGGACCAGTTGGCACCTTTCTTCAGGACGGGAATCACCAAGCCGCCCTCGACATGCCCAAAAAGGACAGGCGTTTGGACCGCTCCAAGTCTCGAGGCGTCGGCACGTACTCGCGCCATGACGCAATCTACAGCCGCAACGACGCTCACCGTATCCGTTCCGTCCTGCAGAACGTCAATCAATGCCTTGGTGAGGAGCCCGTGCCCTCCAAGCTCCAGAGCTGGCTCGTTCACATTGGAGGCAGCCATGATGAGTCTGCCCTCACCGGCGATACTTTCCAGCGGACTTCCGGGGCTACGCGGCGCAGGTGAATCCTCCAACACGCGGGCCGGCGCGCCCCCGCTAAAGCAACAGTCCAAGATGCAGAGAATGACCCGAGCCTTGGATCGCTTGAAGTGTTCGGCAAGCTCCGCCATGTCGATTGTCGAAACAGGCAGATCGCTCTTGGATGTGTCGTGGAGAACCAGGCGGTGGTCTCGCGTTCCGTGGCCAGAGAACGAAACAATAGCGACGTCGTCGGGCTCCGCGTCTTCCAACACGCTTTGGAATGAATGGCGTACGGCTGCCACGGTGGCGTCTTGATCGAGGAGCAGAATCGGAGTCAGACCATCGAACGTATCCGTGAACAGCGCATGGAGCGCGCGTGCATCCCGGCGACAACCGGACAGATCGCGAATGCCAGCGTCGCTATGCCGGTCTACGCCGATGAATGCAGCTCGAATACGCATACTTGAAATGAACCTACCAACGATGCCCGTTGCGATCAAGGGCCGATACCGGCGGGCACGTCTCACGAGTTGTTCGGTGCACGGGGCTTGTTGCACGGCAACGACTTCCCCAAGGTTTGCCTCCTATTTCCATCTACCTACGCAACGACCGCCACGACGAGTGGTGGGTCAGTTTTCGCGCGCTCATCGGGCGAAGAATCCACCCGAAGGCGCACAACCAGTCCCTCGAAGGGGCCATCGAGCAGGAACAAGCTATGCGCGGTCAGATCGCCCGCGGCCAGGACAAGCTCGACGCCTTTCCTCTATGTGGCGGGTCCACGTTCGCAGAATTCTCCGAACGCCGGATGACCGCCTACGTCGCGATTGCGAAGCGGGCATCGACCGCCGAGGAGAAGCGGTACCCGCTCCGATGCCGTCTGCTCCCGGCCTTTGGACATCTCCGGCTCGAGGAGATCTCGGCCGGGCTGGTCGATGCTCAAGCCGCGAGTTGGATCAAATCGGGCCTGACCGTGAAACGCGTGAACAGCATCCTCATGATCTTCCGGAAGGCGCTCGGCCGCGCGGTTGAATGGGGCATGCTCGCCAAGGCGCCGCTAATCCGCTGTCACAAGTACGCCCCGCCCATCCCCCGGTTCCTCAAGAGAGAGGACTCCTTTCGGCTTCTGGATTCCATGGAGGCGGGGTTCTGGCGAACGCTCGTGCTCTTCCTGCTTCGGGCCAGCGCCAGGTTCGGGGAGGCGGCTGGCGGTCTGATGGGACGACCTCTTGATGCTGAACCGCCCACGGTGAGAATCCAGCTAGCGTGGCGTCTGCTATGGCGAGGTCGCGGATACGAAGACCAAGGCTTCCCAAAAGGCCGCTCGTTCTCGTCCCGGAGCTCGTCGTCGTGCTACGCGCCGTCCGGTTCCGCGGACGGTGCCCGTGTAGAGGACGGAGTCAGTGATAAGGGCACCCTCGATCGCTGTCTGAATGCGAGTGAAGCGGGGCCGCCACTACTGACGTGAATCAGATGTCATTGCCATGGAGATATTCACTCCGTTCTTGAATCGATTCTCGGTGAAAGATGCACGCGAAGCGTCGAAAGTCTCGTCCGTATCGGCGCAATGCACGCATACGTGTTCAACAACGCGAAAGTTGATTCTCGCGTCTCGCGCAAGGGGAGATGTTACATTTAGGATCAGGGGATCGAGGGGAATGTTGTTCGCCGTTCTGAGATGCCCGTGTGCAGTTTCGGCGCCGGCCTCAATGTACAAGTCGAAGTCCGAGAGCGTTGACGGCAATTCGCGGACGGTGCGTACCGTCAACATAAGCTGAACATTGCGCAGCGGCGCCGCCTTCGGGTTTTGGGGTCCGGCGAGATCGAGGGCAGGTGTATTTGCGGATGTAGTGGTCTCTTCGGCCATGAATGTCCGAACCGCCATGATGAGTGCCAACGCGCCAGCGGAATACACGACATACTTGATGACCCTGTCAGGACTAGGTACGTTGGAGAATATCGGTGTTCGCTCTCGAAAATACGAAGGCGGTGGAGTAAACGTCTCCAATGGCAACGCGGCAGCTGGTGGTTCTGCTGGTTTAGGATTTCGCGTCGGAACAACTTGAACCGGAACCTGATTAGCTGCAAGGCGCGCGACATCAACGATGGCCGCCACTTGCTGCTCGGAATCTTCCTGCGTTGGTGGCTCGTCCTCATGAGCGCACCGGTTACGGGCTGTGAGCGCGTCGAGCACAAATTGCTGCTCCTCTTCAGTAGCCTCAATCCAACCCCGTTTGAAAAGCTCGACTACCTTTGGCTTCAGCCCCAGGTCAAGTAGCCGTTTGCGCTCGTCGCTAAAATCTAGCTTGGCCTGGATCAGGCTGTCGCTGCTCCGTTCGAGTAGTGAACTAGCGACAAGGATCGCTGCGCTTCGGTCGACTTCATCTCCGGAACGAGATGCAACATGGAGTGCCAAAATGTCTCCAGAATCTTGGAGGTCGAAGCGATGCTCGGCGTCAACAACGTCGTCGAGTCCAGCATTCACAAGGAGGTGGTACTCTGACTCAAGCTCGGACACCGCCTTTTCACCAGATTGACGCAAATTCAGATCCGCGTAAGCTAGGGCCGAGACGGCATTGAGTGCGTCCAGATGTGGCGGAACCGTTGCATCGTGAGTGGTTGTATTTCTCAAGTTACGCGCCCAGTGCACGTGGTCGCGATTTCTGAGCTGCCCCTTCTGAAAGGCGACATCGATCTTGTCTTTGAAGTCAGATAGGGCAGATGCTTCAGGTATCTTGACGCTCAGGGTAGCGTCGAGCGCAGCGCATCCCGACACTAACGCACCAACGCGACCGAGATGGTCGCGTGCGGCGATTCTTAGCGTTGCTTTCCACCAATTGACGAGTGGTGCTGCAGTCACGTGGTCCTCGCAGCACCATCGAGTCTGTCCGGCGCGCTCCAACCCCGGTCGTGGATATTATCAAGTCGCCATTGAGTCTTGATGGCTTCCAAGTCGTCCTCCGACAGCCCAAGAGTGCGACTAAGTACTGAAAACAATTCGCCGTCAAAGTCAACAAGATCTTTGATCATGCCTTCGTAGCGCTTGTGCAACGATGGATCCGCGCTGCCTGGTGCCACTTCGTCAGCGAGGTTGCAGAGTCTGCCGTGCACCGACTCAGTGGTGCCAGCCAGTCTGCGTGACACCAGACCGTAGACGTCGGCTACGAGTTCCGCGCGCTTGCCGAGTTCTTGGATGCGCGCGCGTCTCTGCTCTTCGGTGAGAAATTTCCCCTCAGCCTCGGGAGCGGCGGGTGAGGCGGAGGGAGCTTGCTCGTGTGGGTGCATATGTAAGGATGGTTCATTATTCCACCAAAACTGTAACAGCTCCTTGGCACGCTTGGCAAATCCGCGCCCTTCCCCGTTTGGAGAGGCACGCCATCGCGCTATGCTCGTCGGTCATGGTGCGCGGAACGTCTGGCACAATCCTCGTCACATTTGCCGCGCTGCACGGAGATCCCTACACGCGCGACAAGGAAACCGGCGAGTTCAGGCGAACTGACCATAATGACCCGCTCGATTGGGGCCCAACGCTTCGCGCAGCCACCGACCCGCATTCGGACTTGTTCCGCCGCGTCTCCGACATTTACTACTTTTGCCACCCGGCGAAGCAAGGCCCGCGGCGTGTGAAGGGGCGCTCCGCTCGCGACGTGGCGAGTGAAACGGAAGCTGCAATCGCCGAGCATCTACAACCGAGTGACCGCCCCCGCTTCCACATGGTTACCTGGGAAACGGATCGACCCCCCAATGACCACGCCCATTTGTTTGATGTTGTTCGTCGGGAGCTTCCCGCTATTCGTGCTGCCCATCCCAAAGCGGAGATCGTCCTCCAGCTCAGCTCCGGTACCTCCGCCATGCACGCCGTGCTTCTACTGGCCGGGTCGGTCGGGATCGTTGAAGGACCCATTCGGCTGCTACAAGCGGAGCGTTCGGATGGCGCCCGCAAGCGGCCCGAGACGCCGCTTGTCGAAGTCCCGTTCGCACTCAACACCATCCTGCAAATCGCTCGGAACACCATTCCGAGCCAACCTGGGACGGATCAAGCGGTCAGCCTTTCCTTCGACCAAGCACGGAGCCCGGCGCTTCGAAAAGCACTGACTGCAGCGTACCGAGCAGCCCGGGTCCGATTTCCCATTTTGCTTCGAGGCGAACGCGGCGTCGGGAAGTCAACCATCGCATCACTTATCCGCGCGGCCAGCCCGTTTTGCGATCCAAAACGCAACAGTAGCTGGCCGTCCATTGCATGCGGCCAGATTGTTGATCCAGATCGCCTATACGCTGCGCTCTGCGGTCACACCGCAGGCGCATTCACCAGTGCCGTCAAGAACAGTCCAGGACTGCTGAGTCAGGCTCACAACGACACGCTGTTTCTTGACGAAGTCCACGATCTCGATCCGCGAAGCCAACGCGCCATCATTCGAGTCATCGAGGAAGGTACTTACTATCGACTTGGTGAGAATACTCCTAGAAAATCATCCTTTCGGCTCATTACGGGCACGAACTTACCCGACGAAGCCCTCCGGAAGCGTTTGACCGCGGACTTCCTTGATCGCATCCGCGACATAGAGATTGTCCTTCCAGCGTTGCGTGACTGCCGCGAAGATCTCCCGTGGATGTGGCGGGAGACATGGTCACGAGTAGCACGGGACTGCGGTCTTGCTCCGAGCATTTTGGATGTCGAGACGCCACGTGTCGTCTCGGGCCTATCGTCACATCGCTTGCCAGGAAATTGGCGGGACCTTCGCCGGATCGCCGTACGCATTGCCGTGATCGCCGCCGACGGTGTCCGGCTATCTCCCAATATGATTGACCAGGTTCTTCGCGAGCTTGACGGCGTTGACGAGACTTTTGGCTCGCTGCCAGCGTTGGTCGAGTCAGGCCCTCGCCTCAAGTCAGGGCACGATAAGGGTCGACTGGCCAAGCTCGAGGAGTCACTCGGGCCCGGGCTGCAGAACTTTTGGAGTCTTTGCGCCGCTGGAAAAGGTCCCAAGTTGGCGTTGGTGGAGTTGCTCGGAGATCGCCACCGAGCCCGGAGCGCCGCTGCATTTGTCGCTCGCGTCTTTCCTGACCGTTGGCAGTCGGTGTCAGTCAAATAGGGCCAGCTGGTCACGGATTGATGGAACCGCAATGAGTGCGCAAAGCGCGCGCATGAGCGGTCATCGTGTCGATAACTGCTTGAAATGACTCCGGATAGGTCTCGGCATGCTTCGGGCAAGTGTTGGAATCGGAGATCAATCCGACATGCATTCGACTTCCCGACTCGCGGCCATTCAACCGTCACCGCATTCCCCTCATCGGGGAGCATGCTCGCAACGGATCGTGCGAGGTACTTCGTTCGATGCAACTGACTGCAGCGTTGTCACAGAGTTTCGCTTGCAAGGCGCTGACTTGGCTGAGTTTCTCGTGACCTGTCCCGGCCGACTCCGTTCCATGCTCCCGCCTTGGCTATGGGACGAGGCAGGCCACGCCGCCTCGGTTGCCGCGTTCGAGTCAAGCCGGAACCCCCACAAGTTCAAGCATATTGCCGACGTATACTCGTACGCCTTCACCGTCGCGGTACATGCCGCCGCAGCACGTCGAAAGAAGAATGCCCGCATAAGTATCGGCCTCGAAGGCGCCGCGAAATCTGCCGATCGACGTTCACCAGAGCATGACGTTGAGGTGCGCAAGGCGCTGGCGCTTGTCGAGCGTCTTCCGACTCACCTTCGAGACGCGTATGTCGCCATTGAGCTCGAAGGTGCAACGCCGCTTGAGTTTGCCCGCGCCGAGGGAATCGCCATACAGACCGCATACAACCGCATTTCACAGGCGCGCCGTGCGTTGCGCGCGATGGTTTCTAGCAAGAAGGAATGAGGTCGGGATGAAGACGATCCACCCGTTCTCATCCAGCAATCAATGGACCTGCCACTCGTGCACACGCTTCGAATGGCGCGGTACACGCACTGGCAATGCAATCCAGGAATCCGACATGCAATGCCGCTGCACAATAACTCACCACCTGAATCTTAGGTCATTCCCAATCATCATTCTGAAAGGAGCTTTCACATGGGGCTACTCATTCTCGTGTTCATTCTTGGGGCATTGAGCAGCGTGGCGTTGCTCGGGGCCCTGGGGCTGCTTCGTGGGGTCGATTCGGACGGGCCCTTGCTTCGGACCTCGTTGCCTCGGTCCGTCGGAACACCATCGAACAGATTGTCGGTCGGAACGCCCCAATCGATGAGCGGTCGTCTCACCGTCAACGGCAGCTCGCCAACATCGACTGGCCGCACCGAAGTGTATCGCCTTGATCCTGAAGACGAAGCACGGCATGTCTGCCGATTCTGCGGGCTCGACCTCGCCGGGTACGACCACTCAGACTGTAGACGTGGGATGCATGGCAACGAATGACCGGCAATTCGTGTGCCTTGAGGCGGCCGGGCGGCGCTCGGATCTGCTCGCAGCCAAAAGGCTAATCTGCGTTGGCGGCGGCAACGCCAACTCCAATCTGGTGCATTCAGCCGCGCTTTTGGGTCTCGAGGCCGCTCACGTAGATCCTGACAGGGTGATGTTGAGGAACCTGCCTCATTCCCCGTTTCTCGACGCCACGCCAGGACCTGACGGCCTTCCCCCATATAAGGCCGAGCTCCTGGGGAATGCCCTTGTCCGATACTCCCATGCGTCAGAACCCGTTGCGCACTGGGCCGCAACCCCGATTCAAGCCATCGGTCTCGGCCTCTTGCGACAATTCGATGGTGCCATCATCGGCGTCGACCACGCGCCTTCTCGCGCTTGGGCCGTGCGGACGTTTTCGCGTCTTGGCATCCCCACCATCGTGGCAGGCCTCTGGCCACCGACCGGCAACTTCGTCGCCCTCGGACACCAAGATCTCGAAGACCCCTGCTACTTCTGCGTTCGACCGGACGAAACCCCAACGCGTTCATCGTGCAGTCTGTATGGCGGCGATTCTGGCGGCGTAAATCCTGCACTCCAAACCGCAGCCGCAGCCTTGATGAACGTGGCGCTCGAGGCCCTCGTCCTCATGTGGCACGGGGATGACCGATACCGACAGAAGATCTTCC
Source organism: uncultured Polyangiaceae bacterium (assembly GCA_964454965.1). Taxonomy (GTDB): domain Bacteria; phylum Myxococcota_A; class Polyangia; order Polyangiales; family Polyangiaceae; genus FEN-1139. Next base: position 71,223 of record CAYVXY010000024.1, on the reverse strand, counting down.
GTCTCGACGTCGGAAGCGGCGAAGCATCGCTCACGGGGTTTCGACGAAATCCGGACTGCGATCGAGGACATGAGCGCTATGCGAACATCGAGCCCATTGCCGTCGCGTCGGACGAATCAGCCCGAGCCGTGTTCGACCGCGCATACTGCGACGGCCTTCGGTCTCCACGCCTGTCCCTCCCGAGCCCTTTCTACGAGCGTCTTCCGTGCCGCCACTGCGGAGCGGCGGTTCCGGTGATGCAGCCGGACTGGTCAGTCTCAACACCGCCCGTATGCGAAAACGGCTGCCGCACCAGTACCTCCGAATCGGCGTCAGTTGTGGTGGTTGATTCCGTCACGCCGGATTCGCGGCTTGCTGCGCTACCGCTCCAGCAACTCGGTCTCGGTCCGCGAGCACTCTGCGTCGTGGAGGACGACGACCTTGACCGGAGGCTGATCTATGAGCTTCGCGGCGAGTTCGCCGATGTATTTCGAACGGTGACCCGAGACGAGCTTCGGTAAACATGCGCGCGTCAGTGCCTTGTCTCAACGAAAGGAGGCCTTCATGGCCCATCCCGAAGTTGAGCAAATCCCACTAACCGTAAACATCAAAGACCGTCCCGAACCGATCAGTATCACCGTTGATCCGACGATGACTCCAGCAGAGATCTTGGCTGACCTGCAAGCCGCTGGCCATGTGCGTGAACTGCAAGACCGAACCGTTGCATTCACGCATCATGGCGAAAACCTGCTTCCGACGAGGCCCATCTCGAGCCAAGGCGTGAAGACCAATGACACGATCGGTATCACTTGGGACGGGCGACTGGCGGGAGGTGCATTGTGACCCGCAAGAAGCGCATACGGCAGAAGGGCCGGCGCGCCCTCGACTATCGAGGGATGATGAGCTTGCACGGCGACGTCCTGCAAGTGCGGCCATATGCCTCCGTCGAAACCGCCGAGCAAGGGATCTTGGCGACGCGCGACGACGGCGAGGCCGGGCGCGCCACCGTTTATGACGTCACATGCGCATTCGAGCTCCCCACGAGTCCAACGCAAACCGCGACCGGAATCATCACGCGCTTCATGACGTCGGACGAGCAGTATCCAGTGTCTCCTCCGGTGGCGGTAGTCATCAGCGCGCAAAAGCCGCTCTGCGTGCATGTTGCCGCGAACGGCATGCTTTGCTCCGGTCAGTTGTGGCAAGAGTGCCGAGGCAACGAGACCCTGCCCGAGTTCACGCTACGCGTCATGCGGGCATACAACTTTGAAGGCGAGGCGAACGACGAGCCCGGGTACCAACCGGCGGCGCAGGCATTCGGGCGGGAGCACCTGCGCGGGCGACCATTCAACCCGAACTTGGTGCTCCCCGTCATCCCGGATTCCGTCTATCGCGCACCAGAACCGGCGCAATCACCGACGCGTCCGCGCCTCGTCATCGTCTCGCAGGGAGCGGCTATGGCACAGAATCGGGTCCAAGTCGCGTTGCGCACCCGCCCGCGTCTCGTTGTCGTGCCCGGGAGGATGACATGAACAAGCGGCTCACGATTCGAGACACCGAGCGGGGATCTCAGCAGCCTGTCAGCCGGTCCCTGGCAAGGGACGGCTGGCGCATCTTCTGGTCAGCGCGCGACGGGTACGAGATCGCATTCTCTGAGTATCAAGTGAGACGTGTGGAGTCGCTTGCACGTGGTGACAAGAACGAGTGGCATGCGCTCGTCGTCGGTGAGCTTCACGAGGATGAAGAGGGAGCGCACGCCGTCGTGCGCGACTTCGTACCCAATGACTGGGCGGAGTGCGGACCAGCGCATGTGCACGCGTCCGCCATGGACGAAGCCCGAGTGCGCGCACTTGCCGCGCGACTGCATCCATCCCTCGTGCCCCTCGGCATCATCCACACGCACCCCGGTTATGGAACCGCCGCATCGAGTACGGATCGCGAGGAATTCTGGCGCGACCCGCGTGCAGTCAGTGTCATCGTCGATCCAACGGACCGTCCAACGATCGCGGTGTATCGAGGGGCGAACGGAGAACGGCTCGTTGAACGGGCGGAGCCGCTGGAAGAACGCAAACGGCCAGCGGCAACGGTCGAGAAAGAGCGACCTAAAAGCGTCGATGCCGCATCAACGACGACCCAACAATGCGGCGGTGCCGCAGCCAAGGCCCGGGGGATGCTTCTCTGCCTTGTGCTGAACGCCGCGGCGCTTCTCGTCGCCGTGGCAATTCGCTCGGACGTGGCTCGTACTGAAATGGCTGTACATCAGGTTCGGGTTGGAATTGCCGCGTTGGAGTCTCGAATCATCGCGCAACCGACGCGCACCTTGTCACGGTGCCTCCCCGCAATCCCAGCGTCGATACCGGATGGACCCAACGCGATATGTTCGGACGATTTGACCCGTTAGTGAGGCGATTGATGCCGCTCGGGTTGGCGGCGGTGGTGCTCCTCGTTGCCCTTCGGGATATCAGCTTTGGCTCACCAAACCTCGACGATATTCCGATGGGCTACGTGGCACTCGCGGTCGTGCTTTGGGCGGTCGGGCGCACGGCTTGGGCGCGCAGAGGCAAGTCGAAACCGCCGGAGCGCCCGAAGCCGAGGCGTCGCGCTTTGCCTCCGGTCCCAAGAGGAGGCGTGCACCCATGAGCCTTCAACGTCTGCTTGCGCGACTCTCCGTGAGTCGCGATCGACGGATCGCCACACACGCGGAGAGCGCGCGAGTGCGCGCCGCATTCGCCAAAGACGAGCCGCGAGGTGAACCGGTTCACAATGTCCTTGGAAGTGACGGCCGACCTCGCGTCGGCCTCGCCGAAGAGGCGTTCGCGATGGGTACGCTCGTGGGCGATGCCCGCCGCGTGGTGACGCTTAAGCGCAACGACCTCGCGAAGAACCACAGTGTCACATACGGGGCAACTGGTACCGGCAAGAGCGTGCTCTGGCTTTCCATCGCCGCGCAGGAACTGCGGCGCATGTTCGATCGAATCGCCCGTGGTCTCCCTCCGAACTCGAGTGTTGTCATCGCCGAAACCAAACACGATCTTGCCCCGCAGTTTCTCGGACTCCTCGAACACCTTCTTGCTCAGCAACCGGCCTGGGTCGCTGACCGTGTCCTCGCCAACCTGACGACCTTCAGTCCTCTTGGACGGTATGTCGTCCCCGTTCCTCTCCTTCGGCCGCCAACAGGCGTATCTCCAGAGATTCATGCGATGGCGTTGGCGAACCTCTTTGGCCGCTTGAGCGGATCGGCATTCGGCCCGAAGCAGCAACCGATGACCGCCGCCATCCTGCTTGCATTGGATGAGGCGGGTCTCACGCTCCCGCAGGGTATGCCGCTCATTGGCGACTGGGCGGCGATCAGGGATTTGACCAGGCGCTCTCGGTACCCGATGGTGCGCGAGTGTCTGCAGGAGCGAGCATCTTCGAGCGCCGAAGGGATCCGAGCCCGATTGGCCCGTGTCGTCTTCACCCCGAACCTTCGCTCCGCGTTTGATGCTCGCGAAGGGCTCGACTTCGATACCTGTCTGCGGCCTGGTCAAATCGTCGTCTGTGATCTCGGCGGCAGCATCGGTGATGAGGACCTGACCAGTTTCCTATGCGGCTACCTGTTCCTTCAACTTTCGGCGGCCATTCGCCGACGGCAGAATGGGGCACCGGGGGTCCTCGTCATCATGGACGAGTTTCAGCAGATCCTGAGAGGTGACGGCAACGTCGGTGACATGGTGGCTGATCTGCTTCGGACCGCACGGAGCAGAGGGGTGAGTCTGCACCTGCTGACCCAAGATCCGGCATCCGTCGTCGCGGTCTCTCCGCAGTTGCTGAGCGCCGTCCATACGAATGTCGCCGTGGAACTGCTCGGTGCCACCGACGATGCCCGCAGTTTGAGCCACCTCCTGCCCGTGAGCGGGCGGCGGCTTCGAGGGGCTCCATTGCCGTGGGAATCCCAGGCTGCGTCGCCGTGGCTCACGCGCGATGAAGAACTTCGTCTTCTCGTCGAAGAGACCCAGGCCCTGCCACCCCGTCACTTCTGGATCCGTGCCAAGCGTCGTTCGCCGAAGGCCACGCTCATCCGAACGCTGGACTTCCATGTACCGGCAAGCAGAGATCGGAAACTCGCAGAGCGGATTGAACGCGGTCGACTTGGACAGGTGCCTCAGGAACCCGGACGAGACCACGAGCCTCGACCGGTCTCGAGACGTCTTCATGTTATCGAACCCGATGCTCATCGCACTCATCGCAGGCGACCGCGTGGATTGTGAGAAAACGATGCATTCGATCATTCGTGAACTCCTCAAAGCCCCCCTCTACATCCTGTGGGGAGCCTTCATCATTGCGAAGTCCGTCACCAGCTGGCTTGCCGCTATTGCGGGGATGCGAAGATTGGGCGTCCGGCAGATTACATGCCCGACCTGCCGCAGACCGAACGACGTGCACGATCGGTGGATCTGCGCTGAATGCGGCGCAGAGTATTTGGGCCGCGTCGACGTTTGCACCTGCTGCCTGTCTTCGGCGAGCTGGTTCGAGTGTTGCCATTGCCATACGAGCATTCCACTGAGGTCGCGATGACTCAGACGAAACGCGAACGGGCAAGGCGATGTGCCACCCAGGAGGGGCGGCACAGTCGGTTAGGGCCGCGAGAGATTCGAGCCCTCCTGCTCCTCGCCTGGGCATCATTCCTCTCGACGGCACAGCTTCGTCGCGGCGTCGGATACACGACACCTCGACGCGCCCAGCGTCGGCTTCGCGTGCCCTTGGACCAAGGGCTGACGCGCGTCGTACTGCAGAGTGAGGCGATGCATCGGCCCTCGCTTCACCTGCTGACGACTGCGGGATGCGAGTACCTTGTCGAGCATGGACTCGTTGACGGAGCTCCACGACCCGGCCGCCCACCTCGGGCACAGAAACGCCAACATGCATTGCTCATCCGTGATGTGTTCGTCGAGCTTCTGCATGCAGAACATTGCGGCGCGCTGGCCTTGGAGGACTTCCGATTCGACAGCGACCTCACGCGCGACTGGCTCCACACAGACCACGGCATCATTCCCGACGGTCTCGCCCTGGTGCGTGCGACAGGTGGCGCTGGTCGGATGTTCGGAATCGAATGCGATACCGGTGAAGAGTCAACGAAGATGCTACGCAAGAAATTCGCCAGCTGGAGGTCGGCCCTCGATTCCTGGCATCGCGAGCGCTGCACGCTTCTGGTGGTTGCGACCGGAGAAAAGCGGCTCCGAACCATTGGAGGCATTTTGCGTGACTGTCGCCTCGACGCGTGCGCGTTGACCCTCCTCGCCAGCGACATCGAGCGTGTCATCGACGTGGTTGCTGCGCCGCACGACCACGCCGCACGACCTGGCCGTACCGAACGGCGTACCGTGGTCGTGCAAGTACCCAGACTGCAAGTGGTTTCCGCGGGGACAAATGCGGCGTTTCGGCATCAGCGGTGAATCTGAGGGGTGCGTCGGTAACTTGTCGCGTGTGCCGCCCTTTTCAGTTGGTTGGTTGAGTGCGGTGCTCGGCCGCCCAAATCGGAAAGGATCACGACGATGAAGTGTCCATATGATGATCATGAGTGCTGTCGGTGCGGCGATTGCCGCCCAAACCGGAACAATGGACCCAGTCTGGGTTCCGTCCTCATCGGCCTTATGGTTCTCGGCGCGCTTGCCGGTGCTTCGGGTTCTCCAGCGCCGTTGCCGCCTCCTCCATCATATCCGCCATTGCCGCCGCGCAAGGTCGGGTCAGGCAACAAATACTGAGGCACGGTGCTTTCATGAAGCCGCATTCATTCATCGGGCCTGCACGGATCGAATTGAAGGAACGTCGGCTTCATCCAAACAATGTTACCGGCGCGCACAGTCGCGCCGAAAGGAGGGTCGGTCGCGTGGTTGACGGGGCAGTTGGCGGAACGAGGAACGAGTACGGAACAGGGCGCGCCCATCGCGGCCGAGCTCTGACACCGGGCTCGATCTTAGTCCTCACTGATCAAACCTATGTTTTCCCTAAATTACGCGATCTCACGTCGGACACCGCTAAGCCAAAAAGCCTTGAAGTGGATCATGCAGGCTCAGACCCATCTGAACGACAAGGTCACGTGGTCACACGATCGGATCAATCTCGCGCCGCTTGCGGCCGCATCCGAGCGTCCCATGCTCACGTTTCCATTCGTTCGGATCGCTCCAACACGGATTGGACCGTACCTGGCACCGGAACCCTTCGGGGACAACTCCGGGGGACAACCGCTACCGAATGCCGTTGCGACGGGTGCAACCAAAGTGCGCAGCCTCTGGCTTGCCCACGTGGTGGCCTCCTTCCTTCGACAGGTATCGGTCAAGTTTCCCGAGGCGATCCTCGAGCTTTCCGACCAGGCTGGCGGATTCGTCATTCCCGTTGGAGTTCGGATCCAAGCTGGACGGTTCGAGATCAACCGGGAACTGCTCAATCGCGAGCGCGAACGCGTGCTCGAGGCGACCGCAGATCCGCAGGCAGCCGCGCCGTTTGTCTGGGCCGAATCCCGAGCCCTTCAAGGAGAATTCTTGGCCGATATGGCGATGTCCGAATACCGGGAGGTGTCGGAGTTATGTGAAATCGAATGGGACGATGAGTCATACCTGGGAGCGACCGTGGGAGAAGTGGCCAACGCCTACGTTGGACGCGTTCTTGCCGAAGTCGTTCCGGTTCCAGCCTGAGCCGCGTCGTAACGTCCCGCGACTGACCTAAGTGTGAGGGGCGGGGTGTTCCCGAGCCCGGTGTCGAGCAACCGCATGGTGAGCGCGTCCACGAGGAATAACGCTCCCCGATTGCTTCCTGGTTTCGTGTTCGCCCCGCCCTAAGCGCCTTCGCACAATGATTCTTGGCGGCGCACCGTGATGCGCCGCTCACGCATCGATTCAGGGTCAGATGGGCCCAATTGGCAACTCTGCGCACTCGTGAAGAGACATCCGAAGGCACGGGGGCGGAGGCATATTGAGGCGAAGGTCAGACAGACCCTGTACACCAATCCGGATGTGTTCGTCGAAGATCGACGTGGCTGGTGGTCTTTGGTCAGTTGCTACATGCCAGAAGAAGTCAAACGACTTCATCTGGAGCGTCGACAGAGACTCGAGAGCCGGAAAGAATTGGAGCGGTAACAATATCGGGCGGAATGCCTCTAGCCAGAAGGAGCTGCGGCTGGCGCCGAGGGTCGGTTGAGCGTTCGTGTGCGACGCCACGCATTGCCCACGGCATCGAGCGTGTTCGGAGCTGCCGCAGCTCCTCGATTATTCATGACAGAGGATAGCGCGACCAATGCTTCAAGCAAAGACACCTGAATCGGAGATGAACCCCATGACAACGCTACTCATTTGCATTCACCAACCCGACGAGTCGAATACGTCCGACGCCATCATTCCGAACATCTGTGCCTTTCTTGGGACGTATGGCGAGCAGGCGACCATCACGTCGAAGGAACGACTTCGCCACATGGCTGGTCGCAAGGACACGATGAGCACGACATTGCTTCGAGTAGCCCTTGCGGGCACGGCTCGCATCGATCTTGTGCAGCTCGTCGTGAAACTCGAACGCTTCCTCAGATCGACGGCCAAAGATGCCGACATCGCGGCGACGTTCGAGATATTCCGCGTGGATTCCGAGGAGTAGGCCTGGTCGGGATTGCATCATGAGCTGCTCGCTTCAAAGCCCAATAGACCCAAACGCTCTCCGTGGATCGCCAGGCCGGTTGGATGCGGTGTGCCCGGCTGGTGACAACACGTTACTGATCGTTTCGGCAGGTATCTGCGAGCTCAACTCGTGCGTGAACGCGCTCGTGCGGGCTGTAGTCGGTGCAAGTCGCGCGGTCACACCGAGACGAGGTGTTTCATTGGGCAATGCCTTACAAGCTAGGAGGTGTGTCGATGTTCATGTAAGCCGGTTAAGTTTGAGCCTTGGTTCCAAGGCTAAGTCCAGTTCTCGGATCACGACGAACAATCAGGTGACCACTGCTAGGGGCCACGTTGCGCCGGTGCCGGTGAACCGTGGTCCGGAGAATCCATGGCGCGAACATGTCCAGCGTTCTCGACGGTGCCGTGGTCTCGCTATTATTCATAGGAGTTCAGATCGGACAATCGAGCCGATCAAAAGACGACTCAACAACGACGCGAATGCACCAAGAATCCAGATGTCTTGTGGCGACGACAGGCTGCTCAGCCCTCTCATTCGTAACCACTACCATCATATGGGACTTGTTCTTATACCGAGACCTATCGGCCTGGCATCATCGGACTTGCCACCCGGCATGACGCACAGTGAATCCGAACCATGTCCGTTCAAACGCAACGGCAGATCGGCAGATATAGCAGACTCCTGCTGTTCGTTTCGCTTCGGGTACGACGCCGCCTGCCTCATGGCGTTTGCGGTTCCCCCGCCATTCTATCTCCGCATTCATGACGACATAAGTCCTGAAGAGGCTATAGAGTTTGGCAGGAAGCTTCGCGACGCCATCAAGCAGCTTCGTGACGATACCGTTGCGGCGGGCAGAGAAGCAGATGCTGCCGACGATGCCGACATGGACGGCGTCCTGGGGAGGGGTATCAACGCCAGTGACTGGGAGTTTCCGGTCGAGCCCGCGCTGAAGGAAATCGAAAGAGCTGCCGCCTGGTGCGAGAAGATCGGTCGGATGCATTTTGGTGTCCGCTCTGGGTATTAGGCGCAGGTCACGGGGTTCATTGTGCGCGATTCGTCGAGTTGTTGTGATCGGTTGAGTGAGCCGGTGGGTCCGTGGGCTGAGCGCCCGCGTCGTCGCAAAGATCTGGTTCCGGGATGCATACCGCCCCGCCTCGAAAGGCATCGCGCCCGCGCATAACCTCATGATCCAGACCTGACGTCGAACAGCAGCGATCGTTCGATGGGCCCACCGGCGAGCTCTCTATCAAACCCTCAATGGAATATTCGAAGGAAGGAATGCGTGTGTCCCAATCCACTCAACCCGATTCTGATCCAACCCTCTGGACCGCCGACGACGTGGCCGCATACCTCAAGGTTAGTCGCTCGTGGGTCTATCACCGCGCGGAATCCGGCAAGCTCCCACACGTACGGGTGGGCGGACTACTTCGATTCCAGCCGAGCGAGATTCGCGCGTACGTCGAGACATCGTCCTCGGAGCCGGTGCGTCCCAAGGTCTTGTCTTCGTCGCACCGCGCGCTACGGTCATCATCGAAGGGTTGAACCAGTGGCTTCCGTTTATCAGCGTGGCACTACCTGGTACGTCCGATACCGCGACAGTCGCGGCAGGTGGCGCTCGCAAGCGTCCACCGCCACGAACAAGACGGAAGCAAGACGTCTCGCTGGTGAACTCGAGCGTCGAGCTGAGCGTCAGCGTCTCGGACTCGAGCCACTCCCCGCTGAAGACGGTGGCGGCACGCTCGGTGAGCTGCTGGAATGGTGGCTCGAGACCTATTCGGCCAACGCGCCATCGCATGCCCAGAATACGTCTGCGATCGGGAAGCATTTGCTGTCTTCCCAACTTGCCTCGTTGACGCTCGCCGAAGTCACGTCCGGGCACATCGAGACTTTCCTCCAAGAGCGCTCCACTGTTCTTGGCCCCCAGTCTGTGAACCATCTTCGTCGGTTTCTCCTCAGCGCGTTCAATAGGGCCAAGGAGTGCGGACGATGGAATGGGCAGAATCCGGCCGCGTCGGTCCGTCGTCGCAAAGTTCCGAGGAGGCTTGCGGATTTCCTTCGCGTTCACGAAGTGCCCCTCGTTCTCGCGGCGCTCTTGCCCCACCATCGACCGATCTTCGCTGCCGCTATATACACCGGCATGCGAAAGGGCGAGCTCATCGGCCTGCACAAGTCGGATATCGACTTCGGTGCGAACCTCATCATGGTTCAGCGGTCGTATGATCGAGACACGACCAAGGGAGGTTGCGGCGCGGCGATCCCCATTGCCAAAGAGCTCGTTCCCTATCTCAAGACCGCCATCAAAAGATCCACCTCTGAATACGTGTTTCCGGGGCCTGAAGGTGGCATGATGTCGTCGAATAATCCGCTGGAAGAGGTCCTGCGTCGGGCGCTGGGCAGGGCTGGGATCGTGAAGGGCTACACCCACGTCTGCCGCAAGAAGGGCTGCGGGTATTCTGAGTCTGCGCCGGACGGCGACCTTCGTCATTGCGCCACCCACCGCCACAAGCTTTGGCCCAAGGCGGAGGTTAGGCCGATCCGGTTCCACGACCTGCGCCACACCACGGCATCGCTTCTGCTCATGTCGGGAGCGAACCCAGCTGCCGTTCAAAAAATCCTACGTCACTCAGATCCGCGCATCACGACCGAGGTCTACGGCCATCTGGTTCCGGGCTACCTGCAGGAGGAAGTCGACCGTCTCAAGTTCGAAACGCCGTCCAAGGAATCGCAGCCTGTTGCAACGGTTGGCGCAGGGCTTGTTACATCCTTGTTACAGGCTCCCTCTGAGCCCTCCGAGAACCCCGATTTCGACGATCTGAAACCTGCGGAATCCTCGGAGTATTTAGTTGCGCGCCACGCAAGATTCGAACCTGCGACCTTTGGCTCCGGAGGCCAACGCTCTATCCAGCTGAGCTAGTGGCGCGTACGAGGCGGATTCGTACCTACCCTGGGGGCAATTTGCAAGCCCCGGGACATCGAGATGGCAACTCTGGTACCCTTAGAGCCATGCCTGTCGTACCGATTGCCTGCCTCGCAGACAACTACGCTTATGCCGTATTTCCCGCGGGGAATGGGCAGGCGGTTGTGGTCGATCCGAGCGAACCAGAGCCGGTTGTCGCTTGTCTCCAGGGGCTTGGGCTTCGGCTGGGTGGCCTGCTGCTGACGCATCATCATTGGGATCACGTCGGCGGTGTGACGGGCCTACTGCGGCACTATGGGGACGTGCCGGTGGTGGCTCATGGCATTGATGCGACGCATTTGCGCGTGGTCAATCGACGCGTTAGCGATGGGCAACGCGTTGAGCTGAGCGGGATGAGTTTTGACGTGATGCATGTGCCTGGACATACATTGGGTGCCGTTGCCTATCGGTGGCAGAACGTCGTCTTCACTGGCGACACGCTGTTTGCGGCAGGCTGCGGTCGGCTCTTCGAGGGGACGGCTGAACAGATGTACGCTTCGCTGTCAAAGCTTGCCGCGCTGCCTCCCGAGACTGAGATGTACTGTGGGCATGAATACGCGTTGCAGAATCTGGCGTTCGCTCTGGCGATCGAGCCGGGCAATCTGGAGTTGTCCGAGCGTATCGGGCGCGTGCAGCAACTTCGTGCGGCGCACGAGCCGTCGGTGCCGTCGACACTCGGAGAGGAATGCGCAACCAATCCGTTCTTGCGCTGCAACAACCCAGATTTCAGGCAGCGCGTCCCAAACGTTGCGTTGCTCGAAGGGGCTGCGTTATTTGCCGAGATCCGCAGACGACGCAATGAGTTTCACGCATGACACCCCGGTCGAGCGTCGAATGCCCTCAATGCAAACCCATTCGGACATGACTATCCAGTCGAGCTTCGAGCGCCCTCAGCGCAAGGCCGTCAGCGCAAAGCGCGCGGCGCTTCGCACAAGTTATCGGTTCGCGGCGTTGCGCAGCGCGGCCCGCGTCGCTTTCTTGCTGCTGTTGGTTGGTGCGGCGTGGTCTTGCCGGCGATCGTCCGAACGCAATGCGCCGCCGCTGTCGACGCCGAGTGCCGGTGCTCGCGTGGTCGCCGTTGCGGCGTCACCCAACGCGTCAGCGTTGGCGGTCTCGGGCAACACCCAAGTGGAGTCCGCACCTGGCAACGCGCAGGCATCGGCGGGTAACGCGCAGGCATCGGCGGGTAGCGCGCAGGCATCGGCGGTATTCGGTGACGCGGGCACGATGGCCTTGGCCTCTGATGGCAAGCCGCGATTGCGCATTGCACTCGAGGAGCAGACCTGGACCTTCCAGGATCCCAAGTTCGGTCGGATCGACGTCGTGGTGGTATTGCCCGATCGCTTTGCCGACGAAAAATTTCCAATGCTCGTTGCGCTGCACGGTCGCGGAGAGGCGATGAAGGGGCCGGAGCGCGGCGCGCGCGGTTGGGTGGATGACTATGCGTTGCTGCGTGCGATGCAACGGCTAGGTAAGCCCCCGCTGACGTCGCGTGATTTCGAGGGTTTCGTGGCGCCGAAGCGTCTCGCGACGCTCAACCAGGCATTGGAGCAGGAGCCCTACCGTGGGCTAGTTGTGCTCTGTCCGTACACGCCGGATCTGCTCGCGGGGGACAAGCCCTTTGAATACGCGCGACCTTATGCACAATTCCTCGTCGAGACGTTATTGCCGCGCGCCCGACGCGAGCTGCCAGTCGTAGGCACGTTGGAGACGACTGGGATCGATGGCGTGAGCCTGGGTGGGCGCGTAGGTTTCCTCTCGGGGCTCTACGCGGCGGAGCACTTTCACTCCGTGGCTGGGCTCCAGGCTGCGTTCGACAGTGATGACGCGGTGGCGTTGGGACGTCTCGGTGACGATGCTTTCCGGCGCAATCGCGGGATCCGGTTCCGGCTGCTAACCAGCGACCGCGACTACTTTATCGAAGCCAATCAGACCATTGCGGCCGAGTTCGAGAGTCGTCGACTGCCGATGCATTTTCTCCTCGTGCCAGGGCCTCACGACTACGTCTTCAATCGTGGCCCGGGCTCGATCGAGATGCTCTTCTTTCATGATCGGGCGCTACGTCGAAAGGCGTGGCCAGAGTAGGCGACAAGTTCAGTGACGGCGCGAGCGCGTCCCGCGAGTGGCGCGACGATGTGACGATGTGACGGCGCGAGCGCGTCTCAGTGAGTGCGGCGCGAGGGCGTCCCGCGAGTGGCGCGACGATGTGACG
>CAYVXY010000024.1:56530-58335 GCA_964454965.1 uncultured Polyangiaceae bacterium | reverse complement strand
CGGCGCGAGGGCGTCCCGCGAGTGGCGCGACGATGTGACGGCGCGAGCGCGTCTCAGTGAGTGCGGCGCGAGGGCGTCCCGCGAGAGGCTCTGCATCTTTGCCAAAGTCCTCAAGACTTGGAGTCGACCGGCGCCCAGCGTTGCGGATCACAGCGGCCCACAGTTCTCGGTGTTGAGCGGTTCCTAACGGCTCACAGTGCTCGGTGCTTAGTCGACCGGCGTCCAGCGTTCCTTTTCAATGGGCCTCAAAGTCCTTGGGGTCGCGTCGACCTGCTCCCAATATAGGCTATCAGCGGCTCACAGCCTCTCGGACGGAATCTCCGGTTGGTCCAAGTTCGCTACGCCATCTCCGTGAGGAGAATTGCTTCGATGCGTGCAACCTTTCGTCTTGCCTCTCTGTCTATTCCAAGCCCTTTGTCAACCGAGATCTTACCAAGGTGTCGTTGGTAGCCTAATGCCAACAACCACGACCTCGCCACCGCCACCGGTGGCGGCTGGAATTCGCATACCGGCACTCTTGGTTCCACGAAGGCATCGAAGTAGGCTGCGGAACTGCAGGGGTCGATGCAACCGAGGGGATAGCGCTCGCCCCCATGGTGGCGCCAATTGCCCAATACGTACACAAGCACCGCGCGGACCTCACGCGGCGTTCGCAGGATGCGTTCGTGATACCTGTCTGCCCAAACAGGCCCGCGAAGAGCGTGCGCGCGATTGAATCCACGCGCCATTCGGATCACGAGACCGCGAAGGCCACGAGACAGCGATACCTGATCGCTTGCTTCGCAAACGAGATGCACGTGGTTGCTTTGAATACTAAAATGGATGATTCTGCATCCAAACCGATCACGGGCAGCAGTGAGCGCGGAAACGAGGGCACGCCGTGACTCGGCGCGTCGCAAAGAGGGTAGCCCTGGCCTGGCGCGCAACGTCACATGGACGGGAAACCGTGATGCCAATGATGGGCGCTTGCGATGCGGCACGCCGCAATGCCCACTTCGCGGACGTCCCGCCCCCGGTCGATACCCACCGCGGCCTCGACAAGGAAGTGCCAATTGGACGCCCTTGCCTCTAGATTTGATCGAGCGCGAAACTGACCCTGGTACCGATGCCCTGTGCGGTTGTTCCAGCAGCTTTGCCACGGATAATGACTTCCTTTGTATCGCGAGATGACTCTGCCTCGGGAGTCCCCGCGCGAAGAGTTCGTCGCCGAATCGCGGTTGCGCTCCGGTTCAAGAATTTGCACGGTCGCGGCTAGCTGTAGCGCAAACGATTATTGCCCCAATCTATCACAGATCAAGTCTCGCGCCATTAGGATCCACACGAGAATGCATCGCATGTGCGCGCGATTGTGGAGGTGCCTTCGGCGCGAAAGTAATGACATCACGATCGCTCGCGGCAATGCCGTAGGTACGAGAACTAAGGTCCCCGACGAGTGCGACGAGTGCGACGAGGTCTTCACTCGTAATCTCGCCGTACCGACCGACAAAAGGTCATCATCCGTGTTGGTCGTCGACTCGGACTGACCGGCGCCATTCCGGCACTAGGATAGTCAAACGCAGGCCCCAATCAGTTTGGCAGTTGAGGCAATGCGCCTCGACCTCTTGCCGCAGACCCGATTCAGGATGGCAATGTGAGGCGCCTCAGTAGGCATGGCGCTTCAAGACGTCCGCGAGGCCCACCTCGTTTGGCAGTTGATGCAATGCGCTTCGACCTCTTGCCGCAGACCCGATTCAGGGTGGCAATGTGAGGCGCTTCAATAGCAAGGCGCTTCAATAGCAAGGCGCTTCAATAGCAAGGCGCTTCAA
>CAYVXY010000024.1:0-56430 GCA_964454965.1 uncultured Polyangiaceae bacterium | reverse complement strand
GCTTCAATAGCAAGGCGCTTCAATAGCAAGGCGCTTCAATAGCAAGGCGCTTCAATAGCAAGGCGCTTCAAGACGTCCGCGAGGCCCACCTCGTTTGGCAGTTGAGGCAATGCGCCTCGACCTCTTGCCGCAGACCCGATTCAGGATGGCACTGCGAGTTAGTGGCACTGCGAGTTAGTGGCATTGCGCCTCAGATATATCCCGCGGGCCCCACTAGTTCGGCGAGGACGGCTAGGCTTGCGGGCGAATCGGACTCGAATCTGACACCGAGGCGGGTGTCGCCCTGGATCGTTGGGCGCATCCAGGCCACGCGCGCTGGCATGACCAGGGGCTCCCATAACTGGGGCGCGTCGATCCGCAGACGCACTGACGAGCCAAGCGGCAGGGGCTCGGTTACGACGAGGCTAGCTCCGCCAAGACCTAGATCGACCAGCTTCGCGGCCAACTCCCAACCCAGAACCTCACTCTGAATTCTCACTGGTAGGCTAGTCGGCCGTCGCGCAAAGGCGCGGAAGTGGTCGGTTAGGGGCACCGCATGACGATATCACGGGTCCGCTGGATATCGTGAAATGTCGGCAAGTCGAAGTCGGGTGCTGTTGCAGTTACTTGGGCATTCTGACCCCTTGTCCGTTACCATGCTCGGACGCCCTGACTTCTGTCGGCGCGCTTGCACTAGGTATCGAAGATGTCCCAGCAAACCCGGAAAGATCCACGCGCGAAAGTGCTCAGCATGACGGTGCGCTACAAGAGCGCCACGCTGGACGAATTCATCGAGCATCATTCGCACGATGTCAGTCGCGGGGGAATGTTCATCAAAACGCCGCAACCCTTTCCCCCGGGGACCTTGCTGAAATTCGAGGTGCGCATCGCCGAGGATCGCAAGGTGATGCAAGGGGTGGGGCGGGTCGTGTGGAAGCGGGACCTCACCGCGGCCGACGCCGAGCGCCCTGCCGGTATGGGCGTAAAATTCATCAAACTCGACGATGACTCACGTCGGCTAATTGACCAGCTGCTGAGCACGAGGCGGGATGAAGTCTCGGCCTTTGATTCCGAGGGTTCTCAACCTGGCGTCGATACCGAATTGCCGGTTGGTCTTGGTACCGATCCATTGTCCATGCCGGCAGCAAGAGCTGTTTTGGAAGAGCCATCCTTCTTTCCAAAGGGCAAACCCGCCGAGCTTCCGCCCCCGGAAGACCGAACGGTGATGAAGCAGGCGACCGAATTGCTCGAGGAAGCCATGCGCGAAGTCAGCTCGGACGAGCCGACTGCCGCAATGCCACCGCCACTTTCACCGGCCGGGACCGATGAAAAGGAAGATACCAAGCCGGGGCGTCCTTCGAGGACCGGCGATTCTGTGGGACGGCTGCCCGCACCCAAGATGCCTCCGGTCAAGGACGAGAGCGACGCGTCCGGACTGGGCGATCGGGCATCGGTGGCGCAGCGGGTGGAAGCAGCGGCTGTTAGTGCCAAGGCGGCTGCTAGTGCCAAGGCAGCTGCCAGTGCCAAGGCGGCAGCGGGCATCAAGGAGCAAGCAGGAAAGGCCGGGGCTGCCAGCGCACACACAGGCCCGTCCGATTTGGCTTCCGCCGCCAAGGGGATCACTGACAAGGCTCGCGCGATCTCCACGTCGAAGGCCCCTTCCGCGTCCGCCAAGCCAACTTCGGCGAGCGCTCCTTTGGCCAAGGCAGCGGCATCAACCTCAAAGACTGCGCCAGCAGCATCCAAAAGCGCCGAGGCGCAAGCAGCTGCGCCTGAATCCGCAAGAGGATCGGGCCGAGCGGTATTCTGGTTCTTGGCTGTGGCTGTCTGCGCGACGGCGACCTGGTGGATCTGGCGGCTGCCGCCAGCGGAATTGCCGTCCAGTGAGGCTCCGGCAGGGCAGGTTGAGCAGCCCGCGAAGCCCGTGGAAAATGCAGTCGCTACCGCAGCAGCTGCCGTCGAGCCGGCTCCCGCCGTGGTCGATGCCGCTGCCGCTGAGCCGCCCGCCGCATCCGCATCCGCATCCGCTGCCGCGTCAGCCAATGTGGCACCGGAACCTTCCGCGCCCGTGCCCGCTGCTCCCGTCGTGGCAGAGGCAACGCCAGTTGCCAAAGCCGTGGCACCCACTGTTGCGCGCGCAGCCGCCAAGCCCAAGGCAATCACGCCGACGACCACCGAAGCTCCCGCGGTTGCCGCGGAACCCGCCCCTGCTGCGACGCCCGAGGCAACTCCAGCCAAAGAAGCTCCGGTCGAAGCAAAGCCCGTCGAAGCAAAGCCTGCCGCGCCAGAGCCCGCTGCCACAGCAGCGCCCGCGGAGGCTCCGATCGCGCCGTTCCCGCCACCGGGAGCGAAGAAGCGCAAGACGCCCGCGGTCGACACGGACAATCCCTACTAATCGCCTCTCGTTCCAAGCGACTGCGCGGCCGCTATCGGAGCCACTGCCCGGTGGCGCCGCGCCTTCGAGCCCATGCCGTCTGACCCTCCTCCGCCTCTGCCGCCGCCCCCTCCTCCGCCGGATCCGCGAGAGGCTACCGATCCGCGTATTGGAACTGTCCTAGCCGATCGGTACTTCATTCACGGGCTGATTGGCGAAGGCGGAATGGGCAAGGTCTACGCGGGTGAGCACGTGCTGATGCACAAGCGCGTAGCCATCAAGGTGTTGCACAAGGAGCTGACCACACTACCAGACGTTGTCAGTCGCTTCGAACGCGAGGCAATGGCCGCGGCAAACATCGACCACCCGAACGTTGCTGCTGCTACCGACTTCGGGCATCTGCCAGAAGGCTTAGTGTTCTTGGTGCTCGAATACGTGCAGGGCATCAGTTTGCGTTCGGAGATTGCTGACGGCCCCTTTGCCGTCAGTCGCGCACTGCACATCGCTCGGCAGATCGCTTCCGCTCTGGCCAGCGCGCATGCCCGCGGCATCGTCCACCGGGATCTGAAGCCCGAGAACGTGATGCTCGTCGAGAAGGCGGGCGATCCTGATTTTGTCAAGGTGCTCGACTTTGGCATCGCCAAAGTGCCCATTCAGGAGATCTCCGAGCGCGGCTCAGTTCGCCCTGGTCAGATTATCACCAAGGTAGGGATGATCTTCGGTACGCCGGAATATATGGCTCCCGAGCAGGCGTTGG
The DNA here is from genome assembly GCA_964454965.1 of uncultured Polyangiaceae bacterium. Taxonomy (GTDB): domain Bacteria; phylum Myxococcota_A; class Polyangia; order Polyangiales; family Polyangiaceae; genus FEN-1139. The sequence continues at coordinate 53,320 of CAYVXY010000024.1, read as the reverse complement.
GACAGGAGGCTGATGGTCGCGCAGACCAATATGCCCTTGGTGTCATCTTGTTCGAGATGCTCACCGGCAAACGACCTTACCGCAGTGGCACGCAGGTTGGCATGTTGGGACAGCAACTGAAGGGGCCGCCGCCGACGCTCGCCGAGTGCGCGCCAAACATCATCGTTCCGGCCGGCGTCGATTCGCTTATCGAGCGGCTGCTTGCGGTTGAGCGGGAGCAACGTTTCGACAATGCCATGGATCTGGTCGGGGCCATCGAGGAAGTGCTGCTGACGTTGCAGCCGGCATTGCTGATTCGTGGTTCGAGACCAGATGCTTCACAGGCGCCCCTCGTCGAGGGGCCGATCAGCACCCGTGCGCGCGGTAGCATCGATTCCTCGGCGAATGGACGCGGCCAGGCGCAGCTCCAGTCCCAGTCGCTCGGTCGACGCGTCACGCGTTGGGTCGACCAAGGATATCAGCGATTGCCGCGCTCCTGGCGTCAAAGTCTGCGGGGAATGCCCGCCCAATTGGTGCTCGCGTTGGTGGGAGGTCTCGCCGTTGGCGCATTTGGTGTTGCCGTCGGCCTCGTCGTCCTTGCTGCTAGAACCGATCCCGAGGTGGGGCGGCGTCACTCGGCGCTCAGTGGCAGTGCCGCGGTTGCGGTGTCCTCCCCGACTGTGCCGTTAAAAGAACGCGCCCCGGCGGCCGCGCTGTCCCTGGCGCGGGCCAGTGGTCCCGCTGCTCTCGATGCGTTGGCGCAGCAGTACCCGAAAGACTCGAGCATCGTTCTCGAGCTTGCCAAGTCCCAATTCGCCGGAGCGGAGTTTTCGGCGACGGTGGGCAGCATTGCCCGAGCCCTCATCGTCGACAGCAGGATTGCAGACGATGCCGAGGTCGCGACCCTGATCTGGAAACTCGTCCAGAAGCGCGAATGCAGTGAATCAGCCTTCAAGCTCCTCGAGGGGCCAATGGGCGCGCGTGGGGCTGATATCCTATACGATCTGGCGACAACCGACGGGGTGCGCCGAGACGTCAAGGCGCGGGCTGACGAACATTTCTCTAGCGGAAGATTTCGAAACACGAGCTCACCGGCTTTGGTCGTGTTGATCGGGCTCAAAACAGCCGCCAATTGCGACGAGCGCAAGCGCTACGTCGAGCAGGCGTCGATCGTTGGGGACGAGCGATTCCTGCCGCTTCTCGAACCGCTCCAGAGTAACATTGGCTGCGGCAAGCTCCAGCGTGACGACTGCAACCCCTGCCTACGCTCGTCCAACCTATTGCCACACACCATCTCGGTCATTCGACAGCGAACGGGGAATTCGGAGTAGGGGTGGCGAGCGGGTAGGTGGCGTTGGCCCGTTGGGGACATTCGCTGGCGCACAAAAAGGATTCGGCGCGGCTGCCACTGGCAAACCGCGCCGAACTCACTGCGCTACATCGACCCTAAGTCAGTCCTTCAATGCGCGTTGAATGATGCGCTTGAATTGGGCGTAGGGCTGAGCGCCGCTGAGGAAGTAGCCGTTGATCATGAAGGCTGGCGTGCCTTGGATGTCCGCTGCTTTGGCAACCGCAGTGTCGGCATCGATGATAGCCTTGTGCTTGTTGCCATCCAGGGCGGCCTTGAACTTCGTCATATCGGCACCCATCGATTCGGCAATCTTTTCGAGACTGGGGCGTTTTACGCCATCGGGCTTGTCCTGGGCCTCGAACAGCTTGTCGTGGAACTCCCAGAAGCCCTTGCTCCCCTTCTGATCGAAGATTTCTTGGGCGGCTTCGGAGGCCAAGGGGGCATCCTGGTGGAATGGCAGTGGCATGTGGCGCCACACCAACTTCACCTTGTCTTTGTACTCCTGCTCGATCTGCGCGAGCGTCGGACCAACGCGCTTGCAGAATGGGCATTGGAAGTCGCTAAAGATCTGGATCGTGACCTTGGCGTTGGCGGGGCCCTTGGATGCGTTGTCCTTGCCCGGTGCTGCAACTACCTTCTTCTCGGGGGGCGGGGGCTCTTTGCCCTCCTTCATGATCTCGTCGTACACCTTGTCTCGCGCGATCCCCTTGGCAAGAACGGCCTTGGCTTTCGTGAGCTGGGCTTCGACGACTTCTTGTAGCTTCTCGTACGGCTGCGCACCCTGGACGCGGTAGCCATTGATGAAGAAGTGAGGAGTACCCTTGGCGTTCAGATCGCTGCCGAGTTCGAGATTGGCGTCGAATTTCGCCTGGTAGCGATTGTCGGCGATGGCAGCCTTGACCTGGGCATACGGGATCCCGATCTTGGTCGCGATGGTTTCAAGATCGGTGTCCTCGAGCTTCGGGTTGCTCTCGAAGATCGCGCTGTGCGCCTCCCAGAATCCCTTGTCGCCCTTCTGTTTGAACGCGACGCGAGCCAACACCGATGCGGGGATGGCGCGCTTGTGGAAGGGTAGCGGATTGTCTTTCCACACGACGCGCAGATCGTTGCCGTACTTGGTGACGAGCTGAGTGACGGCGGGTTCGACGCGCTTGCAGAACGGGCACTCGAAATCGCTGAAGACGACGACCGTGACGAGGGCGTCTTTCGGGCCCTTGACCGGATCGTCCGACAGGACCGGCACCTTCCAGGTTGCGGTATCTTCGGGGGGTTGTTCGGGCTTCTTCTCGTCCTTGGCAGCGTCAGGCGCGGGGTTGCCAGCATTCTTCTTGCACAGATCGACATAGACCTGGGTCTTGGACGTTCCACCGGCGATAAGCTTGTTGGCTTCGACCAACTGCTGGTCGACGAGCTCCTTGAACTTCTCGTACGGCTGCGCGCCAACGAGCGTGATGCCGTTGATGCGAAACGCCGGGGTGCCGGTGGCTCCGATCTTCTTCGACATCGCGAGATCCTCGTCGACCTTCGCTGCATACTTCTTGGCGGCATATTCCGCCTTGAACTTCGCAACATCGACACCGGATTGGGCGGCCCACTTCTCGAAATTGGCCTCGCCCAGGTTGCGCTGGTTCTGGAACAGCAGATCATGGAACTTCCAGAATGCGTCGGAGCCGCCGATCCCAAACACCGTCGCGGCCGCTTCGTGGGCCGGGCGTGCTTCTTTGTGGAAAGGAAGGGGGCTATGCTTCCAAACGATACGGATCTTGTCCGGACCGAAATTCTTCTTGAGCTGATCCATGGTCGGCCCGACGCGCGAGCAGAACGGGCATTCGAAATCGCTGATTTCGACGATAGTGACCGGTGCATCGGCGCGACCCCAGATCGGGTCCTTCGCGGTGACGGGCACCGGCGCAGCACTGTGGTCTAGCCCCGCGGTTGCGGCGGCTTGGTCGGGACCCATACCGACGCCATGCGCGCGGTCCAGTCCCCACATCAGGGCCAATCCTGCCAAGAATGACAGGAAGAACCCAACGATAGCAGTTCCCTTGTTCATTGATTCTCCTAGAAGTCACAAACGGTTTGTTCGAGTCACTAAAACGACCCATCGAACTCGTCAAAACGACGAGTGAGCGATGTTCGTGCAAGCATGCTTACTGCGATGGACCGACAAAACAGACGGATTACGCTGAGATGTCGGCCCGTTTGGCACGGCAGAATTCACTGCCGTCGATGGATTGCGGATTGCGGGCGCTTACGACATTGCACAAGGCGGTCGGAACACCTCGCTCAGCACCCCTTGGCCCTGGTTGCGCGAAGTGGCAGCCGTTCGAGGACCAGCAACGCGTTCGGTCGGAAAGTGCCGCAAGTTCCCGTCCAGGTCGAGCACACTCAACGGGTCGAGGTGGCTCGGCTGCCCATGCAGGGGTGGAGCGTCGTTTTGTGGCGCACGATCGAGGCTTGGGCCTTGGTCGAACAGCCCCTGGCGCTTGGCGCGGACCTCTCCGCCAGTAGGGGGTGATTCTGGTGGAGGCGCTTCGACGCATTCCCCAAAGATGGAGCACATGGGGATGGACGCGGCTGCCAGCGCGGTAAGAGGGGTGAACTCGACCCATCCCAGGATGCAAAGCAACAGCAACTTGAGCAGCAAGTGCTGCTTTCGCTGAAGAGCTTTGGGGGACCGATACCCGAGATGCATGACGTTACCGAAGGCGCCGCGGAGCATAACCCGGCCGTTTGCTGAAACAATCCCGGATTGAGCAAGGAAGCGCTCGGCAGTCCGGATGGCAGGGAGCGGCAGACCAAGTGCTGTAACTAAGTTGGCCACTTTATCCTACATTGGCACCATCGGGACATGAGCAGCCCCCAGAGCAACCCTAAGTCGATGAAATCGCTTAGTAATCCTCAAGAGACGCAGGAAGCAGACGAGGGGCTTCCGCGGGTTTTCGAGCGCTACCTGCTTCTCAAACGGATTGCCAAGGGTGGCATGGGGGAGGTCTTCCTCGCCACCTCAGCTGGGGCCATCGAAGGCGCCGAACGGCCCTCGGTCGTCAAGGTCATCCGCCGCGAACATGCCGAGGACAGTTCGTTTTTGGCGCGATTCATGGACGAGGCACGGATCCAGGCGCAACTCGAACACCCCGGCGTAGTCCGGGTTCTTCTGGCGAGTCACGACGAGAGCGGCAAGCCCTACGTCGTACTGGAACACGTCGAAGGTCGCAACCTGAGCGAAGTGCGCTTGCGGGTGCAACAGCTGGGAGTGCGCATGACCTGGCCCGACGCCGTCGCTGTGGCCATTGGACTGACCGAGGCATTGGCGCACATTCACGAGCGAACGGATGCCATGGGGCGGCCGCTCGCCATTGTGCACCGCGATCTTAGCCCTCAGAACGTGATGGTTGGATACGGCGGGGACGTCAAGGTCATCGATTTTGGCACGGCACGCGGACACAATCGTCGTTGCCATACCGTTGCGGGGATCGTCTTTGCCAAGCCAGGCTACGTCGCGCCTGAGGTTGCGAACAACCAGCCCGGGGGCATTCCCGCCGATCTCTACGCCATTGGGGTCATGTTGTGGGAGCTGCTTGCGGGGCGCAGGTTCATCGCTGGCGACGCCGCCGAGCATCTGGCTGCCGTTGCAGGCGGGACCAAGGCGATCACACCGATCGCCGAACAGGTGGACGCGCCGCCTGAACTCGATGCCATATGCAAGAAGCTTACGGCAACCAAGATCGAGGACCGATTCGAATCGGCGAGTGAGGCCTGCAACGACCTGGCGCAGCTGCTGAAGCGTGCGCCGAGCACCAGCGACGGACAGCGTAGCGTCCGGGTCCGCATAGCCCAATTGATGCAGCGCCTCTACCCGGCGGAACCCACGCGCACTCGCGCCGAGTTCCAGCGCTTGGTGGCTGCGTCGCGGAGCATCGACCCACCGGCCTCCGCGCTAGTGCCTTCGCCCAGTCCGCCAGCGGTCGAGGCCGAGCCGTCCGCACCCGCGCTCTTGGCCGGCACGCGCTACCAATTGGGCGAGCGCATTGGAGAAGGCGCGAGCAGTCTCGTCTACGACGCACTGCACGTCGATCTCGGTCGTCGCGTAGTCCTGAAGCTCTACCAGGCGAATCCCGGAGAGGAAGCGCTCGAGAACTTCCGGCGCGAGGCGCGTAACGTGGCCCAGCTCACCCACGACAACATCGTCAAGGTGCATGATTTTGGTCTAACCAAGGACGGCCAAGCCTACCTCTCTATGGAATGGCTCGACGGTGAGTCGATGGATCGGCGCCTCCTAAGTCAGGGTGCGCTCGAGTATCGCAGCGTCCTTTCGTTGGGAGTTCAGATCTGCCGCGCCCTCGAGACGGCGCATGAGGCCGGGATCGTACATGGGGATCTGAAGCCAGCAAACCTGTTTTTGACACGGCAAGGGACGATAAAGCTCCTCGATTTTGGTGTTTCCGCGCTGGGCTGCGAGCAAAAGCCCAAGCCTGGGGATGCGGAATCCTTCAGTCTTACCGGGACGCCTGAGTACCTCGCGCCAGAGCAGATCCGCGGCGACGCGGCAAGCACCCAGACGGATCTCTATGCCTTGGGCGTGGTGCTCTACGAACTGTTGACGGCAACTCGCCCCCATGATGCGGACTCGTTGGGTGTTCTTCTTGGCCACAAGCTCGAGGGCCATGTCGAAGCTCCGAGCCTGCGCGTGCCGCTGTGTCGATTGCCGAAGGCCGTGGACAGACTCTGTTTGCGCCTGTTGGCACCGAAGCCAGAGCAGCGATTTGCGTCGGCGACCGAGCTGCGACTCTCTATCGAGAAAATCCTGGACGGTATGGCTGAGGGGCAACGCCGCGGGGCAAGGCCCATCAGGTTCGCTGCGGGAGCTATCATGCTGGCGTTCACTGCGACGACGCTAATGGCTCTCGTTCCGTCGCTTCGGGGTGAGGCCTTGGCGATGGCGCACGCGGTCGTTCGCACCGTACCGGCTGGTTTACTCGGCCTGAGCGTTCCGAGCCTAGGGCACGGTGTGCAAGTGGCACAGCGCCAGGCAGAACAGGCCATCTTGACCGCGAAGGGCGCGCCTACGGAACACTCTCGAGTTGCCCAGACCGGATCCGTAGAAGCACCGGACGCCATCGACACCGATGCTCGCTCCGACGTGGCTGCCGAACCCGTTGCGGTCGCCAATGGCGATTCAGGCGAACCGAGCGCCAGGACGACAGGACCCGACGCGGCGGTGGAGCTGGACACGAAAGCGGATTCGGATCCTCCGTCCAAGGTCAATACCGCGAGAAAGAGCGCCAATGGCGCGCTGGCGGAGGTCGAACGAGCCATTGCTGACAACAAGCTCCTGCGGGCGCTCGATATCGCGCGCCATGTTGAAGGCGCTAAGAGGCGCGATCCAGCACTCTTGCAACACTGGGTCGCGGCAGCCACGGCCACACATGCCTGGGGCGAAGCGCGCAGGGTTGCCAAAGAATTGACCCTGGTCGATGGCAGCGCAAAAAACCAGCTGCAGCTGGCCAATCTCGAGCGTCGCATCGGCCGCGCTGACGACGCTAGGAGGACCCTCTCTCGCTTGCTTGCCGCGCATCCTGAAAACGCCGAGGCCAAAGCAATGCTATCGCGACTCGAACCTGTCGCGCGCGTCGCGGCTCGATAGCGAGCTCACCGAGGTCCCCAGTAGCGCTCAATAGCGAAGCCGGATGAGCCTTTGGGTTACTCCGGCTCGATTACTGCGAAGTCCGCTTTACCGTCGCGATAGGTGTCAGAGCGGCGCAAGATTCGCAATCTAGCGACATAGTTCAACTCCGAACAGCGCTGCTGTGCCTCGCCGAGACGACTTCCAATTGGGCTGACGCTCCATGCCTGAACAGGGGCTGACGCTCCATGCCAATTGCGACAAGTGCGACCTTGTTGCAATTGCAATAATCACTTTCATGCGCAAAGGGTCTACCTGTGGGGCGCCCTAGTGTCGCAGTCTCGCCGCACCGACCAAAGACGGATCGGAGTCTCACGGTCTGCGGGTGAACTCGGCCATTCGAAAGAGGTTCTATCGATGGTCTGGGCACGGAGTTCTATTTTGCCGTGGCGACCGAGACGTCCGCCACGAGTGCCAATGCTTCAGTACAAGGTGACTCTGGCTCGCCCGTGCAACAGTTGCAGAGCCAGCTCCACAGCGGCGAGGGCAAGATGCGCATCGTTCCTAAGATGAGTCACCGCGTTGGATGGATATTGGTTCCCGTGGCTCTAGCTTGCGGTGGACGAGTCGGAGACGACACAAGCACCATGGCCGGGCGAGGCGGCACATTCGGCAAGGCCAGCGGTGGCACCAGCAATGCATCGGGTGGGACGATAGGGACGACTGCCGGCAGCGTGCTGGCTAGTGGTGGCTCGACGCTTGCGACTGCCAGCGGCGGAACGGCGGGCACGGCATCCTTCGGTTGCGACCTGTGTCAGTGTCCGGAGTTGATCCAAGAGGCATCTAGCTGCGGGATAGTCAAAACCGCAGCGTGGTTTGGCGCAGCGAACGTCCTGTTCGTTCTGGACAAGTCCGCGAGCATGAACGCTACGCCCGACGGCTACACCAAGACCAAATGGGCAGTCTTGGTCGATTCATTCATGGTGGCACTGCAGCAGAGTGCCCCGCAGGTTCGCTATGGCATGCTGCTGTACCCCAACGCACGAGAAGCCGCGTCACTTTCCTGCGAGGTCGCCGCTGGCGAAAGTGCTGTCAACATCGGAGTGGGTCCGGCGGCGGATTGCGTGCCACGGATAAACTCGCTATTGGCCAGCACCATTCCGAGTGGCGGAACGCCCACTGCAGCAGCGCTTCGCAGTGTGCTCGACTACTACACGGTGGGAGCCGGAACTGCGCTCGAGGGGACCAAGCATGTGGTCCTTATCACCGATGGCGGACCGAACTGCAACGCGGAATTGACTTGTGACTTTGCGCAATGCACAGCGAATGTGGACCGGACAGGGAGCTGCGGGATGGCGGTGGCCAACTGCTGCGACCCAACGGGGGCGGCCGCTGGAAGACCGAGCCCAACACTTCTGTGTCTAGATGACGCAAGCACGCTTGCCGCTATCCAGGCGCTGCACCTCGTCGGAGTAAGGACCTTCGTCATTGCACTACCCGGCAGTGAGCCTTACGCTGACTACTTGGACCAGTTTGCTACTGCAGGGGGCGTGCCGTTGCGGGGATTGGCGCACAAGTACTATTCAGTAGCGGCCGAAAGTAGCCTACCGGAAGCTCTGACGAGCATCGCCACTTCGCTCGTGCGCCAATGTGAAGTGCCACTCCTGGCTCCGCCCGCGGATTCGAACGCGCTCAACATTGCGATCGACTGTAGCCCGATCCCGCAACAGAGCGGCGGTGTCGCAAATTGGGTCTACGACGCGAGTTCGCAATCGATCGTGCTCTTGAATGCCGAATGCGAAAATTTGAGGGCGCACGGTGCCGCGCGAGTTGACGTGCTCAACGACTGTCTTGGTGGGGGGATTCTCTAGCTGCGCCTTCCGCGGTGCTACGGTTCGTGGCTACGGCTTCGCCACGACGCTACAAGCCGTGGCCACTCGGACCTCGGGGGCATCGTCGGCGAGCGCCTGTGCCACGCCGTTCATGTCGCCCAACTTCCAGAGTTGGCGTGCCGCGTGTGCTCGACTCTCCCAATGTGCATAGCGAAGCTGGTCGCGCAGTCCAAGTCGAACGGTCTGGTCGTTGGCATTGGCCAAGACTTCGCGCGCCAAAATGGCCGAAGTCGTGTCACCCATGGACAATTGATGCAACCAGGTGAGCGCGGGCCAACGATGGGCGGGGTGCTCCAACCAGCGCCTGAGCGCATGCACTCTGGTCTCGGGTTCTGCAAGCAGACCCAAGCGCAGCAGTAGCTCGGCTTGTTCAGGCAGTAACCAGCTGGCCGCCGTGATCGCGAGGGCGCGATCCTCGCTAGAACCAAATTCCAGGCTGCGTGTGATGCGCGCTTGGCCCAAGCTTTGAGCGTGGGCTGAGCCTGTCGCTAGATCCGCTGCTGCCAATACCCCGACGAGGCCGGGTTCACTCCGGGCAATGGCGACGAGCCGTTGCTGCCCATCGATTGCGAAGGTTGGGGACTGAGCCATGCCGGACACGATTGCCATTCGCAGCTTAGTGTCGGCGCGCGCCCAGGCGTCCAAGAGCACGGTACTGGCTTCGCTTCCGCCGAGGATCCCAATGGATTTGGCTGCCAATTGTCGGCAAAGTGGATCGGGATCGCGTCGCAGAATGGCGACCTGGGTGTCCCAATGACTGCGTGTTGGCACGAGGTTGAAGGAGCGCAGTGCGGCGCGTCTCACTCTGATGTCTGCATCATTTAGGAGCTTTTCGCGAAGCGTCCAGCGCTCAGTCGTTTGGCTATCGAGCGCGGCGGCGGCTCGGCGTGCCCCGCTTGGGGATTTGGATGCGTCTTGCCATTCGGGCGCGGTGAGGTGACGGCCCGCGGAGACCAGGGTAAAGAGGGCGGTGCCAGCGGTCTCGTCGGGGCGCTGAGCTCGCTTCACCAATGGCGACTCGAGGGCAGGCGCACACTCGGTGAGTTGGCCGATTAGGAGTTCGCCATCGGGATCGACTGCGGATTTTATCTCGCGGTTCAAGATGGTGAGCGCCAAGTCTTCGACCTGAGTGCGGTCAAATGCGTTACGCTGCTGGCCTTGTTCGACCGACTTCTTCAGCTCAGGCAGATTGCCCTTCTGGGCCAGTACCAGCCAGGGCGCCTGCTGGCAGCCCCAGGCTAGGGCCGAGACTGCCGCCCAGCCGATGAGCGAGCCGACTCGAATGGTTTCAGACCGTCTCATGGGGACGATGGATAGCATAGGCCGAAAATCCATAGTTGTAATCGCGAACCCAAAAGCGGCACAACTGCGCCGATCTGGGGCCGGGATCGCGCGCCTCGCCCGCATTATCGCTGGTCGGGGTCCGGTCTTCGCACCTGCGGGATTGAGCGAACTCGCACCTTGCTGTCAAGAGGCCGCTCGGCTGCGTCCCGACGTTCTCGGCATAGCGGGGGGGGACGGTACGCTCATGCAGGTACTCTCTGGCTTGCGGAGGGCCTACTCCGCTTTGTCACTGCCGCCGCTCGTGCTTCTGCCCTTTGGTACTGTCAACACCACCGTCAAGCGTTGGGTCGGGTCAGGCGACCCGTGGTGGCTGCTCGAGGAATTTCTTGCGGAGCGCGGCGAGTTGAAGCGGCGTGAAATGCTGCACGTCGAGCTGGACGGCGTAGTTTACGCTACCGCCACAGTGGGCTCGGGGCTCATCAGTCACTTCTTCGAAGAGTATGATCGGGCAGAGAGCCGCGGTATTTTCCGCGCATCCGAGATCTTCGCGAAGGTATTCTTTGGATCGATCTTCGGAAGTGCCTTCGCCGACCAGATCTTGGCGGCGATTCCGGGCGAGCTTTCGATCGAAGGGCGCACTACCGCGATTGGGTCCTTTACCCTCCTGGTCAGTTCAGTTCATAGGAACGTCGGGTTGGGCCTTCAACCCACCTATCGCGCTGCAACCATGCCTGGGAAGATTCATCTGGTTGCCACCGATTTGGCTGCGCGGCGCCTCGGGCCGCAGGCGTGGCGCGTATTTCGCGGTCGGCCCTTGAGCGCTCCCCATCTTGTGGACGAGATGGTCACCGGGTTTTCGTTGCGTTTCGCGACAAAATCGTCGGTCATTCTCGACGGCGAGCGCCAGCTCGCTCGCTCGGTCATAGTTCGCGCTGGCGAGGATTTGTTGGTCTGGTCCCCGCGATAACGCCGGTGGTCCAGCGCCCGCCCTGCACCGAGCGCCGCCTAGCAGAGGCCAGCGCTGGCAACCGGTGAGCTCTTGTTCTCGACGCGTCCAGCCTTTAGTGCCGCATCGCGGTAGGACAACGCTGCGCGGACGAAATGCAAGAACAATGGATGAGCAGCCGTGGGACGACTCTTGAATTCCGGATGGAATTGGCAAGCCACGAAGAAGTAGGGGTGGTTGGGAAGTTCGATCATCTCCACGAGGCTGCCGTCGGGGCTCGTTCCTGACTGAACGAGCCCATTTTGGGCAAGCTGTTCGCGGAACTGGTTGTTGACCTCGTAGCGGTGACGATGACGCTCCATTACTTCGTCGCGGTCGTAGATCTGGTGCGCGAGCGTTCCACTCTGGATGTGGCAGGGGTAGGCGCCGAGGCGCATCGTTCCGCCTTTGGCTTCGACGCCCTGCTGATCGGTCATGAGTGCAATGACTGGGTAGCGGAGATCCTTGCCGAATTCTGAGGAGTTGGCGCCAGACATGCCGCAGACGTTGCGCGCATACTCGATGACGGCGATTTGCATGCCGAGGCAGATCCCAAAATAGGGCAGCCCCTTCTCGCGCGCGAACTTGACGGTGGCGATCTTGCCTTCGATGCCGCGATCGCCGAACCCACCGGGCACCAGAATCGCGTCCAGGCCACCGAGCTTTGCGGCGGCACCCTCACGTTCGATTTCCTCGGAATCGATGTAGCGCAGCTCGACGCCGACGTCGGATTCGAGCCCGCCATGCACGAGCGCTTCGTGCAACGACTTATAGCTGTCCTTGAGATGGACGTACTTGCCGACGATGCCGATGCGTACGGTCCCGTTGCTTGGACGCTTGAAATGCTCGACGACGCGTTCCCATTCGGAAAGGTCGGGTTGCCGCGACCAGATGTTCAGGCGATCGCAGATTTCCTGATCGAGCCCTTCGGCGTGTAGGACCAGCGGTAGCTCGTAGATGCAAGCCACGTCGACCGTGGAAATTACGGCATTGACCGGGACGTTGGAGAACAGAGCAATCTTTTCCTTGAGTCCGCGCCCAACGGGTCGATCACAACGACAAAGAAGGATGTCCGGTTGGATGCCGATCTCGCGCATCTCGCGCACAGAATGCTGCGTGGGCTTGGTCTTGAGCTCGCCGGCCGCGGCAATGTGGGGAACCAACGTGACATGGACGCTGACGGCGTTCTGCGGGCCGAACTCGAGCTTCAGCTGACGGATCGCCTCCAGGAACGGCAGCGACTCGATGTCGCCAACGGTGCCGCCGATTTCCACAATCGCGATGTCGGCATCGCTGGTAGCGATCACGATTCTCGACTTGATCTCGTCGGTAATGTGCGGAATCACTTGGACCGTCGCTCCCAGGTACTGTCCGCGACGTTCCTTATCGATCACCGCTTGGTAGATACGCCCAGTTGTGACGTTGCTCGCGCGCGTCAGTTGTGCGGATGTGAAGCGCTCGTAGGGCCCGAGGTCGAGATCCGTTTCAGCTCCATCTTCGGTAACGAAGACTTCGCCGTGTTGATACGGCGACATCGGCCCCGGATCGACATTGATATACGGATCGAGCTTCATATGGGTAACGCGGAGGCCTCGAGCCTCCAGTAGTGCACCCAGGGATGCTGCCGCGAGGCCCTTCCCGATTGACGAGACGACTCCCCCTGTGACGAAGACGAACTTGGTTCGGCGGTTCACCGGATCACCTCCAGCCCGAGGGGCCCTATTGCTTCTTCAACCATGTCAAAATCTTCCCACGAGGCCAATGCCTCCACCGCTGTTGCCATCTGTCCAGGGGACGGGCAAGACGGCGGTCGATGGCGTGGAACGGCGCAGGGAAGCGGAACGGTTGGAACGTGGGGCTTCGACACTTGCCGTACTGAGCACAGCACCCTGCAGCATCAGTGCCACGCCACCTGCCTGGCCAATGGCGTCGATTGTAACCATGACAGTGCGCACCACCAATTGGAAGGTGCTGCAGTCGGTATTCGACGCCGGACAACCCGTGTGCGCTAGGTCCATGAAAGGCCCCGCCAGCGGAACGCGCAGATCCGAACGGTCTGCCTGACTCGGCCAGAGTTCGCGGATCCCATAGGCGCCAGCATACCAGAGTGCCGTCGTGCCAAGCCCAGCGCCAATCAACAGCCATCGCGCAGATTCCGGTGGTTTGCGCAGGGGCCTGTCGCGCAGGGGCGCGTCGGATCCCTCCGCATCCGTTACCGTCGAGTTCAGATCAGCACGGGGCCCGACGGCGTGAGTGGGCAAGAGGGGCTGTGATTGCTGAGGCAGCGGCGCTGCAGCTGGCTCAGCTGCAGCTGGCGCAGCCGCAGCTGGCGCAGCCGCAGTTGGCGCAGCCGCAGCTGGCGCAGCCGCAGCTGGCGCAGCCGCAGTTGGCGCAACCGCAGTTGGCGCAACCTGCGAGACTCTTGTTGCGCCAGTTGCTTGTGCGTTGGCACCCGTCGTGCCGAGTAAGGCGACGAGCATCAGCTCGGCGAAGCAGACATAGTTTCGATGGCGTCGAGCTGGAAGCACGCCCTCTTTTGCTCACGTATCTGTGAGATTGCAAGCCCGACGCACCAAGAAGCGATGCGCGATGGTGTTGTTACGGAGTCCCGCCGGCCGGTTCAGGCGTCAGTGAAAGGCAAATACCGTGATTCGATACCAGGTCGAAACAATGCGCCGCTGCAGGCCTCTCATTCGGACTGGACGACATTGCTGTTGCTTGAAGCTGGCGGCGCGATTCCATCGCAAAGGTGGGTCCGTCGGACAGGTCACGTTGGATCTGTGCGCGCAACAGGCCTACCTTCCTGGCGGGGCGCCCGAACCCACCATCTCTCAGCGGTCCTTAGAGCTCGGCGAGCGCCAACCAGCGCCCCTCAGCACTTGGCACGAAGCGTTTGCCTCGTCCTCGCGCCACCACGATTTGATCTTCATGCCATAGCGGGATGACCGGCATGTCCGACAACATCACGTCGGCCAACTTCACATAGAGCTTTCGCCGTTCCTCTGGGTCGAACGAAGCCGATGCATGGTCCAGCAGCTCGCCGGCAATGCTGCTGCTGTAGCGTGTCCGATTCTTTCCGAGGAACCTTTCGCTGCCGCCGCCAGCGCTGCCGCCGATGCCGCGTGGGTGAAAGAACCAACTAAGGATGTTGGGTTCGGTAAGTTCCGGGATTTGTAGGATCGCCAACGTGAACTGGCCTGCGTCCAAGCGTGACAGCAGCAGGCCGAGCTCGAGTGGGACCACCTGGGTGACGAGACCGGCGTCGGTTAGCATCTGCGCGATGGCGCGCGCCAGAAGGACGCGACTGCGGTCAGTACTGGTCAGCAAGGTAACCGCGCCGAGATTCGTCAATAGTGCCCGCGCTCGGACGGGGTCATGCTCGAGGCTTGGTAGGTGATGGGGGGCCGCCCAATGGCCCTGCGGGATCAACCATTTGGCTGCTCTTGCCTTGCCAGCCAAGAGGGAACTGACAATCACGTCGCGATCGATGGCCAATGACACGCCGTGCCGCACCGAGGGACGGTCGAATGGCGGGCGGTCACAACGTGTCAATAGGTAGGTGACGTTCGAGCCAGGACGTGACGATACGACAACGTCAGTGCCCTTGCGTTCGAATCCGGAAAGCAACGAAGGAGAAAAGGCGTTCGGCGCCAATTCGGCGCGGCCTGAAAGCAAGCGCATGGCACGAGCATTCTCGTCATGGATGGTGCGCACGCTGATCGGGAAACGCGGAGGCGGGGTCTTGCCATTGTCGGCAGGGGCCAGGTCGATAGCGCCGGCAGTATGTGAGGTAATGCGGAAGGGACCCAAGCCATCGAGCTTGCCATCGAGCTGAGGAGGGGAGCGCACTTCGTCTGCACGCAATATGGGCATTTCAAGATCGCTCATCCAGGACGCACGCGGCCCGCTTAGGGTTAGGGTCAAGGAGTGAGGTCCCGTGGGGTGGCATTGTGTGAATGCTTCCAAGATGCTGCGATGCGGGCTCTGCGTTTGGGGATCGCGGATCGCCTCGATGGTGGCACACACATCGCCAGGCTCGAGCGGCTTGCCGCTGTGGAAGCTTGCCGTCGCGACCAGCTCGACATCGATGTCGAACTGGTTGCGACGGATTAGGGACCGGGCCAAATGGGGCCTTGGTTCGAGGGTTTCAGGAGCCAAAGTGACCAGCCCTGCATGAACCAATCGGGTGAGCTTGACGTCGAGTCCGCGCGTGGCAAAGCGCGGATCGAGCGTTGCGGGCTCAGTGCCCACTAGAACTTCTATGGCACGTGATGGTTCTGCCGAGCGTTGGCATGCATTGGCAAGGCCGAGGACCATGATGCCGGGGGCGAGCGATCGGAGGCTTCTCATCCGCGCCGATAGGCGGTATTGGGTGCTGGTGGCAGACAAATTCTCTCGTCGACGGGTTGCGGTAGTGAAGTCAGGTTTCGTTTTGGGGGTATGTTCCGTCACTCTGGCTCGGGTGGGGTCAGCCACGCCGGCCGAAGATACTCCGAATGCGGGTGTCGCAAAAGCACCAATCGAGCAGCGTCTTTCGGACTGGGCAGTGAAGCATCACGCAAAACTATCCCTCACAGTGGCCTCGCTGCTCGATGCGCGGAGCATCGCGGAGTACGACGGAGCAAGCCTGCGCAATCCTGCCTCGGTCAGCAAACTCCTTACCGCATACGGCGCGCTCCGCACCCTCGGTCCCAGCCACAAGTACAAGACGACGCTGCATGGACATCTCTCGGCAGGGCATATTCCGCGGCTAGTCATCCGTGGCGAAGGCGATCCATCCCTCTCGAGCGACGTCATCCAATCCATGGCGGCGAGGCTATCTGCGATAGGTCTCACCTCAGTCGACGAGTCCATCGTCGTCGATCAGAGCTACTTCGATGACCGCTTCGTCCCTCCGGCCTTCGAGCAGCAGCCCCAGGAATGGGCTACCTTTCGAGCGCCTGTCTGCGCGACAGCTGTAGACAAGAATCGATTGACGTTGCGGATCCTGCCGCAGGCTGTGGGGAGTCGTGCGCAGGTATTCGTCGAACCCCTGGGTGCGGCAGAACTGTCTGGGCAAATCCGTTGCATCGAGCGCGATACGAAAGGCACGCGGATCAACTTGAGCATCTTGCCAGGCGCCGAGAGACCGGTGGTACGCATTCAGGGCGAGGTCGGGGCCAAAGAGTCAGCCATGGAATTGGAACGACGTACTGACGATCCAAGAAAGATGATCGGGTACGTGTTGCGGCAAGCGCTGGCTGCCCGTGGAATAAGTGTGACACAGGCGGTAAGCCTCGGTACCGTCGACGGGCTCTCGGTGTTGCTCACGCACGAGTCGGATGCCTTGGCCATCCTGCTGCATCGTTTGGGCAAGGAGAGCGACAACTTTGCAGCCGAGATGCTCTTGAAGGGCATTGGCGCGCGCGTCACTGGTGTCGGCTCGAGTGAGGCGGGAGCGAAAGTTGTCTCCGAGCTCTTGGCCAAGCTCGGACCCGTTGGCGAGCAGCTGCACTACGTCAATGGCTCAGGCCTTTTCGATGCCAATCGCGTCAGCACGAATCTGCTCGTCAGGCTACTTGCGGAGGTTCACGCAGATGGACGCATTGCGCCGGAGTATCTTTCGCAGCTATCCATTGCGGGCAGTGACGGCACGCTCGCTAAGCGGCTACGAAAGCTTGCACCGGGCTGCTTCGTGCGGGCAAAGACCGGTACGCTACGCAGTACCATCAGTCTGGCGGGCCTAATCGGGCGAAAGGACAGGAACGACTTGGCTTTTGCCGTCGTCGTCGAAGACGTCAAGGACCAGGCGGCTACGCGAGCCGAAATCGATCGATTCATCGAAACCCTATGCAATGTTCCGCTGTCGAATTCCGCAAAATGAGGCGATGGGCCTTCAGTGGGATCGGCGCGAGCGCGCGTGCCATTCCTGCAGGCTGCGCACGAGTTTCGATTCTTTACCCATCAGGGCGCGCAGTTCGAGAGCGTCCACGACCGCGAGACCTGCGGCAATCGTCGTAAAATACGGGATACTCGCCAAGAGGGCTCCGCGTCGAATCGAATAGCTGTCGCGGATGGCCTTGGTTACCTGGGTGGTGTTGATAACCAATTGGACTGTCCCCTCGCGAATAGCGTCGACGACATGGGGAGAGCCTTGCTGGACCTTGTGGATCCGATCGACCGGGATCCGTGCCTCGTCGAACACCCGTGCCGTGCCTTCGGTGGCCACGAGCGAAAATCCAAGATTACGTAGACGCCTTGCGGCCTGGACGGCAAGTGGCTTGTCGTCGTCTTTGACGCTGATGAAGACGCGTCCGGACGATGGTAGCTGGAAACCAGACGCCGTCTGCGACTTGCTGAATGCCAGACTCATCGTCGTAGCGACGCCCATGACCTCGCCCGTCGACCGCATCTCGGGCCCGAGGATCGTGTCGACGCCGGGGAATTTCGAGAAAGGCAGGACCGATTCCTTGACGGCAACGTGCGTAGGCAGGTGGTCGTCGTCGATGCCCAGGGAATCCAAGGAGCACCCCACCATCACTTTGGCTGCAAGCTTCGCCAGCGGGCGTCCTGTCGATTTCGAGACGAAGGGGACCGTTCGCGATGCCCGAGGATTGACCTCCAGCACGTAGACTACCTCGTCTTTCACGGCGAACTGAACGTTCATCAGTCCCACGACGCCCAACTCGAGCGCCATCGCCTTGGCCTGCTTCTCGATCGCGGAGACGACATGGAAGGGCAAGGAGTGCGGAGGCAGCACGCTCGTCGAGTCGCCGGAATGGACGCCGGCCTCTTCGATGTGCTGCATGACCCCCCCGATGACGGCCTTCTTGCCGTCGCAGACCAGATCGACGTCGACCTCAATCGCGCGATCGAGGAACTGATCGACGAGCAGAGTTGGCTCCAAGCCTTCTTCCCGAGCGGCTTCGAGCGCCAGCCCGACGTAGGCGCGAAGCTCGTCGTCACTCCAGCACACCATCATCGCTCGACCACCGAGGACGTAGGAGGGCCGTACGAGCACCGGATAGCCAATTCCCTTGGCGATCTCGATTGCCTCATCGCGCGTGCGCGCGATGCCAGCCTTGGGGCGCAACTGTCCCAGCTTGGTCAGAAGTTCATCAAAGCGCTCCCGATCCTCAGCGCGGTCAATGGCGTCGGCCGAGGTGCCGAGCAGTCTGATCCCGGCCTTCTCGAGCGGCACGGCCAACTTTAGTGGCGTTTGACCGCCAAACTGCGGAATCACTCCAAGCAGTTCACCCTTCGATGCTTCTTCCTGGCAGATCGAGAGAACGTCTTCCAACGTCAAGGGTTCGAAATACAACCGGTCGGAGGTGTCGTAGTCGGTCGACACGGTTTCCGGGTTGCAGTTGACCATGATCGTTTCATACCCGAGCTCTCGCAGGGCATAGACGGCGTGGCAGCAACAATAATCGAACTCGATTCCTTGCCCAATGCGATTGGGTCCGCCGCCAAGGATAATGACCTTCTTTCGGTCAGATACGTCTGCTTCGGACTCGGTCTCGTAGGTGGAATAGAGATACGGCGTCTTCGCAATGAATTCCGCCGAGCAAGTGTCGACACGCCCGAATACGGCGCGCACTCCTTTGCGGAGGCGCAGTGCACGCACGTCGTCTTCCGTCGTCCCACGCAACCTGGCGATCTGTCGATCGCCAAATCCCATGCGTTTGCTTTCGCGCAGTAGCTCCGTGGTAAGTTCCGTTGCGTCGACGAGCCGCTTTTCTTGCTCGATGATGCTGCGGAATTGCGACAAGAACCAGGGGTCGATCGCTGTGCGTTGGAATAGCGCCTCGTCTGACATGCCGAGGCGCATCGCGTCGACGACGTAGAACAGCCGTTCCGCGGTGGCTATGCCCACGAGTCTTTCGAGGGCTTCTAGCAGCTCTCGATTCGTTGCCGGTGGCAATTTGGGGGCCTGCCTGGCCATTGGAGGGGCGTCGTTGAGCAGATCGCGTTGCGTCGACGGAGTGAAGTCGAGTAGGCGATACTCCACGCGATCGAGCAACGAGACGAGGCCCTCTTTGCCAGTCTCGAGCGAACGTGCGGCCTTCTGCAGTGCCTCGGCAAAGGTACGCCCAATACTCATCACCTCGCCGACGCTCTTCATCTGCGGTCCGAGGCGGCGGTCGGCACCAGGGAACTTCTCGAAGGCGAATCTGGGCCACTTCACCACCACGTAGTCGATGGTTGGTTCGAAAGCGGCGCTTGTTCCCGTGATGTCGTTCTGCAACTCGTCGAGCGTGAATCCAACGGCGAGTTTCGCGGCAATCTTCGCTATTGGGTAACCCGTGGCCTTCGAGGCTAGAGCACTCGACCGCGACACGCGCGGATTCATCTCAATGACCAGAACGCGACCAGTCTTTGGGCATACGGCGAACTGGACATTCGAGCCGCCCGTTTCCACGCCGATTTCATGCATTACGGCGCGCGAGGCATCGCGCAGTCGCTGGTATTCGCGATCCGTAAGCGTCATGGCGGGAGCGACGGTGATCGAGTCACCGGTATGCGTTCCCATCGGATCGATGTTCTCAATCGAGCAAACGACGATGAAGTTGTCGTTCTTGTCGCGAATGACCTCGAGCTCGTATTCCTTCCAACCGATAACGCTCTCTTCGACGAGAACCTCGTGGACCGGTGAGTTGAACAGAGCCCACTCGACTTTGGATTCGAGTTCGTCTGGGCCATCTACGATGGCACCGCCAGCGCCGCCTAGCGTGAAGCTCGGCCGAAGCAGCAGCGGGTACCCCGTCATCTCGGCGATGCAGCGGGCGTCATCAACGCTCTTTGCATAGCCGGACCGCGGGCACTCGAGCCCGGCGTGCTTCATCGCGTCTTTGAATAGGAGGCGATCCTCAGCCTTGCGGATCGAGTCGATCTGCGCGCCGATTAGCTGGACCCCATATTTAGACAGGACGCCGGATTCGTGAAGACTGAGCGTGAGGTTGAGTGCGGTCTGCCCGCCTAGGGTCGGCAGCAGGGCATCAGGCCGCTCGCGCTCGATGATTGCCTCCAGCGTATCGTGATCCAGCGGTTCGACGTAGGTACGTCGGACCAACTCCGGATCCGTCATGATGGTGGCTGGGTTGGAATTGACGAGAACGACGTCATAACCGAGGCTCACCAGTGCTTTTGCGCCTTGGGTCCCGGAATAGTCGAACTCGCAGGCCTGGCCGATAACGATCGGACCTGAGCCAATGAGGAGGATCTTGTGAATGTCGTTTCTTCGCGGCATTCTACCTCCGTCCCGATACGGGCGGATTTCTTGGGGCCGCGTCTAGCACGTTGCGGAGTGAACGATAGGGGAAACCGCCACGGCTGAGTGGCCAAGTGGCGCCTTCAGGTCGAACCGACGAGGCCAGCACCGCCAATAATCGAGGGAACCTTGCACACTTGGTGCTAAGAATCGGTCCGCTCTCCACCGCCGCGGCGAATTCGAGCAAATTTGACTCGGGGTCGACAGGCCGGGCTTGACGAGGCGCCGACTATCCGTCATAAGGCTGCGCTCTCGGTGGTACCGACCGGTGGACCACGAGGAAGAGCCGCCCAAGTGGCAGAGTGACTGGAGTCCGACATGCCTAAGATGAAGAGCAACCGCGCCGCTTCGAAGCGGTTCAAGATCTCCGGATCCGGCAAGGTTCGCCGTGCGAGCTGCGGAGCGCAGCACTGCATGATCGGCAAGTCGCGCAAGCGTCGTCGACGTCTTCGCGACAATGCCATGGTGCAGCCAGCTATGGAGCATCGCATCAAGTTGCTTCTCCCCTACGGGTGAGAAGGACCGTATCAAGCTGCTTCTGCCCTACGGGTGAAAAGCTAATCGTTTGATGGAAGTTTGAGTTTAGAGGAGTCCGACCATGCCGCGCGTCAAGAGAGGCCCACAGCCACGTCGCCGTCACAAGAGAGTGCTTGAGCAATGCGAAGGCTTTTGGGGTGGCCGAAAGAATCGCATCCGCCAAGCCATGCACGTCCTTTGGAAGTCATGGCAGTACGCTTACGTTGGCCGCAAGCGTCGAAAGCGTGACTTTCGTCGCCTGTGGATCACGCGTATCACTGCAGCGTGCCACGAGAATGGCGTAAGTTACTCTCGCTTCATGGGAACGCTTAAGCGTAGGGGTATTGGCCTCAATCGTAAGATCCTCGCGGATCTGGCCATCACCGATCCAGCTTCGTTCAAGCAGCTCACGGCACTCGTCGAAGCCAAGTAGTCGGTTCGGCGCCACGCAATTGCGTCGATAGGACATCATATGTCTGGCGATCCGTTGGCTGATATCGAATCCGGGCTCGCTGAGCTTGGATTCGAGTATCGATCGCGGTTTTCTGCCGCATCGAGCGAGCAGGTGCTGCGCGGTGTTCGCGCGGAGATCCTCGGCAAGAAGGGGACTCTCACCGGTGTGCTCAAGGTGATGGGAAAGGTTCCACCGGCCGAGCGTCCCCGTGTGGGGGAGCGTGTGAACGCAGTGCGCGGCGAAGTGGACGCGGCTTTCGAAGCACGTCTTTTTGAGCTCCGCGCCGAGGCGCGCCAAGCCGATCTGTCCGCTGCGCCATACGACCTGAGCTTGCCGGGACGAGCACCCGCAGAGCGCGGCCACCGACACCCGGTGTTGGCGGTGCGCGACGAGATCCTAGATATCTTTCGTTCGCTGGGTTTCACGGTTGCGTGGGGTCCCGAGGTCGAACTCGAGCAGAATAACTTCACAAAGCTGGCATTCCCACCTGATCATCCTGCCATCGATATGCAGGATACGTTCTGGGCGCGGGTTATTGGTAGTCCGGAAGCGGCGCGCACGCTCCTGCGCACGCATACGAGCAATGTTCAAGTGCGTGAGATGACCACGCATCAACCGCCGATGGCCATTGTCAGTGGTGGCAGTGTGTATCGTCGCGATGACGATGTGACGCACTCCCCGATGTTCAACCAGGTCGAGGGGTTCCTCGTCGGTGAGCAGGTTAGCTTTGCCGAGCTGAAGGGCGTATTGACCGAGTTCGTTCATCGCTTGTATGGCGAACGCAAGGTCCGATTCCGGCCGAGCTACTTTCCCTTCGTCGAGCCTGGTGCCGAGGTCGATGTTGCCTGCGTCTTCTGCGAAGACGGAAGCGGCCACAGCCGTTCGAGTTGCCGCGTCTGCAAGGCAACTGGCTGGCTCGAGATTCTGGGCTGCGGCATGGTGCACCCGAGGGTATTTGAGCTCTGCGGCATCGATGCGGAACGGTTCACGGGCTTTGCCTTCGGCATGGGGATCGAGCGCGTAGCCATGTTGCGTTACGGCATCCCGGACATCCGCTTGCTGTTCGAGAATGACCCGCGATTCCTGGGTCAGTTCTGACGCCACTGGCGAGAATCAGCCGCTCATCCGGATGTCTGTCTGACATGTCGTGGTGGACGTCGAACGTATGCGCGACGGGCAAGCCGAAAATCTACAGGGCGCATGACAGTCCGATCACGGAGCGCCAACTGTGCCATTAGGGCGCAGCGCAGATCTCGCGATGGACCGAACCTAGGATAGCTGAAGATTTGGCCGGCTGATCTGCAGTTGTGGCCAAGGTCGGGAAGATTCATCTTGACAAATGCGAAAAACAGCTGCAAAAAAGACAGCCGTTTCGTATTTTTGCCTGATGGCCCTGTTCTTCAATGATTTCAAGTAGTTGAGCGTTGAAGCTGGGTCGGTGGAGCGAGCGGACCAAGCGCAAAACCTATACATCCGTCAGGAGTCACCACGAAACTCTTTCGTGGAACTGTCGTTTGTAGTAGTGGACGCGCTAGAATCTATCCTACATGTACCCCGAGCGTCCCACTCCAAGAGTTTCTTGGGGCGAGTTGGGCAGAAAATCCCACCCTGCGGTGTTGAAGCCCTTGCAAGGTTGATGGGCTAACAGACACCAAACATTCCTCGTCAGAAGCTGAGCCGGTTCTACTGCGGCAGGCCACTGAGAATTGAAACATAGGGAACGGGATTTGCAACCAATACTCTAAGTTTCTGCGATTCCAATCAAGGTGTATCAGTTCCGGACACCAGGCGGAGCCCCACGAGCAACAACTTGCCGATTTGAAAGAAAGGTTCCGAGCACTTCAAGCGTTTGAACTGGGAACCACTTACCCGGCCGGCAATTCCGGACGAACCGGGTCCAGGCACTACCATTCGATCCTACTTTGCACCAAGTCATGCAGGACAAGATGTCTAACAGCCGTGAACCTCAGTACAGCGAGCCACCGGAGTTCGATGCGGCATTCTCTGAGCCTCCCGATGCCGGAAAGGCCGAGCCGCGTCGAAGCGATGGCCCGCCAACTTCGGAGCAAAGGCATCCCGAACCGAGTGTGGAAGCATTCGCCAGCACGGAGTCAGTAGAGCCTCGCGATCTAGGACCGCTGGACGGCACTACTGACTCAATGCTGTCGCGATATTTCCGCGACATGGCGACTCATCAGGTCATGGGGCCTGACGAAGAGCTGGAATGCGCTCAGGCTGTCGAGGAAGCAGAGATCGAGCATTGGGTGGCTCTGCTGTCTTATGTTCCAGTTGCCGAATCCATCGTCGACCGCCTCGAGAAAGACATCGCTGAAGCGAGCGAAGCGGATCGTCCTGAGGTTCCGCAGGTTGAAGAGCTGCGCAATCAGGTCAAGACTTACCGCAAGCAGCGCTCCAAATTGAATGCAGAGCAACAGCGTCAATGGAACGACCTGAGCGCCGATTTGGCTCGAGTCGTTCGTCTTCCGGATTCGGATCGGATCTGGATGACGAATGCCCTCCGCGTAGCAAAAGAAGTTGTTCAGCCCGAAAGCGGAGACACCGAGCGTCCGCCTGTGGCGGACACGCCGGCCTACCGTCGGTACATGGAGCGGGTGCGCAGAACCGACTATCGTCAGCGGTGCGCCAAGAACCGTTTCGTGAAGGCCAACCTCCGCCTGGTGGTGAGCATTGCGCGTCGCTACAATCGAGGTCGACTGCCCCTCATCGATCTGATTCAAGAAGGCAATATCGGGTTGATGAAGGCGGTCGAGCGGTTCGACCACACGCGAGGGTATCGCTTCTCTACCTATGCATCCTGGTGGATCCGTCACGCGATCAGTCGTGCCTTGGCGGACAAGGGGCGCGCCGTGCGCATCCCGGTCCACATGCTGGACACGTACAATCGCGTGTCAAGAGCGACGCAGACCATCATTGCGCGCACCGGACGTGAACCGACCCTCGACGAATTGGAAAAGGAGACGGGCGTCCCGAAGGAGAAGCTGGACAAGGTTCGGGACCTCTACGCGGATACGCCCTTCTCGCTCGACCGACCCGTTGGGGACGAGGATGGCCGTCGTTTCATCGACTTCCTGGTGGAAGAGAATTCGCTCTCCCCATTCGATTGTTTGGCTAACCAGAAATGGGCCGAAGAAGTTCAGCGCCTCCTGGGGACTCTGACTCCGATCGAGAGTCGCATCATCCGATGGCGCTTTGGGCTCGACAACGAAGATGAACTGACGCTCAAGGAAATTGGCGACAAGTACAATCTGTCGCGAGAGCGCATCCGTCAGCTGCAGGAGCAAGCCATCGGCAAGATCCGCAAGCAAGTCCGCGACGTCTGGTTGTAGGACCGGTAGCGTCTCTGACGCCCACCCGAGGCTGCCTGCCCGTAATTCCGGGTAGGCAGCTTCTGATCTTTTGTCGTCGCTGTGGCACGACCCGAGGCCATCGGGGAGGTGGACGACTTCGAGTTCGTGGATTCGCCGGGAGTTTCCAATGTTTCAGAAAGCCCTTGGAGTCGCTCCCGCGTTGCAGTAGAAAAATCCCCATGACGGATTTCGCAAAACTTCCAAGCAGTGACCTGTCGCGATGCCGTGACGACTTGAGAACCCGATACGACGCCTATCGTGCGCGTGGCCTTAAGTTGGACATGACACGCGGTAAGCCGGGCAGTGACCAGCTGGCACTTGCGAACGACTTGCTCGGCATCCTCGGCCCGGAAGACGTCAAGGCGAGTGATGGAACGGACATTCGCAACTACGGGGGTCTCGACGGCTTGCCAGAGATGAAGGCGCTATTCGCGGAGGTCCTTTCAGCACCGGCAGACCAGGTCATCATCGGCGGGAATTCGAGTCTGCAGATCATGCATGACACCGTTGTGAGCGCACTGCTGCACGGTGTCGTGGACGGACAGGGACCGTGGCTGGCGCAGCACCCCAAGTTCTTGTGTCCAGTGCCGGGCTACGATCGACACTTCGCCATCTGTCAGCACCACGGAATCGAGATGCTCAACGTCGAGCTGCGTGAAGACGGTCCGGACATGGACGCAGTGGAGAAGCTAGTTGCTGGCGACGCTAGCATCAAGGGGATCTGGTGCGTGCCGAAGTACGCCAACCCAACGGGGACTACCTATTCCTCTGCGACAGTTGCTCGACTTGCCGGCATGAAAACTGCTGCCCCGGACTTTCGGATTTTCTGGGATAACGCTTATGTTGTGCATGATCTGTACGACACGACCGATCCCCTGGACAACATCCTTTCGGTCTGTGCGAAAGCCGGGAATGCAAATCGCGCCTACGTATTCGGTTCCACGTCGAAGATCTCCTTCGCTGGTGGTGGGATTGCTGCGATGGCGTCCAGTGTGCAGAACGTGGCAGACATCAAGAAACACCTGGCCTTTCAGACGATCGGCCCTGACAAAGTCAACCAACTGCGTCACTGCCGCTTCTTCAAGGATCTCAACGGGGTGCATGCCCAAATGAAGAAGCATGCGGCCCTCATCCGGCCGAAGTTCGAAGCGGTCGTTGACGCCTTCGAGCGTGAACTCGCAGGAAAAGGCATCGCGACTTGGACCAAACCGCGGGGGGGCTATTTCGTCAGTCTCGACACCCTCGATGGTTGCGCCAAGGAAGTCGTGCGCATGGCGGATGCTGCGGGCGTGAAGCTGACCGCCGCGGGCGCAACCTTTCCCTACGGGAAGGACCCCAGGGACCGCAACATCCGCGTCGCTCCAACGTTGCCTCCGCTCGCACAGGTCGAACTGGCGATGGAGGTCGTTTGTTGCTGCGTACAGCTCGTGAGCGCTGAGCGACTGCTCGCTGCCAAGGGCTAGACGTTGCTGAATTTTGCCGATAATGCCCAGGTGTGGTTCCGCCTGGGCCTTCTTGCGGCGCTATTGCCAATCGGTTGTAATCACCTGTCGGGTACCCAAAAGCCGCGACCGGAGCCTTCGGCGGGCGCGGGAATCGTCGTCGCTGGGGAACCGACTCGGGGCAATGCGGGGACGTTCGAGTCACCACGCCCATTGCTGCTACACCCCGGCCTAGGTGAGGTCAGAGTTGCTCTAGAGTCGCAGGACGACGAATTGGCCGCCGTTGCGCTGCGGGCGAGGATGAGCGAAGGCGGGGATCTCGGCAAAGATTGCCGCGAATGCAACTACCTGCTCGGCGTTATCGAGGAGCGTCAAGGTGCGGCAGGGCGGGCCGTGGCAGCCTTCGAGGCCGCAGCGCTGAGTGATTGGGCCCTACGTCGAGATGCAATAATGCATCTGGCTGCCCTCGAACTGCAGCGCAAGAACTGTATCCGTGCCGAACAACTACTCGAACAAACTACGTCAAGCGAGCCTGCATCTGGGGCAAGGCTCAGCGGTCTGCTCCTGGCGAAAGCCGACACCTGTCAGGGACGTTGGGCCAGCGCCATGTCGCGCCTGCGGCAGCTACTTGCGGGAAGGAACGATGACGGCAGCCGCGCGGAGTTGCAGCTGCTTCTTGCGCAGGCATTGGTCGAACAGACTGACCTTGCTGAAGCGGAACGCCCCGCAGCCGAAGACGAGGCACTCCAACTTGCAGAAGATGCTATCTCGCAGCCGGCGGCTGCTGCGAACGTTCTCGACGGTGCAAAGACGCTGATTGAGCAGTTGCTTCTGAGGCGTCAACGCGGTGGCAACAGCGACGAACTGTTTCGGGAGCGGACAGTCCTACTCGAGGCATTCGTTGAAGCACGTAGGTGGGGCGAGGGCAAGAGACTCGCAGAAGAACTGCTGGAGGAGGTCTCGAACGGTTCGACCGAAAGCCAACTGTATTGCCGGCTCTTGTTCGCCCGTGGGCGCATTGCTGCAGCTGGTGCTGACCGCCAGGCGGCCCTCGAATTCTTCGACGCGGTAGCACAGCGCTGTCAAGACGCCGATCTCGGCGCTCGTGCGCTGTTTATTGCTGCCGGGTTGCTAGGTGCCAGCAAGCGCACCGCCGCGATTGCCAAATATGCGGAACTCGAGCGTCGCTACCCCGCGCATCGGCTTGCCGATGATGCTCGGCTCAAGCAGGCATTCCTCTATCGTGCGGCTGGTTCGGAAAGCCGTTTCGTTGGGCTGCTCGATTCGATGCCGGACGACTACGCCAAGGGAGACATGGTCCTCGAAGGCCTGTTTCAGCTGGCGCTCAAAAACATGCTGCGCCAAAACTGGCCGATGGCGCAGAGTGTGCTCGAGCGCTCAGAGCGCTTTGCCGCGGCGAATGGTGCGGGCAAAGATGCCGAACTAGATCGGCTCAAATACTTTTTGGCTCGAGCCTCGATCGAAAGCGGAAAGGTCGACGTGGGCGTGAAGCTCCTGCGCGAGCTCATAGTTGGGCGCCCTTTGACCTACTACATGTTGCTTGCCCACGCCGCTCTAGCTCGCTCGTGGCCGAGTGAGCTAGAGCAAGCCGAGCAGGTTGGGCTTGCTGGAAGCGTCGAAGAAACGGTGCCAGAGGTTGCGAAAAGCGCAGGTGAACGCCAGAGAATCGCGCGCCTGGCGGCACTGCTCGGGGTCGCCGATATCAAGGCTGCCAATGCGCTCTTGGACGAGGGCGAGTCCGATGGGGCTTGCGAATCGACCGTGTTTGCCATTGCAGGTATGTATGCCAACGCCGGAGCGACCAAGACAGCGCTCACGTTGGTGAAGCGTCGTGGTCGAGATTGGCGCGTGCGATGGCCTGCGGCCGGCTGGGTCGAACTCTGGAAACAGGCGTTTCCGCGGCCGTATCATGCGATAGTGCGCCAGCAGGCGGCGAGACAGGGGGTCTCCGAAACGCTCATCTACGCCATCATGCGGGAAGAGTCGGAGTTCGATCCGAAGGCAACGAGCGCTGCTGACGCCTACGGTCTGATGCAACTCATCGTCCCAACCGCACGCACCGCTGGTCGAGAGCTCGGGATCAGCGTCGATGCACGTTCGTTGCAGAAGCCAAGTGTCAACATTGCGCTTGGCAGCAGAGTGCTTGCGACACTTGGTGCACGCTTCTCGGGCCAGGTGGCATTGATTGCTGCTGGTTACAACGCGGGACCGGGGCGGCCGGCGCGCTGGTTGCGTGAGTACCCGGAAGTAGACATGGACCTTTGGATTGAACTCATCGAGTTTCCAGAGACGAGAGGGTACGTCAAGCGCGTGTTGGAGAGTCAAGCTGCGTACCGTTGGTTGTACGGTTCCGAGGGGACCAGTGGCGCGACGATTGACCCGCTCCCGCTCCAGCTCAACGCGGGTCGGGCTGGTTAGGCCCTTTCGCGTCGGAGTCGAGGGTTCTCGACTCCTCGGCTCCTTGGATGGGGCGAGGGGTCACGCAAGAGGCAATTGGCATGCTATGGGTGGTACCGAGTCATGTTTCGGCTTTGCGCGGCAGCTATCGTTTTGAGCGCCTGCTCGGCGTGCCGGTACTGGTCCGGTGCAGAGCCTGAGCGTGAGCAAAGCAAGCCAATCGCTCAGAGCGCGCTCGTGAGTTCGGATGCCTGGCAGAGTGGCAAACTGGCACCACCCAGGGCGGATGAGGTGCCGCGGCAGGGCGGGGAAATCATCGCTCAGATCCACGTGGAGCCACCGAGCCTGAATCATGTTGTGGATTCCGATTGGATGGCTTCCCAAATTGCGGATCACCGTGTGTATGAATCATTGATCGACCTCGATCCATATGATCATCCCAACTATCGGCATCTGCCTGGCCTCGCCGAGCGTTGGGAGGTAAGTAGCGACCAGCGAGGTTATACCTTCTGGCTCAGGCATGGCGTATTCTGGCACGACGGAAAGCCGTTTACGGCTCGAGATGTGATAGCCACTTTCGACAAGGTCCAAGATCCCACCACGAAGGCAATGCATGTCCGCACGTACAC
The DNA here is from genome assembly GCA_964454965.1 of uncultured Polyangiaceae bacterium. Taxonomy (GTDB): domain Bacteria; phylum Myxococcota_A; class Polyangia; order Polyangiales; family Polyangiaceae; genus FEN-1139. The sequence continues at coordinate 24,126 of CAYVXY010000024.1, read as the reverse complement.
TCAGGACATTGAGAGTTATCGTGCTATCAACGACCACCAAGTCGAGTTTCGCTTCAAACGTCCGTACTTCTTGATCCTGGATGGAATCTTTGCGGACATCACTATCCAGCCGGCACATCGAATCGAGCATCTTACTGGCACGCAGTACAACGAGGCCGCCTCCAATCCGCTCAATCGGCAGCCGATCGGAACTGGGCCGTTTCGCTTCGAGTCTTGGCTGAGCAACCAGAGCATCAATCTAGTGCGCAATGACGCCTATTGGGGGCGTGCGCCATATTTGGACCGAGTCGTTTTTCGCATCGTCAAGGAGGCGACCATCGCGCTCGAGCTGGCTGCGCGTCAGGAATTGGATCTCGTCTATCCCGTGCGAGCCGAACATTGGGTACGCATGAAGCGGGAGCAGTTGGAGCCGAACTATCGCCGCTCGCTCTTCTACGACGCTAACTACGCTTGGATCGGATACAACGAGACCCGTCACTTCTTCCAGGACGCACGGGTGCGTCGAGCAATGACGATGCTGGTTGATCGCCCCGGGATCATCGCGGCGCTCATGCATGGTTTGGCGCGGCCGACGACCTGTCATTTCTATAGCGAGAGTACAGCCTGCGATCCTGCACTAAAGCCACTACCGTACGATCCAGTGGCGGCCGCTGCGCTCCTCGATGAGGCGGGTTGGCTCATCCCCCCAGGTGGTTCCGTTAGACACAAGAACGGTGAGGCCTTCTCCTTCACGTTCATGATGGGTGCTGGCTCGGAGGATGCCGCGCGCATGGCACCATTGATCAAGGAGAGCATGATGCGTGCGGGTATCGATATGCGTTTGCAACGTGTCGAATGGTCCGCCTTCGTGAAGCGACTACGGAGCCGTGACTTTGATGCTTGCACTCTGATGTGGGGCGGCAGCGGTCCACGCGGCGATCCGACTCAGATTTGGCACTCGGTATCGATTGCGGGCGGCTCGAACTACATCGGCTTCAACTCTCCCAAGGCCGATGCCATCATGGATGCGGCGCGCGCGGAGCTCGACGACGAGCGCCGCAATCGAATGTATCGAGATTTTGGTCGAATATTGTACGAGGAGCAACCCTATACGTGGCTCTACGTGCGTCCGAGCATGACACTCATTCATCGGCGAGTGCACGGCGCGCGCCCTTCGCTGCTCGGCTGGCGCTACGAAGATTGGTGGGTAGACGGGCAACGCGGCAGTGGGAAGGGGCGCGGTAACTAGCGATGTGGCGCTATTTGTTTCGACGGATCTTGTTGATGGTCCCGACGCTACTCGGGGTCACGCTGGTATGCTTTGTGATTTTGCGTCTGGCCAACGCCGATCCGGTTGCCCAGGGGGGTGACCTCGGCTTCAACGAGCGGCAGATCTCGCGAGAAGCCCTCGAGCATCTGCGGCGACTCTATTCGCTGGACCAGCCGTGGTACGTCCAATACGGCAGGCTCTTGCGCCGTCTGGTCACTCTGGATCTTGGCAATCGCTGGCAAGACGGTCGCGCCATCGTCGAGGTGATCGGTGAAGCTCTCCCTGTCACGCTGCTGCTCAGTACGTCATCATTGGTCGCGGCGTATCTGCTTGCCATCCCGCTGGGGGTGTTCTCTGCCGCGCGTCGAGGGTCGCGCGTCGACAGTGTGGTTACCTTGACCCTGTTCTTGCTCTATTCGTTGCCTAGTTATTGGGTTGGCACGATGCTACTCGTGTTCCTCGGCAGCGGTCGCTTCGTCAGCTGCCCCTGGGTGCAGGGGGGCGGCTGTTTTCCCTTGCAGGGTTGGCATTCATTCCAGGGATTCGAGAGCAAGGGATTTCTATCCCAATGCATGGATGTCTGGTGGCATGTGACGCTGCCGATCCTCACCTTGACGTATGGATCGCTGGCGAGTCTATCGCGCTACATGCGCAGCGGCATGCTGGACACGCTCAGGCAAGACTACATCCGCACTGCATGGGCCAAGGGGCTTACGGAGAGACGAGTGCTTTACGTTCATGCCTTGCGCAACGGTATCATCCCCATCATCACGTTGCTCGGCCTGACCCTTCCTTACCTAATCAGCGGCTCTGTGATCGTGGAGCAGATATTTGGTATTCGCGGGATGGGATACGTTGCGCTCGAAGCGATTCGGCTGCCGGACTATCCGCTCGTCATCACCGTGGTCGCATTCACGGCGATGGTGACGATGGTAGGTGTTCTGATCTCGGATGTGCTCTACGTCGTTGTCGATCCACGGATTCGATTGGTGGGGGAGCGGGGACGATGAGCAGCTTGCGGCCTCGGCTCCGTGGTGAACTCGGCATCGTGTGGGGCCAGTTCGCAGCGCGTCGTGTGAATCGGCTAGCGCTGTATGCAACCGTCATCCTGCTGGTGATTGCCATTCTCTCCGACATTATCGCGTCGGAATTGCCCATCCTTCTGCGCTATCGCGGGCACACCTATTGGCTTCCGAACCTGTTTCCGCCAGCGGACCTTCGCATCTACGACAATCAGATGCTGCGTGGGACCATGAAGCCGGGGGATTGGGCTCTGGTGCCGTTGGTTCCCTGGGGCTATAACACGCACGATCTTGCTAATGTGTTGGCGGCACCCTCCAGTCGTCATTGGTTGGGAACGGATGCAAGCGGTCGCGATGTCTTGGCGCGCATCATTCACGGCACCCGGGTCAGCCTGTTTGTTGGGTCGATGTCCGTCGTCGTGTTGGTCAGCGTTGGCGTGACATTGGGCACGATTGCTGGCTACTTTGGGCGCACCATCGACACCCTGCTAATGCGTAGCGTGGAAATCGTTCATTCCATTCCGACGATTCTGCTTCTGGTGACGATTCTCGCCGTCCTAGCTCCGCAGGGCTTCGCTGCGGTTTGGGTGATGACCTTGGTGATCGGTCTGGTGCGTTGGACGGACGTCGCGCGTCTGGTTCGTGGAGAGGTTCTTCGTGTCAAAGCGCTCGACTACGTGGTAGCGGCTCGCGCCCAGGGGGCCAGTGATCTTCGGATTATCCTGCGCCACGTGCTACCCAATGCGTCCAATCCGGTGCTGGTGAGCGCTACGTTTGCGCTAGCCTCGGGGATCCTCATCGAAGGGGCCCTGTCCTTCCTCGGGTTCGGGATCCCCGACGACATGGCGTCTTGGGGCGGTCTATTGAATGCAGTGCGCGGGAACGTGCAGGCTTGGTGGCTCGCCGTGTTTCCTGGGGCAGCGGTCTTTTTGACGGTCACTGCATTCAACGTCGTCGGCGAGGGGATCCGTGACGCGACAGATCCGCGCCTCCGCGCCTAATCCGTAGCTAATCCGTAGCTGAGGAAGGCGCGCGGTGGAGATTGGGCTTCGTCGCTTCCTTGGTTGGCTTGTGCCGAGTGGTCACGTTTGCGACCGGCGCTGAGCGGACCGAGCGACTTGTGCGGAATCATCCGACAAAAACCTGCTGGATTCCATAGCGCAGCGGCTTGCTGAACAACTGGTCGCACCGCGTGCGGCTTTTGCAGCCGGTAAATTGGACCGCCCCGAGCTTGATTGTGCTAGCACGCCGGCGAAGTGCCATGACGTCTTGCTTTGCTCCTCGCAGCTGCCTTCGCCGGTTCAGATTCGGATGGATGACACGCGTTGTCTCCACCTTGGTTGTCTTCGGCGCGTCCAGTGTGCTTGCGTCCCCCACGATGACGCGAACGCCACCGACGACCGCGCCTGCTGCGGCTGCGGCACCGACCACGGCACCTGCTGCAGCGCCAGCAACGACTCAGACGCCTTCAACGGCCCAGACAGCTGTGGCTCCGAGCGCACCCGCCACGTTATCCACTCCCGCACTCGCAGCGAGCTCGGGGCAGCCAGCGGGCGCTGAGCCGAGGATGATCGGGTTGGCGACAGACGGCGTGGCAGTCGTTCGCGCGTCGACGCCAACCGAGAAGCGAGCGGCAGCGTTGGCATCGGAGGCGCTGAACAAGGATTTTCTCAACACGGACTTTGCCGGTGCGGAGAAGAAGCTTCGGCGAGCCGTGGAGATGTGCCTCAAGCGCGACAGCTGTTCAGTGCCGTTCTTGGCTCGGCTTCACCGTGATATTGGTGTCGTCTACATCGCCGGGATGAATCGCATCGAGGACGGCAAAGACGAGTTTGCCACTGCGCTCAGTGCTGACACGACGGTCGCGATTGTGCCGGAGACGAACACGGAAGTTGTTGAGGCTGCGTTCATGGAGGTCAAGCGGTCAATCTTGGAAGAGAGCGCCGGCCCACGACAGCCCAAGGTGCCACAGCCAAATCCGGCATCCAGCCGTCCCGAAGGTGGTCCAGCAGTTTCGACGCCGGTGCCTGGTGCAGATGCCTGGCGCGCGGTGGCAAATTGGCTCTCCTTCGGTGTGCAGCAAGATTTTATGGTGCACACCGCGACGGAGAACGTCTGCAATGCCGGCTCGCGCTACCGTTGCTACGATGCCCAAACCATACCTCAAGACTATACATTTCGCGGTGGGGAGGTGACCAAGGGCAACGAGATCAGTTCAGCCGGGTTCAAGCCGGGGACGCTTCGGTTGCTCTTGGGTTACGAACGGCTCTTGTCGAAGAACTTCTCGATTGGTGTTAAGGTGGGAATGCGCGTCAGTGGCAAAGCGCCGCGCTATCCCGATGACCCCAAGCTCTTCTCGTTTCACGGTGAGGGTAGGTTGACGTACTATCCGGGTGCGGCGCCATTTGCCCCTAAGAAGGTTGCCAGGCCCTACCTGTTTTTATCGGGCGGCATTGCAGAAATCGACAGCAAGATTACAGTCGAGGTCTACCTAAACAATCAGCCGTCGCGCGTTCTAGCATGGAAGCGCAGTGGCAATGGTTTCGTTGGTGGGGGCTTGGGTCTAGCTTTCGCATTGGGCAAGAATCACGGACCATTTCTCGAAGCGCGGTTCATGCGTATGCTGGAGAAGCCTGCCTTCACCGCAGCAGCGCAGGCGGGGTACGCAGTCGGGTTCTAAGGACAGTTCACTGGCTAGATCCTCGGGGTATAGCAAGCAGGGCTAGGTCCTCAGGGTATAGCAAGCAGGGCTACTGGCCGGGTTGGCGCGGCCGCTGTAGGGGATTCGCTCGAGTAACATGGGTCGAAGTCCGAGGTTCCCGGAGCTTGGTCAGGATGGTAAAAGGTCAAGCTTTGAAGGAGACCACTTCCGATGCAAACCGACTCGCACGATCCCCTCGATCTGTTTCCGAACTGGCTAGGTGCTTTAGCTGCCGACACCCGAGTGTTTGCTCAAGCCCTGTGTGACACTCGCTTGGACGCTGAAGAGCGGATCTGGATCGCCGGAGCTTTGAACTACTTGCTGAAATCAGTCGATCTGATTCCGGATGGGGTCGAAGATCTCGGATTCTTGGACGACGCCTTCGTGTTGCGGCGTGCGGCTCTGGAAGTGCTGCGACAACAAGGGGTCGCGGCCGAGCACCACCCTGACATTGGGAGACTTTCGAGCGAGGCGATCGATGTCAACGAGTTCCTCGGGCGGGACGCGGAGAGGCTCGGGGAATACGTCTCAGGACTCCGAATCGCTTCGGTGCGAGGTCGCAGTCCATCCGACATCGTCGAGGACGAGAACATGGCGCGCCAGGTTGCGGACGAGGCGGCAAGTTGGGCGGAGAGCTACCAGTGCCCGACATTCCTCCGCGACGAGAAGACTCTGGTCAAATTGAAGGCATTCTTGGCGACGAAGCTTCCCTGAGTGAGCATGTGTGTTGTGCGAGCACATCGACTGCTAGTGACGCGCAATCGTCCGCGGCGCGCGTGCCGTCGATAGAGCCCACGCGGTCATTCGAACGACGTTGGGTTTGGGGCCTCGAGAACGTTTCCTTCGCGACCGAATTGGTCGTATAAAGCACGAGGCCCCTGCCTTCGAATGAGAGCTCAGCGACCAGTCCTAGCCAAGCGCTACGCAATTCACTTGCCCCTCGATCTGGGTGACGTGACGCCGCGTTTCGTGGGGACGGACGTCGCTACGGGGCAGACGGTGGTCGTTGTATTTGCCGGGCCAGAGCAGACAAACCTTTCTGGTCCGGGCATTGGGGCTTTGCAGCGCCACCTTGCCGGCATGGTGGACTCCGTTGCCTCGCCCAATCTCGAGGCTTTTCCAAGCTCGGGAGAAAGGCCGCCCGATGGAACGGCGTTCGTGGCGGAACTGATTCGTGGTCGAGCTCTGGCGGAGCTGGTCCGGCGCGAACCTCTGAACCAAGATCGCGCGGTAGCCTGGACGATCCGTATCCTCGAGGGGCTGCAGGTACTGCATCAGCGGCAGGTTCCGCATGGAGCGCTCTCGAGTCATGCAGTTGTTGCGGAGCCTAAGGGGCGTCCCATCGCGCCGGTCGTCTCGCAGCTGCTCGTTCCGCCACTCAGGGACTACGCGTCGCCCGAGCGACTCACAGGTACTGGCCCGACCGTTGCAGATGACCTTTGGGCTGTAGGCTTATTGCTATTCGAGATGCTCACCGGCAAGCTGCCATTTCACGCGCAGGCTTCGACCTGGGGGCGTTGTGAATTGAACGAGGCTGACAGTCAACGCCTGCGAGCGTTGCCTCAAGGCCGCGAACTCGAGGGCCTCGTCAAGCGTGCGTTGTCTTTCGAACGCGGCCGGCGCCCCGGATCTGCTGAAGAATTCATCGCTTGGCTCGATCGCTGGGAGCAGCGCAGCGCACCGCCAGCTGTGGAGGTATGCTCCGCCGTCCACGTGCCGGCTGCGTCGAAGGCGGGTCAGCCGGCATCTTGGGATCGGTTGGTCGTCGATTTCGAAGGGGGTGGAGCGCGACTCGACGCAACTCTTGACGCTGCCGAACAAATGCGCCACTCGATCCTGGCCGAGCGCATGCCGTCGCTTTCGGCCTCATCGCTTTCGGAGCGACCCGGCCCGGGCGTGGCGCGGCGACGCACGCCGAGCATTGGTCCCGAGCTTGCCGCCTTTCGTGAGCGCTCCAAACCGAAGTTTGGTAAGGCGTTGCTCCTGTTGGGGTTGCTTTCGATGTTTGGGGCGTCGGGCTTCTACTTCTTGGGCGATCGCGATGGGCGGGAAAAAGCAGCCCTTGCAGCCTCTGTTCGCCCATCCAGTGAACCCGTCCTAGTGGCGAGCAGCAATGCTGTCGAACGTCCTCGTCGTTCGGCGACCGAGGAACGCTCGCAGTGCATTCGATCCTACTATCGGCCCGAGACAATCGCTGAACGGATCGACCTCGGATTCGTTTGTACGGAAGAGGATTTCCTCGCCGTAAATCGACGGCTGAACGAGGACGTGATGATGGCGCAATCAGGCGTGGCTGGCGTGGCGGCCGCGGGCGCACCAAGCGAGGTACCAACGAATCCGGCCATGGTCATTCGCTCGGGGGTTACCGCGAAGGGCTGGCAGCTTGGGTGGTACGAGCTGGTGGCAACGGCGATCATTCGACAGAACTGCTGTCGCGAGGCGGCTCCGATCAAGCTGCCGGAGTCGACCGGTTGGTGCCAGCAGTTGCAGGCGGTCGTTCGTCGTATCGCGGCAGATAGCGTGAAAGTCGGCGACATCTCTCCCGGCGTGCGGGTATTCGACGAGGCGATTACCTGCTTGATGGCTCAAGGTCGGCATACGGTCTATCCATACAAGGCAGTCCCGACCTCTCTGCAGAAATTGGCGTTCCAACAGTTTCTCAAGCACGCTGCCGAAGTGGACGCGCGGCGCACGTCGCGGCGCTAGAAATCCGCATTTCCGGGAGTGCGCGGAAACGGGATCACGTCGCGAATATTGGTCATGCCGGAAATGTAGGCCAAGAGGCGTTCCAACCCCAAGCCAAAACCGGCATGCGGAACGGTGCCATAGCGACGCAGGTCGCGATACCAAAAGTAGGGTTCGAGGGGGAGCCCTGCTTCCTTCATGCGTGTATCGAGGACGTCGAGGCGTTCCTCGCGTTGGGCCCCACCGATGATTTCACCCACGGCGGGCGCGAGGACATCCATGGCGGCGACGGTGCGGCCGTCGTCGTTCAAACGCATGTAGAATGCCTTGATCTCCTTCGGGTAGTTCATTACGACGATCGGCCGCCCAACGATTTGCTCCGTGAGATGGCGCTCATGTTCCGATTGCATATCCATGCCCCACTGGACAGGGAACTCGAAGCGTTGTCCTTCAGTCACTGACTTCTCGAGTAGGCGAATGGCTTCGGTGTATTCCATGCGTTCGAAGCTGGTCGTCGTAAAGCGCTCCAGGCGTGTAATGCAGTCGGCGTCGAAGTGCTGCCGGAAGAAATCGAGCTCCTTGGGGCAGTCCGCGAGCACGCCCTCGAACACGGCCTTCAAGAACTGCTCGGCGAGCGTTGCGTCGTCAGCAAGGTCGGCAAACGCCATTTCGGGTTCTACCATCCAGAATTCGGCGAGGTGACGCGTGGTGTTGGAGTTCTCCGCGCGAAAAGTCGGGCCAAATGTGTACACGCGGGAAAGCGCACAACAGTAGGCTTCGAGCTCCAGCTGACCGGACACGGTGAGAAATGTCTCGCGTCCAAAGAAATCCTGAGCGTGATCGATACTGCCGTCTGCCAGTCGAGGGAGTCTGGTCCAGTCGAGCGTGGATACACGAAAACGCGCCCCTGCGCCTTCGCAATCGCCAGCCGTGATGATCGGGGTATGAACCCATAGAAAGGCGTTTGCACGAAAGAAACCATGAATGTGCGCGCTTACTGCATCACGGAGTCGCGCCATCGCCAAGAACGTATTCGTGCGCGGTCGCAGATGTGCTTGTTCACGCAAGAACTCCAAGCTGTGGCGCTTGGGCTGGATTGGGTAGTGGTCTTTGTCTTGCACCCAACCTGTGACTTCGAGCTCCGTAACGGCAAGTTCAGTAGCCTGGCCTTTGCCGGTGGATGCTACGAGTGTTCCCTGGGCGACGAGCGAGCACCCTGCGCCGAGTTCCATCACCTCGCTTTGATAGTTGCTGAGCGTGCTCGGGACTACGAGCTGCAGCGGATCGAGGCAAGAGCCGTCGCTGAGTTGGACGAAGGACACCCCTGCCTTCGAATCCCTACGGGTGCGCACCCAGCCGGCGACCTGTACGGCTTGACCGACGAGGACCTTGGACGAGTGGATATCGGCAATCCTAGAACTCTTCATTTTCGAACTTCCTACAAGCGGGAGACAATCCTAGCCCGAATAGAGGTCGAGATCTTGCTGCATCATTTCGGGGCAATTGGGGGAGTTTAGCTACTTGGGTGGGAGCGTCGAAGGGCAAAACCCGACACTCGTCGTGTCACGGACGTGAAATCCTCAGGGCTCGAAGTGAAGTTTTCGCGGCCAATAGGCCAAATGTCCGCGTTGATGGCTTCCGAACGGGTTCTCGTGCGCTTACACTCCGCAGCGGGAGGAACCCATGCTCATCGTAAACGTGGACATTCGAGTCAAGCCCGGCATGTTGGAAGCTTTCGTTCGAGAGACGCGCCAGAACGTCGAACTGAGTCGGCACGAGTCTGGTGTGGCGGCTTTCGACTTGCTTGTCGATCCGAGTGACGCTCATCACTTCTTGCTTGTGGAAGCGTATAGGACTGCCGCGGCGCCGCTCGCGCACAAGGAGACTGCACATTACCAGGCGTGGCGTGACGCTGTAGAGCCGATGATGCAATGCCCGCGCTCGAGCGCGAAATGGATCGACGTCTTGGTGAGCGTCGCGGAGTAGAGTCATGTTCGAGTTTGCGACTGCGGGTAGGGTTCTTTTTGGTGAAGGGGTTGTCGAACAACTACCGGAGCTAGTTAGTGGCTACGGTCGTAGGGTCCTTTTTGTCGTGGGCTCGACGCGCGAGCGCGTGGCGGAGAGTGCGATAGCGATTGAGCGCGCTGGCGGCACTGTGGCCTGGTTTCAGGTGCAGCGTGAACCCACGGTAGAGGACGTAGAAGCGGGTCTTATCGCATTGCGCGGGCATGCCGCCGAGGTCGTCGTGGCGATGGGTGGGGGCAGTGTCATGGACATGGCAAAGGCCGTCGCGGCAGTAGCGACCAACGACGGGCAGCTCACCGACTACCTCGAGGTTGTTGGTCGGGGGCAGGCACTGGCGCGCGCCGGATTGCCCTGCATTGCGCTGCCAACGACCGCCGGGACGGGTGCTGAGGTGACGCGCAATGCCGTGATCGACGTGCCCACGCACGCCACGAAGGTGAGCCTACGCGGTGAATTCATCCTGCCGCGCGTGGCACTGGTGGATCCGCGGCTGACGCTCAGCGTCCCCAAGGCGGTCACCGCGGCAACAGGGTTCGACGCGTTGACACAAGTGATCGAGCCTTTCGTGTCGAATCGCGCGAATCCAATGACCGACGCGCTGGCAAGAGCCGGGATCCGGCTTGCTGCGAAGTCATTGCGACGCGCCTACAACCAGGGAAGCGATATCTCGGCGCGCAGTGACATGGCGCTCGTGAGCCTTTGGGGCGGCATGTGTCTGGCCAATGCGCGCTTAGGCGCGGTGCATGGGCTGGCAGGGCCAATGGGGGGCATGCTTCATATCCCGCATGGTGCGCTCTGCGCGGCCCTGCTAGGGCCCGTGATGCGCGTGAACGTCACGGCCCTGCGTCGACAGGCGGGTGGGGGAGAAACCCTCGAGCGCTATGTCGAGATTGCTCGGCTTGTCACGGGCAATGGCTCGGCCAGTGCCGAGGAAGGAATCGCTTGGATTGAGCAACTGGCCGTCGAGCTAGAAGTGAGCTGTCTAGGTCCGCCTGCCGTCACGGTCGAACAGCGCGACGAGCTCGCCGAACGCGCGCTTCGCGCGAGTAGCATGCAGGGCAACCCCGTGCGCCTCTCGCTGGCGGACATTCGTACCATTCTCGAGCGCGTGCTTTCTGCGCACTGACTTACATGCCGGGGAGCGCGCCAGGGTGGCCCCGACCATGGGTAAACAAGGGCGCACTTGCGTCGTCGGGCAAATCCACGGAAAAGCCAGGCCAAACGGGTTCGGCGGTCGACGCTGGCTCGTAGCTGCAAGCGGGGTCGTCTCCGAGCAGATCTCCTGATTTGGCCCAGGCGCGGGCACGCGAGCCGCCGCAGAGCCAACGGTATTGGCAGCGGCCGCACTTGCCCGTCAATTGATCCATGTCGCGCAGATCGGCCAAGGCAGGCGAATTGCGGTACAGCTCTTCGAGCGGCGTTTGGCGTACGTTCCCAAGCAGTGGGTGGGGCAGAAACCCCGCGGGATAGACATTGCCATTGCGCGCGACGAAGATGACGCCATTGCCATCACGCACACCGAAACCGAGGCGCCCTCCCTGGTGTAGGATGGTTTCGGCGGGGAGCTTGGCGGCGAGGCGCTGCTCGATCCAATGCCGACGGTAGTGCGGCGCCTCGACGGTACTCAGGTGAAACGGCGAGTCTTCCGAAACGCGGTAGGCCCAATCGAACAGTTCGTCGACTCCACTCGCCGAAAGCGCACCTAGGGATGCGCCGCGGCCAGTTGGTATGAGCAAAAACAGGCTCCACCTGCGCACCGGTGGCGTCGCAGTCTTAGCGAGCAACTCATGCAATGCCTGCAAATGCGGTCTGGTCCAGCTCGTGACTGTCGTGTTGATCTGCACCGGGATCCCGAACTCACGCGCCCAGCCAAGGGCATTCATTGAATGCTGGAACGTGCCGGGAACACCGCGGAACTGATCGTGGATTTCTGCGGTTGGCCCATCGAGACTGACCCCAAGCGCCGTGATGCCGAGGTCGCGCAGGGTCGCCACCATCTCACGCTTCAATGTTGGTGTCGTGCTTGGGGTCACCGCCACAGGGACATGGACGCTGCGCGCGTACCGAATCAGCTCCAGCAGATCGGCGCGTTCGAGTGGATCGCCACCCGTGAGCACGAGTAGGCTTCCCAGCTCCCTTACGCTATCGATCAGGCGCAGTCCCTCCTCGGTCGTAAGCTCTTCGGGATCCCGGCAGGAAATCGCTTCAGCGCGACAATGCTGACAAGCCAGTTGGCAGGCAATGGTCGTCTCCCAGTAGACGTTGCGCGGCGCTTTCGCGAAGATGAATCGCGGGACGGTGGGATTTTGCATCATTTTGCCTGATTGAGCGGAGAGTAGTGCCGTCGCAGTGAAGTGGTTCGTCCGCATTGTACCGTGCAATGGAGCGAACGGGAGGCCGGAACAGGGCTGTGGTTTTCTGACCCCGATCAGAATGACTCAGTCAGCTCAATAATCGCGAATCCTCGTTCGCACCTCGAACGTCGCCGTTCACGGACCGGGCGAGACAAATGTGCGCCTTCTTTCAGCATTCTGGGACAAAGGAGTGCAATTGCCGCAGAACGTGGCTAATCTCTCGCGCGTCGGGTCACCATCCAACCAACATGACCTGACAGTGTACGGAGAGTGACATGACTTCCGGCGCCTACGACGTACTTAGCGAGCATCAACATATTCGTCGACAGGTCGACGCCCTCGAGCTGGCGCTCGAGAAGCGAACTCAAGGCGGCAGGGCCTGGCTCGACGAGATAGTGCCATTGCTCGGTGAGCTAGCGACTGGCTTGGTATCGCACTTCAAGGGCGAGGAAGCCGAGTTCTTCTCCGACGTCAACAAGAGGTTGCCGCGGCACGTTCCGACCGTGGAGCGCCTGATCGAACAGCACCAGGGGCTGTCGAAAGACTTCGAAACGGTCGTGGGTCAAATGGCGACGCTGGATCCAGAGAAGTCGGATACCGTGGAGCAGTTTGCGGCCCTACTGTCGAAGACGCTCAAGCAGTTGCGGGCTCACGAGGAACAGGAGAACGAACTGATGCTCGTCGCCTACTGGCAGGATCTCGGCGAGGCCGACTGAGCGCACCTTCGCCAGCCGTGGTCGACCCATGCTGTTCGACTTCCACTACCAGGGCATTCGCGCGCTGGCGCATCGAGCGGGATTCGACGCGGCTGAAGCAGATATTATAGCCTACGCGTCCCAGTACACGGATCACGCGACCGAGCACAAGCCGATCCTAGTCAAGGATTTGCCCCTAGAGGCAAGGTCGCAAACGGTGCGCGGCTTGTTCGATCCTGTGTGCACTGCGCATGAAGGCCTGGAGTACGTGACGCAATGGAAGAGCAAGGACGCTCAACGCAAGGTCTACCTTTCCTTTCACTTTGTTCCGCCCGAGGGTTTTTCCGCAAAGGTACCGTTCGAGTTTGTCGTGCAGCCCAACTCCGCGTTGGCACGCCATTGCGTGACTGAGGCGCTGACCGCCTACACTACGTCAGTCGAGGGCTCGAAAGCCCGCTTGAGTTGCCTGATCCGAGCGGGGATCGCCTTGCATTCCTATGCTGACACCTGGGCCCATCAAGGCTTCTCAGGCCGTTGGAGCGCCGTTGATAACGACGTGCAAGGCCGAGAGGTTTGGACGCACGACCACTGGGAACCAGTGCCATTGCACACGAGCCTCGTCCTAGACGCCGCGCCCGACGTAGGTCACGCCGAAGTAGGCACTATGGCTGACAACAGCGCGCTCAGATTTCGCTACCGCAGGGCCTCGGATCGCGTGCTTTTGACTCGTGACAACCCGACCGAGTTTCTTCAGGCGAGCCAAGCCATTTATAGCTTGCTTCGCGCTTGCACACAGGCAAGGGACCAATGGGAAAAGCTCAGCCCGATTGTCGAACAATGCCTAAGCCATCCCAAGCGCTGGGTCACTGAGTTCTCCGACGTGTTCAGTACCGGCGGCTACGACCGCCTGGCGTGGCGTCGCGCGGCGCTGTACGGCGATCGCTACGATTGGGACCGCATGTCCGACGCGGATGAGTTTGCCGCGCTCGAGTACACCGCGCGGTCTGATCTTAAATGGTTCTTGTTCCACGTTGAGGCAGCAAGGCAACGCGAATACGTGCTGAGAAAGATTGCTGGGGCGGTGATATAGCGGGCGAAGTCGGCATGGGCTGGTCGCACCTCGGCGAATCGTTGCATCTGGCGATATCCGCGCTCAGACTCCACCTATGCTCAAGGTGCGAAGACCGGCGAGGGCCAGCAGAATTGCGATTTGTCCGGTATCTATTGGGGTTCTGGCCCTCATCGTCTCAACCGGGGCTTGCGGCGGCGAGATTCAACCCGGTGAAGTAGGTGAGGTCGTGCAAACCGGTGGTTCGAGTGCCCTCAAGGGTGCGGGCGGAATGGGTACGTTGGTCTCGGGTACCATCGTCACTGCAGGAGGCACCCAGGGAAATTCGTACAATGGCGGTGCAGGTGGAGCATCCGCGAGCACGGGTTTCAGTTGGGGAGGGTTCGGTGGGCTGCCGTTCTCGGGCTACTGCGCCGGCACTACTCCCAAAGTGTATGCTTTCGGCCAGTACCTTTCGCCGCCGGTGGCCTCCAACAGCGCTTACGGCCTCGATTTCAAGACCAGTGCGTCGCTCGGTTTCGATCTGCACGTGGACATCGTCGTCCCAGGCACAGGAGTCCCAACTGGCGTCTGCTACACGAACAATTCGGCTTGTCCGCAAGCGAACGTGAGCCGCACCGACGAGTCCCCATCCGTGTCTACGCCCACTGTTGGTACGACACGCAAGGATGCCGATCCAACGGGAGCTCGCGCCTTCGTATTTGGTTTGTGCGTCGAGGTGGACGACCCGACTTCGAACCTCTTCGGGACTCGGCTTTTTTCCCCCTAGTCCGAATGCGGATCGATACTGGTGAGGTGGGAACTTAGATTTGCCAGCCCCTGCGTCTAGAAGTCACAGTCGGGGAGCACTCGATGCAGCATTAAGTGCCCTTGCTGCGATTGCCATGGGCAGGCAGTATTACCGCATGTACAGACTGTCATTGAAGGATGGATCGGAGAGCTTCGACGTCACGGTGTTCGAATCGACACATCCGTCTCGCGTCGTGCTTTTTTCGGTGGGTGGGGGTGGAAATCCTGAGCGCCACCTTCCGCTCTTGACGTATCTAGCTGAGCACGGCTGCACAGTCGTTGCACCGCACTTCGAGCGACTCGCGTCGCCGACTCCAACCGAACGCGAGTTGATTGTCCGTGGACAAAGACTAAGCCTTGCCCTCGACTCCGTCGCAGAAGAGGGGCTTTTGGTGGCGGGAGTGGGTCACTCGATTGGGGCAACGATGCTCCTTGCCCTAGCTGGCGGCCACGTGTGGATGCGTTCGGGGCAATGTCTCTCCATCAATGCCGACGGGCGCCTCGATAGGCTGGCGCTTCTGGCTCCTGCAACCAATTTCTTCCAGGGCCCCGGTGCGTTAGATGCCGTAAAGACGCCGATTCTAGCCTGGTCAGGCACGAATGACACCATCACGCCGCCTGCGCAGACCGAGTTTCTGAAAGAGGCGCTCGGCGCCCGCGTGCCGATCCAGGCAAATGTCGTTGAGGGCGCCGGCCATTTCTCGTTCATGAATGAGCCGCCGCCACACACAACGGAACCACTTGCCAATCGGGAAGGGTTCCTCGCCAGTCTCGCGGCTGAGCTGTGCACATTTGTCTGCGGCTGACTGGGTCGCCGGGGCGCCAGCGCCCGAACAGTTAGGGCTAAATGCGCAGATCGTCACTGAACTGTTCGATTCTGATCCGGTTCCACAGCACCTGGTCACTCGAGTGTCGCCCCGCGATCCCTGGAGACCAAAACATGTCACTTTAGCGCCAGTTTTCGGTCAGCACTTCGCGAATTTTGGCTCCGCGGAGCTCTTAGAAGCGTGCGAACGCGAAGGAATTAGCTCCTGGGAGCTTTTCGCGACGGCACCCCCTGTTGAAAAAAGCTCCTGGGAGCTTTTCGCGACGGTACCCCCTGTTGGAAAAAGCTCCTGGGAGCTTTTCGCGACAGTACCCCCCGTTGAAAAAAGCTCCTGGGAGCTTTTCGCAACTGTACCCCCCGTTGGAAAAAGCTCCTGGGAGCTTTTCGCGACGGTACCCCCTGTTGGAAAAAGCTCCGCGGAGCTTTTCACGACGGCACCCCCCCGTTGGAAAAAGCTCCTGGGAGCTTTTCACGACGGCACCCCCCGTTGGAAAAAGCTCCTGGGAGCTTCCCATAACTGCACCCACAGTTGCAGCGAGCTCCGCGGAGCCAACCTGCGCGCGAGGCGATTGTCCAATTGGCACTCGAGTGACAATGTGCGGTCGCGTCGATTGTCACGTTGGCGGTGATGCGGAATTGGGAGCAGGTATCGAACCAAAATGTTCGCGAGCGCGCGAAATCGCGCAAGTCTGAGCAAGCTCGGATTCATTGGGTAGTTGGCACTGTGGTAAGGCGGGACGAGGTGTCGCACTTGCTCGAATATTGGGTTCTAGGTCACCCTATCGGGAGAAGATGGCTCGGGCTAGACGGCCGAGGCGCTGTCGCGGATTCGCTGCCATTGCGAAGCGTGTGGCGAAAAGGGTACGTTACTCGGTCAGGATGCCCCTCTCAGAGCGCGACGTCTGCACCAAGTACATCACGCCTGCCATTGAGCAGGCAGGTTGGGATGTTCAGACCCAATTGCGCGAGGAGGTGACGCTTACTGCGGGCAAGGTGGTAGTCCGCGGAAAGCTTGTGGCGCGGGGCGAGTCCAAACGCGCGGACTGTGTGCTCTACCTCAAGCCCAATGTACCGCTCGCAGTCGTCGAGGCCAAGGAGCCAAGCCACGGCGTCGGCGATGGGATGCAGCAGGCGTTGCACTACGCTGAGCTGCTCAAAGTGCCATTTGCGTTTTCGTCCAATGGGTCAAAGTTCCTGTTTCACGACGGCACGCAGAGTTCGGGCAAGGTGGAGCAAGAGCTGAAGCTCGACGAGTTCCCAAGTCCAGCGGTGCTTTGGGAGCGGTTCTGCGCTTGGAAGAATCTCTCTTCCGAGGCTTCGCGCATCGTCACCCAGGAGTACTATACGGACGCTTCAGGCAAGGCGCCTCGGTACTATCAGGTGAACGCCATCAGCAGCGTGGTCGAAGCAGTGGCTCGGGGGCAGAACCGGCTCTTGCTCGTCATGGCCACGGGCACGGGCAAGACCTATACGGCGTTCCAGATCATCTGGCGGCTTTGGAAGGCTGGGGTCAAAAAGCGCATCCTGTTCCTCGCGGAGCGCAACATATTGGTCGATCAGACCAAGACCAATGATTTCAAGCCTTTTGGTGGGAAGATGACGAAGATCACCCACCGCAAGATCGACAAAAGCTTCGAGGTGTACCTGGCGTTGTACCAAGCGATCACTGGCACTGAAGAATCGCAGGATATCTTCAAGCAGTTCTCGCCGGACTTCTTCGATCTGATCGTTGTCGACGAATGCCACCGCGGCAGCGCGGCGGCCGATTCGGCTTGGCGTGATGTGCTCGAGTATTTCTCTTCGGCAACCCAGCTGGGCCTGACCGCGACGCCCAAGGAGACCACAGAGGTCTCGACGAGCTACTACTTTGGTGAACCGGTCTACACCTACAGCCTGAAGCAGGGGATCGAGGATGGCTTCTTGGCTCCCTACAAGGTGGTTCGCGTCGATATCGACAAAGACCTCACCGGTTGGCGTCCCGAACGCGGCAAGGTCGACAAGAACGGCACCGAGATCGAGGACCGCATGTACAACCAGAAGGACTTCGACCGCACCCTAGTGCTCGAGAAGCGAACCGAACTCGTGGCCCGGACCCTGACGGAGTTCTTGAAAGCCACGGGACGCTTTTCCAAGACGATTGTCTTCTGTGAGGACGTGGATCACGCCGAGCGGATGCGCCTGGCCTTGGTCAATGCGAATCCGGACTTGTGTGCCAAGAACCGCAAATACGTGATGCGCATCACTGGGGACAATGACGAGGGCAAGGCTGAATTGGATCCCTTCATCAATCCAGAGAGCCCCTATCCGGTCATTGCCACGACCTCGAAATTGATGTCGACCGGCGTCGATGCGCAAACTTGCCGTGTCATCGTGCTCGACCAGACGATTCAGTCAATGACCGAGTTCAAGCAGATCATTGGGCGAGGCACGCGGATCCGTGAGGACTACGGCAAGCTCTACTTCACCATTCTCGATTTCAAGAAGGCGACCGAGCTCTTCGCCGACCGAGCCTTTGATGGCGATCCGGTCCGCATCTACGTCCCCAAGGACGGCGACACGATCGTGCCGCCAGACGAAGACGAAGGCATCGAACTGCCCTCGGACGAAACCCCAGTCTGCACCATCGATCCGATCGTTCCGAGCGATGAAGCAGCCGCTGGTGCAGCGAATTCCTCCGCCACTGGATCCTGGCCCGGCGAGGGGGACGGTGCGGAAAAGGGCCAGAAGCGCGTCAAATACGTGGTGGGCGATGTGCCGGTCTACATCGTGGCCGAGCGTATCCAATACTACGGCAGCGACGGCAAGCTCGTGACTGAGAGCTTGCGAGATTACATGCGCAAAGGGATCCGACGGCAGTACCGGAGCCTGGACGCGTTCCTAAAGACCTGGAGCCAAGCTGAGCGCAAGCAGGCGATCATCGACGAGCTGGCCGAGGTCGGAGTGTTGCTCGAACCGCTTGCCGAAGAGGTGGGCAAGGAGCTCTCGGCCTTTGACCTCATCTGCCACGTGGCCTTTGACCAGCCGCCGCTCACCCGCAAGGAGCGAGCAAACCAGATCCGCAAGCGCGACTACTTCGCCAAATACGGTGAGCAATCGAGGAAGGTGCTCGATGCTTTACTCGACAAGTTCGCCGACGAGGGCGTCGACAACATCGAAGACATCGGGATCCTCAAGGTGCGTCCTTTGACCGAGCACGGCAGCCTGCTCGAGATCCTCAAGCAGTTCGGCGGCAAGGAGCCGTACCAGAAGGCCGTGCAGGAACTGGAAGACGAACTGTACCGGGCGTCGTAACCAGCGGCCGAAACCGCTATCTTAAGTTTCGCCGTTTTCCTAAGTTAGCGTCGCCGCTAGCAAAGATAACTTAGCTATCGCCTAAGTATCGGAAATCACTCCAACTACCCATGTCCCTCAGTACCACGCTCAAGACCATCCAAGACATCATGCGCAAAGACGCCGGTGTGGCTGGCGACGCCCAGCGCATCAGCCAGCTCGTTTGGATGCTCTTTCTCAAAGTCTTCGACGACGCCGAGGCCGAACGCGAGGCAATTGAAGACCGCTACCGCTCCCCCATCCCCGCCCGCCTGCGTTGGCGCGCCTGGGCCACGGACGCCGAAGGCATCACCGGCGACACCCTGCTCGATTTCGTGAACAACGACCTGTTCAAGACGCTGAAGGAGCTTACCGTCGGGGGCAAGAATGCAGCCCTTGCCGGTGTAGTGCGCGGCGTGTTCGAAGACGCCTACAACTACATGAAGTCTGGCACCTTGATGCGCCAGGTCATCAACAAGCTGAACGAGATCGACTTCAACCGCCAAAGCGACAAACATGAGTTCGGCGACGTCTACGAGAAGCTCCTCTCGGACCTACAAAACGCCGGCAACGCCGGTGAATTCTACACGCCCCGCGCCGTGACGCAGTTCATGGTCGACCAAGTCGATCCCAAACTAGGCGAAACGGTCCTCGACCCCGCCTGCGGCACCGGCGGCTTTCTGGTCTGTACGATCGAGCACATCCGCAACAAATACGTCAAACGCGCCGACGCCGAAGAGAAACTCCAACAATCGATTCACGGCGTCGAGAAGAAGCCGCTCCCGCACCTGCTCTGCGTCACCAACATGCTGTTCCACGGCATCGCGGTGCCATCCCTCATCAATCACGACAACACCCTGGCGCGCCCGCTGCGTGACTATGGCCCGAAGGACCGCGTTGACGTCATCGTGACCAACCCGCCCTTCGGCGGCATGGAAGAAGACGGCATCGAGCAAAACTTCCCCCAAGCCTTCCGCACCCGCGAGACTGCCGACCTATTCCTACTGCTGATCATGCATCTCTTGAGGCCGAAGGGCGGGCTGCCTTGGTATTGCCAGACGGCACCCTCTTCGGCGAAGGCGTCAAGACCCGCATCAAAGAGAAGCTACTCGAGGAGTGCAACCTCCACACGGTCGTGCGCCTGCCTAAGGGCGTGTTCAACCCCTACACCTCGATCAAAACCAACCTGCTCTTCTTCACCAAGGGCGAGCCCACGAAGACAGTGTGGTTCTACGAGCACCCTTACCCCGCCGGTGCCAAGAGCTACTCGAAGACCAAGCCGCTGCGGATCGAAGAGTTCGCTGTAGAGAAGAAGTGGTGGCCAAAGCGCAAGGAAACCGACCAAGCCTGGAAGGTGTCGCTCAAGGAGATCCAAGAGCGCGGTTACAACCTGGACATCAAGAATCCCAAAGCCGTTGATGATGGTCCTGGCGACGCGGATACGTTACTGCGCGAATACCGCGAGGCGGCCGCTGAAGCCGCCAAGATCCGGGATCAGTTGCGCGATGAGTTGGCGAAGGCGCTCCGGGGGGAGGGGTGATGGCGGTGACGGCGAAGAAGGTGACGGCGAAGAAGACGGCGGCGAAGGGTGCGGCGCGGGGGAACGGCGAGGCACCGACGCGGGGAAACGGCGCGGCGCGGCGCAAGACGGACGGCGCGGCACCGGCGAGTACACGACGCGTGTCGAGCGTTCCGCCGGTGGTTGAACGAGTGCTGGCGGACGGGCAATTTGCGGTCGAGAGGTTCGTTGAGTGTTTTGATGTCCTTGTGGGGGCGGCGGGAGGGACGGAGAAGCTACGTCAACTCGTCTTCGAACTAGCTGTTCGCGGAAGGCTTTCGCTCGGTGTCACATCTGCCATGGGCCCTCCACCAGTTAGCGCTATTGACGCTGAATACGCTCGCGTCTGTTCGAGGTTTGGCATCAGGCCAAACGCCGAAACCGCCAGTCCTACACCGCGGTGGGAGACTCCGGGCACGTGGTTTTGGACGACACTGGGTCGAGTCTTTCCCATTTCGAGCGGGACGACGCCTTCGAGGACGCGCAGCGCTTACTTTGGGGGACCCATTGCGTGGGTGAAGACGACTGACCTGAACAACGGAGTGGTTTCCAGTTGTGAGGAGCAGATTACGCAGGATGCAGTCACGGACTGTAGTTTGCGAATCTACCCCAAGGGCACAGTCTGCGTTGCGATGTATGGGGGTGCCGGCACCATCGGAAAGAGCGGACTTCTTGGGGTTGAAAGCACGATAAATCAATCTGTTTGCGCGTTGCTTCCGAACAAAGCCGCCGCGCATCCAGAGTACGTTCATCTGTTCATCAAGGCAATACGCGCAGTCTGGATGGACTACGCTGCAAGTTTTCGCGTGGCGGGAAACATCAACGCGGGCACTGTGCGAGAAATGGCATTGCCGCTACCGCCCCTAGCCGAACAGAAACGCATCGTCGCTCGCGTGGACCAGCTCATGGCCCTCATCGACGAGCTGGAGGCCAAGCAGACACGGAAGCGTGAAGTCGGGTCACGGTTCACGCAGTCGGCGCTGGAGGCCCTCACGAACGCCGAGGGGCCCGAAGAGTTCGACGCGGCTTGGAAGCGGGTGGTTGAAAATTGGGAGACGGTGCTGGAAGGGGTGGAGAAGGTCGCAGACTTGCGGCTCGCAGTCATCGACCTCGCTTCACGTGGTCAACTTGTTCGTACCGATCTATCGGCGAGTGGCGCCGAGGGGATCCTGCATGCTCGGCGGAGCGAACGTCGAGGTGAATGGGAACGTCGGGAGCGGGAGAAGCTTTCGCGCAGTGGCAATGCACCACGCGGCGACAAGTGGAAGTCTGCTTACCTGGAACCGGACTTTGAGTTCCCTGCAAACCTGCCGCCTGTCCCAACAACCTGGCAATATGCCCCGATTGGGCTGCTGGGAGCAGATCACTTCGCGCCGGTTCAAACCGGACCTTTTGGTGCGCAGCTTCATTCCTCCGAGTTCGTCCCGACGGGTGTGCCGGTGATCGCCGTGGGCAACCTCACTGGAACTGGCTTCACGACGGATGGCCTGTACTTCGTTACGAAGGCGAAGGCGGCGCAGCTTGCACGGTACGACGTCCAGGCTGGCGATCTGCTGTTTGCAAGATCGGGCGCAACCTTGGGCAAAGTGTGCGTTGCGCCGGAGTATGTGAATGATTGGAGAATGACTGGCCACATCCTCAGAGTTCGCCTCGACCCTCGCGTGCTTGACGCGCAGCTTGCCGGATTGTGGTTGTGGGCCGCAGGGGCGGTGAAGGAACAAGTATTGGGCACGATTCGCGGTGGGACTCGACCTGGCTACAACACGGCGCTCCTCGAGAACATCGTGCTCCCCGTTCCTCCAAGGCAAGAACAACAAGCAATCTTGGACCGCATTGGTGCGATCATGAAACTCTGTGACGAGCTCAACTCAGTACTCCGACGGTCCGAGCATCAGGCATCAATGCTTGTCGCCGCAGTGGTGCAGGAGATGGTGGCGTAAGTGGGTATACCGACCATGCTTGGTGCACTACTCGCGGCGATTCTAATCACATCGAAGGCGATCCCAACATGACTCGCTTGACGGAAGAATCGCTGGATTTCGCTAAAGCCCACATCGAGGGGTTCTACGACTCAGACTTCTTTCCAAAACTGTCCGAATACGAGGCGCTTTGGTCACAGTGGTCGGAGGTCAGGACGTTTCTATCAGCAACGAACGTCGAGAAACTGTCGAATAATCCTCCTCGGTCGATGGCTGCTCCGAAGGCCCGAGGTGGATACCGCATCGTGCATCAGCTAGAGCCACTCGATGCGATTGTGTATACCGCTTTGGCTCATCTGGTCGCGGATAATGTAGAAAATGCGCGGAGCCCGACGTCTGCAAAGAATGTCTTTTCTTACCGAATATCGCTGACCAAAGGGGGCTTCTTTGGAAAAGGCAACGGCTATGCGGAATTCGTAAGCCAGTGCCAAGCGCTGGCTGCTACCTACGGCGCAGTCCTCGTTGCCGACATTGCCGACTTCTACAATAGGATCTATCTCCATCGACTGACGAACAATGTCTCGTTGGCAAATCCAAATTTGGCTGGAACGGCGAGATCAATAGAACAGTTCCTTCTGAGGCTCAACTCCAATTCGTCACAGGGTGTGCCCGTGGGGCCGGCAGCCAGCATCGTGATGAGTGAAGCGGTCTTGTCGGATGTGGACGAGTTTCTCCGAACCAAGGGGTTTCCGTACTGTCGATATGTCGACGATCTACGCGTCTTTGGTTCAGACCGTCGGCGACTAGAGGTGGTACACGAGGAACTTGTCGTTCACCTCTATGAGTCCCAACGCCTCCAGCTCAACAACAGCAAGACGGGAGTCATGGACAGTTCGGATTTTGTGGTCCGATACCTCGAATCGCCTGATAAGCACGAACAGCGAGAGCTATTGGGGCTTGTTCAGCCGTTTCTTGGCTATGCGGATTCTTACACCGAGTCCGATATTGACGAGCTGCGAAAGTACTTTCTCGGATCCGAACCAGACACGAGCGATGGGCAGAAGCCGAAGGCCGAATGGCAGTATCTAGACCTGTTCATGGACTCAAGGCTCACGGGGTATGTACAGTGGGAACTTGTCGGTCGCGTGTTGCGACTGGCTTTGGCGAGCGACATTCCTGATTTGGGACTAACTCGATACGCACTACGCCAGGCTCGAAGACTCAAAATTGTCGACCTTACGCCACTCGTGCTTTCCAACTTCGAGCGATTGAGTTCCGCAATTCCAGAAGTCTTCCTCTTCTTGGCGGCAATTGCAACGGAGGACTGGATTCGCGAGAATGTTTCTAGTTTGCGAGCGATCGCGAGTTCGGACCTCGCGTACCGAAGTGCTTTTGTCCGTCACTGGTTCTACTGGTTCATTGCAGGCAATCGCGCGTGTTTTGAGGATCGGGAGCTGAACAGCCAGATGTGGAATGTCGCACCGATCGAGTTTCGTGCCAAAGCGGCAGCGACGCTCGGTAACGTTGCATGGCTCAGGGGACAAAAGTCGGCGCTCACAAATTTTGGCAGGTGGGACAGGCGAGCAATACTTGCCGCCTCACGGATTATGTCGCGTGACGAGCGAACTGCCTGGCTGGGCAGCATTCAGTCCGCGGATCCGATGGAGAATTGGATCATCGGCTGGGTAAAGAAGCTTCCGTAGGCGCGTGGCGACCCGCGGGAGAGACCAGCACCCTCCACCGACCGAGCTGTTGTGGTTGATCGAATGAGCCAATCTTGCACTTCGTAGGGCGCGCAATTTCCCGCGAAAAGCTTGACTTGAACTGAACAGAAGCTCAGTATGCGAACAGTCCAATGGCTACTCGCAAGGGGGGTCGGGATCTCCCACGGAGCTGAGAGCGGCGTGAGTTTGTTGGGCTGCCCC
>CAYVXY010000023.1:138793-190926 GCA_964454965.1 uncultured Polyangiaceae bacterium | reverse complement strand
ACCTTCATCCTTCCATCGGCGATTGCCGCCGTAATCGTTTCTGCGTGGACATCCAGGCCCAGATGTCGTGTATTCTTGCTCATGACCGACTCCTCCTTTTGTGGCTCTGCGACTAGGCAGACCACAAGGACTGGCGGACGCTGAAGTCACAATCCCCGTTGTCGCGTTCAGTCGTGACGCGGTGCAGAAGTGAGGGCCCCAATTGCATGGGCGTGCCCTCTGATCCGCTGGCGACCGGGCGAAGCTTCAGCTACGCTTCTCCCGCAGTGGGAGCAATAGCTGTTCGAGACGAGTTCACTATTCCGTATGCCCCCATCGATGTCTTCACCGCCCTTCGTAGCTTTGAACAGTATCCGAATTGGTGGCCAAAGAAGTTTGCCGTGGCAAATGCTCCCGACACGCGAGCTGGAACCAACGAGGCTGTGGTGTTCACGCCAGCACCGGGAATCAGAGTCGGGTGGTTATTGGAGCGCGAGCAAGCGCCAGCACTACTCGAATTCAGCTATCACGTTGGCCCCCATCGCGGGACGGGACGTTGGTCATTGACACCAGCTGGAGACCTGGGAACCAACCTCTGCCTCGAGATCGAAATTGTTCCAAAGACCCTCCTCATTGGCCTCGCCTATCGGGCTTTGCGCTTTCGGCAACGCCATTCCCAAGACATTCGATTGCTTGTTGATGCGCTATCCGACTTGCTCGCCAAGAATACGAGGAATCTGCCCGTAGACGATTGATCGGGCAACAAGGCGACTGTGTTACTTGGAAGGCGTACGGCATTGCGGCAGACTCGTCTTGGAGTTGTTGAACTCCAACCAGTGCGGGGCAACCTAGACCGAGACGGAGAGCAAGATGAGACCATGGATCGGAAGAACGCTTACGCTCATTGGCGCGCTTCACTTGCTTCTGGGTGTAGTCTCCAAGCACTCGGCACTGACAGGCCTCGCGGCAGACGGTGTGGTGAACGCCGGTCGCGACAACGCGTCGCGCGAGGCGGCATTCTGGTTTCTCTACCGCGGTTTTGCCCTCATCATTCTTGGAGAATTCATCCGTTGGATAGAGATGCGCCACAAACAATTGCCCATGTTCCTACCCTGGGCATTCTTGTCGCTGACAGTTGTAGGCATCCTTGCAATCCCAATTTCTGGCGTCTTGCTGCTCGTGGTCCCTCTGTGGGGTATGTTTATGCGCGCCAGGAAAGCTCAGGCAAAACGTGATCCGGGCATGCCTGACTCAGCACTGAACTCGACGGCCAAATTGGTTGAAAACTTGGTTTTCGCCTCGCTCTGTGGAGTCCTTCGGTCGCATCACCTGTACGTCGCTCGGCTGCCTTCCGGATTGACGACTTTCGGTGGTATTGTCAGGGCCGCGAGTTAGTGCTCACCCGTTGTGCGCCGGTCAAAGCCGGTGGAAGGAAGTGGGTTGAGATATCCATACAACGAAAGAAGTAGCGAATCACATTGGCCTCGAGTCACGCGCCGTTGTTCGTGAGGGCAGGGGTGAAGCGTTGACAGAGGGATGCGTAGGCCGGGCTATTGAGCCGCGTAATGCGTTCACGGAGATGCCCAGAGCGCAACGTTACTTGAAGGCAACACGGGCCATCACGTCATCGCGAGTGGTGGTTTGGTCTCCCGAGGTCCGAGAACTCGTGCATGCGCAGAAAACCTTCTACATGGAAACCGGGAGATCTCCTCAATGACTGCTAGTGGCAGTCCGCGCCGTGAAGTCTTAGGACCCAAGCCGGCGATGCACGTTGGGGAGAAGTCAGACAGCGTCGTAGTACCTGAGAAGTTGGCGAACGAGACCAAGTGCCAAGGAGTCGATGGAGGGAAGGACGCTGGCCAAGGGAAATGCGGACGGGAGAAACGCGCTCCGGACACAGATGCCGGGACGAGCGCGCCAAGTGACCTCGCCCGCATACGGCACGTATCGAGTAAGGATAAGACAGCGAAGTTCACGGCGCTCATGCACCACGTGTACAACGTCGACCGGTTGCGGCGAGCGTACCAGTCACTGGAACGCAAAGCCGCGGCGGGCATCGACGGCGTGACGTGGCGGTCGTACGGCGAGGACCTGGAGGCACGCCTGCAGGACCTATCTGCACGACTCAAACGCGGAGCGTATCGGGCAATGCCGGTGCGAAGGGCTTGGATACCGAAGACTGACGGCCGGTTGCGGCCGTTAGGAGTGCCGACGCTCGAGGACAAGATTGTCCAGACAGCAACGGTCGAGGTACTCAATGCTATCTACGAGCCAGCGTTTCTCGACTTCTCGTATGGATTTCGACCGGGGCGGAGCCAACATCAAGCGCTCGACGCCTTGGCAGCAGGAATACATATCAAGAAGGTGGGCTGGGTGCTCGACCTAGTCATCCGCGACTTCTTCGGAACGATGAAGCACGAATGGATAGTACGATTTATCGAGCGCCGTATTGCAGACCAGCGCATTGTGCGATTGATTCGGAAATGGCTCAGCGCCGGAGTGCTGGAGAATGGCAAGAGGATACGCAGTGACGAAGGTACGGTGCAGGGCGGGAGCATCAGCCCCGTTTTGGCGAATATCTATCTGCACTACGTGATGGACCTGTGGGTGCAGAAGTGGCGCAAGCGCGAGGCCATTGGGGACGTCATCGTCATCAGGTATGCGGATGATGGCGTGCTCGGCTTCGAGTGGCGTAGCGACGCCGAGAAGCTCCGGAAGGAGCTAGCGGTGCAGCTCGCCAAGTTTGGCCTCAGTCTGCATCCCGAGAAAACCCGGCTGCTCGAGTTTGGACGCTTCGCAGCGTTGAATCGCGAGCGCCATGGCGAGGGACGCCCCGAGACGTTTCAGTTTCGGGGTTTCACTCACATTGCCGGGCGAACGGCAACCGGTCGCTTCACGGTGACTCGGCTGACGGCAAGACCACGGTTGATAGCGAAACTGAAGGCAGTCAAAGCCGAACTCCGGCGCCGGCATAACGCCAAGTTGCCGGAAATCGGTCGATATCTTCGGTCGGTGCTGATAGGACACTACCGGTACTACGGTGTGCCCTTCAACCTCAAGGCACTGAAGTGCTTTCACAGGCACGTCGGCATCCTATGGAAGGCCTTCCTCGAAAGGCGTAGCCAGCGGACCCGCGTGACCTGGGAGCGCATGAATCGCCTCATCGACAAGTGGCTACCAAAACCCATCACCTACCATCCCTATCCCCTCGAACGCTTTTCCGTCACTACCCAAGGCAGGAGCCGTATGCGATAGTCTCGCACGTACGGATCTGCGCGGGGGGCCCGGCGTGAGCCGGGTCCCTACCGCAATGGACGGACGCGTCTTGACTAGCGACGGGCTCTGGGCGAACTTCAGTCGGGCGTGACCGCGCCACGGTAAGCAAAATGCAGATTCACAACAAGGCTACATCAAGGAATACAGGCCAACTTGCGACATTGACCTCTTGGATGCTTATCAGCCCCCAAACCTCTTCTGCTCGCAATTTGTCCTTACAGATCTCAGAAATTCCTGTTGGTTCGGAACAACCAGTGCACAGCCACGATCCCGAGCAGTGCTACTACATTATCAAGGGCAAGGGACTAATGGTCATCGATGGCGAAACGAGTGAAGTTGGTGCTGGAGACGCGGTCCATATTCCTTCGCGAATCCGGCACGGAATAAAGAACACCGGTTCGGTGGCCCTCGAGTACTTGACGGCAAATGCGCCGGCCTTTGACGCGGACTACGAGAACAGGTTGTGGCCGGCAGAACCGAAGTGATAAAGTCTGGACCCTGCCTTTCGATCCCGTCCACTGTTTCAGTCACGCCGAATGCGCAATAGTTCACAGATCGGCGCACTTTGAAACAGCAAATGGCGGGTACGCGTCATGGATCGAGTTCTGGGCCCAATGATCGTCGAGCAGCAAATCGTTTGTGCTGGTGTCGATGTTTGTGCGACGGACGCGAGACGCCCCATCTAAGTCCACGGAGCACAAAGTCTCCGTGTGACAATGGCCTTCCGTGACCTTCGGGAACGGTAAGCCTTTACGAATTGAGAGGTATTTCATGAAAAACATCCTGAGTATGGCTCTAGGAATATCCATTCTTGCGAGCAGCGTCGCCTCCGCCACGCCAACGCACGCGTCTATCTGAGGGACTTCGCAACCAACCAATGCCTGGGCGTTGCCGCGGGCACTCCAACCGCGGGCACGAAGCTCATCCAGTGGCCGTGCGATCGTTCCCCGAACCAGACGTTCTCGACCTGGATCGGCTCCTATTCTTCGCCCGCAAGCACTGTACAACCCAATGGGACCATTAGACTCTTCAATGCAGTAGCGTTGAGCAAGAATTCGATCGTCGACATTTCGAGCAGCCCTGCAACCGACGGCACCAAAGTGGTTCTCGGGTTCTGGTCCGGCCAGGCCACGCAGACGTGGAGAGTGCAGTCTGTAGTTTCTGGTCTGCACTGCAACCGGTTTATCAATGCAACCACTTCGAATGATGCAATGGGTGTAGCGGGTGGAAGCCAGCAACCGGGCGCATCAGTCATCACCTGGCGCACTTTTGTCGACTACTGGCTTCACTATGACCAATTCTGGTGACCCGTCGACAACGTCTAGCGGCACACAGGAACACCAGTAAAGCTGCGTTGCACCAGTGATAGTCACATCGAGTAGCGCTGCTCGATGTGACTATCGCTCAATGCATTATCACGCCGGACGATGCGGAAGTCATCGTCCCCCTCAATTTATCGCTACATTCTGGATTGAAAGTCCTTGGTGAGGTAGCAGATGCGTATCTTCAGTCTGCGGTCAACGGCACTGCCAGGCGTCGCTCTGTCGACGGTCGTGGCAACCTGGTCGTGGTGGCACGACCGCCCCGTAACGCCTAAGGCCACGCAACGCGCCCCAGTTTCCACCGAGATCGCTGTCGCCAATGAGCGCCAAACGGTGGCAGTTGCTGAGTTCAAGCCGCGTGCAACGCCGATGAGTTCAACCGTGGTCGAACACGAACGGTCGCTTGCACACCGGTCCCTCTCGGACGAATCGCTCGAACCTGAAAGCGACGTTCCGGATCCGAACAGTGAGTTGGGTCGCGAGCTCATTGCTGCTGATCGCCGTGCGGCGATGGCCACGGTTTGGGGGCTCACCAAACAGCAGACGGGGGCGTTCGATGCAGCCACCGAAGCACCCAGTCAGGAGCGACTGGAAGTCATGACGCGATTCGCGAAGGGTGAGATCGCCGAGGCGGACTTGAACGCCGAACTGGAGGCCGCCGATGAACGCGGACTGCAATGGGTGCACGATGTACTTGGAGACGAGCGATTCAACGAGTACTTGAGCATTCGGTGGACCTTCGAGACGGATGAACCCGAAATGTCGCCATCATCCTAGATCCGTCACCAATCGCAGCTCAAGCGCACAGCCGTTGAGGCCGTAGAAAAAGTCTCTTAGGGCTTGGAACTTAGGATCTGATCAACATTTGGTCACTTCCTGAAGGGGCGACCGAGGTTCGACTCCTCGGCGTACCACCAAGAGCGAAAGGTGATGCCCAACTCTAAGCACTTCCTTCCAAGGACGTTCAATCGAGCGCCAGTGACCTATCGCTTCGGTTCGACAGGTGGAGTGCGGGAGTTGAACAAGCCCGACTAGGCTCGATCGGACCCTATGCGAATTGCTTTCCGGGCAGGACCTATGGGCTCGATTCGCCGCGCGCAATTGAAGGCTCTGATGGGTTGTGTAAGGGTCAAGCCCTGAGAAGGATGGGCCAGGCGCGCCGATCTCGTGGTGGTGGCGGCATCGTTCGGTGGCGCATTTGGTCAGCAGTACGACGAGTGGCGGGACGAAGCGATGTCGAAGTTGAACAAACGTTCCTGTCGACCGAACACGACGGTCGCACCATGCCCGCATGCAACGAGTATTGGCCTCAGTTCGACTGCGCGGGCTATGATTCACAGGAGCGTATCACTGAACTGGCGCGACTGCGCTGCGCTTGAAGGGCGTTTGGGGTTTGCGCGACCGAATCCGCGGCCCTGGGTTGGAGTCGCCAGTCGTGGATGCCAAAACAAGATAGGTAAGACGTATTTTGAGTTGCTATTGCGGGCGCACCAATCTAGATCCATTGATATGGAGCGGTTGCTTGCACCAATAGCTTGGTTTGTCGCGGTTGGAGCCCTAGCAGGATGCGGTGGTGATAGCAGCAGTTCGAATGATTCGCCTGCAAGTGGTGTTGGTGGCCAGAGCGGTGACAGCTCAACGAATGCTGCAGGCGGAGGCGGAGCGGTTGGCGCTTCAGGCGGAAGCAGCAACGCATCGAGCGGCTGTTCCGCAGTCGGTGGCGTTACTGTAGGGCTAGGCGGAAAAGGCGGGGCGTCGGGAGCAGATGGGACTAGTGACATCGTACATGTTAGCTCGTACGCCTACGCCAATTGCGTTGTCGAGGGCAACGGAAGTATTTACTGCTGGGGTGACAACGGGTACTGGAACATGCAGCGCGACGGAGGTGGAAGCTATCCGAGTCCCGTTCTAGTGTCGTTGGTGCCCGGCTCTGCCAAACCGATAGCCACGGCCGTCGGTTACACTCAAATGTGCGCACTGCTCGCGGATGGTACGGTACAATGTTGGGGTAACGACTACTATGCCCAGGTCGGCACAACGACCACCCTCGCGCCGGTGCCTGTGAGCGGCATTGCTGGTGCAGTGGCCATTTCTGGCGGTCACCAACACACGTGCGCGCTGCTCACGGGTGGCAAGGTTAGATGCTGGGGCAGCAACGGCTATGGTCAACACGGGGTAACCAACGTGGACGGCACTGTGGCATTGAGCTCAGCGGTGAAAGTGATGAAGGCCGGGCGCTATCACACTGTCGTTCTGCTCAGCGACGGTACGATTTGGTATTGGGGGCAGAACGCGTTCGGCTTGCAAGGCAGTAGCATCCTAGCCGCCTCGGCGACGCCCTTGCAGATAGAGGGGATATCGAACGCCATCGACATTACCACTGAGGAGTCCTTCGCCTGTGCTTTGCTTGTCGATGGCTCTGTCTATTGCTGGGGTGACAACAGCTCCGGAGTGCTTGGCCCGTCAGCGGGACAGTCGAGTACTACACCGGTGCTGATTTCGCAATTCAGCGGAGCCAAGGCGCTCGGTTCATCCTCTGTGGCAGTCTACGTCTTGAGAAACAACGGTACCGTCATGACTTGGGGCAACAATCTATTTGCGGTGCTTGGGGCTCGAGACATGGTAAGTGAGAGTTCGCCGGCCACAATTCCCTCACTGCAAGACGTGGCATTCATCGACGGTGGTACTTACCACGCATGTGCCCTGATCGGCGGTCGCGTTTGGTGTTGGGGGTTTCCCGATCACGGCCAAGTAGGCAATGGAACAGTTGCGACAACGCTGTTAGAAAGTGTTTGGTCGCCCTACCAAGTGCCGGTACCTTGATCGGCAGACCAACACATTTGCGCTTGGGTCTGTCGAAGGGCCATCCTCTGGTGCAATGCGGTTTGCCCGATTTGAAGCAATGATTCGAGCGCTGACGTTGACGCTGGCCTTCGCGGCTCAAGCCCCAACCGTTGGCATGCACGAGAGGGACTCATCTCATGGGCTACAAGACAAGCGCGATTCTGATCGACAGAGCTCTCGGATCTTCACCCGAAGCATTTGTCCGCCGTCTCGTTGGAACACCGTGCTCGGCTGTTCGAACTGTTACGTTAGACGAAGTGTTCTATCCGAAAGCTACCTACGTTGGCGAGCGCGGTACCTCGACAATCATTCTCGACCCGAAATGGCCGGAGCCGATCCTGGAAGGCGGCTCAAGCCCGATTTTGAGCCGACTGTTCGAGATGTTTCCAGACGCAAACATCGCCGCGGTTCAACTTCACAGCGTCACAAACTACGCCGCCTTCAGGCTTTTTCGGTCTGGAACGTCGGTCCGGGCTTTCATGGTGGCATCGGACGATGGCGTGATGCTTGATCAGGGTGAACAACTCGAGGCCGAAGCTCGAGTCTTTGCAGGATTCAAGCGGGTCGCATCAGAGGATCCTGCGCCTCGCTACGTCGACGACGCGGGTGCGGAGTGGACACTCGACCAACTTGGCGAAGAACTCGTGTTCGAGATCTTTGACGACTTTCTGGGGTTGCGCCCCGACGCGCAGGACGACCTGTTCGACATGTCGGTAACTGAAATCGCGCACGAGAAGAGCCTTTGGCGCCGACTGTTCGGCGGTGCTGCCTAACGAGCTGTTGAAACGGGTGGCTAAAGCTTTCGGTGGCTCCTTCGCCAGCGGCAGTCTTGGCGCGCTACGCTGTGGTTCCGCTCGCATCAATTGTACGACTGCCGCCTGAAACCTGACCAGCCATCCAAATCGCAAGAAACCGAGTCATGCACCAAGGTCACAGCGCAATTCACAACTCCAACCGTACGACATAGGACTTCTGAACCGTTGCACTGTAGACAGCGGCGTAAGCGCCAGACTCGTCTGCAACAATTCCCATTACCTTGTCCGTGGTATCGAGCACCTGTCTCTGATGCTGACCGTCCACACCCACAGCGAAGATGCCGCCACCGTTCGGACCATACCAATATAGATTGCTGGAGTTCCCTGTCAACTTGTCCGCGTAGGCCGGAGAATAGACCTCCGTAGGCGTGCCAACGGTCTTCTTCAGTCGATAGAACCGCACGTTGGAATCATAGTAGAATTCGTCACCAACAATGAGGAATCTGCGCACGGCTCCATCGACGGTGGCTATCGTCGTGCAGTCCGTTCCAGTCAGCGCACAGCGCCGAATCTCCGACTTGGTAGCGAAAGAACCCCCGAGAACCCAGTAGAGGGCGGCAATGTCTACCGCGAGATGAACTCGCAGCGCGCTGGTGTTGTCAGCGCGAACTATCTCGTCAAGCGCCGAAATCCCAACGCTTACCACCTCGGCGCTGTTCCGGTTGGTTGCGCGTGACTGAAATAGACTCGCGTCGATGTTGCGGTCAGATTCTCCACTCGCATCGAGGTCTTCGAAACGTCAACGATGCTTCCTCCCGCTTTCGCTGCAGCCCGGATGCTGTAGGTTCCTTCAACCCAAACGATGTATGTGAAAGCAAGTGAGCATCCGGAACCCTTTCTGGCTCACTGCTCTTGGTGGAAGCATCGGATGATGCAGCGTCAGCCCGAGTCAATGGGCAGCGCTTGGACGCGGGCTCAATGGACTGGCTCTCATGACGCCACTCACTCGGAGTTCTGGCTCACGCGATTGCTCGATCACTTCGACCAAAGCTTTGGCGATTGCTGCGGCGGGTTGCTCGGTAGTCAGCCCCCGAAGCGCCGAATCCTTCAGTGATTGAAGCATCGATGATGTTTCTGGTTTGGAGGCAACGACGACAATCGGGATATTCGAGCAGCGCGAGCGGATCTGCCTGACGAATGGCAACGCATCATCAGCGCCCCTTGACTCGCTCACCACGATTGCATCGAATATCTCCCCGCGGTGGAGGAGTTGCAGGGCTACGACTTCGCTCGGCGTCGCGAGCGCCATCAAGCCTAAATCGAGGAGTTTTCCCCGGATCTTGTCACCGAGGTCTCGCTCCAGACCAACTGTCAGCACTGCACCGTAGACCCGTCCGCATTCGGTTTGAGTCCGTGGCCCAGAGGGGGGGGTGGTCAATTCGGAATCGAATGCTTTCGCTTGCTGGAAAAGGTCCTGCATGGTGTCGCGCCTCGCGGAGACGGGCTGCCGTAAGCACGGTCGGTCCGCTTCGAGTGCTCGCAATGGTCATACCAACCTAGGACGCTTCACCGGAACCCAGGCGGCATATGCAACCACTCGAAAGTGCTCGGTCTGCTCCCGCGTCGTCGTCAAAATGTTGCCACTATGGCAAGGCATTGACGCTCGCGCCCCTCGATGGACGGAGCCCGACCCGGCGTCATCGCCACTGCAGGCTGCCCCAGGTCGGACCTAGCTACGACTGCATGTCACAGCGAACGCGCCAGAATTGCTCACCAACTTCGCGGAATGCTGCCACGACGACGGGATCGAAGTGTTGGCCATCGCCTTCGTCGATCATCTTGCACGTGACTTCGTGGCTAAAAGCTGGGCGATAGCAGCGGTTTGACGTGAGGGCGTCGTAGAAGTCCGCGAGGCCAACGATGCGCGCTTCAAGCGGTATGGACTCGCGCTGTAGGCCATCCGGGTAGCCACTGCCGTCCCACTTTTCGTGATGTGAGCGTGCAACGCGGACCCCCATGCGCAAGAACTGGTTTTCGGGGTGGCGCTTGAGTACTGTGGCAAGTGTGTCAGAGCCAAGCGTGCAGTGCTTCTGCATCTCGACAAACTCTTCTGGTGTAAGCTTTCCCGGCTTGAGCAAGACGGCATCGGGAGTACCCACCTTACCGATGTCGTGCAAAGAGGCCGTTTGCTCCAGGTGGCCAATGAACAGCGGGGTGAGGCGCGGGTCAGACGACTTGTGTGACCGCATCTGTTCGGCCAGCATCCTGCTGAAGGTTTGGACTCGTTCAATGTGGTGACCCGTATCGTCGTCCCGCGTTTCCGCGAGCTTGGCGAGTGCGAAGATAATGGACATCTGCGTAGCAGTGATGGCTTTGACTTGCTTTTGGACCCTTTCCTCGAGCATGGCGTTGTAATACACGAGCTCCGCTTGAAGTTGGCCCACGCGGAGCTGCGTCTTCACGCGGGCGAGGACCTCTTCCTCGTGAAAGGGTTTGGTCACGTAGTCGACGCCGCCCGCGCGAAAAGCCGCCACCTTGTCGTCAATGCCCTGCAACCCACTGATGAAAATGATCGGGATGTCGCGAAGACGTTCGTCCTTTTTGAAGAGACGACAGAGTTCGAGTCCGGAAATATCTGGCATGTTGACGTCCAAGAGAACGAGATCCGGGGGATCGCTGAGGGCGGCATCCATGGCGAGTTTGCCGCTCGCTATCGGTCGTGGCACGAGTCCGCCGTGGCGCAGAACGTTGGAAAGTACCCGCAAGTTTTCGGGAGCGTCGTCCACGATGAGAATGCTGGAACCTTGGCCGATTGCGCTAGGAAACTCTGTCATTGTCGCCTTCCTTCCAGTGTCGCGTCAGCAAATCCACAATCCCGTCGTAGTCGAACTCGTCCAAGCGCCGCTCAAGCAAGGCTGCAACACTCGGCGAAGCCGCCCCAATCTTGCTCAGTATTTCGGCGCCATCGTCGTAGCGTGCCGAAATCACGGCTTTGCGTAGGCTCTTGACCAAGTCTGCGGGAAGAGCCAGCCATGCCGCTGCATCCATTGTTGCTGGGGTTTCGCCAGACGTAGCGTGGGCGCCAGAGGACACCTCAGTTGCGGCATCTGCGACACGCCCGTCGAGCACGTCTCTGACTTTGCTGGTAAAGTCGGCAGCTGCAAACGGCTTGCCAATGAAATGGATACCGGCGTCGAGAACACCGTGGTGCACAATGGCGTCGTCAGTGTAGCCAGACATGAATAGAACCATGAGATGCGGTCGCGATTTCAGCAGCGCGTCGGCGAGCTGGCGCCCGTTCATCCGGGGCATGACTACGTCGGTAACCAGCAGGTGGATGTCGCCAGCATATTGCTCCGAAGCCGAGAGAGCCTCTTGCCCGTCGCCAGCGGCAAGCACTGAGTAGCCGGAGGCCTCAAGCACTCTTTGTGCGGCATTCCGCAGAGCTGCTTCATCCTCGACCACCAGAACCGTCTCGGTTCCGCCGGAATCGCGCACTGCTTTTGGTGCACGACTTGCTGTCGTCAAGGTCAGACCAGTTTGCGGCAAGTACAATATGAACGCGCTACCGTGACCGAGCGTGCTTTGTACCCTGATCGTGCCGTCGCTTTGCGCTACGATACCATATACGGTGGCAAGGCCAAGGCCCGTGCCCTTGCCCGGCTCCTTAGTGGTAAAGAATGGTTCGAAGAGTCGCGCCTTGGTCGGCTCGTCCATACCG
Source organism: uncultured Polyangiaceae bacterium (assembly GCA_964454965.1). Classification (GTDB taxonomy): domain Bacteria; phylum Myxococcota_A; class Polyangia; order Polyangiales; family Polyangiaceae; genus FEN-1139. Next base: position 179,029 of record CAYVXY010000023.1, on the reverse strand, counting down.
CAACCGCTATCGGTGACCACGAGTCTTACGTATTCGCCTGCCTTAATGTCAGCGTGTCGACTGGGGTCACCCTCGACAACCTCGACATTGGACGTCTCAATCGTAATGTTGCCACCATTGGGCATAGCGTCGCGTGCATTGACGATTAGGTTCATCAATACCTGCTCCATCTGGCCTGGGTCAGCGCTTACCATTCCGAGGTTTGGAGCGAGCGACTGCGTCAGCTCGATGTCCTCGGGAAGGAGGCGTCGAAGCATTGCCTTTACGCCCGTAACGATGTGATTCAAGTTCAGTGGCACGGGCTGAAGCACTTGCTTGCGGCTGAAAGCCAACAACTGGTGTGTCAAAGTCGCAGCGCGACTTGCGGCCTTCTGAACCTCGGAAAGGTCAGCATGAATGCGGTGCGTTTGGTTCAACTCGCGCATTGCAAAAGCAGTGTAGTTGAGAATGACCGAGATGAGATTGTTGAAGTCGTGAGCCACCCCACCTGCCAGTCGACCGACGCTCTCCATCCTCTGAGACTGACTCAGCTGCACCTCGAGGTCACGGCGACGAGAGGCCTCGAGTCTTTGGCCTTCCATCATACTCAAGAGTGCCTGTCGTGACTCGTCGGCAACCTTCAGTAGCCGTTGACTCTCGAGCAGCGCACGACGCAAGTCTTCCTCGGCGCGCTTGCGCGCGCTGATGTCTAGAATGGACGACAGGAGGTGTGGCTCACCACGTACCTGAGTGATGCTCGTTGACAACAAGCACGTCCTTACTTCACCGGACTTCAGCCGAATGGGGATCTCGATGTTGTAGACGTGTCCGCTCGCCAGGACCGCTTCGACGAGCCGCTTTCGAGCGCTTGGATCGACAAAGACGCGTAGCTCTTCTGAAGTGTGCCCGATGACTTCATTGCGCGAGAATCCAGAGTCTCGTAGGTAGACATCGTTCACGTCGACGTACTCACCCGTTGTGGCAGACGTTATCGACATCGCTACCGGACTGCCGTGAAACGATGCGACGAAATTGCCTTCCGCTTGCCGGATCGCGGATTGTGACGCGCGTTCACCGGTCAGGTCACGCAGTACCAGCACGACTCCGCGGATCTGGCCATTGGCGCCCAAGATCGGCGCCCCACTGTCGGCAATGGGTCGGAGGTCACCGTTTTTTGCCACGAGCGCGGATAGACTTGCGAGGCCTACGGGTTGTCTATCCGCTAGAACCCGCTTGACTGGGGATTCGACGTGAGCGAGCGTCGTTTCGTTCACGAGCTTGAGGATCTCGGTATGCGGCTTACCCTGCGCCTCGCTCTCGGACCACCCCGTGAGCTTTTCTGCGGCCGGATTCAAACGCGTGACTAGACCAGTGGCATCGGTCGTTAGGACGCCGTCGCCTATGGCATAGAGAGCGGCGCGGAGTTGCTCGGCGTTGGTGTGCGCTTCGTCCTCTGCCCGCGAGCGCACCGCATCGATGCGAGTCAAGGTAGCGGCAGCCCACCAGAGCGTGGTCGTCAGCAGCGACATCAGCGCCAAAACCATCAGCGCGACGCCTAGCGCACTCTCGAATACGCCCATTCGTTCGCCCATGATGCGCAACCAACCGAGGACCAGGGGCACAAAAATGGCGACTGGAACCATCCGGCGCACTAGCCATCCGCCGGTCGTTCTTGCCAAAGCCGTGGACACTATGCCCTGGTCAGGATGGGCGAAGATGATACCTAGACTGAGGACGACGAAGGCTAGCGACGTGTGGATGGCCAAAACCGCCAGAGTACCAATCCCGTACAGGCTCTTGGCGCCGTAGGCATAGCTGATGAGTGGCAGTAGACCCACCAAGCCGGCAATAATCGCTAATCGCTGTGAGGTGGGTACGTACTTCGTCGTTCCGGCAAGTAGTAGTGAGGTACCGATGAATACGAAGTTCAACGCGCTCGCCGGTGCCATGCGTCCAGGGGCGAGCGTTCCAATCGCCCCAATCGGCTCCTGGTAGAGCAGTTGATCGAGCCCAAGGTCGAGCCCCCAGACGTATTCGGCTAGGGTTGCCAGCCCCAGCGCCATCGTGACGAGGGCGAGACTCCGTGATAGGTTACGCAAGCCAGCGGATTGGGCAGGGCGCAGCAGCACGAGCGCGGTTCCGGCAAACACGAGGCCGAGCGCCGTATTGGCTTTCATTGCCACGAAGCCTGGTAGGACACTCCTTAGGCTTGCCAGGTCGAATTGCCACCCCGAAAGCGCGAGGCCACCGACGCCAATGGAAAGGAAACCCGAAAACCTGCACCAGCGTCTCGCACTTTGTCGAACATCGGGCGGAACGGTGCCAACAGATTTGACCCCTCTCTCAATCATGTCGAAATCATTCCAGCTAATCTCTGCCCGCTCCGCAAAAGCCAAGGGAGGTGACTGTCGAGGCTGAAGAAGATGCATAGCGCTAGGTAAGTCCCCCACGCCGTGACGGCAGTTCTGGCAATAGCGCTCGAGGTCACGAGCGTTCTCCAATACGCCCAAGTGCAGGAGCTACTTGCTCTCTCAACGTCATGCACTCACCCCAGGATCTGCTCTAGCTTGAATGGTTGGCCTATTACAGTGGTTCGAGAGATCGTCCTTCGTTGCACAAGGCAGCGTTCGCTCGAGACTCGTTCCGAACGCAGTTCGAAAGAAATAGCGGCGGAACCCGCGGAACCGTAAGCGGCCATCGCGCGAGCCTCGATTTGACCGAACGACGTCGTCACCTCATTGGACTGCACACACCGCACGACCTCCCACGCGTGCGCTGCAAGTACATGATATGACGATCACTTGAGCGAAAAGGCGCGCCGCTATTTCGTCGCCTCACTCTTGCACGGGCTCTTGAAGGCGGGGGGCCGGACTGGGGCCATGCTCCTATGGTTCACACGTCGCTGGAGGCTTTCCCGTCCACGCGGCGGCCCAGACTTCGTTCCAGTCTGGTTCTTGCACCATACGCGAACGTTCAGTGGTGCACGCTCTAAGCGAGCAGCGCCATCGAGCTGCTCAACCGACCCGCTCAATCGTGCTGCTTGCCCGTCACGCGGTCGTGCTCTTCCTCGAGGACGTCTTCGAGGGCCGACTGGTTCAGCTCGCCAACGTATTTGCGACCATTGATGAAGAGGGTGGGTGTGGATTCGACCCCATTGCGCACGCCCTCCTTTTTCGAGGCGACCAGGAGCTCACGCGTCTTCGGATCGTTCATTTGATCGGTGAACTTTTGCTTGTCCATGCCCTCGGCGACGGCCACTTCCGCGAGCTTGGTGACGTCGAAGTGGTCGAAATCGCGGTAGAGATGCAGCAAGAATTCCCAGAATTTTCCGAGTTTTTCGGCCGCGAGCAGGCCGAGACCGGCTTCGGTGGAGCCGGTGTGGCCACGCACGGGGAAGAGTCGGGCATAGAGTTTGACCTTGCCCGACAATTTGCCGCTCGCGATGCTCTTGTCGAGGGCGGCCATCAACTTCGCGCAGAACGGGCAACGCGGACATACATAGGCCACCACGGTCACCTTGGCGTCGGCTTTGCCCGCGGGTAGGCTGCTGGTGGTGTCGATGCGGTAGCTGTTGCCGGTAGAGGTCATGCTGGTGGCACGGCGCGAGAGTCCGCGTTCGATGTCGGCGCGGCTTTGGCCCGCTGCGACTCTGCGGCAGACGTCTTCACTGAGGCGCTTGACCAAGCGGCAGACGGGTTTCTGCTTCAAGCATTCCGCGAGGCTCTTGTCGCAACAATCGTAGGCGTGTTGCGATTGCAGCAGTTCGTTGGCGAGTTGCTTCTGTGCACCAGCGAGTTCGTCGCAGGCCGAACCTGCCGCCTTAGCCGAGCTCACGTAACCAAGCATCGTCATTGCGATGGATAGGCAAAGAAGAAGGTAACGCATGTTCAAGAACCGTTGTGGCTGTGCTTTCGGGAGAGCAAATGCTCAAGCCCGAGGGGTTTTCGATCGAAGCAGGTGACGTAGAGGGCGAGCAGCAGCCAAGTGCCGTCGCGGAGCAATGTACGCCAGGAGATCGGATCTTGCTCCTTCGCGGACTGAGAAGCGAAGCAGCCACAGGACATGTCGAGGCCTTGAACGAGCGCCCAGCCGAGGGCGATCATGAAGCAAACCATGAGGCACGAAACGATGAGGCCGGCGGCACGCACCCGAACGCCCAAGAGCAACATCAGCCCCACGAATAGCTCGACCCAGGGCACTGATAAACTGAATAAATTCAATGTGATCTGAGGCAGGAATTGGTACGTTGCCACGTCGATGGCAAAGGCCTCGGGGTGCTGGATCTTGTGCAGGCAGGCGACCAGGAACAGGCCTCCAAGGTAGAGGCGGGCCAAAAGGCCTATCCACCGATGGCCATTCCAGTGCATCCATTGGTTCACGGCGTGGCTCCTTGGGGGGGATGAAGCCGCGTTCGCAGGGCCGCGGCGCCGCCGGTCACATAGAAGACGTTCTTGAGCCCACCGCCCGCGAGCAGGCGTGCCCACTCGCGACCGGAATCCGGATCGTCACCATCGCCAACCACGACGACGAGCCGCGCCTTGCTGCGCGCGATGCGCTGGGCAACGTCCTGGACCTCTTTTTCCACCGGGGGTCCTAGCCAATCGAAGGGGATGTTGATGGCCTGGGGCAGGTGGTAGACGTCATAATCCGCTTTCGCTTGGGCGTCGATGATGAGCGAAGTTCGCTCGAGCAGTCGCGGATCGTCGGGCAAAATGGGCTGTGCGTCTCCGACAGGTTCAGGACAAGGCACCACAATGTCGTACGGTTTGGTCTGGATGAACGGAATGGAACCGCTCGGGCGCAGCGCATTGACGGCAAAGCCAAGCGAAGATGCCACAGCGACGACGAGGACAGCGTCGCGCAGGATCCTCGAAAATGGCTTTTGGGCTGGGTCACAAGGCTTGGTGGCTACTTCATGCATGAGGTGTTCTGTCGTTGCGTCTCGTCCTTGCGCATGACCTCAGTGATTTCATTCTGCTTGTTTCCGTCGGCACTGGCGTCATCATCTGGGTATGGCAAAGGGACGCGCCCGGACTGCGGAATGCGACTGACCCCTAGGCGATCGCTGTCAGTCTGCCAGGTGATGGAGAAGAGCCCGCGGTGATCGGCGAAATCATACGCGTCGACGCTGCTGTTGCGACTCACGTAGCTGTAGGATCCTCCGAGGCGTAGGCTCAGGATTTCGGGTGTGGTGAGCCCAACCCCGACGCGCAGCAGCAGATCCTTTCGTCGTTCGCGACTTCCGGCGACGAAGTAGCCTTCGGAACGCGGGAAGATGTCGTGAGCCAGTGAAACGGATTCACGTAGCTCGAACCCTTTGGGTAGCGAGATGGCGAGGACAGAATTTAGCGTCGCGCCAAACTGGTCATAGGCGTGATGTTCGGCCTTGTAGACGCGCCAGGCGCCGCCAACAACGAAGTCAATGCTGTTGGAGAGGGGGATGGACTTCGAAAGCCCCTGCTCACTCTCAAGTCGCGAGCGATCCCGTTGCCAGAACTTGCGTCGACCAAAGGCCCCATAGACGAGCCACGAGGGCTCGAGCTTGAGGCGATATTCGAGGCGATCCCCCACGGCATAGGCGAAGGAATCATTGGGGTAAGCGCTACCCCCGTCGAGACTGATGAAGTCCCCCGAGTAGGCGATGAAAAGCCTGCGCGGACCGCGACCGAATTCGGCGCCGAGGCGCAGGACAGCTTGTCGCGTACTAAGGGCCTTGGTCGGCGACTCCAAGTATTGCGCGAGATGTGCTTCCGCCTCGATCACGGGGTGCCAAGCTGGAAAGCGGACGGGGATCCAACCTGCCGAAAGGTCCATCCCAAGCAGGGGCGAACCCGAATGCTCTCGCGACACCGGCAAGTCGAGCGGTACGCTGCCCATGCCGTGGCTTGCCCAACCCACTCCGAGATCGAGTTTGAAAGCAAAACTTGGCTCGTGCCAAGGGTCGTAGCGCCGGACCAGGCGCCCCAAGCGGCGATCGTCTTCCTCGTAGCGGCGGCTCGTGGCTTGGCTGAGTTGCAGCTCTTGGTTGACTCCTGGGCGTTCGCCATTTAGCTCAGCGAGCTCGAGGCGCAATAGAGCGAAGCGCAGCCGCGACTCCTCGCGCTTCTCGCAGTCCACGGCCTCGAGCATTTGTGCTGCCTGTTCGAGGTTAGCTTCCCGGATGTGGACGCGCGCTGCCAGCGCTCGCGCGGCACAGGCCGGAGGGTGCTTTTCGATCAGCTCACCGAGGATCTTCAATGCCCAAAACGGGTTCTTCTCGCGGACGTAAGCATCAGCGCGTGCCAGTGCGACGAGCTCGTCATTGGGGTTCTGGGCCGCAGCGCGGCTCAGAAGCTCCTTTGCCTGTTCCAACTGGCCCCGCTGTTCGAGCCATTGTGCCTTCTCGACGATACCTTCCGGCGTCTCGTCGGCCAATGCCGTAGAATGCCCCGCTAGAGGGGAGACAATGGCGGCAAGTGCCGCCGCAGCGCAGGCCTTCGGCGGCCTGATTCGGCCACGTAATCCGATCATGGCCGGGGCAGCGTACAGTAGCAACCGGCGAAATCAAGCGCAGGGGGCGAGGGGCATGAGGGATCGGTGTTTACCGCGACCTGTATCGACGTCGGGCATATTCCGGGCCTTTTGGTCGGTTCGGCTTGACCACGACGCTTGGCCGCCTCGTCACTCGTCGATCTTACCGAATTTGGTGTCGAAGGTCATCTTGCCGAACTCGGGATCGTTCAAGACGATGGAGTAGTCGTTGGGCAATTCGATCTCGAGTGTACGTGGGACTCTTGCCATCGGCGCGATCCCCTTGTCTTTACCTAAGGGCTTCAAGGTCAACCGGTCACCTTTTTCCTCGCCGACCTGGAACTGGATGATGTGCCACTTGATCAGGTTGCCCTTGTAACGATTGAGGGTCACCCAAAAGTACTCGGCCTTCTTCTTGACGAAGCGCAGGGATTCCACGGGTACTTTGTCCCGGGCCTTCTGTACACAGGCTGAGACCTCTTTCCGCTCACCGCCAGCGGCGTCGCACTTCTCTTTCGCCGCCTTGCCCACATCCGAATCACCGAAGTTGAAGACGAAGAGCGCAGTCGGGTTAGTGATGAGCTCAAGCGGTGGTCGACTCGCCTTGCGGCTACCACCAATTTCCCCTCCCTGCGCCTCATCCAGAGCTGCCATCGCATCATGCTCATTCGTCGATGCGGCTGCTGTCGAATTTTCAGCGGCCGGCTTCGCTTCCGGCTTTGGAGCGGCAGGTGCTGGCGCCGGGGGCGGCGACTTCGGTTCCGCCGCTGGTGCCGAAGAACAGGCATACACGCTGCAAATGAGGGCCATGTTGACGACGGAACGGAGTGAAACCTTCATACGATTGACTGTTGCCGGAAAAGTGATGGCAACTCTCCTGCCGTCTCCATACGGCACAGGTTCCAAGGAACTGAAGAGGCAAGACGCCATTCGCATCTAGGCGTGCATAGACCTACACCGGACGAGCGCCGAGTAGTCTGTCAGACTCGCGCTCGACTGCGCCATTGCAGAGGGAAGTTTGTGGTCTCTGAGCGCAACAATGAACACACAGCTGCCCAGGTGATGGAGAGTGCACGACGTCTTCCTTATGCGCCTTGCATTGTCCGCTGCATCTTGCACTCGAACAGATCGCGGAGGTCGGCCTCGCTACGGATGAGATGGGGCACGACGATGATGGCAACCGAGGTCTTCGGTGCGCCGGGGATGGCCGCGATCATGGATACCGCCTGGTGATCCTTGGAAGCAAACGTATTGCGAAGATGGACACTGCGCATAGGTGATGCAAAAGAGTCTGGAGTTGCTGCTCTGAGCTCGAAGTCGAGTTCGAGCAGGAGGGCATCAGGATTGCCTAGTGTTGGAAGCAAGGTCATGCCGGCGAACTCAAGGCCCGGTTCTGGAGTTGCACCAGGTGGGTAGTAGACACGCTCGAATTGCGACGTCGCCTTGGTGTCGAGCGTCGCAATGAGGTGAGGCGTCGCAAAAAACTTCAACTCCGATGGACGCACCCCGGATTTGAGCTGGTGCGTTTGCCTATCGAGTTGTGCCCCTTCGGGCAGTTCGAACAACAAGGCCTCGACGAAGACCTGAGGGACGGCTCGAACCGTGTCTTGGGGCCTCGGTGGAGTCCGCCTCAGACACGGAGTTGTGACGCTCGCAATGATGGTAGCGAGTTGCGCTGAGGTGACTCCGGACCTCCCGGCTGGTTGGGCACTGGTGGTCGTCGTGGTAGTCGCACAAGCTTCTAGCCCAAGGGCGAAGAATCCGAAAATCAGAGATATTGCGCGGCCCAGCCGGAGAAGGGGTCGGTTCATGACGTCGTGTTGCTGTTAGACGGCGCGTGAACGCCGGCTATTCACTTTGCTCTCGACCGTCGCCTCGCACCCAAAACCAGGAGCGCCAGCAAGCCCACATGAGGCCATCCAGGGCGTTGAGCGGACGCAGACGCAACTCGACACGCGCAACCGGATCCCGTCAGGTCGGTGCCTGCGGAAGCGCTCGAGTCGTCGTTGTCACTCGTTGCTGCGGCGCCTCCGCTGGCCACTTTCACGCATTCAGTGACTGGATCCACTGATCCATTGGCGTAGGCTCCAATGTCCGGCGCATCCCCTCGATTCTTGGGTCGAAAACACTTGGATACTCCGCCAATGCTCTTGATATAGTCGATGTCGACCGAGTACTGCCACCAATCTGACGCCGTGTAGCTACCAATCATGTTCGGCACCTGCTTGGTAATGCACTTGGGATCGAAGCCGATGTCCGTGGCGGGAATATCCGCGCCGGTTGCGCCTTTTCCAAGCAACGTGGTGGCGGACTGCGCCAACGTAAAATCCGGGTTGTCACCTTCAGGAGCCGTGAAGTGCGTCACCATGCCGGTTGCAAGAATATTGTTCGACCAACCCGTTGCGGGTTGGCGGTTCAACGGCTTGGCGCCGCCCCCCATCCCGGTTGCTACGAATACGTTGTTCTTCACCGAGATGCCTTGCATCGTAGACGGGCGTCCATCGGTTTGGGTAAAGTAGATCTCGCCTGGATCATGAGGATACGCAGCTTTGGGATCCTGCGCGTTGTGGTAACAGGTGTTGTTGTGGAACCTGGTCCCAGAGCTGGTGGTTAGGCGTAAGCAAGAGCCCCCATTGCCAAAAGCAATGTTGTTGATGAGCGTGGCGTCGTTGGACTCCTCATCGACGATGAATCCGCTGCCATCCGAGTGATTCTGTGCATCGATGTTCTCGAAAGAAATGGTGCCTTCCACGACATTGTTCGTGCCCAGGGCTTGAAAGAGGGTGATCCCGCTGGACCACGAGTTCTTGACGCTACTTCCGTTGTGCGCGGAGATGCAGTTCTGGATGTGAATGCCCTCGGCACTATAGAACGTGAATCCTGTGCGGCCGTTGCCGTCAGCAACGCAGTGCGAAAATTCGAGGTGGCCATTCGACATGGGGTTGCGGTCGGTCCAGCCGTTGCCGAACCCCGTGTTCCATCCCCGCGACACCAACCCGATGAATCGAAGATAGGATGCTGTCGTGGACCCAACGCCCGTCGGTTGATCGACCTTTGGGTTGCTCGTGTCGGTCTCGATGCCAATACCTTCGAGGATGGGCGTCGCGCATTCGTCGGCTTGAAATGTAATCCAAGCCGACTCGTTACCCGAATTTACCACGTCGAGAGTGGTCCTATATACGCCGTCGAGCAGGATCACAGTGTCGCCAGCGTGCGCCGCGCTTGCTCCCGTAGCTAAGTCACAGGGGGCATCACGAGTGCAGGCCGCGTCACTCGTGCCGTCGGGCGACACGATGAGCACGGCGGCAGGGGAAGTGGATGCATATACGACCGATGAAAGCAGCAGCGAAGAAGAAACAGCAACGAATTTCATGGGTGACAATCCCGAGTGTGACAGGGCGGGGATCGCGCCGACCCCGGCCGGGCAATATGCTAGCGCTCTTCTGCCATGACTTGTTCTGCTAATCAATGCGCTCCACGTGATGCGCAGGGCGCCAAACCTCGACCATTCGTACAGTTTCCACGATCGGTTGGAATGGTCAACTGCCCCTGCCTCCCCCTCCAGCGCAACCCGTCGAAGCATTTGCAGGTGCGCCGCCTGCTATGGAGTCGCGTTGGCCGCTCCGCCCCCCGATGAAGCAGGATTCGTCAAGTCGATCAACCGGAAGTCATCAATATCGAGCGACCGCGTCGCATCAGCATCGTCGGTCTCGACATATATTGCGGCATGCGTCAGGCTGGTGCAGCCCACTGGCGGGACCACGAGTGGTTGAGTTGATACGAGTCGAGCCCAATTCGAAGTAGTGAGCACCTTGGGGTAGGCAGTGTAGGTAGGGGTCGTGGTGCCTTCGCACACGGTGATCGCGGTCAAGCCAATCGAACGTCCCGACTCGGGTGCAGTCGATTTGTTGAACCTCACCGCTAAGGTCACCGCATAGGAATGTCCTGAACTCACGTACGGTGTCAGCGCAATCGAAGGCCCATCCCAGCCAGCCTGTCGGTTTGCTCCGTTGCAGCTCAGATAGGCCGTTCCGCTACATGCGCTGCCATCACCAGTCGCGCGAGTTATTCCGGAAACACTAGATAATTTGGTCCATTGATCAATGTTGTTCTCGAAGTCGTTGCTCGGAGGCGTTACCAGCACGCCACCTTTACCATCATACGCCGGGCATGAGCTCGGCTGCGAGGTCCCAGCGGTGCCACCGAGGACGTCACTTCCTGCTGAGCCACCACTGGACCTTCCTGCCATTGCTGGCTCGCCTGCCGATTCAGCGCCAGCTGCGCCTCCGCCGAAAGCGGCGCCGGACTCGCCACCGCCCGCGACTTCGCCAGACCCGCCACCGCCCGCGACCTCGCCAGATCCGCCACCGCCCGCGACCTCGCCAGACCCGCCACCGCCACCGCCCGCGACAACATCGGTTCCACCGTACGCCGTTGTTGTGGCACCTGCCCTCGTCGAGCTCGCATACCGTCCCGCCGCGCCGCCGTTGCGACTGGTGGCGCCAGCCGAGCTCTTTCCGTGGCCTCGAGATAAGGAGCTAAGGTCGGCCAAGGAGCACCCAGTGAGCCAAAGCACGGCAGCCAAAGTGATGAGCGTTCTCGAGTTGCACAGGTTGGAGCGAAAACACAGTCTCAACCGAATCATGTCGCGTGTCATTGCCAATTCATTCACCCTGCGGCGTCGCGCTTCCCTAGTGTGCTCCAACATGGTTCAATTTGAGCCCGTGACGGCGTCTCGACTGAACAATGCGCCTAGGTCGGTAGTTCGTTCGTGTTAAGTGGAGCGCAATCGGGCCCGAGTGCTGGCTCATAGGGTGGTGTAGGGATTCAAGGGGTACCGTAGGAGCAATCGAGGCGAAGCTTCCCGAACTTGCAGCGTTCCTGCAGTGAGGAGCCGTACTTGTGCCAAGCGAGACCGGCTCAAATTCATGGCGAGTGCAGTCGGGCTTCGGTCGAGTACAAAACTTGGTCGGCAAGTCAAACTTGCCCGCAGTCACGATAAGCGCCGAGTTCCGTCACGGAAAGTGACCCAGAGTCGGTTTTTGCGGGGTCAAGCACGCTGCATCGTTAGCGGCTTCGCACTGGTCGCCGCCTGAGCGCTCTTAATGGGCAATGGCGACTCGGTGCAATTTCCGCGACGGACTGGCTCGCAAGTTGGCACTGCGGCGGTGCTGATTCGGAGTACGTTCCTCGAGAAGAGCCATGGGGAGCTGGACTCTGAAGAACATACAGTAGCCAGGATTTGACCGCAGCAGTCTAGGCAATTTCGGGAATTTCTGCTGAGCCAATGCCTCGAAAGAAGTCCCATCGTTCGCACCACCCTTGTGTCACTTCGGCGCCTTCGCAGGCGCCAGGGAAAGCGTCATGAACCAGTTTCGATCTTGGATTGCTGCTTCTTCGCTCACGCTGTACGTCGTTGCCTGTGGCTCTGCGCCGAATAATCCTGCTAACGGCGAGGGTTTGCCGAACTCATCCGCAGGTGGCGTCAATGCGACCAGCGGCGGGACCGCCACAACTGGCCAGGGTGGAGCCGCCAATAGCGGGGGAGGCTCGACAAGGACAGGTGACCCCGGAAACATGGGTGGCTATGGCTCGGTTGGCGGCACTGGCGCCTCGACCATCAATGGCGCTGGGGGGATCGCGAGCAGTATCGGTGGGGCAACCTCGATGGTCAACGCCGCTGGGGGCCAGATCAGCCACGCCGGGGGCGAAGCGAACCAAGCTAGTGGCGGAAGACCTGGCGACAATTGGGGCGGCGCCGGAGGCGGTGCTGGCGGTATGGCGGGCAGCGGGCCCATGGGGGCAAATGGCGGCAGAGCGACGGGTGGTGCCGTCACGGTGGGCGGAGCCACGAGCGCGGGTGGAGCCACGGGCGCGGCCGGAGCCACGACTACTCCATCCCAGGAGCCCGAATTGATGACTTCGGGACCAAACGCCTATTGGAAATCCTCGGGACCGATTGCACGCTTGACGAGCGGATCTGCCGATGTGACCGTCGACGAAGCCATCACGTATCAGCGATGGGACGGGTTTGGCGGCACCTTCAACGAGATGGGGTGGGATGCATTGTCAGTCGTCAGTTCCGAAACGACCAAGGCGCTCAAACTCCTCTTCGACTCCCGAGAGGGTGCCAACTTCGTTTACGGACGGATCCCACTCGGCGCTAGCGACTACTCAATGAGCTGGTATACCCTCGACGATACGTCGGGCGACTACTCCATGGCCAAGTTCTCCATCGCTCGCGACCGGGAGAAACTGATTCCGTACATCAAAGCGGCTCTTCAAATCAAGTCCGACATCCGTCTCTGGGCGAGCCCGTGGGTGGTCCCTAGCTGGATGATGGACGGCAGCAAGAACATGAAGGGCGACGCGCAGACGCTGGGCGCCCATGCCTTGTATATGGCGCGATTCGTTGAAGAATATGCCAAGGAGGGGCTCACGATCGAGGCCATTCATCCGCAGAACGAACCCGGTTATGCGAGGGTGCACTGGACCCAAACACTCTTCATCAACTCCATGAAGAGCTACTTGGGTCCAACGTTTGCCCAAAGAGGACTCAGTACGGAGATCTGGTGCGGCACGATGTCCAAGGATCCGGATGATACCAATATCGCCAAGGCGACCGCCAGTGATTCGGATGCCATGAAGTACGTCAAGGGGTTCGGTGTGCAGTGGAATCTCGAGGCAGCTGTGGCCACGTTGGCGCAGAAGGGCCCGGTGATGCAAACCGAACACCGCTGCGGCAACTACAACTTTGCAGCACCATACTGGGACCAAAGCCGATACAGCTCGACCAAGCCACAAAACGATCATCTGTATGGCGAAGAAAGTTGGCAGCTGATAAGGGATTGGATCGTCGCAGGTGTCAACTCGTACAGCGCCTGGAATATGGTGCTCGACACCAACGGAAGAAGCCTGGATGGATGGCCACAGAACGCGCTACTGGTAGTAGACAGAACAGCGAAGCAACTGATTGTGACTCCTGCCTACTACGTGTTCCGTCACTTCTCTTACTACATCTCTCCAGGGGCAACACGCTTGGGCACCAGCGGCAGCAGTGATGCGGTGTCCTTCAAGAATCCCGACGCCAGCATCGTCACACAGATCTACAACAAGGGCGACGCGTCGAAGAGGATGACCATCAAAGTCGGAGCCACTCTGTACCAGTTCGACGTACCTGGCCACGGGTGGGCCACCTTGCGCGTGACTGCTTAGCGAGCAGGCACGGTGCGCGGCTTGCCAGCACGCCGGCGGCGAAGGCGCAGCAAGGCAACGACCAGCCCGAGACCTGCCGCTGATTTGGGCTGGCTGTGACGCGCGGGCAGACGGCAAGAGCACGAATTGGCGTCCGGACTCGAGCCCGCTGCGGCCGTTGGGTTGTCGGTTGAGGTCGATGCTCCTGAACCTTGCGTGGTGACCGCGCGACCACCGGTGCCAGTTGCGGCCGCGGCAAGGCCACCCCCACTTCCCGAAGTACTGGACGATGTGGAGGCTCCGCCACTAACAACCCCAACTGCCCCGCCCGTCGTTCCGCCGGTGGACTTATTCAGCGAGTCACCACCGGCCGAGACGTTGCCACCGAGAACGCTGGGGCCACCGCCTGAAATCCTCCCGCCGACATTGGAAGTGCTGCCGCCACTGTCCGAGGTCCCCCCCCCGGCGCCACCGGCAATGGCGCCGCCGGCCGAGGGCCTGCCTCCGGCACCGCTACTACTCCCACCCCTTCCCCCCTGAACCGGGCTGGAACCCGCAGCGACACCAGCCATGCCGCCAATCCCACCAGTGCTTACGGCGCCTCCCGCCCCGGCGCCTCCGGTGCCGTTTGGGTTAGTCGGTCCCGCGAACTTCCACCAGTTGAACTTGAACAGATCGCCGCTGCCGCCGGTGAACCTCAGGAACAAGTCGTGTTTCCCACTTCCCCCGCTGACTGCGCAGGTCTTTGTTGTCCAGGACGATGCGCCCGAAACGTCACAGGTCCCGAGCGAAGTACCGGCTTGAGTGTCGAGGTGCAGCTCGATCTTCGCACTGCTGCCCGACGACGATACCCGTGCATTGAATGAAGTGACACCAGCCAAGAAGTCAACGTCCTTCACCTTGATGTAATCGCCATTGCTGACGGATGTGACGTTCATGCCGCCGCCGGTATCGGTACACACCTCGGTCTTGAGCCCAGACGAGAAGGCGATGGTTTCGGCCTCGACTTGCTCGAATGGATTGAGAGTGGCAATGGCCGATGGCCCCGTCGTGCTCATCGTGAGCTTCGGGATGCTGCCGTCTGAGCCGTAGGTGAACTCCTCGACGCACACCGAACGCTTGAAGCTTCCGCCGCCCGGCAATGCGCCGTTGTGATAGAAGAAATACGAGTGACCCTTGTAGTCGACTACGCCAGGGTGATTGGTGGCGATCGAGGGGTTGCCAAAGACGTCGCCCTTATAGGTCCAGGGACCTGTCGGGGCATTGCTGGTCGCATAGCTGATCTTTTCGCCGCTCCCGGCATAGACGAGGTAGTAGAGTGACCCGCGCTTGTAGAACCACGGCCCCTCGGTGAATCCGTTCATCGCTATGTTGGATGTAACGCTTCCCGAAGTGCTGATCATATCGGAGTTCAACTTCACCATGCGTAGGTTGCCATTGCCCCAGTACAGGTAGGCCTGCCCGTCATCGTCAATGAACACCGTCGGGTCGATGGCCATGGCTCCGTTCGAGACCAACTCTTTTCCGATCGGATCCGTGAACGGGCCTGCGGGGTTCGTCGCTACGCACACCCCGATCTTCGCGCCGGTGTTGTTGTTCAGGGGCACGTACAGGTAAAACTTGCCGTTTCTGGGGACTGCCTGCGGAGCCCAGGCATTGTCGGTGCTCCAGGTGAAGGTCTTCAAGCCAGCGACTGTGCCGTGATCCGTCCAGTTGACCATGTCCACGGTGGAGTACAGCTTCCAGTCGTTCATGGAATAGAAATTGCTTACTGTGACGTCCTCGTCGTGGGACGTGTAGAGGTACAACCTGCCGTCGTACACCATGGGCGCAGGGTCCGCCGTGTAGTAGGTCTGCACGATGGGATTGTCAGCCAGGCAAGGATACGGAAAAAGCGTAAGGATCCCCAGCAGCGCCGAGATCGAGCTTCTATGATAGTGCAACTTTGAGGCCATACGCATCTTGACTTCTCCAGCGCAGCTCAGCGACCGTTGAGGCATTCAGCTCAGCGGCTGTGTTTTTGCGCCCCAAATCAACCAGACCGAGCTCCAGAGGGCGCCGTCACGATATCCACTCGCAGTATCGTCAGGTCTGGAGATCCGTCTCGAAATCGCTAGCCGCGGGTCGGTCGGCCCGGCTCGCGCACACCCATTCGTCGGTAGCGAGCTCCGAAGCATCAGCCGATTCTCCATCGCTCATCGAACACCTGCAGATGTCGAGGCGGCAACACGGGTGGGGACTCAACCAGGCTGTGAGAGTATTGCACAAAACGATAAGCACCGAATGGTAAGGATGCTTTTCCAATCCGCTAGCACGCCCTTGGCGCAATCTGACTCCGGAGATATGTTGATTCGGTTTATCAGCACATTGGCTTCCATTGTTGTCTTCATGGCCTGTTCCAATGAAGGGGCGACCCCAACGATAGTCACCATAAGCCCATCTCTTGGTGGAAATGGCCCAGCCATTGGCGGGACTACTTCGCGCGGCGGAATGAACACGCGCGGTGGAACAGTGTCGACCCAACAAGGGGGCAGGACGGAGTCCGGCGGTGCTCCCCCAACGGGGGGCAGCACGCTCCTATCGGGAGGCTCCACCGGGCTTGGTGGGCAAGCAAATATGGGCGGGAGCAACTCTGGCGGAACCACGCTCGTCGGTGGCAACGGAGCTTCTGGAGGCAATCCCGCAACAGGAGGCCATCCCGCAACAGGAGGCAATCCCGCAACAGGAGGCAATATGCCTGCTGGCGGCAGGCCGTCGACGGGCGGCAGCAGCGCGCTCGGTGGCAACTTGCCAGTTGGGGGTACGACGTTGACGGGCGGGAGTACCGCGAGTGGAGGCTCGAGCGGCTCGTCCGGGTCAACGCGGCAGGCAATACTAGCCGTAGATGCAGCAGCCGCAATGGGCAAGGGCGTCAACATCGGGCAGACATTCGAATCCACGCAGAACGAGCGTACCCTCGCAGCGGTATCGGCAAAAATCGACGCGTACTATGCGAAGGGCTTCCGCAATGTGCGCATCCCAATCACCTGGACGGAACCGGTGGGGGGCGATCTGCTCGTTGGCAGTGCCACGGTGGGCGACGTCAACCAGTCTCATTCGCGGCTTGCGGTCATCAAGCAGGTCGTGGACTACGCGCTCTCGAAATCAGGCCTTTACGTCGTGATCAATGCTCATCACGAGTCGGGCTTGAAGACCAACAATCGCGCCACCGTGCTGGAGCGCTTGTGGGCGGACATCACCGGGATTTTTGCCGCCAAGGATTACCGTCTGATGTTCGAAATCCTCAACGAGCCGCACCGGTCCGACTCGTCCAATTCCGCGCTGCCCGCAGCCGATCTGCGCACTATGGTCCGGATGGCATATGCGAAGATTCGGGCTGCTGACGCTGGGCGCATCGTGATTATCGGTGGTAACCAGTGGTTCGCTTCGAGTGAGATGGCGAGCGTTTGGCCTGACCTGGTGGGAGTCGGAAACGGTCAAGATCCCCACCTGATGGCCACATTTCACCACTATGATCCATGGACGTTCTGTGGGGACAATCAGGGAACCTATGATGATCCGTGGACCGATTCCAACCTGTCGACGCCAATGGAGACCATGCTGTCGTGGGCCAAGTCCGTGGGAGGCTCGATGCCCGTGTACATCGGCGAGTGGGGCGTGGCTTGGGCAAGCCGTTCCAACACCATGGATTGCAACAATATCCGATCCTGGTACCAGAAGATGGCGGCTACCGCTTCAGCGAAAGGGATTGCCACGTCACTTTGGGACGACAACGGATGGTTCAAAGTTTGGGATATTAGCGCCAAGTCCTGGAATAGCAACCTCGTCGACTGCATCGTGGGCACGTGCACTTGGAACGGTACGGAACGCTTCAACGCAGGCTGCAAATGAAGGTTGCTCGATGCCGAGCACTGGAAGAGAGGGACGGGCGATCTGTCAGCAGCTGGGGGTTGATCCAAAGGCCCATGTGGCAGAGGGCTACATACTGTTTCTGCGATGCTGATTAAGGAAGTAAGGGGCTGAGCGGACTTGGGGTTGGCGCGTCGCGCTCACAATGCTGCGGTGGACGGGCAGTGCTCCCGAACACTCTGCTCTGACCCGATGGGGCTCCGGGCATCCTGTTTGGACTTCACCAGGCATTAGGTCCGACGCAAGCGTCGGAATACTGCCGGGACGCATGCGGCGGGGCAGCTTACATGGACGTACAGGGGTGCAGTTGGCTCGGTGCAAGCGTGAGGCAGCGGATCCTGGACACCAAACTCCTTCGATCCGTAAGATTCCGGCGCCCTGCATTCGCGCCCGGCGCGACAATGGGATTCACAACGGCGGCCCTTGGGTCGATTTGCCACTAGGTGCAGGGAACTCTTCGCTAGCCGTATGGATCTAGGTAGGCTTTGCTGAATTGGATTCTGGAGAATTGGCATGAACCAGAAGGCTCCGCTGTTCGAAGCAACAGGCGTGAGAGGCTACGCAATTGGCGACGACAAAGGCTCGTTGGTTGCTGCGCACGCCACTGGTGTCGACAGCGAGCACGTCGCAGCCGCGAGTGTCGCAATGGCAAGCGTGATAGCGTCGATTGGCAATCTGGTGGGGATAGGTGCTATCCGCAGTGCAACCGCTCGAGCATCTTCGAGTTCTTGGGTCTTCGCGTTTCGCGATGGTCAGACCATCGCGGTCGAGCTCGACAGTGGCGTATCGACCACGGACACCGAAATGCGACTCCAAACCGACGAGTGGCCCGCCACCTCCCCCGTTCCCATTTCGGATGGTGACGGTGACGCCGCCAGCGCCAAGCCGAGTGCGCCCCAGAAGCCCGCGGTGCGTCAGGTGCCGAGACCTGCGAGTCGATCCGATACAACTGCATCGACCCGTGGCAACGGTGGGGATCCACTGGCTCAGTCACGAAGCGCAGCCGCGTCACCGCCTCGCTCCAACATCGATGCCAGTCGCCCTCCGCAGCTACCTGGAATCGTTGACCAGCACTCCCTGTCAGCTGTCACGACTGCTCCGTCTCGCCCAAATGCGCCGTCGGCCGCCGGTCCAGCGGCAGCTCCAGGCAGCGCGCCCGCCCGAACCATCCCGATTGCGCGCGTTTCCCTTGCCGATACAGGCGAATCATCAGCGGGTCGCAACGCGGACCCACGCAATCCAGCAGCGCCCCAGGTACCGAGGCCATCGGCGGTCAAGACCCAAGTACGAGCTCCCCTGCGAAACGCCTCGGCAACGAGCCCGAATCTCGTCACGGCCAGTGCCCGTGGGTTCCGACGTGCCTTCGTTCGGGGCGAATTGAATGAGGCTGTGACCATAGCCGAGCAACTGAAGGCGGCATCGACTCCTGACGCCGACCGATGCGGCTCGGGAGCTTCTGCCCCCGCGATCGAGCCCCTCACTAGTGGCATCGCCTCAGTCCTTTCCGGGGACTTGGTGTCGGCCGTCGAGCGTCTCAAACCGCTTGTCGAGGATCCAGACTATGGTCTGACCATCCAGTGGCTCGCCACGACGTGGCTGGCTCGCGCTCACACCGCCAGCATCGACGGTCTCGATGCCGCACTCGCTTGGGCCGAGCAAGCGGGTCGTTTATCCAAACAACTCGACCAAGAGTGCCGGGCAGTGAGCGCTCGCGTCATCGCTGAAGTATGTCTTCACCGAAAGAATCTCGACCACGCCTTGCGCTTTGCCGAGCAGGCGAGAAAACTGTCGGAAAGCCTTGCTGATCGCGATGAGTCGAGCGAGAGCTTCGTCCTGCTGGCGAAAATCCACTACGCGAAAGGCGACGTCGCGGCGGCCATTTCCTCGGCCGAAAAGGCCAATACGCTCCGCCAGGAGTGGCTGCCGCCCGTCGCATTTCTCTGTCAGCGCGCTTTCGCCGAAGAGAAGCCGGACCGCGTATTGTCCCTAATTCAGCCACTGCTCGCACAAGACGAACCAACGGTCGATGTTTTGCGCTTGTCCCGTATTCATGCGAGCGTTTGTGACGGCAGGTTGCCTGCGAAACTCGCAGCCGAGTTTCTCGAATTGCTCGAGCAGTCGCCGAGCAGTTCGGTGATCGAGCGGCTGCAAGCGTTGACGAGAGCCTACCCCGACTGCGAGTTCATTGCAGACACCTTGGGCTGGAAGTTGCTGAAGTCGGGACGAACGGAACGGGGCACGGCGGTGTTCAAGGAGCTGGGGCAGCGCGCCGATCTGCCAGATGAGGTCAAGGCCTCAGTCATGCTTGCCCTCGGCTTCCTCGAAGCACGACAAGGTACGCACACGAGTTCAGGCGCCAAAATCCGGGCCACCGTGGACGCTGCTCCGAAACATCTACAGGTCAACAAGTCACCGTCTCACTCGAGCGGACGCATGCGAGCAGCCCGTCCGGTGGATCTGGCCGACATCGAACCACTCTCGTCGACGGTACAGCCGAGCGCGACAACTCGTCCACCGCAAGCATCCGGTCGCCCTTCGCCGACCTTTACGGGGGATCTCAAGGACTTCAGTCTGCCCGACGTGCTCGCGTTCCTTCATACTGGTCGCAGCTCTGGAACGCTTTTGTGCAGCTCAGTGCGTGGTGTTGGTGCGGTTCACCTAGCCAATGGCTTGATTACCGGAGCTGCGGCGCCGGGAACGATGACGCTCCGAAATCTACTCGTGAGTCGAGCGTCATTGACAGAAGCCATGGCAGACAAGGCTCTCGAACTCCAGAAGTCCCAACAGCCGATTGTTCCAATTGGCGTTATCCTCGTCAAGAACGGGTGGTGTGCGCGGCAGAATGTCATCGCTTGCCTTCGCGAGCAAATAGCATCGGCATTGGGGGAACTATTGAAGTGGGGTGACGGCCAGTTCGCTTTTGATCCGGAAGTGACGCTCGCATTTCAGGACGAGATTGAAGTCGCGGTGAATCCACAGTCGTTGCTGTCGGATTTTCTCCAGCACGCAAGCGAAACTGCCAAAACGCAGGACTAACGAGCGCGAGATTCGCAGCCTCGCAAACGCTGACCTCACCGACGAACTGTTCTAAAAGGGGCAGCTGGCTTGGTGTGCCCGTGGCCGGTTGGTTACGAAATCATCGCCGACGCGGTGCAATTCCGAAAGAATTTCGGTGGTGATTGAGAATCTCCATAACTGGGTGCGTCGGCCAGACCTCGGGTCGCGGGATGCGGCAGCGTGCCTCCGCTTCTGGCGCATCGATTGCCCCACTTTCCATGTGCGCGCACCAGACATCCCAGGAGCTTACGCCAAGTGCGCGATCTTCGCGCGCCCGCTTGAGCAGGCCCCGAATGAGGCGGACGAGTTGGCCAAGATTGCCATTGGCCCGATGTGCAGCGAGCAGATAGGCGTCCGGGGTTAGCATGAAGCCAGGCGCAATCGTCGATCGCGCCGCCTCAACAAGACTCTGCGCGCAGCCGAGCGACTGCTCGAACGTCAGCCGGGCAACTTGGCTAATGGCCACCGCACCGCTCGACGTCGCCTGAACAAAGGCCCCCCACTGCCCCCGTTGCTCGATGGCGTCGATCACGAGAACCTTCCACCCCTCCGATACGGCTCTTTCTCGGGTCAGAATGGCAACTTTGTCGTACAAGCTGCGCTGCTCGAGATTCGTATCGAGAACCAGAAGCAATGGCTGCCCGGTATGGCGAGGCGCGCGCGCGAGCCAGGCAAGTAGGTTCGCTGCAGCGTCGTTCGCGCAGCTACGTTCAACTGACAACGCATCCACCGATTGCCGCAGCACGCCGGAAACACCTCCCAAGGACTTATTGCTGGACCCATCGAAGTAGATGCCTGCCCCGTGAGTCGCTTGACGTCTGGCCAGCCCCATGGCCAGCGTGGTGCGGCCGCTCTCACTTTCTCCCAGCAACACCATGGTGTGCGCTGGTTGCGATTCGAGCCAATTGACCAGGAGTTCCTCATGCTTCCGAAACGGCTCTCCAGTGTAGATGCGGCGGAACGGCTCGGCCTCATCACTTGGTCCGGCGCCCACGCCGCTGGCTTCAGGCGACGTGGCGCTGACTACGGTGGCTGGCTCCTCAGCATCTCGCGCCGGAATCTGGCGGGATGGCTTCCTTCTTCGACCATCAGAGTCCGTTCTCAAGCCAAGGAGTAGATTCTCAGCGGACGCGGCCAATGCACGGCAATCGGCGAAACGCTCCCTTGGCGATTTGGCTAAGCATTGCTGGATGATGCGACCGCACGCCGCGGAAACTTTGGCGTCCGAATCGGACGGAGACGGAATGGCAGCATGCAAGTGGGCCTGAATCAACGATTGTAGGTCGTTGGCGCCGAAAGGCACGCGTCCCGTCAGCAGGTAGTAGTACGTCGCGCCCAAGGCGTAGAGGTCTGTCTTCGGCGTGGCTTCCTGTCCCAGCCAGATTTCCGGCGCCGTGTAGTACGGTGTTCCCGCCCTTGCGGTTCCCACTGTCCGCGGCGTAGAGGCATGCAAGGCCATTCCAAAATCGCCGAGCTTGGCCTCTCCCTCCGCCGTGAGCAGCAGATTCTCGGGTTTGATGTCGCGATGAATTATTCCAGCACCGTGTGCGGCCTGAAGCGCGCGAGCAGTCTGGATCAGTATCTCGGTGGCGCGAAGCGCAGCAAACGGCCCGTTGTTGGCAACTTCAGTATGGACAGAGCCACCGCGAACGTACTCCATCGCGATGTAGCAATAGGTCCCTTGACGCGCGACGCCGTAGATCTGCACGACGTTCGGATGGTTGATCCGCGCTACGGACCGAGCTTCGGCCAGAAACCAGTCTTCGGGATCATAGGCATTTTTGTCCTTGAGCTGCCACGAGAGGATCTTGACTGCGGTTTGACGCAACAGCGCTTCGTCGCGCGCCAGGTAGACTACGCCCATTCGGCCCCGTCCAAGGAGTCGCTCCAGTCTGTAGTTGCCGAGTTTGGCACCGGCCAACTTCAAGACTTCTGTGGGCGAGACGTCTGGAATACTGTGCCTAGGCATTTCGATCGATCAATTGCGGTTCATCGGCGGGCCTATGGTCGAACGTAGGGTGGAGCTGTCGCTTAGGCGTATCTAGCCAGAGTCTCCGGCGGATTTGTCCATTTCTTTGAAGATATCAAGAAAAATCTCCCGAGGCTCGACCTCGATTTGGCCATCCACTTCACCGACAGGTATGCCCGCATTGCCTCACTTCTCCGATTTCCTGCTGCCTCAATTCTGTCACCGCAATGATGGTTGTCCCAATGCGTGACTCCTGCAAGACATGCCTCACGGTACCGGCGGCGTCCCAGTGTAGGTGCGAAGGCCACCTCACCAAGGCAATTCTGGCCCCATAGGGTGTTTCCTACATACCCGTGTCTAGCGTGGGCAAAATCGCTAAAGGCGTTGGTGCGGAACTGGGCGTTGATCTGGTGGTTACGTTGCGCGCATAATGCTGAAGTCCGATTACGACGGTTCCAGGCCGAGCACGCCGGTGGAGTCATTGCAGGGATCCGAGTCTGCGACGCATTAGCGAGGGCGTGGAACGGAGAGTGCGAAGGCCGATGAGAAAGTGAGCACGAGTAGGCATGAAGAATTTCGAACTGATCGCCAAGTTCCCTGAGATCCTAGGGGCGGCGCTGAGTGACATCTCCGGGGCGTTACTTGACTCTTCTGGTGAGATGGACGGTGAAGTGGCAGGAGCGGTTCATTCCTACATAGCCAGCTCGCTCTCACAAGCCGGAGACGCGTTGGGTATTGGCCCTTTCCAACGTGGCACTCTGGCAGCGCCATCAGGTAGCTGCCTGATTTTCGTGCACGAAGATACGGTGTTGGGTGCCATTGTCGGCCCCAACAAGCCAGCAAGCGCCGTCGAAAAGAAGATCTCAGATACCCTCTCTAAAATGGGCCGAACGTCATGAATCACATTCTTCAGTCACTTCAAGAGCTTGAGGGCGTCAATGGCGCATTCGTGTCCGACGAAAGAGGGCAGGTCCTCGGATGGCACGCGCATTCAGTTTACGATGCTGAGCTGATTCAACAGGTGAGCAAGTTTGTTATTAGCGCCGTCGATTCGATCAAGTTGATTCAAGAGAATTGGGAGAGTTTTACCGGGCAGTTCACCGAAGGCAAGCTCATCCTTCGCAATCTGACAGACACCACCAAGGCTGACGCGCCGATGGTGACGCTAACGGTCATCGCGGATTCTCGACTCAACATCTCATTTGCATCCGTGGCAATTCGTGTAGCCACAAACAAACTGAAGGCACTGCTTGGCAAAGGGATTCCGAGCCCGATGATTCTGGGCTCGTCCGCTGATATAACGGAACCGACAGCGCGGGTGGCACCCGCTCTGAACCAACCTTCACTGGGACCCGGTGTCGGCAACTCGTTGATGGGCGGATCGAGCGGCAGCATTCCGTTTGGTCGTTCCAGTCCGGCGGCAGTGGCCTCGACCGGGTTGACCTGGTCAGGCCTTTCGGGTTCGTCCAGCACGCCTGGTTCCGGCGTGTCAGTGGTGGACTCCGCAAGCTCGGCGTTCCTAACCGTTTGCACGAAGGCCCTGGCGAGAAAGGTGGGCCCACTGGCAAAGGTCCTCGTGAAAGAGGCCGTGATGAAGGTATGTCCCGCTGGACCTTTCTCGTTGGACGACGCTCGAGATCTGATTGCCGAACTGGCCAAGCACTTTAGAAACCCCGCTGAATCTCAACAGTTCCGGATGACCGTCGAGAAGGCGCTCTAGCCACCCAATCCGTATTCCGAAATCTGCAACGCGTATGGTTATCTCTTCGCAGTTTGGGTGTAAGGACTCCTCCTGGGGTCGTTGCCTCGCTCGAAGATCGAGTCTCCCGAACGCGGAACCCCTAATATTCGCGCACGCACCCTCACCGTGTGTTGACCACATCCAGCTGGCGCTATCCCGACAGCCCGATTGCAGGAGCAATCGAAGCAAAGACGAGCGCTTCGATGTCGCCGCAAGACATTCGCAACCCCGAACGTCGTGATGATTTTCGGTGACCCCTTTCATCATGTAGGATCAGTACCTGTTCTCATGAGTCCAATCCAGTGACGCCGCCATCTATCCCCGTGGGCAAGCAATGAAGTCAACAAACATCGAATTCTCCGAGTCCAATGACCAACCTTCCCAGCTCGATCTAGGAACGGCCAAACCGCGCTTCTGGACCGGCATGGTTGCCAAAACCACGTTCGGCATGTTCGTAGTCGGACTCGTGCCGCTGGTTCTCTTCGGTTTGCTGACATTGTGGCAGCAGAACAAGCGCCTCAGTACCGATACCGAAGCCTCGATGCAAGCCAGTGCCGAGCGTGTGTCGGCGCAGGTGGACGAGTGGCTCGACAAAAACGTCCGCTTTCTCCGAGCGACCGCGAGTCTCGAAGCCATGGCGTCCATGAACCCTGATGAGCAAGTGAAGGTACTGTCTGCCGTTCGGCAGGCCTACCCGTGGATCTATCTCGCGTTCACGGTAAATCGTGATGGCAAGAACATCGCGCGCAGCGACACCCAACCGCTCACCAACTATTCGGATCGCAGGTACGTTTCCGACGTAATCCTCCGCAACCGGGACTTGGGCTGGGAGACCCTCATCGGCAAGACGTCGGGAAAGCCGGCACTCGTTCTCGCCGTACCAATCAAGGCAAATGGCGCTGTCGTCGGGGTGCTTGCGGCTGCCATGTCCATTGAAGATATTTCCGGCATCGTGGCGACATGGAAGTCCGGTAAGACTGGCTATGCCTTTCTCGTCGACGAGACCAGCAAGGTCGTCGCTCATCCACATATGGATTTCGTCATGACGCAGCGACAACTGAGGGACCACCCGTTGATCCAGGCTTATCGCGTTGACGCGTCCAAGCGGATGATGCGCTACGCCGATAACGGCGCCGAGGTACTGGGTGCCGTGCACAGCAACCCGATGAAATGGGCGGTGGTGCTCCAGCAGAACGCTTCGGAATTGATGGCACCGCTTCGCGACACGCTTACGCTCGGCATCGGTCTGCTCGTCGGAGCCATCGTGCTCGTCGGTCTTTTCGCTATGGTATTGTCTCGAATGATCGTCAGACCGATTCTTCGGCTGACGAAAGCTGCTGACGAGATGAGCATGGGCAACATCGACGATCCGATTACGTCATCCAGCCGCGATGAGATCAGCATGCTGGCGGCATCGCTGGAGCGACTGCGCCAAAGCATGATCGTTGCAATGAAGCGGCTGGACATGCACGGATAGGGCTAATTGCTCGCACGATTCGGAAGTCCCGCTCGAAGCTGAGAGGCCGAGGCGAACCAAACCGCGTCCACCGGTCCGGTCCCCCGCAATTGACTGAGTGTTCCGTGGGCCAAACCGCAGGGCGGCGATGTATTGTGAGGCGGACCGAAGACTATTTGACTCCGAGGATGTCCGGGTTCCACATGTTCCCCGACATAGCCAGTAGGTAGAGATTGCCGAGATAGCTACCGTACCAGTAATCGTCTCTCATCTTGGCCGCCTCGGCGACGAAAGCGTCCGCAATCTCTTGCGTGTTGGCCAAGGATGCAACGGCTAGACTACCCACGACGACCATGTTGTGGTTGTTACTCGTGGCGGTACCGTTGAGCTGATACCCGTCCTTGACCTGCCCGACGCCAACGCCAGAAGCCCAAGTCGTGATCTTCTTGCACCACGCTTGAGCTTCAGGGGTGCCATTCCAGAGATAATCGAGGCATTGCTTGTAAGGCGCGCGGACCGCGTCGAAGGCAAAGTTGCCGGATCGGCTGCCCGAACCCGCAGTACCGCTCACGGATTGCCAATCCGGCACGAGCCCGGTGCTGGCGTTTGCCGCTGCGTCGCGGATCTTCTGGGTATCATCAGCGAGCTTGGCCCAGGCCTCGTCGCCGCCAATCTTCGTGAAGTACCTGAAGAAGGCTGGGGCGTAGTACGAAATGTCGGTTTCGTTACAGCCACCCCAGGGCCTGCCGCCGCCGCAACCGGGGTACACCGCCCACTTCCCGCTGCAATCCAACAGCATCTTTCGCAGGTTGGTCAGGAGCGTCTTCAACTTCGCGTCGTAGCCGGCGTCCGGCCATTGCCAGTGAGCGACGACCAGTCCCGAAGCGACATCGATGTCCCCGTCCGTGGCCGCACCCGCGTCTTGAACCCCGCCGCAGTTGGTTTGCCACCCAGAGAGCCCGCAACCTGAGCTGCTGGTCTTGGATATGTAGAAATTGTAGAGTTTGTCGAATACGTCCTTGTCGCCCATGTAGGCCACGGCGACCATCGCAAAACCTTGTGCTTCGACTTTGGAAATGGAAGATGAGTCGGCTGCGGGCATCAGATTGCTGTTGCACGCGACGAGTCGGTTCTTCTTCCAATTGTCGTACCAGCTCTTGACGAACTCGTTGGTGACCTTGGTCGATCGCACCCCGTATGGGTACTTCACGTTCTGCGGGAACGGAAAGCGCTCCCCCTGCTTAGCCGTGCCGGTGGAAAGCGCTCCTGCTTGACCTTGCATACCTCCGGTAGCGGTGCCCGTAGTGCCGCCCTTCGCCGCAGTGGCGCCGCCCGTCTGCTGACCGCCGGAACCCGTATTGCCGCCTTTGGCCGCAGTGGCACCGCCCGTCTGCTGACCGCCGGAAGCCGACATGCCCCCCGCGAAGGTGGTACCGCCTGTCGTTGTCGTGGCGCCACCCGTGTGCTGACCACCGGAAGCCGACATGCCCCCTGCGAGCGTCGCGCTACTTTGTGTGGTGCTCGTTGAGCCACCTACGCTACCGCTCGAGTCCTTCGTCGTTGTGGTAGTCGCGCCGCCCGCCGTCCTAGCGGCTGTTCCGCCCGTGGCTTCGCTGGTTGTGGTCGCCTTTGAACCGCCATTCGCTGCACTGCGTCCGCCTGCCTGGCTCGCTTGAGATGGCGTGGTCTCGGAGCCGCATGCGGCAAGAAAGAGTGTGATCCAGAGACTGCCCGTCGCTGCTTGCAATATTGATGACATAGGTCAGATTCGTGAAGGCAACTTCATTCGCGCAGTGCCGCAGTCGTCATGTTTCCTTCAACCGAATCGAACCCCGCGTAACGAATTGCGAAGGATAATCCATGAGTTCTTCCGTCCGTAACGGTCCGTTGCAGCTCAGCTGTGAGGTTTCTCGACCGAAGCTCCAGAGGCTATGAGCAAGACACTGTGGTCTGCTGGTGAGGCCTTGTACGACAACCGAGGGAAGGCGCGGCGGCGAGCGCCAATAGGCCAGGCTTGAGTCGGGTGGCGGAATATCGTGCCGAATCTCGTTATTGCCGCCTGCTAAGTGTCGGCCACTCGCCGCTGTCGAGTTGTCGCCCCAGGTGAATTTTGTTGGTCTCCCGCTCAAACGGTGGTCGTGCACGGAAACGTTTGAGGGGCGCATCGACGCGTGTTATCTACGCCCAAGGAGAGCGAACTTTGTCATGCGCATTGTCGTAGGGACATATCTAATCTTCCATGGACTGTGTCATCTCGTTGGCTTTGTCGTGCCTTGGAAGATCATCAGCACCAAAGAAGAACCGTACAAGACGACGCTGCTCTTCGGCGCGATAGAGATTGGTGACATGGGGATTCGTGTGGTCGGGCTGCTGTGGTTGGTCGCGGCGCTCGCCTTCATGCTCGACGGAGTCGGCGCCTTCATCGCCTCGCCTATGTGGAGGCCACTAGCATGGGGGCTCGCGCTCTTCTCGCTGGTGCTATGCGTTTTGGGGTTACCTGGAGCAAAGCTCGGGATCCTCGCCAATGCGTTGGTCCTTCTGTATTCGCTGGGCATCAAACTCCACTGGTTGTCATGAAGGTACGGAGGAATGCCCTGTCAGCAAGTTCCACAAAGCCAACGCCATTCGTCGCGCTTCTGCGCGGCATCAACGTGGGCGGCAACAAGAAAGTGCCTATGGCGGAGCTGCGCAGTCTCGCTTTGAAGCTAGACTTTCTTCGCGTTGAAACCTACATTCAGAGTGGCAATCTCGTGTTTATGACCAAGCTGACCGCAGCTGCCGCGGAGCAGGCACTCGAGCAAACCATTCTGGAGCATTTCGAGTTCAGTGTTGAGGTGGTGGTTCGCAGCGCCACCCAATGGTTGCTTTACGCTGCCCGGAGCCCATTCCCCGATGCCCAGGAAGCACACCCCAATCACTTGCTTCTCGGTCTATCGAAACATCCGGTGAAGGCTGGCGCAGCGGCGGCGCTGCACCGGTACACAGCGTCAGGCGAGCGGGTTTTCGTGCTGGGCGATGCCATTTGGATCGACTACACGGACACGATGGCCTCTTCGAAGCTCAGTCCCGCGGTGTTGGACCGCTGCATTGGTTCGACCGTCACGGCGCGCAATTGGCGAACGGTGCAGAAGATCGCGGAAATGCTGCGGTCTCTCGACGAGGGCCAAATGGTGGGCATCGCGCCGCGTTAGCCAAATCGCCCCCAGCGCGCTGCATATTGGCGCCATACGATTTGCGAGTTTGGGCTGCCGGGAAGTTCTGGTATATGTGTTCGCATGGTGCGACGCGGCATTTCCGGATTAGCGCTGGTGGCTTCGAGCTTCACTGCTTGCAGCAACGACGATAGCCCCTATGCTCCGCCTTCCGCGGCAACTGCCGGCAACGCCGGAGCGCGAACGAGCGCAAGAGCTGGCTCGTCCAATGCCTCCGGTACCCCGACTTCCTCCGGTGGGGCGAGCAGTCGCGGAGGCAGTTCAGCACGGGGCGGATCCTTGAATGCCAGCGGCGGCAGTCCCAGCGGCGGCAGTCCCAGCGGCGGAGTATTGCAGATCGGCGGCACCGACTCCGGCCAAACCTATCGCGGTGGCGCGACAGCAGCGAGTGGGGCTTTGAGCGGCGGAAGCACTCAAATCCCGTTGGGTGGCTCGCCGTCGCTCGGCGGCACACTATCTAACGGGGGCAGCGGCCAATCCGGCGGCAACAGCGGGGGATCAGGCATCGGCGGCGAATCCAGCGCCGGAACTTCGTCACGAACTGGCGGGGCCTCAAGCACGGGTGGCATAGGGACCAACGGCGGCTCCGCGGGTGTCGCCGGAATGCTCGGGGTTGCTGGGGGTCCCAGCGCAACTTCTAGCATCGACTGTTCCACGTCAACATCCACGTCGCTGGTGTGTACGGGGGGTCAAGTCTGTTGCGCTAACGGCGCGTCGGGCAACTCTTGCGCTACGAGCTGCGGAGGGGGACCCGTCCTAGGTTGCGACGGCCCAGAAGACTGCGACGGCCGACCCTGCTGCTTTGCTCGGAACAATGTGGGTTCACATTGTTCGGCCGGCTCGACCTGCGACTCACCAACCGCGCCGACGTGTCGCGCATTCGCCGATTGCACAGCGGGCGGGTACGCGTGCTGCACCACCACGGCGTTGGGTGGGGTAAGAGTCCAGTACTGCGCTTCCTCAATCGGGGCTTGTCTGTAGCGCGCCGATCTTAGACATTGCTATGGAGCCGCGCGAAGGTTGTTTCGCCTCGCCGATGCAATAGGACAAAGATCGTCTGCTTGTGCCGAACCGTCGCAGACAATGTTAGATTCCCGCCATGGTTCGGATCCGAGCTCTCTGCCGTGGCCTCTTCCGCTTTGGGCCCTGCATGGTGGCCCTCGTAGTTGCTCCGAGGTCAGCGCGCGCCGAGCAGTCTCCATTGCCGTTTCGGGTCGAGTACCAACCCGGCGACGGGTGTGCGCCAGAAGAGCAGTTTTCGGAACAGCTGTTGGCGCGGACGCGTCGGGTTCAGCGGGCCCAGCCCGGGGAAGCTGCACTACGCTATCGTATTGTTTTTAGCGGCTCGAGAGACGCTTTGATCGGGCATTTCACCGTGATTGAGCTCGATGGCAGCGAAACCGGACGCGACATCCCGAGCGCGCCTTGCTCCGAAATGGTGGCCGGGATGGCCCTCATAGCTGCCGTGCTCGTCGATCCGAATGCTATCGCGCCCGCGCCTGTCACGCCTGCGCCTGTCACGCCTGCGCCTGTCACGCCTGCGCCCGTCACGCCTGCACCCGTCACGCCTGCACCACCCTTAATCACGCCGCCCAAGACAGAAAATAGATCCGCAGAATCGGCGAGCAAGTCTGGCCAAAACTGGGTGTTTGCGGCAGGTGCCGGTGCGCTGCTCGCGGATGCTGTGGCACCGAGTCCGCAATTGGGGATCTCCGTTGAAGTAGGCGCCAAACTCGAAACGCAGCAGCCGCTCAATCCATGGTTTGCCTTGGCGTTCATGCAAACACTAAAGGACCGGGAGAAGACTTTGCAGGGGACGGCAGTTTTTGATTGGTGGGCACTGCGCCTCACGGCAAGTCCCACGCGGTGGCCGTCGAACGGTCCGATTGCGTTGCGACCAGCAATGCTCTTGGATGTCGGCCGGCTCAACGTTTCAGGCGAGAATGCTTTCCAGCCCGACTCCACGAAGGTGACCTGGCTCGCATTGGGTGCCTTGTTGCGGCTCGAAATCTCACCTGTCCGGGCGCTGGCGCTGGCATTTGACGGCGGATTGGTCGTTCCCATGCAGCATGACAGCTTCTACTTCGTCCCGGAACCCGCCCTGTTTACGATCCCAAGACTTGGGTTTACCGCAAGATTTGGACTGGCGGCGCAGTTTTAGTGATCAGTTTCGTCATCGACTGACAAATGGCTAAATTGTAAGAGTGCGCCTAGGTTCCCAATCATCCTCGACCGGCGCGGCCATGCCTTCGCCGCCATCGTGGCAACCGCCGGTTGCGTCCGAGCCGCGGCTGCGCAACGACGAGGCTAGGCTCACTGAGACATTGCGTCAGCATTTTTCCATGGTGTGGCGAGCCATGCGGCGCTTCGGCGTTGCTGAGGATGCGGCTGACGATGCAACGCAGGAAGTGTTTATCATTGCGGCACGCAAACTGGATGGCGTGGAGCCCGGACGCGAACGGCCCTATCTATATGGCATTGCGCTTCGCGTCGCCGCCAATGTCCGTCGTGCGCTTCGAAATGCGCGCGAATGCGCTGACGATGAACTGCTATCAGCTGCTGCCGCCGAAACGCCAACGACCGACCTGCTGCTCGAAGAGAAGCAGCTGCGCGAAATGTTGGACCAGATCCTCGACAAGATGCCCGAAGAGCTGCGGACGGCTTTCGTGCTCTTCGAATTCGAGGGCTTTTCCGAACGTGAGGTGGCCGAACTATGCGCCATTCCGCCAGGCACCGCGGCTTCACGGGTGCGCCGTTCGCGTGAACTGTTCCGCGATGCGGCCCTTCGCCTCAAGCATCGTCTTTCAGAGGGAGAGCCCCGATGACCGAGCGATTCCCCTTGTCCGTGACCTCCACCGATCCGTTCGAACGTGCTTTGCTTGGGTCGGTGCGGCGCGATCAGCCCGGGCCGCAAGCACTGCAGCGTACCGCAACGGCGCTCGGGCTTGGCGCGAGCACAATCATGTCCGTTGGGACGGCGACCGGGACTGCGACTGGTGCGCTCGGAGGCGCTGTCGCGACAAGTGGCGCTGCCGCGGCGAGCCTGTCTTGGTCGGCTCTCAAGGCGGTGGCCCTGGGCGCACTATGCGGCTCGGTCGCGGTCCTGGGAGTCAAAGTCGCAACGCCACTGCGGCAAGCGGCGACCTCGCCATCCAGCGTTCTGTCACCGATTGCGAAGAGCAAGGCTTCGCAATTCGAGTCTTTGATGGAGCGAGGAGCGGAGCCGAGTCCCGCGGCAAGTTCAGCGCAGCAACAGCGCGGCTTCTCCGAGGTTGCTGCGGCAAAGGGCCTTACGCGACTGCCAGCGGCCGCGCAACCTGCTTCAGGTGACATTCCCCACCCAACCCAAGACGTCGTGGTGAATCTCGAGCCACCCGGTGCCCGATTGAGCACCGCGCCCGCCGCCGCAGCGGCCACAGTTTTGACGCACACCACGATTGCCGAAGAGATTGCGTCCATCGATCGCGCCAGGCTTTCTATTCGTACGGGCAAGGCACGCGAGGCATTGAACGAGCTAGAGTATTATCAATCGCGCTGGCCGCGAGGCGTTTTTGCGACGGAATGCGTCATCTTGCGCGTTGAATCAAAGCTCGTGCTTGGCGATCGTGCAGGTGCTGAACGCGACGCCAACGTGATGCTGACGAGGCAGCCCAACGGTCGCTACGCGGCGCGTTTGCGTGCCCTCGTGGCGCATGAAACGAGCGGGCATACTTTAAAGTCGTCCGAGCCCTGAGCCTGCTGGCCCGAAGCGTTGGGGCGCGATCCCCGTCATCTTTGCCGCATGGATCACTTCGAGTGATCAAACGTCAGCGTTCGTGACAGCTTATGGGTATGAACTGTCTGCGTTTCTCGACTGCCCAATGCTTAATACCTGCCCTAGCTCTCGTTGCATGCAACGGCAGCGGTGAGAGTCATCGTCTCGGCGGTGCGAACGTCACGGGTGGCGTCGCAGCATCCAGCAGCAGTGAAGGGGGAGCGGCGGGCAGCGGTCCAGGTCTGGCTGACGCAGGCCTGGGCAGCGGAGAGCTTGGTGGTAAAAACGCAGTGGGCACCGGTGGCGCGAGCGCAGTGGGCACCGGTGGCGCGAGTGGGGTTGGCACCGGTGGCGCGAGTGGGGTTGGCACTGGCGGTGCGAGTGGGGTTGGCACCGGTGGCGCGAGTGGGGTTGGCACTGGCGGTGCGAGTGGGGTTGGCACCGGTGGCGCGAGTGGGGTTGGCGTCTGTGGCAACGCCGTGCTCGAAGTCGGGGAGAGCTGCGATGCCGGTGGCCAAAACGGTTTCTTCTTTGGGGATGGTACCGGCTGCTCACGGACCTGTACGAAGGAGCCAGTCTGTCGGGTCAATGGCGTCACCGGGGCCTGCTCCACAGCCTGTGGCGATGGGAACAACGATCTGGGCGAGGCCTGCGATGATGGCAACCAGCTCAACGGCGACGGATGTTCCGCAACCTGCGTCTTGGAGTCCGGCTTCAGTTGTACGGACACCGTAATCGAAGACACCGTGCCTTGTTCGAGCAATCCGGCATTGCAATGCCTGGTGCTTGCGGTGACCTACCGTGATTTCGATGGCCAGCAGGTAGCTGGAGCCCACCCTGACTTCTTCTACCTCGGTGCGAGCGCAGCTCCTGGTCGAACTACTGGAGTTGTTCCAGGCGCGTCACAAACGACTTGTGTGCCGAATGCTTCCGGAACCAAGGCCGCATACGTCGCGGGTCAGGTCTGTCCAAATTCCGATGCGACTGGTCCCTGCGTGGGCCTGGTGAAATCTACTCTTGGATCCGACGGCAAACCGGTATTCGCCAGCGGCACCTGTCCTTGTATCTTTACCGACTGGGATCGTACTGGCATCTTGGGTAGCTGTCCAACTAGCGGCAATGCCAGCTGCACGCCGAGCCCAGCACTCACTGGAATCACCGACTGCGCGGCAGAGCGTGACGGCAGCCATCGCTTGCGGGTCGAGGCGACAGTGACGGTCATCCAAAGCCAAGACAGCTTCGCGTTATGGTACGCGGACTCGGCGCTGAGTACTACGAGTCGCAACATGTTGGAGCTGGCTGCCACGGGAACAGGCCAGTATCAGTTCAGCAGTAGCGCCGGACGAACCATCTACGACGATATCCACGACGCCTGTCTCGCGAGCGATCACAGCGGAACCCTGCGTGCCGGGTTCTTTCCGCTGGAGGCCAGTCAGCGCACCAAGTTGTGTAACATTTGGCCGTATTGGGTTTCGGGTCTGTCGACAAACTGCTGCGCTGGGACGGGATGTCCAGTGCTCTCGCAATGGGACCCACAGGCTGCATACGACGGCTGCCCTGCAACGGGAACCGGAGGCCCAGTCCCGAGCTCTTCGGGGACGGGCGGCAGAATCAACGGCACCATGCGGAACTTCTACTTCACGACCGAAATTCGGTACCTCTATCGATACGACGGGACGGCTGCCAGTCTCTCGTACTACGGAAACGACGACGCGTGGATCTTCATCAACGGTCGCCTTGCGTTCGATCTTGGAGCGCCGCACGAACGCGTCCAAGTCACGGCAACCCTCAACGGGAGTCTGTCGGGGCTAAAGGTCGGTAGTACCTACGAGATTGCGATTTTCCACGCGAATCGAAACCCGAAAGAATCCAATTTTCAGCTGACTTTGCCGGCATCCAAGAACACCCGCAGCGTCTGCACTCGGTTTTGAGGATACATGCCGGCAAATCGAATCCGACCGTATCGATTGGCTTGACCTGCCGTAGGAGACGGATTCACACCAGGAGAGACCGCAAGAATGGGGTTGCGCGAGGTGGCCACCTGGCCTATCGAGGGTGGCGAAGGTAGGCTCTACCTAGCGATCGACTCATGCGTTGGACCCACCCCGCAACCCGTGGCGGCTTCGTTTCGCTGCTGTTCCTAGTCTATCCGTGGGCAGTGGTCGCACTACAGCGGATCGTACCCGGGCCTGCGATGATGCTCGGTGTGGTTCCGGTGGCGGCAACTGCTGCGCTCCTAGGCATTCGCGCGGGTCTGATAGCAGCGGCGGTCGCCGTCTGTGTCGACAACCTGATTGCACGTAGCCTGGAGGTCATCGCTCTTGACCTGCTCCCGTGGGCTTCGCTGCTCTCGCTGGGCGCCTACCTGGTGCTTGTTTTGAGCATCGGCGCGCTTCGTCGACTTTGGCTTCGCGTGGGCAAGACCGCCAGTGCTTTGGCCGAAGCCAACAGTGCCTTGGCCGAAGAGGCGCAGCTACGCAGCCAGATGGCCGCGGAGCTGCAGGCAAACGCAGCACTTTACTCGAGCCTACTCAACTCAATGGTTGAGGGCGTTGGCCTGTTCGACGTCGAGGATCGTTTCGTGTTCGCCAATGCCGCGGCGGAACACCTGTTCTCGAAAGCACCAGGGCAGCTGGTGGGGCAATGTTTGCGCGACTTGGTCGACACTGAAGGGGTCCTCGCTCTTTCGATCGCTCGTCGGGAGCAGTCCCAGGACAGCGTTGCCTACAAGCTGGCGACGCGCATCGAGGGTGCGGAAAGGCGGCACCTGTTGGTCACCGAGACGTTGCTGGGGTCTAGCGCCGCGGGCACTGCCCCCGTCTTGCGTGTCATGCACGACGTCACGGTACGCGAACGCCTGGAGCAGGAACAACGTGAGCTTGCCGGGCAGGTGCAGCGCGCCCAAGCTGTGCAAAGTCTTGGTGTGCTGGCCGGCGGAGTCGCCCATGACTTCAACAACCTCTTGACGGGGGTGCTCGGCCACGCAGATCTTGCCATGTTGCGCCTCGGGCGAGCCACGCCAGAGGAGATGCGTCACTCCTTGTGCGAGATTCGGGACTTCGCACGCGAAGCGGCTGCGCTAGCCAAGCAAATGCTGGCCTACGCCGGCAAGGGTACGCTGGCAACGGAGGTACTTAGCGTGGGCGACGTCGCCGATGAGGCCCTGCGGCTTGTGCACAGCACGGTGGCCGCGCGTGCGACCCTTTCGCTAGCCATCTCGGTCGCACTGCCCAGCGTGCGGGGAGATCGCACGCAGCTCAGGCAGGTCATCGTGAATCTGCTCATCAACGCGGTCGAGTCTCTGGGCGAACGGCGCGGCACGCTTCATCTCACCATTGACTCTCAGCACCTCGCTCCGGACCAGTTGGGCGGATTCTGGAAACCGGAACGCCCCCAAGCGGGCAAGCACCTGGTGCTCACCGTGAGCGACAACGGCCAGGGGATTTCCGAAGAAACACTGGCTCGCATCTTTGAGCCTTACTTCTCGACCAAGGTGGTGGGGCGCGGCATGGGTTTGGCTGCGACGCTGGGGATCATTCGGGCACACCGAGGCAGCATCGGGGTAGAATCCACCCAAGGCGTTGGGAGTACTTTTCGGGTTCTGCTCCCGCTGGCGTCCGAGCCCGCCAGCGTCCCCTTCAGCATCGTCGCCTCCCAGAAGCCCGCGCGGGGGCGAGGCGTCATTCTACTCATCGACGACGAAAGGGCCGTTCGCTCCACTGCCTCGCTGATACTGGAAGAGCTCGGCTATCAGGCCCTGGTGGCCAGCACAGGCCGCGAGGGGCTCGAGCGGCTGGCATTCGCGTCAGCCAGAGTTCGCCTGGTCTTGCTCGATCTGACGATGCCCGAGATGGACGGCCGCGATACCCTGCTTGAGATGCGTCGCGCGGGCCACGCTGTTCCGGTCCTCTTGATCAGCGGCTACCACCACGGAGAAGTTGCCCCGCTGCTCCGGGAACCGGGCGTGGTTGGCTTCCTGCAGAAGCCACTGCAGCTGGACCAGCTGGCTCGTTCCGTAAGGGAAGTGCTGAGCGACTGAGGGGCTCATGCTTCGCTCCGATAGGAGTACCTCAATGCGCCGCCAACCCGCTCACATTGCAGCACCCGCTGCTCCGCCGTTGCCAGCTGCGCCTGCCATGGAGCTGTTGCCGCCTGCGCCTGCCATAGAGCTGTTGCCAGCTGCGCCTGCCATAGAGCTGTTGCCAGCTGCGCCTGCGACGCCACCGGATCCTCCACTTGCCGTCGCTGAAGTCACGTCCCAGAGTTGGAAGTCATCGACGTCGATGGAGTACGTTTGGTCGATGGCATCGGTCTCGACATAGATCGTCACTTCCGAAAGCTGCGTGCAGCCCTCCAGAGTGGACCGCACCGTACCGGAGAAACGCATCCAGTCGGTGAGCGTGGTCTCCAGGTGAAGACGCTTGAATTTCGTCGAAACGCTCGCATCCGAACAGGCGTTGACGGTGCTCAGAATGAGCGCCCTCGGAGTGGGGGGCGCATTCTCAGGATCGAATCGGGCCGCGAGTGTGACTACGTATTCATGTCCGGGTAGTACGTAGGGCAGTATCATCAACTTGGGACCGTCCCATGACCCGCCGCGGCTCGCACCATCGCAGGCGAGATACCAAGAGCCCTGACAGCTACTGGGAGCCATCTGCTTACGGCTCAGAGCGCTGGGATTCTCGCTCATAGTCGTCCAAGCGACAATGTCCGATTCGAAGCCATTCGAAGGCGGCGTGAGCAGTACGCCCCCGGTTCCGTTGTACGCTGGGCAAATTGCGGTTCCGGTTGCTCCGCCAACGAGGCCACCCGCGCCGGACATGGCTGAAGTCCCGCCTTGACCCGCACCGCCCTGGGATGTTGCAGCGCCCGCAATGGCTTGGCTGCTGCCTGCCTGAGCATTGCCGCCCGAGCTCGGGTTTGCCGCGCCCGCCTGCGACCCACTATTCGATCCCCCCGCAGTCGCGCCAGCAGTGCCGGCTTGCATGCCCGCACTTCCGCTTGCACCGCCACTCGATTGGATTGCAGTGGCTCCAGCAGCAGCGCCGTGCTGCGCGCCTCCAGCACCGCCTGCGCCGGTCGTGCCGCCTTTCACCGTTGGGACTC
Organism: uncultured Polyangiaceae bacterium; assembly: GCA_964454965.1. Classification (GTDB taxonomy): domain Bacteria; phylum Myxococcota_A; class Polyangia; order Polyangiales; family Polyangiaceae; genus FEN-1139. The sequence continues at coordinate 141,142 of CAYVXY010000023.1, read as the reverse complement.
CGCCCCCACGACCTGCGCTTTCGGGGCCGAATGGGCTATTCTCACTGTCCGCTGAGCAACCGGCAGTCCACACGAGCCCGATGGCACTGACGATGGTGCAGCTCTTCAGGAGAATCGATTGCCGATGGACGAGGGCCTTGCTGGTCGATTTTGTGCGCATTGTTGGGCTCCACTACGGACACTCGCTTCCCGCCGATAGTGGCACCTTGGAGTCTGCATCGGTGGTAGGAGTCTGTGGTGAAACGGGCGCCAACCTCGTCGATTCCGAGCAATTCATTGGGGCATGACCGTTGCCACGTGGCCCAAACCAAAATCTGCAACCGACCTTGCCGCGGATGACTTTAGACCTAGCGGTCGTTCATACCCATGCCTGCGAGGATCTTGGGGACACACTTCGCGATCCGCGCGGTCCGAGTCTGTGATTGTTTCGCGCTCGTGAAGTAAAGGACGTAAGCTCGCTGTCGTCCGGGGGTTAGGGAGCAGAATGCCTTCGCGAGTCTGTGGTCCTTCTTCAGGATCTGAGTCAGCTCCTCCGGAAGCTCGAGCTCACGCTGCGCTTTGAAGGCGACCTTGAGCCCGGCCTTTTCCACCGCGATGGCCTGTTTAACATAGGATTTAACCACGGTCCTTGTAACTTGCGCCTCGCTGGTGAACTCCAAGCGCATCGCAGATTGTGTGTGCTCCCCTTGGCTGCGGAGCAGACCATGGGTGTCCTCCAGCAGGGCGCCCTTGAAGAACATGAGAGAGCAGTGCTCTTTGAAGGGTTGGATGATGGCCACGTTGCCCCCCTCGAACGAGAAGCAGGGCTTGCCCCACTTCAGATCTTCGTCGAGCCTGCAATCAAGCAGGATCGTCCGCAGCTTCTGGATCTCGCCGCGCCACGCTTTGGCGCTGCTCAAGAATGCATCAACCTTGGGATTGGGCGCACTCATGGACATGCCGCTACGCATAGGGAACCAGGCTAAGATCGGCAAGGGTTTCGGCAAGCAACGACCACAGTGGCGGCTATGTGACCTAGGGGGCAGTTTCGACTGCCCCCCTATCGGCACCAACTAATTCAGCATCGTTGCCATATCCCAGTCAACCCACATGGTTTTCCAGTCGCTGACCGGTTGTTGAACGCCGTTCGACTGGATGTCCATCACGTCAGTTTTTGCAGTAGTACTGCCGTCGAACACTCTCTTGAAGAATTCGTTTGCAAGGGTGGTTGCCTCGGCAGGAGCGCTGCAGTGACCGGCGCTGTACATATGGAAGCCCATGCGTTCTGGAACACCGAGCGCATTCCATACCGGTTCTGCTGCCCATGCGGAGAGCGCCTCACAGGTGCCTCCCAGGTGACACCAGGAATTTGTCCCGTTGTTGTTCGAGAAATGCAGCAAGTACCGTGGCGCGATGCTAGCCAGGAGCAGATGGGTATCAAAGGGGAGGTTGTTTACTTTGGCGGGGGCGGATACGAGCCATTGGGCAGTATTCGTAATCCATGGCCCGCAGATTCCGGTGGCTTCCAGGTTGTCGATACTCTGGGGCAGGGCATCTGAGCATTTCCAGACCGACTTGCCATCACCGTGCCTGAACCACTCTGCCTGACGCAAGTTGGCTGCACCACCCCCGCCCGATTCCACGATAACAACCAGCGGTGCACGACTGAAGACACCCGCGAGGTATGCGCCCTTTCCGCATCCAGAACAGCCCGATACCATCACCTTGGTCGGATCATGTCCGCTGCTCGGGTTCTGTTCCAACACATCCATCACCCGATCGATCATCCATCCGTTGGCGATATTGGTGTTCACGTCGGAAGAGAAGCCATAGAGGGTCTTAATCTTACCTTCGAAGCCACTGCCAAAAGTCAGCGTCTTGCGACTCGACGGGAAGATACCGCCCGACAGCTCAAGAGCGATTGCCTTGCCGGATCCACTGATAGTGGCCGAGAAGGTGCCTGATTTTGAACCGACCTTGGCAGTAATTGAAACCGTACCGCCCGATACGGTTCCGGTCACTTCATCCGGTTTGGTGGGAACTGGAGCGTAGATGTACTTAGCTGCCATCGCCAGGATTTCCTGGCGGCGGCACTCCCACTGTGCCTTGGTGGTAACCTTCGTACCGTCAAAGAACGTAAACGGGTCGGGAAGTTTCTTGTTTACCGGCAGAGCGCTCGCTTCAGGCAAGGTGGGTAGTTTGCAGGTAGTGGTCGATTCGCCACCCGCGCCAGTTGTAGTAGTGCTGGCCCCGCCCGAGCTGGTCGTCGCGCCGCCGGAGCTGGCCGTCGTGCCGCCGGAGCTGGCCGTCGCGCCGCCGGAGCTGCCCGACTTGCCACCGGTGCTGGCCGTCGAGCCACCGGAGCTAGCC
>CAYVXY010000023.1:103793-138693 GCA_964454965.1 uncultured Polyangiaceae bacterium | reverse complement strand
GTCGAGCCACCGGAGCTGCCCGACTTGCCACCGGTGCTGGCCGTCGAGCCACCGGAGCTGCCCGACTTGCCACCGGTGCTGGCCGTCGAGCCACCGGTGTTGGTCGTCGCGACGGTTCCACCCGTGGCCGGGGAACTTCCGCCTGTGCCGACGGCCGTATTACTGCCACCGGTGCTGATTCCGCCGGTGCCGACGCCACCCGTGGCCTTCGCGCCACCAGTGGCGGGGCCGCCGCCCATACCAGCGCCGCCGCTCCCAGGAGGAGTCAGTGCGCTAGTGGGGTCCCCGGTGCAAGCGGCGAAAGTGGGGATGGACAGGCAGGAAAGGAGGGAGGCAGCCAACAGTCTGGTTCTTTTGGTCATCGGGATCACTGTCATTGTTGAGGATCGCCGCATAGCGACCGGAGTTGATGGGAGAGAAGCGTGACTGCACTCAGACGGGCACCGCCACACACTTCTATGCTTCTATCCCACCTATTCCCGGTTGGTGGTCTCGCGATCATGACGAAGGTGAGCGTGCGCTCTTTCCATCCACATCACTCAATTCTATTCAGGGGATGAACTATTTCACGCCCTGCTCGCTTGTCGTGCAACCACGTGCGGGACACGGCATGCATTCGGATTCCAATCTGCACTCAACCCACGGCCTTGCGCGGCCTGGCTGCTCGACGCGGTTGTGGCTTGGCGGCCTTTGGAGACCTTGGTGCCGCTCCCTGGGCAGCGGGTGGTTCACCCCCAATTGTCGGACAGCCACAGGCGCCGCAAACGCAAGTCTTTTCGCCACAAGCCGGACAACTTGGATTCCGCGGATCGCGTCCGTCTATCGTCTTTCCGCAGGCGCAACAATCATAGCGATAGAAGGCAAAGCCGCAATTCTGACAAACCAGCTTCTTGTTGTTGCCGTCCAGTGGAACGATGTGGATAGAGCCGCAAATAAGGCAAACCTGTGCCATCATCGGCTGTTCATGGATCCCCTCGCGGTGTTTGCGATGGTGTTCGAACAACCGCTTTGCTGTCTCTCTGTCGAGTGGTCCCATAGACACTTTCGGTCCTCGAAGGTGCAGCCGAACCAATTCATGCAGTCTTGGCTTGCTCAACGCTCGACACACTGGAAAGGCCGAGGCTGTCGGTCAATGTGTCCATGCCCAGTCGTTCGAGCGTCTTCCAAAGGCGTTCTTTGGGGCGCGCATTCGCCAGGTAAAATCCGATAGTACCGTCCACGAGTCTGAGCACTTCATCGTCGGAGGCGCGTCGAGCGATGCGCGTAGCCAAGCGCGGATTCACGCCCCCAGAACCACCCACCCATAGATCCCAACCGGAGCTGGAACCGACCACGCCAATGTCTTTTGTGGCAGTTTCCGTGCATTGATTTGGGCAGCCGCTCACGGAGATCTTGAGCTTTCCCGGAACTGGTTGACCGTGGTGTTTGGAGTCGATGATTCGCCCAACATGCAGGCTATTCTGTTGGCCTCGCTTGCAGAAATCGGTTCCCGGGCACACCCGGACACTTCGAACTCTCGCGCCTGTGACATGTCCAGGCTGCATGTTCAAGTCATGCCACACGGCACCAATGTCCTGCTCGCGCAGTCCGATCAAGGCGATGCGTTCCGCACTGGTCAGCTTCAATGCCTGACAGCCATAGCGTTCGGCCACATCGGCAATACGCCTCAATAGTTCGGGCGTGACGAGGCCACAGGGAATATGCGGAGCGATAGCGTATGTTTTGCGGTCACGCTGCAGCACCACGCCCTGCTCGCCGTCCTTGAGCGTTGGCAACTGAAGTTCACGTGAACTGTTCGGAGCAGGCGTTTCTGAATCGATCACAACCCGTGGTCTAGCGCAGAACGCTAGCCGCTGGAGTCGACAAATGCGTGCATATCCTGCGCGGGGATCCCTTGCGGAGGTCTTCGAGACCTAGACGAAAAGATGTTGAAACATGCGAGATAACTGGTTGCGGTTCTGGTTCGGTTGCTGCACGAAGCAGGGCCCACCCTGAGCTACTGAACGACAATTCGCCGTCGCTACTTGAGCCAAACCAATACCATTAGGCTACCAAACGCTGTAGTCCAAGGTAGCGCCGAAATGGGCACCGCCCAAACGCTCGATGGCGCTTGGTACTAGCCGGTAGCCGCCGCGCAAATTGACGAAGACGTTCGGACTCGAGTAAACGTGGAGGCCCGCGTAAGGCACTGTCTGAAAGTATCCGCCGGTTGCCTCGGAGATGATGCCGCCGACCTCCAGTCCGTAGACTGGCAGCAACCACCGGCGACGCGGATTGCGCTCGAGAGACAGTGAGAACCCAAGCGCATAACCGAACAGCATGGGTACGTTGGTGCGCGTCGATTGCAGGAGCTCCGTCAGCACGTAGACTCGCCCGTGGCTTGGTCCACGATTGTTATTACGATGGATCCAAGCACCGATGAGGATCTCGAGAGTTACCCCGTGAAACGTGCCAAAGCGGTCACGCTCACGGGGTAGATACGCTGAATAGCCCACACCAGGAAGCAGGAAAGACGTCCATTCGTTTGTGCTGCGCTCGGTCTGGACAGTCTCGACAACTTCGATACCCATGCTGGCCGTGGCCTGCGCTGACCCATCGCTAGCCGTGGCAACGAGCTGGTGTTTTCCGATATCGTCCACAGTGGGGCTCCACCGTATGCTGCCCGCTCGAGCGTCGAAGATGGCACCTTGGGGCAACCTCTCAACCGTGAAGGTCAGGTCGTCTAGATCCAAATCGCTCGAGTGGTGCTTAAGCTCAATCACGTGGTTCGAATCGACCGCGACCTTCGCCGCCTGCAGACTGATTTGTGGCGGATGATTCTCCGTGACCTTGAGCGACAATACGCGTTGACTCTGGGCACGGCCATCCGACGCGATGAACCGCACCACGTACTCACCCTTCAGTGCTGGGGTTGGGGTAAAGGTGAAGGTCGCAGTTTCCTCGTCGAAGGTTGCCGTTGGCGGTAGCCCCACTGCTTGGATGCGTACAGCTTGTCCATCTGGATCCTCGGCGACCAAAGTCAACCGCAAAGGCTTACCAACGACGGCATAGAGTTCGGCCTGTGCGAAACGGGCTGGCAAGATCTTTGGCACCATAGGTGGCCGGTTGGGCGCGCTAGGCATCGCGCTGGCTGCAGTCGCCTGCAAAGGTACTTCGGGAGTCGGCGGCGTCACAGCGAGCGCTTGCGCCCATGCGGAGGTGCTTTGACTCCCAATTGCCATGGCAACGAAGAGGAGCAGCGTCCACGTTGACCCACGACTGCTCGATGTACGTCTTGCCACTGGATCTCCGTGTGCCTTCCAGGCGTCGGCCGAAAGCGTCGCAACTTCGCCGAATCGTAAGGACCTTTCTGACGAATGTCTAGAGCGTAGGGATGTCGAACCCGCCGCTTTTCGTCACCTTCGGCCCGTCAGGCGAATCCCTGGAGTTGGCTTGATTCGGCGCAACTACGTATTGGTCGCGGTCGTCGTCGTGTTCGGTCGGCAGCCGCTAGTAATTTCCGCATGCGCGCTGTAATTTGGCTGCTTGCTGGGGCCAAATGTTCCGGCAACGAAGGGAACCACCATGCCGGTTGCAGAGTTTCTCATCGGATTCTGGAGCGAAACGCTTCTCGGTCTAGTGGCATTGATCTTGGTCGTCAAGAGCATTGCCATTGCGCGCGGTAACGAGTTCATTGCTGTCGAACGCCGTTGGTTTGGCCAGCAAATGGCCGATGGTCGCACCGTCGCGTTGCGCTCCGAGGTCGGCGTGCAGGCGCGGACGTTGGGGCCAGGCTTTCATCTCTTCGTTCCATTTGTCTTCAAAATTACCAAGCATCGCTTCGTGTCGATTGGAACGAGCCAGATTGGGATCGTGCGTGCCATCACCGGCATGCCAATGCCGGCAGGACAGTTCTTTGCTCGAACCGTCGAATGCAGTCTTTTCCAAGACGGTGAAGCATTTCTACGCAATGGCGGTGAAAAGGGCCCCCAGCTTGCGATTCTACCCCCGGGTGAGTACCAGATAAATCCTCATCTGTTTGTCATTGCGATCGAAGACGCCATCATCATCGGCGACAACGAAGTCGGGATCGTCGAGTCTGTGGCAGGCAAGCCCTGTCCGATTGGTCGCATCTTTGCCGAACCGGTCGAGAGTGACCATTTTCAGGACGCGGATGCCTTCCTGCGCAACGGCGGGCAAAAAGGCCCGCAGGTCGTCGTCTTGCCTCCAGGCAACTATCGCATCAACACCTCGCTATTCAAGGTCGAGAATCGTCCTGTGACCGTCATTCCCAATGGCCACATGGGCCTCATTGCCGCCATGGACGGATCGCGCATCCCAGATGGAAATCTGCTCGGTCGGAAAGTCGAGGGGCACTCGAATTTCGAAGACGGTGACGCCTTCATCAAGAACGGTGGCCAAAAGGGGCACCAGCTCGACTCGCTGATGCCTGGTACTTACCGCATCAATACTTCCCTATTCGTGATCAGTGCTGTTGTGCCGTGGACGCACATCGGCTCCGAGACCGTGGGGATCGTCACTGTACTCGAGGGACGCCCGATCCTCGATCCGACCAAGATTGCCGCTGAGGAGATTTCGCACGAAGCTCACAACAACTTCCAGAATGCTGCGGCCTTCTTGGCAGCAGGCGGGCAGAAGGGCCTACAGATTCCCGTCTTGCGCTCCGGCAACTACGCTATCAATCCTTGGTTCGCTGCGATTGAACAGGTGCCGATGGTGGAGGTCCGGATCGGCGAATGCGGAGTGGTGACGAGTTTCGTGGGGGCCGAGGGAGAGGACACGACGGCGGCCGACGTCAACGCCAAGATCGTGCGTAATGGCAACAAGGGGATCTGGGCCGAGCCTTTGGGTCCGGGAAAACACCCGATCAACACGCGGGTCTGCAAGGTCGACAAAGTGCCCACGACGCAAATCCTGCTGAATTGGGCGGACAACGAATCGAGCGCCCATGCGCTCGATTCGAATCTCAAAACCATCACCTTGCGCACCGCCGATGCCTTCAACGTGAGCATGGATGTCAGCGTCATCATCCACATTGCTATGGGTGACGCTCCGAAAGTGGTAGCGAATCTCGGTTCTGTCGACAACATGATATCCCAAGTACTAGAGCCCGCCATTTCGTCGCACTTTCGCAACGCGGCCCAGTCAGTCAAGGCGCTCGATCTCTACACGAAGCGCGCCGAGTTGCAGGCGCTCGCCAAGGAACACATTCAGAGCGTGCTGCGCATCCATCATATCGAGTCGAAAGACACGATGATCGCCGACGTCGTGTTACCGATCGAGTTGACGCGGACGGTGACCGATCGGCAAATTGCCGAACAAGAGCGGATCACGTTTGCCACGCAGAAACAGGCGCAGGAGGAGCGCAAGCTCTTCGAGAACGCCAAAGCCCAAGCTAATATGCAACCTCAGGTGGTCGAGTCCGAACGCGGCGTTGAGATCTCGAAGAACCTGGCCAACGCAGAGATCGAGAAGTCGACTGGCGATGCGCGAGCCATCGAGATCCGCGCCGAAGGTGCAGCCAAGGCCACGCGGCTCAAGGCGGGCGCTGATGCCGAGGCGACCCAGGTCAATGCCGTTGCTGACGCCGAGGCGATCCAGAAGAAAGGCCTGGCCCAGGCGCTGGTCATTCTCGAGCAAGGCAAATCGAACGCTGAATCCTACAAGCTACAGGTGGCAGCCATGGGCACCGACGTGTTCGGGCAGATCCAGGTGGTCGAGAAGATTGCCAACAACAAGTTGAAGCTTATTCCCGACGTCTACGTGGGCGGTAGCGCTGGCGGCACGGGCAACGAAAATAGCGGCCTGATGTCTCTGGCATTGCTGCAGTACCTGACTGGGCGCACATCGCTGACTCCCGCGACGCCCGCAGAGGGTGAGCCACTCCGGTAAGCGAAAGGTGTTGCGGTGACCCGGGGGTGCCTGCTTGCCTCTGCCTGCTGGGTATTCCCTTTTGACTCACGTTTGCCCGAGGGCCAAGGTGGCGCTAGGTTCGACGAGTTGAAGAGCTCGATTGGGGACGTAACGTAATGACGATGCTAAGACGAAGGTTGATAGAAGTCGCTCCGATGTGGGCAATCTGTTGCGCGTTGTGCGCTTGCTCAAATGATGACGAGTCAGCTGGCATAGCAGTCAGCCTCCCCCACTTTCACGATCCAACCAGTGCTTCCGCAGCCATTCAGACAGCAGCAAGAGCCGTCGTGCGATTGCATACAGCCAGGTCCTTCGGGACTGGGGCGTACATTTCTGCAACCGGACTGATACTAACGAATAATCACGTACTGGGTGAGCCGGTGTGCCCCAAGGAAGGCTGCTACGTCGAAGTGGCCCAGCTGCACCAGCGCGGTGAACCAAGACAAGATGCGGAAACGTTCCTGGCAATACCCGTAGCGATCGACGTTGGGCTCGATGTCGCGGTCGTTCAACTGGTCGATCCGGTCACCAGGGAGAAACCAGGCACGCTCAGCTACCTTGACTTCGACGAGACTGAAGCCGAAGCACTCTTGGACCAACACGTGACGGTCGTGGGGCATCCGGAAGGGAACTTGAAGAAGTGGACGGATGGCATCGTGGTGAGCTCCAGCGGGAAGTGGTTCACCTCCACGGCCTACGTTTTGCCGGGTGATAGCGGATCGCCAATCCTGAACGATGCCGGCAAGATCGTTGGGTTGGTTCATCGAGCGCCCTCGTCGCTGGACCTCATTTCCGAGCAGGGTGTCAACGTCTTCTCGGTTGGCACCGCGTCTGCCCCGGTCAAAGCTGCAATCAGTGCCCCGCTGCCTACCACACTCGTCTCCGTGGTAGCGGAGACAACCGAAGAAGAATTCGTCGCCAACGAGCTACTTTACCTGAATGCCCGTGCGAGCACCTTGACGATTGGAGGGGTTTCTGTCGACGCCATCGACGCCTTAGGGCGAGCGTGTGATTCAGCGGTGAGTCATAGCGGTTTCGCGTCGCTCGACGAGCTTGATGAAACATTGACGCCCTGCTTCGCCGCCGCAACTTGGCTCGAATGCCGGGCGGACGCGGAGCCCGTGGCCTACGGCGTGGTGTGTCCCAAAGAGGAATCCCGAAGTGCCTGGCGCAATCGGTTCCAAACCGTGAATAGCTTGCAGTTGGCTATGAACGGCATTGCTGACTACTATTCGGTCGGACCCGTCATTGCCCGGCTGGAAACCTCGAAAGCGCTGGGCAAAGCGGCGGGTGCGCTGTCGTTGCAGCAATTGCTTACTGCCACTTCGCCCTCGCTCAACTTCGAAGTAGCCTACTACCTTGCTATGTTCGGCATTGTCACCTACGGCGGCGTGAGCGTGAGTGACTTCATTACCAGATATACTAACGCGCCCCACTATGAACTCGGAGCCGAGTACATCGCGTATTCTGCGTCGTGGCTCGTCGCCAACCAAGCCATTACGCCAGCGAAACTCATTGCGCTGCTCAAGCAGTTGGTGAGTGACCCAAAGGTTAGCATCGGTGCCAAGCTGTCGATTGAGGACTACCTGTACGAGCTAGAGTTGCTCTAGCGGGCCTTGGGGCTGGTGGTCGTTCACGGACAGGTGTTCGGCGTGCGAACACATGTCCAAGGCCCTTCACTCGCACTTTTGGGCCCTTTTGCCGATTCCCCAATTGGCACAGGCATTGCTGAAGCGACGATTGATACGTACGCCAGCGTCCGACTGGATGTCGAGCTGGCTCACTTAGTCGTCCCGCCAGGAGTCATTCTATGTCGTTCAAGTCGCAATCCGCAGCCATGATCCTGCTTTCTAGTTCCACGCTATTGCTGACAACGATCGTACGAGCGCAACCAGCGCCAGCAGCAGCGCCAGCAGCAGCAGCGCCAGCAGCAGCAGAGCCAGCAGCAGCGCCAGCAGCAGCGCCAGCAGCAGCAGCGCCAGCAGCAGCAGAGCCAGCAGCAGCGCCAGCAGCAGCGCCAGCAGCAGCGCCAGCAGCAGCAGCGCCAGCAGCGCCAGCAGCGCCAGCAGCAGCGCCAGCAGCGCATCCGATCCGAGCCGACGACGCACCTCAAGTGCTCTTCCAATCGGGCAATCGCCTCCGGCTCAGTGGCTACGGCGGTGTCGACGTGGCCTACACGCGTATGGCCGGCAAAGATGCGGTCCTGCTCTGCGGCGGAGGCGCGCTGCTCGTTGCACGAACGTTCTCTATCGGACTCATCGGTTGCGGGGTACCCACGAGGATTTCCGGTGAGGCCTACGGAAATGTGGTCCACGAATCCGGGGACCGTCTCGAATTAGGATACGGCGGTTTGGTTGCCGGATACCATTTCTTCCCGAAAAAGGTCTACAATCTTTCCCTGTCCACGATGCTGGGAGGCGGTGTAGCCAGTATCGCCAACCGCAAGGATTCGTCGTGGAGTTCTGACCACGACCACGACCACGTCAAGAGGACAGATCCAGTGTTCGTTGCAGAGCCCAGATTGACCGGATACATCAACCTCACGCGTTGGGCTAGGGTAGGCGCCTTCATCGGCTATCGGTTCGCGGCAGGTGTGGACCTGCGCAACCTTTCGTCGGCAGATCTGTCTGGTCCCGTTGCTGGTGGCAGCGTACAGTTCGGAGAGTTCTAGGCGTCTACCACGCGACCCAAAAACAGACGCCGTTTACGGAACGACGATGCGATTGGTACTTCCATGGCAGTCGTTGCAGTTGCCAGTCGCATTGGCATTGACTGGCATGACCGATGTCCCCGATGAGGAGCGAATGGCTATCTGCGCCGTGGCCCAATCGACCGTGCCCGCGACTGTCGCGAAGAAGTTGCCGGCACTTCCTGCATAGGTGGTAGTCAAGTTGCCATTGACGAGCAACCCGATCTCAGCGTTCGCCGCGGCGCTGGTACCATTTGCTTGGTAGGCCGTGCCGCCAAAAGTCATGGAGTGGGCGTGGCAGGTGGCCAGGCAGGCCAGGCCAGCGAAATGCCCTGTCTGGTATGCGACGTTCGCTCCGCCGTTGGAATCGTAGTTACTGCTGTTCCAGTCGAATGTTGCAGTGACATTCCCTCCGGTCGCCGCGCCGCCGCTGGCTGCGCCACCGCTGGCTGTGCCCCCCAATGCGCTAGCGCCTCCTCCCACGCCCGTGGTGCCGCCCTGCAAATCGTTCGTGGTGCTGGGCAGGCCGCCCAGAGAATCGAAGTACGTTCCACCCTCGGACACGAGTGGCTCAGTAAACTTATCTGGCCCCGAGCAAGCGGAGGAGCAAAGTGTTGCCACTGCCGCGACCTGGCTCACCAGAGTTTTGGCTCCGAGAGTGCGAGTGGTGTTCGCCATGCGCAAGCATTCTAGCGTGCCCTATTCGATTGCCCATGTCCAAAGTAGATCAACGCGAGCATGACGGGGCGAAGATTCCGAATTCGATCCGGCCGGCGTGTGGCATGCCTCGCGTCGCCCAATGCTGACGGACCAGTTTCATTCGAACTGTGGAGTCAATCGAAAAACCAGAATTCGCTAGCTCAGGATCGTATCGGTCGCGTTTCTTGCGGAGATTCTACTGGGATCGGGCGAACTACCTGTCGGTCGTGCGTGGGCCGAGTTTCGACTGGGCTAATCTGAGCGTCCGGCGATGGAATTTCTGCATTGGTGCGTCGGAATGCTGAGTGGTGCGCCATTTCGGCATGTCCGGTTCATAATCGGCTTCGCAGTAGTTGCGTGACGTAACGCAAACTGAGGGGGGAATATCGCGAAATTCCTGCACCCGTGCGCAACGACGGCGCTTGATGCGGCGATGAATATTCGAATGCGCTTTCCGGAAAGCTTGTGTCAAGCTTGCCTCGTCGGTGGTTAGACGATTGCTCGCAACGCCCTGTCCGTCGAAACTCGATTCGCGCAAAGAGCTTTGTCACCGGAATTCAAGCCACTCGCTGGACCCTGACCCTCAGAACCGCATGCGCCCGCCAACGAATCTAGTTTCTTGCTTCAGCTTGGTCTTGCTGATGGCTGCACCCGATGTGTTGGCGGCAGGGCAAGAGGTTGCCGCTGGCAAGGCAGATGATACCCGCGAGATGCGCGCTGCCAACGCGACCACCCAGGGTACGAATCGGGGCGCTACCAAGGGCGACGGTGACAGCACTTGGAGCTCGGACTTCAGCCTGCTCGAAGAGTATCGGCTCCGGATCGCGTCGGGTGCGCTAAAAAGCTCGGCTCCGTTGACCGATCCACCGCGGGGCAATCAGCAGGTCGACCAGCATCTGCGGCTGATGGGTGACGGTCAAATTGCCGGTGCTGACGATCATTTTCGCGCCATCGTATCGGGCGCGCTCTGGGCGGATCTGGATGGTGCCGCACCTGCCGGGACCGCGAGCGTGTTTGCGACGCAGTACGACAATGCGCGGCCTTGGGTGGCAGCCTACACGCTTTCTGCCGAATGGCGAAAGCAGGGAGTATTGGATCACGTGCGTCTCGGGAGGCAGTCTTCCGAGCATGGCATGCCGTTGACTTTCGACGGTGCCTCGCTGGGGCTTCGCGTGCTGGAGAGGAAGCTGCTGCTATTCGGCTTTGGAGGCAGAACGGTCCATTTCTTCGAGACCAAGCCGGGGTTGTTCGAGAATTGGCTTGCCTCGGCTGGGGCCGTACTGCGGCCCACCCTGGGTTTGGCGCTTGAAGTCGACGCGCGCTACATCAAGGAGCAGGTGCTCAGTGCCGATCGCTCGCGGCGCGACGACATTGCCAACCTATCCTATGGTTTGTCCGTTTCGTTGCGATCGGACAGCCTGTATTCGAAGATGTATTCCCGCGGCATCGACGAGCGCATCTCGCACGTGGGCGGGGCATTCCAGTTTCAACACGAGGGGTTGGGCTTAGGGCTCGATGCGCGCGTCCACGCGCAAGTCGTGACCTTGGGGGAAATCGTCGAGAGCGAGAACGCGTTCTTCTCGCTGCTTGGGCCCAGCTTGCCGCACGCGCGGTTCCGCTTCGATTCTTGGAAGGATTTCAGGGTCGGGGAGCAGACGAATTGGAGCATTCATCTTGGCTGGCGTGGTCGTCAGCTAGTGGGTCACGCCGAGCAACCCTTCAATCGCAATACGGGTGCCGTCTACCTGCATACTCGTCTCGACGACTTCATCCAGAAAGGGCTGTTCGTTGGCGCAACTGCCGAGGGCAACTACTTGCCCACTGCTCTGAACCGGGAAATGCTTTTAGCCCTGGGTGGCTCGGCTGGGTACAACGGCACGAGCGTCAAGACCGAGGTCGGTACCTACTTTCAGCAATTCAAGATCAACTACTACCAACAGGCCGAGGAACTGCACAACGCGAGAACCATCTATGGGTCGTTAGCGTACCGAGTGGCGTCGTGGCTGGAGCTGCGCGCCCGGTATGATTTCGACATCTTCGACCGCTACCTCCAATCGTTCTTCATCTCGGCGCGCCAGGACTTCTAGCGGCGCCAAACCGGAGTTCGAGATGCATCCGAATAGGTCAATCAACAGCCACCAAGAGTTGTCGCCTTCGCGTCAGCAGGCGCAGCTTGGCCGGGCGTTGCTTGTGCAGGCCTTGGTTGATCAGGCCTCGCTTGGTCAAGTATTACTTGGGGCGTTCCTCTTCGCTGTGGCGCTGAGCGGCTGCGAAGTCACTCGCCTCAGTGATGGTATGCCGGACAATGCCGAACGTTGCACCTCGTGCCACGGCACACCCGGCAATCCGGCGCCGCCTTATGCGCTCAATGGGTCATGGGACACGAAGGACATTGCCGTTGGTGCGCATCAGAAGCATCTCATCGCCAATGATATCTCGGGCGGGGTGCCCTGCTACGAATGCCATCCGATCCCAACTGAACTGCTTACCCATCCGAATTGGTCGGGGCAGCCAACCGCCGTCGTGTTCGGGCCGAGAGCGACCTTGAACCAGCCCACGCCGGCTCCCGCCGCTCCGGCGTGGGACCGTGCTTCTGCCACCTGCAGCAACGTGTATTGTCATGGTGCCACGCTATCTGGTGCCGCTACCCGCAGTGCGCCCATCTGGACGACGTTGGATGGTTCGCAACGGCGATGCTCGTCTTGTCATGGGTTTCCGCCAGCGGATGACACCCACAAGCAAGCGGGCGCCTGTGAAGGTTGTCACGGCGTCGTAGCGGGTCCTGGTCAATCGATTGTCAATCCCGCGCGCCACGCAGACGGCGTTATTGACATTGGCAGTGCCTCGAGCGCTGCGGCTGGCCAGGCGCCTTCGGTTGGCTCAGAAGGGGGGGTAGGCGCATGGTGACGGATCTCAACACCAAAGGTGACGCCCCGATCGCGGATCCTCGGGTGCGGCAGCAGGTGGCGCAGTTGTTTGGCGAGAGTCTCTTTGGCGCATGGCCGGAGCTCGAACGGAATTTGCTCAAGCCAAGGCGTCGGCGTCGCTGGCGTCCCTGGTTCTATCGGATTATGGTTGTTGGTGTCCTGGCTTTCGGCTTCTGGGGTGGGCAGCGTCTATTGCAGCCCGGTCTTCAACGCCAAGTTGACGACCAGCGCGGCAACTTGGCTACCGAGCTGCAGTCGTTTCTTAGCGACGGCGATCTAGCGCGAGCAGCTCAGTTCCTTCCCTTGGTGCGTGATGGTGAGGCGAGTGCAAAGCCGCTGGCGACAAAGTCGACGGACCATCTAGGTATCGATCCGAAGGATCCACATCTGGATCTGATAGTCGGTGCGGAAGCGACGCTCTATCGCTATTTCGATGCCGATCCAGAGCGATTGCGCCGCATTCGTCCCCATCTCGAGGGGGTGGGGTCAAGCAGCCCATTGCGGCTCATTGCTCGCTTGACCATTCTATCGCGTGAGGAACGCGCTGCTCGGCTCACCGAGATAGAACAGCTGCGTAATGACCAGCCCAATCGCAACGAGCTCGAGTACCTAGCGGCCACTGCACTAGAATTCCGCAAGGAGGAGAAGGGGGCGCGGGAGGCCTGGGAGCGTTCGGAGCGGCTGGGTCCTGCTTGGTTGGGGCATCGCTTCGAGCAGGCATGGTTTGAGCTGCATCAGGAGCGGCAGCCCGCAGCGCAGAAGGTGGCACGACAAATCCTCAGGGTCGATCCAGACTCGAGTTGGTCAAAATTGGCCATTATTACCTTCGAGCTTCAGAGCGACACCCAGGGTCAATCGGTGCGCGGAGATGCAGCGGCGCCGATCGTCGCTCCGGTTCAAGTCCATTTCGAGAAGCTGCTCCAGAGTATCGCCGCCGGTCGTCGGAGTGATTGGGCGCTGGCCAAGGAGCTGGTTGTGGCAGCAGCGGCCGCGGCTCGCGACCAACCTCCATTTCTGTACGATGCCTTCGATTGGCTCGTCGCGGAAAAGCTCCCAGCGCTTGCTCGCCAGGTGACGCTTCTTTCGGCCTGGCCAAGCGATGCCCCATTGGCCGCGGCCAAATCGGCGAGGCTCGCGGCCATCGCTTCGCTGCCGGCCCCCACCGCGGCCATGGTCACAGCAGCACCCAAAGTCCCTTCAAAGTCCCCATCGAACCGGTCGGTTGGGAAGCGAAAGGCGGTTCGGCGCGCGACGAAGTAGCGGTCGCGACGCTTGGATGCGGTAACCCCATGATGCACGCGAAATCGACAAAGCTTGGCCTGCTTCCGCTCTGCGGCTTGCTCTTGGCGGTTCTGCTCGTAGCGCCCTATGCTTGGGCGGAGGACTACTTTCGCGTATCGCCTGGTCCTCTGAACGAAGGACATGCTGCCTACGACAATCCCGACGGTTGCGTGAAGTGCCACGAGCAGAACAAGGGCGTCACCAACCAGAAGTGCCTATCTTGTCATGGAGCCGTGCACCACCAAGGCGGCCTGCACACGACGTTTGGCGGCAAGGCTTGCATCAGTTGCCACGTGGAGCATAAAGGGCGAGCCTTCAACATCATTGAATGGAAGGGCGTGGGCGGGCGAGACACTTTCAAGCATGACGTTACCGGGTTTTCCCTCACGAACCACCATGGGCAAGTTGCCTGCGCCAAGTGCCACATCAAGCGCCTTCGAACGGGCCGAGTGAGCTACCTTGGAGTGTCCAAAGACTGTCAGAGCTGTCACGCCAACGCCCACGGGTTCACGCGACCGGAATTGAGCCAGAAATGTGAGACTTGTCACCAACCTGGGCAGTCGCTGGTCGGACAAGTGCTACGGAATTGGCACTCGCAGCACGCCCAGTTCTCCAAGGTGAAGCTCGATGGCAAGCATGTAGAACAGGCCTGTGTCAATTGCCACAAGGGTGGCAAGATGGGCGGCCGTGCGGCGCCGCGTGGTTGTGCGGATTGCCACGTGCCAAGCCACCCAATCAGCAATCCCACGCGCGACTGCGCGCAATGTCACGCCCAGAATGCAAGCTTTCGGGGTGCAAAGATCAAGCATGAGCAGTTTGGGTTTCCGCTCGTTGGTAAGCATGCTCGCGCCGGTTGCGGCACCTGTCACCGCAGGGGCAACAAGACGGGTCCGGGTCGCCCTGTATCGAAGGCCTGCGTCGACTGCCACACTGCGACTCACCCGGTAGTCAAGGCTACGGCCAACTGCATAGGTTGCCACGCCTCCGGCGGCTCATTCAAGGGTGCCCACATCGATCACGCGAAATTTAGCCTTGGGCTGTTCGGTAAGCATCTCAAGAACTCTTGTGCGAGTTGTCACAAGTCCAAGGTCAAGCTGACGTACCGCGACGGCGACTGCACCAGCTGCCACACGCACAAGAAGGCTCACGATGGCCAATATGAACCCAAAGCCTGCGTCAATTGTCACGTCGAAGGCGGCAAGCGCAACAAGCCCTTCGATCACGACAAAGACACCCGATTTCCGCTAATAGGGTTCCACGGGCAAGAGAAGATCAAGAACGATTGTGTGCTTTGCCACCCGGGGCGACTCTACCGCACAGGAACGCTCACCTGTGGCGACTGCCACGGCGATGCGCACAAAGGGCAGCTGGGCAAGGACTGCGAGAAGTGCCATTCCCCGCTTTTGCATTTCAATGCGCCGCGGAGCAAGAACTTCGACCACAAGGGCTACCCGCTCGAAGGTAAGCACAAGACGATTCCCTGCGTGTCGTGCCATGTCGACAAGAGCTATAAGATAAGCAAACACAGCTGCTTTGACTGCCACCAGAAGGACGACAAGCACCAGGGCAAGCTTGGCAAGACCTGTGACCAGTGCCATGGTGCAGACACCTTCCAGGAAGCCGCGAAGTTCAGTCACGACCGGATGACGCGGTTTGCTCGGACCGGGGTGCATCGCCAGGCGGCTTGTGCCCTCTGTCATCAGGCCCGATCTGCGCAGAACCCACCCTTGAGCGTCGCGGCTTGGAAGCAGACGAACGTCGCGACCTTGACGCTCGACCCAACCTTCCCAGTTCGCGGCAATCGCTGTTCCGAATGTCACAGCGATCCGCACGACGGCAACCTGGGCTCGGACTGTGCGGCCTGCCACATTACCAGCGATTTTCAGAGGATTTCTGGTGGCAGAGCCAAGTCGATTCGTCCAAGAGATCATGGGGGCTCTTGGCTACGGCGGCACACGACCCTTCCTGAGAACGACGATGATCCAGGCGCAGAAAAGCGCTCCTGCGCCAGCTGCCATGGCACACCTACTTGTAGCAACTGCCACCGCACCATGGCTCCTCGCAGCCACACCGCGCTTTGGCGTGTGCGCACGCATGGGGCAGCCGCCAGCTTCGATCCGAACGCTTGCAGCACTTGTCATCGTGCGGCAACCTGTATTCAGTGTCATCGGCGGACACCCCCATTGAATCACCGCGGCGCCTGGAAGCAAAATCATGGCTTCGTGGCCGGGGGTGTATCCGACAACAACTGCTTCGTATGTCACCGACGATCGGACTGCACGCTCTGCCATCGAGCGCGCTAGCGAGCTTTGACCCATGGCCCCCACCGAGCACATCACGATCGATCATCTGCGTGGACTCGACGTCTTCAGCGCGCTCTCCAACGACACGTTGGACTGGCTGCTGAAGAACGGCTCCGTGCGGCAGCTCGCCCCCCGCGAACAACTTTCGTCCTCGCACCAGGGTAGGGGGGAGGACTACTGCTTCTTGTTGCGGGGGGTGATGGCCATCACTTTGAACCACGGTGAAGCCTCGCGGCAAGCCGAGGCTCGTCTGAGCAAGCGGCCACCACGGGAGCAGAAGTACCTCGGCTACTTCGAGGCCGGGGCCTGCTTCTCGAATGCGTTTTTGGACAAGTCGTCCAAAGGCGTAGAACCCAGGCTCGACTGTGTTGCGACCAATGCCGTAAGCTTGCTCGAACTTCAGCCGGATCTCCTGCAGAGTCTATTTGCGGCAAACCCCACCTGGCAGGCGCAGGTGGCGCAAACGGTGGCGACGCAACGTCAGACCTTTTTGGCCCACCAGGATTCCACGAGCAGCGTCGTGCAGGACTTCTTTCTGCGCGAGAACTACGTGACGAGCTCGGTCGTTAGGGTGGGGCGCCTGGATCGCTGTCTCGACTGCAACAAATGCCACGACGCCTGTGCGGCGCGCCACGGTGCGGCTAGAATGGAGCGTTTTGGGCCGAAGCTTGGCCGACTCTACTTTCCGGTAGTCTGTCGCAATTGCGACGACCAGCCTTGCATTGCAGCCTGCAGCTTCGGCGGCATCTCGTTCGATGAAGCGAGTGGGGACGTTCATATCTCGGATCGTTGCGCTGGGTGTGGAGCGTGCGCACAGCATTGCCCGAACGACGCCATCTCGATGATCCGGCGGCCCTACACCGTCAATGATTTTCCCGACCCTATGCCGTTCAGCGACCAAAACGGCATGACGAACGTCAACAACCTGCTCGTGGCCGGCGACGTTTCCGGGGCCGCGCTGATTCGGCTGGCGATGAACGAGGCTGTGCATGCAGTCGATCGCATTGGGCCGCGGCTTTCGCCCGCAGACGAACGGATCTTCGACGTGGCCATCATCGGGGGCGGGCCGGCAGGGCTGGCCGCGGCCCTGCGCTGCCGTGAACGCAATCTGTCGTATTGGGTCCTCGAGAAGGATCGCGTAGGGTCGACGATTCACGACTATCCGAAAAATAAGCACGTGATGGCCGAGCCGAGCAACGTGCCACTCTTGAGCTCGCTTTGGTTTGGGGATTGTACCAAAGAAGAACTCTTGGCGCGCTGGCAGCAGACGGTGATTGACGAACAGATCCGCGTTCTCGAGCAGACCGAGGTGAAGAACGTCGAGAATGCCGGGGAATTGTTTACCCTGCACACCAATCGCGGGGAGATCGTTGCCGAGCACGTCATCGTGTGCATCGGCAAGCGCGGTTCACCGCGTCGTTTGGGCGTCGCTGGAGAGGGCCACCCGCGGGTGCGCTACTTGCTTTCTGACCCAGACGAATGTGCTGGCCAACATGTGCTGGTAGTGGGCGGCGGCGACTCGGCCGTGGAGGCCGCGCTCTCGATTGCGGATGTCCCTGGAACGGAAGTGACACTCAGCTATCGTCAGGGCGCTTTTACCCGCACTAAGGCACTGAATCGCAAGCGCCTCGATGCCTATCAGGCAGCGGGGCGGATCCGCGTCGAATTGAAATCGACCGTGAGCGCCCTCGAGCCGCGCGTCGTGCGCCTCAAGACTGAGCAGGGGATTGTCGCCATCACCAATGACGTCGTGTTCGCCTTGCTTGGCGCAGATCCGCCGACTGGGTTCTTGCAGCAGGCAGGGATCCAGGTGTTGCAGCCGGGTACGGCCGAGATGGCAAACTTTGCGACGACGCGCGGTGAGCGCCAACGCGCCGTCAAGTGCGATCACTGTGCCGGCTACGAGGATCGAGCGTGCCTCACCGCCTGCCCGACGGGCGCACTGATCGAGGTTACGACCGAGCAGCTCTTCATGGAAGCCGAGCCAGATCCGCTGACCCGGATCCGCCGTTTCTCAGACGCACCGTTCCTGCGCGGCGTACCAGGGGCTAGCAAGAAGCAACGCTTCTACGACGCGCTCAAGAACTGGGCGACCCTTCTAACCATCGTCCTTTTGGCAGCGCTAGGTGTCGAATCCTTTCTGATTCGGACACAGCCCGAGAACAGCCTCCTATACCACTACGTGCAAGCCACAGGCTCGAACCTGCCTGTCTCCTTCACCTCCGGGCGCGGCATTGGCCATTGGTTTGGGTACATCGGTACCGGCTTGATGTTGGCAAGTGTCCTCTATTCTCTGCGCACACGCGTCAAGTTCTTCAAGCCATGGGGTAGTCAAACTGGCTGGCTCTCGGCACATTTGTGGCTGGGTTTCACCGGGGCCACGTTAGTGACCTACCATGCCGCATTCAAGCTCGACCGCTGGGCGAGCATCGCCTGCTTGCTGATGTGGGTCGTCATTGTGACCGGTGCAGTGGGGCGCTACGCCTATGGCTGGGTGCATTCCGCTGTCGGTCTGGCCGAGTTCGAACTCAACGCCTTGCGCAGCAAGTGCATGGTCTATTCTGAGCGCTGTGCGACCCCTCGCGCTGTGCGCGCCCTCATCGGCAACGACTCGCGGGAAGGCCGCCAGCGTTGGACGCTCACGGTGATGCTGTGGGAAGAGCTGCGCGACCGTGGCGCGCTATTGTGGCTGGCGGCATTCGGAACGCGGCACCTGGCGACCGGCGACGAACGGCGCCAGATGCGACGGAGTTTCGAAGACTGGGCCGCGCACCGTCGCCGCAGTAGCTACTACCAGAGTGCCAATTCAATCCTAAGGCATTGGAACATCGTCCACATCGTGCTGGCGATAGCTATGTTCATCCTGGCTGGGATCCACATCGTGTACGGGTTCATGTACAAGGCAGTCTGAGCGATGCCGGCAGTCAGCAGTCAGCAACTCTGAGATTCGGCTGACAGCTGACTGCTGATGGCTTGCGTCCTACCGCGTCGGTTTCTTGGCGAGCTCTTCGAGTGCATGCTTGGCGCGATCGCGGACCACCGAGTGCGGTGAGCGAGAGGCCTGAGTGAGATATCGCCTTGCCGACGCGAATTGGTCGCTCGCCATGGCAAATTCGCCTAGCATCAATGCCGCCGCGGCCGCAAAGGGTGCAGTCGGATACTGTTGCAGGAGTTGCGAGCTGCGCTGCATGGCCTGGCTCGTATTGCCAGCCTGACGGTGGGATTGGGCACTCCAGTACAGAATGTCCGCGCGCCTGGAAGGATCGAGAGGTGACGAAGTGAGCAACGCGTCGAAGCGCGTGGCTGCTTCTGCAGGATGCTTTCCCTGGAGCGCAGTCCAGGCTCGGGTGAATTCGGAATCTGCGTTGCTACCCTTCGCTACCGTCGACGGCACTGCTGCCGTGGTGCGGGGCTCTGCTTGTGGTAGAAGCATTGGTTGGGTGCGACGGGGGTTTGGCTTCTGCAGGAGCTCGTTGCGGGTCAACGGCAACGCGGGCGGGCGAGGGCTGCTCTGCCAGTGGGAGGAGAGATGCGGTAGCCGCCGCGCCTCTGGGGCAGTCTCAGCGCGCCCGCCAGTGGGTGCGTTGTCGGCATGGACCGCGGCGTAGTAATGCGTCGCAGAAGCGGCCGCGGCGGCCGAACCCACAATGGCCGCGATTGCCAGCATGCGCAGCGAAAGCCGGGTCCGCGCGAACCCAGAGCCGAATGCTTTGCGATTCTGACGGGCTTCGGCCATCAAGCGAAATTTGATCGCTTCGATTTGCGTTGGATTCATCACCTTGGCGGGTAAGAGCTGACCCAACTCGCGCGTGCGTTGGACCTTTCGTGCGAACTCTGCACAGCGCTCGCAGTGGCCGAGGTGCGCCGACAGCTCATTCGACATGGGCGCGGCGGCTCCCTGCTTTGCCCATTGTTCGACACCCGCGAGGAAGAGGCAGGTTTTCATAGTCGGGGCCCTTCCACGGCTTTGAGCAAGGCCTTGCGGGCATCGGAAACACGTTTCCAGATCGCGGTTTCGGTGGAAGAGAGCACTTGGCTCGCTTCCCGTGCACTAAGACCCTCGATTTCGCACAGCACGAACGCGACCCTGGACTTCTCCGACAGCGACTCGAACGCGGCGCGCATGTATTGGACACTGCGGCGCGCATCTACTTGCTCCGAGAGTCGATCATTGGGGGGGCCATTGCTGGCGGAAGTCAGAGCCCAGAGCAACCGTTTACGACGCGCCGAGGTGCGGCAATGCTGGCGCATGACGTTGGTGGCAATGGCGAACAGCCAAGTCTTTACGGCTGAGCGTCCATCGAACCTGGCTTTACCGCGGGCAATCTGCAAAAAAGTGGCCTGAACCAGATCTTCGACGTCAGACCCAGTGGTCAGGCGCGAGAGAAACCTCGTGACAGGCAATTGGAACCGTTCGAACAGCTCCGCGACGGCCTGTGGATCGCCACTGCTGCAGGCCAGGGCGATCGCCTCGTCGGTCCAGGGTTCTTGCGCATCGTTAGTGCGGGTACGGATTGAAAGCACGCGCGAAGTCATGGTCATGCTCCAAATCGGAAGGTTACGCCAAGTCGCAGTCCAGCATTGAAGAGGCCAACTTCGGGGTCGACCATAACAGGCGGAGCTCCCGGATCATTGTTGTCGTCGTCGTGATGGTGCTTGGGGAATTGGGTCTTTCCACCCAGGAAATTCGAGAAGATGAATTGCCCCTCGACACCGACGAACCAGGCCAGGTGCGCGTTGAGGTCCCACACCAAGTCGCTGCCCATCCCGACATACGCACCGACCGAACTAGCCGTCGTGTCGGCATTTTTGGCAGAGGCGCCGAATACGCCAGTTGAAACCGCTGGTCGCAGTCGCAGGTTCGTTGCAAGCGGAATGTCGGCTCCCAAAAGGGGGCCAGCCCAAAACACCCTGCGGTACTCGACATCCGATGGAGCGACTTGGGTCGCGAGCCCGAGTGTCGCGCCGAAGAAGGGAGTATGTAGCGCGGGCAGTCCCAGCTGCATGCTCCCGCCAGCGAGACCATATCCACGTGTGGTGACCAGCGCAGTGGGGCCCGCATTCATGAAGGCGGCGAGCCCCGGCACTGCCGAGGGGCTTGTTGCGGGCGCTGTTGCGACCGGTTCGACCTGCTCGTTCATTGCTTCGGGCGCGGGGGCAAATCCAGTCTGAGTCCAGGCTTCGATCCAGGTGGATGCGTGTTCGAGGTTTGCGACCTGGCGCTCGAGCCGTCGCGGAGAGTTGCTGCTTGTCATCGACACGATCCAGCCTTTACCCGGAGCGCGCGCCAGCCTGGCTTCGTAGTGGTTGCAAGCTTCGGTGCGCAGACGCGCGAGCGAGCCCTTCTGCAGAAGGTTGCGCAGTTGACGAGCGTCTTTGGGGTCAGCCACGATTCCGATTGCATTCGCGCAGACGGGCTCGAGCGCTGGTTCAGCCATGACGCTCACCGTTGCTGCCAAGAGGTTGAGGTTCGCTAGGAGCAAGATGTTTATGGCGAGGCTCTTGCTGGTCACTGGATATTGGGAGGTGACCAGAACTTCCCGTGAAAGAGCTTTCCTTACTGAAACTATCCGAAGTAGCTGGAAGCCTGATCGAAGGCTCGGTGCCTTCCAATCGATGACTCAGTGTTACGAGCGGTCGATAATGAGGCAACTGCTTCAGGGCTGGTCGCAACAAGCCAGCGACTCAGGCTTCGGCCCAGCGACTCAGTGATTCATCCTGGCCCAAGGCAATCGATACCGGGCGGTGCATTGGATTGCGGGCCGATTCCTGCAGTCTCCAGTTGCCGCGCTCGGGATCTGGAATTGAAAACTGTTATCAACAAGGCGCGCCTTGTGTGTTGTCCGGATTGGGTTTGGGTCGGCGCGGCAACGAGGTCGAGTCAGTCGCGCCTGAGGGAAATGCTGACGCACGGTTAGGCAAAAGGTGCATGCGACATCGTGCAGTCAGTACCAACACTGGCCGCTCGAAAGAGCGACCGACATGAAAAGTTTCTCGAGACATTTCGCGCTTATGATTTTTCGCAAATGCCCGTACCCTTCGTGACGCTACTCCCGGCATTGAGAGGGACGGTCGAGTCACGCATGTCCAATAGCTCATACTCACCTGCAGAGCCGATCACCCTGGCCACCCTGCTCATCGTCAGTCCTGATTCGGAGCTGGCGCATAGTTTAGCACTGTCACTGCTCGACGAACCCTACGATATCTACGTTGCGAATTCGATTGGCGACGCCCAAACCCAGCTCATTGCTCGGACCGTGGATGTAGTCCTGGTTGACCAACAGTTGGAGGATGGCTTCGACGGCGAGCTCTTTGGCTACCTGAGCAAGCGATTGCCTGCCGTCATCCGGATCCTGCTCGGACGCGGAGAATGTGCGGCCAATGCAAAACGCGCAGTGCGGACCGGCTCTGCGCACCACTGCCTACCCGTCACCCTTGACCAGGGGGAACTCGCTTTGGTTCTCTACAATTCCCTAGTCCAACGGTCATTTCTGCCGCCGGAGAGCGAAGGCGTCCTGCCCGTAGCGTCGTCTCGGCCGCCTGCGTCGGCGCTCCAGCCCAGTCGGGCCCCGGGTGCTTCGTAGCGTCACTTGACTCTATCGCTCCGACCCATTACCCAAATTCGCTCAGATGCCAGGGGGCATGTTGCGCAGACTCGGCCTCGGCCTGGTCGAGCAGGCGGCGCAGTGACGATTCCGCGGGCGCCACGTCCAATTCGACGCGGTGGAGTTGGGGAAATGTCTCGCCGATGTAGTCAAATAGAGCCGTGGGTGTCGTTCCGAGGATCTCCTCGCCCACCAGGGCTACTGCAATGTGCCGACCGCGTTCGTTAAGCCAATCGACGGCAGTGAGCGCGCTATTGGCTAGATGTGAACGGCGACTATGCGTTGCCAGTTGAGCAGCCACTGTCTCTAGCATCGCGGCGCGTCCGTCGACGACGAGCGCTGCGGGTGCATTCGCCATGGATAGTTCGAGACTGATGACGCGTTTGAGGCGAAGAGACTGATCCTCCGACATGCCGAGAAACTCAACGGCAGCCCAGGCGGCCCCGTCACTAGTCGTTCCGGCGCGGTTGACGCGTGCTTCGATCTGTTCACCCATGAGCCCCGGCGCCGTCAGGACCATTCGGCAGATGACTCCCGCCGCAAGCGGGGGACTGCTCAGCAATAGCGCGCCCCCGCTCGAGAGGTTACGCACGAGACAGGCGCCGGTGTCGCCATGATCCGGGTGAGACACGAGCGCCACTCCCGCTACGTGGCTGCGCGAGTGGAGGCGGCGCTCGATGGTGTCGAGCGCGCCGGTGGAAGAAACTGAGTCAACCAATTTGAATGATTCCTTTCTTTCAGATGGTCCTACAAGAGCGTAACAGAAACGTGACAATTGGCATCGCAGCCGTCGCCTGCCACGTTGTTGCCATCGTCGCATTCTTCGCCCGCGTCCAGGTGTCCGTCGCCGCACCAGTGTTCGGCTCGGCACATCGCACTACATCCGTCACCGCCGACGCGGTTGCCGTCGTCGCACTCTTCCGAGCCTTCGCGAACACGGTTACCACAGATTGCTTCCACCTGGCACGTGGAGCTACAACCGTCGCCCGAGACGTTGTTGCCATCGTCGCAGGTTTCTCCGGCGCCAACTGCGCGGTCGCCACACCAGGATTCCTTCTTGCAGTCGCGACTGCAGCCATCACCCGAGACGGTGTTACCATCGTCGCATTGCTCGCCTGGCGGGGACTGCAGTCGTGCATCACCACAGCGTTCGACGCTGCAGGTATCGCTACAGCCATCGCCGTTGACGTTGTTGCCATCGTCGCATTCCTCGATGCCATCGAGTAGCCCATTGCCGCAACTCTCGAGCAAGCACTGCGGACTGCAGCCGTCCCCTGCGACGCGGTTGCCGTCGTCGCAGGCTTCACCAGTTTCGACGTGGGCGTTGCCGCAGCTGCCAGACTCAGTCCAGCAAATGGAACTGCAACCGTCTCCGGACAGGTTGTTGCCATCGTCACATTGTTCGAGGCCTTCCTTGGCGCCGTTGCCACAGGTAGTCTCGAGTTTACACGAGCTGCTGCAACCGTCACCAGACGTGGTGTTGCCGTCGTCGCATTGCTCGTTGAGCGCCGATTGCAGCGCTTTGTCGCCGCAGCGCTCCACGACGCAGGTCTGACTACAGGCATCGCCGGACGCAGTGTTACCATCGTCACATTCTTCGATACCATCGAGACGGGCATTACCGCAGATTTCCTTCAAGCACATGGCACTGCAGCCGTCACCGGTGACTCGGTTGCCATCGTCGCATTCCTCGCTGTTGTCGAGTGTCGAATTGCCGCACGACCCACCTTCCTTGGCGCAGGTTGAACTGCAACCGTCGCCCGAGGCGTTGTTGCCGTCGTCGCAGGCTTCGCCGGTTTCCAGGACACCATTGCCACAGCGTGCTTCGCTCTTGCACGTCTGGCTGCAGCCGTCACCGCTGACCGGGTTATGGTCGTCGCATTGTTCGCCTAGTGTAGATTGCAGGACGCCGTCGCCGCAACGTTCGAGTGCGCAACCGGAGCTGCAACCATCGTTCGAGAAGGTGTTGCTGTCGTCGCATTCTTCAGTGCCTTCGACCTTGCCGTTGCCGCAGCTTTCGAGCGCGCAACCGGAACTACAGCCATCGCCCGAGATGCGATTGCCGTCGTCACAGCCTTCGCCGACCTCGATGCTCTTGTTGCCACACACCGACCCTTCGCTGGCACAGGTAGAACTGCAACCATCACCGGATACGTTGTTGTGGTCGTCGCAAGTTTCGCCGATCCCCAACTGAAGGATCCCGTCCCCGCAGTACTCGCGCTTGCATGTGGAACTGCAGCCATCAAAACTGGTCAAGTTATGGTCATCGCATTCCTCGGCGCCTTCGCGGGTCCCATTGCCGCATACGGTTTGAATGCGGCAGGTGAGCGAGCACCCGTCGTTGTCGATGAGATTGCCATCGTCACATTCTTCCGCACCCTCGAGGACAGCGTTGCCACAGACCACGGTTCGCAAGCAGCTCGATGAGCAACCGTCGTTGCTGACGGTGTTGCCATCGTCGCATTCTTCGCCGGAATCGCGAATCCCATCACCGCAGCGTGGCACAAGGCAATTTGGATGGCAGGTATCACCGTAGTTGCGGTTGCCGTCGTCGCATTCCTCTCCCGATTCAACCTTGCCGTTGCCGCACACGGATTCGAACGAGCACGCCGACGAGCAGCCATCGCCAGATAGTCGATTTCCGTCGTCACATGCCTCGCCGATCCCTGTCTGGACGCTCCCGTCACCGCAGAACTCGGTCTTGCACGTGGCGTTGCAGCCGTCACCGGTCGCCGTGTTGCCGTCGTCGCATTCTTCGTTGCCGTCGAGGACTCCGTTGCCACAGACCACGTTGCGTTTGCAGGTGTTCGAGCAACCGTCTGTGTCGACGCCGTTGCCGTCGTCGCAGACTTCACCCCGTGAGGCATCAACGATGGCGTCGCCGCAGATTTCCTTGGTGCAATTGGGTCGGCAGCCATCGCCATACACGGCGTTGCCGTCGTCGCATTGCTCGTTGCGCGTGGCTTGTGTAACGCCGTCGCCGCAACGTTCGACGCGGCAGGTGCTGCTGCAACCGTCGCCGTCAACTGCGTTGCTGTCGTCACATTCTTCGGCGCTGCTGCGGGTACCATCGCCGCAGCGCGCTACGAGGTAGCAGTTGTCGCAGCCGTCGGAGGCGATCGTGTTGCTGTCGTCGCACTGTTCGGTGCCGTCGACGATTCCGTTGCCGCAACCAATGTTGCGATTGCAGGCATTGGTGCAGGCGTCGGTAGCAGTGGCGTTACCATCGTCACATTCTTCGCCGGAATCCAGAATGGCGTCACCGCAGCGCGGTAGCGTGCAATCCGGGTGGCAACTGTCGCCATAGACCCCATTGCCGTCGTCGCATTGCTCTCCACGGCTGGCCTGAGCGACACTGTCGCCGCAGCGTTCGACTCGGCATGTGCTGCTGCATCCGTCACCCGAGACAGCGTTGCCATCATCACATTCTTCCGAGCCATCCTTGACGGCGTTGCCGCAAATCGCTTCGACTGTGCACGTGGGGCCACAACCATCCCCCGAAACGGCGTTGCCGTCGTCGCACTGTTCTGTTCCCTCGACAATTCCGTTCGGACAGACGGCAACCTTCTGGCAGCTGGTGTTGCAGGTGGCACTGCCAGACAAACCATCATCACACTGTTCACCGCGCAGCGCATCGACCGTGGCATCGCCGCAACGCTCGGTCGTGCAATTCGACCGGCAACCATCGCCCGAAACGCTGTTGCCGTCGTCGCATTGCTCAACACCGGCCAATCTCCCGTCGCCGCAGATGGTCTCCAATCGGCAAGTATTGCTGCAGCCGTCACCCGACGTGGTGTTGCCGTCGTCACATTGCTCACCAAATCCTGATTGCGCGATGTGATCACCGCAGAACTCGATGATGCATGCACTGCTGCAGCCATCTGCCGTGTTCTTGTTGCCATCGTCGCATTCTTCGCCGCTTTCGACCAGCGTGTTACCGCAGAAGGGTTCCCACGTGCACGCGGGACTGCAACCATCGCCAGCAGTGGTGTTCCCGTCATCGCATTGCTCGCCACTTTCCTTGGTGCCGTTGCCGCACACGGGTGTCCGCAAGCAGTCGGTGCCACAGCCAGAACCGCCGTCACATTCCTCGCCCAGTTCCACGACACCGTTGCCGCAGACGCAACTGACGAACACAGTGACCGTCGCCTGATCCGTGATCGGCACCAGCCCTGTTGCCGGGAAGATTGCCGATTTTTGCCCGAGGATCGCCCGGTAGGTGAAGGTGTCGCTGCCGCCGCAGTAGCCGCCTGGTGGCGTGTACAGAACGTGGTCGCCGCTAATCGTCACGGTGCCGCCGCGCGCGGTCGGGGTTTGGACGCTTTGGATGCCAAGCGTTGGATCGAGGCAAGCCTGCTCGCTCACCGTGTCGTTGACAAGGACGTAGATCGCATTGCTGGTCGAACCCGTGTTCACCCGCGTTCGGTCGTCGCGCGCCGTGCCTGGCAAGTAGCAATAGGGCAAGGTCGCGCTGCTATTGCATACCGCTCCGGGGGACGAGAGCGAGCAATCCGCATCGGTCTCGCACGAGCGAGAAAAGAGGTAGCAATAGCCGTTGGCTGCGGGACAAATCACAAATCCACTTCCGTCCGCGGCAGTCGTTGCGCCGTCCATGGCCACCTCGAAAGCACTCGGCAGCGTCGAAGAGTCGAGGGTGAAGATGGGCGGGGTCGCGCCGCTAGCAGTCAAGAACACGCCGGTATCCCCGTAGAAATTGAACTGCGGCGTGGCGTTGGACGCGGTCTTGCCATGGATCCCGAGGATTGGTTCGCCGGGTACGAAGAACAGATTGTCGACGTCCGTCAACCCGGGATTGGGGATCCATTGACTCGTCGCATTGGTGGCAAACCTGGTGCCAGAGAACGTTGGCCCCGCCTCTCGCCCGAAGGTGTAGACTTCACCCGTGGTGGTGCCGACGAACATACGTCCGTCGTTGCCGATCGCCACTGAGGCCAGTGATCCGGTCAGGGGCGCGCCGGCCACTGCGCGCAGCGAATCCGTGGTGGTGCTGTACACGCCAGTCCCCTTCGGTGGTAGGTACGGCAGCGCTGTAGCTTCGGTCAGGGTGTTTCCGGAGTCATTCTGGACGAAGAAGAAGTGTCCAGAATGCGGATCGTAGACGGCTCCGTCGAGCTTGCCACCAACTGGCCTGACACGGGTGCGCAGGCTCGTGTCGACACTCGGGTTCAATAGCGTACCGTCGAGACAGAGCTCGATCGGCTTCTGCGTGGCGTCTGAGTCCTTGAACCCGACGAAGATCCGCGTCGCTGGGTCGTAGACGATGGCGGCTGGACTGACGTTGGTCACCTGCCAGCGGCTCACCTGCACGAACTGCATCACGGGCTGGCAGCGGCTCTGCTCGTAGGCGACTTTCGTACAGTTGAAGAGGGGTTCAACCACGCAGGTCGAAGAGCAGCCATCGCCAGCGGAAAGGTTGTAGTCGTCGCAACCCTCGAGTCCCTCGAGCTTGCCATTGCCGCAGACCGCGGCCTTGCAGGCCAGTCCGGCGGTTGGACAATGCCAACCCGAGACCAACTGGCACGTCGTGTTGCAGCCATCGACGGGAGTATTGGCGATGTTGCCGTCGTCGCACTGTTCGAGTCCCTCGAGCTTTCCGTTGCCGCAGGTAGCCGCGGCGCAGGGTTTGCCGACCGTAGGACAGTACCAACCTGAGACCAACTGGCAAGCTGCGGTGCAACCATCGACCGGGCTGCCGCTGGTGCCGCCGTCGTCGCATTGCTCACCTGATTCGAGAATACTATTGCCACAGACTGACTTCTTGCAGGCGCTACCGGCGATGGGGCAGTTGTAGTTCGTCTCGATGCGACAGAGGAGGCTACAGCCGTCCCCAGACACGCGGTTCTTGTCGTCGCATTCTTCCGCACCAGCCACGACGCCATCACCACACTCCATGCTGATGCAAGCGAGACCAACGGTGCGGCAGTCCCAACCAGGCTCACTGAGACAGTTGGACGTGCAGCCATCCTTGCCGACTCGATTGCCGTCGTCACACTGTTCGGCGCCTTCAATTTTGGCATTGCCGCAGATTTCGCAGGGTGCGCCCACCTGAGGACAGACCGCACCGGGTTCGAGTTGACAACTGCTCGTGCAGCCGTCACCAGAGACACCGTTACCGTCGTCGCATTGCTCGGTGGATTCCTTGAGCGAATTTCCACAGCGTTCGCAGCGTGCACCAGGAGTAACGCAGACAAATCCGGGATCAGTGGCGCTGCACGTCGCATTGCAGCCATCCATCGTTCCAGTCGGCGAACCGGATGCGTTGCCGTCATCGCACACTTCGTTGGTTTGGATCCTGCCGTCGCCGCAAAGGGCGCAGGGCTTTCCTGCCACCGGGCAAGTCCAGCCGGTCTCGAGCTGCTTGCAGTCGTAGCGGCAGCCGTCTCCACTGACCACGTTGCCATCATCGCAGAGCTCCAGCTTCGACGCTACGACTCCGTCACCGCAACGCGCGCAGGCTCCACCGACGTGAGTCGTCGAGTCATTCGGACATTGGTAGTGCAGCTCTATTGCCGTACAGGTCGCGCTACAGCCATCACCAGGGTTCGTATTGCCGTCGTCGCAAACCTCATTGGGCTCGACTCTACCGTTGCCGCAAATGCCGCATAGCTGGCCGGGCACGGGGCAGACATAGCCTGCATCAATGGATTTGCAGTCCGCGGCGCAGCCGTCTGCTGCCGTGCGATTGCCGTCGTCGCAGGCTTCCGCGCTTTCGCGCACGCCGTTGCCGCAAAGCTGGCAGGCCGTTCCCGCTACCGGGCACAGGTAGCCGGTCTCAACCGAGCCGCAGTTGGCGGCGCAACCATCGCCGTCCTTGCGATTGCCGTCGTCACAAGCCTCTGTGCCTTCCAACTTGCCGTTGCCGCATTCGTAGCAGAGGCTGCCGGCTGTTGCGCAGTTGTACCAACTGCCCTCAATGGCGCGGCAATCGAATCTGCAGCCATCGCCGCTGAGGTTGTTGGCGTCGTCACAGAGCTCGTGCGCGTCCTTCTTGCCATCACCGCAGCGTTCGCAATGCTGTCCAGGCGTTGCACAGTAGTAGTTCGCCGCAATCGCAGTGCATGTCGCGTTGCAGCCGTCGGCGTCGGCGATATTGCCATCGTCACAGAGCTCATTCGGTTCAATCTTACCGTTTCCACAGCGACCGCAGATTTGGCCAGCGATGGGACATACCCATCCGCCGTCGACGACGCAGGCGGTACAACCGTCGCCGTTGACGGAATTGCCGTCGTCGCATTGCTCGGTGTTGACCTTGACGCTGTTGCCGCATCGATCACAAGGAGCACCTGCTGCTGGGCAACTGTAGCCAGTCTCGAATGCGCAGCCGGACGAGCATCCGTCGTTCGAGTTCTGATTCCCGTCATCGCAGACTTCACCGGCCTGGATGACGCCGTCACCACAGGTGGTGCATGCGCCGCCCGTAGTCGGGCAAGACCAACCGGGCTCTTCCACCATGCAGTCAGCGCGGCAGCCATCGCCGCTATTGGTATTACCGTCATCACAAACTTCGGGTGCGCTGACCACGCCGTTGCCGCAGCGCACGCAGGTGCCACCTGTGGTTGGGCAGTGGTAGTTGTTTTCGATCGTGAAACAAGTGCTGGAACAGCCATCGCCTGACGTTGTATTGCCGTCATCGCAGCGTTCACCGACGTCCACGCGTCCGTTTCCGCACTTGACGCACAAGTCCCCGGGGATGGGGCAGGAATAGCTGGCTTCGATGTGGCAAGTGCTGTCGCACCCGTCGCCCGAGGCTATATTACTGTCGTCGCAAGCCTCTTGGCTCTCCGCATACCCGTTGCCGCACACCTCGCAAGGCGCACCCATCACCGGGCAGGTCGAGCCGACTTCGATCCTGCAGGTGCTTGAGCAGCCATCCCCGCTCTTGCCGTTGCTGTCGTCGCAGTCTTCGCCGGCTTGAATCTTACCGTCTCCGCAGGTGGTGCAGGTCCCACCGCTTGTCGGGCAGGTCCAGCCGAGCTCCACGACCAGGCAGTCCTGGCGGCAGCCGTCACCGCTCACGGTATTGCCATCATCGCAGACTTCAGGCGTAAAGACTACGCCGTCGCCGCATTGCACGCAAGCGCCGCCGGCTGTCGGACAGTGATAGTTCGGATTGGTCGCTGTGCAGCCAAGAGCGCAGCCACCGCTGCCATCAGCGTGACCGTCATCGCAGACTTCACCCGCTTCGACCTTGTTGTTGCCACAGAAGGAACACGCAACACCCCCAACACGACAAACCCAGCCGGGTTCGATGGCGCCGCAGTCGGTGGCGCACCCGTCGCCGCCAACGCGATTTCTGTCGTCACACTTTTCGTGTGGTTCCATCACTCCGTTGCCGCACTCTTCACAAGGTTCAGCGCCAGAGTAGCAGGTGTATCCCTGCTCCACTTGGCAGGTGCTCGTACAGCCATCGCCATCGCGGCGGTTTGCGTCGTCGCATTTCTCGTTGCCTTCGACGATGCCGTTGCCACATTCGTAGCATCGTTGGCCGGGAGGCGAGTTGGCACAGTCGTACCAGCTTGCTTCAATCGTTTGGCAATCGCGGCGGCATCCGTCACTGCTCAGGGTGTTGCCGTCGTCGCAGACTTCATGCGTTTCCTTGACGCCATTGCCGCAGACTTCGCAGGCGGCTCCTGAGCCATAACAGTAGGTATTGGCGGCGAAGGCCGTGCATTCATTGATGCAGCCAACGCCGTCCTTGGCAAGCCCCTCATCGCAGACTTCATTCGGATCGAGCTTGCCGTCGCCGCAGTTGCCACAGGCAGTTCCGCTGCCGTTGCATTGGAATCCCGTTTCGATGCGGCAGGTGTCAGAACAACCGTCCCCGGTCGCGCGGTTGTGATCGTCGCACTGCTCGGTGCTTTCTTTGATGCCGTTTCCACATTCCTCACACAAGAGACCGACGACTGGACAGGCATACCCTGGCTCCAGGCTAAGACAATTGGCGCTACAACCGTCGTTTGCCAGATTGTTGCCGTCGTCGCACTCTTCTGGGTTCTCGATGATTCCGTTGCCACAGTGTCCGCATCTTCCGCCAGAGGAGGGGCAGTCAAAGCCCCCTTCGATTGCCCTGCAATCCCAGCGACAGCCGTCGCCAGAAATCTGATTGCCGTCGTCGCACACTTCATGGGCGTCGCGTTTCGAATCGCCGCAAAGTTCGCAGGATTGGCCTGCGGTTAGGCAGTTTGCGTTGCGGGCAATGACGTGACAGCTTTCACAGCCGACGTCATCGCGGAAACTGCCCTCGTCACAGATTTCGCTGGCTTGCAGCACCCCGTCGCCACAACGCTCACAGAGCTGCCCGAAGACTGGACATGCAAAGCCTACTTCGATCTTGCACGACGCGCTGCAACCGTCGCCTGACTGGGCATTGCCGTCGTCGCAGTCTTCGCTGCTCTCACGGATCCCGTTGCTGCATTGCTCGCAGCTGACGCCTCCTACGGGGCAAGTGTATCCGGTCTCGAGCGCCGAACAATCTGCGGTGCAGCCGTCGTTTGACCTGGCGTTGCCGTCATCACAGGCCTCTCCCTGTTCCACGACGCCGTTGCCGCAGGCGCGGCAGCCTCCGCCGCCGGACGGACACACGAAACCCGCTTCTACTGCGCCGCAGCCACGCCGGCAGCCGTCGCCAGAAACGCTGTTGCCATCGTCACAGGCTTCATGGGCTTCGACGAGCCCGTTACCACAACGTTCGCAGGCGCTTCCTGCGGTTGGACAAATGTATCCCGGTTCAATTGCCGTACAGGTGGCGTTGCAGCCGTCGTTGTCGACTTGGTTCTTGTCATCACAAGTCTCGTTTGGATCGATGATGCCGTCGCCACAATGCTCGCAAGGCTTTCCGGCAACGGGGCAGGACCAACCAACTGCAATCACGGTGCAGTGCTCTTCGCAGCCGTCGCCGGCTAGATCGTTGCCGTCGTCACAGCGCTCGCTACTCTCTCTGATTCCGTTACCGCAGATTTCACAGGTCGCTCCTGGCACTAGACAATGCGCAGCCGGTTCGACGGCGCTGCAGTCTGCGGCACAGCCATCGCCAGCTACCTTGTTGCCGTCATCGCAGGCTTCGCGTGATTCCACGAGGCCATTGCCGCAGGCCTGGCAGGCGGCGCCTGGAACAGGACAACTGTAGCCATCTTCAATCGTCAAGCAGTTGAAGCGGCAACCATCTCCGGACATGCTGTTGCCGTCGTCACAGACTTCATGGGTGTCCTTTTTGCCGTCGCCGCATCGCTCGCACGGTTGACCTTCCGTGGGGCAGTTGTAGCCGCGTTCGATCGACTTGCAGTCGGAAGCACAACCGTCGCCGCTCACGGCATTGGTGTCGTCGCAGGCCTCGGAGGCTTCACGGATCCCATTGCCACAACGTTCGCAAGCGTCCCCGTCGATGCGGCAGCTCCAGCCAGGTTCGGCGGTACAGATGGCGCTGCAACCGTCGTCGTCGAGGACGTTGCGGTCGTCGCAGGTCTCTTGGCTCTCCCGGATCCCATTGCCGCAGATTTCGCATTGAGCGCCAACGATCGGGCACTGTGCGTGCGGTTCAAGTTTGCAGGTGCTGCTGCAGCCGTCACCGGCGTTGTCGTTGCCGTCGTCACAGCTCTCGCCCGCGTCGAGGGTTGCATCGCCGCAGCGCGCCGTCTGGGTGTAAGTCCCTGCTGTGGCGCCGCTGCCGCCACTACCGATCAGGATCCCGGCGTCGAGATCGACGTTCGGTGTGCCACCTTGATCGACCGAGCTGCCTCGGCCCCCGGTGGCACTGCCCTGCAGTTCGACCTCGGGCTTGCCTCCGCAGGCGAATGCCACTACCGCGGCAACTACCAACAACCAGTTGCGAATCGAAGCGTTTCTGACTGCCATGCGAGACCCCATCGGCGCGGAGACGGTCGAGCGCGCTGCTCGACGAAATCGTCTGGACACGTCCAGCAACGTCACAATGCGGCGTTGCAGTAAGACGAGTCCCGTAGGATCCTCGCGTCTTCGATGGTGGGCGGCTGTGCGTCGTTGTGGCCTTCTCTAGCCGAGAATCGACGCAGTGGAAAAGCGCTTCGCCTTAGAGCAGCACGTAGGTCGGGCAACCATACTTGATCGATATCGACTGTGCGCCACTGGTCTCGAGTTTATGGCAGGTTGTGCCCTGCAGGACCACACTGGGTGGCATGGTGGAAGCGTCTAGTTTCCAACCGTTGGCGGCGTCCTTGGGGACGACGGTGCCATCCACGTAGACGTTCAATAGGGCCGGATCTGGAGGGTTCGAGTCTAAATCCAACCGGCAGCTGACTATGAGCTGGGTCGTGATCTGCTTTAGGGTGTCAGAAAGACCGACCGCCCCTTCGGTGGCGCTGACAGCGAAGTAGTCGAGCGTTGTTGCTGGATTCGGGAGCCCTCCGACGCGTCCCAAGTTGTCAAGGATGGTGGCGTACGCAGGCTTGTCACTGCCGGGGATCCCGACAACGACCGTCCGGACCGGAGTCGGCAGGGAGAGCAGTCCTTCGACCTTGGCTTGCGCACTAGTGCCATCGAGGCATTCGGTGGGATAGCTATTGCAGAGGTTGCCCGAGTAGGTGGGGTTATCGATATTCGTGATGCAGCTGGCCGCGTCACAGGTGGTGGAAGCATTGCAATTGGGGGCACCATCGGTTGCCAGCAGGATGACTCTATCGCCGATGGCCTGACTGCCGGGGCCGGTAACGTAGTAGGTGCGTGCCCAATCGAGTGCAGCGGAGATGGGGGTGCCGCCGTTGGGCACGGCTTGAGCGATGGCTTGATCGATGGCAGTGACCGTAATTGCGCCGAGACCCAAGGTCACCTCGGGCGCCGTGGCTAGGACGCCGCATTCGCTCGACGCATCCCCATCTGGAAATAACTTCAGCCCAAAATAGACTCGATCGCTCACGCTGGTCATCGACGCGTTCAAAGCGCTGCGCAACGCTCCCCAGCGACTGGTTATGTCCGTCGTAGACAAGGGCGTGGTCATGCTCAGGGAGCGGTCGAGCAACACGAGGACATTGACCGGGCGCACTGTTGCGGCTTGCGCAGTCTCGCCGCAGTCGCTCCCAGCAGCGCCATTGTTGCCTCCCGAGCCGATGATGATGCCACTGCTGCGGCCTGCAGTAGCGGCCGCCGTGCCCGCCGTACCCGCTGTGCCCGCCGTGCCAGAGTCGCCCGCGCCTTCGTCGTCGTGATTTACGGCGGATTTCGATGAGCAAGCGCTGAGGGCCGTGGCCACGCCGAGCCAACCCAACAGAAGACCTTGGTACGCGGTTGCAGGAAATTTGCGAATGCGATGCGTTGTCATGAGGGACGGCTCGAGATGGGCTTATGCGAAAATGTGCTCAATTGATCGGGAACTTGCAGATGGAATTGGTGCAGGGAACGGCGTTGCAGCAGTCCGCTGAGATAGCGCAGAGCTGGCCGTAAGAACCGCAGGTCGTAGCCGGACTCCCACCAGTGGCCGGGCTGCCGCCGTTG
>CAYVXY010000023.1:5609-103693 GCA_964454965.1 uncultured Polyangiaceae bacterium | reverse complement strand
CTAACACTGCCGCCGTTGCTAACACTGCCGCCGTTGCTAACACTGCCGCCGTTGCTAACACTGCCGCCGTTGCCAACGCTCGGGCCGCCAGCAGTTCCGGGAGCACCACCAGTACCTGGTGCCCCGCCAGTTCCAGTTGGCGGTGACTGCGTTCCACAGATCCCCGTGGTCGACCCGAGGGGGCGAATGCACGCCGTGCCGGGACAGCAATCGCCATCGATGGTACAGGAGCCGCCCGTCGAAACGCAGGGTGGATCGCCGCTCGACGGTGGTGAATAGCAGCGCAACTTACCGTCGGTTGCGCGAGTGCAAGGGACGTCATTGCAGCAGTCATCGGCCGAGGCACATTCCGCGCCCGCGGTGCGGCAAGTGGTACCGAGACCATTGCAGCGCGGTACGCCGAGCGTATCGAGCTGACACTCGCCGGAATTGCCCACGCCGCTGCAGCAGGCGTTGCGCGCCGACGAGATGTCGCACAATGCGTAATTCTTGAAATGGCAAACGGCACCTTGCGGCGCGCAGCCGGTTGCGTTGCGGCAGCGGCCAACGATGGCACCTGCGGTTATTTCGCAAGTGACATTGCCGGCACCCGGGAGATCCGCCGTGGCATCGCCACCGCAGCAGTCCTCATTGCGGGTGCAAAGCTCACCGACGATGCGACAACCGCTGGCGGGCTGGCAGATGGAGGCTCCCGTTGGCCCATAGGGTGCGCAGAGGCGACTGCAGCAGGAGCCACAATCGGAACAGAGGGAGCCTTCGACCCCCGAGCAGTTGGCCGCCACTGAGGGGGGATCGCCGCACACACCCGCAGCGGCACCGCTTACGATGTTGCAGACCCCAGTGCAGCACTCCCCACTGAGCGAACAGATGTCGCGCGGTTGCACGCAATACGATGCTCCGAGCTCACAGTACCCAGCTTGGCATAGACCGCCGCAGCACTGGGTGCTCGACGTGCAGGGGTTGCCGGCGGTCTTGCAGCTCAGGTTGAGTGCCTTGCAGACTGCGCCCACACAGGACTGCCCGCAACATTCGGCGCTGCTCTGGCATGCGGCGCCGTCGGCGGTGCATTGCTTGGGTGCGCATTTTCCGCCAAGGCAGCTCATGTTGCAACATTCCGAGGCAAGGGTGCAGGCCGTACCGGCAACGCTGCAGACGTTGATCGACGAGACGCAGGTGCCAAGGGTCAAGTCACAGAGACCCGAACAACAGTCGGGAGCCGATTGGCAGCCCTGTCCGTAGGCAGCACATGCTGGCACTGTGACGGCACCGGCAAGGCCGAGATTGCCGCCAGCCGTCGTGGGATTTCCTGCGCTCCCTGGACTGTCGCCCGCGCCTGTGGCTGCACCCGCGCTACCCCCGGCGGCGGAGCCCGAGCCAGCAACGGCCTGAGCATTGCCGGCGGCGCCGAAGGGCCCGGTCCCGCTGCTGGCGGTCGTTGCGCTACCTCCGCTGCCGCCCGACTGCGGATTCGACGTCGTGCCGCCGGTGCGCGGGTTAGCACCGGAACTGCCGGCGCTTCCGCCCGTAGCTTTCGCCTTACCTGCTGACTCCTCGTCACTCGAGCAAGCGAACGCTAGCGTCAAGACCATCAGCAATGCGGTACTCTGTCGCAACATGGGGCAAACTCCGTGAGGGATCCGTCGTCCCCAGTCGATACGGAAGATCGAGCATCGCCGTAATCGCTGGGAGCTACAAGGACTTCAGCAATGAAATGGGGGTGAAGGTGCGAACGTGTGAGATGGACTTGTACCGCTGGTGGAAGCGCCAGGGCGAAGTACAGGCAATTGTTCAAAATGCATTTTCGATCAGCGAGCACCTACTGCATGCGGAACACGCCGCGTAGATCTTCCGTGCGTGAAATCGGGCAAGCGGTTTTGCGCATCGAGGTGGCGCGATACTGATAGACCATGCCTGGGGTGAGCGCTGGTCCTGCATAGGCAACCGTGACGTTTTTGCTCCCACTCACCCCGGGAACGGCAGCGTCTTGCCAGACCAGCGTGCCGAAAGCATCGTACACGGAAAGAGCATAGGCATCCTCACTCGAGTCATCGACCCAAACGAAATTGGGCGGGCTCGTGAGGACTTGTTCGCCATCGGGCGAGACGACATCGAGGGCTCCAGTGATCTTGAAGCTTTCGGCGAGCACTACGTCGCTTCCCGTCACATTAACGGTCACGATGTCCGTGCCACCGATGCAGGTGTCGGGATCGCGTACCAAGTAGTCGTTCTCGAACGCCGCCAACACGACGTACTTGCCGTCTGGGACACCAGCTATGGCAAAGTCTCCGGATACATCGCCGACTCTGAGTCCAGGTGGGGATTCCCCGCGGGCAGCATTCGCGACGAAGGTATCGGCGACCACGAGAATCACCGAGGTGTTCTTCCCGTTGCCCGGATTGACGATCGCCACCTTGCCGGAGACGGTTGCGGCGGGTTTGGTCGTGCCAGCTAGCGTGACGTCTTTGGTCGATGCGTTGGCACTGACCGTGACGTCGGCGGATTCGATATTGAAACCTTGGCGATAGGCGGTGACGGTCACGGCCCCAGCCGGAACGTTGAAGATCGTGAAACTACCTTCGCTGGAGGCCAGTGCGGTGGCGCTCCCGGCCACGACGAGCGTGCCGGCGGGATCGTCAATCGCAATGGTTCCCGTAATCGTTCCAAGGCCGGTGGTCACCGGGAGCGGCAAGAGCGTGACATCGGTTGCAGTCGTTTCGATGACGCCAGCTATGGGCTGCGTCACGTCGACAGGCAAGGCGATTCGAGGTGATGTGGGAAAGCTCTGGTACCCACTGGCGTCAGCTCGCAGGGTGTAGGATGTGCCTGACGTCGCAGCGCCATTGGCAGCGCGCTTGACGGGAACAACGAGCAAGTATTGGCCTTGGGCGTCTGTCGCTGCTGTTCCCGACACGGCTGCGCCATTGGCGTCACGGGCCACGACCAGTGCTCCTGCGACAGCAGTGCCGTCGAGCGCGTCCGTCACTTGCCCCTTAATGCTGACGGGATCAAAGCAGCTCGGGGTGCCGCTGACGGTCTCTTCACATACTTGCCCATTGGCGCAGCCGTCCTTGGTACCTGGCTTACAGTTCGCCGCTTGATTCGCCGGCGCAGGATCGTCTGAACTACATCCAACTACGCACAACGCGAGCATTGCCGCCAAGGACCGGGTCTTCTGGGATACTGTGCGCATGCGGTAATTCCTCCTACTCGAGAGACACTCGAAGAGCGTCGAGTAGTACGTGGCCGATAAGGGCTAGGATTATTACCGCTCGCGGGCCGAATTTCGGTCACGCCGTTAAATGCGCGAATTGGCGCTTATGGTTTGCTCGTCGCGGGCACGACAGGTGCGGGCTTTTCCGGGGCGAATCGACCCAGCACCTTTACGGACTGCACGTGCAACGGTAAGAAGCGATCGAGCGCGCCTTCGTACCAGCGGTAGCCGATTAGAAGCACGAGCAGCAGGAGCACGACGCGCCTCCAGGGCAGGCCCTTGTCTGCATAGCGATCCCCAGACTCGCGGCGCGACCCCGGAGGCAACTTGGCAATCGAAGTCAGGGTGGCGCCAAAGCTGACGTTGACCCTCGCGTTGGCGTTGATAGCCCAACCGTTCGCATCGAGGATGGGACCGAGGTTCCGCTTGCGCAACGTGATGTAGGCCAACACCACGGACGGCAGCGAAATCAGGCACATGACTCCGACGATGGCACCCACGACAGCGAATGGCCCCATCTTGAGGATCCCCGTCGCGTATCCGACGAATGCCGTCAAGAAGGCACCCACGGCGCCTACCGCGACGCCGAGGGCAGCCACAGTACCGACGTCGACCTTCTTCGCCGGCGGCGCCGCCGCTTTGTCCGTATTTACGACATGGGTGGCGGCCGAGCTCAAGCTGGCGGACGAATCGCTATCGGCGGCGGCGGCACGCTTAGCCACTTGCTCTTCGATCATGCGTACGAACTTCTTGTATGGGGCCCAAAATGCCTGGCGTATGCTGATGGGGTTGTCGATGATTTTCGTGATGGTGGCGTCCCAATCGCGACCCTTGCGGTCGTAAAATAGGCCATTCCTTCCCACCATCAGATTGTCGCTGTCACCGTTGGTAAACGCGACAACGATGTGCATCTTTTCACTGCTGGCTGGGCGTGTGCAATCTGCGTAGGCCAAGTAGGCGCCCGCAAGCCCCGCCATGCCGGCGTGCTTGGATGGGTCCTCGACGCGTAAGCACAGCCTGCAAGTGCGTTGATCGAGATAAAGCGTGCCGCATTGGAAAACCGCGGGATCGGAGCCGTCGTAGAAGTCCTGGAAGTTGACGAAGTTGGTGCAGAGGAGGTAAAGATCGCGGTGATAGCGCACGAGTCGCTCGACGTTCTCGAGACTCTCGGCTTCTGCCTTGAGTGCGTCGTCTTGGGCAACGAGCGCGAGCAGGGCAACCTGCGCCTGCGTGTCGAGGATTTCACCGATCCGTGCCTCCCCAAGTTTCTCGACGTGTTCGCCTTGCTTGCTCGATAACCAAGCGTTATAGGCTGCCAAGCGTTTGGTCAACGTCAACCAATCGTCTTCCGTCAGCGTGGTTTTGGAAGAACCAAGCAGCGGGGTGACCGCCGCCTCGAACAGCGTCTTTAGGGCGGCACTATGCGCTGGATTGACTGCAGCAAGCAGCGGCAGGCTGCGACCCGCGCCAACCTGGGCCAATGGGAAACCCGCCACTTCGCTAGCGCTGAGGCTCAAGTCGCGTGCGGCCACCTCGAGGTATTCCTCCTCCTTGCGGTTGAGGAGCTGAGACAGACGTGAATCGAATGCGGCCAAGCGGCAGCGGGCAAAATAGTCATCTACCTTGGGACTGATTGCCGTAACGGCTGCAGCTGCCGCAGCCGTCCTCTCCCGACCCAACGGCAGGATGCCGGGATCTGCAGTGGCGGTAGCATGCCATCCTGCGTAGGCCTTGAGCTCGTCGAAGAAGGCGTTGATCTTCTCAGCGGTAACTCCGGGCCTGTCCGAGCGATCCTGAACGCTGCCGAAACAGTCGATGATGTCACGAATTGCGCCGCGAATGAGTGCGTCTTCGCTGGACAGTTCCGTGATGATACCGTCGCCGTTGAAGGGCGTGTTGGCGAAGATGCGTGCAGGATCCGTCAGATCGTCCGCGAGGATGGCACTTTCCCCTTGCTTGCCTAGGTTCTTCAGCACCTGACGTGCTGCCGAGAGCAGGGTCTTACCTTCCTCAGTTCTGTCATCGATGGCCTCCAAGGCAAGGGAAGCGTTGCCCTTGAGCAGATCATCTGGATTCTTTAGGTATTTGCAGGCAAACTTGGCCGCTTCGATCAGCTCCGGCGCACGAACTCGCCCATCCCGATCGGCGTCAATGAGCTCGAGTGTGCGAGCATCGACCTCGAGCCCGCTCGTGGGGCAGGCGAGGGCGACCCAGAGCTTCTGGTCGAGTTGGTCGAGGTTCTGCAGATCGGCGCCGGATGCGAGCTTGACCTGATCGAAACCACCAGCCCGGAAGAACGTCCACTTGGCGACACTAACCATGGGTTCCGTCCTACTACAATGCTCGGCGGGGATCCAGCGAGCCCCAATTGACCCCATGTGCTTGTATTTGCAATCGATTGGCGCGCTAGGATCTGGTTTCGAAGGTGCGCCACCCATCCAGGCACCAACGGCTCAGGATTGGACGCGTCGACAAACTGGAGGGCGGATCCGACAGCGCTTCAATGAGTTGCAGGAAAACCGGCAAGCGAAGTAAGGTTTTTTGACCGCGCAGGCTTGTGTCCGAAGCAGGGCGCCCCTATGAAGCGGTCATTCGGGGTCCACCAACCTCACTGATGGTGGACGCCCCGAAAATCAGAACTACTGGGTCACAGAGCCATTGGCAGCATCGCATGACTGCGAGCGCCGGGATGCGGCAGCGCGATCAGAGGATAGAAGGAACATGAACCGAGTACAGAAATTGGGCAGTTTGGGCGCTCTAGCGCTGGTTGGTGTCGCCTGCGTAACCTCGGTAGCGCAAGCCGAAGAGGTTCCGAAGGGGCTCTTGGCCGGCAAAACCGCCACGACTGGGACCACGGACGTCGCAACTTCCGGATTCGAGAAAAAGGAACTACCCACTCCGAAGGACGAGAAGAACACCACGACCATGCAGCTGCAGGGGGGGGTGCTGTCGAGTTCCGGTAACTCCAAAACCCTTTCACTAACCGGAGCCGGTCGCTTCAAGGCGCGCCGGCAAGACAATCAGCTTAGCTTGAGTCTGGCGGGCAACTACGCAGAATCCGCGCCGAAGCCAGCCCCAGGCCAGCCCCAATCCAACGACATGCAGACGTCGATGAAGAACGTGCAAGGCAAGGCTCGCTACGACAGGTTCTTGGGTGAAGGTTTTGCGGTGTTCATGTCGCTATCGGCTCGCAACGATCGCTTCCAGGGTCTCGTGCTCCGAACGAATTTTGACCCAGGCCTTTCTTACTACTTCATCGACAAGGACAAGCAGCAGCTCTGGACTGAAATTGGCTACGACTACCAGTGGGATCTGCGTCGCTATGACGCCATGGCCAAAGCAGCTGAGACAGGGGTCATTCTGAACAAAACCGAATCGCGACACAGCGGGCGCTTGTTTCTGGGCTACGAAGGTAGCGTCAATGAGATGGTAGGCATTTCGACTGGCCTCGAGTACCTGCAAAGCGTCGAAGACAGCAAGTATTGGCGCATGAATTGGGATGTTGGCGCAACGTCCAACCTCAGCAGCAAGTTCTCTCTCTCGATGAGCTTCAATCTTCGGTACGACAATTCGCCGCTGCCCGGCATCAAGAATACCGACACCATTACTGCCGCGAACTTGGTCTACCAACTGCTCTAGTCTTCACTGCTGAAAGAGGAATACCGTGACGCTCAAGAATCATATACTGCCGTTTCTTCTCTCCGGTGCGGTGACGACCGTGGCGCTGGCCCAGAACGCCGAACCCGCGGCAACCTCGGTTCCT
This sequence comes from uncultured Polyangiaceae bacterium, assembly GCA_964454965.1. Taxonomy (GTDB): domain Bacteria; phylum Myxococcota_A; class Polyangia; order Polyangiales; family Polyangiaceae; genus FEN-1139. The sequence continues at coordinate 96,719 of CAYVXY010000023.1, read as the reverse complement.
GTGGAAGTGCCCGCCCAACGGTTGCTACCCGAGGCCAATCTCTTCGAGCTCGGCCTATTTGGCGGCGCATTCTTCCCGTCGAGCAAGCACAATATCCAAGAGCCGACTAAACCGCACAGTGCCTATGGAGCGGCTGCTCCCGAACTTGGTCTGCGCGTTGCCTACTTTCCGTGGGCGTTTGTCGGGGCCGAGGTCGAAGCCGCCGCGATCCCTGCCAAAGTGAAAGGTGGAGGCGGGGCTGGGCTTTGGGCAGGTCGTGGGCATGTGATTGGGCAACTCACGACTTCACGTATCACACCGTTTTTGCTCGTTGGGTATGGTGCCCTCGGTGGAGTCAGCAAGGAGATGGGCGTGGACACCGACGGTGCAGTCCACTTCGGGATCGGCGCCAAAGCAGCCCTGGATGAGACCATCTCGGTACGACTCGACTTGCGTGACACAGTGAGCCAGAAGTACCTTGATACGTCGGGGGGTGCTCATCACCCAGAGCTGTTGTTGGGGTTAAGCATGACCTTGGATCGGTCCAAGCCGAAGCTGTCCCCGCCGCCACCACCACCTGACGGAGACAAAGACGGTTTTGCTGATGCGGACGACGCCTGTCCCGCCGTGGCAGGCGTTGCACCCAAGGGATGTCCTGCGGATACCGACGGCGATGGTCTCGCCGACGCTCAAGACCAATGCCCCACCAGCTCCGGGCCAGCTCCTACGGGTTGTCCCCCGCCGCCTGACCGCGATCAGGATGGCGTGCTTGATACGGTAGACGAATGCCCAGACGTGGCCGGGGACTTGGCCAACGGTTGTCCAGATCCAGATCCGGACAAGGACGGTGTGTCTGCCGACAAGGACAAGTGTCCGAAGGAGCCTGAAACCGTCAATGGCTTTCAAGACGACGATGGATGCCCGGACGAGGTGCCCGAAGCCGTCAAGCGCTTCACTGGCGTAATAAAGGGGATCGAGTTCAACTTCGGCCAAGCGACGATCCGAGCCGATTCGCGGCCATTGCTCGACAAAGCCGTCGAAACGCTCACGGCCTATCCGGACGTTCGCATGAAGATCACGGGGCACACGGACGACGTCGGCGCGCGTGAACGCAACGTAGATCTGTCGCAACGCCGCGCCGATGAGGTAAAGAAGTACTTCGTCGGTAAGGGAGTCGATGCCGCGCGCATCACCACCCACGGGGCTGGCCCTGACCAACCGCTTGACGACGCCAAAACTGCCGCAGCTCGGCAGAAGAATCGCCGCATCGAGTTCAGTATCGTCAACAATTAGTGTCATCCGATCCAATAGGCAGGCGCGCATTCGTGCCTTTGGCGTAGGCATTGAGTCGTCGCCCATTCCGTGCTGGACGATAGCCGGCGTTCGGGGCTATCGTCCGACGCATCCAATGAAGGCATTCTGGACACAGCTCCGCATTCTCTTCGTCGAGCTCCTGGTCGGCCTCGCGCTTGGGGTCGCGGTGTGGGAACTGTTCGGTCGTCGCCTCCTGGCTTTGAAATATGGTTCGCTTGGAAGCTCAGTTACCTGTGCGCCAGATGTCGAGCGCGCGCTGGCCGACTTCGACGGGGGGTTGCGTACTGCCGCTGCCTTGGGTGCCGTTGGTTTCGTCGCGCTGACTTTGCTCATCCGGTTCCTGCTTTGGCGTCGAAACCGGAAGGCAAAGATGGCGCCCTAGAACGTCACTTCGCCTTTGCCTTCGCCATGGCGGTCAATCGGCATTGGAAGAGCTCATTTAGGTGTTCGGGCACCGAGATAATGTAGGGCGTCGCCATCAAGATGGAAGGCGTATCGTGGTGTGACAGTGCCTCGCCGCCCAGCATGAGAGGTTGCTGATCGCCGACAATCACGGTCGTATGCATCTGACGATGCTCTGGCACGTACCAAGCGTCTTTCGGCGTTCCGAGTGGTGGCGCCGGAACGATCGTGATCTCGAGTTTCAGTTGACGCTTTTGCAGGTCGATGCTGTGCAAAGTAAGAGTCAAGTCGAAGCGGCTCTGTTTGCTGCAACCCGCACCAGAGGCGTCGTGCGCGGCTGCGGTGGGGGCTTCGTCCCAGGCTGTGGTGGCAGAGCCGCCAACTTTGGCCATGATACTGCCAACACGTAGCACCTCGATATCCGAAGTGTTTAGAAACCCTGCTGGCCGTTGCCCTGCCAACGGCATCGGATTGCCCTTGGCCGTAGCGACTGCGGCTAGTTCTACGTACACGGCGGGGAACCCGCTCTCTGCGTCCAGGGGGCGTGACACTTCCGATAGCGCACAGGGCTGAGCTATCGGTGGCGCCGTGACCGTAGCTGCCGCATGGCTGGGCCTCGGGTTCGCGGCGTGACTGGAGTTTGTTCCGCTCCGACAAGCAGACGTCACAGCCATCGAAAGCAGCAGGTAGATTCTGCCAAAACGCGCTCCGAACATCTTGCTCCACTCTAGCGCCGAGTTGCTTCGGGTTGAACCAAGTCTCGCGGCAGAGCTTCGGGTCTGCCGGCCAAGCGTGAACAATTGCCGAGAATTCCTCAACCTAGGGCTCTGCGGCTGCCCGGCGAGGTGTGGTTGCAGCACTTGCCTAAAGGATTTCATCGTCGAGGGCAAGCAGGCCCGCACTGTGGGCAAGAGACCTTCAATGGACCGTCGCGAATACGCGTACAATCGGGCATCTGCTTAGACAGCGATCAGGTAACTGCTGATACGGACCTGTCTGCAGCTGAAGCATTTGCCCGATGGACAACTCGGCACTAGTTTGCCCACACGGCGCGCGCATCTAAGCGGCGTTCCTCACAAGCGACCGAAAATGGCGAACCCAAGCACTGGAATCCAAGCGCTCGATGACCTCGTCTATGGCCTGCGGCCCGGCGACAACGTTGTCTGGAAAGTCGATTCTGTCGCGGACTATGCGGCCATGGTGCAGCCCTTCTGGCGCAATGCCCTACGTGTTGGGCGCAAGGTCGTCTACTTTCGCTATGCGCAGCACGAGGCGATTGTGCCCGATGACGCTGAAGTTCAACGAGTAGTACTTGACCCAGCTTTGGGGTTCGAGCAATTCATCACGCAAGTTCATCGTGTCATAGCTGACTCCGAGGAGGACTGTCACTACGTCTTCGACATGTTTACCGATCTCGTGCGTGATTGGTTCAGTGAGCGGATGATTGGCAATTTCTTCCTGCTGACATGTCCCTATATTCGAGCGATTGGTGCGCTAGGCTATTTTGGAGTCCTGCGCAACTACCACGCGTACTACGTCGTTGAGCCCATCGACGAAACGGCGCAAGTGCTCGTGGATCTGTATCGCTATGGCGACCAACTCTACTTGCATCCGCTCAAGGTCGCGCAACGGCATTCCCCAACAATGTACTTGCTGCATCGTTGGGACGGAGATGCTCTCGTTCCGATCAAGGATAGCGCCACGACAGCAGCCGTGACGCGTTCGAGTCCTTGGCCCGGACTTCAGTCGGCATCGTACCGGATGATTGGAATGTGGGATCGACGCTTCATGCGTGCGGAGCAGCTGTTGGCGGCCTACGGCCAGGGGGAAGCGTCGGACGACGCCATCGCGATGAAATTCGAGAAACTGGCTACCCAGCTGTTGTCACGCGACGCGCGCGTCGTCGCGCTCCTGCGTCAGTACATGACATTGGTTGATATCGTTGATGTGTGGAAGCATGTCGTTGGTTCGGGCATGATTGGCGGCAAATCGGTCGGCATGCTGTTGGCGCGCGCCATCTTGCGTCAAGCCGATCCAAAGTGGAGCGAATTGCTCGAACAACACGACTCCTTCTACGTTGCTTCAGACGTGTTCTATTCGTTTCTCGTTCAAAACGACTGTTGGTGGATTAGGCAGAAGCAGAAGAATCCCGCCACCCTGCTTGACGGAATCGAGGAGGCCAGAGCCAGAATCTTCAAAGGCACGTTCCCATCCTACCTCGTGAATCGATTCTCCGACATGCTTGACTACTTCGGACAGTCGCCGATCGTGGTCCGCTCGAGCAGCTTACTCGAGGATGCCTTTGGTAATGCGTTCGCAGGTAAGTACGAAAGCGTGTTTTGCCCGAACCAGGGGACGCGTCAGCAACGTCTCGATGAATTCATGCACGCCGTTCGCGCCGTCTACGCGAGCAGCTTGAGTGAGCAGGCGCTCGTGTACCGAGCGAAGCGCGGAGTACTCGAAGGCGACGAACAGATGGCCCTGTTGGTTCAGCGCGTCTCGGGGATGCAGTACGACACGGTCTTTTACCCGCAACTGTCAGGCGTAGGTCTTTCCGTCAACCCCTTCGTTTGGTCATCGGATATCGAGCCCGAGGCGGGCGTCTTGCGCTTGGTCTTTGGTCTGGGCACGCGTGCTGTCGAACGCACGGACGATGACTACACGCGCATCGTCGCACTCAACGCGCCCTTCCGACGGCCAGAAGGCGCTCCCGAGGACATCCGCAAGTACACTCAGAAGCGGGTCGACTATCTCGATCTAACGCGCAACAGCATGGTTGCAAGTTACTTCAACGAAATCGCCGGTCGCAGTCCGGGCTTGCCTACCGAAGCGTTCGCATCCAACGAAGTGAGTGTGGATCGGGACGGACGGCGCAAGGACGGGCCGGTTGGTATCGAGCTTGACCACGTTCTTGAGCAGTACCCGATTGCGCGCGACATGCGAGAACTCATGGCAAGCCTACAGGATGCGTACGGTTGTCCAGTCGAAATCGAGTTTACCCTCAATCTTACCGAGTCTGGAGGCTATCGCATTAACCTATTGCAGTGCCGTCCTTTCCAGATTCGCGAGCACGACGGCCACGTCGACATTCCTGAGTTGCCGCCCCAAAAAGATGTGCTGATGTGCACGAGTGGTGCCGTTCTTGGAACTAGTCGCACCATGTGCATCGACCGAATCATCTACGTCGTGCCACCGGCCTATTCGAAGCTTTCTCCGCGGGCGAGGTTCTCGATCGCCCGACTGATTGGCAAGCTTACTCGGCTCAAGGGTGAACGGCGAGCGGACGCGCCGATGTTGGTTGGTCCAGGCCGATTTGGCACCACCATCACTGAACTGGGCGTCCCCGTGACCTTTGCCGAAATCGGGTCGGTGCGAGTCCTATGCGAACTGGACACGATGCACGAAGGGCTAAACCCGGATCTTTCACTCGGAACTCACTTCTTTCACGAGCTGACCGAAACCGACATGCTCTACCTTGGCTATGTGCGTTCACGCGAAGGCAACCAATTCAACCAGGCCTACTTCGATCAGGCGCAGAATCACTTGGCTGAATTGCTGCCGGAGGAAGCCAACTGGAGCGATACCCTCCGCGTGATTGAGCCCGAGGCCGGGCAGCGCATACTGCTCTACGCCAACCACTTGGAACAACGGGCGCTCTTGCTGCTGGGAACGTAGTGCTAGAAACGTTGGTACTAGGCTGGCCTGATGCGTTGGTGCTGGCTGCTTCAGCGCCAGCTTGTCCTTGATTCAGCCTTCGCGGTGGAACGGTCAACAAGCGCGAAATCAGGCCATTGCCATCGCATCGGCTAGGCACTAGGTGCAACCAAGTGAATGCCGCACTCGTCAGCGCTGACCGTCTGGTGGCACGAAACGTACCGGTTACACAAGAGCTGTCGACTCAGCGGCCATTGCTCGATCGATTGGGACGGCCGCTATTGGACCTGCGATTGAGTGTCACGGATCGCTGCAATTTCCGCTGCGTGTACTGCATGCCGCGCAGCAAATATGGCCCGCCGGGTGTTCAGACACGTAGCGAAACCTTGCTCAGTTTCGACGAACTTGAGCAAATTGCAGCTACATTCATCGAGCTTGGGGTCACCAAGCTACGCATTACGGGGGGTGAACCGTTGGTGCGTCGTGACCTACCGCGTCTAGTGGAACGTTTGGCCCGCTTGGGGATAAGTGACCTTTGCCTCACTACGAATGGCTCGCTATTGAGCGACCAGGCTCAATCCTTGGCGGAAGCTGGTCTGAAGCGTGTCACGGTGAGTCTCGATGCCATGGACGATTTGACCTTTCGCCGTATGACAGATTCGCATACACCGCTGGCAACGGTGCTCAAGGGGATCGAGCGAGCGAGAGGCATTGGTCTCAACCCCGTAAAAGTCAACATGGTCGTCCAGCGGGGGCAGAATGAACATTCCATCTTGCCGATGGCAGCCTGGGCACGCCGCGAAGGGCTAGAACTCCGGTGTATCGAGTACATGGACGTTGGTTGTACCAACGGCTGGCAGCAGGCGGACGTGGTAACTGCCGAAGAGATCCGCGAACTCATTGACCAGGTGTGGCCCCTCGAGCCGGCACAGGCAGGCGAGGAAAGCGAGACGGCACAACGGTTTCGCTACGTCGATGGGGGGGGCTACATAGGCATCATCGCCGCAATAACGATGCCATTCTGCCGCCATTGCACGCGGGCCAGAGTGTCCTCGCGCGGCGAGCTTTTCTCGTGTCTCTTTGCTCCTGTAGGGGTCGATTTGGCAACTCCCTTGCGCGCGCACGAAGATCTGCGACCTATCATCGGTGCCATTTGGCAGGCACGCGCCGATCGCTATTCGGAGCTGCGCAGCGCAGTTTCGAAGCATCTTCCTCGTCCTGAAATGTCGGCCATCGGCGGCTAGGACGGTGCCGTGGAGATCCAATGGTGGGGCGTTCGCCCCAGTCATCCCAACACCAAGTCTCGGGAGAGTTGCGAGGCGCGCCTAACCGGTGCGAGCGCGCAATGGTGAGGGCATTAGCCCGCGAGCTTGAATAACCATAGTCGACACCTGCGTCTGCGAAGTGGCAACTGCGCGAACCCATGGTACCAATTAAACCATGGAAAATGGTGCCCAGACCGAGCCGGTTTGTCACAGCTGTGGCGGCGCAGGGGATGTGCCCACGGACTTCGGGCCAGTGAACTGCCCGGATTGTGGCGGCGCGGGATACCTACCCGAGAAGCGCGTCCTGACAGAGTGGCGCTCGCGTGACATCGAGCGTGCCGTCACCTCTGGAATCATCCCGGCGAGCGTCGACGTGCGTTGGCTGCTGTCCGAACTGCGCAATGCTCGCAAGGCCCTGACGGAAGTCCATGCTCTTGCCCATGACTGCAGCGATGACGACGGCATCGCTATGAAGATTCGAGTCGTGGCTTCCCGCGCTCTTGGGCTCTAATTCGAAGCCCCAAATGGGGTGACTGAACCCTGGATCGCGCACACTTCGGTTGTGAGCTGCGCGCCACGACTGGCGTTCACGTAGGACTAGACTCGCATCCTATGCATGAAAAAACTCAGCACGCGCAAATGATGCGGAGCTGACCCAGCCACGACATCTTGTTGAAACAGCACAACGGCGAGCCTGAGCGCATGACCTCGAGTCGTGCGCCAAAGCCCAATATCGTCGTTATTGGTAACGGCATGGTCGGCCATCGATTTCTCGAAGAAGTGGCACGTCACCACCTTCACGATACGCATACGATTAGCGTCTTCGCTGAAGAGACCCGGGTGGCGTACGATCGCGTGAATCTCTCCAAGTTCCTATCGGGTAAGACCGCCGAAGAGCTCTCGCTCGTGGCTCCGGGTCAGTACGAGGCAGCCAGTATTGCCGTAGCTTTGGACGAGGCAGTCACGGAGATCGACGTGGATCGGCGCGTCGTTCGCACTGCGGCCGGCAGAGCTCAAAACTACGACTGGCTCGTTCTAGCTACGGGCTCGCGACCTTTCGTCCCGGAAATCCCCGGTCGCGAGCGAGTTGGATGTTTTGTCTATCGAACGATTGATGACCTTATCGCCATACGCGAGTACGCGTCGCACTGCAAGACAGGAGTTGTTATTGGCGGCGGCCTATTGGGACTCGAGGCGGCAGGCGCGCTACGTGCCCTTGGCTTGGCGACGCATGTAGTTGAATTCGCATCTCGACTAATGCCGCTCCAGGTTGACGATGCTGGCGGCAGCATGTTGCGCTCGAAGATCGAAGAATTGGGCGTCGAAATTCATCTGGACCTAACAACCAGCGAGATCAAGTCCGACTCGGAGGGACGTGCTTGCGGACTCCAATTCTCGAACGGTAGCGAGTTGGACGCTGATATTGTGGTATTTTCAGCAGGGATCCGCGCGCGCGATGAACTCGCGTCGCGCGCCGGGCTAGCGCGCGGCCCGCGCGGCGGAATTGCCGTAGACGACAGCTGTTGCACTAGCGATCCGCGCGTATTCGCCATCGGCGAGTGTGCGCTTTGGGAGGGCAAGACCTATGGCTTGGTCGCGCCAGGCTACCGCATGGCAGAGGTTGCCGCTGCGACCATCGCAGGGCAAGAAGGAAAATTCACGGGCTTCGACATGAGCACGAAGCTCAAGCTGCTTGGCGTCGACGTGGGCAGTTTTGGTGATGCATTTGCCCGCACACCCGGCGCATTGGTCGTAACGCTCTTTGATGGCATTGCCAATACATATAAGAAGTTGGTACTCAGTCACGACCGCAGCAAGATCCTGGGCGGCATCCTCGTAGGAGATACTGCTCGCTACTCAGAGCTGCTCACCTACACGCAAAACGCAATTCCGGCGCCGGCCCAGCCGGAGTTGCTGCTGGTCGCGGCCAACGCGGGCGGCACCAAACCGGGTCTCGGGCTCGATGCACTGCCCGCTGGCGCCACAATTTGTTCTTGCCACAATGTCACTAAAGGTGCGATCTGCGCTGCCATCGTCGAGGGTAAGTTCACCAATGTTGGCGCGGTGAAGTCACACACAAAGGCCGGCACTGGTTGCGGTTCCTGCACCACGTTGGTCGAGGACTTGCTGCGGCGGGAGCTAAGACGCTCTGGCACCGTCGTATCGAACTACCTTTGCGAGCACTTCGATCACAGTCGCCAAGAACTGTTTCACTTGGTCGAGGTCAACGAGATCCGCGATTTTCCGACGCTCGTTCGTCAGCACGGTCAAGGTGAAGGTTGCGAGATCTGTAAGCCGGCGGTAGCCTCGATACTGGCCTCCTTGCACCATGAGCACGTGCTCGACCGCGGACATGTGGGTCTACAAGACACCAATGATCGCTACCTTGCCAACATGCAACGCGATGGCACCTACTCGGTCGTTCCGCGCATCGCGGCAGGGGAGGTCACGCCCGAACAACTCATCACGATCGGTCGCATCGCGAAATCCTTTGGGTTGTACACGAAGATCACGGGGGCCCAGCGCATCGACATGTTCGGCGCACGCCTCGAGCAATTGCCTGCCATCTGGCGCGAATTGGTCGATGCGGGTTTCGAATCCGGTCACGCCTATGGCAAGGCACTGCGAACCGTAAAATCATGTGTTGGTAGCACCTGGTGCCGCTACGGCGTGCAGGACTCCGTAGGGCTCGCACTGCGACTCGAGCACCGATATAAGGGGCTGCGCAGCCCGCACAAGCTCAAAGGGGCAGTCTCGGGCTGCGCCCGCGAGTGCGCTGAAGCGCAGGGTAAGGATTTTGGGGTGATCGCGACGGAAAAGGGCTACAATCTCTATGTCGCTGGCAATGGTGGCATGAAGCCACAACATGCCCAATTGCTCGTTACTGACGTGGATCCGGAAACACTGATCAGGTACCTGGATCGGTTCCTCATGTTCTACATCCGCACCGCTGACCGACTGCAACGTACCTCGACTTGGTTGAATAATCTGGAAGGCGGAATGGAATACCTTCGCCAGGTGGTCGTGGAGGATTCGCTCGGCATTGCGGCGAAGCTCGAGACTCAAATGGCGAGCATCGTGACCGATTACCAATGTGAATGGAAAGCTACGCTCAATGACCCGGAGAAGTTGAAGCGATTTCGAGCATTCGCCAACACCGAGCGCGGCGATCCGAGTGTTGTCATGGTCCAGGAGCGAGGCCAAATCCGTCCCGCGACTTGGGTCGAGAAGGAATCCATCGCCAAAGCCAAACGGACGACGTTGCACCTACCCGTAGTGGAAGTAAGGAGTTAGTCACTCCGGACCCGCAGCAAGCTCAATCCGCGGAAACGAAGGAGTGTGTTATGGCTGACGCGACGTGGCAAGACGTCTGTGAAGTAGAAGAGCTTCTGCCCGGAACGGGAGTAGCGATTCTCATCGACGAAGTACAGGTTGCCGTCGTGCGATCAAGTGACGGTGAGGCCGTATATGCGCTGTCGAATCGCGATCCATTTTCCGGCGCCAATGTCATGTCTCGCGGCATCGTTGGTGATCGTGGCGGAGTGCCGAAGATTGCTTCCCCGATGTACAAGCACAGCTTCGACTTGCGCACAGGCGTGTGCCTCGATGACGCCAGCGTACAGCTCGAAACCTACCCGGTGCGGGTCGTCAATGGGCGCATTCAAGTGGCTTGGGTGCCGGGGGGTACGGTATGAAGCCCGTGGCGACCACACTAGCCATATCGCTAGTGCCGCAATCCTCGACGCCTCCCGCTCAACGGAAGCTACCGCTGCTGAGCGTCGACAGTCTGTTGCGTAAGCAGCAGACGCTTACTGCCGTCGAAGAATTCTCCGAGGCACATGATCGCGGTGTGGAGTCGGGCCAAGGGCAATTCTACCGCTCGCTCATTCCCCTTGAGCGCCCACGTTCGGGTGAGCAATATGCGTTCGAGGTAGATCTCGATGCGTGCACGGGCTGCAAAGCCTGTGTGGCGGGTTGTCACACCCTCAACGGACTCGACGAATCCGAGATGTGGCGCAGCGTTGGCCTTCTGCACGGGGGTACTGCGACGGAGCCAGCAATCCAAACGGTCACAACGGCATGCCACCATTGTTTGGAGCCCGCTTGCATGACGGGCTGCCCGGTGCAGGCATACGAGAAGGACGCGGTGACCGGCATCGTCAAGCACCTCGATGACCAATGCATTGGTTGCCAGTACTGCACGCTGATGTGCCCATACGATGCGCCAAAATACAACAAGGCCCGGGGGATCGTCCGCAAGTGTGACATGTGCAGTGAGCGATTGGCCCAAGACGAAGCGCCCGCGTGCGTGCAATCGTGCCCGAATGAAGCGATATCCATTCGTATCGTCAATCGCGACGCCTTGGTCGATGCCGGTAATGCAAGAGCCTTTTTGCCGGGCGCACCAGGCCCAGAGCATACGCTTCCGAGCACCCGGTACACGCGCAAGCGCCCGATGCCTGACAACATGCTGCCCGTGGACTTCTATCGAACCCATCCCGAACATTCGCATCCTCCGCTCGTGATCATGCTGACCTTTACTCAGCTTTCAGTTGGCGCCTACGCGCTTAGCTACTTGGTTGAGCGTCTTACGGGGCGCAGCCTGGGCAGTCCGCTCGGGCAAGCCGCGTTTGCATGCAGTGTCGGAGGGCTTGCACTGGTGGCTAGTGTGTTCCACCTGGGTCGACCTTGGCTCGCCTGGCGTGCAGTTCTCGGCTTGCGCACCTCGTGGTTGAGTCGAGAAGCTCTGGCATTTGGTGTCTTCGTGAATTTCGCAGTGTTGCACGGTGCCCTAACTGCAGGACCAATCGTTTTCCCGCAGTTCGCTCGAAACGAGCTGGTACGGATCGCCGCCAGCCTTGCTCAAGCAGGCGCGACACTTTGCGGCGTCATTGGGGTGTTCTTTTCGGTCATGGTCTATGTGGCCACGCGGCGTGAACATTGGGGAGCCGCGGCGACCGGCCTGAAGTTCTTTGGCACTACCTTGTCGCTGGGCGCAGCGGCTGTCGTCACCGTGGCGGCATTTACGACAAATGCACTCGAACGCACTGGGCAAGCTCTGCTCTGGTTGGTGTGTGCGGTGACCTCCATTAAGCTCCTTTACGAACTCGGGACCGTACTTCGCGTGCGCGAGCGTCGACTATCCGACAAGAAACGTATGGCGCGTGTCATGCTGGGGGATCTGAGTCGAGCAACCGCGCTGCGCTTTGCGTTGGGACTGGCCGGCGGCATCATCGTGCCGTTGCTCTTGAACTCTGGAGCATTTCCATTGGCCGCCCTGGTGTACGCGCATGGTCTAGGACTTTTACTGCTACTGCTGAGCGAATTGGCTGAGCGATATCTGTTTTTCGGGGCTGCCCCCGCATCGAGGATGCCTGGAGGGCTGCGATGAAGAACCCGATGGAATTGCTGATTCAACGCGACGGGCCACTGACGCGGGAGTTGCTACGCCAACCGAGCAAATACGGGTTGGGCCAATTGCCGGGGCAACTCGACTCAAACCAGCACACCAACATGGTGTGCGGATTCTGTTCCACCGGTTGCGGGCTGAAGGTGTTGCTCAAGGACGGCGAGGTCCGTGGTCTCGTACCGACCAAGGAATATCCAGTAAACCAGGGTATGGCCTGCCCCAAGGGATGGGAGGCGCTTGCTCCGTTGCACGGCAAGGGGCGTGCGAAAACGCCATTGGTTCGACGTGGATCGCGCCTCGTCGAGGTCAGTTGGGAAGAAGCGTTGACGGAGATGACGAGTCGCTTCAAGGCAATCGCCGCCAAACATGGACCCAAGGCGGTCGCCTGGTTGGGCACCGGACAACTTCCTACGGAGGAGTTGGCGTATCTTGGCGCGCTAGCGAAGTTTGGAATGGGCATGGTGCATGGCGACGGCAATACGCGTCAGTGTATGGCTACTGCCGCGGTAGCATACAAAGGCGCCTTTGGCTTCGACGCGCCGCCGTTTAGCTACGAAGATCTCGAACAATCGGACGTATTGGTCTTCGTTGGGGCCAATCCGTGCATTGCGCACCCAATACTGTGGGAACGGGTCCTTCGGAACCGGCACAGTCCGAATACAATCGTTATCGATCCAAGAAGGACCGAAACGGCGACAGCGGCCAGCCACCACTTTGCCGTCAAGCCGAAGGGTGACTTGGAGCTGTGCTACTCGCTAGCAAATCTGCTCATTTCACGGGGTTGGATCGATAGGAGCTATGTTGACGCGCATACCCACGGGTTTGCAGAGTTTGCTGCCCACGTCGCGCATTTTGCGCTTGAGGACGTTGAGGCAAGAACTGGAATTCCGAGCAAAGACGTGATTCGCTTGGCTGAGTACATCCACGCGGGCAAAAATGTGAGCTTCTGGTGGACGATGGGTGTCAATCAAAGCCATCAAGGGGTCGCTACGGCTCATGCCATCATTGCGTTGGCGCTGCTTACGGGGAACATGGGGCGTCCCGGCACAGGGGCGAATTCCATCACGGGGCAGTGCAATGCCATGGGGTCGCGACTCTTCAGCAACTCGACGAATCTCCTTGGCGGGCGTGACTTTGCCAATCCAGCGCATCGCGCGGAAGTGGCGAATATTCTCGACATAGACGCGGCGTGCATCCCGTCGGAGCCGAGCCTTGCCTACGATCAAATTCTGGAAGAGATCCTATCCGCTAGGATTCGTGGCCTCTGGGTAGTCGCGACGAACCCCGCGCATTCGTGGATCAATCAACACCATCTACGCGAAGTTTTGGGTCATCTCGATTGCCTAGTGGTGCAAGACATGTATCATGATACTGAGACCGCCCAGCTTGCCGATATCGTTCTGCCGGCGGCCGGCTGGGGCGAAAAGGAGGGAACATTCATCAACTCGGAGCGGCGCATTGGGGTCATCAAACGCGTCAGTCGCGCACCGGGCCAAGCGTTGGCAGACTTCCACATCTTTCAACTAGTTGCCGAAGCGTACGGCGTAGCAGAGCTGTTTCGGGATTGGTCGTCACCGGAAGCCGTATTCCAGATCCTCAAACGGCTGAGTGCTGGACGACCCTGCGATATAACGGGAATTGAAGACTACGCAATGCTCGACCGGCACGGCGGCATTCAATGGCCTTTACCGTTGGGCGTGGCTGACGTCGAAACCAACCGGCGACTCTTTGTGGACGGCCAGTACTTTACAGCGGACCAACGCGCTCACTTTGCGTTCATGGCCCCACGTCCCCTACCAGAACAGACAAGCGTGGGATATCCATTGCTATTACTCACAGGCAGGGGCAGTTCGGCTCAGTGGCATACGCAGACTCGAACGCGGTGCTCGGAAGTGTTGAACCGGCTTTCGCCGAGTGAACTGCACGTTGAGATCTCGCCACGGGACGCCAAAGCCATGGGGATCCAGCCAGATGAGCTAGTCAATGTCGTGTCACAACGCGCCAGTGTTCAGGCGCGGGCTTTCATTACGAACAGCGTGAGTCCGGGGCAAGTATTTTTGCCAATGCACTATCCCGAGATGAACCAATTGACCTTCGCGGCATTTGACCCATTTTCCCGCCAACCCGCATACAAGGCCTGCGCTGTGAAGCTGCAGAAGTTGACCGCCGCCGACTCCTAGTTTTCGATCCGTTTGAGCCAGGCGCGCACGGGCTCAGCAAAAGGTTCCTCAACTGCCAATGCGCGCGCCCTGGACGAAGTCTTTAGCCAGGTGCGCTGCAAGATCCGCTGGACTTCGGCCTCAGTGTGCTTGGCGCAGAAGGTTGGTGCATCGAGGCGCAGAAACGAGAGCCCAAGGGCATCCTGCATCGTTTGCACGTCGGGGTTGTGCGTCCGATCCGTCTTGGTCACAATTGACGTCACTTGTAAGATGACGTCCGGAGGTAAGGCGATTGAATCGAGGATTTCTGCTGCTTCCGCGGCGGAGCGCCGCGAGGCGTCACGCCGCCACGCGAGGTAGCCGATGCGCCCCTCTGGAAACGCATTGCGTGGGTAGGAAAAGCGTCGAAGGTGTTGGCAATGGGCAGCCAGCTGCAGAGCGATTGACGGTGCTGGTTCCAGTTTCTCGATATAGTACTGTAGGGCTGCGGCCTCAGCCAACTGATAGGGCAATTCCGAATCCTGCCAGTGCACCCGCCTGGGGTCGAGTGCACCTATGGCAGAAAAGCGTTCGATGGCGTCTTGGACAATCGCGTTCAGCATCGGAACATTGATGTTACCGCGTTGTCTCCGCGAGTTCTAGGCCGGTTGGTTCCGCTGACGCGAGGACCTTCTCGCGCGTGAGCCGATTGACCGTCATGTGAAGCCAGACGAAGCTTACCAGCACGACCAGCAAGAGCACGAGAAATACGGCTTGCGGTGAGCCTGTCGCGGACTTTGTGTACGCGAACAGCAGTGGCAGAAAGAAGCCACCTAAGGCGCCAAGCAGTCCCACCAAACCTCCGACCGCACCAACGTCGTTGGGGTAGTATTGGGGGACGTATTTGAAGACGGCGGCCTTGCCGACGCCCATGGCAGTAGCCACGACGAACAAGACGGCCGTAAATGCGAGGATCCCGAGCCCGTGCCCCCCGCTCTGAGCGCCGAGCCCATCAGTCATCGACGAACCACGTTGACCACCCGGAATGGCGAGGGCAGCGCACGCCAGTGTCATGCTGCTGAATACCCAATACATGATGCTGCGCGCACCGTAGCGATCGGATAGCCAGCCACCGAGCGGGCGCAGCAGACTCGCAGGGAAAATGAAGAGTGCCGTCAGCGCGGCAGCTTGCTTCAGGCTTACGCCGTAGACGTCGACGTAGTACTTGGGCAACCAAACCGATAAGGCGACATACGCGCCAAACACTACGACGTAGTACAGGCTGAAGCGCCACACCCGCATTTGTTGAAGCGGGCGGAGCAACTCGGACAGGGGGCGTCCGCGGCCTGGTGTTCGATCCGTCGCCGGCGCCCAAAACCAGACTAGACCCGCAGTCAACAGCAATAGCACGCTGTACATGACCGGTACGAAACGCCATCCACCTGGCACTAAACCACCAAGCAGGGGTTGCGTGACCGCTGCAATCAACAGCGGACCGACGAGCTTGGTCACGGAAGCACCAACGTTGCCGGCACCGAATACGCCCAAGGCAGTGCCCTGCCGCGATCGAGAGAACCAGGCGGACACCCAGGAAACCCCCACCGAGAAGCCGTTGCCCGCGATGCCGAAGCATACGGCAAGCAGGCAAAGCTGCATGAAGCTGTGGGCATAGCTCACCAAGGCGCAAGGCAACGCTGTAGCGAGCAAGAGCCAAGTCATCATCTTCCTGCCGCCAACTTGATCCGTCCAGATCCCGAAAGTCAGGCGCAACAACGCGCCGCTCAGCACGGCGAGCGAAACCAACCATCCCACTTGAACCTCAGTGAGGTGGAGTTCTTTGCGGATCGGGATAACTAGCACACCAAACATGACCCAGACGGCAAATAGAATCGTAAAGGACCAGGTGGAGAGCAGCAGCACTCGACCACTCAGCGTCGATTGCTGCTCATCTGGTTTTGTTTCGCGGTCAGGTACTGCAACGTGCATAGATCGCCTTTCGAGCAAGCCGGGTCAGCGCGATACATTCAGCAGGTAATTGTTCTTGGCTAGTGGGCTAGCAACACTTTCGCCTGTGTTTCAGTGAGATGTCAGAAACACGCGCGAAGCGTTGACCGTGGCAAGCGTGATCGATAGCGCGGCAAAACGCGCTGGAGTCGACTAGAAGACCTAGGAGCTGTAGGAACTCGAAACGAAACCGAGTCCGAGACGAAATACCAATGCTCAGCTTCTTATCGACATTTCCAGGGTGCCTCGCTCTCGAATCTTCTGCTCGAAGCATTTGCCTGGATCGGCCTACGCTTGCGCACTAGGATGCGCGGATTGGCTTGAGGCTTCCGAGGCGAGTGTTGCTCGCAGCGCCTCGTACCCCTGAACGAGAAGCTTATGCAGCTGCAACGGGTCGCCGGAGCCGCCTTCGAGCTGTCGGCATATCTCGGCCATTGGTGTCGCACCGAAAACGACGCAGCTGCCCTTCAGCTTGTGCGCGGCCTGCCTCAATTCGTCGGCGTTCGAGGTGGCTATCGCGTGTTCGATGCGGGCTATTTGGATCGGCACGTGAGTTGTGAACGCGCGCACGACCGCCGGACTTCGCTCTGGCTTGTCTTCGGAGAACGACGTTGATGGTTCGGTGCGGCAGACGGCTGCTTGCGACGGTTCGGCATCATCGGCTTTTTGGGGCTCCATCCAGCGGACAAGCATCTGGTAAAGGCCGAGCATCGAGTACGGCTTGACCAAGTGGTCGTCCATACCAGCCAAGCGCGCCTTTTCACGCTCTTCCATCGTCGCATGCGCCGTAACAGCAATGATAGCAATGCGCTTTGCCTCGGTGGGACTGCTGCGTATTCTCCGCGTCGCATCGTACCCGTCCATCTTCGGCATTTGGCAGTCCATGAGCACCAATGCGTAGTCGTTCGCCTCGACCGCAGTCACAGCGGCCTGCCCGTCTTCTGCGAAATCGAATGCGCAGCCGAGTTCCTGCAACATCTCACCGATCACTTCTCGATTCACTGGATTGTCTTCGGCAACGAGGATGCGCCCGGCCAGGGGTTGTGTCTGCGAACTAGATGGGGGCATCGCTGCCGTCACTCGCGCCGAAATTGCAGTCATTGAGTTTAGGACCTGTGCCGGTACTTGGACCCAAAACTGGCTACCTTTGCCCAGACGGCTCGTCACGCCGACGTCGCCAGCCATGAGCCTTGCGAGGGAACGACAAATCACCAGGCCAAGTCCTGTGCCGCCACGCTGGCGCGTCAATGAGCCGTCCAACTGAGAAAACGGAACGAATAAACGACTCAAACCCGCTTCAGAAATACCGATTCCGGTGTCGGATACACTGAAGGTCAACAAGCACTCCGTCGCCGAAAGCGCTGTGGCTCGAACGGCAACCGAGACGCTTCCGGTCTCGGTGAATTTGACAGCATTCCCCAGGAAGTTCGACAGGATCTGCCGCATGCGCTGCGTGTCGATGCGCACAAGTGCGGGAACACCATCCTCAACTTCGTAACGCAGGTCCAACCCCTTGAGCTCGGCATGCGCCTGAAAGAGCCCGATCACTTCAGAGATCAAGTGTAGCGGATTGCATTTCTCCGTTCGCAGCTCGGCCTTTCCCGCTTCGAGTTTGGCAAAATCGAGCACGTCATTGAGCACCGCCATCAGTGCATGCGCCGAGTCCTGCAGAGTGCCGGCGAACCTCCGCTGCTTCTGAGTTAATTCCGTGCGATGCAACAGTTCGATCATGCCGAGGACCCCATTCATGGGCGTTCGGATTTCATGACTTACGTTGGCAACGAACTCCGTCTTCAGTCTGGAGGCTTCCAATGCGGCCTTGGTCGTCGTCTCGAGTTTTGCGAATGCTCTTTGAGTCACACGAATCACGGGCCCAACGTAGAAGCTCACGAAACCCAGGGTAATAAAGAGTGACAGCAGAGCACCGGCGCCGACTGCCAGCAAAATCTGCAGTTTAAGTCGCTCCCCGGCATGCAGCCGCTCTGTCGATACGACCACAGCGACGCGACCGATGATACCGCCTTCAATTTCGGCCTGAGCCCAGGAGGTGAAATCGGTGCTCGATTCGTGCAAGGTATTGGGGGCGTATGCAAAGACGTCCGCAGGTGCGAGCCGCTCGACTCCATGTGCCACAATGACGTTTGCGTTCGCGTCCACGACCAGGATGCGAATCACGTCGGGGTCCTTGACGTATGGCTCCAACACCTGACGTACCGCAACTTCGTCGCGCAGCGCTATGCCGTACTCAGCGCCCTTGGCGAGCTCGATGGCGCCGCGTCGGGCCTTCCACATCAAGTCCGAGCGGATCGTCGGGGTGAGCTCACCGAAGATATGTGAGACGAGCAGAAACACCAGCCCAAGCAAGCCGGCTAATAGCAATGCAACGAAGAGCGTGAACGCCAGCCTCAGTCGCGCCAGCGAAGTGACACGTTTGCGTTCCTGTTCGGAGCCCACCACCAGAGCAAGCGCATCCTCAAGGTGCGTTGCCGGTTCGGAGTTGGTGGACGTCATTGGTGCGCGCGCCTACTGAGGTGGGCTGCAGATTGACGGTAGTCCGGGCTGGATCGTCGACAGGTCCATGCATCCCCACTGCGATGGACAAATGGCTGCGTCAGTTAGGCATCCGGTATGCGTACAGACACCCTGTTGCCCGGGGTAGCCGGCGCAATAGTCCGTGTCACAGGCGCAATCGGCAACGGACAGGCACGCGCGACCGAAGGAGTTGTCGCCGCAGCCGGTTGCTGTACCAGCGCCAGCTTGGGACGTCTCACCAGTGGTAGTTCCAGCTGCGGCAGCATCGGCCGCAGCGCCACCGCCTTGAGTACTTGCACCACCCGAAGTGCTACCGCCTGTCGTGGCGGCCACCAAAACACAAGTGTTCTCGAAGAACTGGTACCCAGTAGGACACTGGTCATGACAGGAGGCGGCTGCAAGCACAGTCAAGAGAAAGATGGCACTGGCGTGTGTCGAGTAGTTCATGGTGGCAGCAACTTTCCCTGGTGAATGCGCGCAACGACGCGTACGTTGCCAGTCACTTGGTCGAGCGGCGCATAACCAATGGCACCCTCCAATCGAGCAACCAAGCGCACGAGCGTGCCCGCATCTGGGGCTTGTCGCGGTGGCGCCGCGCCGCCGCGAACGCGGCGATCACGCCAAAATCGAGCGACCGCGTCAGGGTCCATACGCAATACTGCGAAGTCGAATTTTGCCCGTGGTTCAGAATGGGGGGCCAAGTTGAATGGAATAATGGGGGTTGTCCCAGACCAGAATCTTCGATCTGTCAGAAATATCGCTTCGAGCTCGATATCCGAAAGCTTTGCCACCGGCACACCTGGATGCACCACGACAGCAAGATCGTCCGACCTGGTCCAACCATACTGGGTAATTAGCCCCATGATGGCAAGAACGAATAGAAAGTTGCGGCGTGTTGTTGGCATGTGGGTCTTTTCTAAAATGCCATGACCAGCCGTGAAGCGAACATGGAGACGTCCTGAGTGCTCCTGTCTCTACCGCCAGTGAAGTCGAAGAAGTGCGTGCGAGTCACTTGGCTCTTCAATTGCACGCTGGTGTTGACATGCAAATTCAAGCCAACGCCCGGCACGACAATCGCCTCGCCCATCGGGGTTGGGTAACGATACAACTCGAACGACGCATACGGCTCCAGCCCGAGCCAAGGCAGGCGGTATGCGGCAATGCTGTACCACCCGAGCAGGGTACGGTCGGGCGTTAGGCGTCCGGGAATGTTCCACACCAATTCCGCCTTAGCCCCATCGTAGTCAATGCGCTCAATCGAAACCTCAGTTCGGATGCGCAGACTGGCGATGTCGATGGAGACGTCAGCGCCAACATCCCACTGTCGATACGAGACGTCCTCGGTGAAGCTTGGCGAGAACAACGTGTTGGGCTGAGCGCCGACGATCTGGTGGCTATATCGACCGGTGTACGCCGCAAGGCCGAATGCCATGGGGAAGGGGCGCGCCGTCTGTGCACTCAGTCGCATGCCATACGCCTTGTCACCAGTCATGTCGAGTGCGCCCGGTGTCTTGCCATTGGAAATGTACGCGGTGTACCCGAGCTTCCAGGCGTTGACATTTACATTGCCGAATGCCTGCACGCCCAACTGGTGTTCTGGATAGAAGCGACCGCGCGTAAATTGAGGTCGCGTAAGACCTATTACGGTCGGGGAACCATGATCGATATTCCAAATCCCAAAGGGAGTGAGCCAGTAGCCAACGCGCACGCCAAACCAGTCAGTAACCGTGTTCTGAATCCAGGATTGTTCGAGGACGAAGGCGGACCAGCTGACCGTGTTCCAACCGGGATCTGCGGAATTGATGTCATTGACCGTCCCATTGACTCGCTGCTCCGAGCGCGACAAAAGCGGTATCGCCGGCGAAGTCAAGGCGTCGTTGGGGTAGTTGGTAATACGCAATTCGGTGAGGCCGCGCCAGGTTTGCGTCGGATTCGCATCCATGTAGAGGTTCACGTTGCCGAGCACGAAGGTTCCCGCCCGGCTAGTGCCTGTCCCCAGCAGGGTCGAACCGTCTTTGGCCCAAAGCTTCTGAAAGCCCATGTCCATGAAGCCATAGAAGCTGATCGGGTTTTCGTATGCTTCGTTCGTGTCCTCGCCGCCGCGCGCTACATCGAAGTCGGTGCGCAACAGATCCAACTCTGCACGCAGGCGTTTGACTTCTTCTGGATCAGCCGTAGCTTGGCCCCTAGATGGGGGTGGGGCAGTTACTGAGGCAGGCGGTTCAGATGTCGGCCTGACTGATGGTTCGGTCGCGGTCTGACCTGGAACGACCTGCACCGGATCATCGCTTGCGTCCGACGCGGACGTGGGACTGGTAGTGGATTCCTCGGCCTTGATGGCGCAGGTAACGAGCATTCCCGCGAGCATTCCTCGATAGCGGAACTTGTATGGCACAACTCTTGGCACTACGTCAGTAGCTGTGGGCACTTAAGTGCTTTGCCTTCCGCGCCGTTTCAACGCACATGATTGGCGCTCCGAGTGGTTCCAAGTTGCCACAAAAGGTGCTCGTGGTTGACGATGACCCCGTGGTGCTAGAGGTGGTGCGTGAGTGGCTCACCTCTGCAGGCTATGACGTGAGCACCAGGGAGCAAGCGCTTGGTACGGCGAATTGGGTGGCGACGGAAAAGCCGGAATTTGTGCTGCTGGATGTCAGAATGCCAGCACTGTCAGGCGAAGAACTGACCATGCTCATGCGCAGGAGTCGTGCCACGGCAAGCGCGGCGATCATCCTCCATTCCACCATGCCAGTCGAGGAACTCGCCGGTCTCGCGCGCAAGACGGGCGCACTTGGCGCCATCCAGAAGACGTCCAGTTCGCGCATGTTTGTTGCCGAATTCGAACGACTAGTTTTGCAGCATCGGACCGTGCAGGCGCGGTAATAGGCGGGCGTGCCATCGCGGCAGCGTCAACCTCTCCCGCAGAGCCAGATGAGCAGCGTCAGGCTCGTTACACATAGCAAAGTGACCGTCCACATGAGCCGCAGGCTTTGACGGATACTGTCCGGGCTGGGCCGAATTTCGGTGTTACCAAAACACGGACCGTATTGCCATTGACCATCGTAGCGATTCGGTCCGCCGAGCGTGACGCCGAGGGCGCCAGCAAAAGCCGCCTCACTGAGCCCACTATTCGGGCTTGCGTGCTGCGGTCCCTGCTGCACCCCCATGAAGTAGGCTGTCCAAGCGTCCAAGCGCAAGATCCAAGCTGCAGCCGTGATCCACAGCAAAGTCAGTCGGGCTGGAACATAGTTGGCAACGTCATCGAGCCGCGCCGCGAACGTGCCAAATCGACAGTAGCGTACGTCGCGATGACCCCAGAGGGAATCGAGCGTATTGATGATGCGATAGGCAAACGCACCCACCGGCCCAAAGAGACAGGCCCAGCAGAGCGGAGCTGTCACGGCGTCAACGCAGCTTTCCGCCACTGCTTCGACAGCGGCACGACTGACCTCCGCTTCGTCCAGGATCTCCGTATCGCGACCAACGATAGTGCCGACGGCAGCGCGAGCCGTCACCAAATCGCAGCCTTCCAAGGCACGCAGTACGCGACTGGCGTGTTCTGCCAGACTGCGCGGCGCAGTCGAGATGTATACGATGAAGGCTCCCATTGCAAATTCCGCGTAGGGGTGGAGGCGTCGAGCCCAATACAAGGCTGCGACCGGGATCGCGAGCGCGCCAACAAGGACCAAGCAAACAGCGACAACTCCCGCCAGGCGTCCAGAGGAACGAAGATAGACTTGGCCCTCAATCCATAGTGCGTAGCGCCCAACCATTCGTACCGGATGAAACAGACTTTTCGGATCACCGAATGTCAAATCGAGCAGCAGTGCCGCCGGCAGTAGCAACGACTGATTCACGTCAACCCCATCGACTGACAGACAGCGTGATAGTCCACATGCTCGCGGAATACTGCCGATAGTCGCTTGAAACTGGGCTCGAGGCTATAGACTATTCTGTCTTCGCGCATCGGGAGCAGACCCTTGCGCAATCGCACGCCATTGAGGAATTGGTGCCGAAAGGCATCGGAATCGAAGAGCCCATGGACGTAAGTTCCCCAAACGCGTCGCTCGGGATGGCCGCCGCCTAGAACGCGGCCATCGCGGTCAAGGAAAAGCGACGTGACATTGCAGAAATCCGAGACTCCGTGATGGATCTCATAGCCGAAGATTTCGAAACCGCTTGGCAGATGTCGCGCTTGGCATTGGCGCAACTCCTTGGGCCCCTGGAACCGCGTTCGCAAGGGGAGCAGCCCCAAACCTTGTGTTTGCCCATCGCCGGATTCGACGCCATCGGGATCCTCGATGCTTTCCCCTAACATCTGAAGCCCTCCGCAGATCCCAATCACTTCGACTCCGCGGCCTTGGGCATGAACGATGGCACTATCTAGCCCTATCCGGCGCAGGTGCTCGAGATCCCCCACCGTGTTCTTGGTGCCCAACATCAGGATGACATCCGGATCCCCGAGTTCCTCCACGCGTTCGACGAGGTAGAGGTAGACGTCGGGTTCGAGAGTCAGAGGATCGATATCGGTCGCATTCGAAACGTGCGGCGGAACGACGACGGCGATGCGAATGGGAGCATCCCGCGTACCAAAATGGCGCCGGCCCGACTCTAAAGAGAGCCGATCCTCGTCGGGCAGCACCAAATCCCTTAGGTAGGGCACGACACCGAGCACTGGGCGCCCCGTATGCCGCTCTACCCATTGATGGGCATCCGACAGCAGGCTTGCATCGCCGCGAAATCGGTTGACGATGAATCCCCGCACCTTCGCTCGGTCGAACTCATTGAGCACTGCTAGATGGCCCACGAAGGACGCATAGACACCGCCTCGGTCGATATCACCGACCAGCAACACGGGCATGTCACGCTGCTCCACGAACCCCATATTGACGATATCGGCACGGCGGAGATTCATCTCGCCAGCACTGCCGGCGCCCTCACAAACGATGACGTCGAATTCTTGCGCGAGTTCGTCGTAGGCGTCGAGGGCCGCCTGCATACAGCGTTGTCTCGTCGCCAAGTACCCAAGGACGTCGTAGTGCCCAATGGCTTGGCCACGTAAGACCACCTGGGCCCCGCGGTCCGAACTGGGTTTGAGCAGAACGGGGTTCATGCGCGTATCGGGCGCAAGTCCTGCCGCCCAGGCTTGCACGACTTGCGCCCGGCCCATCTCCCCACCGTCGGCGGCAATGCCGGAATTGTTCGACATGTTCTGCGCTTTGAACGGCGCAACGCGGTAACCGTCTTCCGCCAAACAGCGGCAGAGTGCCGTTACGAGCAGGCTCTTGCCAGCGTCACTGCTAGAACCTTGCAGCATGATGGCGCGAGTGCGCCTGGGTGCAGAGCGCGAGATTGGTGCGCCCAGCACATACCTGAGCGTAGACAGCAGTCGCTCGTTCTCGGCTTCGTTGCGCAGCGAGATGCGTAGCCACTGACCGTCGAGCCCGGCAAAGTCATCACAGGCGCGCAATGCAACACCGTGCCTGCGGCAGCTGTCGGCAACATCTCGAGCGCGGAGTTTCGTGTCCGAGAGGTTCAGCATCACCCAATTGGCGGCGCCATCGACAATTCGACAGTCAGGCAGGCGTCGCAGTCCGTCGAACAGCTGCTCCTTCAATGGGACGAGTGCCCGCTGCATCTGCGGCAAGAACTTCGGATCCTCGAAGCACCTCTGGCCAACGCGTTGTGCTAAGAGATTGACCGACCAGGGCGGAAGACGCTCTCTGAGCGACGCGGCAAACTTCCGGTTGGTAAGAGCGTAGCCTAGTCGCAACCCTGGGATGGCCAGGCACTTGGTCAGCGAACGCAAGACCAAGAGATTGTCGGCACTCTGGTCCCAAGCGGAAACATAACCTGCGCAGAAATCAGCAAAGGCCTCGTCCACGACGAAGAGTGTTTGCGGGTGTCGCCGTCTAAGTTGCGTGAATTGGCCACCCTCGAGCAGTCTGCCCGTTGGGTTGTTCGGATGTCCGAATATCGCGACTGTCGGACCGTCCAGGAGTTGCTCGAGAGCGAGCCAATCTAGGGCGAAGTCTGGTGCGGGCCCCAGCGGCATCAATGTGATTCTGCATCCTGCCAGCGCAGCACTGCGCCGATACTCCCCGTAGCAGGGGACAGGAACGACCCAATGCTTTTGCTCTGCAACGAGAGGCAACCAGGAGAGTAGCTCTGAGCTGCCATTGCCAACCACGACTTGCCCCGAGTCTACGTGCCAATGCGCGGCAATGGTGTCGCGTAGCGTCTGACAGGTGGGCTCAGGATAGTGACAGAGGTCGGATATCGACCGCTCGATCTCTTGACGCAGCCAATCAGGCGGGCCAAGTGGATTGATACTTGCCGACGCGTCGATGAATACGCGTGGTCCCGAATCAAGCGCAGCCGAATCACCGCCATGCGTTACGTGCAGGTGAGCGAGCATGTCGCCATCGCGAGGAACGACCGCCGACAACCTTGCCTCGTCACCACGACGCACAGACCCAAATCCGCCTATAATTCCGGGAATATCGCGCATTTTCTCGACCATAACCGACGGCGAGAAAGGCGCGGAAAGGTCCCGGCTTTGCCATCGGCTCCTGTCCGCGCAGGATCGACGAAACAATGCATGAGGCAGGTCTTCTGGCTCCCGGATCGTCCTCCCCTCGCGCCTTCCCACCCATTGGGCAGTGGTGTCGCGAAGTTCGTCCCCGGATACAGCGGCGGGACCGCGCCGGAATCTCACCGGCTTCCCTATTATGGCCCCATCGGGCCACCTCAAGCGATGCAATGGTTAGTCCTCCGCATCGCGCGTCGCAACTACTTTCGATTGCACTCTGTTAGGTCGGGTGCACCGCCTAGGCGTAAGACCCGGCGGTACAATGCGGTTGACAGTATTGTGCTGGCGAGGCATATGGAAAGCCATGCTGGTTCCTGAGCCCAGGCTCAGGATTAAAGGGAACCCGGTGTAATTCCGGGGCTGCCCCGCAGCGGTAAGCGAGAACGAAGTTCACGGAGCACTGACCCTCGGGTTGGGAAGCGTGAATGGTAGGAACAGCGGCTCGGTCGCAATGCTCGCAAGCCCGAAGACCTGCCGGCATTCGGTTTCAGGGAGACATCTGAAGTCGGTACGATCCGAAGGCCTCGTGGGAGGGCAGAGCGGGTCAGGCATCAGGCATGGGCCTTTGCTCGACCAACTCGCCATTTGCAGGGGTTTTCACTGCCCGCGGGGGCAACGGATCGTCGAGCTACGTCTGGATGTCACGGCAATTCTCTTTGCACGTGTGCGTCTCGATCCCGTCGCTGACTTGGACGCCTGTGATGCGAGTCAGTGACCAGAAGCTTGCCGAATTGCATTTTATGGTCAGCCAATCGCGTCGCAACGAAACCGCTCGGACTCGCTCGCTCACTCAGCGACGAGCGTCGGCGGTTTTCTGCTGCGCGGCAACAGTCGCGGGCGTGACGGCCGAGCTCCACGCGGCCCCCCCCGACGCCAACATTGAGGTAACGGTCAAAGGCGACCGCAGCGAGACAGCGCCGGGCGGTCGCGACCCAAGCATTGCGAGTTCAGTGGTAACGCATGCAAGGCTTTCTGCACCTGGCCTTCAAGCTCAGGATGTCTTGCGGACGCAGCCGGGCGTTTTCGTCATCGAATCGGGCGGCTTTGGCTCTGCGTCAACTGCGTGTATTCGAGGTGCCAATGCAGCAGATGCGCCGGTGTATCTGGCGGGTGTGCGCCTCAACGACGACGTGGGTGGAACTGCTGACTTGTCCATGATCCCGCTATGGCTGATCCACCGGATCGAGATCTATCGCGGCAATGCGCCGCTCGAAGCGGACCGAATGGGGCCGGGTGGGGCGATCTTCTTCGAACCAAAGCGCCCCACGAAGACCACGGGTGGCGTCGGCTACTATGGAGGCTCTTGGGGCACTAGCCGTGGTTGGGCATATCGTGGCGCCAAACAAGGGGCTCTCAGCTATCTTGTGGGCCTGTCTGCGGACCGAGCGAGCAATCGATACCCGTTTGTCAACGATCAGGGCATGCTGCTTGCTCCGGGAGAGCGTTACACGGAACTGCGTCGCAATGCCGACGAACGCACCTTGGACGCCTGGGCATTGGCGCGAGCGGAGCTCGGCAACGGCTTTGTCCTCGATTGGGTCAGCAATGCCACGCAGCGTGAACAAGGCGTACCGCGGTTGGCGCTCTTACAATCGCTCGCGGCCCGACAAACTACGAGCAGGTACCTGGTGTCCTTAGCACTCAAGGGTCCGCTCGACCACGCGCGGACTTCTACGGTTGAAGCACGCATGTCCATGCATCATGGCCGCAGCGCATACGACGATCCACTGAGGGAGCTCGCGCTCTACACGCCACGGCTTGCCATCGACGATCGGCGAATTGAACAGGAACTCGCTGCGCGGTTCGAGCTATCGGACAGGGTCCGGCTGCGCCCGGCGGTCGATTGGGCCTACGAAACCATCGGCCGCGAGCCAAACGACATCCCACTCGCTCGCGCCAAGCGTCAATACGTTCGTTTGGCCGGTAACGCAGAATTCGACGTCAGTGACTACGTCACCCTTCGAGGCCTCGCCAACGCAGAATGTCACCATACGGGGGCCAAGGCCGGTGGCTACTGTGACGAGTTGCTACCCACCGGGCGCCTGGGGGGCGAATTGCGGCTGGGCATGGCCAGCATTTTTGCGAGCGTTGGGCGATACCTGCGCGTTCCGGCCCTTGGGGAACTCTACGGAGTCTCTGGCACTGTCCATGGCAACCGGGATCTCGAACCCGAGAAGGGCAGGACGCTGGACCTCGGGATCCGCGTCGCCGCCTATCCCGGTCGGGTCATTCGCAAGCTCTATTTGGATGCCTTCGTCTATGCGCGTTGGGCAGATGCACTCATCGCGTACAAGCCTGTGGGACCCTACGTGCGACCGTACAACGTGCCGAGCGCCCGCGTGCAAGGCTTGGAGATTCTACTGGGCAGTCGCGTCACGGATCTGGTTTGCCTCGAAATCACCAGCACGTTGATGGATCCACGCGATGTGTCAAAGAGACGCCAAACGATCAATGATCTTCTGCCCTATCGTTCGCGACTGCTGCTCGCGCCGCGGGTACGTCTCGACTGGGAACGTCCTCGTGCCAATGGCATTAGCGGTGCTGGCGCGCAACTCTCCGCGCTCTACCAATCGAGCCGATTCGCCGATCCGGCGGGACTTGGCATTATCGACGAGCAACTGACCTTCGATTTCGAAACCTATGTAGCGTGGTTCAACGGCCTTTTGACCATGCGGGGACGCGTCGCGGATCTTCTCGACGCGAAGCGTACGGATCTCGTGGGGTACCCACTTCCTGGTCGCAGTGTCTACGTGGGCCTAGAAGCCCGGTATTGACTCAAATGAAAGAAGAAATAGATATGTCAAGACTCCGCAGCTACCTTGCACTAGTCGCGTTTGCACTTCTCGGCTGCAACGTCGATAAGCCCGCAGATTCGACAGGTGGTGTTGCATTCAAGGAGAGTGCCGCCTGTGAGCGAGGGCTCGTTGTCGTTACCAGCGACTACAAGTCTGCCAATATTGCTATTGCAAACCTCGATGGTACCACCTCGTCGCAGTCCTTCATTTCGTCCGGTGCCACCGCGCCCGGTCTATCACTGGCGCTTTCGGGCGACGTGGAGGTTCCAAGGGTTGCGCCTGCATCGGGCCGGGTGGTGCTCCTGGACCGGTTCGGCAGCAACGTCCTTACCTGGATGGAGCTCGAGACGGCAACGGTGCTCGGCCAATTGCCCGTCGGCACCGGGTTCGAGTCCAACCCGCAGGACTACATCGAATTCGGTGAGAATCGCGCCGTTATTTCCCGCTTTGGATCCAATCCAAGTCCGAGTCAGCAGCAGTACGACGCTGGCGGCGACTTGCTGGTTCTCGACACCCAAACCCCGAGCATCATCGGGTGCATCCCGATGCCGGAGGAGGATGCCAATCTCTTACCAAGACCGAGCGGGATGACCACTCTGGGCGACACGGTCGTGGTCACTCTCGGACGCCTGTCTGCGGACTTCGATTCAGCTGGCTTTGGTCGCTTCGTGGGGGTGTCACCGCAGATGAAGAAGATCCTCTGGACCGTCGATATCGCTGGCGTAAAGAACTGCGGAAGGTTGGCAAAGTCTCCGTCTGGCAAGCTTGGCGCCATCGCTTGTTCGAGCCAGTTCGATGGCACGACATACAAGTACAATCCCGCGGAGAGCGACATCGTCCTCTTTGACTTAACGACCACGCCGCCCAAGGAATTGCGACGATTGGGTTTGGCCCAAGCTCTGGACGCCGGACTGCAGCCCACACTCGAATTCGCCTCGGAATCGCAGCTGGTCGCGCTTACCTATGGGGGCAATTCAACCGCAGGCGACCGGGCGCTCGCCGCCGACGTTGATAGTGGCGCCTACGAAGGGCTCCTCGAATCTGCCGCGCCCTATTCCCTCGGTGGTTTGCATTGCGCGCCTGGTTGTGGTGACATTTGTGTGATTGCCGACGCAGAGGCAGGCAAACTGCGCCGCTTCAGCCTGTCAACCGCCGGCAAGTTCACCCCCTTGGATGATGTCACGGTGGATAGCATCATCGGGCTTCCTCCGCGTGCCATTGGGTCACTTTAGCGTGAAGCCATCGGCGACTGCAGCAGCGCTCTTGGTGTTGGTTTTGGCGTCCGTGGTGTGGCTTAGGTTGGGCGTAGGGCCCGGAACCTATGCAGATCCACGCGTCAGCGGTGTGCTTCTTGCGTTGCGCGGTCAAGCTGTCGTCATTGCCGCGCTCGCGGGTGCGGCGCTGTCGGTTGCAGGGCTCATGATGCAGGGCCTCTTCCGCAATCCGCTGGCCGAGCCCGGGATATTGGGCGTAGGTGCCGGTGCGAACCTAGGCGGCATGTTTGCAATGGCCCTTGCTGAATCCATGGCGCCCCACGGGCGAACATCCATTCCCCCTGAGCTTTACCTCGCCTTGGGTTGCATCTTTGGTGCGGCACTTTCACTCATGGTGCTGCTAGCCGTGATGCAGGCCAAGCCCGATTCGATCACCGTGCTGCTAACTGGAGTCGTGCTGACGACGTTTCTCGGGAGCGTGGGCGCCGTATATCGGGCGATGGTTGCCGATAAATGGGAGCTCTCCAGGGCAATTCTGACCTTTGCCATGGGAGATATCACAGGCAAGGGAGTTCGACACATTCAACTGGGTGCTCCGCTTGTCGTGGCGGGCATTGGCGCCGCATTCGTCTTGGCACCCCATCTCGATCTGTTGTCATCTGGCGAAGACGAAGCGGCAACTCTTGGTGTGGATGTTGCCACGGTGCGCCTATGGACCGTCATCTGGACCGCCTTACTGGTCGCGGCCGCAGTGGCAATCGGTGGTGGAGTGGCGTTCGTGGGGCTTCTGGTCCCGCACTTGATGCGTGGAATTGCCGGCCACCGACATCGGGCTCTCGTTGCTTGCTGCGCACTGGGTGGTCCCATCCTCCTATTGGCGTGTGATTGCCTGTCCGTCGCAGTTGACACCAAGTGCATGATCCCGCTTGGAGGCATTACCGGCCTGCTCGGGGCGCCATTGTTTCTCACCCTTCTGCTGCGTAGCAATACCCGTGCAGCATGGAAATAGAGTGATGAAAGTCCCTTGGATCCTTGAAGTAAACGCTCTGACTCTTCGGCGAGGCACTAACGTGCTGGTCGCCAACCTTTCCTTACGCCTGGCGCCGGGAAAGATCCTCGCCATCCTGGGCCCCAATGGAGCCGGCAAGAGCAGCCTGCTCAAGGGGATCCTCGGAATTTCGCCCACCGCATCTGGCGAGGTAAGGATCTGTGGAACTGCGCTCCAAGCGCTGTCCTCGGAGCAGCGCGCCAAGGCCGTTGCCTACGTCCCCCAGCATTCCGCATTGAACCTCGACTGGACGGTGGAAGAGGTCGTTCGCATGGGACGGTTTGCCCACCGCCATGCGCAGACGCGGTCTGCTCAACGGGATAGGGACCTCGTCGAGCGATCCATGTCGGAAACTGACGTGTTGCATCTCGCGCGGCGAAGATTTCTGACGCTCTCGGGCGGTGAGCGTAGTCGAGTTCTCATCGCTCGTGCCTTGGCGACCGAGGCGCCTTTGTTGCTCCTCGACGAACCGACACAGTGCCTCGACGCGGCTCATGCAATCGATTGCCTGAACCACCTAAGGCTCCTACGAGACGTGGGCAAGACCATCGTGATGGTCACTCATGACATCAACCAGGTCACTTATCTGGCCGATGAGATCCTCCTGATGCAAGCGGGTCGAAAACGCGCCATGGGTCCTCCGAAGAAGTTATTCAGGAGTAGCAGCATCGAGGAAGTATTCGGTGTGCGGCTCATTCCCGAGGCGGCCTTCGGATACGCGCGAACGAATCGGTCTACTGAGGCAGATTGTGCTTAGCCGAATCCACTGCTCGTTCATCGCGCTACTCCTGGGTGGCATTGGTACGTCCACCGTGCTCCTTCTGCCCGGCAGGAAGGAAGCGGCAGCATCCCCACCGGTTCAGGACTCCACAACATCGATGCGTGGCAACTTCGTCAAGGATGCTACGGGGGCCCCCTTCCCAATCGCGGACTATCGCCGAATTCTTTCGGGCTCGAGCATTGCTGACGCGGTCTTGCCGGAACTCATCTCGACTGAGCGTATCGTAGGTGTGAGCCGTTGGTACGCAGAAGTGAATCCCAACGCTATGCGTCTTGTCGGTAAATCACGCATTTCGGGCCTACAGGACTTGGAATACATCATTTCACTGCAGCCGGACCTCGTCATTGTCTCCAACTATTCTGCGGACGCGAGTCCCCTCGAACGTCTTCGTGAGCGCAAGATTCAAGTGTTCGACCTTGGGCCAATGTTGGGACAAATTACGCTCGAACGAAACTTGCGCGATCTCGGTCAGCTATTGAAGCAACCCGACACCGGGGAACGCATGGCGCAAGCGCTGCACCGACGCATGGCGCAGGTAGCGGCCCACATTCCGTTGACCAGGCGCAGGCGCGCCATGTATCTCAATCTCTACGACACCCAGTTGCACGGCGGCACGCTCGGCTCAAGCTACTACGATGTTCTCTCGGCTGCTGGCTTGATTGATGTGGCCGCAACCGGGCGCAGTTTTGCCCAGCAGGGTAGTCAGGCCTGGCCGCGCTATCGAGTAGAAGAGCTGCTCCTTTTCGCCCCAGAGGTCATCGTCACAGTTCGTGGGAAGGGCAAGCTCATTTGTGAAATGCTGGGGCTCTCGTCCCTAGGCGCTTGCCAAGATCCACATGGGATCCTCGAGCTCGACGACTGGCAGCTCAATGACCCAGGGCCAGGCATGTTGTCCACCGCCGAAGCGCTCTGTGACCTAGCCTATCCGCCGTCCAACTCGTACTAAAGGACTACCCACCGAGGGTATGTTCGACGACAATCTTGATGCCAATCGCCACGAGGATTAGTCCTCCGAGCACCTCGACGCGTTTGCCCCAGAGCGAGCCAACTCGACGGCCAAGGATCATTCCAGTCGCGGTGAAGGCGGCTGCGACGATTCCTATGACAATAGATGGCACGACGATCGCGGACCCAACCATTGCCAACGAAAGGCCGACCGCAAGCGCGTCGATGCTAGTTGCTACGGATAGCAGAACCAAGTCCCACCCGGAAGTGGGATCCTTCGCGGAATCCGCTCGCGCTTCTTCACTCTGCATGGCACCGCGAATCATGTTGCCGCCGACGAAGGCGAGCAGTAGAAATGCGATCCAATGGTCGAATGCCTCGATGTGCCGGCGAACCGCGTAGCCCGCAACCCAACCCAGGATGGGCATGAGTGCTTGGAAGAGTCCAAAATGAAACGCCAGGCGAAATACATGGCGCCGGGTCATTGGTTTGAGGGTAAGACCCGTAACAATGGCGACGGCGAACGCGTCCATCGCCAGGGCGCAGGCCAGGGCTAGAAGGCTCAGCCACCCCATGATTGGACTTTCGTAACGGTTGTGTGCGGGACCACTATCAGTTGTTCTCCTGGGCGTGATGCTGGGCGGGTCGGGATGCGCGCTGAAACATGCGAGCAGGCTATCACGTCAGTTCGGGGTCGGCTTTTGCGATTTGACACTTTCAACCGACGTCACCGTCTGGAGTAGTCCCTCGAATGAACCGGGGCCATCGAGACATGCTGTTCGATACGGCACATGAGCTTCGACTAGGCTTCCTGTGGAGGTTTGATTGGCTGGACGAGATGTTCTGTGGCGTTGTTTGGCGGCGCCACAGGCAGACCTATGCCTGGCAGAATAGGTTGTTGCACTTGCAACAATCTCTGTCGCGTGTGCGGGGATCAGCCTAAGTTGACGAAGACTCCGCGAGCCACCCAAGGTTTGGTTCCGGTGCGCGTCCGCGTAGAGATGCATTGCGCAGATGACGCCACCGGAATGTTGTGGGCTAAAGGCAACGGCCATTGCGCGCGGACCTTTGTACGTGCCAAGTCACGAGAATCTTCGGGCATTGCCTTTGGGCCTCGCGGGGTCCATCCAGGAATTTCCCGTAGTTACGTGGTCACTCCAGTTGAATTCAGGATTTCAAGTATTCAGCTCGGTTGGTTCTTGTACGCTCCACCGAATGGGTGACTCTCGTGAAGGCAAGGCACCAGCTGGTATTGTCGACACTGGCAGCTGGCGCGACGAGTTGTCCCTTCGGGCAGCGAAGGCATCTTCGCTTTTCTATGGGCTCGGGACGCTCCTGATTGCGGTCACGATGCGCAGCTCGTGGCAACGCCTGGTTATGTCCACAGCGGGCGTAGTCTGTTGCGTTCTCGTTGGTTTCATTGCGTTGACTGGTCGACCCAAAGGAACACTCAGGGCGTGGCTCATTGTTGCCCCTGCCATTGTCGTTTCACTATTTGGTTTCGGCGCGGTAGGCTTCATTTCGGGACCGACGGTCGTGCTAACCGTTACGGTGACACTTGGTGGGCTGCTTTTTGGCCGGCGTGCCATGTTGGTACTGTCCATCGCTGTCGTTCTAGCGCTCGGCGTCATTGGGTGGGCAATGGTTCATGGAATAATACCGTTGCCCAGCCCCAAAGATGTATCGATGGCGCTCGGAATTACATGGTTCCGAACCATAGCAGTAATGTCACTCGCCATGGGCCTCATGGGAAGCCTTCTTGTCACCATTGTCGGGCGGCTGGAGCGTTCGCTACATCACGCAAGACAAGAGACGTTCCGCCGCGAGGAGGCGGAACGTGCCAAGGCGCAAGGGGAAATCATGTCTCTCGCCAACAAGCAACTTGAAACCATTGGGCAACTCGCGGCGGGCATTGCCCATGACTTCAACAACAATTTGTCAGTAATCATTGGCTCGGCGGAGCTTCTGAAGGGCGAGACCAACAAGACACCAGCCGCTGGTGAACTGGTCGAAGACATTCTGACATCAGCTCAGCGGGCCGCGGATCTTACCCGCCAATTATTGGCCTACTCCCGCAAAGCTCAGATGGTGCTCGTGCCCACAGACCTTCACCAACTCATCAGGGACACGGTGGCTCTTCTGCGCCGCTCGATTGATCCGCGTGTGGAGGTGGTGGCCAAGTTGAACGCGGAAAATGCGCACGTGCTTGCTGACGCATCGTTGCTGGACAACGCACTGCTGAATCTTCTCGTAAACGGCCGAGACGCCATGCCAAAGGGCGGGCAACTCACCATCGCGACGTCCAGCCATGAAGTGGCAGATGCATCATCCAAACGCAACCATGGCCTTCCGCCGGGTAGCTATGTGCTCATCGAAGTGCTTGACACCGGTGACGGAATCCCCGCCGAAGTTTTGCCCAGCATCTTTGACCCATTCTTTACCACCAAACCAATCGGCAAAGGTACCGGATTGGGCCTCGCTGCTGTTGCCGGAACCGTCAAGTCGCTCCGGGGTTCGATTGAAGTCGAGACCGAACCTGGTTGCGGAACGGCATTTCGGATCCTTCTGCCTTGTAGCACGCCTGCTGATTCGGCGGTTGCTCAGGGTGCGGAGCAAGTTACACTCGGCGCCGGGCGAGTGTTGCTTGTCGACGACGATGCATTGGTAAGGCGCGCGGCTGCCGCAACGCTACAGAGCCTTGGGTACGACGTGACGGTAGCAACCGACGGGGTTCACGCGCTCGAAGTCTTCAAATGCGCCTCCGAGCCATTTAGGGTGGTGCTTCTGGATCTGCGAATGCCTCGAATGGACGGCGAAGCAACTTTCGAAGAACTACATCGGCTCGCGCCATTGTTGCCCATTGTCATTTGGTCGGGCTTTGGCGGCGACCTTGACATTGAGGCCTTGCTGCGAAGAGGTGCTGCTGGCTTCATTCAGAAGCCGTACCGAATCGTTGAACTCAGCCATGTCGTGCATGATGCAGTGTTCGGCCTCTCGAACGAGCGGTGTGCTTCCCGTACCGCCTAGGTCACGAGATCTCCGCTAGGCGTCTTCACCGCCAGGTCGCGTTTGCCAGCATATGGTTTGCATCATCCCCACCGGAAATGATCGAGAACGTCTCGTCTCGCGCACCAGTGGCTTCAATGAAGTAGATGCAGGCACCTTCGACAACGTTCCAGAATGTGCTGAACGCTTCGCGAGCGGCACGCGGTGGATTACCTCCAGGTGTCCGAGAGCGCTGCGGGGTTGGTTCGATTCGGTCCTCGAGCTTGCTGCCAATGGGACCAATCCGGTCCCGAATGGTGTCCTTTAGGCTCCGCGCCGTAGGCACATTGCGAATCGTGTCCCGGTTTCCGAGAGGAGCAGGTGGTTCCGACACAGCGCCCATTTTTGTATAGAATGGCGGTCGCTTGAAATGGGTAAGACGTTGCTTACACGGGGGTCATTCCTCGCAATAAATGGGCTACGTTGGAGCACCAGACTGATGGATTGGCCACTTCGCTCGCATTGCAGTATCGCTACCCGTCTCGAAATATTCATGGCACAGGCAAGCCTAGCAAATTCACGGCATCCTTGCCTGGCGCCGGATGCTAGACGCAATATCGAGGAACCCGCCGCTTGCATACCCCGACCATCACCGCACCGATGCTTCGCGACCGCATGAACCGAGAGCGTGACTTGGTGATCGTGGACGTGCGCACCGCGTCTGAGTTGCGCGAAGGCCAAATTCCAAAGGCGATTCACCTGCCACTGCATGAGTTGGAGCAGCGAGTGCGCCACTTGTTGCCCAATCTGCAGACGCCAGTCATCCTGTATTGCGCGCACGGCATGCGCAGCGCGCAGGCGCTGCGGCTGATGCAGCACCTGGGCTACGAGCAGCTGTTGCATCTCGAATTGGGATTCGCCCATTGGCAGGCTTTGGGTTTGCCCGTCGCAGTTGAAACGGCAGCGGGTTGCTTTGCCAATGCCTCGGACCGCTACTCGCGCCAGATGTTACTCGCCGAGGTGGGAACCGCTGGGCAGACGAGGCTAGCGCAGGCGCGAGTGCTGCTGATCGGCGTCGGTGGCTTGGGGTCGCCAGCGGCTCTTTACCTGGCAGGGGCAGGCGTCGGAACTTTGGGGCTCGTCGACCACGACAACGTAGATATCTCGAATCTACACCGCCAGATCATTCACAGTACTGGTCAGCTTGGAACCCGTAAGGTCGAGAGTGCGCGCAGTCGAATCGCGGATACTAACCCCGACGTAAGAGTCGAAGTCTTCGAAGAACGGTTCTGCGCCGAGAACGCCGAGCGCATCCTCGAACAGGGTTGGGATGTAATTGTCGACGGCGCGGACAACTTTCCAACTCGCTACACGCTCAACGACGTCGCTGTAAAGCGGGGGATCGCTGTCTGTCATGGCTCAATTGATCGGTTCGAGGGACGCGTGACTACGTTTCTCGGGAATCGGGGGCCATGTTACCGCTGTCTGTTTCCGAAGCAGCCCCAACCAGGAGCCTTCGGATCTTGTGCCGAGCGAGGCGTTCTTGGGGTCCTGCCTGGGGTCATCGGGACGCTTCAGGCCACGGAAGTGCTCAAGCTCGTCCTCGGAATTGGGCAGCCACTCGCGGGGCGCCTACTGACCTACGACGCGCTCGACCTCGAGTTTCGAGTCATCCGCTATGGGTGTGACTCGACTTGTTCGGTTTGCGCAACGAGAGTAGAAAGGACTTAGCCAATGCAGGTCACCTTACTCTTTTTTGCGGCTGCCCGTGACGCCGCTGGTCGTTCCAAGGACATCGTCGAGCTGCCGGCGGCCGTCACCAATGTGGCAGAACTCACGGCGTGGCTTGGCGGGCAATACCCCCCGCTCGAACCGTACTTGGCCTGTGTACGGATCGCGCAGAACGAACAGTTCGTCGATGCCTCGGCGGCAATCCGACCGGGAGACACCCTGGCGATCATTCCGCCGGTAGCAGGTGGGTGAGAGTTGCGCGACTGAGCGCTGCAGAGCTGAGCGCAAATCCTGCTAAGCTGGACACCCATGTCAACGCACGCATGCCTCGCAGGGATCTTCATTGGCGGGCAATCGCGGCGCATGCTGGGCACGCCCAAGGGATTGCTTCAACCACCCGGCGGTGAGCAGAACCTTGTGGAGCGGCTCGTTGACAATCTAGTAGCTGCCGGCCTGCCTGACATAGTGCTCGTTGGCGACAATGCGGCCTATCGTCGGCTTGCCATTCCAATGGTGTCAGACTCACCCAAGGGGCAGGGTCCCATGGCAGGCCTTATGAGCTTGGCGGAACAGGCGGCAAAGTCGCAGTTCGAATTCGTTCTGGCGGTAGCTTGTGACATGCCAGGTGTAGACACAGCGTTGCTGCGCCAGTTGCTCCGCGAACTTCCGTCGGCCGATGCTCTCGTGCCGAGGCGTGAGCATTGGGAGCCCCTGTGTGCGCGTTATCGCGTACACGCGGTCTTGCCCTTCTTGCAGCGCTTGTTAGAGCAAGGCCAATACCGCATGACGACTCTCTTGGAGCTGCTCGGTGCCGCTTGCGTTCCTTTGTCGATCGAGCCAGCAAAGGCCAAGGCACTTGAAGATTGGGATGCGCCAAGCGATCTACCAGCAGGTGTCAGCTACCTGGGTGAACCGTTTCGCCAGGGGGACAGGTAGCATTGGACTCCGTCCTCTTGGTGATCGCCTTCGGCGTCGCCGCCGCCGTCTACTCGTCGGCAGGTTTTGGCGGTGGTTCTGCCTACTTAGCGCTGCTGGCGCTCGGGGGCATTCCCACCCGGCACTCCGCAGTGATCGCGTTATTGTGCAATGTAGTCGTCGTGGCGCGGACATGTTTCGCCGCGCTTCGATTGCGACTCATCGATTGGCGTAGTCTCGCCGCATTTGCCTGTCTTTCGGTACCGGCCGCCTTGGTCGGTGCGTCCTATCCACTCAGAGATCGTGTTCTCGATCTGTTGCTGGCGTCCACCTTGCTGCTCTCGGCACTGGCACTGGTTGGCCCCAAGCGTTCAGTTGAACCTTGGGAAGTGTGCCAGCGAACCGCAACTAGTCGATTTGGATTCGGTGCTCTGGTTGGCATGCCACTCGGTCTTGTCGGCGGCCTGGTTGGGATCGGTGGCGGGGTATTCTTGTCGCCGTTGCTGCACCATTTGCGTTGGGACACGAGTCGCCGCATCGCGACGCTCTGCAGCTCATTCATTCTGGTCAATTCGCTGGCAGGGCTGGTTGGCAAACGAACCATGCTTGTACGTCTGTTCGAGCTCGACGCTTGGTGGGTTCTGCCCATCGCGGTATGGTTGGGAGGTGCACTCGGCACCAGGCTGCTTCTGACGAAGCTCTCGAACCGATGGATCACCCGTGCGACTGCAGCCGTCGTGCTGCTTGCATCGCTACAGACGTTCCATCGCGCCTGGACTAGGTAACGACTTCAATCTCATGACCGTGATCGATCTGTCCCGCAAGCTCCGGTGTGGCTCCACGCATCATGCCCATGACGGTGACGTGCAGCCAGCCAAAGCTTACGAGCACGATGAGTAGCAAAATTAGAAAGACGGTCTGTGGAAAACCGGTGGCCTTGTCGCCGTAAGCGAACATTGGCGGAAGGAAGAAGCCACCCAAGGCGCCCAACAATCCGACTAGGCCTCCCACGGCGCCGACGTCGCGTGGAAAATACTGAGGAATGTACTTGTATACGGCCGCCTTACCGATCCCCATGGAAATGCCGACTACGACGAGTAGCGCAGTGAAGAACCCTACGCCGAGATCGATGGCGAACAAAGTGCGCGTCCTGTGCGCGCTGTCTGCCACGACGAACTGACCATTGGGAAGCGCTAGAACCAGACAAGCTAACGTCATGGTACCAAACACCCAATACATCAAGCGTCGCGCTCCGATGCGATCAGAAAGCCAACCACCGAGCGGCCGCAATAGGCTTGCCGGAAAGATGAACAGCGTGGTCAGTAATGCGGCATCGCGCAGCTTGAGTTGGTACACATCGACGTAGTACTTGGGTAGCCATACGCTGAGTGCCACGTAGGCACCGAACACCACTACATAGTAGAGGCTGAAGCGCCAGACGCGGATCTCGCGCAACGGGCGCAACATGTCACCCATGGGGCGACCCCTTCCGGGGCGCTTGTCAGGTGATGGCGTGAGAAACCATGTCGCTGCGGCCGTAGCAAGCAGCAGAGCCGAGTAGAGCACGGGAACGAAACGCCATCCGCCCGGGACGACGCCACCGAGGCCTGTGACAGGAACCACGGCGATGAGCAAGGGCCCGATGAGTTTGGTCACCGAAGCACCGACGTTGCCTGCTCCGAAGATACCTAGGGCGAAACCCTGTCGATTCTTCGGGTACCAGGCGGCACACCACGCGATGCCGAGCGAGAAGCCATTGCCTGCGAGTCCGAACAGGAGCGCATAGACGATGAGTTCGGTAAAACTGTGGGCGCGGCTGACCAGATAGCAGGGGATGCTAGTTAGTAGGAGCAAGATGGTCATGAGCCGGCGTCCGCCGTACTTGTCCGTCCAGATCCCAACGTTGAGCCGCCAGATAGAGCCGCTGAGTATGGCGATCGAGGTCAGCCATCCCACCTGCATATCGTTGAGTCCAAGCTCTTTGCGGATCGGGATTGCGAGGACCCCAAACATCAGCCAAACGGCAAAGAGGATGGTAAATGCAAGAGTGGAAAGCACGAGTACGCTCGTCCTCGACCGAGGGGATTGGGATTCGAGTGTCGGATCTATTAGCGTTGCAGCCATGGTCATATACCGGATCCTTGCCGAAGTGCTTAGCAGGGGCGTTCAGCGCCGGATCTGGCGTAGAACCAGTAGCAGAGCAGTGCATTGGCCAGATAGAAGGCCCCGAGGGCGTAGAACGCGCCGTCGGCGTTGCCGCTGTTCGAAAGTGTCGACCCAAACAGCAAAGGTAGAAGGAACGCACCGTAGGCGGCTATGGCAGCGGTCCAACCCAGCACGGGGGCGGCTTCCTTGGGGATGAAAAGAGCAGGGATCATCCTAAAGGTCGAGCCGTTGCCGATCCCCGACGCGAAGAATACGACGAGCAACAGAGCAAGAAACAGCGGAAACTCACTGGCGGAGTTGGGATGTGACGTCTTGGCGAGGCCAACCATCGACCCGATCAAGAGCAGGGCGCTAAAAAGCGTGACTTTGGCGCCGCCCCATTTGTCTGAGACGTAGCCACCAACCGGGCGCATGAGCGAACCAACGAGTGGACCGATAAACGCGAAAGCGAGTGGATCCGGCGCGTCGGCGAAGCGTTTAACTGAGAACACCTCACCTATGAGCAGGCCGGTTGCCGCGGCAAACCCGGAGAATGTACCGAAAGTCATGATGTAGAGCGAGGTCATCACCCAGGTGTGCTTGCGGCGAAAGATGACAGCCTGATCCTTGACGCTTGCCTTGACCGGAACATCGCGCAGCCAAACGATGGCAAAAGCGAGCGTTACCACCACGGGAATGACCCAGAAGAAGGCTGCAGATTGCAACCAAACGGGAGTGACGTTGGCCCCCTTCTTCAACAGCTGTCCAGCGCCGATGCCAATCGTACTTAATGTGATGAGCCAGGGCGTGAGAAACTGTACGAGGCTTACGCCGAGGTTGCCAAGGCCTGCTTGGATCCCAAGAGCCGTACCCTGTTGCTTCGTCGGGAAGAAAAGACTTGTGCTCGACATGAACGCCGAGAAGTTGCCGCCGCCAAATCCGGCTGTGGCAGCGAGAGCCAACAACGTCGGGTACGAAGTGGTGATGTCTTGTACTGCCAAGCCAATGCCGAGCGAAGGGACGAGCAAAGTGGCAGTAGCCCAAATGACGACCCGGCGCGTACCGAAGAGCTGCACGATGAAGGAGTAGGGAATGCGGAGCGTTGCGCCAACTAGCCCAGGAACGGCTACCAGCCAGAACCTTTGGGAGACGCTGAGCGCGAAACCTGCCGCCGGTAGGCGCACGACGATGGCGCTCCAGACAAACCAAGTGGCAAACGAGAGCGTCAGCGCGCTGGTCGTGATCCAGAGCGTACGGCGCGCGATGGCTTGGCCCTGCCTTGCCCATTGCTCCTGGTCTTCGGGATCCCAATGCGACGCCGAGGACGCGTCCTTGGTTGGCGCGGGTTCGATAGCCATGCGTTGCTCCTTCGCCTGTCAGTCTGCGCCACCGGCGGCATTCTCGGCATGACGGACGTCATGTGTCGGCCCTCGAGCCCCTCCATGACAAGCATCAGGTTAGGTCGAAACCACGGCAGAGAACGTCTTGCCTCCCCTGCCAGTCCTCTGACAGGCTACTCCGACAGGCTACGCATCTGCGTAGTCCGGAAGGTGAGGCAGCCGCGTTCGAGGGACGTGACTGGGGCGAACATCGGAGCATTGTCGCGAATCGAGGCGGACCATGAAGAAACGGCGCGCACAGAAGAGGCTCAGAATAGCGAGAAGCGCAGCAGTCGCTTGCTTGCTGTGTGGAAATGCCGTCTGGGCTGCGGTCCCACCCGCGGCGGCCAGTGCCGAACCAGCCGTTTTGGCTGCAGTGAGTACCAGTGCCGAACCAGCCGGTCTAGTCGCGCTCCCTGACGTCGCCGCATCCAAATTTGCTGAGACTTGTTCGGGATGCCACACGGTCGGCGGAGGCGCTTTGCGCGGACCCGATCTGGCGGGGGTTGCGACCTGGCCAGAGCCGCAATTGGCAGCAGCGGTAAAATCGATGGAACGCAAGGTGGGCCCACTGTCGGCGGAGCAACTTGAGTCGCTCGTTTCCATGCTCAAAGACAGCACGGTGCAACAGCGCATCGTTAAGGCCAAGACGAAGTTCGCTCAGCTGTCGGACCAACCTCGCCAACCGGCAGACTCCCGGCTGGGCGGGGCCATTTTCTTTGGGCACGTGGCGTTGCAGAACGGTGGCATGCCTTGTAGCTCTTGTCACCGGTATCGCGGGGAAGGTGGGGAGCTTGGCCCAGAGTTGAGCCAGTTCGCCGACCACTCCGAGCTCGAGGCCCTGGCGGGAACGATTGCACGCGCGGGGTTCCCCGTAATGCGCGCTGCCTACGCAGACCACCCCATCAGCGAGCAAGAAGCGCGGCATCTGGCAGCTTTCATGCAGCAAGCCAAGTCCAAGCGGATCGTCGCGGTGCTCTCGGACACCACCGTCTGGGGACTTGGCGCGGGGTTGGCCGCCTTTGGCATTGCAGTGGCGTTCATCCTGGCTCGTCCCAAGGGCGTTCGAGCTCGGCTCATTCAGCGCACGACCAAGAGGTAGATCCATGTCCTTCATCAGCGATCTCTTTTCTCCGCAGTATCGGTCTTGGGAGGACTTCTACCGCAACCGCTGGTCGTACGATCGCGTCGTGCGCAGCACGCACGGGGTCAATTGCACCGGTGGGTGCAGTTGGAACATTTACGTCAAGCAAGGCATCGTGACCTGGGAAATGCAGGCTCTCGACTACCCGCGTCTCGCACGGAGCCTGCCTACCTACGAACCGCGCGGCTGCCAACGCGGGATTTCGTACTCTTGGTATATCTACAGCCCGTTGCGCGTCAAATACCCCTACGTTCGAGGGGCACTGATGGATCTCTGGCAGAAGGCCAAGGCGGAACACAGTGACGATCCAGTTGCCGCATGGAAATCGATCGTAGCCAATCCAGAGAGCCGAGCCAAGTACCAAACGGCGCGCGGAAAGGGCGGATTTCGCCGCGCCTCCTGGGATGAAGTGCTCGAGCTCATTTCGGCCGCAAACATCCATACCGTCAACGAGCACGGCCCTGATCGCTTGATCGGGTTCTCACCCATTCCCGCGATGTCGATGGTGAGCTACGCAGCGGGTGCTCGCTTCTTGCAACTAATGGGAGGTGTCTCGCTCTCGTTCTATGACTGGTATTGCGACTTGCCTCCGGCATCCCCCGAGATCTGGGGCGAACAAACCGACGTTGCAGAGAGTGCCGACTGGTTCCTCTCGGAAATGATAGCCGTCGTTGGTTCAAACGTGCTGATGACCCGTACGCCGGATGCCCATTTTCTGGTTGAGGCTCGGCATCGTGGTACCAAAGTGGTGGTCTTCTCCCCAGATTTCAGCCAAACCGCCAAGGTGGCAGACGAGTGGGTCCCGATCCATCAGGGGCAAGACACTGCATTCTGGATGGCGACCACCCATGTTATCTTGAAGGAATACTTCGTTGATGCCCAGGTGCCCTACTTCGTCGACTACCTGAAGCGCTACAGCGATTTGCCCTTCTTGGTTAAGCTCGAGCGCACCGAAGACGGCAATTATCGCGCTGGCGCGTTGCTGCGTGCGTCGGACCAGGCGGTTTTTGCTGCCGAGGAGCATGCCGAGTGGAAGTTCTGCCTGCTGCATGAACCCGACGGCAGCATCAAGCTGCCGGGGGGAACCGTCGGTCACCGTTGGCAGAAGGAGGCAGGGCAATGGAACCTCGAACTCAAGGACACGCGCACAGGTGAGGAGATCCTGCCCGCGTTGCGCCTGGGGGCTCTTGCGACTGCTCACGTGATGCTTGAGGTCGACGACTTCTCGCAGGGTGCACCAAAGCGGATTCTGCGCTCGGTTCCGGTGCGCGAAATTGAAACCGCGG
Organism: uncultured Polyangiaceae bacterium; assembly: GCA_964454965.1. Classification (GTDB taxonomy): domain Bacteria; phylum Myxococcota_A; class Polyangia; order Polyangiales; family Polyangiaceae; genus FEN-1139. Next base: position 53,064 of record CAYVXY010000023.1, on the reverse strand, counting down.
CTGGTCCGGTCCTATGTACCTTGGGCCTCGAACTCTTGCTGAGCACCTACGGTGCCAATGCGGCCACTGTCGAAGGCCAGTGGCCGGTCGACTACGACGACGCTTCTGCCATCTACACACCCGCATGGCAAGAGCGCTTCACGGGAATCGATCGGCAGCTCGTGATCCGTTTTGCCCGCAACTGGGCCAAGACTGCGGCGCGTACCGAAGGAAAATGCTCCGTTATCATCGGGGCCGGTGCCAACCACTGGTACCACAACAATCTTTTGTATCGCTCCTGCATCGTGCCGCTCATCCTTTGCGGTTGCGTCGGGAAGAACGGCGGTGGCTGGAATCACTATGTCGGCCAAGAAAAGCTTGCTCCGCAAGCTCCCTGGGCCAGCATCGCGTTTGCTACAGACTGGGGTGGGCCGCCACGGTTGCAGAACACGCCGTCCTTTCACTACGTGCACACGGATCAATGGCGCTACGAAGGCAGTTTCCGCGAAATGTGTCCGGTCTCCAAATCCGAGCACCGTTTGGCGTCGGGGCACACCATTGACCAGCAAGTGCTAGCGGTACGCGCGGGTTGGTTGCCGTGCTACCCGCAATTCAATCAGAGTGGGTTCCGCGTGGTCGCCGATGCCAGGCGGGCAGGGGCGACGACTGACCAAGCGCTGCGCGACTACGTAGTGGCGCAGCTCAAGCAACGTAAGCTGCGGTTCTCGATGGAAGATCCTGATAACCCGGAGAGCTACCCGCGGCTCTGGTACATCTGGCGCGGCAACGCGCTACAAGCCTCTGCCAAGGGCCATGAGTACTTCTTGCGTCACTATTTGGGTACGCACGACAACGCCATCGCCGACGAAGTCGCCAGGGAAGAGGTGAAGGAAGTCGTGTGGCACGAGCAGGTCGAACTGGGCAAAATCGATCTGGTCGTCGACTTGAACTATCGCATGGACACCTCGGCACTCTATTCGGATATCGTGCTGCCGGCGGCCACTTACTATGAGAAGGACGACCTAAACACGACGGATTTGCATACCTTCATTCATCCGCTACAGGCTGCCATTCCACCCTGTTGGGAGTCGCGGAGCGACTGGGCGATATTTCGGGACATTGCCCAGCGCACCTCGCTCATGGCAGAAAGGTACCTGCCTGACGCGTTGACAGATGTCGTGCTTTCGCCCCTTGCTCACGATAGCCCTGGGGAAATCGCGCAGCCCCAAGTCCTCGACTGGTCACAGGGCGAATGTGAGCCGATCCCAGGCAAGACCATGGCGAACGTTGCGGTCGTCGAACGCCACTACCCCAGCGTATACAAGAAGTTCATCTCGCTCGGGCGCAGCTTTAGGGACCAAGGAATCGGTGTCCACGGGCTCAAGTACCAAGTGTCAGACGTCTACGACGCCTGGATGACCTCACGTCCCACCGAAACGTGGAATGATACGACGTATCCGTCGCTTTGGGCTGACCTGTCCGTGTGTGAGGCTATCCTAGGTTTCGCTGCAGAAACCAACGGAGAATTGGCGTATCGCGCGTTCGAAGCCGAGAGCCACAAGACCGGGCGACCGCTGGTCCAGCTTGCTGAAAAGACTCGGTCTACGCGCATCGGCTTCCAGGATATCGTCAGCGCACCACGACGCGTCCTGACGACGCCGTATTGGACAGGGAACATCAACGAGGGCCGAACCTACTCGGCGTTTTGTCTGAATGTCGAGGAGCTCATACCTTGGCGGACCTTGACGGGGCGGCAGTCCCTGTATCTCGATCACGAAGCTTACCGAGCTTACGGCGAGCATCTGCCGACCTACAAGCCACGCGCGGATCTCGGGCAAACCAAGGATCTTGTAAAGACGGATCTGCGAGGCGCTCCGCTCGTTCTCAACTACCTGACGCCCCATGGCAAATGGCACATCCATTCGACCTATGGTGACACCCTACGCATGGAGACCCTGAGCCGCGGCATCGAACCGATTTGGCTCAATGACGAGGACGCAGGGTCGGCAGGCATCATCGACAACGATTGGGTTGAGGTGACCAATGATCATGGCGTGGTAGTGACGAGGGCCTGCGTCACGGCTCGACTGCCGCGCGGCATGTGTTTCATCTATCACGCTACCGAGCGCACCGTGGGCGTTCCACGGGCGCCATCCCGAAGCCTAAGGCGAGCCGGGGCACACAACAGTCTGACCCGGGCGCGGCTTAAACCGCTCTTCATGATCGGTGGGTACGGACAGTTCTCTTACGGTTTCAACTACTGGGGCCCGCAAGGCGTCAATCGCGACACCTTCGTGGCAGTTAGAAAGCTCGATGAGGTGGTGTGGTGACCGGACTCAACGTACGTGCTCACGTTGCAATGGTGTTCCACCTAGACAAATGCATCGGCTGCCATACCTGCAGTGTTGCCTGCAAGAACGTATGGACCGACAGGCAGGGCGCCGAGTACATGTGGTGGAATAACGTAGAAACCAAGCCGGGGACCGGCTACCCCACGGCTTGGGAGGACCAGAAACAGTACCACGGTGGTTGGACGCTGACGAAGGAACGCAAGCTCGAGCTCGCGGCACAGACGCGGGCTTCCGCGTTGCTCAAGCTGTTTTACAACCCGAACCAGCCGAACCTGGACGACTACTACGAGCCCTGGACTTACCAGTATGGAAATCTGTTCAATGCGCCTGCAGGGGACGATCAACCTACGGCACGACCGGTTTCGCTCATCACCGGCGAGCTCATGGATACGATCGAAGCGGGTCCAAACTGGGACGACGATCTATCCGGTTCACCGGTATATGCGGAAAATGATCCGAATTTAGCCGAACTGTCGCCAGAAGAGCGCGAGATCCTGTTCTCGATCGAACGGATCTCGATGATGTATCTGCCGCGGATCTGCAACCATTGCCTTAACCCGGCCTGTGTTGCAGCCTGCCCCTCTGGTGCCATCTACAAACGGGGCGAAGATGGCATTGTTCTCATCAATCAAGAGGTCTGCAAAGGCTGGCGCGCCTGCGTTGCAGCCTGCCCATATAAGAAGACCTACTACAACTGGAGTACGGGCAAGAGCGAGAAGTGCATTCTCTGCTACCCACGTATCGAGACGGGGCAGCCCCCGGCATGCTTTCACTCGTGTGTGGGCAGGATCCGCTACATGGGTGTCCTCTTGTACGATGCGGATCGCATCGAAGCGGTTGCCCAATCGCCCGCCCGTGCACTCGCGGAAGCACAGCGCTCCATCATATTAGATCCGTTCGATCCGAAGGTGATCGCTGCCGCTCAGGCGAGTGGGCTCAGTCCGGAAATCATCGAAGCCGCCCAGGCTTCACCCGTGTACAAATACGTAGTGCGTTGGCGGCTGGCCCTACCGCTACATCCAGAGTTTCGCACCGTGCCCATGTTGTACTACGTGCCGCCGCTGTTGCCAATTCTTGGGCGAATGGAGGGTGGAACCTACAACCACGACGATGCTGCACCGTTTGCTCCGATCGAGAAGGCACGGCTGCCGATCAGCTATTTGGCGAAGCTATTTGCAGCTGGTAACAGCGAGCTCGTCGAAAACACGTTGAAGCGGCTACTCGCGGTGCGTATCTACAAGCGCGCCGAGTCAGGCGACGGGATTGCCCAGGATGCCGTCGAACGCGCCCTGCTCGAGGCAGAGCTCACGCCATCGCTTGCCGAAGAGATCTACGCCATGACCGCGCTAGCGAGTGACCAAGAGCGCTTCAATATCCCGCCGTTGCAGCGCGAAGAGTCGCTCGAGGGCGGAGGCGGTTCCGCCGAGAAGACCAAGGGTCTCATCGGTCTAGGGCGTCACGCGAGCCCGAAGCGAGGGCTCTAGTCATGGCGGTTCCCTGCGCGAAAGCGGCATCCCATATCTTCGACTATCCGGATCAGGACTACCTCGTTCGGTTGACCGAGTTGGAACGGGCTTGTCGAGACTTTGCACCCACCGCAGCCGACAGCTTTGGCGAATTGCGCTTGCGATTGAGTCGGCTGAGCCTAAACGAACTGCGAGAACTGTACACTCGAACCTTCGATCTATCGCCTGCCTGTGCCCTTTACCTCAGCGTGCACTTGTTTGGCGAGGGTAGTTTCAAACGCGCCCAGTTGATGACGGGACTTGCCGAACAGTACGCAGCGAAGGGCGTTCCTTCGAACGGTGAACTTCCGGACCACCTGGGGGTGGTGCTCGGTGCCCTCGAGTTGCTAGATCCTCCCGAGCAACGCGACCTTTTAACCTATTGCCTGAAATCGGGTCTCGAGAAGATGCAAGTTGAACTCTTGCGTCAGGAAAATCCATTTGTTCTGGCGATGCAGGCGCTCGAAGGGCTCGTTGACACCTGGACGCTGAATGCCGAGGTGACCTGTGATTGAGCAATTCCTATACGTCGGGCTTCCGTACCTGGTGCTGGTCCTATTCGTCGGTGGGACAATGGCTCGCTTCTACCTGCATCGATACTCGATATCATCGTTGTCCTCTCAAATGCTTGAGGATCGTTGGTTGGGCGCTGGGTCATTGCCGTGGCACCTCGGCATCCTTCTGGTGTTTGTTGGACATCTGGTCGCGTTCTTGGCGCCCGGTCTGTGGCGCAGCCTGCTCAGCCAACCAGCAGTGCTGCACGCGGTCGAGATAGTCGGCCTCGCCGCGGCTACGGCCTGCGCCCTGGGGCTCATGACGTTGCTCTTGCGGAGGGTGTTGCGTAGCCGCTTGCAGCGGGTAACTAGCTGGGCCGACTATGTCGTCCTTGGGCTGCTACTATTGGAGGTATGCCTTGGGATGCTCGTTGCTATCTCGCATCGTTGGGGCGCACTGTGGTCTACCGGTACGGTCATGCCGTACGTCCAGAGTCTGCTCATTTTCCAGCCCAAGACCGAACTTATCACGGAGCTGCCGCCGCTCGTCAAAGCCCACTTGGTCACGGCATTCGTCGTCATTGGTATCGTTCCGTTCACGCGCCTAGTTCACGCACTATTCGTCCCCATCGAGTATCTGTACCGGGCGCCACAGCTCGTCGTTTGGACCTCCAAGCGCCGTACGGAAGCCGTCGAGAGGGAGCCGGGTGGGGATCCCGACTTGGCGCGACGTCACCTGATCGAGGGCGTCGCGGGCGCGGGAGCCGCCGCCGCATTGCTTGGCCTAGGCGTTGCCGACAAGATGGTCAAGTACTTCGTTCAGCCGCCTTTGACCAAAGGCGAACGAGTGAAGTTACTTACCGAGCGTCACTTGCGCGTCATGATGACCGCAGAAGAGCGTGCGCTCGAGCTGGAACGTCTGTCGAACGACTACATTCTCGTCAGTCCCTACACGGAGCTAGCAACGAAGAGCGGAAAATACTTCATCGACTACGACATGCGACCAGCGCTGGCCTTTCTAGGAGAAGATGGCATGCCCATCGTGCTTTCTGCGAAGTGCACCCATCTCGGTTGTACTGTGGGCAAAGACGTCGACGACAAGGGGCGAATCCTATGCCCCTGCCACGTCTCCTATTTCGACGTAAAGACGGGCGTACCCCAACAGGACGCACCGGCCAAAGCGGCATTGCCCAAGCTGGCGTGGGCCGCTCGAGAGCCGAGTGGCAAGGTCGTTGCCGCCATGGGGACCGACGGGCAACTGACGGGCAGTCGTGACAAGGACCTGCTGGCACGCTGCAATGTTTACGTGGTCAAGGACGCGCGCTCGGAGGTCATCTAATGCGCAAAGGGATTGTCGCAACCGCACTGAACTTCTTCGCTGAGCGCTTCCCAATTGAGAAGGCCGACTTTCATTCGATGGTGACGAAGAAGACGGTGCCCGTCCATCGAATGAGCTGGGCATACTATGCTGGAGGGTTGACGCTATTCTTCTTCGTCATTCAGGTGGTCACGGGACTGTTGCTCCTGTTTTACTATCAACCCACCGTGAGCGATGCCTATGCCTCGGTCGAATACATCACTCGACATGTGCCGGGCGGGGCCCTCGTGCGCAATATGCACGCTTGGTCTTCGTCCTGTATGATCTTCTGCGTTCTTGCGCACTTCGTGACCACGATGGCGATGAAGGCGTTCGAACGTCCCCGGGAGCTGACCTGGCTTTCCGGGGTAGTGCTGCTTCTCGTCACCTTCGTCTTCGGATTCACGGGTTACCTCTTGCCCTGGCATCAAATCGCCGTCAACGCGACCAAGGTTGGGCTTCAGTCGATCGAGCTCGTGGGCGCCTACCTTCCCGGCGAACTGGCGAAGTTACCCACGACGATTCGCGAAACGATTCAGGGTGAACCTGCAGTCGGGCAATCGACGCTAAGTCGCTTTTACGCTCTACATGTAATCATCCTACCCTTGACGGTATTTGCCGTCCTCGGGCTGCATCTTTTTAGTGTGCAGCTCCACGGCATGAGCCGCGGGGTGGATGAACCAGCGACGCGTCACGAGAAGTTTATGCCCTTCTTCGTCATCAAGGACTTAGGAGTATGGGGTGTTGCGTTTCTGCTCCTGTTCACAGCGGCACTCTGCGTTCCATTCGAGTCGTTCTTCTCGTTCCCACTCTTTGCGCCGTATGACGCGCTCGGTTCGACTCCCGAGGGGATCAAACCGGAATGGTACTTCTACTTCGTGTATTACCCCTTGGAGCTTCTGCCATTCTGGGTCGTCGCGCTCGGTCAAACGGTTGCCATCGGCGCGATTTTTGCCGCGCCTTGGCTATTCAAACACTCCTCGCGCAAGACGACGGCCGTCCTCGCAGCGTTCATGGGCTCCTTCATGGTCGTCATCACGCTGTTTGGTCACCTCATCTACGAGTTCTTCAAGGGAGGTCACTGATGTACCAGAAGAAGGCAGCGCTCTCGGGCATCGCCCTCGGCGCCCTGTCTGCGGTGGTACTCGGCGGTGTCTCGCGCGCGCAAGCCTACCCCGAATTCCAGCGTCACATTCAAGCGCAAGCCGGGCGGGTCGTGAGCTGCGGCATGTGCCACGCCCATCCAGACGGGCCCGACGGCATGAAGCACGGCCAGATTGGCGCTCTAGGCGAGAATGAGATGCAGGCGCTCGCTCGCTCGCGCAATATGCTTGAGCCGGGGCAGCCAGTGGACAGTCCCATTCTGAATCCATTTGGCGATTACTTGGTGGGCCATCTGGGCAGAAAGCGGCTTATGGCATACAAGCTTCAGCCGGCGGCGCTGCTTGCCGCGATCGATCAGAAGCATGACTTTGACGCTGACGGCATCGCTGATGCCAGGGAGTTGTACGATGGCACCGATCCGACCGACCCACGACATGGCGACCCATGGTTACTGTTTTTAGCGAATGTCCGGCGCTATTGGTTCCATCTACTCATGCTTGCAACAGCGACCATCCTTGGTCTATTCGGACTGGGTAGACTATTTCGCTGGTTTGCTTTCGAAGCTCGGCGCGCCAGCGAATCGAGTGGGGAGATGCGCCTCCGACCACCACCGGATTGCTGAAGGAATAGGTGTAGCTCAGTGAATGCAGCATTGGTTACCATCGACCGCCTGGTTGCGCGCCGCAACTCCGTGCCGCGGGGGCTGCCGCTCGAAGGCCCAGTCCAGGTGCCATTGCTCGATCGCCTTGCGCGCCCTCTGACCGACCTGCGGTTGAGTGTAACGGATCGCTGCAACTTCCGCTGCAGCTACTGCATGCCGCGGAGCAAACTTGGCCCAGTGGTATCGCCGACCGCGCGCAGCAATCTGCTGAACTTTGCCGAAATCGAGCGAATTGCCGCGACGTTCGCCGACCTTGGGATCAGCAAACTGCGCATCACGGGCGGCGAACCCTTGGTGCGTCGGGACTTGGCCAAACTGGTGCGGCGCCTCTCCCGACTTTCGATTCGCGATCTGTGCCTTACCACCAATGGTTCACTTCTCGAGGGGCAGGCACAAGCATTGGCTGACGCCGGCTTAGGCCGAGTTACGGTCAGTCTCGACGCCATCGACGACCTTACCTTTCGGCGCATTACGGACGGGCACACGCCATTGTCGAGGGTCCTTCGGGGAATCGATGTTGCGCGTAGGTGCGGTCTCGAGCCAATCAAAGTGAATATGGTCGTAGAGCGCGGAGTCAACGAGCATTCCTTGCTGCCCATGGCAGCTTGGGCTCGGCGTGAGGGGCTCGAACTCCGCATCATCGAGTATATGGATGTCGGTTGCAGTAATGGTTGGCGGGCGACGGACGTGCTGACTGCGGCAGAAATCGGCGCTCGCATTAACCAAATTTGGCCAATCGATCCGGTCCAATCAGAGGACTGTAGCGAGACAGCGAAACGGTTTCGCTACCGAGACGGGGGAGGCAATATTGGGATCATTGCGGCAATTTCACGACCATTTTGCGCAGGATGCACGCGAGCTCGGGTTTCTTCCCGGGGTGAACTCTATCCCTGCCTCTTTGCGCCCGCTGGCGTTGACTTAGCGACGCCTTTGCGTGCGGGCAGCGATCTGCATTCTGTCATTGCCGAGCTGTGGCAGCGGCGCAATGATCGCTACTCGGAACTGCGTGCAGACATGCCATCTCATCTGCCGCGCGTCGAAATGTCGGCGATTGGTGGCTAGTGTCCGCCACCGCGGAGCATCGATCTCGCGTGGGGCAGAAGCGGGATGATGAGTTGCTCGACGGCGAGTCGGACCGCATTGGGACTACCCGGGATGGCGAAAACCAAGACCGGTCCGACGGTGCCAGCAATGGCACGCGACAAAAGTGCGCGGGTGCCAATGGCGTCGAACGAGAGGCGTCGGAACGCTTCACCGAAACCATCGAGTTGGCGATCGAGTAGAGGCAGCAAGGCCTCGCAGGTGACGTCGCGCGGGCCAATCCCAGTGCCGCCCGTGAGTAAGAGCGAATCAGGTGACGTGGCCAAGCATTGTTGAACCAGCTTCGCGATTGCCGCAGTATCGTCCTTCACCAACCGTCGTTCGACGCGGGCACCCGCGGCCGAAAGTAGCTGCTCGGCAGCACCCCCCGAGCCATCTGTCTCGAGACTGCGCGAATCGCTGACGGTGATGCAGATCACGCGCCAACCGGTGAGTGCCGCTGTGGCTGCGTCTTGGGTGGCTGCGCTGTGCGTATGGCCGTGCCCGTGGTCGTGTCCGTGCTCACCCGTGCAACGTGCATCCTCCCAGCCAACCCAATACGGTCCATCTGGACCATGTTCGCGCTTCCAGATGGGCACTCGCGCCTTGATCTCATCGATCAATAGGCGGCAGGCATGAAAGGCTTCTGAGCGGTGCGGCGCACTGGCGGCGCAGACGATGGCCGCGTCTCCGACGTTCAATGAGCCAATGCGATGCAGCACAGCCAGCCGTGTTCCGGGCAAGCGCTGCTCGAGCTCGGTGACAATTCCCAGCATCTCACGCGTGGCCATGCTTGGATAGGCTTCGTATTCGAGGCGCGTGACCAGCATGCCGTTATTGTGATTTCGCACGCGCCCGACGAAATTGACGATGGCGCCAGCCGCGGCGTGGGCGACGGCCTGCTCGACTTCGACGCTATCGAGCGGAGTGTCTCGGAGTTCTGCCAGGCGTTTCATGCGCGAAAGTCTCCGCCTTTCCCCCCGCTTTTTTCCAGCAAGCGAGTTGGTCCAATCACCATGCCGCGATCGACAGCCTTGAGCATATCGTAAATGGTTAGCGCCGCCACGGAGACCGCCACCATGGCTTCCATCTCGACGCCGGTGCGATCGATGGCAGTCACTTCGGCGCGGAGCTCGACCTTGGGCTCACTGCTCGAGGGAATGAGTTGCAGCTCGATGTGCGTCAATTGCAGCGGGTGGCATAGCGGGATCAGCTGGCTCGTCTGTTTGGCTGCCATGATGCCGGCAATGCGCGCGGTTCCAAGTACGTCGCCTTTGGGCGCATTACCTTTGATGAGTGCTCGATGGGCAGCTTCTGATAGCGTAACTGTCGAGGTAGCGACGGCGCGTCGTGTGCTAATGGGCTTCAACCCTGTCTCGACCATGCGCGCTTCACCTTGGGCGTTTAGGTGTGAAAGCTTGCTCGGGCCGCGCACGATCTCATCGTAGGCGCGCGGCAGCCGACTAAATTGTTTGCTCTGGGCTACCTTGTCGAGCACCCAACGTTCGAGCGGGTCGAGGTTCGACCAAACGTCTAACGGTAGGGGCCTCTCGGCACCAAGCAGCGCCGTGACCCGTTCAGGAACAGCCCGCATGTCAGGATCGCCAATAGGGTCTGTTGCCCGCGGTGACGGAGTGGCGCGCGTCAGCAAGTCGCGGGCGCGCGGCTCGTCGACGACTGCAGCCGAACCCAGTTGTACGAGGACTCTCCGGTCGGCAATGGTCAATGATTGCCACCCATCGAGCGAAAGCTTCGCGCCCAGAGCGTCCAAGAGGCGCCGCGCCGCGAGGGGGACGAGCGTGAGTTCCGTGTCGATCTCATCGAATCCGAACAAGCGTCCTTCGGTCATGGCTGGTTCACTGGCGCCCTTTGGGTTATCGTCCGTAAGCGTTCCGGAGGCTACCAGAACCATGCTGGATTTCGAATCGGCCAGGCAACGTTTCGTCGACACGGCAATACTTCGAGGCAATGAGCGCCTACCGCTGAGCGCGGCCCTCGGTCGGGTTCTCGGCGAGCCCCTGCGGGCCGAGCGGGCCGTTCCCGAGTTCGATACGAGCGCCATGGACGGTTATGCCGTCCATGCCGAAGACGTACAGCAAGCGCCTTACCGACTGCACGTCGAAGGGGAAGCCCCGGCCGGTGCTGCACCGGCTTCGCTGCAACGCGGCACCGCGATGCGGATCTTCACGGGAGCAGCCCTGCCCGAGGGGGCCAATGCCGTCGTCATGCAAGAGCACGTCGCCCGCGACGGTCAGACCATATCAGGCGAAAGGCCAGTGGTACTCGGACAGAACGTGCGCTTGCGGGGTGAGGATTTGGCGGAAGCTGCCTTGGCCCTCGACTGCGGCCAGCGTCTGCGTCCAGCAACCATGGCACTCGTGAGCTTTTTGGATCGCGCGGACGTGGAGGTGGTGAAGGCGCCGAGCGTTACCATTCTTTGCACTGGCAGCGAATTGCGGGGGCCGGGGACGGAGGCGAGGCCCGGAAGCATCGCTGAATCCAATTCGCCTGTGATATCGCTGTTGGCTAGGCAAGCTGGCGCTAAAGTGACACGCATTTCCTTGGTTGCTGATGATGAACGTCTCATTCAAGAGGCGATCGAACGGGCGTTAGTCGAATCGGACGTGCTTGTCACCATTGGGGGCGTAAGCGTCGGAGACTACGATTTCGTGCGACCGGCACTGCAGAAAGCAGGCGTAGACCTCGAGCTATTTCAGGTTGGGATAAAACCTGGAAAACCGATTGCTTTGGGGAGTCGCTTCGAGAAGTGCGTCATCGGGCTGCCGGGCAATCCGGCGAGTGCGATCGTTACGTTTGCGCTATTTGGCATGCCCCTTCTGCGCGCCATGCAAGGCGACAGCCAGCCTGTCCCAATGCCGATTTGGATCCCACTGACCTGTACCGTCAAACGGGATCCGGTGCGGACTCGTGTCGTTCTTGGCAATTTGATCAGTTTCGACGGTCGCAGCGGATTCGTGGCGCACGCGAACCAAACCTCGGGGGCAACGATTGCGCTTGGGCAGACCGAAGGACTGGTCATCGTCGCGCCTGGCCAGGATCGGGCAGACGTTGGCACGATGCTGCCATATCACCGGTGGACGGATCTGTGATTTGCAGTTCAGGGGTTCTCGAGTTGACGCTTTAGATTCATCAGGCCTTTTTCAAAGGTCTTGCCCATGGCTCCATTCATTACCAAGCCAAAGTACCGCTGAAAGTAAGACAAGTCCTCGTCCATAGACCAGGTCATGCGCGTCCCGTCCGCGTCAATCGCCTCAGTTGTCCATCCGATCAGGGCCTCCCCAGCCATTGGAGTGATGAATTCGAGTCTTAGCTGTACACGCGCGTTGGGCTGAATCTCTGTGACGGTCATCTTGCCTTCGCCAGTCTTGTCACCCTTCCAAGTCAGTGTCGAGCCGAGTCCAACACCAGTGACATGGGTTGTGGATCCAGGGTCGCTTTCCGAGAAGGGGTTCCACTTCGGGTACTGAGTCAAGTCGACTAGGTAGGCGTGCACCGTTGCGGCGCTATTCTGGATTTCAATCGATCGGTCGAGCTTGATCTTCGGGGAAAGGACTGCGGGAATCGCCAGCAGGAGGACAACGACTACACTGAGGATGACTAGTAGCTTCTTCAACATGGTCAGGTTCACCCGTTTTTTGCCAAGATTTGGTCCAGCCCGCCAAGAGCCAATTTGTTGCTGTGCTAGGGAGTAAGCTGTAAGGCAACGCACTCGTCGGCCATCTGCGGCGCAGAAAATCTGCCATCGGCCGCGTCTGGCAACCTGGGGTCGTTGACTTCGGGTGTCTACCCCCGGAGTGGGGCCATACGGCAGCCAAGCAAAATGGTTGGACCGCAGACGACAGTTCTGTGGCGGGTGCGACCCACGTGGAGCGCGCGTTGGCCTGCCATCGGGGGGACCGAGCATCGGGCTACAGTCAACACGACAATCATCCGCTGCGCCTGGCAAGGCACCGGGACACGTCGGGATGAAGCGCAAATCCGGAGTTTACCCGGAGCCAGATCAGGGGACTTTGCTCTTGATGATGTCGTAAAGAAGGCATGCATCTACGAATTCGAAGTCGAATGCACCGAAGCTTATCAAATCTTTACACATGAGCGGTTGTACTTCGCCAGGTTCGAGCTTCTTGCGATTGAGCGATATCGGACTGGAGCCGCGTGCGTCACGGATGCCCCCTTTCGAAGAGGACATGCTCGCGTACGCGCCGCGTCGTGGCCGCATCAATCAGGCCGCCCTCTCGACTTGTTGTGTGCTCGCGAGTTGGCAACTAAGGTAGCGAATCGGGCCTGGCTTTCGAGTGTTTCCGCTAGCTGTTGAGCATCGTCAGCGGGTGCCTCGAGGTCTAGTCGAACTGTAGCGTACGAACTATGGCAAATCACCACCCGATGGTGCAGGCCCCTTCGCAGGATCTCATTGGCAGCTGCGATCGCTGCTTGCGCATTGGTGAAGGGGATCGGGGTCTTGAATGATGGCCCCCGCTGGTAGGCTTGCACGAACCAGTCGAGCATGACGCTATCGATTATTCGATCGAATTCGTTCGACGTCAACCCCTGCAAGTCGAAGCTGAACTTGCTCGTAACCTCTCCAACCGTTTCACCTGTGTGTCATCGATGTCTCTCAGGTGAAAACGCCTCGATCTCAGGCAGGTCGAGAGCCACTGGTGCCCGAGTGGTTCGCGTCACTTGAATTTCTGTCTCCATCTCAAACAAGCAAGGTGTGCGCTCGTCCTGATTGGCGCACGCCAAAATGCAAAGCCATGCCCACCATGAAGGCAATCTCGAGCGTGCGATTCGAATACCGAAACTCACCACCGGAGCTTCGTCAATCACGCTTTGGTGACCTCTGCCGCTTCAGCGCTTCCTCCGAGCTGCAAACTGTGAGGCGCCCACGTTGCTGCAATCCCGCTTCGTACTCAGCGCAAGTTGGTGATCTTGTGGCTGCGTTTGACGTGCGTCGAAACGCGGTCATCGGCGACTCCAACACCGGGGAATACCGTCTCACTGCACTTCCCGGCACGGATCGTGCACGAAGGCAACGAAACATCAACTCACTGATCGAGATTCACAGTAGGCTGATTTCCTGGCGCAACGAGCGCGAGTGTGCAGGAGTAGACATGCGATTGAGTCATGAGCTTCAGAAAGATCTGGTCGCCAGGCTTGAGGCAATAGCCAAAGAGGCACCAACGAGTCCGGCGTTTCGAGATCTTCCTGCCATCGACCGTTGGGTCATTGGAATAATCTTTGTTGCGTCGATTCTTGCCGCAATCATGCTGCGATAGGGCCTAATCCGCATGTCCAAGACCTCGAATTCTAATTGGGTTGACACTGCGGTCTCTGACACGCTCCCACTCAGAGCGCAGGAGCGGCTCTGGGGATTTCTCGACATGCTTTGGGTGCAATCTGGCTTGGCGATCGGCACTTGGTCGTTTCTTATCGGCGGCGTTACGGCCACCTTTGTTGGTTTCTGGGATGGAATTTGGACCATGTTGCTGGGCAACAGCATTGGCGTCATCCCCATGCTATTGGCAACGGCGCTACCTGCCAACAAGTGGGGCACCGAGCATTACATTAGCCAACGAACAATCTATGGGCCCTTGGGGGTCATGTTCAACATTCTCAGCATCTCCCTGATTGGCATTGGTTGGATAACGATCCTTGCGGTCATGTTTGGCGAGTCGACAGCCAAAGTGATGGGTGAGCTGTTTGGCGTGGGCGCCAGTACCAAGATGCTCATCAATATTGCCGTCGCGCTGGCCTCTATTGGCATTGGCTGGGTAGTCACGGTCAAGGGCGACGTGGCCATTGGCAAACTGAGTCGTTATGTAGCTCCTGGACTCATCCTCATGAGCGCTGCAATGCTCCTTGCCATCTTCTCTCAAAGGTCATGGCTCGAGATTTCTGCGGCACCTGCATTGGCAGCACATGGCGATCGTGCATCGAACATCATGCTCGCCATAGAGCTCAACATTGCGGCCGGAATGAGCTGGTGGTCGCTGGCTGCCAATGTTTCGCGGTCTGCTAGAACCCAGCGCATCGCCCTATGGGCGGGGTATATCGGTTACGTGCCGGTAGCGGTCCTCGCCCAGTCGGTGGGGCTGACCGCGGCCCTGGTCATGGGTAGTTCGGATCCGACGGATTGGATCTTGCCCATCGTTGGACCGATCGCCGGAGTCGCTCTGTTGATATTCATCGGGTTCGCCAATCTCACCAGCCTGTCCGGCGTTGCCTACGCCAGCGTGCAGACGGCCGCTCAACATTTTGGTCCGCGCATTCAACAGTTCGGTTGGGCTCGGACCGCCGGGTTGCTTTCGGCATTTTGTGCAGCGTGCGTATTTGTCTCCGGCACACTGCTGTATGGTCAATTCTTCGTATTTGCGGCTTGGAGTCAGGCAATTCTGGCTCCCGCGATCGGCATTTCGCTGGCAGATTATTACGTTTTGCGACGAAAGCAATTCTCCCTCGAGGGTCTTTACGCCATCGACGCATCGGGCATGTACTACTTTTGGCATCGGGTCAATTTTGCTGCCTTGGCATCGCTAGGCGTTGGTGGCGGTGTCTATGTGTTGATATTCAATCCAGCAACCCTCGCCCCTGCAGGAGTCTTCAGCTACTTTACTGCGTCCATCCCGGCCATGGTCGCGGCCATGGCCACGCACTTGCTGTTGGCGAAACTAGTCGTCATTCCAGCTGGCAAGGGCGGCTACCCGAGCTCGCGATGGCGCCACGTTCAACGGATTTCGTACCCAGACAGCTCGGTGACGCATGGCGGGAGCTCTTCGGTCGACTGAAGCACCTGCTCAACCTTCTGTGTAAGTTCAGTCATCGTGAATGGCTTAGCCAAGAACAGGGCATCGGACGTGAGTATTTCGTTGTGTGCGATAATGTCCCGTGAGTAGCCCGACATGAAGACCACTTTCATTTCCGGCCGCACCAAGCTCAACCGATCCGCGAGAACGCGTCCATTCATCCGCGGCATGACAACATCGGTCAATAGAAGATGGATTGTGCCGTCGTGTTGTGCCGCTACAAGCAGCGCCTCATCGCCATCCTCGGCTGCAAGCACTTGGTACCCGCCCGCGACGAGTGCTCGCCGGATAACTTGACGCAGTGCGGCTTCGTCTTCGACAACCAAGATGGTGCGGGCATTCGCCATCTGTCTTTGAAGCGGCGGCGTTCGGTCGGGATGGACTGATAGTTCTGAGTGAATGACTGGCAGACAAATCCTGAATGTTGAGCCGCGTCCGACGTCGCTCTCCACCCAAATCTTGCCGCCGCTCTGCTCCACAACTCCGTACACCATTGAAAGCCCAAGGCCCGTGCCTTTTCCGACCTCCTTAGTGGTGAAGAAGGGCTCGAATACCCGCGCCTTCGTCTGTTCATCCATGCCGCAACCGCTGTCCGCAATGGTGAGTTCAACGTAGGTTCCAGATGGCAGGCCGGGGTATCTGGTAACTGCCTCCGCTTCTAAGAAGAGGTTGGACGTTGCAATCGTAAACGATCCACCTTCTGGCATGGCGTCGCGTGCGTTGGCTGCCAGATGCACCAATACTTGTTCTATCTGGTTAGGGTCGGCACGCACCAAGCCTAGTTGCGGCTCCAAGGCTTGGACGAAAGTGATGCGTTCGTCGAGAATGCGGCACAACGTGGCATCGAGTAAAGTGATGGTCTTGTTCAAGTTCAGCATCGCCGGCTGCATCACTTGCTTGCGACTAAAGGCTAGGAGTTGCCGCGTCAGGGCAGCGGCGCGCGTTCCGGCCTGCTTCACCTGTTCGAGGTCCGCCAGGATGGGGTCGTTCGAATCTACGCCTTCCATCGCCAACTCGACGTTACCCAAAATCACGCAAAGTAGATTGTTGAAGTCGTGCGCAACTCCACCGGCGAGACTTCCGACAGCCTCCAGTTTTTGACATTGCCGCAGCTGCTCTTCGAGTCGCTTCTGTTCAGTAATGTCTAGTTCGATCCCGTCCCAGCGGATATAGCCGTCCTGCAACAAATTTGGCGTGGACACAAATGATGACCACCGCACCTGCCCCTGTAGGTCATAGGTCCGCACTTCTGCCTTGAACGTGGCGCAATTGCGGATCGCTTCGCTTTCGGCAGCGTCCATTCGTGCAACGTCGTCAGGGTGCGTCTTCGAGTAAATCAAAGACGCGTCGCGCATGCCTTCTTCGGGGGTGACACCGTACATTTGCTGCACGGAATTACTGAGGTAAGTAAATTTTCTGCCCCCTTCGGGTGAGGTCAACACCTGATAGATCACGCCGGCTGTAAAGTTCTTGCCGATGCTTTCAAGTCGAGACTGAATCTCGCTTAGCTGATCGTTCAACGGTGTGCCTACGTCAATGGGGCCTTCGTGGGGCGTCATGATTTCCCTTTGGAACGAACCGTAAGCCGTTCGAGCGATAACGAGGCAGCACTCAGGATTCCGGAGACCACTTCGATTCTACTTGGATTCGAACCTCGGTTACCACCCAAGAATGGCAGTCGTAGGCGAAGATTTGAGAAAACCAGTGAAAAGCTGGGCGGTCTCACGGATCAGTTGGGAAATCTACGGGCGAATGAAGCCATCGGTGCACGAGCCACGCCAGACGCCCTGTCGCCATGGTCAACAGCGCCGGTACCGGCTTGGCTTGGCTCGCAGCGACGATAATGCAGACTACCAAGACTGCGGCAAGCTAGGCCGTCAGCAGACCCGCAGAGGCAGTGCGCATGTAGTGCTTGAATGAAAACGCCGATGGCTGATTCGACTGTCGGGGGCTCCTCCCAGCTCCGCGACAACTACCGCTGATACGCCCGGACGTCGAAGTGGCCCTTACGCGGCCGCCCATCGATGTCGAACGCAGTTCCGTACGCGGCGGCACCACAACGAGACAGCAGCGGCGAATTGGCACTCGGATGGTAGTCTTGCTGATCGAAGTTCTCGAACCAGACCTTTGACTGGACGCACGAGACCAGTGAGCTCGAGAACCATACCTTCGAGCACGACATGTTGGACCAAACTAATGATTCTGACTGAACGATGGGGATTACGCCGGCACCGTTCAGGCTGCGCCGTAGCAACATGAAGTGAACTTAGCGACTCGCCATCATTCCCACCGAGACTCGAGCGGGGGGAGGGACCGGAAGGACTCTCAATTGATCGGCGCCCGAGTTCGCCCCGACCGATCCTCCGCCGGGGTTTCACGCGACGGTATCGTCGGTTGACCGGTGGAGAGTCCGGACAGTTTCTCTGGACCCGCTGCCCATGGCTCGAACTTCCGGTGCTTGACCAGGGCCCTGGCAACGAACGCGGATGTTGGCGTGACCGTATAGTTGCGCCAGAAGTTGTTGTCCCAATACTCGTGACCGAGCACGAAATAGAACACGGCGAACTTGACCTCGCTTGCGCTGCCAATGCCCGCCTGTAAATGCCACACTTCAAGTCCGCTGCTCATCGTCCATTGATAGTTGGCGTAGGCGACGCTATTTGTCGCCCAATCATCCAAGGTATAGATGACGCCGACAACTTTCGCGAAGGCTAGGTTCTGAATCGCGATGGATGCGTCTAGTTGGCCACCGCCGATGCTTGCTTGGCCGAGCACGACCGGGGCTTGTCGCCCGGTAATGGCATTGAATTCATCGAACGCCTTTGGGAAGACGTAGTCCCACCCGGCGTTATTGTCCCAATACGTATCCCCGAGTACCGTGTATTTCACGGCGAATCGGTCCATGTCGTTGGTCGCGGGCGCTGTCCATAACTCCAGGTTTCCGGGCAAGGATTCCGTATATGTGGCAGCAATGTCATGCCATGTGGAACCTACCTTCGCACTGATCCCCACTACCTTGGCAAAGTCCGCGTTCTCGACGACAATTTGAAATGATCCCTTGTACGAGTAACTTCCCGTACCGGTTGGTGCTGAACTACTTAGAACCAAACGAAGTGCTACGAGTCCGTCCATGATTCCCTCCTGCCTGTGTGCCAACTGGTTTGCGCGCGCTTGAGGTCAGTTCCCCTCAAGTGCAGTGCGAGGTCACACTCTGATGTCACACCTTGCTTCAATCGACTGGCGTGTCAAGCGAGCAAGGCTTGCGAAGCGGTAACGTGAGGGAATCGTTGGAGCCAACCAACGCCCGCACTACCGTATCAATACGGTCCGACGCCATGCGCAGATGCTCGCTCGATGTTCGTCTTTCGATCGGTGGCAGGCCCTCGCGTTGCTCGAACAAGACGAGTCAGCGTGCGGCACGCAGCCCACCCGCCCGACGGGATTCGCAACTCGACCGGGGGCGATCAGCCGCTGTGCCTGTAAGCAGGGTTTCGGGCAAAAATTCCGAAGATTTATTCTTGACCAATCGGTTTATAATTGTCAGGCTAAGCCCCTCATGCCACCTGCTGGTCGCCCCAGGGAATTCGAAGAGAGCGAGGTGCTCCTACGCGCGCTTGGGGCATTTTGGTCGCGTGGTTACGAAGCTACCTCCATGAGCGATTTGATCGAGGCCACTGGGCTTGCCCGGGGGAGCCTTTATCAAGCATTTGGCGACAAACGCCGACTCTTTCTGCAAAGCCTCAACTGTTATCTGGAGAATGGGCGAAGATCAGTCAAGGGAGTTCTACTTTCGCCCTTGGACGCGGAGCACTCCCGGAGTCGTCACGGTCGCAAGGCCGTCACACGCGAGCGACTGCGGCAGGTGTTCTTGGGTTCCATTCAGTACTGCCAATTGGGCGCGGTCAAGCGCGGCTGTTTTGCCGTCAATTGTCTGAGTGAGCTGGCTGCGCGTGACACCGACGTGCTCTCGCTCATCGAGCACCATTACGAAGTACTGGAGCGCTACTTCGCCTTGGCCTTGGCACGAATCGAGGACATTCATGCAACGGACGAGCAAGCACTATCGCGTGCGACTACCGCCAAGTTGTTGCAAGTGGTCTTGACGGGACTGCTCGTCATGAGTAAGGGGCCATTGGACAGCGCGAGCGCTGAAGGTGTCGTCGAGCGCGCTTTGGAACAGTTACTATGAGAGTAACCCTGCCCACGCAGCCTTCTCCCGCCCAGTTTAGGTCGGCAGCTTCTTTTTTGATCAATTATAGACCAAGCGGTCGCAAATTAGGAAGGCAATGAACATGAGTCAAATGGCTATTTTTGAATACAAGACCGTGGTCATAACCGGTGGCAATAGCGGCATTGGCTTCGCTACTGCCACACGCTTCGTCGCACTCGGGGCGCACGTCTATATTACGGGACGGCGCGCTGAGGCACTGAAGGAGGCGAAAACCCAATTGGGCGATAGCGTGACAAGCATCCTTGCCGATGCCGGTGATCCGAAAGCGATGACAGTGGTGATGGCGCAGATTGAACAGGAACGCGGGGGTATCGATGTGCTATTCCTCAATGCGGGAATTGCACTTTTTGCACCGATCACCGCACAATCCTTGGATATTTACGAGGAGCTGATGCGTGTCAATGTTAAGGGGCCGTACTTTACTCTACAGGCTGCATTGGGGCTACTTCGCCCGGGTTCTAGTGTCATCTTTACGACGAGTGGCGCCAACGTCAAAGGGATGGCAGGTAGCAGTGCTTACGCCATGACCAAAGCTGCATTGCGTTCCTTGGTTCGCGTCGCAGCAGCCGAGCTGGCCCCCAACAACGTGCGTGTGAACGCCGTGAGCCCGGGCCCAGTCCAGACTCCGATCTTCGGAAAGATGGGTCAGAGCCCCGAGCAATTGCAACAAATGGGCGAGCAATTGACCGGTCTTGTTCCACAACACCGCTTCGCCGGGGCCGATGAAATCGCAGGAGTCGTAACCTTCTTGGCTTCGGAGAGTGCATCCTACATTACCGGCGTCGAGATCGCGGCGGATGGCGGTCTCACGCAGGTTTAGATTGGGGTAAGCGATTCCGGAAGAGTCTTCGCTGGCGACCGTTGTAGTGCTGTTCCCCCAACTTGGAACGTGTAGCGAATCGCGATGCGCTTGACGACTGCTGCACTTCTCTCAATACGTCTCCTCTGGTGACCGAGCCTCGCGGGGAGGGTCGTCACGCGAGGAGCCTGCAAATGAAGTGCTTGAAATGCGGTGTGTTGTCCTTGGTACCATTGCTATCGCTCTTCGGATGCGACGACGCCTCCAAGGAGACAGTTGATGGCGCCGCGCTCGAACAGAATTGGCACGAGCCAGGCGCGCTGGTTGAGGTGACGATGAGAAGCCAGGTTGGGGTCGTGCTCAACGAGATCCCACGGGCCTGGCGGGACGCGGCGGCGCAATACTACCTGGGTCGACCGCAAGAGTTCTGGAAGACGCGCGCCGCAGCTCAAGTGGATCACACCTCGTATCGACTGGTGTACCGGAACTTCTTTTACGACGAGAGCTTGGACAAAGGGATCCTTGCGCTGCCGCCGCATCGCTTGTGGAAGGTGCAATTGGGTCCGCGTGGACCGCGCCGCACCGTGACCCGGCGGGGAGTGGACGCCATCGTCGTCGACTACCGTTGGAGCGCCACACTCCTTAGTGACCCTCGGTCGCCCGCGGTGGCTGAGCCAGCCCTCGGTCGCGTTGGGGGAGTATGGGAGGAGCCCTATGAATTGCCGCTGGATCCCGAATTCCTCTTCCAGCGAACCGGCTACGCCTGCATGGACGAAGACGGGTACCCGTTGCGCACAGTGGAATCCGAGAACGCTGGCGTGCTGTACGATCACACCTGTGACGTCGAGACCGCGGATGAGCCTGTATGCCACTACACGGAGTATCCAGCGGTCTCCTGCCTAGAGGCGCTCGACCAGCGCACGGGGCGGGTCACCACAAAGCTACGCTTCGAGCGAATCCGCTACGACAATTCCATTGCCAGTGCGGTGCGGGTCGCCGACTACACCAATACTTCCGGGCCCGATCTGGAGGCCATCCCCGAAGGACTCGACAACCACCGGATTGTCTATCGCTACTTCGAGGCGAATTCTTGCGCGCTTGCTGAGGGGTGTGTCACGGGCACAGGCTGGCGACGGCTCCTCGAGTACGACGCCAGCATCAAGAACACCAGTCCGGTAGCTTTGACGGTGGGTAAAGTCTCCGACCAATCGCCTTTCGTGCAGCACAACGTGTTCGAGTACAGCGCCTGTCACGAGCACTATCACTACACGCACTATGGCGACTTTCGCTATGGGCAGCTGCCCGGCGAAAAGCGCGCATTCTGTATCGAGTCGACCGATCGCTATTTCAATAGCGAGCAAACACCGCTGACCCACCCGTATGGCTGTGACAACCAGGGGATCGCCAGTGGCTGGGGCGATACCTACATTGCTGGCGTCGAGTGCAACTGGATCGACATCACGGATTTAGATGTACCTGGAACAGGTACGACTCAAGCACTGGAGTTCAAGCTCAATCCCGACGGGTTCATTTGCGAAGGCTCTCCGGTCACCGACGCAGACGGCGGGCAGCTCTTCACTCCCACGACGGAAGTTGGCGAAAACGGTGGGATTGTCGATCGCCCACTTTGCCAATTCGTGCCGAACTACGCAGCGAACAACGTCGCAGAACGCAATGTTACCGTCCCGCGCGAGGGCGGCCTCATTACCAGTGCCTGTACGCGTAGCCAGGCCGGGCCCTTACGTGACTGTGGGTGGACCCAATTGGCGGAGAACCTCGCCTGTGCTCCGGGCACTCAGGTGCACCTTCGCTGTCGCGTAGCGCCCAATCAACCCGCCCAAGTGCTGCGGATTTGTGAACACAGTGCCGCATTGGGCAGCGTGATTGCCTGCATGTACCACGACGCACTGGCCAGTGCAGTGGTAGGTTCCACGTGGACGCAGGTGCGCTTCACCTGTCCCGAGGCGCGCAGCGCTGAGGAGCCTGGGGGGGGCTACGGCCAGTTCGGCGCTGGGTTGCTACCCACCGATGCCTCGGCAGAGGTCGAGTGCCGGGTCGTACAATAAGAATGGCCTAGGCCAGCCTAACATTGTCCCTACTAATATAGTAAGTGCTCTGTCCTCGTTTCATCATTGGTTTGGCGGTGACAAGGCAAGGTGCAGCTTGCAGTTTGGGCCGGCAACGTTGATGCCGGTATCGTCGAGTTGGACATGCGTCCGCTCGGATTCCTGCAAGAAGCCTTCGATGTCGTCATACTGCGTCACGTTCAGCGTCCACTTTTCCGCGACTAGGTCGAACACTTTTGGACGGGTGTAGGGATGCTCGTCACAGGCCCGAATCCAGTTCTGTGAACCTGGGTCCTGGTCTTGCGTCCAGCGCCATTGCACCCAGCCCTGCCGCACAGCTGCTGACGCGCCGTCTCATTGCGATCTGGCTTCGCATCGGAATCGAAGAAGGCGTCCTGGTACGCCGCATAGAATGCCAGCCAATCTCTGTACTTGGTCACTTCGTCTGCGTTGGGGCTGCGGTCAATCTCTACGTGGCAGGCTTCCTTGCCTACCAGCTTCTTCTGCGCGGCAGCGGAGCCGTGCAGGAAGTTCGAAAGCGTGAACGCGGAGTTCGCATCCCGGCCGTTCGCCTCCCTCACCAGGCCCAGGTTGTAGAAGATCTGCGCACGCAGCACCCGATCTTTGGTTCCTTGTGCCGCGCGCACGAGATCCGCTTCAGCACCTGTGTAGTCCTTGGCCAGCAAAGCCGCATAGCCGCGTTCGGCGTATGCCCGAGGATCGTTTGGACGTGCGGTCAGCGCTGTGTTGAAGGCACTGACCGCGTCTTCGTACTTTGCGGCTTTGGTAGCACGTCGACCGGCGGTCAGCGCCTTCAGGTAGGTAGCAAGTTCAGTGCGCTCTGCATCGTTCAAATGCTGGCGTGCCTTTGGCGCGGCGCTCGAAGAGCTGGCAGGGGACGGTTCGGTCGCGGTTGAGCGAGCAGCGCTCGAAGACACAGGTCTAGATAGGTTCTCCTCAATCGCGGTGCGCTTCCTACAGCTGACCGCGCTCGATGAGAGACCGAGCACGGTGATGATGGCTAATCTACGACCAATGCTGCGTCGAAGGTGCATGCGCGGCAATCTGACAGGGTGCGACGTAGTAATCAATGGTAGAGCGGAAAGGACGAACGATGCCCTTGCCGGCATCGCTCGAGACTGAACAGCCAAGAGTCTAAGTGCGCTAGCGCGTAGCCTTGAATCCCTGGTTGGCCAAGGCGCTCTGAAGCGCCCCCAGAGTCTTGTCACAAGTCGCTGTCATTGGGGGTTTTGTACGCAAAGCTAGCTCCAGGGAGCGAACATTGCTGTTGCGGCGCGAGAGGGCAACAATCTGATCGGAGAGCTGCTTGAATCGGTCGAGTTGTTCCTCCGCGACTGCCAGTGGTCCACGCGCGTTCGAGGCGACAAGTTTTGACAGCTCGCGCATGGCATCATTAGCGGTCGCCTGCAGTTCGTCCAACTCCTTTTCGATATGCGTCATCGTCGCAGCGTCGGGCTCTGCAATGTGAGGAGCCTGAAGCACTTGGACTTCGCGCACGGCCAAGACAGCTTTGGCAACGAGTCCCGCGACGCGGCAACGGTCCTTCTGCGGGACTGTACCCACAACGGATTCGATTGACTTGCGAAATCTATCGGCAACTTCCCGCGACGGACCGAATGACAAGCGCTGAGCCTTGAGATTGGTGTTCTCGACGGCCAGTTCAAGGATGGTTCGGTCTAAGGTTAGGTATTCCGAAAAGTGACGCTTGAACTCATCGAGCAGACCAAGTTCGCTTGGATAGTGGAGACTGCGTAGTAGCGAGGCTAGCGACAGAACGTCATTCTCGACAATCCGCTATGTCTGCTCCGCTTCGCGCGCGAACGCAATGGATGCCTCGTCGGTTTCCGCCATGACAGCGCGATTGGAGGCATCCACCGCCTTGCCGAACTGAATTCGAAGGTCGGCTGCAGTCTGGCGAGCTTGATCGAGCTCGACGAAAGCTGGCGTGTCTTTCCGGCAACCGGGGCTTAGCACCAGAGTGATGAGCGCGACGACGAGTACAAGGAAGGAGAAGTTCCGGAGCATTGAAACAAATCCTATGAAACGTCTCACGCACGGAAAGTACCACGACATGACGGACACCCGGCACCAAAGCCATTGGCAAGGTTCACCGTTAGGGGGTCGGTTGCGTGGCCGACGGCAAGCGATCCGCGGAGCCCTGTATTGCTCACGTCGAAACCCACGGGAAGGGAGCGCGCTCGGCGCTTGCCTTGGTACGCCATGGAAAGACCGACGGCCTCCCTTGTGCAGAGCGGCCTTGAACAAATCATGATGCGCTGGATACAAACCTTGACGGAAAACCGCACATGTAAGGTCCCATGCTGACTGTGCCAGGGGCGCAACGCCACCTGCAGGAGTTGGTCAATCATGTCCATGTCGCTATCGATCCCAAGTGTTCGCTGGGCACGAAGTTGCTCTGGGTCCTGCTCTTCATCTACTTCGGCGGTGGCACACTGATCGTAATGCGCTCATTCCTCTACTGGAGCAGACGTGCCTAGGCCTAGTCACCAGACCGTGTCATCTGCGTAGAATCTTCGGCCACGAATCGGCCCAACTGGGTAACGACAACCCGCGACACAGACGGTATCACCGAAAGGTGTCAGGGGAAGAGACGGGTGAGCGACGTAGTTGACGCGGTCGAAGAAAGCCACGGAGCGATTCAGACAGCCCCTTGGGTGGGGGTTCATTCCTGGACGGCCTTCAGAAGCTCGGTGTCGACGAAACTACCGCCACGGAAAAGGTAGGATGGTTGCTTCTCCGAATACCAGTAGTGTTAGGCACCAAAGGTGTATTGTGGCACTAGAAGTTCTTCGATCATTCCACAAATGCGGCGCCTATTTCTCTGGGACAGGCGCCAGTAGCAGCGTTCGCTTACGAGGAGACTGATTCGCAAGGCATCTGTACGATGCCTTGAAGTGAACCTCGCGCGGCGTCCTTTGGAGCGCGCCGACTCCGCCAGCGTGTACGAGGTTCCAACCTTGAATCTAATTCGACTTGGTGAGTAGCCCCGGCCGGTACGGACGTGCGTCGTAATTGGCACTCGCGGCCTTTGGATCTCTCCCCTGGTAGAGGAGCTGCAGATTGCACGGATCGATGGTTTGCGTTTCGTCAGGATTGGTGCGAACCAGATCGCCGTGACTGATGTCACTCGTCCAGGTGATGGCGGGCGAAATATTGCTCTTGCCGGCAAAGGTTCCCGCGATAGGCGTAAACGTACCGTCGAGGCTGTCTGCGCTTAGGGCACTGAAGGAACGGGGAGACGAGTTGTTCTCGACGATCATGAGATATTTGCCAGTCCCTAGTACCGTGTAAACCTGAACCGCCTCGAAATAGGCAGAGTTGTTGAGGATAGACTTAGAGCCACTGAACGTGCCTGGAAAATCGCCGATTGGCATTGACGCACGATAGATGTGCCCATTGTCTCCGGCGTAGAAAAGGTAGCAGTTCGTACTGTCGCAAATCACCGTTTGGTCGATTGGGCCCGTGCTCCCGCCATCAGCCGTGGCGATATCCTCGGTCAGCAGTGGCTTGCCAGACGACCACGACGTTGCATCGGTAGGATCGTTCGATGTCAAGTAGCAGAACTTCGCCGAACACCATTGATAAGCCAGAATCCAGATATCCTTGGGAGTAAAATAGAAGAGTGTTGGTGCAACTGTTGATGTCGTCATCTTGGTCTGAGTGGCCGAGGCCGCCGCAGACCAATCGCTGAAGGTCATCATTGCGGATCCGTACGACGACCCTGAATGCATCGACATGTAGACAATATGCTGACCGTTATGGACGACGCTGGTAAAGTCCTTGAGCGAGTCCCAACCACTTGCCGGTTGCGCGAGCGGACCACCATTGTCCGTCCAGCGGAGAGATGTTGGGAATGTGCAAGAGCCTGCGCCACTGGTTGCGGTGTCGCCACCCGTCGAACCGTTGCCTGCGCTTGCTGTCGTACCGCCAGCTGCCGCCCCCCCGCTCACCTCTCCGCCGGTCGACTCGGATGCCGATCCTCCGGTCGATGCCTCGCCACCGCTCGTGGCCGCGCCTCCAGTCTGCCTCGGGGTGGTCGCCGCTGATCCGTTGCAACCGTAGGTGGCTGCGAGAACAGCCACGCCAAAGAATCTGGTGGTGAACGTATTCATATATACAAATCCGGCCCAATGCACATTTGCTATCGCTTCTCGCGAAGCATCTCGTGTATGGCGTTGCCCCAATTCCTGCAACGCCAGAATTCGATCAGGCGGCTATTGATGTGGGCCTTCCTTTGCCGCTACCTTGACTATCTACCGAATCGCCGGTCAGCGCAAGCAGTCAAGGCCCCTCCACGCGGCTGGATCGGCCGTGTCTTGGTTCTTGGTTCGCGCAACCTGCTGGTCGCAATCACTACTACTTCCTAAGCCGGCATAGCCGATACCAAACAGGACACTTGGCTGTCAGGTATCAGGTCTCAGGTGTCAACTTCCAGAGACTGTAGAAATCGAAACAGCATGCGTCTGGCTTCGGTAACCTGTTGATGAGCCTTCTGTCAGACCTTCAGCTCCTTGAAATCTCTCATGGAATCCGTGCCTTGCGCTGTCCAACGCTGCCACTGCGCGCGAGCAGATGCACCCATTTGATCTCCACGCACGAGTTCCCATGGCTGGTCTTTTTGAGCGAAATGACAAGGATAGCGTCGGCGTCTTGTCTTGCTACGACCGGGTGATCATCACTGGCACATTGCCCGGTTCTGGGCACAGCGAAGGGATGACTTCGTATTTGCGGGCCAACGGCATCCGTATCTTCGACTACGCGAAATTTGCTGAGCCTCTTCGGGACCAGATCCGCAAGAGTGCAGAACGGCAAGCGGAGCAGGATAGTATTGAAATCCACCTCCGTCGTAGGGGCAGTATCCGCAAAGAGACTGTGGTGCAATGCATCACAGGCGGCACGTACTGCGTCGCGTTCGAAGTCCGCACGCTGCGTCACTTGCGCCGCACAAACCAAATATGGATTGGTGGCAAATAAGTATCGATTGCGACGCGCGCGGCTGCCTCGTCACCGCATTTCGAACGACGGGTCGACAAAGGATGACCCGCATTTCGGGGCCAAGGCAGTTTCAGCAGGTCGTACGGTCGATGGCTTAACTTAATTGAAGGAATTGCCGCGGACAGGTCCTGTTAGGTGCCTGGAGCGTCACATGCCAAGAAAGCACGAAGTTTCCGCCACCAATTGCTTAGCAATTCTTCTTGCTGTCACCGTCAGCGGGTGTTCTGGCAGCGATCCAGGAATTGAAGGATTCGGAGGAAGCACGTCTGCCGCCACGGGCGGCACCTCGTCGGGCGGAACCGATGCTACTCGTAGCGGCGGCTCTTCGACGGGCGACAATACTAGCTCGTCGAACGGCGGCGCATCGAATGGCGGCGTCGCAACCGGAGGGAAAGCCGCGGGCGGCGCTTCGAGTGGCGGCGCATCGAATGGCGGCATCGCGGCTGGCGGGAAAGCCGCGGGTGGCGCTTCGAGTGGCGGCGCATCGAATGGCGGCATCGCGACTGGCGGGAAAGCCGCGGGCGGCGCTTCGAGTGGCGGCGCATCGAACGGCGGCATCGCGACTGGCGGGAAAGCCGCGGGCGGCGCTTCGAGTGGCGGCGCATCGAACGGCGGTGAAGTCACCGGAGGCAGATCGGCTGGCGCCGGTGCTGCAAACGGCGGCACGGCGAGCGGCGGAAAGGCCGCGGGCGGCACAGTAACGGGCGGCGCGGCAACGGGCGGCGCGGCAACGGGCGGCGCGGCAACGGGCGGCGCGGCAACGGGTGGCGCATCAAATGGCTGCACGGCTACTGGTTTCCACGTGAAGGGCTCCAAGGTCTACGACAGCAAGTGCAACGAGTTCATTATGCGCGGAGTCAACTATCCATACGCCTGGTTCACCACGAGTACGAGTAGTCGCTTTGCCGACATCGCGTCCGTCAAGGGGAATACAGTGCGCATTGTCATCTCGGTTAGTCGCTGGACTCGAACCAGCGGCTCGACGATTGCGAGCCTTATCTCGTGGGCGAAGGCCAACAAGCTCATTGCCATGCTTGAGGTGCATGATTGCACTGGCTACGGTGACGACTCTGCGGCCTTGGCCCCCGATTCCTGCGTCGATTACTGGCTGACGAGCGATATCTCTTCGGCACTGAAGGGCAACGAGGCTTACGCGATGATCAACATTGCCAACGAGATGTTTGGCAACGAGACCACCAGTCAATGGGCTTCCTTCTATCAGACCGCGATTCCAAAGTTCCGCAACGCGGGGCTTCGCCACACGCTGGTCGTGGACGCACCCAACTGGGCGCAAGACTGGTCGAACACCATGCGCGACGGCACTGGTGCGACTGGCATCTTCAATGCCGACCCCGACAAGAACGTCGTCTTTTCCGTCCATATGTACGACGTCTATTCGACCGCCAGCACCGTCACGGCCTACTTCACCAACTTCAAAGCAAAGGGGCTGCCGCTCATCGTAGGCGAATTTGCGGCGGATCATGCGGATCGTGGCGACGTATCTGAGGATACGATCTTCTCGCAGTGCCAACAGGATGGCCTCGGCTATCTCGGCTGGTCATGGTCCGGCAATTCGAGCGATCTCTCCAGCTTGGACATCACCAACGACTTTAATGTTGGCAGTCTCACAACTTGGGGCAATCGCCTCGTAAATGGCACCAACGGGCTCAAGGCGACCGCCCAGATCTGCTCGGTCTTCTTGTAAAGAGTTCAACGGTGAATCGCAGCCCCGACTTGTTCCATCTTCGAGTAGCTCGTGCTATTTGCACCCGTCAATCGGGATGTAGATGCATTTCATCGTCGGCACGAAGCAATGGTTTCGAGTGCATGGGTCGCCGTCCTCGCAGTCGTTCGGGCTCCTGCAGTCGCACCCACTGTCGTCGTAACGGCATTTGCCATCGAAACAAGCGAATGAGATGCATTCCGCGTGGCGGGGCCTACTGCAGTCCGAGTCTTTGCTGCACTCAGGAACAATGGTCGATGCTGTCGTTGGAGCGGCTGCTGCAACCGTCGGAATTGATTGGGCCACCGTGCTTGGTCTCCACGCGATGCGGTTCTCAGAACGGGGTTCTGTCGCTGGCAGTTCCAGGACCTCCTGCGATGCTGACTCGTCGGAGAACGTTCGAACTGAACGCTGTGGCTCTGCGCGTGCCAGATACTTGAAAGTGAGGAAAAATAGCGCCGCGCCCGCAATAACCCAAAGCACGATCTGCTTGCGAAGGAACAACTGCTTTCTCCCGGCGGCACTCGGCCAGCCATGTTGAGTTGGTAGGCTAGCAGGCGGCGGACCTCTCGAGTGGTTGAAAGTGTTCGCCAAATTCAATGCTCGACACACGCCGAAACGTCTGGCACAAATGGCCTAAAGGTTGGTCATTTGGAGCGTAACGAGCGAGTCGTGGCGGATTACAACGCCCTCTTATGCCACGCGCCCTTCGGCCGTCTTGTACAGTCATGTTAGCCTACCTTATGCGCGGAGCCTTGCGCGCCGTTCATTCGAATTCAGGAGCCCAATAGTCATCATGAGCGCGTCTCAGCAATTGGTCCAATCGACAAGGTTTCGTCAGCAACAGCGCCGCGCCTTGGCTGCAACCATCGTTTTTGCCTGCCTAGCCAGTTGTTCGCTACAAGACTTCGACAAACTTGGACCGGGTAAGCGTAATGCTGGGGGCTCAGCGGGTCGGGGCGGTGGCGGTAAGAACGGCAATAGTGGTGCTAGCACGACCGAAGCGGGGGTGTCCGGTTCGACCTCGGTAGGCGGCACGGAGAGCGGTGGTACCGCCGACGGTTCTGCCGGGCTTGCGGCCTCTGCCGCCACGGCGGGCAGCGGTGAGGCTGCTGGCGCAGAGGGCGTGGGCGGAAGTACGAGCCAAGCTGGTGCGGATGGAGCTAGCGGAAATACGAGCCAGGCTGGCGCTACGGGTGCCATCTGCGGCGTGGGTCTCTCGAGCTGCCCGGGTGAGCCCGAGTGCACGACGGACCTCGCTACGGGTACTCCTTTCGGGACTACCGTGAAGCACTGCGGGACATGCGCTACGACATGCAGTTTGAGCAACGCGACCAGTGTCGCGTGTGCGAGTGGGCAATGCATGCCCACGTGCACCGCCGGCTTCTTGGATTGCAACGCCACAACCAAGGACGATGGCTGTGAGGCCAATGTCAATGGACTGGCCAACTGCGGAACGACCTGTGCGAACGCCGTTGCTTGTCCAGCAACCCAAGTCTGTAACGCAGGTGCCTGTGGTGCTCCACATGGTTTGGTAGTGTTCACTGTGCCGCTGACTGCCACCGGACTGAAGCAGCGCTTCGCCGACAAGTTCCCGACTAAGCCCGACCTCACGAACGGTACGCTAACTGTGCGTCTCTACGCGCCTGGGGCAACGAGCGGCGAGGTCAACATTTACGCCAGTGACAGTGACTTTTCCGGCGGGAACGGAGCCTTGGTCGAGCTGAACGCATTGAGCGCGGGGTGGGTAGACGTCAAGGTGTCGATTGGAGGGGTCCTCGGAACATTCGATCCAAGCGTCGTCACGCAGCTCAACCTCGAGATCGGCTCGACCGGGGTGGGGCCATGGCTCAATCCTACGATTATCTACGTGGACAGCACCTGGTCCTCGAACGGCGCCATCAACGATACGTTCGATGCCACTCTCGGAAACATGGTGGGTTCCTCGACGATGAAGATTGATGGCTCGACCGTTGCATGGACGGGCTCCATGCCTTGAGGCCGCATATCTCAGCCGTGAGCTTTGGCACCAATCGCAACTTCGTTTTTGGTCTTCCAGCACATGTAGCTTGTGTGGACGAAAAGGTCTCTCGCTCCGACGAAGATGCCGCTCGCATCCTCAACGGACACGGTATCGGAGACGAGTTTTTCGACTGTCGAATTGGCCCTGGTAGCGAATACTGAGGCCCAATTCGGCCTTAACTGCCCGATCAGACGGCCGTTTGATTCATTGTGCTGACTCACCGCCATGCTCAGGACACCAACCACGTGTCGAACTTTGCCGGGCACCGCCTTCGTCTGGGAACGTCGCTGGTCGAACATGCACTGTCTCTGCACAGCCAGACCAAGCCAAGCACATGAACGGCAATTGCAATCCCCGCACGAGTTCGCGACCAGTAGTGCCCAGGCGCAAGCGAACGATCGCAGCATTCTTCGACTACGTGAGCCCCTTCTCCGGCGGCTACCAAGCCGAAATCCGCAAGCAGCTCGACCAGAATTGCCGAGCGCACGACCTCAATTTCCTGTCGGTGTATGGGCGGGCGATCGAGGAGCGCAATCCAAAGTCTGCCGCCTACAATGCCATCTACGAGTTGTTCGAACACGGCTCTGTCGATGGAATTATCGTACTTTCGACCACCCTGTCCACCCACTGTGGCGTCGATGGCCTCGCGCAATTCCTGCGGCGCTTTCGTGGAGTGCCGCTTTGCAGTTTGGGCATCGCCATACCAGATATCCCAAGCGTCATCGTCGACAACCGACAGGGTATGGATGCCATCATGGAACACGTGCTCGGCGAGCACGGGGCCCGGCGCGTCGCATTCCTCGAAGGCGCAACCACCAGTCCCGAAGCCCAGGCACGGTTTGATGTCTACCGGGCAGCACTGAACCGCTACGATATTGCGTATGATCCGGCGCTTGTGGCTTGTGGCTCTTTCCAATGGACGCTCGGCAACCGCGCCATGGAAGAGCTTCTTGAGCGAGATGTGCGGATTGACGCTGTCGTTGCCGCCAACGACCTGATGGCACTCGGCGCATTGGAGGCACTGAGCAAACGCGGCTATCGCGTTCCTACGGACCTACTCATTACCGGCTTTGATGACATTCCCGAATCGCTGACGATGAATCCTCCGCTCACGACAGTCGCGCAACCGTATGAAGCGATGGCGGAGCGCGCGATGCATTCGATATTGATGCAACTAGATGGGCAGAACGTCCCGCCAGTAGATCCACTTCCGGCGCGACTCGTCACCCGTCGCTCTTGCGGATGTCGAGACCTGGCGGATCGCGGAGCTGATGCCACGCATTCGAGTCACTCAACCTGCGACCTGGCAGACTCGTGGAATGAGGCATGTGAACGGATCACCAAGGACCGGCAAGTCCGGCAGCCTGACAGTCCGGCAATGGCAGACGCGACTGCCTCGAGCATGATCGCCATCGGCGAACGCATCTCCGTCACGCTCGACGTGGCGTCATTCCAGCAGGCACTGACAGAGGTACTACCTCAAACTGGCATACCGACTGTGTTCTTGTCGCGGTTTGTCGAAGGCAATCCCGCCGAACTCGAATCGCTAGTCGCACTGGTCGATGGGCAACCCGTCGCTGGATCCGGCAGACCGTTCAACACGCGAGCGTTGTTTCCACCCGGTGCATTTCCGGCCAATCGCCGCTACTCGCTTTACGTCTTCCCGATGGTGTACAACACCGAGCGGCTTGGTGTTGCGGTATTCGAGTCGCGCAAAAGCATCTATGGGTATCAGATGGTCCGCGATCAGATAGCCACGGCACTGAAGGCGGTGTCCCTGCACCAGGAGGTGCGCGAGCAGACGATACTTCGCGATCGAAGTGCACAGGAGCAAGAACGCCTGGCGACGGCCAAACGATTGCGGGCGCTCAGCGTGTTGGCAGGCGGCGTCGCGCATGACCTCAATAACGTCCTTGGTCCGCTCGCGGCACTGCCTGACATCATGATCCGTGTGCTCGATCGGCCGGAACTCAGTCCCGATGCCACTCTGGAGCTTCAAGAGGATTTGCGCAGTATCAAGAGTGCCTCCCTGCGTGCAGCCCAGACTATCAAGGACCTCTTGACCATGAGTCGGCAGGGACGAACTACAAAAGAGCCACTTGACCTCGGCCGGGTGGTAAAAGTCTGCATGAGCGGCGACTCCCTCGATTCGATTCAGCGATTGAATGGCGCGGTTGAGATCTCGTGCCAAGTCCCCGACTCGCCGTTAGTGGTACGCGCATCGAAATCTCACGTCGAACGCGCCATTGCCAACCTCGCACGTAATGCCGTGGAGGCGATACGAGGCAGCGGGCAAGTCGTAGTCCGACTCACTTCGCGCAAGATATCCGACCCGGTCACCGGATTCGAGGAGGTCACCCCCGGACACTATGCGATCCTTTCCGTGTCCGATAACGGCAGTGGTATCGCCGCGCCCGATCGCGGCCGCATATTCGAGCCATTCTTTAGCCAGAAGCCTCTCGATGAACAGAGCGGCAGTGGCTTAGGATTGGCTATCGTGCACAGCGTCGTGAAGGAACATGAGGGGTTCATCGACGTGACCAGTAAGCTCGGCAGCGGCACGACTTTCACCCTCTATTTCCCTGTAACCAACGAGGTGGTTGCTGGCGAGCAGGCCTCAACCACGCTGCATCGAGGTACCGCAAAACTCTTGGTTCTCGACGACGACCGCACCCAACTGCGGACCTGTCGTCGCGTGTTGTCGCATCTCGGGTACGAAGTCGAAATCATGAGCAACGCCCAACAGGTATGCGATCGGTTCGCCGAGGCTTCCGCGTCGGGCAAGTGCCCCTACGATCTCGTCATTTTGGACATGATGCTCAACCAGGCACTCGACGGACTCGATGTCTACCAGAAGATCCAAGAGTATTTTCCCGCGCAGCGGGGCATCATGGTCAGCGGGTACGCTGCCCTAGAGCGAGCCGAAGCTGCGATAAGCAAGGGGCTTTGTTGGGTAGTCAAGCCCTACACGGCCGAGGTCCTCGCAAACGCCGTCGCTGCAGCACTTTCGGACCATCCCAGCCTTCGCCTGCAGTCTCTTTCCTCGGCGCCGCCAGTCTCGACGTGACGCGGAGTCGCCGGTCCATGGACCGGCGAATCGAAACCGCCCAACCCACCAACAGCTCGGGGGCGCGCCGTGAAGTAGTCGTACTCGCCTCACCATAGCGAACCAACACACGACCGATCGGAGCCACCGTGGCGTCGGCAATCTCTCGCGCACTCAATTTCACGGCAGCATGCTACCCGTCTGGAGGTAGCGGGTGTGAAACGCGAAGGCTTCTTCTAGCAAATGCGGCGAGTGGTTCCCCGCACTGGGGCGGGTCGACGCACGCTTGAAAGTGAAAGCGTCGTCGAGAGCCCCTGCTCGTCGTCGACGCTGATCCATCGCATTGGGCCCGGCCGAATCGCCCAGACTACCCGCGGCGGGGCCCAACCCTCATTTGTGTCGACCCACCCCTCAAACCCCCACTGGTTGCATCCTCCTGCACAGGCTCGCTGGTCATTGCTGAATGCACCCATGATCCTCCCCGTCGACGCCGACCCCGATCCGAGCCATCCTTGGGTCGGTCGTTTTAGCCTACACTTCTGGCGGCATGATGCTGCAAATCATGTGGAGGCATGGGGCTGCAAAGTGGCAGTGCTGTCATCTCTGTAGCGAATACGGTTGATGATGCATGCCTCCACCCCATATTGTCGCAGTCGCCGAAGTCGCGTTCCGTCCACACTCGGTTCAACATTGACACAAGTAAGTCCTGTTGAATCACGATGTTCTAGGGAAGACTCGTGGCTCCATGAAGATGTCGTCTGGCAAAAAGCCGAGCTGACCGATACGTGCCACCGAGACCTCGGCCGCAGGTCGCCAATATTGCGCCAAATGCTGGCCTGCTGCGTTGCGTCTGCTCGCAACTGTTCAAAAAGGCCATCCTGAAACCACCTTGACACTATCTTGACGTATCTCGCCCCAAAAGTGACACCAACCAGACAACGAGTGCCGTACAAACAAATCGTACGGAGTCCCCATGCTCGCCACATCCAGTGCTGCACCCGGCCAATGCTTTGTCCCTATCACGGTGACATGCCTTGTCCCCGGGGTGGCCGGAACTTCGCTTTGGAATCATCGCCAAGCTAGTCAGGACTTAATCACACTTCCAACCCTAGAGCGCCAAACCCTCTACCAACGCACTCTCGAAACACTAGAGTCCATATGCGTGAGCGCGACCGGGCCTGAAATCGTGGACTATTGTCGTGACCAGGCCCAGTTCATTGCCCGCTTTCCGGAATGTGACGCGACTTGCGAGGCTGCTTGTCGCCGACTTGCCCCAAGACCGACGAAGTAGCGCGACAACTACACCTAGAGATTGGTCCAAATTGTTTCAGCCATATCCTAATCGTCGCCTACCCAAGCAGACCACGAGAACCAGCTATGACCGACCTACTATTCATTGCCACCGCCATTGGCTTTTTTGGGCTGTCCGTAGCCTATACGTACGGATGCGAAAGGCTCCGAGGAGTCAAACATGACTGATACCATTTGGATTGGGGCCGTGACGCTGATGGTGTTCGGCTACCTGCTCTACGCTTTGCTCGTACCGGAGAAGTTCTAACCATGACCGCCCTAGCGACCTTGCAGATAGTCCTGTTCTTCGTCATTCTGTTGCTGATCACTAAGCCACTCGGAACGCATATGGCGCGCGTCTTCGCGGGTGAAAGGACGTTTCTGCACCGTGGCCTTGGCTGGCTCGAGCGCGGCACCTACCGGGCGCTCGGCATCGATCCAGAACAGAACATGAAATGGACGACCTACGCCGCTGCCATGCTCATGTTCTCCCTCGCTACACTCGTGTTTACGTACGCTGCGCTGCGCTTGCAGGGCTTTCTGCCACTGAATCCTCAGCACCTTGGCGCCCGGCAAATGACGCCGGATCTTGCGTTTAACACTGCGGTGTCGTTCACCACGAACACCAACTGGCAAAGCTACTCGCCCGAGATCAGCGTCTCTTACTTCTCGAACATGGTGGCCCTCGCCATCCACAACTGGGCTTCTGCGGCGGTCGGGATTGCCATTGCAGTGGCGGTCATTCGTGGCTTTGCCCGAAGGAATGCCGATGGCATCGGCAACTTCTGGGCTGATGTGGTGCGCTGCACCCTATATGTCCTGTTGCCGATAGCTCTCGTTGGAGCGGTCGTGTTCATCGCAATGGGCGTGCCACAGAACTTCGACCCCTACACCATCGTTGCAACTCTCGAGGGCGGCAAGCAGACAATCGCCCAGGGGCCCGTCGCTTCGCAAGAGATTATCAAGCAACTTGGCACGAACGGCGGAGGATTCTTCAACGCCAATTCCGCGCACCCATTCGAAAACCCAACGCCGCTAGCTAACTTTTTCACGCTCGTCCTGATTTGGAGTATTCCTGCTGCCATCACCTATACCTTCGGTAAGATGGTGGGCAACACCAAGCAGGGCTGGGCAATCTTCGGCGCCATGGCTGCGCTCGCGCTAGCTGGCATGGTCGTATGCACTGTGGCCGAACAGGCGGGAACGGCTCACCTTGCCAACGCCCACATCGAAACGACAGCAACCGGGTTGCAGTCCGGCGGCAATATGGAGGGCAAGGAAGTCCGTTTCGGCATCGCTGCCTCGGCGTTGTTTGCCACTGTCACGACAGGAGCTTCGTGCGGCGCGGTCAACTCGATGCACGATAGCTTCACGCCGATTGGCGGGTTGGTGCCGCTGTTCAACATGCTCACGGGTGAAGTGATCTTTGGCGGCGTGGGCGCGGGGCTTTACGGCATGCTCATGTATGCAGTGTTGGCTGTCTTCATTGCGGGGCTGATGGTCGGCAGGACGCCCGAATACCTCGGTAAAAAGATCGAGAAGTTCGAAGTGCAAATGGCCATGCTTGCGATGCTGATTCTAACGGCAAGCGTGCTTGGT
Organism: uncultured Polyangiaceae bacterium; assembly: GCA_964454965.1. Lineage (GTDB taxonomy): Bacteria > Myxococcota_A > Polyangia > Polyangiales > Polyangiaceae > FEN-1139. The sequence goes on along the minus strand of CAYVXY010000023.1, from coordinate 15,895 downwards.
TTCACCGCGCTTTCCAGTGTCATCGAGTTGCCGAAGGAAGGCATACTTGCCGGGCTCAACACTTGGTCGGGTAGCGCCTACGGCGCCAGCGACACCGTGTATGGGGCGGCCACTGGCAACCTGAACAATGCTGGCCCACACGGCTTCAGCGAAATCTTTTATACCTACGCCTCTGGCACAGGCAACAATGGCTCGGCCTTCGCCGGAATCACTGCGAACACACCCTGGTACAATACGACGATTGGCCTTGCGATGCTGATCGGCCGCTTCATGATGAGCGTGCCGCTCTTGGCCATGGCTGGGGCGCTAGCCAAAAAGACCCTGGTACCGGTGTCGTCCGGAACCTTTCCGACCGATACGACCACCTTTGCAGCCCTGCTCGTCGGCATCGTCATCATCGTCGGCGCGCTCACCTACATCCCAGGGCTCGCGCTCGGGCCAGTAGTCGAACACTTCAAGATGCATGCGCTGGCCACCCACTAAGGGACAAATCGTCATGACTATCGATAGTTCAACCATGATTGTGAAGTCTCCCGCAGCACCAACGCTCGGCTTCAGCGCTGCAACCCAGGTGGTGCGCCCGAGGAACGCACCTCGCGCGTTGCTCGATCGAACGATCGTGAAGCGCGCTATGAAGGACGCGTTCGTCAAGCTAGACCCACGTCTGGTGGCAAAGAATCCGGTGATGTTCGTGGTTGAGATTGGCAGCGTCGTTACCAGCTATTTTTGGATCCGCGGCCTCGTCACTCACGCGCCGAATACGCTATTTGTTGGCCAAGTGTCATTGTGGCTTTGGTTCACTGTTGTGTTCGCCAACTTCGCGGAAGCAATGGCCGAAGGCCGGGGCAAGGCGCAAGCAGATGCTCTGCGCAGGACAAAGACCGACACCATGGCACGCCGCCTTGTCAACGGAACCAGAGAAGAACTGGTTCTTGCACCCAAGCTTGCCAAGGGCGACCTGTTCCTATGCGAGACGGGCGACATAATTGCCGCCGACGGCGAAATAGTCGAAGGCATTGCCAGCGTGGACGAATCGGCCATCACTGGCGAATCCGCGCCAGTGATCCGCGAGAGCGGTGGCGATCGAAGCGCCGTCACTGGAGGTACGAGGGTCCTTTCAGACCGGATAGTGGTCCGCGTGACGCAGGATCCTGGCCATAGCTTTCTCGACCGCATGATCGCGCTGGTCGAGGGGGCGAAGCGTCAGAAGACTCCGAACGAGATCGCACTTTCCATCTTGCTCGCCGGGCTAACCATCATCTTTTTGGCCGCGACCGTGACCTTGCTTCCCTTTGCCCAGTACGCTGCTGGAAAGACCGGCAACGTACCGAGTATTACTGTGCTCGTCGCGCTCCTTGTCTGTCTTATCCCAACCACGATTGGTGGCCTCCTCAGTGCCATCGGTATCGCGGGGATGGACCGCGTTATGCAACACAACGTACTCGCCATGAGTGGCAAGGCGGTTGAGGCCGCTGGCGATGTGGACACGCTGCTGCTCGACAAGACAGGAACTATCACTCTGGGCAACCGCCAAGCCACCGACTTCTATCCCGCGAACGGCGTGAGGAGCACCGCGTTCGCTCGGATCGCACAATTGGCGTCGCTCGCCGACGAGACTCCCGAAGGGCGTAGCATCGTCATTCTCGGCAAAGAGAAACACGGCATAGTAGCGCAGGAACTGCCAGACCTCGGGGATGCGCAGTTCGTCGAATTCACGGCCCAGACGAGGATGAGTGGCGTTGACCAAGGCAAACGGCAAATCCGCAAGGGTGCTACGGATAGCGTCAAGAAGTTCGTCGAGGCGCACGGTGGAGCCTTCCCAGCGGACGTTCAAGCGACGGTCGAACGGGTAAGCCGCGAGGGTGGAACGCCGTTGGTCGTGGCTGAAGACTCACGCGTTCTCGGCGTCATTCATCTGAAGGATGTCGTCAAGGGCGGCATGAAGGAACGTTTTGCACAGTTGCGCGAGATGGGTATAAAGACTGTGATGATCACCGGCGACAACCCGCTCACCGCGGCTGCCATTGCTGCCGAGGCCGGTGTCGATGACTTCATGGCCGAAGCAACGCCGGAGATGAAACTTGCCTATATCCGCTCGGAACAGGCTGGAGGGCGGTTAGTGGCTATGACCGGTGACGGCACGAACGACGCACCCGCGCTCGCGCAAGCCGACGTCGGTGTCGCAATGAATAGCGGCACTCAAGCCGCGAAGGAGGCCGGCAACATGGTCGACCTCGACTCCAACCCGACGAAATTGATCGAGGTGGTCGAGATCGGTAAGCAAATGTTGATGACCCGCGGATCGCTCACCACCTTCAGCATTGCCAATGATGTGGCTAAGTATTTCGCCATCATCCCAGCGATGTTCTTCGTCACGTACCCAGAGCTGGGCATGCTGAACTTCATGCACCTGACCAATCCGCAATCGGCGGTATTGGCTGCCGTAATCTTCAACGCGTTGATTATCGTAGCGCTGATTCCGCTTGCGCTTCGCGGTGTGGCGTATCGACCATCGAATGCCATCGCAATTCTGCGTCGCAATCTGCTCATCTATGGCGTTGGCGGAGTCATCGCACCGTTTCCGGCTATTTGGATCATCGATCGTTTACTCGTAGCATTGAGGCTCGCTTGATCGTGAAACAACTGCGTCCCGCCATCGTTCTTACGCTGTTCTTCATCGTCGTGACCGGCGTCGCGTTTCCGGTCGTGGTATGGGCCATCGGGCGAATCGCCTTCCCAAGCCAGGCCGAAGGAAGCTTGATTCGCGATCCGAGCGGCAAAGTCATCGGCTCGGCCTTGCTCGGCCAGAGCTTTACCAAGCCCGAATACTTCCACCCGCGGCCGTCGGCAGCAGGGGCGGGCTACGACGCCGCGAACTCGAGTGGCACGAACCTCGGTCCAACGAGTGACAAACTCGTCAACGGAATCAAGGACGATCCGGCCACTAAGGAGGTCGACGAGACCTACCTTGGCTTTCGCGATCTGGCCCAAGCCTACCGTGACGAAAACGGGCTTGCCGCCGACGCCATGATCCCCGCCGACGCCGCAACACGTTCTGCAAGCGGGTTGGATCCGCATATTAGTCCGGCAAACGCTGCACTACAGGTTGCGCGCGTTGCGCAGGCCCGTAAGATTAGCACTGAACGCGTGAGGGCGCTCGTAAAGCAGAACACTTCCGAGCGCGCGCTTGGATTGTTAGGCGAGCCGAGGGTCAACGTTTTGCAACTCAATCGTTCGCTGGACGGCCTGAACGGGCATGAATGAGCTGCTGAACAGACCAGATCCGGATGCATTGCTGCGACGCCTGAAGGAAGAAGAGGCGCAGGCGAATCGAGGCAAGCTGAAGATCTTCTTCGGCTTTGCCCCGGGTGTCGGCAAGACCTATCGCATGCTCCAGGTGGCGCGTGATCTCGTATCTGACCAGAAGCTCGATCTGGTAGTTGGCATCGTCGAGACTCACCGCCGACGTGAGACGGCAGCGATGGTGTTGGGGCTCGAGTTGCTGCCAAAGCGGCAACTCGAGTACCGCAATCATGTCATTGAAGAATTCGATCTCGACTTGGCACTCGCACGGAAGCCGAAGGCCATTCTAGTAGACGAATTGGCACATACCAATGCCGCCGGGTCGCGACACCTGAAGCGTTGGCAGGACGTTGAAGAGCTCCTCAATGCCGGCATCGATGTCTTCACTACCGTAAATGTTCAGCACGTCGAGAGCCTGAACGACGTCATCGCGCAGATCACGCACATCCAAGTGCGCGAGACAGTGCCGGACTCAATGCTCGACGCAGCAGAAGCTGTCGAGCTCGTCGATATTGCACCGGAGGAGCTGCTTGAACGCCTGCGCGAGGGCAAGGTTTACCTGCCTGACCAGGCAAAGCTAGCGGCCGATCACTTCTTTCAGCGTGGCAACCTCCTCGCATTGCGCGAATTGGCCTTGCGACGTATCGCACAGCACGTCGACGAGGACGTGTTGGAGTATCGCCAGCAGCAGGGGCTATCCGCCAACGTACCGGCGGGGGAGAGAATTCTGGTATGTGTCGGACCGGCGCCGAGCTCTGGGCGCCTCATCAGGGCAGCTGCGCGTTTGGCCGCAGGGCTGCGTTGCCCGTGGGTCGCCGCCTACGTTGAGGCCTCGGCGCTTGCGAGTATGAGCGAAGCCGACCGCGAACGGCTCGAGGCACACTTGCGTGTCGCGGAATCCCTCGGGGCATCGGTGACTAGGCTCGCCGGGACGCGCGTTTCTGATGCCCTGCTCACCTACGCTCGGCGCCACAATGTTTCCCGGATTGTAATCGGCAAACCGACACACTCGCGCCTGCGCGATCGCCTGCGCGGCTCGTTGCTGGACGAGGTCGTGCGCGGGAGCGGTGACATAGACATTCAGGTTATCAGCGGTGACGGCCGGTCTCATTCACATTCACCCGAGCAGCAGGCGTCCGGGGAAGGCTTTCGGCTATCCCACTACGTTGCGTCGACAGCGCTTGTTGGGGTAACGCTTGCTATTGCCGCGCTGCTGCGCGCTTCACTGGCACTCCCCGATCCCGAGATGCTATTTCTGCTCACTGTGATGGTGACTGCAGTGTGGTTTGGTCGTGGACCTTCTCTCTTTGCTGCGGGTCTTGGAGTTGCTGCATACGACTTCTTCTTCGTCCCGCCCTTGCTCACGTTCAGTGTAGCCGATCGTCGCTACTTTTTGACGTTTGCGACGATGTTCGCCGTCGGATTCGTTCTAAGCGAACTTGCCGGGCGCGTGAAGCGGCAAGAGCGTGACGCACTGGCACGGGAGGAACGCACCGCAGTTCTCTACTCCCTAAGCAAGGAGCTGTCGTCAGCCAACGTACCAACTCAGATTGCGGAAGTGGCAGCTCGGCACGCCGCGGATGTTTTTGCGGCGCATGCTGTAGTGCTTCAGGCTCAAGAGGATGGCACCCTCGTCTGCTTAGGCGTATCACCCGCGGACGCCAAATTGGATGCGAAGGAGCTCGGGGTCGCAAGATGGTCGATAGAGCACCTGGAACTTGCTGGATTTGGTACCGACACATTGCCAGGAGCGTCAAGTATCTGTGCTCCGCTGCGAGCCAGCTCCACCGCGCTTGGCGTCTTGGCATTGCTTCCAACAGAGAAGCACGCACTTCGCGCGGAGCAACGGTCGTTTCTAGATGTGTTCTGTCGTCAAGTTGCCATCGCCCTTGAGCGTGTTCGCCTGGCCGAAGACGCCCGGGCTGCTGCGGTACGCGCCAAATCGGAGGAGATGCGTTCATCGCTCCTCTCGGCAGTTTCGCATGATCTGCGGACACCACTCGCAGCCATTACCGGCGCGGCGTCATCCTTGCGGGATGACACCAATCTGAGCCATGCTACGCGTGTCGACTTGGTTGGATCCATCTGTGACGAAGCTGAGCGGCTAGAGAAGCTGGTAGCCAATTTGTTGGACATGACACGGATAGAATCGGGCACGATCGCGCTTAGGCGCGATTGGATCCCCCTGGATGAAATCATCGGCTCTGCGTTGACGCGCCTCGAAGTGAACCTTGACAATCGCCCTGTGCGCACCGAACTTCCAAGCGAAGTTCCATTGCTTTTTGTCGATCCGGTTCTCTTTGAACAGATATTTATCAACGTAGTTGAAAACGCCTGCAAGTACACGCCGCCAGGGACACCCATCGAGGTGAGGGCATTCAAAGACGGTGAGTCAGTCGTGATCGAACTGCGTGATCATGGTGCGGGGTTCCCTGCAGGCTGTGAGGAAAAACTGTTCGAGAAATTCTACCGTGGGCCCCACGTTGGAGTAACTGGCGCGGGGCTTGGGCTTGCCATTTGTCGCGGGATCGCCGAAGCGCACGGTGGATCGATCCGGGCAGACAACGCGTCGGGTGGAGGCGCGCTATTTCGCATCTTGGTGCCAATTGGCGGTGAGCCTCCCAGCACTCTGCAGGGAGGGGAAGACAGTTGATGACCGACGTTGGACCGCTAATACTCGTCGTCGAGGACGAAGCGCCGCTACGCAAGTTCATTCGCGCATCGCTGAATTCGCACGGGTATCGCATGTTGGAGGCTGATTGCGCAAGGGATGTCGCGATGTTGGTAACGAGCCACAATCCCGAACTGATTCTGATGGACTTGGGGCTGCCCGACGGCGACGGACTCGACCTGACAGAGCAACTGCGTGAGTGGACTCGGGTCCCCATCATCGTGATATCTGCACGCGGTCGGGAGGACGACAAGGTAGCCGCTCTCGACGCTGGAGCGGACGACTACCTTCAAAACGCGGGTAAAGTGCTCACGTACCGCCACATCCTCAATGAGATCTGGGGAGCCACTCACGCGATGCAAACGCACAATGTGCGCGTGCACATGGCGGAGCTCCGAAGGAAAATCGAGACCGGGCCTTCGCGGCCAAAGCTGTTCACAACCGAGCCTGGTGTTGGGTATCGGCTGCGAGACCGTGGATAGTCTCCTGGCTCCATGCCGTCAGCTTTCCGCAGCAACCCCTTGTCCCAGGGGCCATAGAGGGCATTGCCTTATGGCCGCAAGCGTTTCGGTCGTAATTGAGGCTATGCCATGGAAAAGTTTCGGCTGACCGATGACTTGCTTACCGGAGTGGACGACATTGATGCACAGCACCGCACCTTGTTCAAGTTTGCCAATCTAATCGTCGATCCGAGCACCCGACAGGGTGAAGACGCTTCGTTCGTTAGGTCGCTGGCCTTTTTGGTCGAGTATGTCCACTTTCACTTTGCAGCAGAAGAACTGGCAATGAAGCGCTCAGCCTATCCGGAGGCTGACCAGCACGCAGAATCACACGCGCGCTTTCGTGAGAAGGTCGCAAAATTCATCGATTTGTCGCGTGACGATGCGTCCATGAGTGAAGTGCGAGATTTCTTGAAAGCCGCCATCGTAGGTTGGTTGACTGAACATATCCGGGTGAAGGACAAGGCATTGGCCATGCACTTGATGCGCCATGCAGGTGAGCAACCCGCCACACTACCGAATGCGGAAGAATTGGTCGCGGCAGGGCTCAGCAGCCGACCCATCAACTTGGCAGAACTTGAGACCTGACCAACGACCCTAGCCGCTTCAGGCCTGGGCGGTTTGGTTCGAAGGCGGCGGACCGCCGCTCGAGACGATGACTCGGATCCCGTGTCAGCCCACCATTTACACGTGAACGAAGGTCGATACGATGAGCAGATACTCGACCGTTGGCAGGCTTGCCCTGACCACGGAAATCGCGCGATAGCCACCGAAGGCCGTGTTGACGCCGCCAATGAGGCCCTTCTTGTAAGCGAGGTCCAATACTGCTTGTCCCGGGTAGCTCGCGTCCCACGGACCTAGCGACTGGAACGCCGGGATTGGTCCATTGCAATTGCCGTCGATATCGCTCGCCGGGGACCAAGTCCCAAACATCGCTGGTGTATTCGAGCTAGAAAATTCGAATAGCTGGAGGCCGGTGTCGAAGCCGAACGCGACGACGTCATATGGACTGCTGGCATGAACGAAGAGATAGGCGGCATCCGATGCCGAGCCGTAACTTTCGCCCGCCGACCAATTGACGCGCGCTGACGGAAGTAGCATCGCCTTTAGACTCGCGATGGATACTGGCTGCGCGTTGCCACATACCACTCGATACCCGAGGATTTGCGTTGCGTCTGCATTTATGCGCGCGACGACATCGCAATTGACTGCGGTGAACTGTGAGCGAAAGGCTGTACCCGCCGGCGTACAGGTGAAAGGAGCGCATTGATTGCGGCAGTCGTCCGTACACAGCATCTGACCGCTGACGCAACTGCAGGAAGAGCCACAACTCTGCGTGTCGCAGAACTGTCCGCTCGGGCATTGACTGTCGTTCGAACAGCTCGCTACCGGGGCAGCAGTCGCGGCGCAGGCGCTGCCGCCTGCGGAGGCACCGCCCAGCGATGGCTTGCCTCCGATAGACGTCGGACTGCCACCCGTAGTTGTGCCACTCGTGCCAACCCTGCCAGCGGTGCCGCCTGCATCGGTTTCGCTGGAGCTGGCCGTTGCGCCGCCACATGCTGTGGCCGCGACGAGAAAAACCAAAGAATTCCCAAAGCTAAGCAGCGGCGCGCGGCGATACGCTGGGGTGGTGCGAGCGGACATGTCGCTGGTATTACGCAGGAAGCGTGCCAGAAGCAATTTTTGTCTGCGCGTCCGTGGGGCAGGCACCGGCTGTCATTTCCGAGTGACCCAATTGCCTGCAGGGAAAGCCTGTCGAGGATGGCCGCGGCATTCGTTCCTGTCTTACCCGAGATTGCTCGCCTTCTCGCTCTCGAGCCACCGAGGCGAATCGTTCAGTTGGTGAACTTCGAATCAACGAATGCTGCGCGAATGCAGGCAATCAAGGCCGATGGTTGCAGATACACCTGAGGGCTGTGGTCGTCACACTATGGTCGCTGGGTTCTGGATCGGGCGGGTAGATTGGCTCTAAACTGAGCCCTCGGAGATCCCATTGTCCACTTTTGTCCATTCAAGAGATCTTCCCCAATCACCGACGACCGTCTTTGCAGCTATCGGAGATCCAGCGCGACTGGCGCGTTGGTGGGGCCCGGAAGGGTTTACGAATACGTTCCACACCTTCGAGTTCCGCAAGGGTGGCGCCTGGCTATTTACGATGCATGGTCCCGATGGGAAGGACTATCCAAACCAGTCAGAGTTCCTGGAAATTGTCCCGCATGCACTGGTGCGAATCAGACATATCAATCTACCGTACTTCGAGCTCACTATCTCCCTCGAGCCCAGCCCCCTTGGAACCCTTTTGTCCTGGGTCGGAGTTTTTGAGAACCACGAGTTCGCCGAAAACGCTCGCGAATTCCTTGAGACGGCCAATGAGCAAAATCTCGATCGGCTCGCACTCGAGGTCGGTAGAGTTGCAGGGTGAAAGCGGTGGTGGCGCTGGTCTCGGCAAGCCAGGGCCTGTTAGCGCAGTGTGCGCAGCAGGTCGTCCGCCGACTTCGCCGTCACGGCCGCTTTTAACAGCTCAGTGAGCTTCTCGATGTCGTTGCAACCCAGGATTTGCCGGTTCAGTTCGTCGGGTATTTCTAGTCCGCGCGCTCGAAGAACACCGAGAATCAACTGTGTTTGGCCCTCGGCTCTGCCTTTGGCTTCACCCTCGGCTCGCCCATGCTCAACCGCACTCTCGATGACTGGATTGCCTTTGGCGATCAACGCCGCCGCTACCGCATCATCTGCCGATGACGCGGACACCAACGCATCGATCGGCAACGGGACGGCAAATGCCAGGTCAGCAATCCGGCTGTCTGTCGCGAGCATCTGCCAGGTCTCGAGCCCAATCGACCACTCGAGCGCGCGCCGCCGCTCGACGTCGATGGCGAACACGCGCCGTACGCCGCGTCCGACCAGCTTCTTTGCTTTCTCCGAAGTGTGCGCCAACCGCTCCGTGCTCACAATCTCGAACGCAAGCTGTTCGATTTGACGCATCCCCGTATTCGGGTCACGTTCTCGCGGAAACACGCTGGCATCCGGTGCAAAATCGTTGGTCACCGACGTGCGCGTGAGCATGTCGACGGCAACGTCGAAGTCAGGGTGAGCATGCGCCTCAAGCAATGCCGAAAGCTTCGAATGCCGCGAGGCGTGTAACTCGTCCGCAGGTGCCACGTACTCAACCCTCCCGTCTTCGATCTCGTAACGTGTTTCGGGCATCACCAAGCGCTCGTCGACGGCAGGCAGGTGCGACCAGTTCGGGGGAGGCGTAGCGGAACCCATGACGCTCGGATTATACGCCATCGCTGTGGCCTGGCCAGGCCGGTGTTGCTCGGTAGACAGAAGGTAGGAGAAAACCCGGTTAGGTGCCGAATCCGTCGCAGTGCCTACCGTGCGACTGAAGTAGTCCTAAGTGCCATCGATTACCGAACTTCTCGAGTCAAACTCGACAAATGCAATCGATTCAACCGTTTGTCGATAGTTGAACCTGTCGAAAGCGGTCGGGTCGACCGTTCCAAACAGGTTCGACTCGTGCTCCAAGGGAGTCTCTCTCCCGAAAATGCCACTCGACTGGCATTCCCGATAGTAATTGTATCGAGCAGAGCCACTCGACTGGCTTTCCCGATAGTAGTTGTATCGTGCAGAGCCACTCGACCGGCTTTCCCGATAGTAGTTGTATCGTGCAGAGCCACTCGACTGGCTTTCCCGATACCAACGGCATCGCGCAGAGCCACTCGACTGGCTTATCTCGAAAGCAACGGCATCGCGCAAGGCCACTCGACTGGCTTATCTCGAAAGCAACGGCATCGCGCAAGGCCACTCGACTG
>CAYVXY010000023.1:0-5509 GCA_964454965.1 uncultured Polyangiaceae bacterium | reverse complement strand
GAAAGCAACGGCATCGCGCAAGGCCACTCGACTGGCTTATCTCGAAAGCAACGGCGTCGCGCAGGGCCACCCGACTGGGTTCCGCTGCTCACATAGGTTCGATCAGGCTATTCCACTGCTGCCTATCTGCACTCAAAGCCTGCGGCGTTGCTCGAGTGTTGCCCAATTCTTTGGTTGGACCGGTTGACTCTATGCAGTGAGAATCGTTCACCATTATTTGATGCAGCAATTCCTGTGTTGTCCTACTGTCCCCTTTGTCGGAATTGACACAACTCTTTGAATGACATTCCTCGACATTTGGGGGAAGAAGTTTCGCACTGCGAGCGTCAATAGCTTTGTGTCGAGGACGACATCGTCGCGAGGGGGCACCATGTCAGGAACAGAAGAAGAGCATGCAGCCAAGCATGATTCAGAGCTCGCCGCCCTGAGTCAGGTCCGCGCCGAATTGGAGAAACTCTCAACTGACGAACTAATGCAGCAGAATATCGTTGCAATCGACGCCCTCGCAACGGTGCGGGGCGTGTTACGCGAGCTCATGGGATTGCGTTCGTTGATGCTGAAATTGCCTGATTTCAATGCGGAATATCTCGATCGCTTGGAGCTCTACGCGATGGCATTTGCTGGCGCTCATGCCCAATACCAAATTCTAAAGGAGCACAACAAGGAGCCAGCGGCGCTAGTTCGCGAGGGGCTCGCCCTTCGCTGTCGACTCGTGAACGATATCAAGGTGTTGGTGCGGCGGGGGCTAATTGCACCCGAGGCGCTTCGCAAGTTGCACAATCAACGGAGCTACGCCAAGGTCGCGTCGGACCTGCTGCTGCTCGCAGCGCTCTTTCATACCCATGCCTCGGTCATTGCAGGAAAATGTGCCGCGACCGCGGAGGAGATTGCGCGCGCGGACACACTGGCCGACAAGCTCACGGTCGTCGTGTCGCATCGGCGCAAACCCCTCGAGGCAGAAGTGGAGGCTCTCGAGGTGCGCCGGCGGGCGTTCACCGCGTTCTTTCGCGCCTATAGCCAGGTCAGACGTGCCGTACAGTACCTGCGTTATGACGCAGGCGACGCAGAGCGATTCGCCCCGCCACTTACCGGGAAACGCAAGCGTGCCAAAAAAATGAACGACAAGAGTGACGCAGCCGTACAACCCAAGCCAGCCGAGCACGACAAGCCGACCGAGCTTGCTAGCGGAATTGCTCTTGCCAAGCCGACCGCTCCTTCTGCCGTTTCTTCAACTGTTGCGGTGTCCACTGAAGAAGTTGCACCGAGATCCACGAGCCCGATTGGTGTTGGTCTTCCCGGTTCGGATCCGTTTCTGCACTAGTCATTGTCGAACTCAGGTTTGATTTTGGGGAAGTAAGTTTGGTCACACAACGTTAAATGAATCAGAATGGCGCACAGCAGCGCCGATGGGAGGAAATATGTCTGAAAGTAGTTCTAGTGCGAATGTTGCAATCAATTCATTTCTAGACGCGCTCGAAGAAGTGCGTCCGGAATTTGCACAACTGTCCCAGGAGGAATTATTGCCAATCACCCTCGATCCCGTCACGGCTGCAGTGACGATGCGCGGGTCACTGCCAAAGATCAAGTCGCTGCGTACACAACTCGAGAACTTGGCGACCTTTGACGTCCACGCCCTTGAAAAGCTCGAACTATATCTTCACGCTTGGCTTCGGGCCAATGCATTGTTTCTCGGCTCCGCTCTGCCACCCGAAGGCTTCTCCGCGTTGGTAGCCAAGGTCTCGGCGTTCCGCGACAACTTGGCCTCTGATGCGCAAGCACTGGTGCAGCGCGGCGTAATCGGGGCCGAATCCCTCACCGGGTTGAAGGGCGCCATCGGTCACAAAAACATCGTGAGCGACGTACTAACCCTGACGACCCTATTCCGAAGCAATTGGCAGAAGATATCCGGACGCACCTGCGTCACCCTGGCTGAGCTGGACGAAGCTGACGTAGCCCTCGACGCACTCATCACGGATCTCGGGCTGCGGGAGCAAACACCGGCCAGCAAGGAAGCGACGGCGCTCGAGCGGCAACAATCCTACACATTATTCGTCAGTACGTACGACCAAGTTCGTCGGGCGGTCTCATTTGTGCGCTGGAACGAAGGCGATGCTGACGAGTTTGCCCCCTCGCTCTTCGGCGGGAAGAAGCGCAAGGCAGGCACCGATACGGAACAGAAGCCGCCTGCGGCCACGACAACAACTCCCCCGACGACAACCACAATAACTGTTCCAACCAGCGCAGTGGTTGCTGGTGCAGCAACCACCGTGGCAAGAGCTGGGATCGGACTACCCGGATCCGATCCATTCACCAGCTAGCAATTGGGAGCCTTACTAGGTGATGTGTTATGGCGAATCCAAACCTATATCTCGGTTCTTGGCAGCCGCTAGATGGCGCAAGCAGAAGCGCGTCGAAAGACGCGACCTGCGGCGGCATGGCGCATTTGCCGGCACATCACCTGGTCACGCACGGCGCCATCTTCGGCATGACAGGTAGCGGCAAGACGGGCCTGCTTAGCGTAATGATCGAAGAGGCTCTCCGAGTCAACGTACCAACGCTTATGATCGACATCAAGGGCGATCTCCCGAATTTGTTGCTCAACTTCCCACGCTTCGACTCAGCGGACTTCGAGCCCTGGGTCGAAGCGCTGGCGGCGTCCGAAGAGAAAGCGATTGAACAAGTCGCCATAGAGCAGAACGAAATCCGTAAGTGCTCCCTTGGGGCTTGGAATATCCGCGAGGCTGAACTCCGAGCCTATCACGACAAGACAGAGTTTCGTATCATCACACCTGGTTCCTCGTCAGGCGAGCTGCTTCACGTGTTGTCTTCACTCGAGCGCCGTTCGGAGCGTTGGGATACCGATCCAGAGTCCGCCCGCGATGCGTTGAGTGCAGCGGTGTCGTTGGTATTGAGGTTATTGGGTCGCGATCCCGATCCAGCCAAGAGCCGCGAACACGTGCTGCTAGCCGTGCTAGCCGAACAGCGCCTGCGCCGCGGTGAACCAGCATCACTAGCGGCACTGCTTGAGGACCTGGCGCGGCCTCCGCTCGAGAAGATTGGCGCCCTCGGTATCGATGCTTTTCTTCCGAAGTCGGAGCGGAAGTCTCTCGCCGCAGCCCTCAACACGTTGCTGGCGTCGCCTACCTTCGCGAGTTGGCGGCAAGGCGCGACGCTGGACATCGGAGCATGGCTTACACCGAAAGATGGGCGAACTCCCGCGGTCATTCTCAGCGTGGCACATCTCGACGACGAAGAGCGCGCGCTGGTTCTTGGGGTCGTTCTCGAAGAGGTGCTGGCGTGGGTGCGGTCGCTACCGGGGTCTAGCCGTCTACGGGCACTGCTCGTCTTCGACGAGGTGTACGGCTTTCTTCCACCGCATCCCGCCAACCCACCGACGAAGCGTCCAATTGTAGCACTGATGAAGCAAGCGCGGGCCTTCGGTGTCGGGGTGCTCGTCGCGACGCAGAACCCCATGGACGTGGACTACCGGGCGCTCGGGAACGCAGGCGTCTGGTGCATCGGCCGCCTCCAAACCGACGCGGATTGCGCTCGCGTCTTGGATGGCCTATCCGCGACGGATTCAAAGGGATGCTCTACGGCAGCGCTCGGCAGAGCGATCAAGAACCTTGCTCCCAGGTGGTTCGTCATGCGCGACGTTCATGCGCGCGTCGGCACGATCCTTCTGCAACCAAGGTGGGCGATGTCATATTTGCGCGGCCCGATGACGCGCAACGAGATCCGACGGGCGCGGCAATTGTTTGTGAATGGCACAGACGGCGAGGACGTCGGCGAGGACGAAGAGAAGAGTGGCGTGGTTGAAAGCCGCGCTTCCGGAGGCTAGAGTCGGAGGGAGGAAGCAAGAGCGAACCTTGCGAACGCTGCTCGCTGCTCGGAATTGACTATGCATTGGGATTTCGCGAAGTCATTCGTGTCACTGATGCGCAGACCCGCTGCGTACGCCTCACTTAGGAGCGAGTAGGTCAATCTCGGTTTGACGGGGGTGTTGCGCAAATCGAACTCGGGATCGAGTCGGTCTTTGAGCTTCATGTCGATGAACTCCTGAAACGCGGTGTCTGACCACCGGATGTGGTGAACCAGAAGCCTGGCGCTTCCTCGATCGACCCTGGGAAATCCGGCAGAACCTCAGGAACATCAAGAGCTTTGAGGCGCCGAAGGGCAGGATGTCGCGTTCCAGTCTACAGTGACCCAGACGCCCCAGCGTCGACTCAGGGCCACCCATCGACGACGGTTGCCGCGCGGCGGATCAGTCCACCGCGATTTATGCTACTTGCACTTGTGTCCGGCGGCCGCGACAAGAGCCGACCCATTTGGAATGCCTTTCTGCGTCGCGTGATCAGATAGTTAGGACCGGGCATGACTTGGAGTGGGCGCCTCACGCCGAAGTTCTCGGAAACAGCTACGCGAACATTGCGCATGAGAGTACCCTTAGACCGGGCCCCCCGGGGGACTCAGCCCGCTAGGCAACGTGAAGCAAGGCCAATGCCCAAATTGAACGGCGGCCGAACCTTGGTGTTGGCCGCCATCACACCCGACCGAACCCGGCGCTTGACGTAGAACCGGACCAAAATGGAGCAAAAAGGCAGTCTCGACGGCGATCGCGTAGCGGCACAGTTCGTCACTGAAGTCCGCCGCGAAGAGGCGCTGCTCAAAGCGGGCGCTTTGCAGAAGGCAATCTTCAATAGCGCGAATTTCTCCAGCATCGCCACAGACGCGAAGGGTGTCATTCAGATCTTCAATGTCGGCGCCGAGCGCATGCTGGGCTACACAGCCGCCGAAGTAGTGAACAAGATCACGCCGGCCGACATTTCCGATCCGTTGGAAGTCATCGTGCGAGCCAAGGCACTCAGCGTCGAACTCGGAACCCCGATTACGCCCGGCTTTGAGGCTCTGGTCTTCAAGGCCTCGCGCGGCATCGAGGACATCTATGAACTGACGTACTTCCGCAAGGATGGGAGCCGGTTCCCGGCCGTAGTGTCCGTCACAGCACTGCGCGACGATCACGAGGCCATCATCGGCTACCTCTTGATCGGAACCGACAATACTGCTCGTAAACGGGCGGAAGAGGCTTTGCTGAAAGCCGGCGCCTTGCAGCGCGCGATCTTCAACAGCGCCAATTTCTCCAGTATCGCCACTGACTCGAAGGGCGTCATCCAGATTTTCAACGTCGGCGCCGAGCGCATGTTGGGCTACACGGCCGCCGAAGTAATGAACAAGATCACGCCAGCCGATATTTCCGATCCGCAGGAAGTGATCGCGCGCGCGCAGGCTTTGAGTGTCGAACTCGGAACCCCGATTACGCCGGGCTTCGAGGCATTGGTGTTCAAGGCCTCGCGCGGTATCGAAGACATCTATGAGCTAACTTACATTCGCAAGGACGGTAGCCGCTTCCCCGCAGTCGTGTCAGTCACGGCCCTGCGTGACGCGCAGGATGGCATCATTGGCTACCTCTTAATCGGAACCGAGCATACCGCCGGTAAGCGTGTCAAAA
>CAYVXY010000022.1:112565-202175 GCA_964454965.1 uncultured Polyangiaceae bacterium | reverse complement strand
AGATAGCCTCGCGCTACGCCGGCTCCGCCGATGTAGAGCTCTCCCGTTACTCCGATCGGCACTGGTTGCTGACGTGCGTCCAGGATGTAAACTCGCGTGTTCGAAATAGGACGACCGATCGGAGCGTCGCCCTGTTGGTCTCGAGGCTCAGTGTACGCTGTGCTAAACACTGTCGTTTCGGTTGGCCCATATCCGTTAACGACGTGCAGTCCAGGCATCACTGCTTCAAGTCGGCTTAGTTCGGCCTCGGGTAGCGGCTCAACCCCTACCAACAAGTACTTGAGCGGTAGAACGCTGCCGGATTTGGAAATCAAGTCACCAAGCTGCCGGACGAAGAATGGAGGGAAATAGCCAAAGGCGATCTCCTGCCGCAAACACCACTGGAAGAACGCGGGAGAGTCTCCCCGTATGGCGTCCGGAACGATATGGACGGTTCCGCCAACGGAAATTGGCGTCAACAATTCGAAAACAGATACGTCGAAGCTGAAGCTTGTCCACAATGAGGAATGAAGGTTCTGTCGGTTCTCAGGATTGTCAAAGCGCGATATCCAGTCGTTCAGCAAATTGGACACGCATCTGTGCTCAACCATCACGCCCTTGGGTGTGCCCGTGGATCCAGAGGTATAGATGACGTATGCGAGGTGATTCGACATCAGGCCCACTTCGGCGGGATCGGGATTGCTGCTCGGCTCAATCTCGAAGGACTCAGCCAGATCTACGATCGGTAGCCCTTCGATCAGGCGTTCAGCAAGACCTTCGGCCAGATTGCCCTGCGCCAGTAGAACCACCGGCGCGCTTTCGGAAAGCATGGTGCGAAGCCGCTCCGCCGGATGTGCTAGATCCATTGGCACATACGCCCCTCCGGCCTTGAGCACTGCCAAGAGGCCAACCACCGTCTCCAGACTGCGCTCCGCGCAAATCGCCACGCGACTATCGGGCTTCACACCCAGCAACCGCAAGTGATGCGCCAAACGGTTAGCACGAGCGTTGAGCTCCGCGTAGCTCAGCGACTGGTCTCCATGCACCACCGCCAATGCCTCTGGTGTTCGAGCCGCCTGCAATTCAAACAACTCGTGAACACATCGAACGTTCGGGAACGCCCTTTCTGTCGCGTTCCACTCCACCAGCACCTGCTGACGCTCCGCTTCGGTCATCATTTCCAGACGCGAGACGGCCTGGCTGTCGTCCTTGACCATAGCTCGCAGCACGTTGTGGAAATGCCCGACAAACCTTTGTGCCGTCGACGCTCGAAACAGATCGGTATTGTACTCAAGTGTCACCGTGAGACCGGATGGGGTCTCTTTCGCGAAGAACTGAAGGTCGAACTTAGCGGCCTGCCCCTCGTCGGGGAGGGGTTGCAACCTTATGTCCTCAATCAGCGATTGCATCTCGGCTTCGACTTCGTTCGTTTGGTAGTCGAATATCACTGAAAAGATCGGCGAGCGCCCCAAGTCGCGCACCGGATTGAGCATTTCAACCAGGCGATCGAATGGCAGTGCTTGGTGGGTGCGCGCTTCGGTGGATACTCTGCGCACCAGGCTGATCAGTTCACGCACTGACGGATCTGCTGATAGATCAACACGGAGCGGCAACATGTTGACAAAGAATCCGATGAGCGGTTCAAGTTGCGACTGATTGCGGCCCGCAACGGCGGTTCCCACAACGAGATCACCGTGATTCGTCAAACGACACAGCAACACATAGATACCGCTCAGCAGTACCATGAACATCGTGGCATTCTGGTCGATCGCGAGCCGCGAAAGACTAACATAAAGCTCCGCCTCGATCTCGGCGCTGACGATCGCACCACGGTACGACGGCACAGTTGGGCGCGCAAAATCGGTTGGCAGTTGTAGAACGGGCAAGTCGCTGCTGAATTTGCCAAGCCAATAGCGAACGTGTTCATCGAGCGCGCCAGGCTGCAGCTGGCGGTGTTGCCACGCGGCATAATCCTTGTATTGCACCGTTGGCAACTCCAGATCGGCTTCATCGCCTGAGCGCATGCGATTGTAGACACTGGCCAATTGCCTGAACAGCACCCTCATCGACCAGCGGTCGGCAATAATGTGGTGCAGAACGTAAATGAGGACGTGCTCGTCAGAAGCCAGTCTCACCAGTGCCACGCGCATCAGAGGGCCGCTGGCAAGATTGAGGGGGGTATGAGCCAAATCGTGTCGCAGTTGGTCGAACGCCACACCGCGTTCTGCAACATCGAGTTGCGCAAGATCGGCGCGTATCACTTCGATGTTGTCGCATTCATCGATCACTTGACGCGGTTCGCCGTCTATATCGATGAACCGTGTGCGCAAGGATTCCTGAACGCTGGCAACGCAGTGCAAGGCTCGAACGAGAGCCTCACCGTCGAGTTTGCCCTCGAGCCTCACGGCGCCCGGGATGTTGTAGCAGGGATTCCCAGGCTCGAGTCGAGCCAAGAACCAGAGCCGGCGCTGACCTTGCGAAAGGGCGTAGTCACTGGAAGTCTCAACCGGCGCAATCGCGAGAGGTCTCGATTGGGTACCGCGGATTGACTCCAGTGCCTCCCCGTGCTCACAAGCAAGAAACTGAGCCAGCCGATTAACTGTGTCATACTCGAACAACAACGACTGAGGGAGTTGTACTCCGAGTTTGAGTTGGAGAGCATTGCCGACTTGCAGTGCGACTAGGGAGTCAATGGCGAGCGTCGTAAATGCTTGATCTCTTTCAACCTTGCTCACGTTCACTGCAGCGAGGCATTGCTCAATCATCTGCGCTGCGCACTCCAATGGTGAATTGGTCTCCGCGAGAGATCTTGACATGACGCGGCGAGTTGATTCCAACTCCTCGCCGTGCTCACAAACAAGGAACCGAGCCAGTCGATTGACGGTGTCATACTCGAACAGCAACGACTGAGGGAGTTGGATTCCGAGCTTGAGTTGAAGAGCATTGCCGACTTGCAGTGCAACTAGAGAGTCTATGGCAAGAGTCGTGAACGCCTGATCTCGATCAACCTTGCTTACGTTCACTGCGGCAAGGCACTGCTCAATCATTTGCGCCGCGTACTCCAGAGGTGAGTTGGCCTCACCTCTGGGAGCCATTGCCAACACCGGCATGACGAGCTCTGGTGGCGCCAAGGTCCGTATTTCGGTTGTCGGTACGTCTGCGTCCGTCTTCTCCGCAATCAAGAGACCTATATTCGAATCAGTCACTCCACCGCCATGGCCAGCCGGGACGTAGCCTACACTCAGGCCAGCCTCCCGGAACAGCGATTGCCACTGTCCCGCCGTGAGCAACGGGTGATCGCTTCGCAGATCGGTATCTCGGTAACACCACCAGCCATCCAGCAACCCAAACGTGCAATCCGCAACCCGACTTGGATGCACAGTCTCGACTACAACTGCAAATCCACCGGTGGCCAGTAGTCTGTGTATGTGCTCGACCGAGCGCCGCGCGTCGGGCGTGGCATGAAGCACGTTCGCAGCAACAACCAGGTCGAATGCTGCTAGTGGTAGTCCCTGAGTGAGCGGATCCTTGTCCAGATCGAAGACCTTGGCCTGCAAGGCTGAATAGTCGGCAAATTTGTTCTGTAGGTGTGGCACGAACCCCGACCCAAGATCCGTCGCCAAGTAGGACTCGAGTTGGCCTGAAATCGCTGGCATGAGAGCGGCCGTCAGTGCGCCGGTGCCTGCCCCAAGTTCGAGCACACGCAGAGGCCGCTTGCACATCGCGCCAACTTGCTCCGCCGCTGCGGCCGCCATGGTGTTCGCCAGCGCAAGCACTGGAAACCGGCTGTAGAAGCCCTCCAATTCGGTCATGGAGCCACCGGGGAAGAGCACGCCAAGTGGCGACACCCGTCCGCTGAGCACGTCAACTAGAGCGCCGCAGCAACGCCCCAGCATTGTCAGAACGGGTGCTGCGAAAGGATACTCGGCCTGCATCCGAGTACCCAGGGCTTCGGCCGTGTCGGGTACCGAGCCCGCTGACTGATATCTCCCGGCATCAGCCTCGAGAAACCCCTCCTCGTTCAGCATCGCGAGCAGTCGCTCGACCTGTCGCCGCCGCGAAGCGGTCGCTCGCAAACGTTGGAACACCTCGTCAGCGGTCAGGGCATCGGTTTCGGCAACGAATAGTCCGGATCGCTGGAAGGCCTCAAGCACCAGTAATGCACAGAGATGCTCGAGGTCGTTGTCTAATGCTTGGTACTGCGACAAGGCGATGCGAAGGGACTCGTCCGGCCTCGTCTTTTCGCTGGATGCAATGACGCGCAACAGACGTCCGTCAAGACCGTATGGAGCAAAGAAGCCAGTCCCCACGTTGGCGATCATCACCCGTTCTGGAGCAACTCTGAGCGCAGACTCGAATGCCGCCAATGCCGCCTCTGTTCGCATGGGGAATACGCGATTCCGGGCGAGCGCGAGAGCGTGATGCTCATCTGCTACCACACCTCGCTCGCCCCAGAATCCCCAATCAACGGCCACCGCGGACTGTCCTCTGCGCTTGAGCCATTGAGCAAAGCCGTCCAGAAAGCTGTTGGCTGCTGTGTAGTTTGCTTGACCGGGGCTGCCCGTGAAGCCGGCGAGCGATGAAAACAGTATGAACTCGCGCGGCTGAAAAGCGCGTGTATGTTGCCAGAGTAGGAGGCTGCCTTGGACTTTGGCGTGCAGCACGTCAGACAGGGCTTCCGAATTCATATTGTCAATGGCGACATCATGGAGAACCCCAGCTGCATGAAGTACGCCATCCAGCCGACCACAGATATCCCGTAGCGACCGCTCGAAAGACATCATTTGCTGAGCGTCACCGACATTTGCCTGCAATACGTGGACGGTCGCGCCAAGACCTCGGATTCGCTCGAGTGTAGCGGTAACGAGGCTATCCGCTGCGGGCCGAGAGCGCCCGAGAAGTATCAAGGTTGGCCGATAGCGCTGAGCCAACCACTCAGCGAATACCAACCCAAGACCCCCAAGCCCTCCCGTGATCAAGTAGGTGCCACCGGTCACCCAGCTGCGGCGCGGCGCCATATTTCCAAGTGACAGCTCTTCAATCGACTGCTTGTAGCGCTTTGCATCACGCCAGGCCGTAGGCCCTTCGTCAGTTGCGCTGAGTTCACTTGCGAGCGCTTCAGCGGCAACCACCGTCGGATCGATATCCACGCAACGCACGCCAAGCTTGGGCACTTCGAGTGCAAGTGATTTGGCGAAGCCCCACACGGCCGCTCCCGCCAAAGACACATCAGCCTCTTTGCCAGACACGGATTGTGCGTGTGCCGTCGCACATACCAGTCGCAAGCCGACCGCGTGCCCCGCATGCTTGATCATTGCTTGAGCGAGGTAGAGCAACCCCTCGAGGATCGCGCCTATTCGCGCGCCGGCCATCTCGAGCGATTTGTCGGGTGTCACGCAACTCCGTAAGTCGCAGATGACCCATTCGGCGCCTGTAGATACCAGGTGCCTGACTAGTCGCATGTGGTCAGCCGGAGAGTCATCGTCCAGGCTGAATACGTCGAGCGAAGCTTGCTCGACATCTGCGACGCGAACGACGCGCAGTACAACCGCTCCGCGCGCCAAGAGTGCGTTGGACAGCGCGGAACCAAGGCTCGTGTCGGCGCCAAGCACACATACTCGAGGTGGTGGGTCATCAGAAGCAACTGAGCTCGCCTCACGCCATACCTCTCCATAGAACCAGCTCTCGGATGGTCGTCCGACGGCTTTCCAGTTGCGCTCTTTCCTAATCAACAACGGAGCTACTGAAGGTGTGGTCTGGGAGGGGGGTGGCAGCCAAAATGAACTTCGCGTTAGCGGGTACGGAGGTAGTGAAGTAATTCGAGCTGATGTGCCCCTGTATACCGCTCGCCAATCGATCGGTACCCCAGCCGTCCAGAGCTCCCCTAGGGCAATGAGCAACTGTCGCTCGTCTTCGGACTCAAAGCACTTGGTCGCTTGGGACGGAATAGCGCGCACACCCTTCATGTCCCGCAGGGCACCAGCGGCGAGTTGCGTAAGGATTTGCCCCGGTCCAATCTCAAGCAGGGCTTCCGCGCCAGAAACGCGCACGCGCAGAAGTGCGTCAGCGAAACGCACTGTTTGCGTCAGATGGGCAACCCAGTACGCCGAAGTCTGAAGCTCAGCATCCGCGCCAGGCGTCGCCACGCTGGCAACCATTGGAATTTTGGGTTCCCCAAACGAAACCTTCTCCAGACACGCCGCAAACTTGGGCGCAATGGCACTCATCATTCGCGAGTGATACGCGCGCGGCATTGCCAGTCTGCGCGACGTTACACCGCGTTCGGTTAGCATTGCCTCCAGTCTGCACGTGTCTGCATGCGGCCCGGAAACGACGCACTGTTCATCGCCGTTGACAGCAGCAATATCGAGGGATATGCCCAACTCATCCATCACCGCCAGAACGTCGCTTTCTCGGAGTTGGACCGCCAACATCGTGCCCGGTTGTACCGACTTTATGAGGCGTGCTCGCTCGACAACGAGCGTCAACGCATCCTCAAGCTCGAAAATGCCCGCAATGCAGGCGGCGGCGTAATCCCCGATGCTGTGCCCGACTAGCTGTGCTGGTTTTACGCCCCAGCTTTGCCATAGCCGCGCGAGCGCGTACTGCATCGCAAATACGACCAAGTGTGATACCTCGGGATCGTCGAGCCAGCCGCGGCGACTACCGTTCATGGCATCCCGCAAATCGCCTAAGTCCGGTCGAAATCTGGCGACGATGCTCGCACAGCGATCAACCTCCAAACTGAAGGTGGGATAGAGCCGGTAGAGGCTCACGCCCATGGCTTCATGCAATGCCCCCTGGCCACTGAACAGAAACGCGACGGGCGGTGGGCGGACGGGGATGATTGCCGCATCGTAGGGCGCGGACCCAAGCTGCGAGATGGCCGCATCGAGCCCATCGATCACAAAACACTGCCGCAGGGAAAAATGCTGACGACCGGCGGCACTTGTGTAACAAAGATCTGCGGGTCGAGTGCTGGAGTGGTGCCGGAGGTGCGTACCAAGATCGACGCGCAACTGTGCGAGCTCCTCGGCGTTGCGCGCAGAAACCGTCAGTAGGTGCTCGGAATGCGACTCAACCGGGACGGATGGAGTGTAGTCATGCACAAGCATATGCGCGTTAGTACCGCCGAAGCCGAATGAGCTGATCGCTGCGTATCGGGGCGATGCGCCACGTAGCCAAGGTCGTGCTTCGAGCACAGGAAAGAAAGGCGTGTCCTCAAACCGCACGCGTGGATGCGGCTTCGCAAAACTGAGCGTCGGAGGCAGTACCTCGTGCCGCAAAGCTAAGAGCACTTTGATGATCCCCACCACTCCGGCTGCGGCAAGCAAATGGCCCACGTTTGTTTTGACCGAACCGATCCCACAAGTGGCCGCGCCGCCAGCTTTCCCGAACGCCCGGACCAGTGCTCTAAACTCGATGGGATCGCCGATTGGCGTGCCAGTACCGTGCGTCTCGATGTAGCTGATCTGCTCTGGCGCAACCTGAGCCTTTTGATGCGCACGACGAACAACCGCCTCCTGTCCTTCAGGGGTCGGTGCCATAATGCCGATCGACCGACCATCATTATTCACTGCGACGGCATCAATGACTGCCTCGATACGGTCGCCATCCGCGATTGCTCGATCGAGGCGTTTGAGCACCAGCACCCCGAGTCCCTCGCCAGGAACCATCCCGTCGGCAGCCTCGTCGAACGCGCGACACACGCCGGATTCCGACAATGCACCCGCTTGTGCGAACAATTCGTGAGCGGACGCTGTTGTTAGGAGGTTGACTCCACCCGCTAGCGCAAGATCGCAGTTTTCGAGCAACAGATCATTGCACGCATGGTGAATTGCAACCAATGAAGAGGAACAGGCGGTATCGAATACTTGGGCTGGTCCTCGAAGATTCAGAGCATGAGCAACGCGCGCAGCGATCATGTTGAGGAGATTTGAAGGCATCAACTGCGCGTGATTCAAGGCATCCCGATCGGCATCCCGCCGCCGTTGGATTTCCTCCATGTAGGCATTGTGGCTGGCGCCCACATAGACACCAACCTGACGGTCATCGCCGAGGCGTTGCCCTGAGTAGCCAGCATCGCTGAGCGCCGCGTAGGCAATCTCAAGCATCAACCGCTGCTGCGGATCCATGATCGTCGCCTCTTCAGCCGACACCGCGAAAAACTCGGCAGCAAAGCGGTCGATATTCGGCAATGCCCCCATGAAGAATCGCCCCCGAGGGCTCTGCCAACGCGCGGCCGGGACTTCGCGGATTGAACTGGCCCCGGCGAGAAGCTGCGTCCAGAACTCATCAAGCGAGGAACCGCCTGGAAATCGCCCCGCCATGCCAATGATGGCCACTTGAGCCGAGACATTAGTCGCCGGCGTTGTGTGAGTCGACGCGTCGCTCCGTGGATCGCGCGGCTCCGGGGGTGGTGTCGCACACATTATGTAGGCTGAGACCTCGCGAACCGTTCGACATTCGAGCAGCAACGCGTAACCGAGAGTCCGACCACAATGCGCCTCTACGCGTGCGAGCATTTCGATTGCCCTGACTGATGTGCCTCCGAGCTCCAAGAACGGACTGTCTAGACCGATGGCCGCTGGTGCGCGACCGAGTACGTCTGCCCAGATCGCTTGCACCGCTTGCTGTGTGGGATCCGCTTCGGATACGACCTCCGGCGCATTTCGCCGCGGATCACTTGCGAAGAATAATGCTCGCTGCTCATCGTAGGTCCCCCGCGCAAATTGTTCACCCAACTGGTAGCGCTGCAGCTTGCCACTAGTTGTTCGTGGCAGCATAGGAAGCGGCACCACGCACTCGATCGAAAATGACAAGTACTCCTCAGCAGTGCGACGAATCTGATGCATCCGCGGCCAAAGATTCCGCCAGCGTCGGGCAGCAACAAAAATCACGATACGATCTCGTCCAGTTACCGGGTCCGTCGTTGCACAGGCGGCAACCGTGCCGTCCTTGACCTCGCATCGCTCGCTGACCTCGCGCTCGAGGTCCGCTGCCATGACGTTGCGGCCGTGCACGAAAATGACGTCCTTGGTTCGCCCCGCGACGCTCAAGCGCCCCGCATCGAGGAAACCAAGATCCCCGGTCCTCATCCAACCGTCTGACGTGAATAGGTCGACTGCCGCTGTACCGATCCCTTCATAACCGCTCGTAACGTTACGACCGCGAATCTGAATCTGTCCCACTTTTCGGTCGGGCAATGCCTTGTCAAACTCATCGGAAATGCGCACTTGAACCGACGAAAGTGCATACCCCACGTCCACGTATTCGATGGAAGGCACCCCGTTGCTCGCTGCCACCGCAACTTGGTCGACTCTCAACTGCTCCAGATCAAGGCAATGGACGAGCGGCTCCCGCTCTAGGGGACTGAAACTCACCCCCAAGCAGGCCTCAGCCATGCCGTACACTGGGTACATTGCTGTATGCGCGAATCCAGTCGGCGCCAGCAAGTCGCAAAACCGACGCATCACACCGGCAGAGATCGGTTCAGCCCCGTTGAACAGCAATCGAACACAGGACAGATCGAGTCCGATCAATTGCTCGGGACTGATCTTGTCAAGTACATGTTGCAGGCCGAAATTCGGAGAGCCGATCATTGTGGCTCGGCGCTCCTCAACTTGGCGTAGCCACTTCAGAGGATCAGAGACGAAATATGCGGCTTCCAACTTGATCTGCTCGCAGCCTTGAGCAAGTGGAACCAAGTGAAACCCAATCAACCCCATGTCGTGGAAGTATGGCATCCACGTAAGTGATGTATCCTCCTTCGTCAGTCGGATGGCGCGGATAATGTCCTCAACATTGCACAGGAGGTTTGCGTGCGACAGACGAACGCCTTTGGGCGTGCCGGTCGATCCGGAGGAGAATTGGAGATACGCCACATCATCGGGCCGGCACTTGTGCAAGTGCGGACTACCCATTTCCTGGGCTTCCGGATTGTCCACTATCCACAGGGCTTGCTCTGAAACCGCCGCAGCCTGCCCCGACGCATAGACCGAATCCTGATCCGCGTCGATGAGCAGGATCGGTCGCTCGAGAACACTAGCAACTGCAGCTAGTCGGCGCGCCGCTTCGGATGCGCATTTCCATGACGCTACCTTCGGCAGCAATGCCGGCACGATGCCACCGAGAAAGCAGGCCCAGAGCACTTCCAGCTGCCGAGAACCCGACGCCAACTGCAGGATGAGACGCCGACCGGGGCGCGCCTCATGCCTTTGCAGAAATGAAAGCGTGCCAAGTGCCCTGCGGTAGAGTTCTGAATATGTCTGTACGTAGTCAGCCTCATCACGTTGCACGTGAATGATACGGCGATCCCCTGCGGCATCTACTGAACGGCGGATAAGATCGGCTAAAATCATGGATTCCATCCTGCTTGCAGCGCACGTTGCTTTACCCAAGGCAACGCAACGTGCGATACCAAACCAACAGCAAGGCGCCCCAGGCATCGCCAAGTACGTGGCTGGCCCAGCGCCTCGTGCGATTGGATAGCATCTATTCGCGCCAACGCCGTTGCACATTTCGAAAACGTCCGCTTCTAGTTACAATGCGAGTGTGCGGAGTTGTGACCAGGCATCCGGACACAACAATTCTAGCGCCGCATCGCGCGCTCTTGTTATGCACACGAATCTGCGATATTGTGACCAAACATCCGGACACAATAATTCAAGTGTCGCGAATTCAGAACGCGCGCTAGAGTTCGGGTCTGGAGGGCCGAAGCCGGTTGCTTGGGTTTCTGACTGCCACTTACGCGTTTTCCACCCCACCTCACGCCATGCCCTTCACTACCGTCGCGAGCTACACTCGAGAACATCGGTTGACGGCAGCGTTGTCGGTATTCTCGGTGATGCTTGAGGTCTACTGCGATCTCCAGCAACCCCAGTTGATGTCCCTCTTGGTGGACGAAGTGGCGCGTTCTCGGGATCTGGGGCGCGCCGCGACAATTGGGCAAACCATGGTCCTCTATGCCGTGCTGGGGTTGATTGCGGGGGTATCGTGCGCGTGGTTCTCCAACCGAGCCAGCCTCGGTTTCGCCTATGATCTGCGCCGCGCGCTCTTCGTTCGGGTGCAATCGTTCGAGGCCCCAGAGATTGATCGACTGACCACAGCCTCCCTGATTACGCGGCTTTCCGCCGATACGAGTGCGCTGCAGCAGACCTTCTCAATGATGCTACAGGTCATGGTCCGTGCCCCAGTCTTGCTCCTTGGGGGGCTCCTGAAGGCAGTTGCCATAGATCTCCGGTTGGCGAGCGTGCTGCTCGGTGCGGTTCCGCTTATCGTCATGGTCCTCGCCCGCCTTCTGCCCGAAGGGTTTCGGCGCTCCCGCATGGTTCAAACGGCCCTCGATGTCGCTAGTCGGATCGTGCAAGAATGCCTCCATGGAATTCGTGTCATCAAGGCCCAGGAACGCGCGCCCCATGTGGTAGAGCGCTTCCGGGTGCATAACCAGAAGCTCGCGGAAGAGGTGGTGCATGCCGCCTTCGTCACAGTGCTTTTCCAGCCGCTTCTGTCGCTTGTCATGAACTTGTGCGTGGCACTGGTCCTGGTCTTGGCAGGGCACTCCATCGTCACCGAACGACTTACCTTGGGTCAGGCGATGGCCTTCGTGACGTATCTGAACCAGATCCTGAGCTCGGTCGTGATGTCTTCGATGCTTGTCATGTTATTTTCCCGAAGCCGCGCATCCTACGAGCGCGTCACTGAGGTCCTCGCCGCCGAACCGAGCATTGCCACAGCTCCTGGTCCCCGTACCGCGCCACCTAGCCGGGGGCGGCTCCAATTTCATGACGTGGGATTCACCCGCGGAGGAGGCGAGTGTGTCCTCTCCGGGCTGTCCTTCGTGGTCGAACCCGGAACACGTCTCGGTGTCGTAGGCGGAACAGGATCCGGAAAGTCCACGTTGGTGTCGCTGATACCGCGACTCCTTGACGTCACGGACGGGAGGATCACGTATGACGGGGTGGATGTTCGGGATTACGATCTCCAGGCACTCCGGAGTACGATAGGCTTCGTTCCCCAGTCTCCCCAGCTCTTTTCTGGAACGGTGCGGGACAACGTGGAACTCGGTCGTCCGGCAGCATCGGACGGGACAGACCGAGCGCTCGCTCTTGCTCAAGCCACGGAATTTGTCAGCTTGCTTCCCCAGAACCGCGACACCGTGCTCACACACGGGGGCAAGAATCTCTCGGGGGGGCAACGGCAACGGCTCTGTATCGCCCGCGCGCTCGTCTCTGCACCGCGGCTCTTGGTCTTGGATGATGCTTCGAGTGCACTCGACACCAGAACCGAAAGTCGCCTGCTTGCTTCGCTTCAGCAGCTCGATCGCGAAACCACCCTGATCGTCATCTCAGGACGAATCAGTAGCGTCCGGCAGATGGATCGTATCTTGGTCCTCGAGCGAGGGCGCTTGGTAGCGGACGGAACTCATGGGGCACTGATCGAGACGAGCACTGTATATCGAGAGCTCTTGGGATTCCAAGAACCAGGGGCGGCGGAATGTCCCGCATAGTAGGTCGAGGTCACGGCGCACTTCTACCGTCGGGTCCCGTCAAACGATCGGGGCCGATTGGCGGCGAGAAGAACGCGCGGTCGCAGCATTCCCGTGCGACTACCCTATGCCGACTCTTTGGACTGCTTCGGATCGAAATCCCAAAACTCATGCTCGCCACAGTGGCGTCATCGCTCGGAACGCTTTCGGGACTGCTGGCGATGTGTCAACTCCGTCCCATCGTCAACCACTACGAGACAATCCTTCGACAGTTCAGCCATCCTGCTCGTCATCTCACGGATCCTCGCGTCACGAGCGAACTTGCTGGAGCCCAGCGTTCGGTCCTTCTGTTCGTCGGATTCGTGGCTGCCTTCGCGCTCAACGATTGGCTCCAAGGACGTCTAACGGCTCGGCTCTCGGCGGGACTTATAGCTGAACTCCGCGAACGACTCTTCGCATCGCTTCATCGACTGCCTGTGCACTTCTTCGATCGGACCCCCCAAGGCGAATTGATCAGCCGCGTCATCTACGACGTGGAGAGCGTAGGCACCGCGCTTAGTTCTACGTTGCCTCGATTCGTGGTGAGCTTCGCAGGTGCAGTCGGCACCATGGTCATGCTGGTACACATCGAGTGGCGACTCGCGCTGGTAATTCTGCTGACGGTCCCGGTGGTTGGCCTGGCGTCCCGCGCGATCGCCCTGCGGACACGTCACCACTTTCGTCGGCAACAGGATCGGTTGGGCGAGCTCAATGCGTTGGTCGAGGAGGCCTTGACAGGGCAACAGGTAATGCGCCTCTTCGGTGCAGAAGCGCACTTCGTCGAGCGCTTTGATCGCGCGAACATTGCCTACCGCGACGCGGCCAACCAGGCCCAGTTCTATGGACGGATCCTTGGCCCGCTCAACAACATGTTCGGGAATCTCGGCTACGCTCTGACGGCGTTGGTCGGGGTCTGGCTCGTTGTGCACCACGGCTTCGACGTCGGCGGCGTCGCGGCATGCCTCGGCTTAGCATTGCAATTCAGTCGTCCGATCAGTGAGCTCGCGGGTCTTGGGAACCTGCTCATGTCTGCAGCGGCAAGTGCTGAGCGGGTCTTCCTTACCCTCGACGAGCCTGACGAGTCGGAAACCGATGGCCACCTGGGCTTTCCCCTCGGGCCCACCCGCGTCGAGTTGATCCGGGCTTGCTTCTCCTACGTCCCGGGTCGTCCCGTGCTCAAGAACGTGAGTCTCGTCGCGGAGCCGGGATCACTTGTGGCAATCGTCGGCCCGACGGGTGCAGGGAAAACCACGATCGCCAACCTCCTGACTCGCTTCTACGAAATCGATTCTGGCTCGATCCAGATAAGCGGGGTGGATCTTCGACAGATCGAGAAGCGGAGCCTCCGTTCGCAGGTTGCAGTGGTGCTTCAGGAGCCTCGATTCTTCTCGGTTTCCATCCGCGAGAACATTCGCTTTGGTCGTCTCGATGCGACCGATGACGAAGTCGAGGCCGCCGCCCAGGCCGCCGAAGCCGACTCATTCATTCGGGCCCTTCCCGACGGTTACAATACGATTCTCCATGAAGATGCCGGCAACCTCAGCCAGGGCCAATGTCAGCTACTTGCGATTGCCCGGGCCTTGGTCTCGAATCCGCGACTACTCGTCTTGGATGAAGCTACCTCCAATGTAGACCCTCGCACCGATCTCCACATTCAGCAGGCGATGCGCCGCCTGATGCAAGGCCGCACCAGTTTCGTAATTGCCCATCGCCTCTCGACGATTCGCGATGCGGATCTGATCGCAGTCCTCGACCAGGGTCGACTTGTGGAGCTAGGTGATCACCCAACACTCGTCGCCCAGGGCGGCCTCTACGCGACGCTGTGCCAACTTCAGGAGCAAGACACCGACGTACCGGATATGCGGCCCGGTGGGAGA
This sequence comes from uncultured Polyangiaceae bacterium, assembly GCA_964454965.1. Classification (GTDB taxonomy): domain Bacteria; phylum Myxococcota_A; class Polyangia; order Polyangiales; family Polyangiaceae; genus FEN-1139. The sequence continues at coordinate 187,793 of CAYVXY010000022.1, read as the reverse complement.
GAGTGCCGTAGCAAGCGTCGAATGCTCTCGATGCTCCCTCCTACTTCCCCGTAGCCGCACGCTCCAAACGTCCTCGTGACGTTTCGAACCATCACTCAATCGCTCGACGATTGCCCTCGCTGATTTGATAGGGAAGACCGTGGGCCGTTGCCATTGGAGACGCCAGCTTCGCAACTAGCGGAAAAGGTGCCAGAGTCTCAGTCTTGCTACTTGAATGCCGCTGCCGGTCGCAAGCGCGAAGCATAGAGAGCTGGCCACACCGTAGCAATCAGGCAAACCAGAATGGCAAATATGCCAACCAGCGTGAACTCGAGCAGCTGCATACGCACGGGCAACCGAGAGATGAAGTACACGCCTGGATCAAGCGGGAACTGATAGCGCAAAAGGCCTTGGCAGATGAGCCATCCACACCCCAACCCCAACGTCGTTCCAACGATGCCGATGAACGCCCCTTGGTAGAGGAACACTCGGAGTAGCGAGAAATCTGTGGAGCCCATTGCTTTGAGCGTGGCAATCTCTTGCCTTTTTCCCAGCACTACCATGATGAGCGTTGCGACCACGGTGAAAGCAGCCACGACAATAATCAGCGCCAGCACGAGGCTAATGAGGATCTGCTGGATGCGAAGCGCCGTAAACAGCCCGTGATTGAGCTCCTCCCAATCCATGGTGTGGTAGATGCCGTTGTCGAGGCGGCGATCGATCTCAGCGGCAATCCCCTTGGTCTTGTCGATATCAGCTACCTTGATGTCGACACCTGTAGCCGAGTCACCGGCATCATAGAAGGATTGCGCCTCGTAGATATCGGTGTAGACGAATTTCGAATCGTATTGATCGAAACCTACGTCGAAGACGGCAGTAACGCGGAACTGCCGGGCTACCGGGGCGCGAATGACGCCACCGCTGTAGGAGTAGCCGACAGTCGGAAACGTCACCTGCATGCAGTCGCCCATAGACAGATGCAGATTCTCACGCAGGGTCTTGCCTACTGCAATGCCGGGAAGCTTGGCTACGAGTTCGGGACTACGGCAGGGATCCTTCCAGATGTCTTCTGGAATCGTGTCCTCGTCGGGCAGCACGCTTTGATACCCACCCTTGGGCTCCACATCCCCCTCGGGGGCAGCCGCACCACGCTTGGCGCCCTTGACCGGTGAAGCAGCGCTCGGCGCAGGCTGGTAGGGCGCTGCAGCAGCCGTTCCGGCAATGGCAACCTTTGCGGTAGCTTTCTCGCTAGGTTTGTCGCCAGTGATGCCAATCGAAAGGCTATCCGAAAAGGGATCGCTGTGACGCGAGGGAGGCTTGGCATCTTTCAATCGCAGTCCTTCGAGGCTGCCTTCCACGATGTGCTTCGGCAAATCCAAGACTTGGCCTACCCGCTCTGGGTCGATCCCCTTGAGCATCACCCCCGTTGCCGTATAGAGACCATGTGTGACCATCATCGGATTGAGGGTGAACGGCGCAGCCCCGCGAACGCCCGGCACCTTCTCCGCGACCTTTGCCACCTCACGATACTCGCGAAATTCCGAGGAGTACTTGAGCACGAGCACGTGCGCGTTTACTCCCAGAACTTTGTCCTGAAACTCCTTGAAGAAGCCGCCGGTGACACTGACGACAACGGTGAGTGCGGCTACTCCAAGCAAGACCCCGAGGATGGCGAAGAGTGTGCCCACCGAGACAAACGCTTGCTTCTTCGAGCGGATGTATCGGATGGAGAGCGCGAGAGGAAAACCCATGCTGGCCGCGGTCTAGCAGAGAATCTGTCGGCCCACCGCTTTTGGCACGGCCGAGCGCGCGCCGATCCCGCAACCATGGCGGCTCTCGCCTTGGTCAGGGCCGCGCGGCAACGGCCCAATCCACTTCAACCGACATCTGCCCCTTCAGGCCAATGGGCCGCCATTCCCGACGTTCGACAACATTGTCTGGTTTCGAGGGTTCAGCAGGCGCCTGAGTTGGCCGCTAATTGGGCTGAAGGATTAAACGAGACCAATTGGGCCTTGTGCACCTTTCCCACCACCGGCAAGCTTACAAAGTCCCGGACCCCTCATCGATCCCCTGATCGGGAACAAACCTGTGTACGGTTCGCTAAACTGTTGTAGTTTCGCCTAGTTCGCCTCAAAGTTGCATTGGCGCCTCCCGTTTGGACCCGGCAGAAAAATCGGAAAAGTGCCTGAAGACAAGAAGGTCTCAAAGTACCAGCAAGCGACCAGCGTCGATGGGGCGTCGACAGGCGTGCGTCCGAACATCGCCATGCCGGATCCCGAGTCGCAAGTCATTCATTCGACCATGCCAGCCCCTGAGGTAGAACGCCTTCGCACGGTCAGCATTGAACCGGGCAGTCCTGATGCCGGCGACGAAGACGGCGTCCTGCCCACGATGCGTCCCCCCGCCGTCGACGACGGGGGGGATCCATACATTGGCTGTGTGATCGACGGCCGCTACAGCGTCGAATCTGTATTGGGTGAAGGCGGCATGGGCGTCGTCTACGCCTGCAAACACAAACTCATCGGCAAACGAGTGGCCATGAAGGTGTTGCGCGCGGACATGGCGCGCGATCCAGAAGTAACCACACGCTTCCTCAATGAAGCGCGTTCGGCTTCCGCCATTGGCAATCCCCACATCATCGACATCAGTGATTTTGGTCGGTTGCCGGATGGTTCCACCTACTTCGTCATGGAGTACTTGGACGGGTTACCGCTATCGAAGGTCATCGATCCGGACAATGCGGTACCCGCGACACGCATCATACACATTGGTCGACAGCTGGCCCAAGGGCTAGCAGCAGCTCATCACGCGGACATCGTCCATCGCGATCTGAAGCCGGACAATGTGTACCTCGTGCAACATGGCGCCGAGCGAGACTTCGTAAAAATTCTCGATTTCGGCATCGCCAAGGTCTCTTCTGCCGAGGGGCGACTGACCCGCGCCGGACAGGTGTTTGGTACGCCCCACTACATGTCGCCGGAACAATCCGCCGGCTCGGCAGTGGACCACCGCGGCGACGTCTACTCGCTCGGCGTAATGCTGTACGAAATGGCCAGTGGTCGTGTGCCCTTCGATGCCGACAATTTCCTCGGCATTCTCACTCAGCACATGTACAAGCCCCCGGCACCCATCCGCAAGACGGTACCGTGCGCCCAGGATGTGCCCCCAGGTCTCGAGGCCATCATCCTCAAGTGTCTGTCGAAGCGTCAGGATCAGCGTTACCAATCGATGGATGAGCTGATCGCGGACTTCGATCGATTCACGTCTGGCGCGGTTCCCGAGGCTGTCACTGATCTGCAAGAACGCAGCGAAGAATTCAGCATTCCGGAAGATTACTTTCAGATGGCCGCTGCCGGCGTGGCCACCACGCCTGGGGCGGTTCCGCGCCGCCACGGTTGGCCCATGTACGCGGGGGTAGCGGCCATTTTGGCTGCCGTCGGTATCGTTGCCGCAATCTTTGCCCAAGGTTCGCCCGATGCGGCCTCACCAGCCAATCGTCGCAAGACGCGCGCCGTGGCATCCGAAACCCTCGCTGTTGCTGCACCTGAAAGCAGTCGTGCCCCGGCGTCGGGTGATTCGAACATTACCATTGCCCCCACGGAAGAAACCACGACCGTGCGCCAGGTGGTTCTGGCAACGGAGCCCATCGACGCCCAGGTGTATCTGGACGGCAAGAATATTGGCTCCAGCCCCGTGCTCGTCGACGTCGTAGAAGGCCAGATCGCAAAGCTTGAAATCCGTCGCGTTGGATTCAAGAGCCGTGAGGTCACGGTGAATGGCTCCGAAGGACGGCTCTCGGTAAAGCTCGATCGTACCTCGGGTGCGCGCCCAGCGAAGGGCGGGGCTACACGCTCGACCAAGCGCACGCCGATTGGCACCAGCGACTTAGGCGATCCCTGGGCACGCGGACGTTAGGCATTTTGCCGGGCCCAACGAGTGTGCCCTTCTGCACTCGAACTGCGGCGACGGTCAAGCTCTTGTCTCTCGCTTCATCCAGCACCAGGTCAAAGAAGAATGCGTAAACATCAACACCTTTCATCCCTGCGCTGATTCGAACCACGATCTCGACTGGAGTCGTTCTTTGAGAACGATTCCCCATTGACGGGAATCATCGTCGGTGAAAGGACCAATGCTTATCGCATGCCAACACCGCCCGCAACATAGCCATGGGCATACGAGCCGTACGGGGTCTTTTCTCGAGGTATGCGTCCACCGCGACGATTGGCTGCCTGCTTTCGCTGCTCGCCCATCGACTTGAAGCCAAGGTGCCAGTCATTGCCCAAGCCATCGCGGACGGCTCGATTGTGCTCGACGGCAACGAAGATGAACCAGCTTGGTCGGGTGCAAATTGGTACGAGGATTTCGTGCAGCGGGATCCCATGGAGGGCGCCGCACCGAGTGAACACACGCGCATAGCCATCGTGTTCGACTCACACGCCATCTACGTGTACGTGCGTGCGGACGACAGGCAAGCCGCTCGAATCAGCGCGTCACTCACAAGACGTGACCGACCAAGTCCCTCGGACTGGATTGAGGTGTGGTTAGCACCCCAGCAGGACCGGCGGTCGGGATATCGCTTTGCGGTCAATGCGCGAGGAGTCCTGATGGATGCGCGTCTGGGTGAAGGGGGAGAAACCCAAGACGTCGATTGGAACGGCGTCTGGTCGGCCAAGGTGGTTCGCGATGCCTCGGGGTGGTCCGCGGAATTCGAGATCCCCTTCGCTGAGATCCGGATGGAACCCTCGACACGCTGGGGCATCAACATTTCCCGACGGATTCAGCGTCTGAACGAGGAAAGCGTTCTCAGCCCAACCCCAAAAATGTCGCCCAGAGTCCTCGGCCACGTCGCCGAGCTTCGAGGGTTCGACAAAGTCATCTCGAGGATGCCGCTCTCCCTGGTACCCTACGGCCTTCTGGGCTGGCAGCAGAATGGCACCGACGGCTCGAGCGAGTTCCGTATTGGCGGCGATCTGCGCTTGAGTCTGAATGCGGCGTCCACGCTCGAAGCAACTGTCCTGCCGGACTTCGGGCAAGTGGAATCCGATCCCAGTCAGCTCAACTTGACAGCATTCGAGATCTTTCTGCCCGAGCGTCGGCCCTTCTTTCTCGAGGGCCGCGACACATTTCGGTTTCCTTTGGCGCTGCGCAACTGGCAAAACGAGACGCTATTTTACTCGCGGCGCATTGGCCAACGCCCTGGGCGGGATCTGGGCTTGGATGATAGCGCTACTGTCGACTATCCAAACGCATCGCGAATTTACGGTGCGGCGAAGTGGCTCGGGCGAACCTCGTCTGGCATAAACTTTGGGATTCTAAGCGCCGTTACCCATTCCGAATTCGCTCAAGTCGACCTCTATGGCATACGCTCGCGCCCGCTGGTAGCCCCACCAACCAGTTACTCGGTAGCCCGGCTGCGCAAAGACCTCGACGGTGGCAGTAGTGCGATCGGGCTCATGGCGACGCACGTCGAGCGTGCCGTCAACGGTGACGACCGACGCTACTTTGTGAATCGAGCGACGGCGGTCGCAGCGGACTTGGATTGGCGCGACCGCAACGTAGGAGTGACGGGTCACGTGCTTGGCACCCGGCTCGAAGGCTCGAGCGAAGCGCTCAACACTGTACAAACCTCGTCGACACATTACATGCAGCGCCCCGACGCCTACCACCTGCACTACGATCCCGCGCGCACTAGCCTGGGAGGTTGGGGCGCCGAGATCGCGGGAGGGAAGTTTGACGGCGCCCCCCTACGTGGAGGCGTCGCGGTCCGGGCACGCAGCCCCGGGCTGAATCCCAACGATCTTGGCTACATGCAAAGAGCAGACACTCAGCTCGGTGAGCTCTGGATCGATTGGCACTTGGATCAACCTACGCCATTTTATCGCTCGTTCTCCTTTGGAACGGCGGTGTGGCTTTCCAAGACGTTTGGCCCAGAATTGACTGGGAGTGGAGTCTCGATTTGGTCCTCGGCACGCCTACACAGCAACATGGTCGTCGGGCTTTGGGGGATGCGAACCATCGAGGCACTGGACGTTTCACTGCTACGCGGTGGGCCCGCGTTCACGGTGCCCGGCAGCTGGATGGGCTCGTGGTGGCTTCAAAGCGACGACAGAGGCAAGACGGATTTCAATTTTTCAGGCCTCTGGAACTCGCGCGATCGCGATAGCTACAAGCGTGTTCAAGCCACTTTCACGGTGCGACTTAGGCCAGTCAGTTCACTGACCTTCTCGGCCGCTCCGAGCCTCGAGCGCTCGCTCGATGGCCTGCAATACGTCAATGGCGACGACCCGAATCGTATCGTCCTCGGGCGCTTGGTGCGAACTACCGGCTCGCTCACGCTGCGCGTCAACTGGGCAATGACTCCCGACCTATCGCTTGAGTCTTACGCGATGCCATATGTAAGCGCGGGAACGTACAGTCAATTCTACGACGTGGTGGCGCCGCGCTCCGCAAACTATGCCAGCCGACTTGCCCCAACCAACTACGACGGTGACGACCGTTTCGTGGTCGGCCAAGTCCGGTCGAATCTCGTGCTGCGCTGGGACTACTTACCCGGCTCGGCGCTCTACCTCGTCTGGGCTCATGAACAGAATACCGACCGCAACAGCACAGGCCGATTCTCCCCTTTCGTCGACAGCTATGAGCTCCTGCGCGCCATGAGCTACGACACGCTGATGCTCAAATTGAGTTATCTCGAACAATTCTAACGCCGAGCCCTACTCTTCGAGTGTGCCAAGTTGTGCCAATCCGTGTCAGTCGACCGACGATGAAATCACGGGGTGTGTCCTGGATTTTCCGGACTTTTATGAAACTTTGAACTGTCGCTGGCTCCTGGCACAGTGTTTGCGTGGGGCGTGTCGAGCCAGGAGATAGCACATGTCCCATCGATCGTACTTTGTCCTTCCGGTAATTGGTGTAGTGCTCAGTATTGCTTCACAGGCTGCAGCAGACGTAGCGCCACCTACGACCTACGTAGAAGAGTGTACCGTCGAGAAGAAGCAAACAGCGACGACCGAATGTCTCACATGCAAGGCATCGCGTGCAGGCGACTCTGCGAATCGCTGTACCGCACTCTTGTCGCCCTACTGCTATACGCATAGCTGCAATACTTGGGGTGGAACTGCGTACACCGAGATCTGGTGCCGTTCCGCGGGTTCAAACGCCCCCGTACTGCCTGACTCGATCAAGAGCCAATTGTCGGTTTACGGCGCGCCAAATCTCGATGGCACCGCTGGAGCGCCCAATTGTTCTGCAAGCCCTCCTCCCCCAGCGACGGGGGGCTCCACAGGAACGTCGACGGCCGCGACGGGTGGCTCGAGCAGTGGGGCGGGTGGGTCGAACACAGCAGTGGGTGGGTCGAACACAGCGACGGGTGGCACCCCAGCTACCACGACCGAGACTGCGGCTGCCGGTTCCACTGCGGGCAATCCCGGGAGCGATTCGGGGTGCAGTCTCTCTCCCGCGATGAGCGCGTCTGGCTCCGCTTCGCTTGGGCTCATGGGGCTGCTCGGGCTCTGCTGGTTCACGGTCGGCCGAAGGCGGCGCAGCTGAGCGGCGTTTCGGAAGACGGCTCGGGCAGACGCCTCGCACTTTCCGAGACATACCGGAGAAGCACATTCGCGTCAGGTCCGAGCGTCGGCCCAAGCGAATCGCGAGCGGAGTTTGCTGCGCTGCCCCAACGCGACTTGCTCGTGCCAGTCTGGTTTGGCTTACGCCAGGAGTTCATTGCTTCGCGCCGGGTCGACTGGTCAATGCACGGCTAGTGACAGGTCGCTTCGCTCTGAGGGACGGGCTTCGCCATTTGACTCGGTGTCGAGCAACATACCGGCGGTATGCGAATCAACGTCCCCCCTACACCATCGACGAGCCTTGCTCGTTGTTGGTGGGTGGTTCGCCGCGGCTTCACGCGAACAAATTCTCCAAAATGCCGCATGAAGAACTGAGTCCCGCGCACAAGGACTTGCCGCGTCACCCTGCCCGTTCAGAACGCGCCAACCGCGGCGAGCCCATACGCGTTTCCGCCTACCCTTGCCGGCAAGAAGCGAATCGATGCTGACGAACGGTGGTCGGCACCTCGCTCGGATGACCTAACGGTCACCGTTCGCGTTTCAGGAAATACGAAGGCACTCACGATGTCAAGCGCCCCAAACCCCTGAAAGATGCCGTCAACGACCAGAAGGACCTTGTTGACTGTCTCGTTGTTACAAGCAACATTGGTCGGGCAGCTGCCGCGTGTAGCAAGATCGAGCCAGGGTCCGACAACTGGGATGTAGAGATTCTTGTCCCCGTAGCGGCTACTCGTTGCTGCTACGACCACGGCTGGCACGTAAGATAGACCGAGGATCCAGATCCCAGAGTGCAAGAGCGGCCGATTGGGCCCAGTCGTTGCCGTTTGGTCGCTTACAACGTACGGTTTTGGTGCGGCAGCATCTTGGGCGCTCGCGACGCGTGCGCACCCCATGAGCGCGAGAATGCCGAGGGGAATGGCCAATGTCTTCATTGAGTGTAACACTTTCGGGATCTCCCTTTAGGTCGACGCTCGGGTTAGTGCTTCGCCCGTTCCCATCGGTATAGGGTCGAAAGGTTTATGTCCAAGATTTCTGCGGCAAGAGGCTTGCTTCCGTTGCTTCGAGCAAGCGCCCACTGAAGGTAGCGTTCGTTCATCTGCTTGAGCGTCCAGGGCGTATCTTCCGCAGGTGGCCAGATCGTAGCCGGGGCTTTGTCTTGCAGGAACGCTAGATCGCCAGCAGTAACCTGCGCCTCGCGGCCAAGCACTACCAGACGCTCGATGGTGTTCTGGAGTTCGCGGACGTTTCCTGGCCATGCCCCTTCGGTTAGCAGGTGCATCGCCTCGTCACTGAACGAGTTCACGGGTGAGGTTCGGGTTCGGTCTTGCGCCTCGGCTAGGAACCGTGCCACAAGCGGTGCGATGTCTTGCCGCCGGTTGCGCAATGGCGGTACGACAAGTGGGATAACATTGAGCCGATACCGCAGATCCTCACGGAAGCGACCTTCACGTACCAGGACTTCAAGATCGCGGTGGGTTGCGGCAATTACCCTTACATCCACATTCCCGATTCGATCACTGCCAACCGGGCGGGTTTCGCCGAACTGCAATACGCGCAGTAGCTTCGGTTGCAGCATGAGGGGCATGTCGCCAATTTCGTCGAGCAAGAAGCTGCCGCCGTGGGCCTCCTGCAGCAAGCCGCGTCGCGCCTGGGTCGCCCCAGTGAATGCCCCACGCACATGCCCGAAGAGTTCACTTTCTAGGAGCTGTTCGGGAATGGCCGACGTATTGATGGCGACGAAGGGGTGACTGGCGCGCGGTCCGCTAGCGTGGATGGCGCGAGCTACACGCTCCTTACCGGTACCGCTCTCCCCAAGAATGAGTACGGGCGTATTCGAGCGAGCTACGAGCGCAATCGACTCCACGAGTTCGCGCATGACCGAACTCGTCTGCTCGAGCTCGCCATTGGCCACGTCTTGGCCGCGTTGGGGTGGCGGGGACGTCTTGCGGTATTGAGGTGAATCCACCGTTGCTTGAACGATGAAGCCGATCAAGTCTGCTACGTCGAAGGGTTTTGCAACGTACTGAAACGCGCCGTGCTTGACGGCTTGAACCGCGTCGACAATCGTGCCATTGGCCGAGCCAACGATTACCGGAACGTGGGGTTCTACACTCTTGAGCCGCTTGAGCAACGCGAATTCGTTTGCGCCGGCCGTTTGCATGTCACAGATGACCAGATCACACCCGAGATTGCGAACGACGGACAAGGCCCTGTCGCCGCTCGATGCGACCTCACACGAACAACCCTCCAGCTCGAGCTTGCCGCACAACAGCTGCGCCGAAACGGCGTCGTCGTCGACAATCAGCACGCGAGTTTCCTGGGTTACGGGTTGACGACTCACGCGAGTGCCACTTGGCTCACACAGCCTCAGCGGAACAACAGTGTCCGTCTTTGGAGGCAAGAGCACTCGAGTCGTCCTTACATTACGCGCAGTTGAATCGTGAGTTACTGTCTGCATTGGAATGACCAGCCCATCTTCGGCGCCTACAAGCGTTCGTGCGTTCGCTTTGTTTGATTCCACGAGCGTCTGCTTTTGACGCACCGTGCGACGGGCAACGCGACTGCTGGCATGGGCGCTCCCTCCAGGTCCGTTGCACGTTCAAGCGTTGGGAACCTCCGCGTATTGGGGTTGCTCCAACGTTGCAAGTAACCCTTTAGCAGCATCCGTGCCAACCCTGGGATACCTGCCATTTCGCGCGATTTCGGGACATTGCGAGTCTGGAAACGCTGGGGTTCAGTCATAATGATGTAGCCTCGGCGTCAATTCGACAGAGGGGCGTCTGCCGCTGCCGACACGCCTCGTCGGCTTCTCGCAGTACCAGAACTTAGACAAGCCGGGGCACCGTCCGCCGCTGTCACGATCGTGAATTACTCGGATAGCGACGAAATGCGCTACTGCGACTCTTCCACCAGGCGCGAGTAGTATCGCTTCAATTCCAAGTGCAAGAGGCGCAGCTCGATCACGTTGTGAACGCGCATCAGCACCTCCGCCAAATCGATCGGCTTGCTGACGAAGTCTCGCGCGCCAGCGCGGAGCGCCCGTAGTTTGTGACCCGGCTCGGCCGTTATCACGAGAACCGGGAGATTGCTATCCGTTTCAATCTCCTTGAGGCCTTCCATGACGGCAAATCCGTCCATGCCTGGCATCTTGAGGTCGAGCAGGATCGCGTCGTAGCGGTTCTTGCGGTGAAGCTCGCAAACCTCACGCGGATCCATCGTAGACTCGACGGACGTGTAGTCGGCGGCGCGCAGCATGCGTTCGAGCAGAAGCACATGCGCCTCCTGATCGTCAACAATCAGCACCTTGGCGTTTAGAATATCGGAAGACCTGACCATGACGCACTTTCCCGATTCAATTGCCCTGGGGCGACAGCGCTGCTCTAGTTTCTAGGGCAGCGTTCAGGGTCTCCATAAACTCTTTGATCTTGATCGGCTTAGTAAGGTAGCGGAAAAAGCCCATCTCGAGACCCATCTCGATGTCACGCGGGTTTGCATTGGCACTAAGGGCAATGATCGGGATGTGCGCAGTGGTTGGGTCCTTGCGCAGGACTTCCAAGGCACCTACCCCGCTGATACCGGGTAGGTTGATGTCCATCAGGATCACCGTCGGTAGCTCACGGCGCGCGACTTCAATGCCAAGCAGACCGTCTACCGCGGTCAATAGGCGTATGTCAGGACGCCGCGCGATGATTTGCTCGACCAACCGCATGTTGGCCTGGTTGTCCTCGACATAGAGCAGGCTGTGAATCGGCGCGTCGAACGACAATGGCGGTTCGTCGCAGGTTGCGGCTTCCCCGCTGTCGCGTACGACTTGCGGGGCAGCGCTCGATAGCAACTCACACCAGAAGGTGCTTCCCACGCCGGTAGTGCTTTCGACGCCGATGACGCCGCCCATCAGCTCTACCAGTCGCTTCGTTACCACCAGGCCGATGCCGGTGCCTTTCACGCCGCCAACGACCTCTTGTCCCAGGCGATTGAAGGGCTGAAATAGCTGGTCGAGCTTCTCTGGAGAAAGGCCCGGACCGGTGTCCCTGACGCTAATGCGCGAGTATCCTAGGCTGATCGTGCTGCACTCGACAACGATTGTTCCCTGGTCCTTGTTGTACTTGATCGCGTTGGAGAGCAGGTTGATGATAACTTGCTTCAAGCGCATCCGATCAGCGCTCACGAACAGGGGGCTGTCGAAGCTGGGAAAGGTCATGCTGAGCCCACGCTGTTGCGCTTCGGGTTCGAGCATGGCCTGGCATTCGGACATGACCTCGGCCACCGATACGGCTTCGGTTGATATCGATACTTTTCCCGACTCAATCGTTGAAAGGTCGAGAATTTCGTTGATCAAGTTCAGTAGATGCCACCCCGCCTGGAGGATCTGGGCAATGCTTTCCTGCTGAGATTCTGACGGCGGTGGGGAGGCCGACTCCATCAATTGGGCAAAACCGAGGATCGCATTGAGCGGCGAGCGCAGCTCGTGACTCATGCTGGAAAGAAACTCTGATTTCGTAAGGTTGGCCTTTTCCGCCACAGACTTGGCGGCCTCCAATTCCACGTTCGTCTTCTGCAGCGCTTGCTGGTGGAATTGGCGCTCCGTCACGTCACGGGCAGCAGCGAACACGCCTTGAAGCACCCTGTCTCGATCGTAGAAGGTGCTGGCATTGTAGGAAACTTCCGTCACTTTTCCCTCGCGATCACAGGCGGCCAACTCGTAGTCGGTGATGCGCTTCTCGCGCAGCGCCCTGGTGATGGCCCCATCCGCACGTTCTGGATCGGTGAAGTAGTTCTTGAATGGCGCACCGATCAACTCGTCACGCGTGCAGCCGGTGAGCATCTCCATCTGCCTGTTGGCGTCAGTGATGATGCCGAGCGGATCAGTGATTACCAACGCATCCATGTGGGATTCGATGAGCGAGCGCGTGTAGAATTGCTGGTCGCGTAACCGCTTATCGAGCTTCTTCTGATCCTGTTCGACCTGCTTTCGCGCCGTGTTATCGGTTCCGATCAGCAGGTAGCCGATGATCGCGTCCAGCGCGTCGCGCAGCGCCGTAACCGAGACGATTGCCGGCAGGCGGCTACCGTCCTTGCGGAAATAGGTCAGCTCGTAGATGTCCTCGATCTCGCGGGAGGCCTTGAACACCAGCGCCTCGAAGCCCGGCGTGATCGACGTCCCAAACTCAATGCTGAGCGCCTTGGCACGCGCGATGACTTCCTTTGGATCGGAAATCTCTGCTGGCGTGATCTTGTTCACTACCTCGGCAGCCGCATATCCCAGCATCCGCTCGGCACCGACGTTGAAGATCTGGATGACGCCCCGCGCATCCGTGGCAATGCTCGAGAAGTTGGCGCTGTTGAAGATCGCGTTCTGCAGCGCGCTCACCTCAAGCAACGCTTCGTCGGTTTGAACTTCGGAGACTAGTTCCAAGTCGTTGGTCGCTTGGCCCGAAAGAACAGGAGCTATTTTCTTTAAATGCATTTCCCAACTTTCATCGGCCATGCAGGCCGATTGCCCGGGCACGCGCTGAGACTGCCTCTGCACCGTCCCAGCCGCGCCGCGAGGATCGTGGCCTGGTTTGAGCTGGTTTCACCTACGCATCAGCTGTGCCGTGGCTGGATTTGCCTAAAAAGCACTGATTTGCGCGAAATGAGTCCGCTCGCGCGTGGCCGAGTCAATCAAATTGAAGTACAGGGTCTTTCAGTTTGAAGGAGAGTGTCGATGCGGGCTGAGGATCTGGATCACAGCGAACTGCTGGAATTGGACCAGGAGGGAGGAGTGATCCGCTTCGCTGGCCAGCGTGCGCTGCTGCTCGATGCGGTGGCGATGGGGCTCTTGCGCAAGTACCTCGTCGAGAACTTCGGGTTTACGGCAGCCCGCGCCGTGCTCACCCAGTTCGGCTTCGCCCATGGTTGGCGCATGGCCGAGGCCATGCATTCCGAGTTCCAGTGGGAAACCGAAGACGAATGGCAGAAGGCTGGTGCGCGCATCCACGCGCTCGAGGGCCTGTTCCGCGTCGAGCCAGGCAACAAGGATCCTCTCTCCAAGGAGGGTATGATGCTGGTCGCGTCCTACGAAGCGGAGCAGCATCTACTGCACTTCGGTCGCGTCGATGAGCCCATGTGTTGGACCATCTGCGGCCTTACCAGCGGTTACATCAGTCGCAGTGTCGGAAAGGAGATCTATGTCCTAGAAGATCTCTGTATGGGCAAGGGCGATGCCGCCTGCCACCTCCTCGGTCGTACACGCGAGGAATGGGGCGACGAACGCGCCGAGGAGCTAAGGTTCTTCGAGGCAAACCGGCTCAAAGACTGCCTGGATGTCTCACTGCGCCGAGTCACCGAAACGCTGAAGGCGGCCGAGCGCAAGCTATTCGAACGCCGCAAAGCGCTGGTCCGCGTGGCAAGCGACGTCGAGGAGCCGCTTGGAATCATTGCGAAGAGCCCGTCGATGCGGCAAATCGTAGATTTGGCGCAGCGAGTGGCCAAGGTCGATGCCACCGTGCTGATTACGGGTGAGAGTGGCTCGGGCAAGGAGCGGGTGGCTCGCTTGATCCATGAGCAGTCCACGCGCGCGACAGGGCCTTTCATCGCGGTCAACTGCGGAGCCATCACCGAAACGCTCCTCGAGGGGGAACTCTTCGGGCACGCGCGCGGTGCGTTCACTGGCGCAACACACGACCGACCGGGCCTGTTTGAAGCTGCTAACAGCGGAACGCTGCTATTGGACGAAGTTGGCGAGGTTTCACCGGGCATGCAGGTGAAGCTGCTGCGAGCGCTTCAGGAGCGGGAGATCCGACGCGTCGGCGAGAACAAGAGTCGAAAGGTCGACGTGCGCATACTTGCCGCCACCAACCGCGATCTCGCCCATGGTGTTACGGTCGGTGACTTCCGACAGGATCTGTACTACCGGCTGAAGGTCGTCGAATTGCGTGTGCCTCCGCTCCGCGAACGCAGAGACGACATTCTGCCGCTTGCCCGCATACTGCTCGCGGACGCGGCGCTCCGCATGAAGCGCAACATCTCGGGTCTTGCTCCGAGCGCGGCCGATCAGCTTCTTCGCTACGAATGGCCTGGCAACGTACGAGAGCTCGAGAACGCCATGGAGCGAGCCGCTGCGCTCGCCCGCGGAACGCGCGTGGAGCTCGAGGATCTTTCCGAGGAGATCCGTCAGGCGTTTCCTAATCCCGTCGCAACCAAAGGAACGGTGCGGCCGCTCGAAGAGATCGAGAAGGACTACATTCTCGCGGCGCTGGACCTGAACGGCGGAAACCAAACGCAGACCGCCGAACAGCTAAAGATCGGCTCGGCAACGCTCTACCGCAAGCTCAAGAGCTACGGCATGATCGGCTCGAGGCGTCCGGGCCCGGGCGGACCACCCATGAGCAGCTGAGCGATATCGACGCGGCATGGTCCCATGGTATACGCCCGGCCGGCGCCTCATGGTCGACACCCAACCCCTCCTTGACCTGATTCCGAAACATGTCTTCGAACTTTGCCAGCAACTGGCCGCTCACGGATTCCGTGGATGGTTGGTCGGAGGCAGTGTCCGCGACGCCCTAGCCAGCCAATTGGGACAGGAGCAGAAGCACCCTGCGGACTGGGACGTAGCCACGAGCGCTACCCCCGAACAGGTTCAGCGCATCTTCCGTCGCGTAATCCCTACGGGGATCGCCCATGGCACGGTAACGGTGCTTTGCCAATGCGACAAGGTCGAAGTCACCACACTTCGAGGCGAGACGACCTATTCCGACGGTCGTCACCCCGACAGCGTAACCTTCGTCAACGACATCGCGGCAGATCTCGCGCGTCGCGATTTTACCGTCAATGCCATAGCATTCGATCCGCTCGAGCAGCAAGTGATTGATCCCTACGCGGGGCTGACCGATCTGCGGGCTCGAGTTCTGCGGGCCGTAGGAGATCCAGCGCTGCGGTTCGGCGAGGATGGTTTGCGCGTGTTGCGCGCAGCTCGCTTTGCCGCAACCCTAGAGTTCGAGCTCGAGCCGGCCACGCTCGCTGCGATTCGACCCTCCCTTGCTAGCTATCGCAAGGTCAGTCCGGAACGCATCCGGGACGAATGGTCCAAGGCGCTCACGGCCACGCAACCAAGCCGTGCCTTCCAACTCATGCTGGACCATGGGCTGCTCGACATCACGGCGAAGGAACTGGTCCACATGCATGGTTGCACCCAGAATCGTCATCATGCCTTCGACGTGTGGAAGCACACGATGTCGGTATTGGACGGATGCCCACCTGGCCCGGCCGATCTACGCCTGGCGGCACTGCTCCACGATGTCGGCAAGCCCGTTACTCGCGCAACCCACCCAACGACCGGCGATTTTACCTTCTACCACCACGAGCAGGCGGGCGCCAAAATGGCCAACGAGCTCCTCGGGCGCTTACGCTATCCAAACGAGACACGCGCACGCGTGACGGAAATCGTTCGCCACCATCTGGTCGTCTACGACACGAACTGGACGGATGCTGCCATGCGTCGCTGGCTCAAGCGCGTCTCGACGGAACTCTGGCGCGATGTCATAGCATTGGCGCACGCCGATGTGCAGGGAAAGGGTCGCGCCGTTCCGGACGAGATCGAACGCCTGCATCAACTCACTTGCCACGCCGAGCGCATCATTGCTGAAGGAGCGGCGCTAAGCATTCGTGACCTAGCGATTAGCGGAGCAGACCTCATGGCGGGACTCGGAATAACACCGGGACCCCTCGTCGGGAAACTGCTGCGCCAGCTATTGGACGATGTAATCGAGCGTCCGGAAGACAACCAGCGGGAGCGATTGCTGGAGCGTGCCCAAGACCTACTCGCATCGTACCAAACGGATGGGTGACGGTTTCCCGACTCGGGGTCCCCATGATCCTTTACGAGCGCAAACGTCTACTCAGCGGCAGAGGTCGCAGCTTGAGTTTCGCTTGGCATCGCCGTGGCTGAACGCTCGAGATCGAGATTGCCTGTATCGGGGAAGATGAAGAGTTCTCGCGTGGAGAAGCGCGTGCCCTCGATTAGGATCTGAGCCCCCGTACGCGTTGCCGCATTGACGATGATCGGCGCCATTAGGTTGACAGTTGCAGGCTGTCCCGGCGGGGCGGACAACACCGCCATGACCGCCAATTCCTCGGAATCACTGCCGAGCCCAGCGCGTTCGGCGTAAACCTCGATGGGGACATCCGGGAAGCGCGGCGCCAAAGCGTGGGCGGAGACGACCGGCAGCGTCAAATAGGAGGTCTGCGTGGACTGGAGCCAGCCAATGACCTGCGAGTCGCCCCTTCTAACCAGCACGAACTCGCCTTCCCTCGGAAACCCTATAATCCCTGTGGGGAATGTCAGAACATCCGTGGCATCGACTTCGATGGCACCGAACCTGTCACTATTTACGATCATCTTTTCGCTCCGCTTCTGCCCCGGACCAGGCTCGTGCTGCCGAGGACTCGCATTCCCGTGTGCAAGCACGGTGCCACTGTTGACGGGATCCTCGATAATCTCGTCACTAGCCGGGACGACGACGAAAAGGGTCGTTCCACCATCAGGCCGGTATTCCGCATCGATATAGCCACCCTGCTCGAACAGCATGGTCGAAATGGTGCGCAGTGTTTCGGAGGCGAGTGCGCTCGAGGCGCATTCGGTATTGGCCACGATACTCGCCGAATAGAGCAGCTCCAGCTGTGGCTGGGACAGACCCTGCCCCTCGGAAGTAAGCCCAATTACGACATGACTGCCACAGCGCGCGTGCGCGATCCGAACTACACCACTCGGTGGCGAGCATTGCACTGCACGCATGAGCAGAATGTCCAGTGTCGTATTCATCAATTCGGGATCGAGCGTCACGGCAAGCTCAGCGGGACCCTCGCTGAGCACGAGCACTCCCATCGAGTCGGCCATACGCGAGATCTTGCCCACGGCGGCATCCACGAACCGCGACAGCTGGATCGGAGCGACAGGCGGAGTCACCGTTCTCGCCACTGTGCGACAACTTCCAATCGCACCACCCAACAGCCTGGTGAGCTGACGACACACTTCGACCGTTTCGCAGGTGAGCTTGCGTACATCGTCGCCCATCGTTGGCGACTCGAGAGCTTGCGCCATCCAATCTAGGTTTGCGCCCAGGGCATCGACGAGGTTTCCCGCGTCGTTGACCGCGAAAACGGCGCCCGCCAATTCTCGCTTAACTCCGCGCAGCGGCACGAGCGGCATGATTTCTGGAACGGCACTCGCTTCGAGCCCGCTTGGGATATGAGCCATGTCTTGCGCTCCTGATGGACCAGGAACGGTGCATCACGCCAAAGCTTGAGCAGGTGGATCAATTCGCGCCGACCAGCCGCTCCAGCTGGGGCGGACCGGTCGATTCGCGGCGTTTGTCGCGGCACAGCCACGCCGAATTTCAGATGCGCTCCACGCGCCTTGCCTCGACGAAGGGAGGATGCCCTGCCCCGCTGCCCATTCGCGCGCGGATTCGGTGGACGGCTTCGGTGTGAAGTTGGCAGGCCCTAGATTCGGTAACGCCCAAGATTTCGCCAATCTCACGAAAGCTACAGTCTTCTTGGTAATGAAGGCCCAACACGGTACGCAAACGCTCGGGCAGAGTGTCAATGGCTTCGGCAACCCGCTCAACGATTTCGCGTTGCGAAGTAATCTGCTCGGGGGAGTTGAAGTCCGCGCGATCCTCGATCGAATCGGTCAACTCGAGCCGAGCCAAGCCGGCGTCGGCGATCTGCGTTAGCAGCTGGTGGAAGTCTTCAAGCGGCAGACCGAGTTCTGCAGAGATCTCGTCCTCTTCTGGAGATCGTCCGAGTCGTCGTGTAAGGTCCGCCGTGGCTTCGGTAATGCGCCGCGAAGCACCCCGGAGCTTACGCGACAGTGGATCTAGACTGCGCAAGTAGTCGAGAATTGCGCCCTGAACGCGATGCGACGCGTAGGCCTCGAACTGCTCCTCGTCCATCGAATCCGTGCGCCGACGTAACGCCTCGGCGAGACCAATCCAACCCGCCGACAAGAGATCGTCGAGAGTGACGCTCGATGGCAACGATCGAATCGTCTTCATGGCAATGCGGCGAACGAGCGGCGTGTAGCGCTCGTATAGCTGCTGTTCCAATGATTTCGCTGCCGTCTCTTGAATGTTCACGGAATGCCTTGTGAGCTCCTAGGGATCTATGCGTCCGGTGCGAGCAATCCCTTGAGGATGATTTCAGCCGACGCGTCGCGAATGTCTTCGGGGACTCGCGGACCATTGCAAATGTAGGCCAAGGGCAGGTCGTTGGAGAGAGCTGCCTGCACGACCCCACCATGTTGCATGGTCTCGTCCGTCTTGGTGACGACGGCACCCGTCGGACGCGTATCGGCGTAGGTGTGCACAACCTGTTCGGCATCACGCGCGCGGAGCCACGCTGGAAGCACGACCAATACCTGCAATTCGTGCCGCGTCACGAGTGGCAGGCACTGAACGAGCGGCCAAGACGTTCCCTGGTCGACCGTTCCACGGCCTGATGTATCCACTAGAACCAGATCGCAAGTACTGGTGGAAACTGCCACTTCAAAGTCTTCGACGCCGCGCGCAACGCTGAACGGGATCCCCAGCAGTTGGGCATAGCGCTGCCACTGTTCGACAGCCCCAACGCGATAGGTATCGAGCGAGATGATGCCCACGGAGCGACTGTGTTCGAGCCGGGCGCGTGCAGCCATCTTTGCCAAAGTGGTCGTTTTGCCAGCTCCCGAAGGCCCTACACAGGCAATCAGTTGACGCTTCGGCCGCGTAATGATGCCGGACACGACGCGCAGTCGAGCGCCGATGCGAGTCAGAACCCACTCCCTGAGCGCCGCATTCCCCTGCCGCGCGGCACGTTGACTGCCGTTCGAGAGCTCCCGTGCCAGCACCCCCTCGAAGCCCGCCTCGTGCAACATCGCCAAAGCTCGTTCCTTGGGCTTGCGCGCGGAACTGAGCTCTTCGAGCATCGCCCGCAGATTGCGCAGTTCGCGATCGATTTCGGAAGCCGACGGCGAAATATTCCTCGGTTGAAGGACTGCGCCCTTGATGAGGTCCAATTGGGACTCGTGCCGCGTCGCCCTGACGAACCCCGCCCGCAAATTCTTCTGGTCGGCGCGAGTTGGTGCTGGAGCGGCCTCGGTCCGAGCAGCGTCCGGTGAAAATGGCCATCGTGCCGGCTCAACGCTCGGACCGCCCGCAGTAACCTCAACGAAATTCCTACCCAGGTTACCCCCTTTGCCGTTGGAGACGTGCCGGGTCGACTCGATAACGGCGTCAGTGCCAAATGCGGCTTTGACGCGAGTGAGCGCTTCTTTCAAGTCTGCACCGCGGAATGTCTGGTACTGCACATTACACCTCCGTCAGACGGTCACGCCGCCTGAGCACTGCTCGCCCCGATGGTTTCGAACGGGCGAATATTGGCACTGGGTTCAAGTTCACGAAAACTGATAACACTTAGGTTTGGACAGCGTCGCTCCGCGAATGCGCGTACATAACGCCGGACATCCGGGCTTGTCACCACGCAAGGCGAGAGCCCGCTCGCCATCATGCGACGAGTGGCAGCCTCAATGGATTGGCCCAAAATACGAGCGAACTCGGGGTCGATGGCCCCGCCGGTTCCTTGAGCAATCTCACGCAACGACCTCCGGAAGACGTCCTCCACATTCGGTTCCAATACGAGAGTAGCAATCGTCCCGTCGGCACCAGTAAACTGGGCCGTGATGTGCCGGGATAGTCGTTGTCGCGTCATTTCGGTCAGTTGCTCGGTGTCCCGAGTCGCCACAGCCATTTCCACGAACCCCTCGAGGATGGTGCGAAGATCGCGAATGCTGATCCCTTCCCTGAGTAGATTTCGTAGAACCTTGAGCACGTCAGCCATAGTGAGCAAGTTCGGGACCAACTCCTCGAACAGCTTCGGCGTCTGCTTCGAAAAGACTTCGACGAGGTGCTGCAACTCAGCTCGCCCCAGGATGTGGTGTGCGTACGAACGCACGACCTCCGCTAGATGCGTAGCTATGATGGTAGTGTGGTCCACTACGGTATAGCCAAATGCCGCCGCCAAATCGCGGTCACGCGGCAAAATCCAACGGGCAGGAGTGCCAAACGCTGGATCCGTCGTTTCTTCACCGTCCAGTGGAGGGGCCGAGCCGGATGGGTCAATGGCAAGCTGTCGTCCGGATTGCAGGCGTCCCCGCGCGATCTCGGTTCCGAGCAGTTGAACCCTATAGTCGCCGGGCTCAAGGCTCAAATTGTCGCGAATGTGGACCGGTGGAATCACGATGCCAAGTTCAATAGCGATCTGCTTGCGCAGTGATGCAATGCGGTCGACCAATGTCCCGCCCATCTGTGGGTCAACGGACTGCACGAGTTGATAGCCGACTTCGAGTGATACGACGTCGAGTGGCAGGGCCGCATCGATGTCCTCTGGGCTGCCCAACCGCGGGGTCGCATCAGGCACATCGACGGGAGCGGGCGCCTCGACAACAGGATCCTTGATGGCTCGGTAGGCGTAGAACAGCCCGCCAGCCAGGGTTAGAAACGGGATGGCCGGCATCCCGGGCAGCAATGCCAATACCGTCAAGACTCCGGCGGTAGCAGCGACAGCGCGGCGACTGCTCAGCAGTTGGTTGCGCAACGCGTGCCCCAACTCATCGCCGGTCGCGGAACGCGTGACTACGACGCCTGCGGCCGTAGAGATGAGCAGCGATGGGATCTGCGCCACGAGCGCATCACCCACCGACAAAACCGTGAAGATTTCAGCCGCCGCACTGATCTCCAGGCCCCGTGAAAGCCCGATCAGCAGGCCGGCAATCAGATTGATCGCAGTAATTAGCAAGCCGGCGATCGCGTCGCCTTTGACGAACTTGCTTGCTCCGTCCATCGAACCAAAGAAGTCGGCTTCGCGTTCGACATTGCGGCGACGGTCGCGTGCCACCTCGGATGTCACGATCCCCGCGTTGAGATCGGCATCGATCGCCATCTGCTTGCCCGGCATTCCGTCAAGAGCAAAACGCGCTGCTACTTCGGCAACGCGCCCGGCACCCTTGGTGATCACAACGAAGTTTATCACCACCAGAATGAAGAAGACGACCAAGCCAACGACGACATTGCCTTCCACGACGAACCGACCAAAGGTCTCGACGACCTTTCCAGCGGAACCTGCCCCTTCGTGACCATGTAGCAGAATGAGGCGCGTCGTCGCGACGTTCAGGCTCAGACGCATCAACGTGGCAACGAGAATGACCGCAGGGAAAGCGCTGAACTGCAGCGGCGTTTCCATGAACATGCCAATCAGGAAGACGCCGATCGACAATGCTAAACTGAGCGCCAATAGCCCGTCGACCATGAATGCCGGCAGCGGCAACACCATCATCAGGACGATGGAGATGAATCCGACGGGTACCGCAAATTCCTGCAACACTCTCAGGCGTTTGGGATTTTCGGGACCACTGGACACGTGACAAGCGATAGCCAAATGCGTGCCAGGTCGTGCGGGGTCAGAGGCCGAATTGCGTCAGCCAAGTCATGGCCTAAACCCTCGTATTTGGGCCTGATGGACCACGTTCAATTGCCGCCAACTCGACCCCGACTGCGCCACCTGGCCGCGCACCGTCAAGGATTCGACGCTGCGTCAACGGCACCGCCCTCGCCCATCGCTCCCCTGGTCCAGCTGAACGCGCCAACAGCCAAGGAGCTCGCGTGACTAGCTCTGCCAGCCGCGCGACTTCATTCGGTACACGAAAGCAAGAATCTTCGCCACGGCCTGATACAAATCGACGGGGATCATGCGACCAGCTTTGGTTTCAGCCAACGCCCACGCCAATGGCTTGTTCTCGACCACTGGAATGCCGTTCTCTTCTGCCAAGCGCCGAATGTAGAAGGCAACCTCATCGTAGCCCTTGGTCGTCACGATGGGCGCCCCCTCCGAGGGTCGGTAGCGCAGCGCGACGCAGATATGCGTGGGGTTGGCGATGACCACATCAGAGCGCTTGAGCTCTTTGGCAATCCCGCGCCGAGCCATCTCCCGCGCGCGGGCTCGGATCTTGGCCTTGATCTGTGGATCGCCTTCCTGCTGGTGCATCTCGTCTTTCAGCTCCTGCTGCGACATCATCAATTCCTTCTTGGTGCGCCACCAGCTGGTGCCGTAATCGAAGGCGGCCAGGCAAGCCAAAGCGAGGATGGACCAGGTTGCCAATCGCAATCCGATACGAAGAATGGCGACAATCGCTGCGGACAGGTCCGCTCTACTCAGCTTCGCAAGCTCAGGGAACGCATCCTTGACAACAAGCGCCGTTACCGTACCGACGAGGGCAACCCGCAACAGTGCCGATAGAACGTTCACGAATCCCTGCTTCGGTGAAAACAGCTGCCCCATCTTCTTAATGGGATCGAGCCGACCGAAGTTGGGGGTCAGGAGCTCCATCCGAAATAGCAGCCCGGATTCAACAAGACCAATGGCGGCACCGCCGGCGGCAGCTGCCAAGCAGAACGGAACGACTACGGCTAGAATGACCATACCCAAGCGCTGGCCAATTGGGATGATATTTCCGCCCACGAGTGCAGTCGGACTACTGAAGCAGAAGAGCGCGAAGTCCTTGATGATTGCGACGTCTTTCGAGCCCAGCGCCAAGATACAAAGTAGCACTGCTGCCGTAGCGGCAACGGCGCCCCCATCCTTCGAGCGCGCGAATTGACCTTCATCGCGCGCTCGCTGCTGTTTTTCTGGGGTTGCCTCCTCTGTCTTCTCGCCCTGTTCGGAGTCGCTCATGGCTGGGCTCCAAACTGGACGAGAGCATCTTCGAGGCGCGTCCCCACCTGCGAGAGCTCGATGACGAATGCACGCGCGACATCAGGCAAGAGCAGAGCAAACACGACTAGCCCGACTGCCAGCAAGACGGCAAAACCGATATTGAACACCTGCATCTGCGGCGCCGCGCGCGCAATGAAAGCCAGGGCTATCTGCGTCATGTAGAGGATCGCCACGAGCGGAAGGGCAATCCGAACGCCCGCGGAAATCGCGGACGCGGACAGCTGCACCAAACCTGGCAGGGCGGTCGCGATATTGCCCGCAGCTCCAACGGGAAGCATTCGGAACCCAACTAAGAGCCCGCCAAGCAGAACACGATGAATCCCAATCAACAGAGCTATGAGCACGATGAAGTGGCGAAGAATACTGGAGATCTGACTTCCCTGCGAATGGGTCGTCGGATCGAAGGCAGTCGCCATACCAAGGCCTATCGCTGGTGACATCACCTCCCCGCAGATCTCGGCGATTGCCACGACGAAACGAATGACGAGCCCCATCACGATGCCGATAGCAAGTTCCACTACCAACGCTGACGCCACTAGCAGCGGCGATCCCGGCGCTTCCGCTCGCACGGACAAACCGTGCGCTACCAATCCGAGCAGTAGTACTAGCACGACGCGGATCCGGTTAGGCGCATGCATCCAAGCAAGCGGCGCCACCATGATGACCCCGGAGATGCGACCGCATTCCAGAAGGAATAGCGAGAGTTCCGTCGTCAGGATTCCATCAAGGGATGTCACCGAACGATGTCCGCGATCGACCCAATCGTGCGAGTCGTGTAGTCGACCAACTGACGCAAGGTCCAGGCGCCAAGAACCACGACGGTAGCCATGACACAGATGAGCTTGGCAACGAAACTGATACTTGCCTCGTTAACCTGGGTCGCTGCCTGTAGCACCCCAATCACCAAGCCAACCACGAGTGTGACGAAGAGTGCCGGCCCTGCAACTTTCGCTGCCACAATCAATGCTTTAACGAATAGCTCGGTTGCACCATCAATGGTCATGCGAAACTCCTAAGTAGCGAGCCAATTACCAAGCCCCAACCATCCACCAAGACGAACAGTAGAAGCTTGATCGGAAGGGACAACATGGTTGGCGGAACCATCATCATGCCCATACTCATTAGCAACGAGGCAACCACGACGTCGACGACCAGAAATGGTAGAAGGACCATAACCCCCATCTGAAACGCCGTAGTCAGCTCAGAAACGACAAATGCAGGCATTGCCATGCGCATTTCGACGTCATCGGGTGTCTTTGGCAGGTCAGTGCTCGTTGCAGCGTAGAACATCTGCAGGTCTTGCTCACGCGTCTGTCGCAACATGAATCGCTTCAACGGCACGCAGGACCGCTCCAGCGCCTGGATTTCGGTGACTTCGTTGCGCATGTACGGGCGCAGCCCCGCCTCATTCATCTGTTCTGCAATTGGCTGCATCGTGAAAATTGACACGAAGATGGCCAGCCCAACGATCACCTGATTCGGTGGCGTCTGCCCGGCTCCGATGGCTTGGCGCACGAACCCCAGTACAACGACGGTTCTGACGAATGAGGTCGTGGACAAAATCAACGCCGGCAATACCGCCATCAAGGTCAAGATCGCGAGGATCTTGAGCGATGGTGCCAACTGTTGATTCTGCAGAAGCTCAGTCGGGTTCATGGTCAAAATCGATTCAAGCGAGCGACAAGACCGGCTGCCTGTCCTTCGACGTCAATTAAAGGTCCCGAGGGAGCGGTTCGCTGACCGAGACGCGCCGTATTCATGCGCCGCGTGTCGCGGCCGACGTAGCGGTCTGCGGTGGCCGCCACGAGGTCGTCGACGGGGGCCTTCTGGGTGACCTCGACCAGAGGAGCAGCCTTGGGAGTTAGTCCGATAGCGTCCGCGAGAAGTTCGCGGAATTTGGAGGGCTGCCGCCGAGTCTGCGCGCTCTTCGCGGCCGAAACCGGCGCCTTGCCCCGGTTCGCGCTGGCCGGACGCCGCGAAACGCTCTGGTTTGGATAGAGGTCACCGGGCCCCTGCAATGGTGGCTCGTCGCCACTCGAATCGCGGCCAAAACTAGGTTGGTCGTCGTCAGCTCCGTCGTCATCGCTGCCATCCAACCACATTAGGCGATTGATACTCGCATCGGTGACGCCGAGGAGCATGCTACGACCATTGACCGTTGCCACGATCAGCTGAGCCTTTGGCGAGAGTTTGGTCACTCCAGAGATTCTGACTTGCGAGGCCGCTGCAATTGGACTCGACAGGCGCGTTTGCCTACGCTTCCAGACAGCAAACCCGGCAAGGCCCACGACCAGCGCGAGCGCAGCCCATTTTCCAAGTGACAGTTGGCTAGATGCGGAAGCCGCGGCAGGACGATTCGGGGCCTGGCGCAGCCAAGTCCGGTCGGTCGGCGCCGCTGTCGGTTCCGCAAGCAGCGTCGTCGCTGTCAACGCTGTGACGAAGAACGCCATCAATCCGACGCTGCGCCAAGCTCTCATGGTTCCTGCCCCGCGCGCAGGCTGCCGTCGGTGACCAAGACTTCGGTGAGCCGCACTCCGTAGCGCTCACCGACGACCACCGCCTCACCGCGTGCAATCAGCCGATTATTCACGAATATGTCGAGCGGCTCCCCATTGGCCTTCGTAAGCTCCAGGACGGATCCCGGACCGAGACGCAACACTTCACCAATTCGCACGTTTTTACGCCCCAATTCCACGGTCAGTTCTACGGGGACATCCATGACGAAGCTGAGTCCGTCGATCCCACGCAGAGCAACCGCTCCTGCAGCGTCACCTCCCCCCGCATTGGCGTTCGGTCGCCCATCTTCGGACGAACTTGACAGGCCATTCGTGTCGATCATGGTCGATGTACCATTCAAGGTCCGTGCCGCAGACGACCGCTCCCGTGTGCCTCCGCACAGCCGTGATTCGAACCGTCCTTCAACCCAAAGGAAGGCAGAACTGCGTCAATGTCGCAGAGATGCCTCGACTTGGCGTTCGATGGACGCGCTATTGGCATCGAGTCCCTCTCGCCGGCTATCCGTCGAGCCGCCCGCGAATTTCGACGGCCAATTGTCCCCTCGAGACAACAGGTCGCCCTGCAAATTTGCTCATCCCACCAACTCGAACAATGGCAGGGTCATCTACGGCCGTCGATAGCCGCACGATCTGACCTACCTTCAATTCCAATACCGAGCGCAAGCCCAGAACGGCTTTGCCCAAGTCGACGCGCACCTCTATGGTGACGTCACGCAACGCCTCGGCCATACGCGGATCCGCGGCGACGGGCAATTCTTCGTGAAGCTCTCGCGCAGCGGTTTCGAGCGCCTCGGCGCTCACTGATATCGAAATGGTCGGATCCCCTTCCAATCCTTCCAAGACGCAATCGACACGTAGCCCGTCCGCACCCGGTGCCTCGGCGACTTCGTCGGCAGCACGCGCATGCGACGACGCCACGACGAACTTCAAGCCGACTTCCTCGCGCACTGCAGCAATGAAGTCCTCTGCCAGCGAGCGAGCAACTCGCGCTACGACTGCCCGTTGCGCCAGAGTCAGCTCTGCGCCGAGCTCGGCCGTGCCAGGCGTTCTTGCGCCCAACGCGCCATCCAGCACGTAACGCAACGCCATCGGGCCGATAATGAGACTGGCCCATGCAGGGAGCTCCTCGGCTTCCAGGACGACGTCAAAAGAAGGCCCTTCCCCACTCAAGGCCGATTCGTCGGCGGGGTTGATGATGCTCACGGGCTGCGGTATCAGGCGTGACTTGGCGCGTCCCAGCCAGGGCAACGTGCGCCTTGCCGAGCGCGCGAACCGGGCTGCAACTTGGGCCATTGCCTGCATGGCTGCCCGCAGTTGTCTCTCGCGTCCGGTCAGATCCAATGCGCGTAGCGCAGCTCCATCCATCCTCTTACCCATGCGGGTTCTGCCACGGGCAGCGTTCGGACGGTTGGATTCGCTAGCTTCACTCATTGGGCGACGAAGTCCGTGATAATGACTCGTGTCGTGTCTTTGCCGCCCATCGCTTTGATGACGCGGTCGTTGAGATCCTTAGTGATAGTCTCGAATTGCGACGGCTCCGTCAATTCCTCGAAGGACTTTGCTCGAAGGTACAGAATGGCCGCCTCACGACCCCGCGGTTGGAGCTTCTCGAATTCGTCCTTCTTCAGCCCTTCTCTCACCTCGACGGTCAGTCCCACCTTCATGTGGTGTGGAAGACTCTTCTTGTCTCTGACGTCGACGATCAGGGGCTGAAAGGCCATGGGGTTCGGCGGATGTTCCGCCGTCTCCTCGGCTTCCGCCTCGGAACCCTCTGCACTACCTTCTGCAGCTTCAGCACGACTAGCCAACAGGCGGGGACCGAGGACTGTCCCGGCCACTCCGGCACCGACGATGAGTACCGAAGTGACCAGGACTCCAAGGAGCCGCTTCTTACGCGGCTTCTCCACCACTGGCTGCTCTTTGCTGTCATTCTCAGCCATTCACAGCCTCATTTCACCCGAGCACCAAGACTCGACCGACTAGTTTACCGTTTGATGTTGATGAGCTCTTGCAGCATTTCGTCGGCAGTGGTGATAGTTTTCGAATTCGCAGAGAAGGAGCGTTGATGCTGAATCAAGCCCACGAATTCCTCTGCAAGGTCGACGTTGGACGCTTCGAGCGCACCGGACGATGTAGAACCACGTCCGCCGCTGCCCGCCGTGCCGTAGGCGGCCGAGCCACTATCGCGTGTGTCGATCCAGAGACTCTGCCCGGCCCGGCCTAGGCCGTCGTTCGAGCGGAATTTCGCGATAGCCATTTGTGAAAGGGCCAACTTCTGTCCGTTGGTGTAAAGGCCCATGACGACGCCTTCGCCATCAATGGATATCCCAGAGAAATCGCCTGAAGAGTAACCATCTTGTGACTGAGCTGAGACGTTCTCAGGCGACGCAAACTGGGATACCCCGTCGAGACCGGTGCCACCAGCGGCAATCGAAGTACCGAAGTTGATGTCGATGTCTTGTGCAGCAGCCACGCCCGCAAAGTTGACGGTGGCCGTATTGGCGCTCACGCTCTGCAACGCACCAACGGTTCCCGCTGCTGGATCGTTATTGAAGACCATCGTGCCGGTGCCAACCTCCACGTTCGTTCCTGCTGCGGCGGGGTCGTTCGTGTCGTCGCCGGCGACGAGTGCATGCCAATCGTACGTGTTGTCCGCAGTCTTACGGAAGTACACATCGAGGGTATGACCGGCTCCGAATTCATCGTAGACCGTCATGGTCGTGCTAAAGTTCGCGGTATTGGCTGGGTCCTGCGCGTCCCAGGCCAATAGTGGCGTCGCCTCGGTGCTGTCGAGGTTAGCGACAATGGTCGCCTCGGTGGTTGCACGGGGTGGGATGGCTGCCGTGGGCGCCTTGATCGACGAGATGCTTGCCGCGAAGGTGCCATCGCCGTTGGCGGCGTAACCTTGCGTTTGCAGCCCATTGGGGTTGACGAGGTAGCCGTCCTTGTCTAGGACGAAGGTGCCCGCACGGGTGAAGAAGTTCCCGGAGATGCCGTTGACGTCACCCTTGACGGTGAAAAACCCATCTCCGTTGAGCGCGACGTCGGTGCCGACGCCAGTGGCGGAAACCGTCCCTTGCTCGAAGAGTTGTTGGATATCGCCAACCTTCACCCCAGAGCCCGGCAGTGACGAGCCACTGCCGGCGAGGATCGAATGGCCGAGAACGTCTTGGAACAGCGCGCGTTGGGCTTTGAAACCCGTGGAATTCACGTTGGCTATGTTGTCGCCAATCACTCCGAGGGCTTCACCCTCAGCACGCAGGCCAGAAACGCCTGAGTACATCGCCTTGAGAACCATAATTCCTCCTGACTACCTTGATGCTCTGTGTGTGGTGTGTGTTACTCACGAGTCAGTTGGTGGAGAACCAACTCGCCGAGATCTGTTATATTGACTTGGCCTATTGTTCATGTGCCAGTCGTTGAAGCTTTGACTTCTATGAGATCTGAGACCGGTGCACTGGCGCCATTCGCAAGTTGAAGCACGGGGTAGCCAGTGGCATAGGAGATCCCTATAATCTTCGCGGTCGTATTCTGTTCCACGGAGACGGCTTTGCCCTCGCTGTTGACGGCCTTGACCGAGACGCTGTAGCTTCCGGCGGTCTTGACAGTTCCGTTAGAGTCCTTGCCATCCCATTGTACGGATACGAGCCCTGCATTATGCGCGCCAAGTTCGATCGTGCGCACAGCATTACCAGTACTATCTTTGATGGTGACGGTCGACTTAGCTATCTTCTCAGCGACCGTGAAGTTGACTGCGGCGCCTGTGCCTTTTCCACTGAGAGTTACTGCAGAACCCTTCACCGTGGCAGTGTTCCCGACTAGGCTCGCGACCTGCGCATTGGATTGACCACGCGATTGTATTGCAAGCAAATCCAAGCGGTCGTTGATACCCATGGACTGCTCTAGATTCGAAAACTGTGCCAACTCTGCTACGAACTGAGTATTGTCCTGTGGCTTGAGTGGATCCTGGTTTTTCATCTGGGCAACGAGCAGCTTCAAGAAGTCATCGCGATCCATTGCCTTTTCGGCAGCGGTCGCCAAACCGAAGCCGGACGAGGAGTCCGTCGAGGTCGTGGATGTGACAGCACTGGTGCTTGACATGATGGTTTATCCGGTGACGTCGAGTCGCTTGGTCTTCTTCTTCCGGTGGCCCAAGCGCGTATCCGATTCGGCCGACTCTTGGGGGCGTCGAGCTCGATTGCTCGGTGCCAACTTGGTTAGAGCAAGATCGGTGCCGAGTCCGTTCATCCGCACGATTTCGAGGGTTCCAACGCTTTGTCCATCGCTTTCCAGGGCCCGGCGCACCGCCTGGGAATCCCGAGTCAGGGCAGCGACCGCTTTGGCGTTGGCTGCGCCTAGAAGCACGCGTAGTCCTGCCTCGACCCGTTCTACAACCACGGCAATCTCGCCGAATTCCTCCGTCTTTACACGCACTTGTATTCTTTGGCTCTCGGCCGTCGCGCAAGCACCTGAGCCCGGGGCTTGCACCGTCGTCGCAAATCCACCCGAAGTGCCACCTGCAACGGGCGTCATCAGGTCAACACTGGGCCGCCAACCCGCTGGCACTTGCTGACTCGATTCCGAAGAACCAAAACCCAAGGTCGGAGGTGGCAGCGGAACCGCTTGCTGCAGACATCCCGCGATAGCGGATGCCCAACGTTCGAGTTCTCGCCGGTCCTGGCTGCCATCTTCTGGGGCCACGAAGGCCTGATTGTCACCGAGCGAGGTTTTCGTTAGCTCATTACCGGTCATGTCTGGGTCCTCAGTCGCCGTCCGACTTTCTAGTACGCTGTGCGAGTTCATCGGAAAGTCGCTGTTCAAGCCGATTTTCTCGCTGGTTCTCGCCGGTTGTTAGGCGCGCATCGAGCAGCTCGATGCGCTTCTTGTCGATGCGAGCTTCCACGACGCCATGCCAAGCTTCTTGCACAGTAGCTTCCGCAGCAACGACGCGCCCATTCGCTCGCCCAAGATCCGTCTTCTTCTGTGCTAACCACTGTTCGGCTTCAATCCAGGAGCCTACGTCAATGGGGCCCGCCGTCAGCTGTTCTCGGTGTGTTTCCGCCACGAGCAACCGCTCGGACTCGCGACTATGTGCGTCCAACGCATCCACGAGTTTTGCTTTGGAATGCAGCAATTCCTGCGCACGCTTATCAAGCGCCTGCTCGCGCAGATCGAGCACCTTCTTCAGTTTTTGTCGCTTCGAAGTCATCGGCGCTCACCTGGCAGACAGAGTTTTCCCAACGCCTGGAGCCGTGCCCGTGTTTCCGGCAGAGTGGTTCGTTCTTTCACCGACTGCTTCAGGAAAGCATCGAACTGCGGCATCAACTTGATGGCCAGTTCGACACGTGGGTCACTGCCGGATTGGTAGGCACCAACCTGAATCAGATCGGCGGCTTCGCGATACGCGGCCAGCACTTCGCGGACCTGTGCAGAGGAGCGCAACATCAATTCGGGCGCAATTTCCGGCGCCAAACGCGAAATACTCTGCAGTACGTCTATCGCAGGAAAGTGGCTCTTTTCGGCCAATCCTCGCGACATGATGATGTGTCCATCCAGAATACCGCGTACGGCATCAGCAATCGGGTCGGTCATGTCGTCCCCCTCGACCAGTACGGTATATAGGGCGCTGATCGTCCCTTCACCGCTTCCGGTGCCTGCCCGCTCGAGCAGCCGCGGTAACGCCGCAAATACGCTCGGCGGGTAACCCTTCGTGGCCGGCGGTTCTCCTGCCGCAAGCGCTGCCTCGCGCAGTGCCATGGCGTAGCGCGTCACCGAATCCATGACCAGTAACACGGTCTTGCCCTGATCACGAAAGTACTCCGCGATGGCGGTCGCCGATTCGGCACCACGAGCGCGAAGCAGAGGTGGTTGATCGCTGGTGACGGCAACGACCACGCTGCGCGACAGGCCGTCTTCACCGAGGGAAGAACGGATAAACTCGTTCAGTTCTCGACCACGTTCCCCGATCAGACCGACAACGTTGACGTCGGCTTGGGAAGACCGACAGATCATCCCAAGGAGAGTACTTTTGCCCACGCCAGCCCCAGCGAAGATCCCCATGCGTTGGCCGATCCCAATCGGCAAAATGCCGTCAATGACGCGGATCCCCGTGGAAAACTGCTGGTGAATGGGCCTTCGAGCAAACGCCGCGGGCGGTGCGGCGTGCACTGGATAGCGAGCGTCGTTCGACAGCGGTCGACCGCCGTCAAGCGGTCGACCAAAGGCGTCGACGACACGTCCTAGCAACGCCGAGCCGACCACAATGGACGCGCCCCGATGAGTGTGACCCACCCGCGCCCCCTGTCGGATTCCCGATAGGGATCCAAGTGGAGTCGTCACGAGCCTGTCTGCCTTGAACCCGATGACCTCGACCTCAACGCTTGTATCATTCGGCGTGGCAATTTCCAGCGTATCACCCACCGCGGCACGAATGCCGCCAACTTCAATGATGAGGCCAACGACCTCGAGGACAACGCCCTCCGGGTGATGCAGCGGAACCGCACGACAACGCTCGATCGCAGTCTCGAGCATGGACTATTCCTCCGTCTCGGTGTCTATGGCCTCGAGCACTGCGTCCACGCGGCTTTCGATACTCTCGTCAACCCGCCCGATGTCCGTTTCCACGATGCAGCCGTAATCGGAAAGGCCCGAAGATATGCCCAGCTCCACCTCGATGCCCTTGGTCGCAAGCTGCTCAGATACCATGACGGCAACAACGGCGAATCCCGTTCCCAACTGAACCCTGATCTTGTCGCTTGCGGCGAGGGCGTCGACTCCCTCGCGGACCAGATCGGCAACGAGTTCCGGCTGCGTCTTCAATTCTCGAGCGATCACCCGCCGGGCGATCAATACGGCAAGCTCGATCAGCCGCTGTTCGGCCCCGTACAACATGTCACGTCGTGCTTGGTCGATGGATTCGATGGCTTCGCCGAGCGCGACACGTCCATCTTCCATCAATTGTGTCGACGCGCGCTGGGTGGCCTGTTCGGCAATCAGCGACTCGAGCTCGGAGGGACTCATGCTGGCGCGCGACGGAGGTCGCGATGGTTGTCGACTTGCAGCGCGCACACTGCCCGGTCGCTCATGCACGGTGCGAAAACGTTCAGATTCGTGGCGCACTGGCGACGACACCGCTTCCGGTGCCCCAGGCACCCCGGCCGCCGGTCGCCCACTCGGGCCACGGCGCTCCGGCTCCCCTCTTGCCAGCCACGATGGCAGGCGGCGTTCCGGTGAACCAACGTCGGCAAACTGTGCAGGCGCAGCCTTGTCGGAGCGCCGCCGCTCCCGCTCAAACCATGCCATGATCCTCCTCGAGAGTGATTACACCTTCGGCGGCCAACATCAGGGCCTGTTCGACGATTTCTCGCTGCGCTGCCTCGACATCTGTGAGGCGTACTCCGCCCAAGATCTCGAGATCCTCGCGCAATCGTTCGGAAGCGCGCTTGGACATGCTCGATAGGATCTTCTCCTTGAGCTTTTCGCTCGCGGTCTTCAGTGACAGGACCAGTTTGTCCGAAGGAACTGACTCGAGCAGTGCTCGCAGCCCCTTCTGATCCAGCATGGATAGATCCTCGAAGCTGTACATGGCGCGACGGATCTCGGTCGCCAAGTCCGCATCGCCTTCAGCCAGATTGCCCAGAAGTATCTCGCCGGTTTCTCGGTTCATGTGCCGCACGAGCGCCGCACTCTTGGCGATCCCGTCGACACTGATAAGCGCCTCGGTTCCGGCTTGGGGCAATTCATTGCTCAACGTGGCCGCGACTTCCTCCAACAAGCCGGCTGGGACTTCCGTCATTTTTCCCAACCGCTCGAGTACGCCTGCGCGGTTCTCCTCCGGCAACTGCTCGAGAACAGCCACCGCCTTGCTCGTCGTGAGCTGTGAGATGATGGCGGCCACGAGTTGCGGATGCTCCCGCTCCAGAACGGACGCCAGAGACGCTTCGTCTGCATTCGCAAGACGCTCTAAGGACGACTGCGGTCCTTCGAGGAAGATTTCCGCTGTCTTGGCTTCTCCCAACGCCTTGGTGGCAACCCGCCGCAGATACCCTACCCCACCTTTCGGTACGGCCACCGCCTCCTGACTCCGCTCCAAGAATTCCACGTACACGGAATCGAGGGCGCTAGCCGGAACCGCACGCATTACAGTGGCCACTTCGCGCAGCTTGCGTAGGTCGTCCATGTCGAGCTCGGCAATGATTGGCGCCGCCGTCGACTCGTCCAGCGACAGCAACATCAAGACGGCCTTCTCGGGACCTGTGAGCTCCACGCTGTCTTCGTATGCTAGAGGCGTGCCGAAGCCGTGGGAGCGGCCGCGGCGTTGAGCCACTTGCGAATGACGATGGCTGCCGTGGCCGGATCGTCATTGGCCATCTGCAAGGCCCGCGCGCGCCGCATGGGACCGTCGATGTACTGACTGCCTGGTAGTTGTGCGGTTGACGCTTCGTCCGCCAGAATCCCGGTGGCGCCATGCACATTGGTGCTGGGCTCGCTAGCCGCACTGTTTAGTGCAATCGCGCGACGAGCCGGCAGCAGCGCCAGGCGCGCCTTCTCCTGCTTCTTGCGCCAAATCAGCACTACGACGGCCAGGACGAGCAGCCCAACGCCTGAAAGTATGTAGGTGAGGTAGCGACGCCACGCAGGCACGAAGGGCAGATTGCTGCTGTCTACACCCTCGACACGAACAAAGGGCGCAGAATCGACCCTTAGGCTGTCACCGCGCTCGAGATTGAACCCAACGGTGCGCTTGATCAGCTCCTCGAGCTTGGCGAGTTGTTCGGGACTACGCGGCGTCGATATTGGCGCGCCGTCGCGCATCTCCGTCTTGTCGTTGAGAAGAACGCTAATGCTGAGGCGTTCGACTTCGCCAGGCGGAGTCGTAGTCTTCTGACTAACCTTGTCGACCTCCCAATTGCGGGTCTGACTCAGGCGACCCGTGGCGCCGTCAGGTGCTCCGGGCGCTTCCGTCGCTTCCGCCCCGGGTTGCCTTGCGTCCGGCAAATTGGTCAAGGCCCCGGGAACGCCCGCGACGCCAGGCGCGCCCGAGCCATTGTGTTCTTCGGTTCGGTTCTCGCTGCGCAGGGCGGTCTTGCTGGGTTCGTAGTGCTCTTCAACCTTTTCTTTGGCTGAAGTATCGAGGTCGACAGCAATGCGCACCTCGGCATTTCCGACGCCGACGATGCGCTCGAGTTGGCTGCGCGCCGCGGTCTCCAGTTGCGTCGCCACCGCAATGGCACGCTCTGAAGAACCCTCGTCGGCCCCAACGTCCGTCTCCGAGCCCCCGGTATTGGGCCGATGCAGCGTCACGCCATCGGTGCTGACCACCGAGACGCGATCGCGATGCAATCCGGGCACCGCAGCAGACACGAGATGAACGATTCCAGCTGTTTCACGCTTCCCAAACGAGGACGCGTTGGTCAGCTTGAGTACCACCGAGGCCGAGGGCTGCGACTCTTTGGCCACGAACAGCCGGCGCTCGGGCATCACCAGGTGCACTCGGGCGGCTTGAACACCGACAATCGTCATGATCGAACGCTGCAGCTCGCCTTCGAGCGCGCGACGCAGGCTGATATTCTGCTCGAATTCGGTCGCCCCCAACTGATTGCGATCGAATAGTTCGAAACCAACCCCGCTGCCGCGAGGCAGCCCCGAGGAAGCTAGCTCGAGCCGCAGCGGTGCGATCCGTTCTTCTGGCACCAGAATCGCGCGCCCGTCGGCGTCAATCCGATACGGCACCTGAGTCGTCTTGAGCTTCTCGACGATGGCTGCGGCGTCTTGCGGCTCGAGATTGCTATAGAGATACGCGTAGTTCTTCTGATTGCCGAAATAGGAAACCAGCAACAACGCCACCAACACGACGCCCGAAATCCCCGCGAGCGCGACGCGTTTGGGCGTCGACAACCCGGCCCAAAATGCCGAGATCTGCTTAAAGAATGCGCGAAGGGCTTCCATCGTCAATGGTTAGAGTTGCATCCGCCAGAGTTCGTAGAAGGCATCGATGACCTTGTTGCGCACGGCACCGACGAACCGGAGTTCTACGTCCGCCTTGCTCAGTGCGATCATGGTGCCGTGAATGTCGTCACGAGTGCCGGCTGCAAAGGATTCTGCCAAATCCGCAGCGAACTTCGAACGTTCGTTGGCAGACGCTACGACCCCTTCCATCACCTCGCCGAAGGTGGGTAGGCCATCGTGAACCTTCGCGGTCTTCGACCCATCGAGCATCCCATCGACATGAGCGAGGTTGGTTGAAATGGGAGCAATAGCGCTCATGGCCAGTACTAGCGCCCGATCTCAATGGCCGAACGCGCCATCTGTTTGACTGATTCGATTGAGGTGATGCCGGCCTCGTAGGCGCGCGTGGCCGTAATCATGTTGACCATTTCCTCAACAGCATTGACATTGGGGTATTCGACGTAGCCCTGACCGTTAGCATCGGGATGACCCGGCTCGTACACCATGGTCCCGGGTCGGGTGTCTTCTTTTACCCGACTGACCTGCACTAGCGAGACCCCCTGAGCTAAGCTCGGAGTGCCGCGCAAACGCTCGATATCGACCGCTTCGAATACCGGATCGAGCCTCTTGTAGGACCCCCCTTCTGGGGTACGCGTCGTGCGGACGTTCGCAAGATTCGAAGCGATCGTGTTCATTCGAATCCGCTGAGCCGATAGGCCCGAGGCGGCAACTTCGAGGGCGCTAAATACTCCGAGCATCGCTAATCTCCCTAACCCTTCGCGTCATTGGCGGCGTAAAGTAAGCCCTTGAGTTCTGAAGCGGCCAGGGCCGATGCGACGTCGTATCGGAGGTGATTGGCCGCCAATTTGGCTGATTCGCGGTCGAGCGACACGTAGTTGCCGTCGTTGCCAGCCCCTGCCGTCGGATCCTCGAAAATACGACCGTTGCGATTGCCGGCAAGGTCGGAAGTCGAGGTGAGATGTCCTTCTGCCGTGCGTTCCATCGTGACATTGAGAATTGCAGCAAAGTCCTTTGGATCGACCCGCGCCAGATCGTGCGGCCGATATCCGGGGGTATCGACATGCGCCACGTTGGACGAGAGCACGTTGTGACGCTCAAGGTGATAGTCGAGCGACGCCTGCAGCGGTTGTAGATCACTGAAGAAGTTGATCACAGGCTCGCCCTGAAGCACTCAGCGTGCCAGGCCTTCAGCCCCGACGCGCAGTGTGACATGCACATCTACTTGCCTACGCCGGACCGACAAAAACAATCTGCTGACGACTGTCGATTTTCTCTCCAGGGTCTTTGGGGCCATCCGTTCACGAGAGCAATTGAATCAATCGACATGCTCGAGAGTCCGCGCCCACCGGGAGGTGGGTCGCGAGTGAGGCTAGGGGTTCTTGCCTACCCACCCCTCTCCTCGAAGCACGTCGCCAGGTGTGACCCCATATTTTGTCGTAGTTACAACTGGTTACCAGCATAATTGGCTCACTTTAGCGTGGGTCTCCTGAAACCCCAGTTTTGCGTCAAGGGCATGACGGGCCAGAAGGCCACCATGGAAATTTCCCTGCAAATCGATCGTGGCAGGAACTTGGCACCCCCCTTGCTCTAGGGTTCGCCGCGCACCCAAGACTCGGAAATCACCGAGGCAGGAGAGCGCAAACGGACATCAGGGCCGGGGAGTGGCGCATGTCATTAGCGAGCATTTATCCAAGCAGCCTCTGGAGCAGCACCACCAAGGGCACCGGATTCGACGGTGAACGAGAAAGTGGTGTGACACCGGTGTTTGCCGCCGTAGATGACGCGATTGCCCAGCGTCCGAGCCAGCACCCCTCTGCATTCCCTCCCCGATGCATGGATGGCGTGGTGGGTCGTGCGGAAAACCTGTTGGACGTCTACCGGGTCATTGACCGAGTCGCCGACACCAACTGCACCGTGCTTGTCACAGGCGAAAGCGGCACCGGCAAGGAACTCGTGGCAAGTGCAGTACATATGGCGAGCGACCGTGCCCACGGTCCCTTCGTAGCTGTCAATTGCGGCGCCATCCCAGAGAACCTGCTCGAGAGTGAACTCTTCGGCCACGCCAAGGGCTCTTTTACTGGTGCCTATACCGCCAAGACCGGCCGCATCGGTCAGGCTCAGGGCGGCACGCTTTTCCTCGACGAAATCGGCGAACTGCCGCTCTCGCTTCAGGTCAAGTTGTTGCGCATCCTTCAGTCCCACGAGTATTCCCCAGTGGGAGATAATCGCGTGCTCACCGCCGATGTACGCATTGTAGCCGCCACCAACATCGATCTCGAACAAGCGGTCCGCGACGGCGCGTTCCGCGAAGATCTCTACTACCGCCTCAATGTCATTCACGTGACCGTTCCGCCACTGCGCGAACGCAAATGCGACATTCCGATTCTGGCCGCCTATTTCCTCGAGAAGGCGCGGGAGCGAACGGGCCGTGCCAGCGTCAAGCACCTCTCCCCTGGCGCCATGGCCTTGCTTGAGGGCTATGCATGGCCGGGCAACGTGCGCGAACTCGAGAACACGATCGAACGCGCCATCCTACTATGCCGCTCAGACACGATTCAGCCACGCGATCTGCCTGCCAAGGTTTGCGGCTTACCCACCGAAGAGCGTAAATCCACGGGCAAGCTTCCGGACGCCGGGATCGATCTCAGGATAGCCGTGGAATCCTTCGAAAATAACCTGATCCGCCAAGCTCTCGAACGAACGCGTTGGAACAAGAACCAAGCGGCTCGCTTGCTTGGGCTCAACCGAACGACCCTCGTGGAGATGTTGAAGCGCAAGCGGATTGATGCTGCCTGAGCTTGTGCGGCCGGGACCATCGTCAGAGCCTCACCAATGCCTGGATCGCGCAAAGCTGGCCCGAGAATTGCGAAGCTAGGGACGCCGTGAAAAAGATTCGAAGTGTCGCGTCCGGCATTGGGCTCGCGTCCGCCTGGTGCCTCTCGGTAACGAGCTTCGCTAACGATGTCTATGCCCAGGACGCAACTGCCACTGACGGCAAGGCCGAGGCCAAAGTGGACGCCAAGGCCGACGGCAAAGCCGACGCCAAAGCCGACGCCAAATTGGATGCCAAGGCCGACGGCAAAGCCGACGCCAAAGCCGACGGTAAAACCGATGGCAAAGCCAACGCCAAAGGCACTGACGACAATGGCACTGACGACGGTCGCTCCTACGAAGGCTGGCTCATGACCGGTGTGTTTGCCGTCGGCACTGGACTACAGGGTGGCGATCCGGGTACTGGTTCGGTAGCCTGGACCCGAGCCCGCACCCGCCTCATAGCTGGCGTCGATTTGCGCAGCGACGAAGCGAGGTCTAATGGCATCGGATTCTATGGATTTGCCGAGATCGAGCGCCGGGCTTCATTCGGCGCCGAGGTACGCTACCAACGCTGGTGGACCACAACCATCGGGTTTCACGCTTCCATCCTTGGAACGCTCGTGCCCGAATCGATGGTCGGAGCGGGAGTCGGAGCGCGCTTTGGCTTTCCCATTGCCAACAAGCTCACGCTATTTCTCGAGCCAGGCTTTGCGGTCTTACCATTCGGCAGCGATTTGCCGAGCAACAGCATCATTCTGTGGGGAACATTGATCGGGGGGGTTGGTGTCGCACTCTAGTACACTTTGCGCAGTTGCTGTCACCATGGGCGCGATTTCTCTATTTGGCTGCGCCAAATCGGATAGCTGTATGCGCAATAGTGACTGCATGCCCGACGCTCGCTGCATCCAAGGCGCCTGTCTCGTGCCAGCTCCTGTTTTGAGCAACGCGGGAACGGCTGGGTTGTATCAGGCGGCGACTTCAGCGAGCCGCGGCGGGACTACGACCACCACCCAGACGACTGGCGGCACCACTAGTAGGGCGGGCAGCAATAGTGCAGGAGCGCCGACTACAGCGGGCGGCTCACCCGGTACCGTGCAGAGTAGTAGCGCGGGAGCAAATTCCATCGCGGGTTCGTTCGCAGGTTCGGCCGGCACGCGTTAATGCATGCGTCAGCGCGCCGACAGTGGGGCGTCGTGCAGTTGACGAGGGCGAAGACAAACCGTCGTGGCAATGAACCGGTCTGACGCCGCCGCGTCCGCAACGACGCCGATTGTGCCCCGATGGGACCATGTGCCTCGTGCGGCCAACCTGTCTGAGCCTGCAGCAACCGTGGCACTCTGGTTGCATTGTGTGAAGGTAGCCATGTTCCGCGCCCTACACGTTGCCGCCACTGGGATGTCCGCTCAGGAGACCAACCTCGAAGGGATCTCCAACAATATTTCCAACGCTAATACCGTTGGCTACAAGAAGCAGCGCATCGATTTCCAAGACCTGCTCTATCAGCAGGTTCGAGCTCCGGGTTCCCCCACCAGCGCTACGACCATGCTTCCCACGGGACTTCAGTTGGGCAGCGGCGTGCGCATCGTAAGTACTTCGCGCCAGTTCGGCCAAGGCACACTCACGCAGACTCAGAATCAGCTTGACGTTGCGATCGAAGGCAACGGCTTCTTCGCCGTTCAACAAGCCGACGGTACGCTCGCGTACACGCGCGCAGGGACACTGCAAACGGATGGCACGGGGCGCCTCGTCAACAACGAGGGGCTGCCGCTCGATCCACCTTTGACAATTCCGTCCAACTCGACAGGCGTATCCATTGCAGCTACCGGCAGGGTAACCGCGACGGTTAGTGGCGAGGCGAACCCGGTCGAGATCGGTAACATTACCATCGCAACGTTCGTGAACCCTGCCGGGCTGCGTGCCATGGGGCACAACCTCTTCATGCCAAGCGCCGCCAGTGGCGAAGCTCTCATCGGTAACCCAGGCGAGGAAGGTCGCGGTGCCTTGATGCAAGGCGCCACCGAACAGTCCAACGTCGATATCGTAGAGGAAATGATCGGACTAATATCGGCACAACGCGCCTACGAGATCAACTCGAAGGTGATAACGACTGCCGACCAAATGCTGCAAGCAGCGACGCAGATCCGCTAATCATGCACCGCTATCCACTCGTTCTCGGCATGTTGCTTCTCGGGTTGAGCCCACGCTCCGCCCAAGCCGAGATCGAGCGCACCGTTACGTCGAGTCGTGTGTTGTTCGGAATTCTCGTCCCGAGTGCCCCCCTGGAAGTGGCCGACCTTGATCTCGGCCCCGCCCCACCCGCAGGTTCCTCGCGCTTGTATTCGACTGAGGAGCTAGTCATGGCCGCACGGCAAGCCGGAACTAAGCTCCTGGTCAAGGATTCCGTCCGCGCCGTTCGCGCAGCGAAGCGCTGGACCCAAGCCGAACTCCTCACCTTCATCACGCCCAAGTTGAAGGCAGCACTACCGAACTATGCGCGACTACTTCGTGTTGACGTTCCGCGAACGCTGGTCACCGTACCGTGCGTCGAACTCAGCCGTGTGGAACCTGGACAGTTGCCCAATCGACGCGGAACAGTCCAAACCAGCGCTTTATTCGAATTGACTGTCGACGGCAAGCTGGAGCAGCGCCTGAGCCTCCCCATCGTGCTCGATCTGGGCGAGCGCCCAAAGCCCGTGGAAGTCGAACGCGGCACGACCGTGGCTCTGCAGATCACTTTGGGCGCATCGAGAGTTAGCGCCGCGGCCATAGCAGTTCAAACCGTGGCCGTCGGCTCGGTTGCGCTCTTCCGTGTCACGAAGACCCGAAAAACTCTGCGGGCGAAACTGCTGTCACCCTCGACGGCGGAGGTCGTCAGCGAATGAAACGGGAAGTCGGCTTGCTCCTGCTGTTCTGTTCGCTTGCGATGCTGATCGCTGGATGCGGACCGAGCCATATTGCTCCGTTTACGCCACGTGACCGCAAGTACACCGCCGGCGAATACGAAGCGACCAAAAAGCAGAGCCAGCCCGCCACCGGCTCCATCTACTCGGAAGCGCAGGCTGGCTACCTCGAGGACACTCGAGCGCTACGCACTGGTGACGTCGTACATATTCGCATCGACGAGAAAGCCGACGCTCAAGGGGGAGCAACGACCAATCTCTCCAAAGAGACCTCGCGCGATGTTTCGATAGAGAATCTCTTGGGCTTGATGCCCGCGATGAAGAAGGCCTATCCGAACGTCGATCCAGAGAAGCTCTTGGGCATGGCGTCAAGTTTCGACTTCAAGGGTGAGGGCAAGACGCAACGCGCTGGACAACTCTCCGGCCTGATCGCGGTACGCGTCAAGCAGACGCTCCCGAACGGCGACCTGTTCATCGAGGGAACCAAGGTCGTGATGATCAATCACGAGGAGTATCACCTGTACATCTCCGGTGTCGTACGTCCGTCCGACATCGAAGGCGACAACTCCGTGGCCTCGTCTTTAGTTGCTGATGCACGCGTCGAATTCACCGGCCGCGGCGACATCAACGATCAAGTGGAACGTGGCTGGCTCACTAAGTTCCTCGACTTTGTCAACCCATTCTGATCATGCCTCGACTATTCATTCACCTGGTCGGTTTCGTCTCCTTGGCAGTCACGCTGCTTCTGGATCCGTCCTCGGCGCAGGCAGATCGCCTCCGAGACGTGGTTGACGTCCTCGGCGCGCGCGACAATCAGCTCGTTGGTTATGGCGTGGTAACAGGCCTAAATGGCACCGGAGACGACATCACCGCGCCGTTTGCAGCCCAATCCCTGCGCGCGTTGTTGCGCCGGCTTGGCGTGCAAATCGACAACCGCCAACTGCGCTTGCGCAACGTTGCGGCAGTCATCGTGACCGCCACCATCCCACCATTTTCACGTAACGGCAATCGGCTCGACGTAACCGTGTCCGCAATGGGCAACGGTAGGTCGCTGCGGGGCGGAGTCCTGATCCAGACGCCGCTACACGGCGCAGATCGCAAGACCTACGCGGTCGCCCAAGGTTCATTGGTACTGGGCGGCTTTAGCGCCAGCGGCTCCACAGGCTCAAGTATCACAGAGAACTCGACGAACACAGGTCGGATCCCTGGCGGAGCCCTGGTCGAACGAGAAATTCCGACCCAATTCGTGGACGCTGGAAAACTCACCCTGGTGTTGCGCAGCCCAGATTTTGGCGCGGCGAGCCGCATTGCCGACAGCGTCAACAAGTCCCTTGGCGACGGGGCAGCCGAACCATTGGATGGCGGTTCCGTCGTGGTAAAGATCCCGAGCAAGAACAAGGGCAAGGTCGTGCAGCTGATTGCCGAAATCGGCAATCTCGAGATCGATCCCTCCACCAACGCACGGGTCGTCATCAATGAGCGCACCGGGACGGTCGTCGCAGGCGGAGAGGTCAAGCTCTCACCCGTAGCCATCGCGCAGGGCGGTATTACGATTACCGTCCAGGAGCAGCAGGCAGTGGTGCAACCCAACGCCTTCGGTCAGGGGCAGACCCAGCGCGTCAATCAAACCGAAGTTACAGCACAGGAGAAAGTGCCCCCGGCGATGAGCTATGTGGCAGGAGCCACGACTCTTGCCGAACTCGCTCAAGCCCTGTCGACCTTCGGCGTGTCGCCGCGCGAGATGGCCAGCATCTTGCAAGCTCTCAAAACCGCTGGCGCCCTGCGCGCCGAGGTGATCGTGCAATGACCCCTGTATCCCGCCCCGACATCGCGACTCAGCAGCAGACGGGACCTGCGGCTCAAGATGCGGCGTCCTCTGTGGCAGGGTCCACTGCAACTGCCAACCGCCAGGCTGTGAATGAGGCTGCGAAGCTCCAGAAAGCGGCACAGGATTTCGAAACGGTGTTCTTGCGCCAGATGCTTTCGTCACTGGAAAAAACGACGAAGGTCGGCGACAAGGGGCCCAGCGTGCCCGGGCAGCAGACCTACGGTTCAATGATCGTGGAGGCAGTGGCCGATGCCATTGCCGCGGCAGGCGGAATCGGCCTAGGCTCGGTGCTTGCCAAAGCTTTGGCGGAAAAAGCCGCCATTTCTAGCCCAGTTGGTGAAGGCGCGCAGCAAGCCGCGAACCCAGTCACCGATGGTGCGACCAACGAGACGCTCCGGTCCTCCAACCAACTTGTAGGCGCGTCCAAATTCGATGGGATCTCTCCTCAAGGGTTATCCACGCATGCCGTTCCCAGAACTGAGATTCGAACGACCTCTTCCCAAATGATGGGGCAGCTGGCCGATCGGAGGATCAGATGAAAGGCATCACATCCAACCCAGCACTCGACGCGTATCAGCGGATGGCAGTCACGCAGGTCGGCGCAGCTCGCGCCCCGCAGAAAGCCGCCGCGTCTGAACAGGAAACCACGGCGAGCGCCCACCAGCAAATCGCGAAAGTTTCCATCTCGTCTGAAGCGCGGCAGCTTGCTGCCGGCAGCACTCAAGGCGCGTTGGATCCGGAGAAGGTCAATCGGCTAAAGTCAGCCCTTGATTCGAACCAGATCCAATTCGACTCGGCGAAGATCGCCGAGAGGCTCGTCGCGGCACTCGGATAGCCCAAAAAGATCTGAGACGCGATGCGCCGTTGGCAACAACGGGGCAAGTCATGCAGGAGGCTTCACTACAACCTAGTACCGATCAACTGCTCAGCGAGCTCGCTAGTACTCTTTGCGAAGAACGGCGGGCGTTGATCCACATGGACGTCGAAGGAATCGAGCGCTCCGCGTCTAGTAAGTCTCACCTGAGCGATGAACTTGCCCAACGTCGCCAACAATTCACCGCTGCGCATCGCTCGCGCTTCACTGCGCTCCAAACAGATCTCCGGCATAACCTCATTCTGCTCGTTCACGCGAGAGACCACATCCAAACCACGCTGAGTATTCTGACTGGGCGCCCAAACTTGCCAGGTCAGATCCACAACCCCGTAGCCGAGAGTGTTCGGCTCGACCTGCGAGGATAGCCATGGCAGGTCTCAATAGCCTACTCAATACCGCACGTGATGC
The DNA here is from genome assembly GCA_964454965.1 of uncultured Polyangiaceae bacterium. GTDB lineage: Bacteria > Myxococcota_A > Polyangia > Polyangiales > Polyangiaceae > FEN-1139. The sequence goes on along the minus strand of CAYVXY010000022.1, from coordinate 143,154 downwards.
CCTTACTACCCAGTCCTACGGGCTAAACGTTACTGGGCAAAACGTCTCGAACGCCAACACGCCACTCTACGTTCGGCGTGAAGCCATCATTCAGACGCGGGCCTTCGGGTCGCAGTCCACGGGCTCCGTCATGGCGCTCGGCATTCGCCGTGCCGTTGACGTCTACGCCGACCGAAGCTTCTTCGAGGCCAACTCCAACAGCGGTGCCGCTGCGCAGTACGATAGCGAGCTGCAGCAGATCGAGACCCTTTTCAACGATCTCGGCGGCACTGGTCTAGGCACCTCGCTCGATGCCGTATTCAAGTCGTTCCAACAGCTCGCTGCGCGTCCGAATGACACCACCGTTCGAGCGGAACTACTGGACAAGGTGGATGTGTTTGCGTCGCGCGCCCAGCAAATTGGTGACACCCTCGCGACGCAGCAAACAGACATGTTGGCTCGCGCACGCGACGTGACTACCGAGATCAATCGTCGGGCTTCCGAGATTGCTCAACTCAATGGACGCATCGTTCAGGCGAAACAAGCAGGGCAAGACGCAGCCGACCTGATTGACCAACGCAACGCCAAACTACTCGACCTCTCCGGGCTGATTGATGTCCGATCGATCGAGGGACAGGACGGAAGCATCATGGTGCAGTCCGCCGGCACCATGTTGGTCGAGGGTTCCAACGCGCGCGCGCTAAGCGTCGGTCTCGATGAGGATAGCAAGCTCCAAATCACGGTGAGCCGTATGGGTGGAGCGCAACCGGATACGGACATTACGGCAAGTCTCTCCGGAGGCAAGCTGGCCGGCATCAAAGAGGCGCGCGACAAGGATCTGTTCGATGTCTCACAGCGCTTTGATCAGTTCGTCTTCGACGTAGCGACATCCGTCAATAGTCAGCATCAACAGGGCGTTGGTTTGGATGGTTCGACTGGCCTAAATATCTTCGATGTCGGCGCGACCAGTGAAGGTGCAGCACGTGCCGTCAGGCTCAGCAGTGACGTCGCGGGCCGTCCCGAGGTCATTGGCGCGTCCCTGGATGCATTAGATCTGCCCGGTGGTTCTGGCAACGCCGTCCTGCTCGGGAAGTTGGCTGACGTCACCAATGTTTTTGGAGCGCGCACGCCATCCCAAGCCTATGGGGATCTGGTGGGCGAAATCGGCATCAGCCGCGCGGGCGCCCGTGCCGAAGTCGAACTGCGGGACAACATATTCCAGCAGAGCCAAGCCGTGAGAGATTCGACGAGCGGGGTGAACCTCGACGAGGAAATGGTAAGCCTACAACGTTTCCAACGCGCCTACGAAGCCGCTGGTAAGGTCATTTCAACCGTGGATGGGCTACTCGAGGAACTCATGACGAGGATTGGCAGATGAGGGTCACTGAAACACTTCGTTTCGATCTCGTGAGTCGAAGGCTTTCGGGCTTGAGAGCGAAATATCAGCAGACTGCGCTCGAGGCCACGACGGGCCAACGCGTCAATGCCCCTTCTGACGATCCGGTGGCCACCGCCGAGGCCACACGCGTACGCGCGAGCCTTGCCCAGGCTCAAGGCAATGAGCGAACCATCAACCTGGTCAAGGGTGACGTCGAGATGGCTGAAGCAGCGCTGGCACAGGCCGGCGATATCCTCCAACGGATGCGGGAAATCGCGATGGCCGGTAACAATGGTGCCAACGGCCCGAACCAGCGCCACGCGCTTGCCATTGAAGCCGAGCAACTCGTGAGTCAATTCATCGAGATTGCCAATGCCAAGGGTTCCCAGGGCTACCTTTTTGCTGGCACGAATTGGGACTCCGCCGCCTTCAGCGCTGCCGGCGAATTCCAGGGAAATGATGGACAGCACCTCGTGCAGACCGGAGCCGGTGAGCCTATCGCCGTCAACGTAAGCGGCGCCCAAGCATTTACCGCCAGTGGTGGACGAGACGTCATCCAGGACTTGCGCAACGTGGTCTCGAATCTTCAAGCCAACGACAGCGCCGCAGTCCTCGCTACCTTGGATGGGCTGCAAGCGTCTCACGACCAAGTCCTACGAGAGCGCTCGCACGCCGGCTTGATTCTGAACCGACTCGAACTCAGTAACACCATCCTACAGCAGACGGATCTAGACCTGTCACGGCGCGAAACCGATGTCGTAACGGCAGATCCTACGGCGACATTCTCGCGCCTTTCTCAGCTCGAAGGCGCCATCAACAATTCCGTCACCGTCGGCAAACGGTTGCTTGAAATCGGCAATATTCAGCGATTCTAGTCGCGCAGTCTTCGCCGTCCGCTGATCCTTCGTAGTGCCACGTCTGCGCCGTCAGACCACTGCTGCGCACCGGCTCCGAAGGACCTGCCCGCGCTACTGAGCAGGTGAGGCAATGCGCTCCGTTGTAGGCTCCGCAGTCTGGCCAAGGTCGACAATCCGTGCGATTCGCGTCGCATTCCAGATGGCACGAGACCTGCAGCGGTCCGCTATGGAATGTTCATAGTCGCCCGACGCAAAGGCCAGAAGATCGTCATCGGTAACGATATCGAAATCATCGTGACCGAACTGTCTCGCACAACCGTCAAGTTGGGGATCCTCGCGCCCAAACCCTATTCGATATTGCGCGGAGAAATCCAAGAAAGCATCGAAGCGGCGAATCGCGAAGCCCTAGATGCCGCGCGCGGCGCCAATGCGGAGTCCAACATCCCCGACGGCCAGGGTCCCGTGGACGCCCACCTCGTCAACGCGAAGGCCTTCCTGGGCAAGCCCGTCAAAGCGCTGTCGCCAGAAGACGTCAAGCCAGAGACGGCCACCTGACTGCGACAAGCCTGATCTCCAGATCCATCGACGCGAGCGAGCGTCCAACTCGCGTAGCTACGCGCAACCCACCTTAGGCCACAGCAGCAGGCCGACCAGAAGTATCCCAGACACCCCCACTAAAACGACCCGACTGACACGACCCACCCCGATTCCACGAAGGAAAGGATATTACCCATGGCTCTCGGACTCCAGACCAACGTTCCATCCATCGAAGTTCAAAAGAACATGTATCGCACGCAGAGTGCGCTCACCAAGAGTTTCAACAAGATCTCCAGCGGATTTCGCATCAACTCCGCTGCAGACGACGCCGCTGGCCTGGCCATTAGCGAGAGCATGAAGGCTCAGATCCGCAGCTATGTGGTGGCAGAACGCAACGCAAACGACGCTGTATCGATGGCGCAGACTGCGGAAGGCGCCTTGGGTGAGTTGCACGATGTCCTCGGCCGCTTGCGCGAATTGTCGATGCAAGCTGCCAACGGTACGATGTCGCCGACCGACCGCATTAATATCCAGGCCGAATTCAGCGCTCTGCAGGCCGAGATGGGTCGCATCCAGGAAGGCACGAACTTCAACGCGGTCGATCTGCTCGTGTCAACTCCTACGGACGTGACGTTTCAGGTCGGACTAAATAACGACGCCAATGACCAGCTAGTCATCACATTTGGCGGACTCAACATCGACGATCTCATCAACAACAATTCAGTGACCGGCGACACGCCCGACAATGCACTTGCGTCACTGAGCGCCATTGACACAGCCATTCAGACGGTCTCGACCCAGCGTGCCACGCTCGGTGCGGCCATGAACCGCCTCGAGGTCGTCACGCACAATATCCAGACGATGCGCCTCAACCTATCGGCCGCTAACTCACGTATTCGTGATACCGACGTTGCTGAAGAAATGGCCCAGTTGTCGAAGAACCAGATCTTGAGCCAGGCAGGTGTAAGCGTCTTGTCTCAGGCCAATCAGCTGCCTCAATTGGCGCTGAATCTGCTGAAGTAGCTGGGCGCTAACGTGGCACGGCGAGTCGAACGTGGTTGACTCGCCTACACGGGTCTAGAGGTCGATTTAGGTTCAAGGATTCAACGCAAACTCCGTTCAGGTCGGGTGAAGGGCAAGGAAGCCCCGAAGGACACGGCGGTTCTCGTCGTGCCTATCTCCAAGAAGGAGTTTCGTCATGGCACTAAATATCCAGACCAACGTTGCATCACTAGAAGCTGGCCGCGCAGTGGGCCGCAACCAAAAAGCATTGATGGGAAGCTTCAACAAGCTCGCCAGTGGCTTCCGTGTCAATACGGCAGCCGACGACGCAGCTGGCTTGGCCATCAGTGAGAGCATGAAGTCGCAGATCCGTTCGTACACGGTTGCGGAACGCAACGCCTCAGACGGTATCAGTATGGCGCAGACAGCTGAAGGCGCCCTCGGCGAAGTTCACGAAGTACTCGGCCGTATGCGTGAACTGGCAATGCAGGCATCGAACGGCAGTCTCGGTGAAGCCGATCGTGACTACGTCAACAAGGAGTTCGGCAAGCTTGGAGCAGAAATCGACCGCATTCAGCAGTCGACCAAGTTCAACAACAAGGAGCTCATTGCTTCCACGGCGACCGAAGACATCACCTTCCAGGTGGGTCTGAATGACGAGGATTTCGACAAGATCAGCGTCAGTTTCAACAATCTGGATCTTGCCAACGTCATCGCAGCGGGCGTCGACGGAGCAGACTCGACGAATGCGCTTGCTTCACTCGCCACGATTGACACGGCAATTGCTAGCGTGTCAGACAAGCGCGCAGAGTTCGGCGCTTCGATCAACAAGATGGAAGTGGCAACGAACAACATTCAGACCATGCGGCTCAATATCTCGTCCGCTAACTCGCGCATCCGCGACGTGGACGTGGCCTCGGAGTCGGCGAACATGGCCAGGAACCAGGTCCTCTCGCAAGCGAGCGTCTCGGTCTTGGCACAGGCGAACCAGCTCCCGCAGTTGGCGTTTGGTTTGATTGGTCGGTAAGGCCGACGGATGAGCCGGGGCCCCCCCCGGCTCTTTCGTTTCTAGACTAGTAAGCACAGCTGGACGAGGAACACCCCATGGCAGGCACAATCAGTATGGCAGGGCTCGGCTCGGGCATGGACGTCAGCGGCATGATTGACGCTCTCGTGAATGCCAAGGGCGCGCAGCAAGCCGCACTGAAGACTCGCGTAACTGACACGCGTGCCGCATCGACTGCCATTAGTGCGATTGGAACCCTGCTCGCAAAACTGAAGACTTCTGTGGATGCGTTGGCCGATCCAACGACCGTTCAGGGTTTCTCAGCCTCGTCCAGTGGAACTGCGGTGCAGGCGACGGTGACCGGTGCCGCAGGCGCCGGTCGCTATGCAGTTACGGTCGAAAGCCTAGCGCAGGCCTATCGCTCCTACTCGAACCCGGCCGATTCTGCAACCGAGGCGCTCGGGCAAGTCGGGACGATGAGCATTGCGGTCGGGGCGACCACGTCAGGTTCAGTCACCATCGACAGCACTGACTCGCTCAGCTCGATCGCCAGCAAGATCAACGAGGCGAACTTGGGTGTCCAGGCAACGACCTTCTATGACGGTTCACAGTATCGACTGCAAGTGAGCGGGGCCAACGCGGGCACTGAGAACCAGGTTACACTCAGCGGACTCGATCTCGGATTCAATGAAGTCGGCAATTTCAAGCAGCAGGCAACCAGTGCACACATCATCGTCGACGGGTTCGATGTGTACAGCAACTCGAATCAGATCAGTGGAGCCGTTGCCGGCGTAACACTCACTTTGACCGACGTAACCACGGGCCCGGTCAATGTAGAGACGAAAACAGATCCCAGCTCGCTGAAGACCAAGGCGCAAGCGGTTGTCGACGCCTACAATGCGGTGATCGACAAGGCCCATTCGACGGCTGGATATGGCACGTCAAAGGCCAGCAATGCCATGCTAGCTGGTGACTCACTATTGCGCAGTCTGACCGCGAAGATGTCCAGTGCAACGACGACCGTTGTCGACACCGGGACCAGTTTTTCGTCGCTCAGTTCACTCGGCATCAGCCTCACCCGGGATGGCCAGCTCACGCTCGACAGCGCCAAGTTCACGGCGGCCGCTACGGCAAGCCCAGAAGCTGTCACCAAGGTCCTCGCCGGTACGTCTTCGAAGGACGGCATCATGGATGTCATGAGCAGTGTCATCGATATGTTCAACCAGAGCAGTACGGGTTTGCTCGCCAACAAGCGCACGACGTTGGAGGCGAACGCCAAGCGGATGGAGACGCGTGCCACCCGAGAGCAAGATCGCTTGGACAACTACCGAGCGTTACTCGAAAAGCAATTTGCTGCGATGGACAACACCGTATCGAGTTCCAATAGTACCTCTGCATATCTGACTGCGCTTTCGAACAGCAGCGGATAGTAGGAGTCCAGTGTGTCGACCCCCCCCATCGAGGGTGCCATGTACGAGAATACAGCGCGTCGCTATCAACAAATCCAAGCATCAACATCAACACCAGGGGAACTGCTCCTGGCCTTGTACGATGGCTTGTTTCGCTTCTTGAAGGGAGCAAAACTCTGCTTCGAGAACAAGCAAGCCGCCAAAGCGCGCGAGTTCTTGTCCAAGTCGCATGCCATCTTGAGTGAACTCTACATCGCGCTCGACTTCTCTCAGGCGCCCGAATTGTGCGGGCAGCTCGAATCCATCTACGGTTATTGCATGGGGTTGGTGCTGCAGTGCAACCTCAAGAGTGATCCGGCACTCATCGACGACATCCTGCGGGCGCTAACCCCGCTCAAGGAAGCTTGGACCATTGCAGTACCTGAGGCCATCCGCAACCCAGTCGTTCCGCGTTAGGCTTTGAGTGATGGCACAGCGCGCGATTGTCGATACGGTTGATGCCGTCCCCGTCGATCCGCAGTACGTGCAAGGCAGTCTACGTGACGAAGTTTGGGCGCATTTCCGCTCTGGGGCAGTCGTACAGGCGACTCGCGATCGCTCGCGGCATTACCCAGGACTCAACGGTATTGCCCCCGCGACATTGGGCCTCTACCTACGAGTTGACGAATTGCGTCTACCGGCAAGCCACGCGCTCGATGCCGGTTGCGGTTCGGGCGAGGGACTTCGACACCTCGGCGTCACTTTTCGCCGCACCACGGGCATCGATCGAGAACCGACCGCGTTGGCCTTCGCCCGGCAGCTTGCGCCCCATTCGCGACTAGTCAACGCGGATCTCGTCGTTGGAGCGCTGCGCACTGAACCGGCCCAGCTAGCCTGCGTGGTGGATTTCTTGGGCCACGTCGAGCGACCAGAGCGCGCGCTCTTCAACCTCGAACAACACCTAGACGGTGCTCGCGGACTCTTCATCGCCGAACCAATAGTAACCGCAGACCAATGCTTGGTTCCCCCAGCGCGGCGAGCATTCTCAATGCGTGGGCTGCATGCCATGCTGATTCGTGGTGGATTCTCCATCGAGCAATGGCTGGGCGAAAAGGCGCCATTCTTAGTCGGCTACGCCACGGCGCATCGCGATCCGGCAACCCAAATGCTGTTCGACGCGGAAGCGCAGTTGGAGCGTGGCTCACTGCAAGTAGCCGAGGAACTTGCGAAACGCGCTTGCCAAACCAGCCTATCCGCGCTGCGGCTGGAAGCACTGCTGGCTCTTGCCCGAATCCAGATGGAGCTATCGCGACGCGATGCCGCTACCGCCGCGTTGCTCGAAGCCCGTGAGCTTGACCCGGGCGATGCTCGACCGCCAGCAGCCTTGTCACGATTGGCGCAACTCGCTGGTTCGGAGTCACGCGCTTTCGCACTTGCCAAGGAGGCGACGCGCCTCGATCTGACCGAACTTGCCGCGGTGACAGCACTCGCCATGTTGTCACAAGAGTGCGATCCCCAAGGTTCGTTGAATTCATGGTTGGTTGCGCACGCATTGGCGCCTGACCATGCCGGCATAGCAGCTCGACTGTGCGAAACTGCGCTTGGGGTCGGAGACTGCGCGCTCGGCGTCACTGTGCTCGAGCGATTGAGCCGCTACGCGCCGCAGCGGGATTCCGCTCCCAACTCGATAGCCATGGCGTGGCTTCTGGCACGCGAGGGGCGCCCACTCCAGGCGGAAATCCAAGCGCGCCTTGCCGAGGCCCTTGAGCCAGATTCCTCTGAACTCAAAGAGCTGCGCGGGTTCCTCCGATCTTTGCCCTTAAAGTAGTCGCACAAACGCCGCTCGGGCAACGACTTAGGCGGAAGCCCCCGGCGCCTGCTTCGTTCGCATCGCTACGGTCTTTAGCCGGGCGCCGGCTCGGTCGTATTGAAGAATCGAACGCTGCCTCTCAGCGTCACGCTCCTCATGCGCTATCAAGTTCTGTCTGTGCTTTGCTTGGCTGCTCTCGGCTGTGGCTCCGATTTCGCTACCGCAGCGACGCTGTCCGAGGGACTCGGTGGGGCGTCCAGTACCGATGCTATCACTTCTGCGCTGGGAGGCTTCTCTAGCGGAGGCGCCAATGCCGGCACAGGCGACGTCAGCGGAGGGGCTAACGCCAGCACAGGCGACACCAGCGCAGTGACCAGTGACTCCCCTTGCGGTTCGCTGCGTGGCGATTCGGCACAAGCTAACGTCGAGTTGTGCATCGCGGCAGGAACCTTCGTCATGGGCAGTCTGAGCGCCAATCTGGGCACCGGGCACGCCGATCACACCCCGCCGCACCCGGTCTCGCTATCCGCCTTCGTCATCGATGCCTTCGAGGTCACTGTTGGCCGCTATCGAGCGTGTGTCACCGCCGGACAATGCACGACCCCCAGCACCGATGCGGCTCGCAATTGCACCTACGATGGTACTGCTGGCACGGCCGACAACTTGCCCGTTAGTTGCGTTACCGCAACGCAGGCGGAAAAGTTTTGCACCTGGGACGAGGGTCGGCGGCTCCCCACCGAGGCCGAATGGGAGCGTACCGCCCGCGGAACGGATGAGCGTCTCTACCCTTGGGGTGCCTCGTTCGCGTGTGACCACGCCGCGGCGGCGTCAACTGCCTTCTGCGCAAGCGTCAATACGAGTCTAGTCGTGGTTGGGAGCTTGCCGCTGGGCGATAGTGCCGCCGGTGCTCACGACATGGCGGGCAATGTCGCTGAATGGGTCAAAGACTTCGCTTCGTCTTATCCGACTGGTGCCGTAACCGATCCTACTGGGCCCGAAAGCGGAGCGTCTCGCGTCCTGCGCGGGGGAAGCCTTACTAGCAATGCGCCGAACGTGCAAACCTTTGTGCGCATGACCACCACCGCAAACACGATTGGCACCTTCGGATTCCGCTGTGCGCGTTCGGTATCGAAGTAGTGGTAGGTAGTTCGATTGAACTCTGCGCGGCCGCTTCACGGGTCAGCATCGATTGGTGCTTCTCGCGCTCCACGCTGAACCGCTAGGGCAAATCGCCAGAATGTGGTGATCTAGCACACCCATCTCGGCGCGCTGCTGTAAGCACAGGAAGCTCACGTCGCGCGTATACACTAGCGCATCGACTCGATGCGGCATTCAGCGCACCGAGTCGAGAGCCAAAGCAGTAGTGCCCCACGCTACTGCCAGACGCCATTAGCAGACTGCATCCGCTGACGCTTCGAATCTGGTACTCCGTTGGTCGTTGCCGCGTGGGCAACGATACGGTACCCCCTACGGTGGTAGGTCTTGACCAAGCGCTGGTGCTTCCCCGTATCACCGATGGCCCGACGCGCAGCCATGATACAATGACTGAGTGCTGCGTCGCTGACAACGGAGTCTGGCCAGAGTTGCGCCAACAGCTCATACCTAGGCACGACGCGATGTCGATGCTGTATGAGGTACAAGAGAACCGCAAATACCTGAGGCTCGATCTGGATTGGAAATCCCAAGCGACGAACTTCGAACAGTTCGGTATCAATCTCGCAACCCGATGTCCCCTCTGCTGACAGCGCAATAATCATGCTTGTCTCCCTGAGCATGCTGCGTGGTGTGAACGAACCGAGCACAGATAATCCTCATAACATCCTCACGATTTCAACATTTCTTTTCCGTTGACTCGTGACTAGCTACGGACTTCGCATCGGCGCCCGCGCGCCGTTTCCGATGTCATTGAAACCGCATAAAACAACCAAAGAACGACCGCTAGAGGAGAGCAATATGACCAATCAGAACCGACTTTCGGCACTTTTCGCATTGGGGCTAGCCACCGCAATGGGCCTTTTCACCTCGTCGTCCGCAGCACAAGCCGTAGAACCCAAGTGCGGCGCGAGCGTGAAGGAAGAAATCGCCAAGAAGCTCGACACTCCTCAGATCCAGAAGGATCCAACATCCGCCGAAGCCATGGAACTACAGGAGAAGCTCTACAAGGAATACTCGTTCTGTGCGGCCGACGCGCCCGACATCAAGGCCGTGCCAATTGCGCTCTTCAGTGAGTATTGCGGCAAACTCAGCTATTTGGGCAACACGAGCTACGAGAGAATGCGCTGCTGCGGCTACGATCCACAGAAGAAGCAGTTTGCGTGCCCAGTGGAAGTCAAGTTGCCGTATGGATTTGGGTCCGCGCCGTTCCCGGGTAGTTATGAAAACGTACTTACGTGTGTGGACCTGGGCAATGGGTTCGTCCCCGTGGCTCGAGATACCGTGCACCTGGCAAATGCCGTTAGTGGCAGTCCAAATTGGTATTTTGCGGTCATTGCGAAAGCGAACGAGCGGATGGCTTCGCTGCCCTTGAATGGTAAGACCTATTTGGCGAGGTCGATCCTGTCTTGGGCATTCATGCCAACCAGTTGCAGCTATCGCCCCTATTGGGGAGACGTGATCGACTACCAGATCCGCTTGGATCCATGAAGTTGCGAGAGTATGACGCGGCCATTGAATCAGAATGACATGATGAGAGTGGGGATCCCCCCCCCGCCTGTGATGGTCGGGCATTCACATTGGTATCCCCGTGCGTGAGCCGTAACTCGATGCCGCAATGGTCGTGTTTGTATGTACATCGCAGGAACGGCTGCGGACGAATTGGCCCACGCAGTGCGTCACTACACGGGCGATCCGACAAGGCCTGCCGACCCGTCGCTCGACATGCGTAGCTATTCTTTGGAGGCTTGGACTCGCGCCGTACCAGCGAGAAGCCGGTGAATCCCAAGCCATTCACCAGTTTCTCGCTGGCTCAATTGGGGGTGAGGCTTTGGGGCCAATTGAGACTCGTCGGTTCGACTGGAACTGGAACCCCTCCGTCATGCGCGGGCCTTCGAAGCCCAAACGAAGCCTCGCGCTATCCGCGCCGCCTCTGCGGCGTCAATTGTCGAGCGTGGTGGCCTTCGTTCCGCGCGGCGCAGACGGTGGGTTGTCCTGCGCGCGAGTCGCCACGACGGCGCGGTCCACAGCGGCGAGGATCCCTCACGCGTGGTGTTTCCCGGCGGCCGTCTGCACGAGCCTGAACCACGTCGTCTGCCACGGAATTCCGAGTGGGCGCGCGGTCCTGAAGGATGGGGACATCATCGCGCGCTTACCGAATCACGACTGCCGTCGCGGCAGTCCGCCCCATGACCTCCGGGGCGTAGAGTTCCTGGGCCACACTCGGTGGGAGCACGAAGCGCCCTGCCGAGGTTGCGCGCATTCGGTAGCGGTATCGATAAGCACCGGGCTCCATACGGTCGATATAGTAGCGTACCCGATCGTCGCGTAGCTCACGGCGAGACGCATATCCGGCCTTGGGCGTGAGGTCCGAAGCCGTCGGTTGCTTCGGCAGCGGGTGCGGCTTTTGCATCCTCTGCATATATTCAAGTTTCCCGTCCACATGTGGATCTTGCGCGCCTCTGCCGCCAAAAGCCTTACCTTCAGCGGGTGTGGTTTCAAGTTGGCTATCGATCAATTCCATGCCTGCGGGGATCGGCACATCGAGGCGCAGGTAGTCGCGACGCGTCGGGGTCGCCAAGATGACCTCCCCTTCGACGACATCACCCAACGCGAATTCAGTGCTGGGCGAAGCATTGGGCTCAGCTGACCCGTCCATTCGGAACGGCGTGAGCCGCTGTGTCAGGAAGAAGCCGCGATCAAGAGGCGCGACGGGTAGCCGGTTCGGTACATAACTCAGGCGTGTCTCGTAATGTAGCTCGCCGGTTCCCTCGAGCGCAAAGCGAATACTCGTGCCTTTGGGCACGAGATCATGCATCGGAACGTCGAACCGCTCTACCCGCAGGCTCGTACCCTGTTGATGATACGCCCCGAGTAGGCGGTCACCGAGCCAGAGTTTGGCGTCGAATTGGGGTGGCACGGCTTCCCTCAAACGGCGATACCTATCGAGCGCCAAGAGCGCGAAAGCGCTTTCTTGTGTCGAGCGCCAGGTGCCGTTGCCACGTGCGGCCAGCAATGAATGGACTAGCTTCGCGGCAAGGGGATGACGCGGCTCGACCGCCAGCAGGGCGCTTAGTACCATGGCAGTGCTGCGCGTCCCCGAATTGAAGCTGCTTCGGTATCGGTCGTTGTCGCTGGCGACCAAAAGCCTTGGGCCATCGAAGTGGAGCGAAGCGACGAGCTCATCGGTCAGAGTCTTCATCATGTTCTGACGAGCAGGCAATTTTTCGGCTGTTGGCTGCTGATTGGAAATCGCTTCGAGCAACAGCGACTTGGAAAATAGTGGCAATGTCGCTCGCGTGTTCCAGAATTTCACGAGTTTGTCCCAGGGTACCGTCCCTTTTTGACTTAGGACATAGGCCGCAAAAATGCTAGACGCCGAGAGGACCTCGTCGTCGCTGCGGTCCAATAGACCAGCCACGAATCGTTCGAGTTGCTGGATCGCCATTGGTGCTGCGATGAGGCCTTGATCGGCAGCCCGAGTGAGTACCAAAAGGGCATAGGCAGAAACCCAGGGATGCGGCTCACTGTTGCCGTCCCAAAGACCGATGCCACCAAGGCCGTTCTGAAACCCAAGCAGCGAACGTAGGCCGTCCTGAAGCTGCTTGCGGGTAAGTCTCGGCTGCAATCCAAACGCGCGTTCGAGATCACCCAGCAGCAATTCGGGGAGCAGCCTGCTGACCAGTTGCTCGGAGTTGGGCCAGTCCTGTTCCCCCATTTGCTCGAGCCCCCGCTCGACGCCCAGCAATGCGGTAGAAGATACCTTGATTTCTAGCTTCCCGGAGTCCTGCCGCGCCATAGTCAGATCACCAAGTTGTTCCAGGGCAAAAGTCTTGGTTGAACCATAGGCGGCCACGGTCTGCAGTGGCAACGGCGCTACGATCGGGACGTTCACCGTGACGGAATCTCGGATCGAATCGCCGCTGGCGTCAAACCGGAATGCGGCCGTTCCCGGGGCTGTGGCGGTGAGGCCAAATGTCAGGTGTTTCGAGCTCTTGGCAGCCAAAACGACTGCCTTGGATGGCGACTTCGAAGGCTCGATCCCTTTGGTCGTAAGCGCGATGGTCAGAGCTAGCTCACGCTCGGTTTCGTTCATGGCGATGACGCCTGCCTCAACTCGGTCGCCGACACGAAGTAGTCGTGGCAACGCCGAGCGAAGCATCAGGGGCTGGCGCGTCGCTACGACAGCCGAACTTGCGCCAGCCTGACCATGCTGGCTCACCGCTGCGGCCATGAGACGGTAACTGGTGACGGCATCGCCCAGAGGAACCTCGACGGCCGCGGTTCCGTCGCTCTTGGTCACGATGGATGGGTTGAAATAGACCGTGCCGGGGAATCGATGCCGGCTCGCGTCCAAAGGCGTTGTGCGCTGCTGGCAATTGCCAAAGGGCCCACATTCACCCGGCTTCAGCCGCATCGAGGCGCCGGTACCGACGCTGATGAAGAGCTCACCGGAGCTCTGGCTGTCCAGATGGGAGACGGATTGAGGTCGCTCACCGAGCAGCTCGACGAGTGGATCGTGAACGCGATACCCCGTCAGATTCAGCACGCCTTCATCGACCGCGAGGAGCGCCACTTCTGCCTCCCGACCGAGCCCCTGTTGGTCCGTGACCTTCAAAGCAACACGAACGTTACCACCCGGCGTGACCGAGGTCTCTGCCGGCTGCACTTCGACGCGCAGTCGTTGAAGCTCTGGATCGATGCTGAATTCCGCGGAAGCGGTCTGAAGGAAGGGCGGCACGTGGCGACGCAGCTTGTCGTCTGGCCAACGCTTCTCGACCGGTGGTGCCACGACAGAAAGCACCACCGCGGCGTTGCGCACCACTTCTTTCGGAATTGGGATATCGAGCGCGAAGTGCCGCGAGGTCGGAGTGAACCTTTTCCACCAAAGCATTCGATTGGTCTCGAGGCTCACCAGAAGCGTTGCTCTGGGGTTCGGCACGAGGATACTCGCGTGCAGCACCTCACCAACACGATACACATCTCGATCCAAGTCTAATGTCGGTTCCGACACGGTCGCTGGCGCCACAGGCGCGTTCTTCGTGCCAACGACCCATATTTGCTTACCAGCGCGCATCACGCGGTGATGCTCGTCCCGTCCTGTTACCAATAGGGAATGCGGCCCGACTGATTTTGGCGTAACTGCGCAGCGGGCTACATTGTTTGCGTCGGTCTTCACCTCGCAGGACCCAACCAAGTTGCTACGCGGTTCGACGCCCTCTTCGGTTGAGGTATGGCTCCACAACTCGACTCGCGCGGATTTTCCGCCCAAACGGCGCGCGTCTGGCGAGACTGCAATCACCTGGGCAACGAGCGGTCGTCCCAACTGTGCCGTGTTTTCGTCGATTCGCACGCCCAGGTAGAAGCTCGCAGGGTGGACGCGCAGGGTGGCACTGGCACCCACGACCTGCTGACTGCTGTCAGATACCTCAGCGACAAGTTCCAAATCCGCCGGACCATCCGGGAAACCCATTGCCCTGACGCGAAGCCGTGCCTGACCTTCAGCATCCAGCTTCTCAACCCCCGACGAACGAGCCCCACCACGCGCCCGCGAGCTCGGTGCCAAAACTCCGAAGTCGGGCCACACCTGCCGGGGATCTCCTGATAGAAGTGCTCCGCGCGGGCTGAACATCCCAGCCCGAAACGCGTCGGTAACAAACCCCTCGACGAGGTTTGCGTGCACCCTACGGCGCTCTAGCGAGTAGGCAACCTTAGCGCCACGCGTCGGAGAGCCGAGCAAATACGTTCCGCGCACTCGGAACTTGGCTTCGTCGCCCAGTGTGACCTCCCTAACTTCGGCATCCGCCTTGGCGCTGTATTCGACCGGTCGATACTCCCCAACGCGCAACTCGGTTTGGAAGTGCCGCTCGCCGACCGTGACTACGACGTAGTACTCATCGAGCGGAGCGTCCTTGGGTAGCTGCCATTGCGCGGTGAAGCCGCCAAAAGCATTGCTTTCGACCTCTGACTTCAGCAGAGCTAGGTCGCGATCCGAGCTGGCTCTTTGGCGATGGTAGAGCCTCAACTCGACCTTCGCTCCGACGAGTGGTTGGCTTCCGAACTCCGTTTGCTGCCAAAGCCAGCCCTTGACGTGGATCGGATCACCCGGTCGGTAAATTCCTCGATCAACGAACACGGAGCCCGTGATCGGTAGCTCGTCCGTGACCGATTCGAGGCGCCTGGAATTGACATAGGTGCTGTCAGCCCCAGCTTCTACGGCCATGAGCGGTCGTTGTTTGGGCGTGACAAACTGGGCAACGCTCGCCTCGTCGAGGAGCGCTATCCCGTCCTGGTCCGTCGTCTGCGCCAGCGGCTTGCCACCGGACTCGGCCGTATGGATCGAGAGTCTTGCGCCGGGCACAGGTTGTCCGGTACTCCGACGATTGACCCAAACCAAACCCTGCTTGGTTGACAAGATCGCAACCACGGCAAGATCGGTCGCGTGCAAGAGTCCCGCGGAAACTGGTTCGTCATCGAGCTGCGTCAGCAACCCGAATGAACCAAAGGGACTTTGGCCCAGGGCATCCACCAGCGACACGGCCCCCGACCAATGGCGCTTCCCCAGGAAATGGGTTGTCGATTTCCCGGGCATGGCCTCGAGCAGATCACTGAAACCTTCCTCCGACGGCTGTTGCTCATAAAATCTTAGGATGTCCTGCGGCGTAAGCGCCACCACTTTGGTGCGCAACTTGTCGACCCATTGGGCTTGCATCGGGATGTGAAGGCTCTTCGGATCTTGGATCGAACCCTTGACCGCTCCGATGCCAAATTCGCGCTCCTCGGAGGAGAAGACCATTTCGATTTCGTGAGCACCCGTCAACGGTTGGCCGAAATTGTCTCTCAGTCGGCCGTCGAAGGCGAAGATGTAGGGCTTAGTCTGATCAAACTTGCCGTTGACGCAAGCTGACGTTTCAATGACCGACTCCTCCACGGAGAACTTCAGCCTCGGTCGAATCGAGAGTGATCGGCGCACCGCGTCGAGCGTTACTCGGTTCGAGAAATTCACCAGCACTCCTTGGCAACCCATTATGGGCGCGTACTGGACGCCCACCGCGAGGGGTCCATAGGTATCTTGCGTCGCGGTGAAGGTCTCGCCTGCAGTCAAATCGCCGACGGCGGCTTTCATGCCAGCCCCGGTTACCACCCGAATCTTGGAGCCCTTGGGCAGCGGGCGTTTCGGTACCAATTCGACGAGCTGCGGGGTTTCTGGACAGGGAGAAGACAGGTCGAATGCCATCGAGTCAATCGCCTCACCGACCCCCTCACCGCGCGGTGCCGACGACAGCTTGAGCTGCGCCATGAGCGTAGTCGGATCCATTGGCAGGTTGAACTGAACGAGCAGGTGCTCGTCGAGAGCCAAGGGTGGCTCGTCGGGCCGTTCGTTGAAGTTTCGAGACGACGCATCAGCCCGATTGAAGTACGCACAAAGCGGTTCGCCCGAAAGCGCGGAGTCAAGCGCACGTCGTCCGGTTACGCTCAACAACTTGGGACGCTCGGTCTCGAATTGATACACGTAGGGCATGCCCAGGTTGCGCCCCAACACGTCGCGCGCCGCCCCAGATACTGTCACGCGGTAGGTCGTGGCAGGGACGAGCAGCGCCGTTGGGCCCACCAACGTCACCGCGTTGCTACCAACCCACTGCCAGCCCCCCGGCACGAGAGGCTCGATTTGAATCGGTGGCAAGGTTGCATGCTCTGCCAATCCCAATGGTCGCATGGGGTGACTGAACACGACGCTGATGGGGAGGCTAGAATCCGCCTTGCCTTGCGGCGAAGCCGACACGATCCGCAACGGGCCGTTCGCCTCCTCTTCGTTGACCATTTGCAGCCAGTGGGTTGGTTCTTGCGGCGCGCCGCCCGATTTCGCCCCGCCGCATCCCCATGCCGCCGCTAGCCCCACGAGACACGCTGTAAGCCGCCACATGGCCCCACCCATAGCGCAGCCACTGGCGGATTTGGTCGAGAATTTTCCGCCTGGACTCGGCGGCTAATGGGGCTTGTCCAGTTGAGCGCCATTTCAGGACTGTTCGGCAGCTCAATCACCCTGCGCCTGACAGAACTCGCGAATGCTCGAGCCTACGGCAAATTGCTGTTCATGGTGGTTCGTTCGTCGTGAGTACGAACAGGTTCGCCTGGTCGTCGCGAGCCGCGTCCATGACGCGGAGGTGCCGTAAGACGCCTAGACGTCGTGATCACGCCGGACTGACCAAAAAACAACCTTCGATGCGCCAGGCAAAGCCCGTCACGCTCGACAGGTGATCAATTTCGCCCGACCGTGCCATTGGTCGGCGTATACCAGGAGTAGGAGCGCTCATGTACTTTGAACCACGGAACCTCGAGGTTTTCTGCGTCCGAAGCGACGGGCTGGGGCCTTGGGAGCTTGGTCGTGGGGACGCTAGGCGCGCTCGGGTTTGGGGTGCGGTAGCACTATTTCTGCTTCTCTCGGGATGTGCCAAACCTCCGCCGCCAGCGTCGCCCGTGAGAGTGGTGACCGCTGATGATGCGACCACCTGCGCGAGTCGTCGTGCAAACGGTGCGGAGCCCCTCGTAGATGACTTCGAGGTTGGACCCGGACAGATCCTTGGCAATGAAGGTCGCGGTGGCTGGTGGTTTGGCTTTGACGACGGTACCAAAGGCAAGCTCCACCGAGAGGAGATTGAGGCTGACGGAACCGAGGGTAAGAGCCGCGTGCTTCATGTGGCGTCCTCTGGGTTCTTGAATTGGGGCGCGGGTTTCGGCGTAGGCCTGCACGCTGAGACCGATGCGAATCAGGGGTGCGCTTACGACGCTTCCGCGTATTCCGGTGTACGTATTCGGGCGCGAGGACGCGGGCGCTTGAGGTTGCAGCTCGCGGATGGAAGGACTACTCCAACTGAGCAAGGCGGGACTTGTACGCGCGCCGGTACCAAGTGCTTTGACCGACCAGGTGTCGCGCTCAACCTGGAAGAACAGTGGAAGACCTATGAGTTCCCATTCTGCACTTTCTTCCCTCAGGGCTGGAGCGGTGCCACCGAAACCGTGGACCCAGCAAAACTCTTCAGCTTGCAATTTGTGGCAGGTCCGCGCGAAGACCTCGAAGCGTGGCTCGATGATCTAGCCTTTTACCGCAGCACAGAAGGGGCTCCCGCGCCGCGATGCGGGCCAGCTTGTCCGCTTGACGCCGCGCCCGCCACGGCCAGGATTGAGCCGCGCTTTTCCACCGCGACGCTCACCAAAGAGCTCACGGTCCATACCTTCGAGCAGACGACGAGGTCGTGCGGGGCGTTGACACGGCGATATCTATCCTTCGTGCCCAGTGCGTTGGGACCGCGTTCGTCGGCACCCGTATTGATCATGCTTCATGGCAGCGAATCCAATGCCGAGTCCGCGCGCAGCTTCATGGCGCATGATCGCTTCGATACCTTGGCGACGCGAGATGGTTTCATTGTCGTCTACGGAAACGCGGCCCCGGGCTCGTATACCAGTCCCAATACCCATTTCCCCAACACGGGAGCTTGGCGCCAAGAATTCTTCGATGACGGTCAGGTGGATGATCTGGATTACCTGGAACGTGTGCTCGGTGACCTGGTAGCTCGTGGCGTCATCGAGGGAAGTAACGCCGTGTACCTGGCTGGAATATCCAACGGCGGAGGCATGGCGCTCGAGGCTGCTCGCCGACACCCCCTTCGATTCAGGGGGATCGCCGCGATGATGCCCTACGCAGGGGAGCACCCCAAACCCGTGCCCGACCTTACCCCAACAAAATTACGACGCGTGCTCATCGCCTACTCGATCAACGATCCGGGAATGACAGAACGCTACCATGAAACGCTTGCCCCTCTCCCTGCCCTGTGGGCCAATGGGCTTGGGATCCCCAAAGCCGCAATCGTGGCACCGCGCCAGACCTTGTTACCCGACGTCGTTGTCGAAGGCGAGGGCTATCACGGCGGTAGCGCAGTGGCGCTCGCTACGCGTAATAGTCGGGTCACTCAATTCGACATGGAAGGCCCGGATGCTGACAGACGGGTTCGCGTGTTGGTGCTGGACCGCGCAGGACACTTCTGGCCAAACTCAATTCAAGATACCGAGGATTGGGCGCTCAATCGTTGGGGATTTCGCAACCAAGACTTCGATGCGGCGGATATGGTGTGGGAGTACCTGCGAAAGTAGTACCCGAGGCCGCGTGGTGTAGCGGAGCACCACACCTATCGCTCGCGATGATATAGGCGCATGGCAATGGGGGCGCAAACGGCAACGATCACGACGGAAGCGACGAGGACCCAAATGATGTCCGAGGCCACATCTGTGCCATGCATCAAGCCGCGAGAGGCGTTGGTCAGATGGGTGACGGGATTGTGTCGAACGACCACCTGGAGCCATGGTGGCATGGTCTCGAGTCCAACGAAGATGTTGCTTGCGAAGGTGAGCGGCATCAAGAACACGAAACTGGTGGTCATCACGGATTCCGGAGTCTTTACCTTCATGCCAAAAATGATCCAAATCCAAGACACGGCGAAGGAGAAAACGAGCACCAACCCGAATGCGAGGCCTACACCCAAAGCACCGGCGCCGGGGCGAAAACCAAGAATGAATCCCAGCACGACAATCAACAACGACGCGACCGAGTAGCGAAACAAGTCGCCAGCGAGTGCTCCCAGCACGGGTGCAGGCTGCCACATCGGCAGCGAGCGAAACCGGTCGTACAAGCCCTTCTGGATGTCGCTGTTGAGACCTACGCCAGTGTACACGGTAATGAAAATGATGGTCTGTACCAGGATTCCTGGGAGCAGAAACTGAATGTAAGTCTGAGGCGACCCCGCCAAAGCGCCTCCAAACATGAAGGTGAACAGAAGGGTGAACATGATGGGCGTGACAGTGACATCGAACAGCTGAAACGGGACGTGCTTTATTTTGAGCATCGCGCGCCACGCCAGGGTCGAAACGGCCGAGAACGCCGTTGCTGGGTTAGGTCTCGGACGTAGCGCCAGCGTCTCGCTGCGCGAGGGAATGGCGTCCAAGCTCACGACGCGGCCTCCTCTGCATTCGCAACCAACGGCTCCTCGGGCGGGCGTCCCGTCAACGCAAAGAACACGTCGTCAAGACTCGGCGTGCCCAAGGAGAAATCGGTCAGGTGGATCCTAGCTCGTTCCAGCGCTTGCAACACCTCGGCGGCCACTGCGACACCCGAAACCTTGATCGCAATCAGGTTCGGCTCCATCGTGGGCAAAATTTCATTCCCCAAGTGGGTCGCGACGACCGCCTGTGCTGCGGCACGCTGCTCCACATCAGCCAGCTGCAACCGCAGTGAATTGCCACCGATCGATGCTTTGAGTTCACGACTCGTACCCTCAGCAATCACCTGTCCATGGTCGATGACGGCCATTCTCTCCGCCAATCGGTCGGCTTCCTCCAAGTACTGCGTAGTGAGCAGTACCGTCGTGCCGTCGGCTGCGATTTGTCGCACCAATTCCCAGACTTGATTGCGGCTGCGTGGATCGAGACCCGTCGTCGGTTCATCGAGGAACAGGATCTCTGGTCGTGCCACGAGGCTGGCGGCAATGTCGATTCTGCGCCGCATTCCGCCGGAGAAAGTCTGAACCTGACGCTTTGCCGCGTCGGCAAGACCAAAGGCCTCGAGCAGCTCGGTCGCGCGTTTTCGAGCATCGGCCCAGGACATGCCTAGGAGGCGACTTACGAGCACCAGATTCTCGTGACCCGTCAAGTCATCGTCGACGGACGCGTATTGCCCGGTGAGGCTGACCTTCTGTCGCACCAGAGGCGCGTCCTTCACGACGTCGAGCCCGAGGACCCTGGCAGTGCCGCCGCTCGGCCTCAGCAAGGTTGTCAGGACCCGAATCGCTGTCGTCTTGCCTGCACCGTTGGGTCCGAGTAGCCCATACACGGATCCGCCGCTGACGGATAGGTTCAGATCATTGAGCGCGCGCGTAGCGCCAAAGACCTTTTGAAGGCCGCACGTCTCGAGGGCGTTCAACATGGCCTTAGTCCACCTCGTTTCGTAACCATTCGCAAGGATTTCTGGGGCTGGGGTCATTGCCCTGTTGATGCGACGCCGCAGTCCAGCCGATCGGGTTGCGACATCCAGTCTGCCTGCGTTGCCTTGTTCTGGGCCGCATCCAACGCGCGGTCGACTACATTGCCAGTGCGGATAGGCAAGCCAGGACCCTGCAGTGAATCACAGACTCCAGAAGTCGACCAGTGAACGTAGCACCCGTGACAGTCCTGCTCTTCTCGGTGGATGATCCCGCGCGGCATCACGGAGTGGTAACTAGCGGGCTCATGGCTGAGAATCGACGGACGCTTTGGGGGATTGGGAACTCTTTCGCGCTGCACTCCGTCCTACCGCCGAACTGACGTGTGTGCATGCGTTTCAAGCCCACCGGCCAGTTCGCGGGTGGTCGTGATACGGCCTGAACGGGTCGAGGTTCCACCTCGAATCAATCGAAAGTGAGGGAGCCATGAAATTGAGGATAGTATTGCTTTTTGCGGCGATTGGTGCGAGCAGCGCGGCCGCGGTAGGCGCGCCCATGGTTACTACGAATGTCGAACGCCTTGGGATGCGACTGTATAAGGATCACAATCTCTCCTTCAACGGCACACAGTCTTGTCAGACCTGTCACAATCCGTTGTCGGGTTTCGCTGATCGCCGCAATGCGATGCACCCAGATGTCCATATGGTGTCGATGGGTGCGGATGGCGTGAGCCTCGGCGCGCGCAATGCGCCGACGGCTGCTTATGCGGGATTTAGCCCGCCGCTTGCTCTAGTCGACGGCAAGTGGAGTGGTGGGTTGTTCTGGGACGGCCGGGCAACGGGGCACGACCTCGGCGATCCCCTGGCGGAGCAGGCCAAGGGTCCGCCACTCAACCCTGCGGAAATGGCCATGCCCGACAAAGCGGCAATCATCGACGTCGTGCGGCAGTCGAAGTATCTCGACTTGTGGGTTCTCGTGTTCGGCGCGGCTAGCCTCGACAACGTGCCACAGGCCTACGACCAGCTCGCAACGGCGATTGCTGCCTATGAGCGTTCCCGCGATGTGACGCGGTTCAGTTCGCGGTTCGACGTTGCGCCCGCATCCCTTTCGGCACAAGAACTGCGTGGACTTGCGCTGGTCGAGACCTACTGCTCGGGTTGCCATTCCACAACCGCCGCTGCGGGGGCGCCGAGGCCACTATTCACCAACTTCGGCTATGCCAATGTTGGGTTGCCTTCGAATCCTCTGCTTCCATTGTCGAGCCCCGATCTCGGTCTGGGCGCCGTCGTCAATGACCGCGCGCAAGACGGTAAATTCAAGGTTCCGACGCTCCGCAACGTGTCCAAGACCGCACCCTACGGGCACAATGGTGCAATCGCTCAATTGCGAGACATGGTCGCATTTCTGAACGACAGCGGTAGTGCCGCACCCGAAGTAGCCAGCAACCTATCACCGGAGGTTGGAGATCTCGGTCTGACCGAAGTAGAAATCGAGAGTATCGTTGCGTTCCTGCTAACACTGGAAGATAGCAGCTAGGCTTTCTCGGGCAGTCTGCGGATAGGATACATGCTGGGGTAGCGGGAGCCAGCACATGGAGAAGCGATGCGCGATATGGTGGCACCACCGTTGAGCGCAGCGAATTCCCATCATCTCTATGAAGAACAGCAGCGGAAACCCAGTTCGACCCCCGCGTAGTTTCGGGCCTGCCCGAGCGGCATGCCGCGACAGCTCATGTAGGCAGAGTCGAACGAATCGGCTCCGTGGGATTGGAAGCTGCCGCCTTGAGTACGACAGGTGGCGGTCGACGCGCCCGCGACACAGGAGTCCTCCCATTCATGGACGTTCCCGCTCAAGTCGTAGATCCCCGCGTAACCTAGCGCGACCGTACGACATCCCGGCAGGCTGCCCACGGGCAAGGTACCGTTCACACTCGAGTCCCAGCCATTGCAGGCCGTAGCTTGGTAAACGTCGCCATACGGGAACCTATGTTGCCCCTGTGCTGAACAGGCACCGATCCACTGACTGACCGCCGGAACACCGAAGTCGTTGAAGTCGACAGCACCGCCTCCGATCTTGCCGCATAGGCGTTTGCCCATCGCCTGACAGTAGGCGTACGCATCGCACCAGTCCACGCAGACTTGTGGATGGGTTTCGCAGCCCGTGCCTTGACACACTGAGCTACTCGTCTGGCAACCAGCGTCGGGGCCAAATGTCGTGTTCCAGCCGCAGGTTGCGACGTCTTGCGAGTTGACCGTTGCGGGGTTCGTGACCAACCATGCCGCATATTGAGCGCGCGTGACTTCGGTCGTATCGACGCAGTAGCCTTCAGCGACTCGGACCATCGTTGGTCCCCCTCGATCGGGGCAACCTCCCGCCGCAGTGCCAGCTGTCGCGATCCCAGCGGTTCCGGCAGAGGGCGCGCCGCCCACCGCAGAACGTCCTGCTGTATTCGCGATCCCAGCCGTTCCAGCAGACGGAACACCGGCTGCCGACGACCCTGCCGTCCCAACACCGCCGGCTCCGCCACTGCCGCTGGCAATCCCGGCAGTTCCGAATCCACCGGAATGGGTCGACCCAGCGTTTGCCACCTTCCCGCCAATACCGAGACCACCCGCGCCAACGCTGCCCCCCGTCGACGCCCTCGCGCCGGTTGCGATGGCTCCGCCATTACCAATCGCGCCACCGGAACTCGTCGCACCGCCCGTGCTGCGAGTCCCGCCCGTCGAACTCATTGCTCCGCCGCTGGCGCGTTGACCACCTGCGTTGGCGCCGCCGACGGCCGTCGCGCCACCGCTTCCCGTGCTCCCTGCGCTTTCCTCGCTTTCGAGCGCCACCCGACCACCACAGCCGAGTGTAGCGACGACCACTATGCCATGAAGAGTGGCACGAAGGCCCGCGGCACCCGCGAGCAAGGTGCGGTCTGATGTGCGAGCCGAATTGCGCATGGTTGTGGCCCTATACCTCGATTCGATGACTTCTGCGAGCTCGGTTTCAGCGCATAAGAGTGGGTGCTTTCTGATGGTTGGTACGGCGCAGAACCGGATCGGTGCGCCTTCATGGCGCCATGGACTTCCAAGTCACGAAAGAAGCGCAGCGACGGGCGCCCCCGAAGAGAAGGCAGGCCCGAAGAGAACGCAGGCCTCATCACCCCGATGCTTGCGGCTTGCTACGCCTTGGTCAACCGGGCACGACTCAAGACAGGCGTTCGAATTCTGCTCCACTCTCTAACGGGCGGGGCCGGACTCTCGGCGCTCCAAGTTGCGCTGGATCGGTGCCGAATCCGGCACAACATCTGGCACAAATCAAAGTAGGGAAGAAGCTCTGAGTGTGCTGCACGATGGTACGAAGGATCTCGCCAGGGGGCAGCAGAACGGTCGTGATGTCAGGTCCGTCGCCAGTGAATTGCCGAAAGCAATCCTTGGGCTCGAATTGTGTGACGTCCTTCTGCCATGGCTCGGCGCTGACTCCCAACGCACGACCGAGCCCTGTAAGATTCTGCCGAATCCAAAGGGCTATCGGCGCGACGCTCGAGTACGATCCGCTCCGCTGCTTCCAGTTGGAATGACGCAGCTTTTTCGTCTCCGTCGACCACCAAACGCAGCTGATGGAGCTCCAGATCGAAACGCCGAACACCCAGCACCTCCAACACTTGCGTGCGCGCACTGGGGCATCGCTAGAGGCGGGCTGTCACCGAGTGGTCTATCACCCTCCGAAAGGTAAGTGGTCGGTACAGGTTGAATTGCAGTAGCCAGGTTTGCCGTTGTTCGGGCCGTCATCGCAGAGCTCGTGCGCAGCCGTGTTGATGTAGCCGTCGCCGCACCTCGCTATTTGACACCCGATACCCGCCGGCGCACTGCTTCTGTTGCAGTTCGACGAATTAGTGGGGCTATCGCACAGCTCGCTGGCTTGGTTGACATATCCGTCGCCGCACCTCACTGCTTGGCATCCAATGCCCGCCGGTGCGCCACTCTTGTTGCAATCCAGCAAATCAACGGGGCTATCGCACAGCTCGCTGGCTTGGTTGACATATCCGTCGCCGCACTTCACTGCTTGGCATCTAATGTTGGCCGGTGCACTGCTTCTGTTGCACGAAGCAGAATCGACGGGGCTATCGCAAGACTCGCCAGCTTTCTGATTGGTGTAGCCATCGCCACAAACCGCAGCGTGACAAGCAACGCCAACAGGCGCCCCACTTTGATTGCAGGTGGAAGTGTCGACACTGCTATCGCAAAGCTCGCCAGCTTTCTGATTGGTGTAGCCATCGCCGCAAAACGCAGCGTGACAAGCAGCGCCAGCGGGCGCACCACTTCGATTGCAGGTGGAAGTATCAGCACTGCTATCGCAAGACTCACCAGCCGCCTTATTGGTGTAGCCATCGCCGCAGAACGCAGCGTGACAAGCAACACCAACAGGCGCCCCACTTTGATTGCAGGTAGAAGTATCAGCACTGCTATCGCAAGACTCACCAGCCGCCTTATTGGTGTAGCCATCGCCGCAGAACGCAGCGTGACAAGCAACGCCAACAGGCGCCCCACTTTGATTGCAGGCAGGAGAGTCAAAGGTGTAGTCGCAGTTCTCACCCGCAGCCGTATTGGTGTAACCATCGCCGCAACGCGCAGTGCGACAAGCAACCGCAGGTGGAGCCGCATTCCCGTTGCAGGTCGGAATGTCGGCACCAGTCGAGGCGTCGCACTCCTCACCAGCAGCACGGTTGACCCTATTGTCACCGCACTTGGTCAACGTACAGTCATTGTTACAAGTAGCGGATTCCATGATGGGGCAAGGTTTGGTGCTGATCGCCGTGCCAGCTGCGCCTGCAATGCCGGTGTTGAGTCCGCTTACTCCGCCTGCACCTCCGGAGCCACCATTTCGGCCACCTGCTCCCGCTGCGCCTGCAGAGCTAGCGTTCACGTTCGCAGAATAGTCAACGCAGTAATCGCACTGTTCCGTGAAAGGATCCAAAAGGCCGTTGCCACATATCCCGTCGGATCTGCAATCGGCCCGACACTTGCCCGGCGTGCCGTTCAGTTTTCCGTCGTCGCAGGCCTCACCTTTGAGCGCATCTACGATGTTGTTCCCACATGTTTCATCGGACATGCAGTTGGCGCTGCAGCCGTCGTTGTCGGCGGTATTCTTGTCATCGCAAGTCTCCCCACGATCAACGACGCCATTGCCACAGACAGCAGCGCTGCCACCCGCGCCTCCGCCACTCGTCGAAGTGCCGCCAATGCCACCGAATCCCTCATTGCCGCCAGCAGTTCCGCCAGCTATGCCGCCAGCATCCGTCAACGTGGTTCCAATGCCGCCGGACCCGCCATCAACACCACCCGCACCGCCAGCATCCGTGGAAATAGGTCCAATGCCGCCAGCCGCGTCTTCAATGCCACCCGTACCGCGAGCATCCGTGCCCGCGACATCAACCCCACCCGAGCCACTCTCGCTGCGTCCCGCGCCGCCCAGGTTCGTCGCTGTCGTGCTCACACCTGTAACGCCTCCTGAAACGTTACGCGTCCCACCAACGCCCGCATTGCTCCCGCCTCGCGTGCTTTCGCCTGCCTTGCCGGCAGCGCCTCCAGCATGGGCGGCCAATTCCTTTTCCGTGTATTCCGGGTAAAGGCATCCACCGAGCAGTGCTGCCGCGAATCCAGACATCAGCATCGAACGTGAAGGCATGCTCAAGATCATCAGAAACTCCCCTTCACACCGACTGCGCCAAGTCCAATCCAGGCCGTGGTTTGGCTCTTTTCTTTGGGTTTTGGCGTTGTGACCAACAGCGCGGTTCCTGCGCCGAGTCCTACCGCACCGATGACGAAGCTGACGGTACTCACCGTGCGCAGGCTGTTGTAGCTTTCGCGCAAGTCGCGCTGCGTGGCGAAGCACTCAGTGCCTTCGCAGTCTCCACTAGCGTCCAATTGGTCTTTCTTCGACTTCACCATCAGGCCGGTAATCATGCCTGTGATCGTGGCCACGCCGCCCACACCCAAAACGACCCAGGCAACGGTCTTCTGAACCTTGCGGGGCTCGGCGGGGCGAGCCAAAGCTACGCTGGTCGCCGTAGGTCCAGGCTGTGGTGCGACAACCGGTACCGGCAGTGAGGCGGGAGTCGCAGGTGGCGAGTCCAGGCCCGTTAGGTCAAGCTCGAGGCTCTGCTTCTCACCCTCTGTCAGCGTGATATCCTTGTGCAATACGCGGTCACCGCGCGTAGCTTTCACCTGGTGCACACCGGGATTGGTCGGGTGCTTGGAGCCCAACAGCGTAATCGGAAGCACAATATCGTCGATGGTTAGCTCGACTCCATCGGTCGAACCTTTCGCAATAATGGTCAGGGTAGGGATGCGAGGCCGAAGCTTCGCGAGCTCGTCGGCGGCTTCCGCTTGAGCTTGTTTCTGCTCCTTGATTTTGCCAGTCTTCACTGGAACTTCGATGGTTTCTGTGTAACGCGCCGCGGCCTCGACCAACCTCCCGCACTTCTCGAGTGCGCGTGCATGCCAGAGGCCAAGTGTCGGGACCTTTGCCACTTCGAAGGCTCGACCCAGCTTGTCCGCAGCGGTGATGAAATCGCCTTGCTCGTAGGCCTGAGCACCTTCGTAGCCTGTGGCACGCGCGGCCGCGGTGGTTGCCGCATCTTCTGCAAACGCTAATTGGCTCAACGCCAGTGAGCCAAACAACATGGCCGATGCAACGAGGCGTTTGTTACGTAAAGCTGTCACGGGTGACACTCCTACTGATGTGACCATGTAAGGCTCCAACTAGAACGCTAGATCAATGCGCTTCTGTGAACTCGGCGGCTTCGGCGCGGCAGGTGGAGGAGCGGAGGATGCTGCAGCCTGCGCTGCCGGCGGCACGACTGCGCTGGGTTTCTGCGGCGAACGAGGTGACTGCGGGGGTGGCCGACTATCAACGGGCTTGGATGCCCCTGGGATCGGCACGATCGAAGGCTCATTGCTCGGCCGTGCCAAGCTGGCAACGGGCGGCGAAGTTGAATTGGATGCAGCGGGATCCGCGGCAATGGCAATTGCGGCGGTGAGAGGCGGACTCGCGCTCGCGGCTGCAGGAGTCGACGCGTGGGGCACCATGCCAAAATACGCGCTGAGCAAGACCCCGCCAACCAGGCTGGCAAAGAGCAGCATCGAGCGCCGACTGGTGCGCGGCAAAGGCTTCGGCGCGCCGACGGTTCGTGACACCGGTCTAGGCTGTGTACTCGGTGAAAGAGCCGTGAAACCCACGTCAGCGGTTGTCGTCTGCGACACGACCACCGTAGCGGAACCAGGACTTGGATCCGGCGCGTTAGGAACGGCCGAGTACCGTTCAAAATCCGCGTCAGGCGCGGCCGCACGGCATGCGGCTGCCAAACCGGCTGCCGCTTCGCGAATCGTTTGGTAGCGCGCGGTCCGCTCGCGAGCCACGCAGCGAGCAAACCAGGTGTCGAACTCCTTCGAAGCTGGACCAACCTGCGATGGCACTGGCATCGGACCCGTACAGATCAGCAAGACGAGCCCACCCAAGGTGTCTTCCTGGAAGATGCGCACGCCAGTGATGCATTCACAGGCAATCACCCCGAAAGACCAAATGTCCGTGCGGTGATCGATGTCCTTCTTACCACCTGCCTGCTCGGGGCTCATGTAGAAGGGGGTTCCGAGCATCATGCCGGTTTGGGTCTGCACGGCACTAGTAATCTGCCCGTCTATGCCGGTGCGCTTGGCGATGCCGAAGTCGAGGACTTTAGCAACCTCGAACTCCTCGTCGCGCACCAAGAAGATGTTTTCAGGCTTTAGGTCGCGATGAACAATCCCCGCGTCGTGCGCTTTGCCAATCGCGCGAGCTACCTGCAAAAGAATCGTCGTCGTGGCTTCGGGCGACAGTCGTCTGACGCGTCCGAGACGCTGGGCCAAACTTTCCCCGCGCAGCATTTCCATTGCGATATACGGCGTGTCCCCATCCACGCCGTAGTCGAAGACATTGACGACATGGGGACTCTGCAGCGACGCGGCCGACTGAGCTTCACGGCGAAACCGCGCCAAACCCTCGTCACTTGTCGCTAGACTCGGATCGATCAACTTTACGGCGATTTGAATTCCGAGTTCGAGATGCTGCGCCTGCCACACGGCGCCCATACCGCCCTGCCCAAGCTTTTGGAGCAGGCGATAGCGCCCCGCAAGAATTCTCCCTTCCACGTCGATGGCCTCTCAAACAGAACCTGGTTTACGACTGGGCGCAGGCTACCACGGCCATGCCGTCAGTTTGGGCACAACCGGTCTGACCAAGAACCTGTTCGGTTACGCGACCGTCGTCGATCCGTCTTCGGCGACGAACACCCGGTACGCCGAAGGGACGCAGGGTTTGCGTGGACAAGGTTCCTGCGCCGATGTCTGCTGATTTGGGCGAGTATCGGGCGAACACTTACTATGTGACTAGATGCATATGTCTAATTCACGGCAGTGATGATGCGGAGAAGGCGACGCCATTCTGCCAATGGTTCGCGATTGCGCAGTCAGCGCTCGCCACCGGCGTCGTCGGACGTCGAAATCTCGACAAGCTTGACCTACCCGAAGAACGCATCGAGAGATTGGATCGAGATCGCCTTGACGGTGGGAAAGGTTTTCCGTCTTCGTCTAAAGTCCTGGCTACTTCACGGGGATGTCGCCGTCACCTTGGCCAATGGGAAATCTACCTTTCCGGTGCCAGCTCCGGTCTCCACCAGAATCTTGACCTCCAGGAGTTTCCCCATTTGGTTGCCGCCGGTGGCTGTCCACGCGTCGAAGTGCTTGGTAACGGAGATCGTCCCGCACGTGCGCGCCGTCTTCCGGATACTGTAGTACTGGTTCCAATTCCCCGCGCCACCGCACCTGTCGCCGCCGGTACCGGAGGTGTTGCGCTTGCAAATGATGTAGTCACCGCCATCGACCGTGAGCGGTGAATTGCTCATGTTGTAGCAGTCACCGCCCAGATTGAACGGCATGGGGCTAAATGAGTCCTCGATGATGTACCATTCGATACAGGGATTGTTCGTCCACCCGTACACGCCCACGTAAGACCACTGGCCACCGGAACTCCCCGACTTGATCGAGCTGAAGTCGATCGAAATCGTTCCGTAGTCCTTGTAGGCCTTGGGGTTCGCACCCCATTCATAGCCGAGACGACCTAAGAAATTCGAACCGTTCCAGCTTGCGCTGAATGCGGTAGTGTCGAAGGTGGTGATGCTCCCTGCCGTTCCATTCGACCAGATCTGCCAGGCGAGGTTGTCCTTGCCGCCCTGAGCCCAGGTGGCCGAGTGCACTGTGCCGCCAGTGGGCATGGTTTTCACCGAGCAAGGATCGACGGTACTTGGTCCCGATCCGGCAGCGGCGCTCGCGGTACTTCCTGCTGTAGCGCCGGTTCCACCGGTCGAAGCTACCGTGCCTCCCGCGTTGACGATGCTGCTACCTCCCGTAGCCCGAGTCCCACCGGTCGAAGCTGCCGTGCCTCCCGCGTTGACGATGCTGCTACCTCCCGTAGCCCGAGTCCCACCGGT
>CAYVXY010000022.1:0-112465 GCA_964454965.1 uncultured Polyangiaceae bacterium | reverse complement strand
CGAAGCTGCCGTGCCTCCCGCGTTGACGATGCTGCTACCTCCAGTAGCCCGGCTCCCACCGGTCGAACTCCCACCCATCCCCGTGGTGGCATTGGTCCCACCAGCAGGGGCAGAGGAACCGCCAGTGCCGGCGCCACCAGTTGCGGAGTTCCCGCCGGTGTTCGCGGTTGTCCCAGTGGCGGTCGCGCCTCCGGCTGTGGATCTATTGGTCCCACCACCGCTGCTGGTTGGCTGCACCCCCGTCTGGCCACCAGAAGGTTCCGAAGGTTGGGACGGCAAGGATGCCAACTCGGAACTGCAACTCACCACTCCAAACGCAACGCCAATTGTGATTTTTTGCAGCGAAATCGTAAGCATAGGGTCACCTGAGGTCTACATCGAGATTCCCGCGGGGTGATCGGTTGATCACCTTGTCAGGGCAAAAATGAAGAAATCTTCACTTGCGATTCCAAAGTTTCAGTCAGGAAGGAAACCATCACGCAAGACGAGTCAACCTGGGTGGCTGCCAGCAGCACCGCCGCCAGTGGTTGATGGTTGGCTGCCACCGAAGGAACTAACACCTACCCGGCTTTGGGTTTCGCTAGGCGGAACTTGATCTTCCTGTCGGCAGGAGCCGCAGGCTGCCCCTGGTTGTTCGGCGCGCCTCGCGCACCTGGACCCTCGCGTCCCCGCTTCACGGCAAGAATCGCCAACCTGCGGTTCTTGCTGCTGAAGGGATCGTCCTTCACGTAGGGAGAACTCGAACCATGGGCAAAGACCCCCGAGACTTGCCCTGGAAACAAGCCATGCCCTTCGAGTTCACGCCGGGCCGCATTGGCGCGTTCATAAGACAAATCCCAATTACTGCGGTCTACACCTGGTGGAAATGGCCTGGCGTCGGTATGACCGTGTAGCTGAATCGTATTCTTCAACCGGCCCAAGATCGGCGCGATTAGGGCCAACAATTCCTTCAGCTTGGGTTTGAGTTCTGAAGACGACAGATCGAACAACAGATCGTCACCACCGTCAATGATCTGTATCACTAGACCTTGCTCGGTGAGCTCCACGTCAACCTGCTTGATCAGGCCCGACAGATCGCTGTTCGCCGCCTTGGCTTTTTCAAGAGAGTCGTTGATGGAGTCTGCCCCGCTCTGCAATTGCTTCGCCTCGAACTGGAGCACGCCCGAGCTGGTATCGAGAAAGCCGTTTTCCTGAATACCACTGCCACCCATCACGACCGACGGCGCGCCTTGAAACATACCCGTTCGAAAATACTCCGACAGTTTCTGTTTGGTCGCATGATCCGTCTGCGACACCAGCCAAAGCACCATGAACAACGCCATCAGCGCAGTCACGAAGTCAGCGTAGGCCACTTTCCATGCACCACCGTGATGACCACCCCCCTTGGCCTTCTTCGTGATGATGATAACGCGAGCACCTTTGTCAGCCATTGCGCAATGATTGGAACTCCTTGTCTAGTTCTTCAGCACCCGGGCGTTCATCGCTGAAAATCGCTCGTCGCGCTAGTTCGATGGCGGTTGCTGGATTAGCCCCGCGCGCAGCGGCCAAGAGTCCATTTTTTATCACATTGAGGTAGCGCGCCGTCGTTTCCGCTTGAATCTCGATGCTGGCCGCAATCGGGGCCAAGACACCATAGCAGAGCAGAATTCCGATGAATGTCCCTACGAGCGCTGCCGCCACGTGATGCCCAATCTCCTCTGGAGGGCCATCGAGATGAGCCATGGTAATGATGATGCCCAACACGGCCGCGACGATACCGAGGCCGGGCAATGCATCGCTGGTCGTTCGGAGGATCGCTATCGGTTGGTGCTCTTCATCGTGGTGCGTCTCGAGTTCGGCATCGAACATTTGCGCCAATTCTTCCACGGTGCAACCATCGACCATCTGCTTGAGGCCTTCGGCCAGGAATTGAAGGGCGTGGTGACGCTTCGTCACCGAGGGATACTTCGAAAACAATGGGCTGGAGTGGACGTCATTCACGTGTGACTCGAGAGCCAAGAGACCTTCGCGTCGCACTATCTGGAACAGTTGGTAGAGTAGCTTTAGCAAGTCCATGTAGTCTTGCCGCGTAATCTGCTCGACCTTGAGGCCCTTCTTGAGCGCGATCGCAACGCGCCTACCCACTTTGCCAGGGGCCGAGACAACGAGCGCCCCTGCCGCTGCACCAACGATGACGACCAGCTCGCTAGGCTGAACGAGGACACCAAATGGCCCGCCGCCCATGGCAAAGCCACCGAGAACGCAACCAAAGACAATGAGCAGGCCAATAATCGTGGACAAGGTTCAACCTCGGTTACGGACTGGTCGAACGCTGACTGAAGGGGATTCCACAGGTATTGTCGATTCGATGTGAGACGTGGTGTCAGGTATTGCCACCCGTCTGGGTGGGAGTCGCCACTCGTCTCATCCCCCGGCCCGACGCCTCAAACGGAGATCCTTCAGCGTTTGGCGTCGGTCGAGGCCCCAATGCGATGTGAGTCCTCGCCGTCGGACAAAGCAATGCGCAGAGCGGCGCGCGTAATTTCGTCGGACATCTGAAGAGCCCGGACAGCGCTCAAGTCGGAAGTGCTTTCCGTCGTCGACGCCGACTGTCCGTACACGCCGGCCACCTCGAGCAGTGCCGAAGGAGACAATGCTCGCTGCCACTCAGGCAACGACGAAGCAACTGCCCGACCACCCCAGTCGCTTTCGCTCGGTCTCGGGTTCGCCTGTGGCGCCGTTTCGAACGTCGAGACAACCCGTGTCGCCTGCGTCGAGGCCAACGGCAGCTCGCCAGACGAACCCAATATGCGATTGGCAATGGTCGCGATGCTCCGCTCGTAGGCCGCTGGATCGCCGGTAAAATAGCCTCTGTCTTTCAATCCCCGAACGAACCCCGAGGCGTCACCAAGCTCGGCTGCGGAAACTGCCGAGCCATAGCGAGACAACAACAGCTGCACGTAGTCCTTGGCGCCTTCCTCGACGCTGCCGTATGCGCGGAAGTTGTCCACGATCCGACGTTCGCTCGAGCCAAACCCCTCTCGTGTCCGCTGCGCAACCGTCAAGCCCGAGGGCCCCACACCCTTAATGCCACCGAAGTTGAAGTTGAACATCGACGCACCGTGGCCAGTCTCGTGCGCCCATTGTGCGGTCAGGATCGATCGGGCAGACTGGCTAAGCGTGCCACCTGTAAGGTCAGTGTAGGCCTGGGCAATGGCGCTTTCCGCCGTTGCCGCCGACAGGGGCGTTCTTCTGGCTTCGACTTGCCGCGCTGTCTCAGCCGAGAGCCGCTGCGCAAAGGCTGGCGCGGTGGTAGGCGTGCTCGCGGGTTGCAGCGCATTGGGCCTACTCGCACTCTTCCCCACCTCGACGTCAACACGCTGCGGGAAGGGGCTAGCGGAGCCTATTGCGAACGGCACGCAGGTCAGAACGCAAAGAGGATGCCGACCCTCCGATGCACTGCGCACCCTTTCAGCGCGGCTGCACCAAGAGCGCTGCGCTTCCTTGGATCAGGGCTTTGGGTCAGGGTTTAGGCTTGCTCGCAGCTACAGTGCCCTTAGGGCTCTTATTCGGTGAAGCAGAGGCCCGCAAACTGGTTGGGTTCTTCGCGGCAAGGTCCCCAGAAGTTGCCTCGAGTTCGCTCTTGAATATCGTCATGTCCTCGAGCAGTTCGAGCAATACCTTCTCCACCCCGCGGTTTCCGAGCACATTGAGTGCTCGCTCGATCTGTTCGACCTCGTTGCGCGGACGATGTAGCGCCGCTTCGCGGCGACATCGTGCCGCAAGTACTGGCATCTTCTCGATGCAGTCAGTCAGTTTGAAGGGGCCAATGTAGGGGTCGTTGAGCAACGTCAGCAGTTCGGACACCTGAGCGAGACGCTTGAGATCGTCCTGCTTGATTCGGCAGCCGTCCGCTTGGGACAAGAAGGCTTTTGACTTGATTTGCATCGCGCTCGAAAGTGCGTTCGATCGTTCTACGGACCTGTTCTCGAATCATGCATTGTCCAACGCGCAGATGCTAGCCTCAGCCGCCAGTCCGATGCATTGGGGTCAACCACGACAGATAGTAGTAGCCTTGCCCCATGCGCGGAATCGACCCGTACTCGAACCAGATGGGCAGGCCGTGCACGACAGTGCGATGACGAAGCCAGCGTCAAGACTCCGACGAATTGCGACAACGACCACGTCGTACATCGTCACCATCGACGGAATCCCCTGACTTACGTCGAGTGCGTCGGCTGGTTGTTCCGAGGAACGCTGGCCTGGGCTTTGCTTATCGGAGTGCTGGACGCTGCTCGTCGTTGACGGGCAGCGCCCTACGCCCAAGGTCAAGATGAGCACAGGAATTTGGTCCGCCGCTTCTGGAGCCGTCGCGCAAACGACGGCACTTGACGTTGCATCCAACAACATCGCCAACGCTTCTACCCCTGGGTATCGCGCTGATCGGGCGATTTTCAGGCGCGAACTCAACCAAGCGCAGGGCGCTGCCATGGGCAGTCGCTCCCTCAAGTACTCACTCGTCCGAACCGTTGAGCCGGATCGACGTCAAGGGCAGCTCATTCACACGGGACGACCTCTCGACGTAGCACTCAAGGATCCCGACCAGTGGTTTCGTGTATCGACGCCACAGGGCACGCGCTACACCCGCGTTGGCGCCATGCAGCTGGCGTCGGACGGCATATTGCGAAGTCCAGACGGCTACGCCTACCTGGACGGAGCCGGCACGGTCCTACGCGTCCGTCCGGATGCGCGCACGGCTGCCATCGGCCCTGACGGCACCTTGAGCGTCGACGGCATCGACTCAGGCCAGAGGCTTTCAGTCGTCCGATTTGCCAAACCCGGCGCGCTCACCAAGGATGGTTCCGTATTGATGCGGGCGCTACCGAATGCTGGGCAGCCCATCGCCACGGACGCCGATCTAGAGACCGAGGCCACCGAATCGTCGAATGCATCTGCGCTCAACGGGATGACCGCTCTCGTCCAGGCTTCCCGGGAATTCGAGATGGTCACTCGCGTCATTGATGCCTTCAGCAACATAGAGCATCGCACTGCCCAAGAGGTAGGTCGTGCCAAGTAGCTCACCGCCGGGGTTGTGATGGCAGCCGCCCATTTTGAACTCGGCTGTTTTTGCCTGTTGCTCGCGGTAACGCCGGTCGATCTGCCGGCACAACCCAAAGCCGACGTGGCTGGGCCGCCTTGCTTCACGCTCGGGCAGCGCGCGGACTCATCCCTGCCACGCCCTGTCGCCCTGAGTCAGCAAAGCTGCAATACCAAGTGTCAGGAGCAGCAGACTGACTGTGCCCTGCGCTGTGACCAAGACGCCGCCTGCATTCGACGTTGCCGTGCCGCAGCGGAGGACTGCACGGCGCGCTGCATTCAAGGTCCGGCTGCCCCTCCGGCGGATCGCCCCGCCCCCACTGCCGGGCTTTTGCTGCCTACCGTCGGGGCCGTATGGGCAGGCAACTAGTCATGACGACGGCCCACCCAACGACAGAAGCCAAGCGGTCCATCGCAAACCTCGCTCGAATACCGATCTTCGATGCGAAACTGAAGACGGTCGGCTACGAACTGCTATTTCATGACGAGCTCGGTCAGGGTGGTGAACACCAGGGCACGACGCGCGCAACGTCGTTGGTCCTTGCCGACACACTGGCCGAGTTCGGACTCGAGACAGTGGTCGGTCATCTACCGGCATGGGTTAGCTTCCCAAGTGAGTATCTCACGGAGAAGCTCCCCATCCCGATTGGCCCCAAGGCACTCGTCATTCAGGTTGGAGCCGATGTCGCCGGCAACGAGGAAGCACTGGAGCGTCTGCGCGATCTGAGACAGCAATCTTACCGCATCGTCTTCGTCGCTAGCGGGCATGACACGTCGCTCACCGACATTCTGAAGATTGCCAGTGTCACGAAACTCGATATCCACGGTCGCGCCGTCGAAGAGGTCAAGCGCGACGTGTCAGCATATTCGAAGCACCCAGCGACGCTCCTGGCGCATCGTGTCTCGCGCATGAGCGACTTCGACGCATGTCACAAGCTCGGGTTCAATTTGTTCCAAGGCAATTTCATCTGCCAACCCGAGCAAATCAAGCAGAAGCGCATCCCCACCAATCGACTGGCAATGATGCATCTGATGAGTGAACTGTACTCGGAGAACCCAAGCACCGAAAAGATTCGCAACCTCGTACAGCAAGACGTGACCTTGAGCTATCGGTTGCTAAAATGGCTCAATTCTTCGCTGTTCGCGCTACCTCACCCTGTCGAATCCATCCAACATGCGCTCGTCATGCTCGGAATGAGCCGTCTCCGTAACCTCGTCAGCCTGATAGTCCTATCGCGGATCGACGACAAGCCCGCCGAACTCATCACCAACTGTCTCATGCGGGCCCGCATCGGCGAGAGAATCGCTTGCAACTACGACGTGAGCGCAGAAACGATGTTCACTGTCGGCCTGCTGTCGTTGCTCGACGTCCTGATCGGAACGCCGATGCCACAGATCCTTCAAACCATGCCGCTAGCAACGGAGCTAGAGCAAGCGATCCTGTCCCGTGAGGGGAACTGCGGTCGCCTCCTCAGCGGTATCGAATCCCATGAACGAGGCGATTGGAGTGGGGTGGAAAAGGCCGGTCTCGACCTGTCGATTCTGACCCCCGCCTGGGTGGACGCCGCAGTCTGGGTGCGTCAAATCCGCGGCATGACGAGCAACAACCAACCGACTTCAACGAGATAATCACCGGGACCAGGGAAGGACGGGGCCATGAGTTTGGATTCCTTACGCGACAGAGATTCGGGACGCCCCCGACGTACCGAAGAGCCCAAGGGACGCACCAGCCGCCGCCCCAACCCGTCAAGTCGACCGCCGTCGGGTTTGCTCAGCCAGAATCCGAGGAGCCGCAGCCTGCGTGCGCGCTCGGGGGGGCCCGCCGCGACATTGCCTGTGGCCATCGAAGAAGAACTTTGGTTTGGCGGACACGACCCAACGGTGGCAGAAGACACCGCGGCGCGCAGCATGGCTGCACTCGTTGGCCGTATCGTCGGTGCCAAACCGTTTCCCGAATCGGCACGCCGCCTAGCGCATCTGACGCGCAAGGACGTGGTCCGTATCGAGCCTATCGTTCAGGTACTCGAGCGCGATCCAGCACTTTCAGTGCGTCTGCTCCGACTGGTCAATTCCGCAGGCTATGCGCTGCGCCAGAGCTGCACTTCGGTACGACACGCCGCCACGCTCGTTGGCACCGATCGACTTCACCAAATCGCAACCACTGCAGCCGTACTCGACCTATTCGACTCTCGCAGCGCAATTTCCGCACGCATCATCGAGCATTCGACGATTGTTGGGGCTTTCTGTCGCTACTTCGGCGCCCATCTGGCGCTCCCGGTGGACGATCTATTTACCGCTGGTTTCCTGCACGACATCGGCAAGATGATGCTGCTTGAAACCGAGGGTGACCAATACGTTTCGCTGCTGGAGAAATTCGCCGACCAGCCCGATGCAATTCACCTCGCCGAACGATCGCTGTACGGCTTTGACCACGCCGTATTGGCAGCTCACGTCCTGACCGAGTGGAATATCCCAGATCCGGTGCCGAAGATCGTGGCCTGGCATCACGATCCAACACGAGCGTACCGAGTCTCCAGCATGATGGCAGCCCTCGTCCAGACGGTGCGACTGGCAGATGCCGCGGTGTGCTCCATGACGCGCGGCGTATCCCAAGAAGAATTCTCGAACCTAGCGACGGCAGAAAGCGCCTCATATCTCGACATTTCCGAGCCGCAGCTCGCATCAATGTGGGACGAACTGCAGACACTCTACCGCGAGAGCATCGAACAATGTCGGGGAGAGAATGCCCCAGCGCTCGATCCGCGAAGCATGCGCCCGAAGCAGCCGATCAGCATGGCGGCCGCGCAGGATCCATCGCGCTCGGCGGAGTTGCCGCTACAATTCCCTTGTGTCGTGTGCGGAGGCCCTACCTTCGGAAACACTTGCAGCGCCTGTGGTGGCCACATGTGTCCCGAGCACCAGACAGGTCGCGAAGACTGGTGTACGCTCTGCGCGCGCGACTACCACAACGATGAGAGCGAAGCTCCGTCTGCATTGTCACCGCGACTGGCGGTGATAATTGGACTATGCACTGTGCTCGTCAGCGTGGCCATCGGCTACGAAAACCGTGGGTTTTCGGGTGCAGTACGTGCAGGCATCGGTACCTGTTTGCTCTTGCTGCTAGCAGCCGTCCTGTCCGTAGTCGGCCACCGTTGGCTGCTGCGCTTCCGCTTCGTACGCACCCGTCCCAACCGCAACATCCTCGAGGCGCTGGAGAATGACGGCGGCGTTCAATCGCTCGTTCCGCCAACCATGCATCATGCGATGTCCCAGGGCGATGCCACTCGAGATTCGCTTTCCGAACACATCCGGCTGAGCGGCGCCATGGTGGAACGCGTCTTGATTCGCGACGTTCCGTCGATCCCCGAGATCATCGCACCGCGCCCCTTCGCGAATCTCGAACACTCACCGCGGCTTTCGCCAACGCGAAAGGTCGACGAGGCTTCGCTCGACGTTCCCTCGGCCCCTGACTCTCGCAGACACTCGTTCGATGCTGAACGTCTGATGATGCAGAGCCAAAGCCTGGTCACGCTACCAGCACCCGCCAATGTCCATAGTGACGCTTCGCATGGTCAGGAAGCGCACTACGTCGATTCCCCGGGCGGCCGCGGCCCCATATCGGAGAGTGGCTCGACTCCGCCGTCGTCCAATCTGTGGGAGTCCTCGATGGACTCAACCTCGCTCGTACCGATTCAGCCGATTATCATCGAGGAACCAGAACCTAATACACTCGCACTGGGTGGCGCACCGAACGAGTCCTGTCCACCGAGCGAGGGCCAAATCCAGCAGAGTCTCGACCCTGTGCCCGCGCTCAACGAGAGCCAGTCGAGTCCCGAGCCTGTGCCCATGACGCCCAACGTCAGCACCCATCCGTTGGCAGCCTTGGGGTTGAACCCAGAAGCAGCGCCGGCACAGTCGGAGCTGAGCGCTCCTCACGCTGACCCAGAGCCGGAGGAGGAACCGGCGCCCATATCGACCCCTCATCGTGTGGAGCGAACGACCCTCCTTGGCATGACGGCAGATGCAGCACTTGAAACGATTGCGGCACCGCCGCCCGTCGCGCTCGAACCCGAGCCCGCGTTGTCGCCGGTCGTCGCGCTCGAGCCTGAGCCCGCGTTGTCGCCGGTCGTCGCGCTCGAACCCGAAGCCGCATTGCCACTGCCCGTCGCGCTCGAACCCGAGCCCGTTTTGCCGCCGAGCGTCGCACTCGAACCTGAACCCGCTTTGCCGCCGGTCGTTGAGGCCAAAGCGCCTGCTTTGCCGGTTGACCTCATGCAATCAACGCCACCTGTTGAAGGAGTCGTCTCACTTGCGCCGGTACCCAAGAGCGAGCCGCCTGCGGCTCCCAAAGCCACTACGGCCGAGGATCTCGCTCAGCCGCTGACCGCAGCGCTTGGGCCCGAGCTCCTGTCGCATTTCGGTCCAGATTTTCAGGCAAAGGTCATGGAATTGGTCGCCGAACGCGTCGCCGAACGCGTCGCCCAACAGATGCTGCAATCCCTGGGGCAACCCGGAGTACCCATCGTTCGAGCAAAGCCGCATCGCGTGCCGCTGCCGGAGATCACCGATTCGGACATGCCGGCACCAGTTGGAAGCCCTATCAAACGTCAACGGAAGCGCGTAGCGAAGCACTAGCGTTGGTTGGTGCTGAGAATCCTCGGGGCTCGCTCGACTGAATTTGTCTTCGGCGGGTCGCGCGGCGCCAGCGGAGACAACCTCACTTGTGGCCGAGGCGTGGGGGCTCGTAAAACTGCTTTGAGTGCGGGCACTTTAGCGAGGTTGAGCCAGTTGTAAGTGTCTCGATACGCCCATGAATAGTCGCCATACATTTCCCTAACGTCAGCGGCATCGAATCTGCGGATCGCCCCTTCGGCAGCCTGCATTTGGCCGCCCGTAGTTTCATTGCCAAAACCCTAGATCTGCGCGTCAAACAAAACGCCACAGGCCGAAGCGCAGCTCGCTGCGCCCCGGCCTGTGGCTATTGAGTGCCAGTGAGATGGCGTGTTAGGCGTGCGCTGCCGTTGCTGTTGTTATCGCCACCGGAATTGGCATTGCCTCGGGCAGCTCGTCGCCAAGCTCAGCGGTAATTTTGCGCCGTGAAATTCCCAGAATGATCCGGTAGTCGCGACGGTGGATGCCGGCGGAAGCTGTGGTGCGCCAATCGTTCAACCAGCTAGCAAATGCTGCCGCAGCGTTTTGCCTCGCCTCTTCCGAGGCAGACATTTGGATTGGGATCGGCAACGGTGCTGGCCGCTTGACGACTTCAATCAACTGTCGCAGCTCGGTTTCGATCGCGGGATTGACGATGTTGCGAGCTCGAGCGTCTTGGCGGCCGCATGATCTGCGTCGCGCGTGTCCGCTCGATTCGGATCGGTGCCGTCGCGCAACGCAGCATAGCGCTCGAGGAACGTTTGCACTGAACCGAGCGATTCTGGCCCAGTCTTCGGCGCCAGGCCGTCACCAAAGAAGTAACGATGCTGTTCGGGATGCAGACGCCCGAGCGCCGCCGTGGTGCGCCTAAATGCCGGTTCATCGAAGCTATCGATTTGCGATAATGCGCGCAACTGCTCAGTGGTGCTCATGGAAACCGGCGCGGGCGTCGCGCCGGCACCGCGGTAGCCGAGCATCTTCAAGTAGAGGTCCCAGCCCTCCTTATGCTCCTCTTCGGAGTATCCGAGCCCGAGCATGAGTTGCATGATCTCAGGCTTGGTACTCGCCGCGCGCAGGAATTTGCCGCCCCACGCCACCAATTGATCGATCTGAAGCCTCGCATCCGCGGGAAATAGCCTGGATCCCGTCAAATGGGCCAACGCCACCATTGCAGACGTTCGACGATCCAGCCAAAATTGGCTGCCTACTGAGAAGGTCAGCTTCGCAAACCAGTGGGAGCGCTTCGTGGAGCGGCGGGAAGCTTCGTGGAGTGGATCGATACCTTCAGGATCCGGATCCATGCCTTCAAAATCCGGATCCTTGAGATTGCAAGTTGGCACCGTTGCCATGGCCCAGAAGTCGAACGCGTTGAGTTGGTAAACGTGGCACAGGTGCCATGGTCCGATGCTCGAACGGATGGATCGCGAACGGCGGCGATAGCTTTGTGATATCGCCGGTGTTGGGGGCGAATTGGGCGACTGGGACGGACTGGGGCTTAGCAACAGGCGCCATCGCTTGCGCATTGGCGGTGTGAGTATGATTCTTA
This sequence comes from uncultured Polyangiaceae bacterium, assembly GCA_964454965.1. GTDB lineage: Bacteria > Myxococcota_A > Polyangia > Polyangiales > Polyangiaceae > FEN-1139. Next base: position 101,193 of record CAYVXY010000022.1, on the reverse strand, counting down.
CCTGTTTCCCCAGAGTGAATCCTGGCAAATGACTGCCAGAGCCATGGCGCAAACGGATCGTAAGCCTTCGACGGGCTTCTGCGCGGCTTCGACCGGAGCCGGCAAGTGCTCGACTGGGAGCTGTTCGAGCGCCTGGTCATCATCACATTCGGCACAGAACTTGTGACCCATCCGGGGTATCAAGCACGGTGCCGGCGGAGCAATTGCCACCCACTTCGCTCGATAGAGTCCGCGATTGCGCTACCGATAAGGTCTGCAATTAGCCTTTCCTGGGCCATGTGGCGTCGGTTAGCATCGCCATCAACACGGCAGCGGGACCCGCTGCGGCAAGGCCACGGCGGGTCGATCTTCGAGTTCTGCCAGGGCAGCATTTCCGGATCGGGTTCGACACGACATCCGGCAGTTTATGCGCACGACTCGCTCACTTACGCCAAAATTCCTGGTTCTTTTGGTTCTTGGTCTTGTCGCTTGCCCAGAAATCTCCAGTCGTGAGTATTGCCGTCAAAAGTCCGCTCTGGTAGGAGCGAAGTATGAGTGCGCGAGCGTCCGGAGCTTTGCTGTGGGCTGTGACCAGTCTTGCTGGCTGCGCGCTGCGCGAAGTCACGCCAGGACACTATGTTCTGGGTACTAACCCTTCCTCCAGTCCTCGAAGCGCGGGCACCAGGACGAGGGCAGCGAGCGCGAATCGGAGCATAGCGCTGACTGCAGGGACTACTCCGCCCCCGCCGTCGGCGCAAACCCCAGCATCACCGCCGAACTGGACTACTGACTTACCTACAGTGGAGAAGGTTCGCGCGTCGGTGCGCGGCACCGACGTCGCCGACACCACCTTGCGTCAACAAGCCGCGTTCAACATACTTCGTCAATTGATCCGAGAATTCTCCGGATTCGGTAAGTGGCCGCCGGCTGCAGTTGCCCGATTCCAAGAATACGACCGAGCGAGTCCAGATAGGCCCACCACTGGACCCGCAAATCCATACGAGATGGTCCCGGACTTCCAAAGGGATGTCCTTTCCGGGCTTGTATCAACGAGTACTTTGAACGCCTATGTGGCAAGCTCTTGGTTCGCGGAGGTCCAGGCTCACGCTGCTGCCGTACGGCAGACCGCGCAGAAGCGCGCAGCAGTGACTCAAGCGACAGTCAAGGTCGCCCAGATCATTGAGTCCTTGACGGTTGACCACCAACACGCAGAAGCGGCGCACATTGACATGGCCGTATTTGGTATCACTCTCGGCGCGCCATTGCAGTTGCCCAATTGCCCTGCGTCGGGCAACTCAATTAAGACATGCGTCCTCCCAAATCAGCAATCTACTACTGCCAGAACCCCCGCATCAGAAAGCGACAGGACGACCGAAGTGCTTGAGCAGGGTCTCCAAATGCTTGATTCTGTGGCAAAAGCGAGGAGAACCATCGCTGGCGATGTCGACATCACGAGCGTTCCCATCGTGAAAACGTACGTGTTGCTTGGCAGTGCGGACCGACCGGATTGGCTCGCGCTCTGGCCCGGACGCCTTGTAGTCTCCCAAGTGGGAGGATTCGTAGTCGCAATCACGATGGGGCCGCTTGGTCCGATGTTTGACGGAAAGATGGAAGCGGCCCTCACGGAGAAGTATCGTGGCGAACCGACGCGCGAATCGCCCTTCACTTGTACCAACGAATACGGTGTGTCACACGGCAAGTACACCTACCGTAGCTGGTCTATGCCAGGCCTGCGAGTTGGCTATGAGCCATCCAACGGGTTGCTTCTCGATTGTGGCGCATTCGACGCTCGCTTCGAAACGGCAACTTTTCGCCGACTGAAGGAGGAGGCTCGCGTTCAGAATCACGCAGCCCAACCGAAACTCTGAGTGAGGAGACTACACAAGCTCGGTGGTGGAATTATCGAGCCCTTGACGAGGTAGTCCTTAGACGTGGCGAGCGCTGCTATTGGCCGTTCGCCAACCGCGCGGCAGCAGGGCACGCATCGTCGAATCCTGCGCTGCATGCCCGTTGGTAAAGTGACATAGCGCGCGCTGTGTCCTGCTTTACCCCCGTTCCTTCTTCGTATAGGCCACCCAGCCCAGCGCAACCAATGCCGGAGCCTTGATCGCATGCACCTTGGTACAGGTCCAGAGCATGTTTGACGTCTGCCTCGACGCCAACGCCATCCTCGTATAGGCCACCGAGGCAGGCACAACCGTTAGCGTCGCCCAACGTGCAACCGCGCTCGAACAAAGTCAGGGCTTGACCCACGTCCTTGCGTACGACGTCGCCGCTCATGTACATCATCCCGAGCGCGGAACAGCCCATTGCTTCCCCGTCGTCACAGATTGACTTGTAGAGCGCAATGGCCTTCTGCGGGTCCTTGGGGACGCCAAGCCCCTTCCTATACATTGTGGCAACCTCCACGCAGGCGGCCGATGAACGGAGCTCACAGGCGCGCTGAAACTGTGCAACACCGAGGGCTTGATCCTGCGGGATCCCTTGACCCTGGAAGTACATCTTGCCCAAGCTAACGCAGGCATTGGCGTCCTTGCTCTCGCACGCACGCGCGAGTAGCGGCTGCACGTGGGTACAGGCGTCCTTGTCATTGCCGTCGCAAGCCGTGACGAAGTAGTTGAGCGCGCGTTGCAGGTCTACAGGCAAACCAAGTCCTCGTTCGTAAATGTTACCCATGATTGTACAGCTGGGCCAGTTGCCGCCAGCGCAGGCTTGAGCGCTAAGCGAAGCTGCCAGCGGGAAGTTCACTGGAACCCCATCACCGAAGTAGTACATTTGCCCAAGCCAACCGCAGCCCAACTGGTATCCTAAGTCACACGCCTTCTTGAATGCACTCATAGCGCTTTGCGGGTTTCTTGCCATACCGTTGCCCGAAACGGCCATGTTGCCTAAGTCGACGCACGCGAGGGTATCGCCCGAATCACAGCGAGTGCTGCACTCATTCGGTTCCAAACAGCCTCGCCCCTGCGCCATAGGCAAAAGCGTGAGCCGCAGCGGCACGGAACACCCGGGCTGTTCACTTTGCGTGTCCCGAGCGCGTTCGCACGATTTGGGGTCCCCCGCTGGCTGAAACTGCTCAACGGATGCCTTGGTCGACGCGCCTAACGTTGCGAAGAGTGACGCCGAGGCTTCGAGCGTGCGGGCCTCGCCTGCGGCCATAGCGAAGCCACCCAAGAAAATGCGACTCACCACGTGGGTTGCACGAGCACAATCGCTGCCGCGGAGTGACCCCGGCGGATACATCGTACCAATCGGGATTTGTGCGATGCCAACCAGCATATAGTCGGTGCGCAGCACTCGATTGCCCTCGAGCTTGGACTCGAAGCTCGCTGCGCCCAGTGGCAAATTTCCATGTAGCTCTCCGGCGTTGTGCGAGAGCTTGTGGTCGCTCTCCCAGTACGGCTCGTACCGGTAGCTTCCGGGTGCGACACAGTTACTCAGCACTTCCAGGGAAACGTCGCAGCCATGCGCCTCGTAGTGCACGGCAATAACTCCTTGCTTGCGTAACGCTGCCAGGTTTGCCCGTGAGCCTGGGTCCCACGCCATCAAGTTTGGCTCGGTTGGCGGGCGCAGCGCAGTACACTTGTCGCCTGCGAATGCCTCGCCCGTAGTCATAGGTTGAAGCGGTGGTGGTGCGACGTTCGGCGGATTGCATCCCATCGTCATAAGTACTACCAGCGCAACCCAATCGACTTTGCAGACCCGAATCATGGCACACTGATACTACGCGCCACTGGACAATGACAGTCCCTGCGCGCTCAAATCAAATAACGAGCGTGGGGACACCAGACTTCCGTTGCAGTGGTAACAACTAGACGCAACCCCGCATCGGTCGGCGCGCCTACGGCCCAATTTCCCGCTCAAAACGTCGTTGCACGAATCCAAACGCCCCATGTTGGCATCCAAGGCGTTTGACTGGCCAACCGCGACGTGTTTCGTGCACCAAGTCGAGCCCCACAAAGGCATCAGGGACGTAACCGGACCAAGAACGACGCCTCGGCAAACGGCGCCAGCTCGGCGAGACTCACGCCGTGGCACGAGTCAACCGCAGTCGGGTATTTGGGAAGGGCTTGGCACTCGAGGTCGCAACGGGGGCGTCAGTCGCCGGCCTCGCCACCAGACACAGCGTGGTTCCCAAGCGACTTACGTGGTGGATTTACGGTAGTAACTTGGCTCGAGTGCCGGCATGGATTGGGCGTGAAGGTAACATCCATCCGGTCGAACTTGGTGGCGGAAAAGGACATTTGTCGACCATCGACGGCGTCGACGCGGGATTTGCGTATCGCGGCAGACCTCTCGTGGACAAACGGTCCAGTGCCAGGGCGCCAGGGCAGTCAGGGGCGCGTAAACGTCTCTTGCCGCCGCGCCCTTGACTCACCATTCGCCTAAATTCTCGGGATCTTAATCGATGCCGTTTGGGCGACCGCGGCTTCCATTCCATTGAGGACCGGTGGAGATACGGTCACTGTCACTGTAGCGCTCGTCACTGACGCACCAACATTGACGGTGAAGCTACCCGCCCCGTCGCGCAAATACCCTTGCGATGGCGTCACCACGACGAACTCATTGAGCGGATTGGTGACGACTTCTACGCTGTACCGCGTCCCTGAACTGGGAAGGCGCCCCAGGCTGCTGCGAGCAGAAAAGGTGATTGCGATTGCGGTATTTGCATCAACCGGCAAAACCTGTGGGGACGCAGACAGACTGACCGACTCGATTGTTGCGGGAGTGGCCGATACCCACGCGGATGCCACGTAGCCCTCGAGCTCTGCCTCGACACCGAACACACCCGGGGTGGTGGGAAGCTCCAGCTCGACATCCTTGCATTGTGCCGCACCGAAGCTCACCTGAATCACTCCCGGCACTGCGGCGTCGGTTGGCGCTGCCCACTTCCCAGCATGCGCGCGCAAGGTGGCCTTCAGGTCGTTCCGGCGGTTCTCGGCAAGTGGGGCGCAAACGCGCACCACCGTCGTGGAACCGTCGGCAATCGGTTGCGCCGCGCAGGCAAGAGCAGTCTGTGCCGGCGCCGGGCAGATAGCGATGGTCACGACCTCATCGGTCGTGGGCTGCTTGTCTACTGCACAGGCGGAAGCGAGAACGCATACAACGCTTAGGTATCGCATTAGTGCACCTTCACAATCGCGGTTGCCGATGGAAACACGTCTGCCACAGCACTCGAAGTTGCTGTGGCCACAAGTATGTATGACGTGATCGAGCCTGGCACACCAGGCAGGACCGCGTCGGTACTGATGCAGCCACCGGTGCCCAAGTTGTTTACGTAGATTGTTCCGGGCCAGCAGTGCCCGTCACAGCCAACGACAACCGTTACGACGGCACCTGCCGTCGCTCCAGTGATCCGCGCGCAGATGTTGAACTTCTCGCCACCATGGACGGTCTCTTGCGTTACCCAGATTTCGAGTGTTGCCATTGTCCATTTCCTCCGGCCTAGAGCTTGCTCATGTTCTTGGTTACAAGATCGACGACATCCAAATCGACGGCGACCCCAACTCCAGGTGCGAAGCCCCAATAGGTCGCACTCGATGAGGGGTTTCTGTCTTTGTACTTGTAGATGGCTGTTCCGACTTCCAAAAGGGTGTACTGCGTCAAACGACAGCCGACACCAAGGTAGGGGCTCGAACCAAAGATCACGTCCTTCTCGACGCGCGCTGGAAGCTTGACGTTTTTCAGGGCAATGCCAGCAACAACCGAAATGCGCTGGAAGAACTTGCCTACCAAGGAGTTGATGGGCAGCGTGCGGTCGATCGGCACAAAGTAGAAGTTGAGTCCGAAATGTGGAAAGAGCCATGTCTGGCCGTCACCGCCCCGGGTCGGATACGACCAGGCCACCCCTAGTGCAGGCGTAACGTAGTTTGCGACATTCGGCGTCTCTGCTGCCCCAGATGACCGGGGTCTCCCCTGCTTCGCCACCAACTCAACTGATGGCACGGTCCCATTCGCAGGCGTGAACGCGGCAGTGACGGCGGCAATCAGCTTTGCTCTGGCAGCCTTCACGTTGTCCGCGGATGCCTTGGCAATTTTCTGTGCTTCGTCAAAGGCTTTATCTGCGGCGCGCAGTTTCTGGATTTCCGTCTTCAATGACGATTCATCCTTCAGGAGTCCAATGTTCTCCAATAGGTCGTCTAGAGCTAGTCCGCCAATGTACTTCATCCCAGGCGGAGCCGGAGGCAGCGCCTGTTCTGGCGGCAAAGCGAGGCTGATCTTGTCAGCCGCAATCCACTCGGTACCGTCTCTCAGGTAAGCCTTCTTGGCAGCAATGCCGGGCCAGGCTAGCTTCTTCATAGCAGCCGCGAACGCCTTGTCGTCCTTGGTGTTCGCGACGACCAGAAAGTCTGTGCGCCATTGCTTCCACTTTTCGAGTTCCGAGCCTTCGATCCCCTCCGGTTTGGGATTCGCGTCGACAAATGCCTTGAGATCCGCGATGTCGGTCTTTGAGTTCTTGGACTTATCGAGTTTGTCGAGCGCGACGATTCTGAGATTTCCGCTCGTTCCGACTGCAATCTCCCAGGAAGCTTTCAACTTTGGTACCGTGCCGAGGCGCGCAAGAGCATCGCGAGCCTCGGCCCGAGCGGTCGTCGCTTTCCCCATCGTAGCAACGTCCGCTTTGGATTTGGCCGCTGCGCTCTTTTGCTCAGTGATTGCGTCAGCATCAATCAAACTGGCGAGGTTACGAACGGCGGAATCGGTCGTTTGACAGTCCACATCTTGTGTCTTGCAGGTGTCATCAAACGCAGCCTTCATTGCGAGTTTGTGGGGCGCCCCACTGGCAATGGGGCTACTTTCGTAGTGACTGATAAGGTTATCCACCAGGGCATTCACGAAGCTCTGTCGCTGGCCCTCCAGAATTAGCTCAGCGCGTTTGACCCGCATGCAGTAGGATTGACCGATTTGCAGGGGGGCAATCTGCGCCCGGAAGACCCGGTCTTTCCCTGAACCAGACACCGACATGGCGTACTGCTGGTACTGTTTGGGGTTTTCAGGCATGCGTCCTCGGCAGCCTTCCTCTTTAGCGTCCTCGGCGACCTTGGCATCCTTAGCGTCCTTGGCATCCTTAGCGTCCTTGGCGTCCTTGTCATTCTTACCGAACTTGGCATTCTCAGTGGCCTTGGCATCCTCAGCGACCTTGGCGCTCCTGGCGCTCTTGGCGCTCTCGGCGTCTTCCATGAACCATACTTCCACAACCGCTGAAGTGTAACGTTCGTCTGCCGCGGCTAGCTCAACATCGAATGCTTGGCTTGCGGGAAGCGGACCGTAGAACCCAAGCGTATCGCCTTGAGTCACGAGCTTTACTACCTTTTGCTCGGCCAATGCCGGTTGCGCAACAAAGAGCGTCATAATCGTGACGCCAGTGATTGAACGCACAACAAGACGCGATGCAGACGTGGGCATCGGCAGTCTGTGACTGGTCTTTCTCATCTGATCTCCCTCTGGGACGGGTCAATGATTCATGAGCCGAAATAGCTCACACGCAGCAAACCCCACTGTTGCCTTCGATTCGCGAAACGGTCATGGGCAAGCAATTAATCTACCGCCAGATATCTTCCCAAACCGATGCCACTCGTGAGTTCGGTTGCAAGCGTTGAATCGTCACCCAATAATCAGCGCGGCGTCAACGTGGTTTCGTTTCCTAGACGCCGAACCAACAATACGCATCATTCCCTGTCGAAGTGCCGGCAACGAGCCAGTCCAATCCAGACACCCACTTCATCCCACCTGAAAACGGGCGCTACCTTCTCAGCCAAGTGAATCCTCGAACGCCCTCGCCTCAATAAACGTCGAACTCTTCAGGCTCCTCGGGCAAACCTTCTTCTGCGCATAGCTGCGATTCGCCGCTCATCACTTCCTGCCATTTTCCTTGGCGCAGGCTATAGAGGCTTTGACTACATCGCTCACGACCGTCGTCACTGCTCGCGGCCGAGTGGAGCGTAGATATCGCGACCTCGCCGTCTGGTAGGCGTAGGTAGCCTTGAACCTTGGATTGCGGATCCCCTTCAAAGCTACTGTTTTCGCGACAGCTGACAAAGCCATGCTCGATCCAAGAGGGGCGCCCTGGCGCGGGCGGCGATAGGATTACGTTGGCGGCCAAGGCGGCATATTCGCGGTTCGCATCTGCGCCACAGTCGGGGCACGGCAATGGTACGCGGCACGCGATGACAGCGAGGATCTCGCCGCCGGGCTTACCATCCAAATCTGGTGCGCAGGAAATGGCCACGCTGTCAGCGCAATTCGCCGGCGAGCAGCCGACGGTCTCATCGATTGCCTTGCGCGACGCTCTGACGAGCGGGCGGATCACACTGCGCGGCCATGCGTTGGCCGTACCAACGACTCCCTGCCGACAGGGTTCAGGTGGGATCGGCGGCAAGCTCTCGAGATCGAGGTGCCCAAGTTCGGAGGCACAGCTGTAGCGGCAGGCTTCGTGCAGGGCCCCGGCTGGCCAGGGTTTCCCGTCGAGGGAGAATCCTTGTACACTTCCTATCACCTTCCCATTGCGGAAGGTCATGACCAAGGCGCGCTGACCATTGTCGTAGAACGTGGTCCATATGCCATGGGGGATCCCGTTGCTGTAGGTTGCTTCAAGTGCGGCCTTTCCGTCGTCAAAGCCGCGACGGCGCGTTCCGTCGAGGCGTCCCTGATTGTAGGTGGCATCTTCGGCGATGGCGCCCGTTGGGTGATACATACGATGGCGGCTCTGGCGTTGACCTTGTACGAATTCGCCGTCTTCGCGCCGAACTCCAGTCCAGAACCAAGCCACGAAGGGGCCATGTTCTCGCCCCGCGTCGTAGTTCCGCATTTCGAGCAAACGCCCCGTCGGGAGCCAGCGCCAGGTGGGACCATGCTGCACGTGACCCGTCGTCGGGCCAGGGCTCGCCTGCTCGCACGCGTAGGTTAAAATGCCACGTTCGTCTGCCGTACGCTTTAACGCGGCATCTGCGGGGCATCCGGGAAACGCGCTGCGCGCAACGAGAGACGCCGCATCTGCCGGAGCGCGCGGGCCACGCCGATCGATGCGGTTGCGGATCTGCGACAGCAGAGCGAGGTTCTCTCGGTCGATAGTAGTGAGCTTATTGTCCTTGTAATCCGGATCGGGATGGTAAAACCCTTGTCCGGCGGCAAACTTGTTCCAACGAGGCGACTTGAACATGCGTCCGCGACGCGCGTAAATGAGGGCGATTATTGGGTCGAGCGCCCTTGGGTCGTTCTTGACGTCTTCGAGAACCTCCGCAAGACTCAAGCGTTGCGCCAGCAACTCGGGGCGCGACGCCAACGGGGGCTCGCTCAGCGCCTCCTCCCCTTTCCAACGTTCCGAGCCGCTCGCGCGCTCCAACAAGGGCGCGGCTAGTGCTTGCTCCGCCTGGATTGAGCTGGCGTCCGTCGTGGGCTTGACTGGAACTGACGCGCGCGGCCTTGCGCTGCAGGCGACTAGACCCAGCAACAATGGGGGACCCCAATTCTCGAACAACCAGGACCTCACACCACGAGCATTGCACGCGTCTTTTGGCCCCACAAGCACGCCAGGAGAGGCCATAACTCGAGGACGGAACCTTAGACAATCTCGGCGCCGCGCGGCGACAGATCATCCGCGGCGACGTGCCACTCGAGGGGTCCCCCGCACAGCGGCCGACCCAAATTTCGGAATCCCCTAAGAATGGCGTCAAATCCACACATTTGCGCCAAAATGGCTCGCAGTCCGAGACAGGTATTATCCTTCGTCAGCAGGTAGCCGTTTCAAATGATTGTGGAAACTCAGCCCAATCCGATGTTTAAGGGGATCAACGCCGATACCGATCTCTTCAGTGCAATAATCGAAGCAACTGGGGTAGGCTTGCAGATGGCCGGGGTAGAGCCAAAGCCCGTGGGGTGTAGTGTCATGCCTACCGCCAGACACGAGGTGACCGTACTCGTTGGGTTGGCTGGAAGGCATAGTGGCAACTTGGCGCTCAATCTATCCAGTGAGGCGTTGCTCTTCATCACCGGAAACTTCCTTGGTGAGCCACAGCAGGAAATTTCAGACGAAAACGTCGATGCAATCATGGAGATAGGCAACATGATCGCAGGTTCTGTCAAGACCAACCTGATGGAAACGACGCGTCGGGTCGATGCGATTTCTCTCCCGTCATTGATCTTGGGGCAAAGCCACCACATGATGTTTTCTCGGGGGATCATGTGCGTGTCAATTCAATTCGAGATCAAAGAAATGCCGCTTCGAACTATGGATGCGCGCTACATTACGACGACAATCTCGCTGCTCAAGGGGGCAGGATCGGGCGCTTGACGGAGGCGCCAGGGACAATCGCGATGAAACAGACAGGTGACTCCAAGGCGGTGGCCATTCCGTTGGTGATGAATCTCGCCATTTCGGGCATCTCGGCGGTTTGTCAAACCATGTTCGGTCTCAAACTGGACCTTGCCGGAAAGCCCGAGCCCATCAGCACTGATGAGATGTCCTATGGGCTGAACATCAGCTTGGTTCGACCCGGTGGCAGCTGGGTCCTTGGCATATTTGGGACGGAATCGAGTTGCCAGAATCTAGCTCGCGTACTGCTCGGAATGGGAGAGGACGAGGAGCCATCGATCGGCGATATGCTCGATCTTCTCGGCGAAGTTACGAACATGGTTTCGGGCACCGTCAAAGGCAAGGTCGAGGGAGGCTCCGAGCTACAGCTCAGCGTTCCCATGGCCCTGATGCCCGAAGAGTGTAAGAGGTACACGCCAAAGGTCATCCCTTTGTTTGGCCAACGCCTAGTCAGCGCTGACTTCGAAGGAGAGATGTTCCTCGTATGGAGTGAACGCGAACGCGTTGGCCTGTGTCAGGAGGCCAGTGCAGTCCTAGCGTCGATGAGGGGACGTGACGAACGTCAGCTGGGCGCTGCCATTTCGCTGCTTGGCGAGGCTGAAGAGCACCTCGGCGTTGACGTTAGCGAAGGTTTCCGTAAGACGTTGACGCATCTCGAGACGGCGCTCTTGAGTCTACTCAACGAGGAGTGCGCCGAAGCTGACGACCTATTGGTGTGGGTGCGCATCGCCTTGAATGAGCTATGCGAAGCCTTGAGCGAACGCTATGCCCACCAGTTCCAGGAACTGGCGCCGCCTACGGTTGCTAGTCCTTCCATCCCTTTGGCAGACGAGCAGCGAGTCGAGCGAGACCCCGAGATGTTGGGGAATGTCGCTGACTTCCTGCAAGAAACCGAGGAAGGACTGCAGGTTGCCGATGCGGTCCTGATGTCCGCCGAGCAGGGCAATCGAACCCCCGACAGTATCAACAAACTGTTTAGAGTCTTTCATTCGATGAAGGGCCTCAGCAGTTTCTTGGATCTGGGTGACATCACTCAACTCGCCCACGGCACCGAGACCCTCCTCGCGCTAGTGCGGGAGGGCAAACTTGAACTTCAGGGAAGTGTCCTCGACGTTGTCTTCGAATCTACGGAGATGATGCGCGGCTACCTCGCGAGCATTCGCACTGCCGTCGAAAGGCAGATCGCCTACCCTCCTTGCCCAGGCAAAGCGGAATTACTCGAACGACTTGAGGCCGCAGCCAGGGGTGAGACGCTGGCTGTTGCTCGCAAGGCAGTGAGCCAGCCTCCGCAGTCAGCGAGAGTAGAAGAAGCGCCAAAGCTGAAGGAAACCGTCAAAATCGACGCCGATCTCGTGGCGCGCCTGGCCGCCACCGCAGAGCAGCTGAGAGCCTTCGAGACCCAGTTGAGAGCAACGCAATTGGAGCAACCAGGCGAGCTGCCTGCTCACGTTCGAGCTGCCCTCGCTAGCATTTACGAGATTTCCGCTCTGATGCAGATGGTCTCGTTGAGCACTCTCTTCGCCAAGATGACGCGAATGGTACGCGACCTCTCGAAGAAGACGGGCAAGTTGGCGCGTGTCGCTGTGTCGGGAGAAGACACGATGGTCCCGCGCACCTTCTTCGAGAAGCTCGGCGATCCACTGGTGCACATGATTCGCAACGCCGTAGATCATGGAATTGAGGAGACCGACGAGCGGAAGAAATTGGGCAAACCGCTCATGGGCACGATACGGCTGTCGGCCGAGCACGCCACCCGCGAAGACAAACGCTGGCTCCTGCTCGAACTACGTGACGACGGCAAGGGACTCAAGCGGACCGCCCTGATGAGCAAGGCCATTTCCAATGGCTTGATTGAAGAGGGAGCCCAGCTCAGCGATGAGCAGGTATTCGACCTGATCTTTGCGCCTGGCTTCTCCACCGCGGCCGCTGTCACGGCGATATCTGGCCGTGGGGTAGGCATGGACGTCGTACGTCGCAATATTCAGTCGTTGGGCGGCGAAATCAAGATCGGCTCGAAAGAGGGAGCTGGAAGCGTATTTACTATTCTGCTTCCGCTGGCTGTATGAACTGGCCGTCTTTCACATCTCGGAAAAGACACTGAGCGTTCTAGGCGCGCGGAGCAGTTGAGCACTCGAGATGTTTCAGCGGACGCAACGTGCTGGTCGCGTTCCAGGCGAGGCACGCCAACGCAGCTGGACGCCACGCGCGCCGTTGCGTCGCGGGCCGCCTGGGCGTCAACGCGGCAGCTTAGAATTCAATCATCGTCAGTGAGCGCGGCGCGGCTTGGCTATTTGTCGTCCGCGTCGAGCTGTCGGGAAGGTGCTGCCTTGTGAAGTCCTCATGGCGCGGCCGGCGTGAAGAGCTTCTTGATCTTGCGATCGAGCCCTTCCGGGGTAAAGGGCTTGACGATCAACTCGTCGACCCCCTCTTCGAGCGCAGTCTCGAACTTGCCAATCGACCCTTCCGTTGTGATCATGATGATCTTGACTCGGGAATCGATCTTTCTGACGCGACCCACGAATTCGAGACCATCCATTTCCGGCATGTTCCAATCGCTTAGTACCAGGCCGAAGTTTCCGTCGTAGAATTTGTCCAGCGCTTGTTTGCCGTCCTCAGCTTCGACGAAGCGCGAGTTTTTGAGACTGGTCTTGCCTAGTGCAGCAATGATGATCTTTCGCATGGCGGCGGAGTCGTCAACAACAAGTATGTTCATCGGAAGTTCCTTTCTCGTCCGGCGTGGCACTGCATGGCTTCGCGCAAGTTCTCGGCAATCGGTGCGCTAGGGCGAATGCAGCGCAGGCTTGGTCGAATTCAGTCTCACTTCGCATCGCCATCGTTCTCATTGGACCGCATCCAGCCGGATGAGGTGCAACACAACGACGCCGCCCTCGCACTCGAACCACTGGTACTCCACTGGCATGGGCTCGGGGTGGTCGCAGGGTATGGTATCCACGATCCGTGGTACGGACAGACGGCAGTCGCCCTTAAGCATCGTCTTGACGTTGCCGCCCACCATGTTGGTAAGTTCGCCCAAAGCGTCGCGGATTTCTTCCGGATTTGTATTGACCGCAGGCTTGCCGAACATGGCAGCTGCTGCGCTGCGAGCAACGCAGGTCGAACACCCGAGAGTCAGCACGCCTTGCCAGGCTCCAGAGATGGTCACACTGGCGAGGAGCAGATCCAGAGGCTCTGGTCGCTGGAGTTCACTTTTGATCGGCTTGATTCGAAACCGGAGCGTCATCTTCCATACCTTGTCAATGATCTCATTGAGCTTGGCGGGGGTGACTCCGATATTCATAGTCTTCCTAGCGAAAACTGGACCGTGGTTAGCAATTGCTGCCGCGAGTATCCTCCGGCATTGCTGACACATTGGCCTACGGTGCAACTTGGCAGTGCAATAGTCGCAGCCTGCAAATTCGATTCATTTTTTCGGACTGGGGCCACTGTCTGATAGAAGACCCTGAACACGCGGACATGAGGTTGGTGCAACTCCATTGGAGCGGGATGGCTGCGCGTGTGCTCGGTACTTCCGCCTGAATTAGCTTCCCGATGCCCGGCCAAATTGCGGTACGGTTAGACGATGCGCGGTCGTAGCACAGGTAGGAGTCTCCTCGGTATCAGCAGCTCGGAGTTCTTTCTCGCGATATCCCTCACGCTTGGTTGTGCTGAACGCGTTCAAGACCAATCCCCCAGTGTCAGCTCCGGCGGAAGCAGCGAAACGACAGCCTTGCAGCCCAACGGCACTGGCGGAAGCACCGTCGCCACAACACTTCCAGAGGTCGTCGCACCGTCGGAATGCAGCCTCTATGACGGTGACATTCTAGTTACGACGCAGGAGACTTCGCGCTTCGTTGTCGTTGGGGGAGTCCTATACGTCCACTTCCCGATCGATCAGGGCGGCATTGTCCAGACGGATGTCGATGAGATCCGGCTTCAACCGTACGCGCGACGCGTCGTTTCGTCGACGCCATACTACGGAGACACACTTACGGCATCGGGAGGGCTCATTTATTGGAACCAACGACCACACTCTGTCATCTACCTCGACGACGATCCTGCGACGTATCACGTCAATCGCTACGACCCCGCGACCAAGCAGACAAGCCAATTCGCGATGGCTGGCGCTAGGGTGCCGGTCCGCGCTCCAACGGGACTCTTGGTGATCGACAGCAACGGCGGGATGTCCTTTTACGCACCCGACGGGAGTTCGCAGATTGCACTGTGCTCCTCCGTGTCCGCAAGCACCGCGGCAGCGAATAGCTCGGTCGCGCTCGCTGTGTCCTTTCGCGACGCAAGTCTGTGCAATCTGGCGACCGGCGTTGGGTCATCTTGGGTGCCCTATGCTGGTTGGGATGGGTTTGATATCCGCGCGCTCGAAATGGATGAACGCTACGCGTACCTTCTGCAAGCGGACATCACCGGCAGTGCCACCGATGGAGTCTATCGACTGGATTTGGCATCGCGGGAGCTGACACGCATCGTCACCGGGCGGTACAGCCATCTGCGGCTCTTTGGCTCCGAGCTGTGGCTGGCCGACGCGGACGGCCGTATCCTTCGGGCGACTGAGGCCTCGAACTTCGCCCCTACCGTGGTCACGACCCAGGCATACATCAGGCAGCTCGAGGTCGATGACCAGTACGTCTACTGGCATCAGATGACCAGCTCCCAAATTGGCTGTATCAAGCGTCTCGCGAAGCCATTGTAGGACCGTTCTCGGTTACTACCCAGACGTCATCTCCTGCATACAATAGCGATAGCTGTTCTTCGTGCCGTGTAACGACGCGCAGCGCAAATTCCGGGTCATCTGGTCAGTGCGACGTAACCACGACGCCTGGCGGCACCGCAGTTATGCCCATGGTCGGTCGAAGAGTAAGTTGCGATCGCAACAAGGTCGGCACTGTCGCGTTAGGTACGAGTCGCACGTGTGCTCGCCGAGGCCACACCCTAGACACCTTCTTCCTCCATGACCTTGGCTGTCTTCCCGCGCCGAGTGACGCCAACTTCGAACCCTTTCACTCTTCGAGTGAATGGCACTTGGTTAGTTACTCTCACTCCAGCTGCGGTGTTTCTGGAACGGGTCCCCAGACGAGAATCTACCAGTACACGGAAAAGTTCGAGACTCAGAGCAGCCTATCGGCGCGCTGAATCGGCGGGCCTTGCCTGGTCGCTGTTTGCTGCAGTCCGTGGGGGTTTGCTCCACCACAATGGTCACCTTGGCCCGGAACCGACAGGCTCGCATCCTGCGAGAATTCGCGATAGAGTGTCCGTATGACGTCGGACGGATTCCGCGGAGGCACGTTCGCCCGTCTGCTGGGCTATCCTGTCATGATAGGTGGAGCGGTTGGGCTCTTCCTGCTCGTCCGCTCGGCTGGGTCGACGCTCATCGCCCCGGCTCCTGCGTTCGTTGCTGCAACCGGCAATACGACATCAGCCACGGGCGACGTTCTGCTCCACGTGCTGCTTGCACTCGTGGTGGTAATCCTCGCGGCGCGGGCCTGTGGTTCGCTCTGCAAGCGCATTCACCAACCGCCGGTAATTGGCGAGGTGATCGCGGGCATTCTCCTCGGACCCTCACTGCTTGGTCGCATGTCACCGACGGCAACGACGTACCTCCTTCCGCCGTCAGTGGCACCTTTCCTTTCCATCATTGCGCAAATTGGCGTGATTCTCTTCATGTTTCTCGTCGGGCTAGAGCTAAACGCCGCCAAGCTCAAGCACCGCACGCACGCGACTGTCGCTATTTCGCACGCCAGCATTCTTGTTCCCTTCGTCCTCGGGTCGTGGCTGGCACTTTGGCTCTATCCCAAGCTCTCCACGAACGATGTTCCCTTCACCGTCTTCGCACTCTTCCTCGGTACGTCACTTTCGGTTACTGCATTTCCTGTACTCGCGAGAATCCTTACCGATCGTGGCGTACACAAGACCCGCCTGGGGATTGTTGCGCTCACCTGCGCGGCCGTAGACGATGTCACGGCTTGGTGTCTTCTCGCCTTCGTCATGGCGGTAGCCAAGGCCAAGATCTCCGGCGCCATCTTAACTGTCATCCTTACCGGCATCTACGTCGGATTCATGCTGCTTGTCGCCCGCCCATTGATCATCCGTGCGGTGCGGGCGGAGGAGCCGCGTAAGGAGGTTTCGCAAAGCGCCATTGCCGTAGTCGTGGTCGGAGTCCTGCTCTCGACACTCGCGACTGAAGCAGCTGGCATCCACGCCATCTTCGGCGCGTTCCTGGTCGGAGCGATAATCCCGCACGACTCGCGCCTCGCGCTCGAGCTCACCAACAAACTCGAAGACCTCGTGGTGGTCTTGTTCCTGCCCGCCTTCTTCGCGTTCACCGGAATGCGCACGCAAATTGGCCTCGTTCATGGCGCCGCACAATGGCTGCTCTGCGGCGTTATCCTCGCGACAGCTTCGATTGGCAAGTTCGGAGGCACCTTCGTGGCTGCGAGAATTAGCGGATTCGACAGCCGGGATGCCGCCTCCCTTGGAATCCTCATGAATACCCGTGGGTTGGTCGAGCTCATTGTCCTGAACATCGGCCTGGATCTGCGCATTTTGTCACCGACGCTCTTTGCAATGCTCGTACTGATGGCAATCATCACCACCTTTGCGACAACACCCATGCTGCACCTCATCACGCGCAACGCCATCGAATCTGACGCAGAACTAATGAGGCTTTGACACGAGGCCGCCACGTCATATTGGATGCCGAGTCTTGTCATGACAGTCAACCTCGACGCGCAGATTGCTTGTTCTCGAAGACATTGGATACCTGTGTGGGGGTTCCTCGGGGTTCTCGCCGCTGTCGCCTGTTCTCGTCCCGCAAATCGACAGTCCCTACCACCAACGCAGGTGCTCCAAGTGACCGGAACTGTCGTGCCCGAGCTCAAGGGGATCGACGGACGCTCGTCCACGCATGTCCCCGCGCAGCGGCCGGTGGACGACAGCAGTTGCATCTCAGACCACGGCTGCCCCTTCGCCCCGGCGCTTATCCCAACTTGCTCCGGTACGCTTCAAGCGCAGAGCCTGAGCGAAGTCTTGGCGTCGAACTCGAACACGTCCAAAACGGTGGTATCGGTCGTTGGTCGGCTCTGGGTGCAGCCGTTACAACAACTTGTGGATTGCAGTGTTGGTTGCTGCAACCTAGCGCGCGGTACGATTGAACTGCGCGACGGGGAAGCCAGAGTGCCGCTGTCGGACGATCGCTACGCGGATGCATTCAAGTGCACTGGCGACGATTCTCGCGTCTGTTGCGGAATCGCTGAAGTCAAGGATTCCGTCCGATCTGCGGATGTGCAACACCAAGTTATGGTTGAAGGAACGCTCAACCGAGAAGCAAATCCCGCGGCACTCGAGCGGCCGCGGATCTGCCAACTAGCAGAACCAACGTTGCCTAGACCCAGTTGTGAGGGCCGCGTGGCTGACATGCCGGTCAAGTTCGATGACACAACGTGGTGCGCTTGTCACGACGGGCAAGCTCGGTGCTCCAACGATGAAGGAGCGTGCTACTTGACAGGTGTCTGGCACAGAAACGCGACTGTGCTCGATATCGGCGGTGATGACTGCGGCCGTCTCTGCCGCGACGGTCGTTGGGAATTGCTTACCAGCGTCCACCCGCCTTGAGCAATGCCACTTCGAGTAGCAGTCCACTGCCAAAGTCAGTGCCGAGACCCACCTCGAGGGCAGACGCAAACGCTCTATCGGAGCCAAAGCGTAGGGGCACGAGGCGCGGCCCAATTGCCCAGGATGGTCTCGCCGGTCGGCGACCATCGTCGTAGAGCGCCTCGAGTCTATCGCCGATGAGTACGCTACAAACGATGCGCGCGCCTGGCTGGTAGTACCCGTCGCGCTGGAGCCCGACGCTGGACTGCAACAGAAGCACATTGCCAAGCGCCCACAACAGATCTGCCTGAAGCTCGGCCGAGTACCGCCGATCCCACAGCCCTTGCACGCCGAGGCCCCCTCCGAGCCCACCCGTCGTGACCCAGCGTGAACTGAAAAGTGCCGTCTTCTGCTCGATGAAAGGGACGAGCTGCAGTTCTGCCTCAGCCGCCGAAGCCTGTTGCGTAACTGTGCCGAGCAGGCCAAAGCAGGTAAAAAGTGCAACCCACCGACGCTTTGGGTTCGTCACGGCACGACCTCCGCCGCAAGCGTTACGATGGCGGCGGCGAGACGCGTAACCCCGGCGATGAATGGCGGATCGAGCGTTTCCGGGGTATCGGTCGGCTTGTGGTAGTTGGGGTTGCGATAGTTGGCTGAGTCACAGAGCATCATGGCCGGGATGTTCCGCGTCCAAAATGGTCCATGGTCGCTGCGCATCAGCTGCCCCGTGACTGGGTACGCGCCATTGCCGCTACCAAGGATGGATAAGAGCTTGACCCAGCCCTGCTCGTGATTTAGGGCGGTCAAACGTTGAATCATCTCAGCCGACTGATCGTTGCCAACCGCTGCGATAAAATCTCCGATGCCAGAGGTATTCCCAGTGGGTAGCCCGGGGACTGGCGTCTGCGAGTCGGGGGCTTGCAACGAATAGCCAATGGTCTCGAGTACCAGAGCAAACGTCACATCATCGGCCGCCCCGCTAGCGACGTAGCGCTGGCTACCGCGCAGTCCGTACTCCTCGAGGTCGAACCCGACGAACCGCAGGGTGCGCTTCGTGGGTCGTGTGGACAAGACTCGGGCAATCTCGAGCATGGCCGCGACCGCCGACGAATTGTCGTCAGCTCCGCCGTAAAACGCGTCGAGATGCGCCCCGACGAGCACGACTTCGTCGGCGAGCAAGGAACCGCGGCGCTCGCCAACCACATTGTATGCGGTCACCGGCTCGCCGAGCAGTGGAACCACGCTCGTCGCGTAGCCGTAGGCGCGCAGACGTTGGGTCACAAGCTCGATTGCCGAATCGTGACTCAGCTCACAAGCGGGAAAGCCAGCGCCGGCTTCGAAAGCGCTGCAGTCTATCTTGGGATCTCCGAGATGTCCAAAGTAGAGCTCTTCGATCGTTGGCATGAGCCGGGCGCCGTCTACGCCTTGGGCAACCGCCGCGGCATCGAAAAAGCCACGATGATCTGGCGCTGGGTACGTACAGCTAACGCACGCTGCGCCAAAACTCAGCACTGCACCCGTGAGTTGCCGCATCATAGCCGATGCCCCAAGGTGAAGAACCCCAGCTCGAGCCGTACGAACTTTCCCATGGGCACGACATGAGAGCCAACACGAACCTCAGCCAGCGCGAGCCGCCAACCCTTGCCCAGCGCGAAACTGAGAACGCTGGCGTGGATCGCTAGGTAATAGGGCTTCATTTCGGCCTCAATTGGGCCACGCATTTCGCGACGGGCCAGGGGCCCTCCGTCGAAGTCTCCACGCGCCGTAACGCCCAGCTCGACGCCCAGCGCCGGACGCCAAGCGCCGAGCTGCGGCGCCGCCACCAAGCGACCGAACACCTCCGTTACCACGGGTGAAAGACCCAACCTAGCCCCTGCACTCCAAGCGTAGTTGTGCGCAATCGGCAAGGTAAGTGTCAGATCCAAGCTGCTGCTGGTCGCGAACTCGAAGGCATGCGCGTAGAACACCGATGAGAACCCGGCGGACAACTCGGGCGCTGGCATGGGCCCGAGCTGGGCCGCCGCAGCGTGAGCAAGCAAGAGAACAGGGGCCACACCCATTGCGAGACCTATTTACCTGGATGACTGGACGCGCGTAAACAGAAAATGGGCTCTTGCACCCATGTTCATCCCGTTCACCGCCATGAAGCAAACGTCCCGCAGTCGCGGGGGATGACCGGCGCGTAAACTTTGGGTCAAAATGCCTTTCAATCCCCTGCCATCACCCGATCGATGGCCGCGCGCAACCAGCCGCAGGTGTAGGCCATGCCGGCATGCCAGGGCGCGGCGCAAGAGAGCTGAGGCGCATGATCGGGGATGACCACGCCATCATATCCATTGCGGTGTAGGATCCGGAGGACTTGCACCATGTCGACATCACCGTCATCGATAAAGGTCTCGCGATAGTGCGGCGCCTTGCCCCGCACGTTGCGGCAATGCACGTAAGCCAAGGCACCTTGGCGACTGTAACGGTCCACCGCGTCGTAGAGATCACCGGCACCGGGCATTTCCGCTAGTGTGCCGACACAGAATTCCAGAGCATTGGCCCGGCTCGGGCGGCGATCCAGCAGTCGCTGATAGAGATCCAGTTGGTGCACGAGGCGCGGTTGACCGCGCACGAACTCCAACGGAGGATCGTCGGGATGGGCAGCGAGGCGCACGCCCGCCTGCTCAGCTACGGGTACCAACGCGTCGAGAAAGTCCCCGAGTCGTCGCCACAGCTCTTCGTGGGTAATGGGAGGTAACGTACCGGCGCGCGCGTTTGGGTCGTAGACCATGTTCCACACCATCCCATGCGGGATCGGCGTGTCATCGGCTCCGTTCATGCCTACGCCCTCGGCGCCACCACGGGCAAATGGACCTTTAATGCGACCAGCAACACCGGCGATGGAGAAATTGTAGCCATACGTCGGGATCCCGAGCTTCCCGGTGATCCGAATGATATAAGCGATGGTGTCTAGCTGCTCGCTCTTGCGGGGGCCATCGAGCAACACGTCGTACCATTGGGATGGATCGAAGTTCTCAATGGCTTCCAGTTGTAGGCCCGCCGACATCACGCGCTCCTTGAGCCGTGCCAATTCGTCGTACGACCATGGCTTGCCATCGCCCGCATGACCCCACCCCGAGGTGTCGCCCACCGGCTGGTCGCCAACCCGATTGGCCCCACCTTGGTTGAAGTAATCAACGAGATGGGCAACGACATGCGTGCAACCGCACTGTCTAACGAAGCGCAGGTGCTCTTCGTCGAGCTGATGACGGTAGAGACCGAGTCCGAGCTTCATGGAATCCTACGGTAGGGGATGGAGCGCTTAGAATCCAATGCTAACGCCACCGTCAACGGGCAGCACGGCGCCCGTGACGAAACGCGCCGCATCGGAACAGAGGTAGACTGCTGCCAAACCCACGTCTTCAGGGGTACCGAATCGACCCATGGGCGTTCGGCTCAAAATCCGCCGCTCCCGTTCTGGATCTCCCTGCATTGCTTGGCGGGACATCGCAGTTTCGATCCAACCTGGAGCGATGACGTTGACCCGAACCCCCGAAGGGGAAAGCTCGGTGGCTAGGGTTCGGGCCATTCCCAGGTACGCGCTCTTTGCGGCAGCGTACGCTACGACCTTGGGGATCCCGAACAACGAGGCCATCGACGCGATGAAGAGAATGGAACCCTTGCCCCGCTCCAGCATCGCCGGAGCGAAGGCCTGAACGAAACTATGGGCCCCAAGCACGTGCACATCGAGCAGACGTTGGAAATCTGCCACCTCCGTCTCGAGTGCCGCTTGCTTGAGATGATTGCCCGCGCTGTTGACCAGGATGTCGATGGCACCGTGCTGCAAAACGACGTCGGCCGCAAAGCTTGCCATCGACGCGTGGTCGCTGACGTCGTGCACTGCCCAGGCAGCGTTGCTGCCGATGGCCGCGGCAGCCGCTGCTAGTTTGCCCGATTGACGCCCCACGAGGACCACTCGGGCCCCCGCTTGTGCCATGGCTTGAGCAATAGCAAAACCGAGGCCTGTGCCACCGCCAGTGACGATTGCAGTGCGGTTGTCGAGTCGAAAGGCTTGCATGGCTTGTTCTCAACGCGTCCCGAGAGCCCTCGGGGTCAAGCTGCGCGGAGAGACGATGCCGTAGGGGCGCTCAGCCCGTCGCCGGCTTCGGAGCACCAAAGATGCTCGCTGGACGCTTCTTCTCGGGGCGGTTCTTCTGCTTTTCGCTCCAAGTGGGAATAATGATGCGTTCGCGCGCCGGCAATTCGCGACCTTCGAAGGCAGCGTCAATCTCATCCGAGTCGAGCGTTTCGCGTTCGAGCAGCGCCTCCGCCACGCGATCGAGGGCCGCGCGGTTGTCGATCAAGAGGCGCTTGGCTAGCTGATACTGGTCGTCGACAAATTGGCGTACCTCGCGATCGATCTCGCGAGCCGTCTCGTCGGAATAGCCGTCGTGATGCGACGTGAGCTCGCGCCCCAGAAATACGCTCTCTTCGTCATCGCCATAGGCGATGGGACCGAGCTTTTTGCTCATGCCCAGTTTGCACACCATGGCGCGGGCCAAGCTCGTAGCGCGCTTGATGTCGTCCTGAGCACCGGTCGTGACCTCGCTGAAGACCACCTCTTCCGCGATGCGACCGCCAAGCGCCATGGCAATGCGCGCCTTGGCCTGAGTTTCGCTCATGGTGTGGCGATCCTCGACCGGCAGGAACATGGTGACACCCAGGGCTGCTCCGCGCGGAATGATGCTCACCTTGTGTACCGGATCGTTCCCTTCCACCAACCGACCAACCAACGTATGGCCAGCCTCGTGCCAAGCCGTGGTGCGGCGCTCACGCTCGCTCATGACCATCGAGCGGCGCTCGGTGCCCATGATGACCTTGTCTTTGGCCAACTCGAAGTCACTCATCGTGACCTTGTCTTTGTCCTGACGCGCAGCCAAAAGGGCCGCTTCGTTGACCAGATTCTCGAGATCCGCACCAACGAATCCCGGCGTTCCCGCGGCGATAATGCCCAATTCGACATCGTCGTCGAGCGGAACCTTCTTGGTGTGAACGCCGAGGATGCCTTCGCGTCCACGAATGTCCGGCCGCGGCACGGTGATGCGGCGATCGAAGCGACCCGGGCGCAAAATCGCCGGATCGAGCACGTCTGGACGATTGGTCGCGGCAATGATGATGACGCCTTCGTTTGACTCGAACCCGTCCATCTCGACCAGCAACTGATTGAGGGTCTGCTCGCGCTCGTCGTGGCCGCCACCGAGGCCAGCGCCGCGGTGCCGCCCAACGGCGTCGATCTCGTCGATGAAGATGATGCAGGGTGCGTGCTTTTTGCCCTGTTCGAATAGGTCACGCACGCGACTCGCACCGACACCGACGAACATCTCGACGAAGTCAGAGCCGGAAATGCTGAAGAAAGGCACTCCCGCCTCGCCGGCAATGGCACGGGCGAGCAGCGTCTTGCCAGTGCCTGGAGGCCCCATCATCAAGACGCCCTTCGGGATGCGGCCGCCGAGGCGCTGAAACTTCTTCGGATCCTTGAGGAACGCGATGATTTCCTCGACCTCGTCCTTGGCCTCGTCGATCCCTGCCACGTCGGCAAAAGTTATCTTATTTTGGGCTTCGCTCAAGAGACGCGCTCGACTCTTGCCAAAACTCATGGCTTTGCCACCGCCCGACTGCAACTGGCGCATGAACAAGTAGAACATGACCAACAAGAACAGCATCGGAAGGGCGATGGTGACGAGCGGCGTCCAAAGCGTATTGCCTTCTTCCTTGTGGAAGGTCACCCGCACGTCGTGATCCAGCAGCTCCTTTACGACCGCGTCGCTCTCAGGCCCAACGGTGACGCCCTTCTCGACGTGATTGGGTCGCGTCGGATCCTTGATCTCGAAACTATATTCGCGATCTCGAATGTCGACTTTCTCGACCTTGCGCTTGTCCGTCGGTGCCTTGGCCAAGGCCATGAACTCGCTGAACGAGGTCGGCTGACGCTGACCGTTGTCCGAGTAGAGCACCTGCCAGATGGCAAGAAACGCCAGGATTAGCACTCCCCAAACTAATAGGGTCTTGTGTGGTTGTTTCACTCTCGACCTCGAACGGACCAGCCTCGCATTACCAAGTTAATGTAGGCGCCTGCTTGCGTAACGGCAGCCTACCTTTGCGGATTCATCCGCTTTCACCTTGAGCTAAGCACGTCCGTTCGATTTGGCACCCATATTTCCCACTTTTGGGCCGGCCTGACTCGGCTCACGGTCGCCCTACGTATGGGCCAGCCCCCGCCGGAGCTCGGCGCCGCTGCAGCCAATCAACGATACTTTTCTGGATTTTTGGTTTTTTGTCGGTCCGTCGCGCGAAAGAGGCGGGGATCGTTGCCCGACGCCTCCGTCAAACTCACCCGCGCTGAACCGCTGGCCCTGCCGATTCAAGTACCGGCAGACGCCGCTTGGTCACGCCCGCGTCCGGGGGCGGCGGCGCCACCGACGCCGCGTCGCTCCACGGCAGGAAGCGATCGAACCTACCGCCCCAAGCCAGATTCTCCTCGACCACGCGCGCGCACCAGCACTGCGAACAGCCGCCGCGCGTCAGTTTGGCGAACGCCGCTTTCACGCCAAACTCAACGACGTTGCACGACTTGTCCTCGCGGCTGACTTGGCCGCAATGGTAGAGCGTGCCCTCGGGGTCCATGGTCAGATTGATCCAACCCGCCGCGCAAGGTAGCGCCTTGTCTTTCGGAAAGCTGCGAAAATGCCTGAGGCTACTCCAACGATTCGCTACCCGCGAACCGATGCGCTTGTGATGTTCCACGGTGAGCAGCGCGCGCCGCAGTTCGAGCGTGGTGAGGCGGTAGTGACTTCGCGCAGCCGTTCCTTCGATGAACAGGCTATCGCGAGCCGGCTGAAACACGACACCAATCTCTAGCCGATTAGCGACGTCCATCAAGGCATCGACGGCGTGCGCATTGTGGCGCCCGAGTACACACGTGAACTCCACCGGAACGCCCAACTCCCGACTCACCAAGGCACCATGGATGGCGCGCTGGTACGCGCCCGGTCCGCGCGCTGCGTCATGTACGGATTCCGGACCATCTAAGCTGATCTTGACCTTGGCACAACGCCGAACCACGTTCATTCGTCGCGGGATGAGAATGCCGTTGCTGTTTAGGCGCGTCACAATGCCGTTTGCGTCAAGCCACTCGGATATCGCCTCGATGTCTCGGTGCGCCAAGGCCTCCCCGCCGTCCAGCGAGATTTCACGCATTCCAAGCCGTCTGAGCCCGTCGAGCGCCACCAGGATCTGATCGAGAATCATCTCGCGCTCCATCGGGCGATGCCTGTCGCAGTAGCCACACGACAAGTTGCAGCGGTGCGTCAACTCATAGCCAACGGCCACCGGAATGGGCGTCGCAAACAACCGAGCTCGAGCTACGGAAAGCAAACCTTGTGCACGCATGGCGTTCAACCCTTTCACTTGGACCGGACGCAGCTCCCCGCTCCCCAACGTCTGGGGTCGAGCGCCATCCCTGGCTGTCGCTGTTACTCCGGTCGATGGCAACTACAGCAAAGGGCGTGCCGCGTACGAAGCCGGGCATTTCACCGAAGAATCGCTTCATTCGTGGTCGTTCTGCGACAAGGGGTCGAACGCCCTGTGCCGAAGGGGCACAGGCGTTAGCTCCGCGTCCGCTCCAAACGAATCACTAGCCCTGCCGCAATGGGCAACTCGAACCCGTCCTGTCCGAGTTCGATGGCACGCATCAGCGCGGCTCGTTGCCGTCGGCCCAGCTTGTCGTAAGGTCCGACATTGCCGTCGCTGCCTCTCGCTAGAAGCGCCTGATCGGCCAACGCACAGAAGTGCTCGACGATTCCCGGAGAGGAATCAACGAGTATAGGTAGGAGCTCCTTTCGTGCTTTCACGCGCAGATAATGCGTATTGTCGTTCGACGGATCGCTCGAGAACGAAAGCTCATGGCGCGTAAGATGCGCCGTAATGTCCGACTTTCGCGCGCGGATCATCGGCCGCAATAGGCGCGCTTCCCGGGGTCCGAGGACGCCGAGACCCAACAGACCCGCACCACGCATGAGCCGAAGCAGTACGGTCTCGGCGCGGTCGTCCGCGTGATGTGCCGTGACAATGAGCGCCCCACCAAGCTCTTGGGCACGCTGTTCGAGTGCGGCATAGCGGCCTTTCCGGGCCCTGGCTTGTAGGTTGCCACCGTGCTCGAGCGAAATCTTGGTACGCGTAAATTCGACACCGAGTTCGCTTGCCAACGAAGCTGCTTGATCGAGTTCGCGTCCCGCCTCGTCACGCAGTCCATGGTCGACACCGTGCGCAAAGAGGCCAACCCCGAAGCGCGGAGCGAGTCTCGCCATCACATGCAACATTGCCGTCGAATCACCCCCGCCGGAAACCGCGAGCAACAAGCAATCACCTGCAGCGAGACGGCATTCTTCACGCAAGGTCCGCTCGACGATGCGCAGAAGCGACGGCGGATGCGAACGATGCCCTCCTCTAGACAAGATCGAACTCCTTACAGAACAGGAGTTCTTGCTCGGGCAAAAGGACGCGCAGACGATGTGGTTCGTTCGGATAGCCTAGCGAGCACGAGGCCGCGTGGTCGTCGAAGTGGCAGCAGTCTTCACAGCAGTATCGCAAACGGTACGCCGCCACCTGCTCGACCAATCGCCCGTCGATTCGCGTTCGCATCGGCGCGCACCAATCAGGGAAACGGCTGCGCAGGTTGACCGCGTTGGAAATAGAAGCGGAACCAGCCGTTGACGAGACTCACGACGGAATCGTCGAAACTGCCGTCAGCGTTCGAATCACGTGGATCGGCGAAGCGCACGTTCTCGAACTTGGCCTGCGTCAACCGCCGCTCACCAACGGTCTCGTTCGGATTGCCGCTGAATAGATGGTCGAAGGTGATGGCACCATCAATTGAATAGAGTGCGCCATTTTGCATGTAGCAGGTGTCATGCAAATAGAGCGACAGGCTCACCACTGCGTCCATGTTTTTGACGAGCGTGCCCCCGCCAGCGAGAATTACCCCCGGCGGAACGCCCACTGGAACCGCCTTGCCCAGCGAGTCTTGTCGGATCGATTGCAGATCGCGAATACTCACCGACAAGCCGTCTGAGACTTCCTGATTGTTGTCACCGCGCTGCACACGCATCGAAACCTGGTCGGTACTGAAGGCATTCGCGGCAAAAAACGTTGGCCCAAGATCGAAGGGGCCATCCCAACAGTCACGCACGATGAGCCGGTCACTTGTAACAGCACCGTCGCCCTCCCCGACGGTGCAGCCAAGATTCAGGCCTACACAGCCAAGGAGCAGGATCGCTGCAATATTGCGCATCAGGGGTTACTCTAGCCGAATTTCGCCAAACCGCGAAAGCATCCTCTCCCGAGGTGAACACCCGAACAGCCAGTCGCACTCTCGCCCTGTCGCCTAAGGTGCCTCTGCTGCGGCACTTTCTCTCGGAAGGATCCTGCCGCCACCGACCACGCGCTCCTCGGCATAAAACACTGCGAATTGCCCTGCCACGACGGCAACCACCGGTTGAGCGAACCGCACGCGCAGGCCATCTTGGTCGCGTTCGAGGCAGGCGCGATGTACTTCACCCCGGTAGCGCACGGCACAGTCAACCTCGGTGGGCAAACGCAGATCGGCGGCCAACACCCAGGAATCGACGCGCGCCTCTTCACACAAGAGTGCGTCGCGCTCGCCCACTGCGACGGTCCCCGATGCAGCGTCAATCCGAGTGACGTAGACGCGGCGACCACTGGCAACTCCAAGATTGCGGCGCTGCCCAATGGTGAATTGGTGGATCCCCTGATGCGCCCCGAGGTCCTGTCCTCTGTCATCGATAATCCGCCCAGGACGGAGGCGGTCCCCGGCGCGTTCAGCAACGAACGTGTCGTACCGCCCCGTTGGAACGAAGCACAGTTCCTGACTCTCTCCTTTGTCGGCACCATGCAGCCCCAGGTGCGCAGCTTCGGCTCGGATCTCGCTTTTCGTGGCGTCCCCCAACGGGAAGGATAACCGCGCCAAACCGCCGTCGATGAACGCGTGCAAGAAGTAGCTCTGATCCTTTTTTTTGTCCCTACCCCGATGGAGTTCCAATCGATTCTCCCGAGATAGGATACGAGCGTAGTGGCCGGTTGCCACCTGCTCTGCGCCCAACCGATCGGCAATCGCTAGTAGCTCGTGGATCTTGATCTGTCGGTTGCATTGCACGCAGGGACTTGGCGTAGTTCCGGCAAGATACGCGTCGACGAATGGTTCGATGATTGCCGACTGAAAAAGCTGACGTCGATCAAAGGAATAGTGAGGGATCCCTAGCTGGGCTGCGACGCGCCCTGCGTCATGGACATCTTCGGGAGCACAGCATCGCCCCAAGACACTTCCGTCGTCTGGGTAGTCCCAGAGATGCAGGGTCACCCCAATGACCTCGTGACCTGCTGCCACCAGTCGAGCAGCAGCCACCGAGGAATCGACCCCGCCACTCATAGCAACCAGCAATCTCGTCATCGGGTTTACCGTTCCTCGGCTTCTTGCACTAGTCTTGCAAGCCGCTGCATGGCTCGCCGATGCAGCCGACTCGCCCAAGACTTGCTGAGGCCCAGCTGTTCTGCAACAAGGTCGAACCGCTGGCCTTCAAGGTAGTGCTGCCGAACCAGGATCGCTTCCTCTCGAGGAAGCTCTAGTATTGCCTGTTCGAGTTGACGTTCGCGTTCTGCCCGCAGAGCTGCCTGTTCTGGATCGTCGTGGTCGTCACCCAGGGTCGGTTCGCCACACTCACCGGTAACTGGGCGAGAAAGCATCCCAACGGCCATCGCCGTTGCCATGGCTGCAAGATAGTCGGCCAGCGCGGAATCCGCCGAGCTGGCCTTTTCGGGGGATCTGCCCTCGGCTGATTCATCGTTGTTGGATCCGTTGCTGATTTCGTCTTCGATCAGGCTGGCCGACACCCGAGCCAATGCCTCGATGCCGCGCAGCTTTTCCCAAGTCCGTCGCGGCATCGGCATAATGGCCCGCACCCCATCGAGAATCGCACCGCGGATCCGTAGATAGGCGTAGGCTCGGAAAGGCACACGCCTGGTCACATCGAACCGTCGTGCGGCGTCGAGCAGTCCCTCTTTACCGCAGCTCTCCAATTCGATGACACCCACTCCGGAACCGACAGCGCGACTCACTTGACGAGCGACCACGCTGACCAAATCCACTGCGCTCTGGTAACGCTCGAGGATCTCGGCCTTTTCAGGGGTGGAGGGCACGGGCGCGCACTTTACCTCAAGGAGCGGGCCGTGTGGAAGCCGCCCATAGGCGAGAGCTGGCACGAATGAATCCGCCTCTGGGATGCGTCGTCGGGATCTTCATGCGATAGTGATGCCAATGAATCGCTGGGGCACGGTCGCCATCGCCTACTCGCTACTCGCGGTAGCAGCACTGTGCATAGCCAACTACTGGCGAGGCTACTCGGTCATCCTGCTCGACAATCCGTGGCTTGCGCTCGGCGGGCCAGCGCAAGCCCACGGCTTTAGTGCACTGCTGGGGCTGTGCATAGGAGCCATTTCGATTGTCACGACGAAGGCGCTCGTTTTGCGCTACGCGTTCGCAGCGCGACTACACAGCGAGCTGCGCCCACTGGCGATGAGCCTCTCGACGCAGATGGTGGTTGTTTTGGCTACAACCAGCGCCGTTGCGGAAGAATTCTTCTTCCGTGGATTGCTTTTGCCCTGGATCGGTCTCGTTCCGCAGGCGCTCCTCTTCGGATTGCTCCATCAGACTGGGGGATCCAGCCGCTGGGTGTGGATGATTTGGGCCACAATCATGGGACTCCTGCTCGGAGCGACGTATCAACTCTCCGGCTCGGTGGTCGGCCCAGTGATTGCCCACGCCCTCATCAACGGAGTCAATCTGCGCTTCCTCAAGAGCTACGATCCAAGTCCAGAACGACGACCGCTGGGCGGCCTGCTCGGCCAACGCAGTTAGTCCACCAAGGAGCTGGCGAAAAACTCGGGGGCATGGTCTTTTGTAGGGGTCTATTTCCCGTGGCAGACCGCTATTGCTCGGGTTTGCGTAGGTCAATGAGAAGAAGATGACGGAGACGCCCTCGGGAACCCTTGACGCCAAGTCTCGAATCCTTGTCGTGGACGACGAGAAGCTCATCCGTGACGTTTTGGCAGATTTCTTGAGCCTCGAGGGATACTCGGTGCGCACGGCCGAGGACGGTGCGGACGCGATCGCCGAGCTCGACCGGTCTCGATACGACATGGTGATAAGCGACCTGAAGATGCCCCACATGGGTGGGCTTGAGCTTCTGAGAGAGGTCTCGTCGAAGTTCCCGGAAACACTGACCGTCATCATGACCGGATTCGGCACCGTCGAGACAGCCATCGATGCCATGAAGCGAGGCGCGTACGACTACATCCTCAAGCCCTTCAAGGTCGAGGAGATCGTCCATATCGTCCAACGCGGACTGGAAAAACGGCGTCTTTCTGCCGAGAATCTCCGGCTTCGCGAGGCCTTGTCCCTATACAAGGTCAGTGAGGCCATCGCAGCAAGCCTCTCGCTCGACGAAGTCATCTCCACGGTCGACAACAGCGTGATTGCCGACGTTCGAGCCGACGTCGTAACAACCTGGCTGTACGACGGACAGGGTGCCTACACTGAACGTTCCGTGAAATGCGCGCCCGAGTTGCACCCTGACATGAATCCGGGACAGCTCGATCCACGCCGTTGCATCGACTGGTTCGCAGGCGGGCAGCCACTTCTGGAACATGGCGCCCGAGCAGCCGCACTATTCGCCCAGCAGCCGACCCCGGGAGTCGTAAGCTTGGCCGCCGTACCGTTGCGAGCCCGCGACGCCACCGTGGGTTGGATCGCAGCCATCTCCTTGACCCAGAGCCTGTACTTCGACGAGGGTCAGCGCAAGTTGCTCAGCATCATCGCCTCACGCGCTGCTGCTGCGATCGAGAATGCCCGCCTGTTCGAGGATCTGCAGTCGACATTTCAGCAGACGATCCAGAGCCTCGCACGCACGATCGACAAGATGGACCGCTACACCGCTGGGCATTCGGAACGCGTGGCGCGCTATGCCGTCGCGCTTGCCAATGCTCTTGGCCTACCAGAAACCGACGTGGGCATCGTGCGGCATTCGGCCTTGATGCACGACATTGGCAAGATCGGCTGCGTGATGAACCTGAACAAGCCAGGGCGTCTCACTGCCGACGAATACGAGACTTTCAAGCGCCATCCCACCTACGGCAAGGAAATCCTCGATCCGATCAAGTTCCTGCAGCCCGTCATCCCGGGCGTGTATCTCCACCATGAACGGTGGGATGGTCGAGGCTACCCGCTTGGGATCAAGAAGAACGAGATTCCGCTGGTGGCGCGGATTATCTCCGTGGCCGACACCTACGACGCCATGACCAGCGACCGCGCCTATCGTCGCGCTGTACCACACGAGGTCACGGTCAACGAAATCGAGCATTTTTCCGGTTCGCAATTCGACCCCGACGTGGCAGGCATCTTCGGGGAGTCTATCGAACGGATCCGCGAGCAGCTGCGCAGCGAAGGATTTCGCATTCCCGAATAGCGGTTCCGCTCTAAATCCTTCGCATTCCGGAATAGCGGCCCATTCGAAGGTCGCGAAGTATGCGTCTTGTGGTCTGTCCGGCGTGACTGCAGCTTGGTCCCGAAAACCCGCGAGTCGAACTCAAGTCCCCGATTTTACGTCGGACATGCCATGCAATATGGCGAAAGCCCGCTCCTTCGTGAGCGGCGTGCCGCCGTTCTTCTCATGCTTTCGAACCAGCGTCGTCACGGTGGCGATGGTGACCTGCTCCAAGCAAGCGTGTTCAAGCTGCGCTACGCCAATGACTGCCTTGACGAATTGGCGAGATTTCCGGTGGTGCCCAATGACTACCGCAGTGCCACTGTCGCCAGGAACCCAATCGATGACATAGACCTTGGCTTCTGGCCTAAAGTGTTTGGTGCCAATTTGGGTCGAAGATTCACTGGGGCCGCCAGGCGGCGAGGCGACAATGCTTGCTGCTACGCACCAGAGTGGCGAGTCCGGTGAGAGTCCTTCGGGACTTGCTTCGACGTTCGTATCGTCAGATCGTTTCATGAATGGTTACTGGGAACGATGACGCTGTTACCGGTCCGACGCTCGCAAGATCTTCAGCGCAGGCATACTTCCCGTCATTGGCTCATAGACCGAGCTGGGCAGCTCGAGTGGTACTGTCTACTGGCTAAAAAAACCAATGATTTCGTCCAGTGCAACGGCATGCCCCGCGCTGCGGGATGCGCGCGGACCCGCCTGTGCTAGGCAAATCGAGCTCTGCGCAGATCGCGCGTCGGGGACAGGACGGGTGCAGGAAGTCACCGGTGCAAAATGAGCGGTTGGTGGCGTTGGTTGGACGTATGGAGAATCATATGAGAAAGACTGCTGCAGTGTGTTTGGGACTCGTAATTACAGCATTGGGTTGCGACGGCACAAACAATTCCGCGGTCCTGCCCGGTGGCGGCGGAACCGGTACCGCAACGGGTGCCGGTGGTGGGACGGCGACGAATCCTGGAACGGGATTGGCCTTAGGTACCTTCTGCGTCAAGTTCTCGGTTGATGCGGAGCGTTGCGAAACGACCAACAATCGCGTGCAGCGACTCTTGGCGAGCGGCAACATCGAACTCACGCTTCAGCATGGCACCTCATTTAGTTGCATGGATACCGAGATCAACAACTTTGAAGTCGTCGCCGTCGTCCCTGATGGAGTTACGCTTCCTTACAAGAACGTGACGGATGCAGGGGCCAATGTCGGGCGCGCGAGCACGAGCTGCTCTTTCGTCGACTACGTTCTTGTGCCTTCGTCTTCCGTCATCTATAGAACTGGGACCGGCGGGTCTTCGAACGTGGAAGGCGAAATCGCCTTTAGCGCAGTCGTGGCAAACTACTACTGCGGCAACGGCAGCGTCGATTACGCGAAATGCCCGGAAACAGCGGACATACGCTTCCGATTCAACCTCGCGCTTTGACAGCGAGTCGAGGTTCAGCGTCAGGGTTTCCCGCGGAAACGTAAAGAACACGCCGTGTTTGGCGCCGCGCGGGGCTTGACTCGTCGATTGGAGAGGCCTAACGGCAAAGTTCTGCTCGGTAATGACGTAAGGATTGGGCGCAAGGGCCGTCCCATCGTCAGCGTACACTTCCGTCCGCAGCACGTGACCGCGCAGCGCACGCGCCGCTTCACGCTCTGGTGATGCCCCCCGCGTGTGGCGTTGGAACAAGTCCGCTCGTGCTCGCTACGCTGCGCGCGTGCGGGCCCCTGCCAAGCCTGTGCTCGAAATGCCGTTGGTTGACCGTCACGCCGCGTCTCGCCTTTCTGCGCGCAGGCGGGGGGCCCACTGGAGTGACGGACCTGATTACTGAATTGGTTTTTGCCCCAATTGTCGCGATTGTCGTCAATCGTCGACGAACCAGGAGAGCGGTGACAAACTGGGCCAAGTACCATGACCCCTACCGAGATCTCCCAGCAGATTTTTGATGGAACTTGGATACATGGTCGAGCAGCACGCGTGGCATGTCAGCGCGCCGCCTGGGCGGAGTTCGCCCGAGAGATTGCGCCGCGAAGACCGCTGCTTCTTGGCCACTTCGACTACGCACGTTGTCTCGATCTCGCCAAGCGCTCGCTCAAGGGACCCTTGACGACGATAGTCCCTCTCGTGCCGATTTGGGTTTGCCGAACCGAGGACGCCGTGTCGACCGAATGGGTCGCAGTGCACGGCGCAGCGTGGGCAGATAGGCCCCTGGAATTGCAGGAACGCGCACCCTTTCTCCATGACGCCTGGCCACGCGCCGACGCGCTTTGGTCGTGCCACGTGCGGCGCTGGACAGCGGCAACCGTGGTCAAACGCGACGAATACGGGTCGAGTATTCCGTTGAAGCATCGCGCTGGAGCATTCGGAGTCCTTGAGCTACAAATCGTCGAGGTGCTATCCGTCGACGTGCGCGAGACCGAACCGCTCCCACGACCGACCCGTGAAGTACCCATCTTCGCCTGGTGGTACGAGCCACGAACGAGGGTCTCACCCGAGCTCGAGCGTCAGATCCGCGCGCTCAGTTTCGCCGCTCCAGGTGACCGCGAGGGACTACCTTAAGCTTGCCGTGTCAGTTTCGAAATATTTCGCGCTCACCACCAGCTTAGGTACCTTCCAAGGTGGAATGCTCCGACGCCCAGACCGATAATTGCACCTGCGGCAATCAGCACCGGCGCCGCCGCAATCAGCGCGGGCGCCATAGCCACACCGGCGGCGCTGGCCAAGGCAATGCCTCCACCAGCGGCAAGCAATCCGCCACCGAGGACTCCGGCGCCACCAGCAACTGCACCTGCGGCGTCTCCGCGCTGATACGATCGGTAGCCACTGACTCCAGAGGTCACGCCCAAAGCCACGCCGCTGAGCGCTATGCCCAAGGGCAGCGCTGCGACGCCCGCTACTGTCGCTCCTCCGACGGTGGTTCCTGAGGCAAACGCGTGACCTGCCGCGTACAGCTCGAGGCCTCCCCCTGCGACACCCATGGCATCGCCGATCCCCATGGAGACATCGCCTTCCTCAATATCTCGATACAGGCCGTAGCCAGAGAGCCCGAAACCCGCTGCCGTGAGTCCGGTCCCAACGCCGCGCATAGCCCCCCTGAACCCAGGGGAATGTCGGAGACTCCCCGCTTCGTTGGGCCTCACCACCGCTCCAACCGGCACACCTTGTTGGTGGCTTCTCAGGCGTCTGAATCCGTCGAAGCCGTCGTTCGTGTTGGTAGCTCCATTTTCTGGTATGTAATCCCGCCAGTTCTCTCCAATCCTACCAGTCAAATCGTACTGCATGTCGATTCTATGGCCCGCGACAGTATTGGCTGGCCTGGGGCGGGCATTAAATTGCGCCAGTGCATTTTGTTGGGCAGGCGAGTTTCTGCGTGCTGCCGTTGGGTTCACCGGTCCAGTATTCCTACCCACCGTTCGCTGACGAACACCTTCCCTGAGCCTCGCCAATTTCGCGTCATCGACCGTTGGTGGAACTTCGAGCGTTCGACCCGGTGGGTTGTTGCGAATGGTGGCACCACCCGCAGCTTCCAGTGCCGCACCCGATGGTGCGTCCGCTGTGGGCGCAGATTCTGGCTCAGGCGGCGATACGGTCACCTCGATAGGCGCCTCGTCGCTTGCGGAACTGCCTTCGCCTTCACCCGGCCGTTTGAGCCATGTTCCAACGTTCCAGTTCCCGTTCTCTAGCTTGGGCAGGCCAACACCCTTGCCGGATTCGTCGGGAGCCAGTTCCTTTCCTTTGGCATCGAAACCCGTAAAATCGAACCCCTGGCCCCGCATCCTCTGTGCTGCTTCTCCAGGATCCTTGACGCCCGTCAAGTCTAGGTCCTTTAGCGAATAGCGGACCTCCTCAGTGCCGCTCGGATCTGAGAACATGACGGGGCTATTCGCGCAGTAGCGGAACAAGTTGAACCCGCTCACGAAGCCCAGCGGATCAGCGCTTGCCCACCTTCCCAACCAAGGCGCGTAGTACCTCGCACCGAAGTAGTAGAGTCCCGTTTCATCGTCTCGCTCTTTTCCACTGAATCGGAAGCGTTTCAAGCTAATCCCGAGCCCGGCCTTGGCGGATCGATAGGCCGTGGTGCCATAGGGATGGTACTCTTCGTAGGAAACGGGACTGCCGCTTTCGTCCGTCTCCAACATCGCCGATCCGAGCTGATTCGAATACTGATAGCGAATGAGGGGGACGTTCAACGGGTTGTCCGGATCGATGTTGGCGTCGTCGCGGGTCTTCGTATCGACCTGTGCGACATGGCCGGTGTTGTCCCGAATGTGAACGGTCCAGCGTTCGAACTCGAGCTGTCCGGTATTGCGACGGCGGCGGCGAAAGGCCATGACCGCGCCAAGGTAAATCGACTCGAGGTTCAGGCTGCCGTTACGCTCGACCACCTTGCGCACACGCTGGCCGCCGAGATCGTACACGTAATAGGCCGTACCCCCGCCTCCCAGATCCACGCGCCGGAGCTGATCCATGAAGCTCCAATCCATCGCGGCAAGGTGCGGCATGCGAATCATGTTGCCGTAAGCGTCGTGGTCGTAGGTTCCACTGAAAGGGCCAGACTCCGGATCCCCCGGCATGCTGGTGGCCGCCAAACGATTGGTACGTTCACCCGGCACATCTTCGAAGGAGTATCGATAGTGACGCGTCCAACCGCTGCCGATCCCGGGTTGCCCCTGAAACCGATGCCTTAGCACCTTGAGGTTGCCAACCAGGTCGTATTCGTATTCCTCGCGGTAGGTACGCACCGCTTGCGTGTCATTGATGTGCGGTAGCTGCGGCACACCTTCCAAATCGGAATGGATCCGAATCGTGTCGTTCGCTTGTGCCGCCAACTCCCTGCCAGTCGCACGAACGAGCTGATATACGGCGTCGTACTCATACAGGGCTTCTGGCTCGACGACAGCGTTGGCGAAGTAGTGCGTCTGCTGCGCAAGATCACGGATCTGGGTAATGTTGCCACTTGGGTCGTAGCTGTAGTGCAGGTTCTGAAGTGCCTGCGATTGCGGGTCAGCGCTCGAGTTGCACGTGAGAAGATTGACGAGGCGAAAAGTCTTCGGGTCGTAGAAGTAACGCGTGAAGACCTCGTTGCCATGGTGCGCGAACTGGCGTTGCCCTTTGGCGTCGTAGTCCTGCGCTTTGAGGAATTCAACGAAAGGCCCCTGCCCCATGATTTGGGCGCGTAACGAAGAGAGAAAGCTCGCCTCATTGTACGTAGGCACGAGAACCGTACCCTCCGGCAGCGTGACCGTGGTCGGCCGATTCAGTGCGTCGTAGTCGGAACTTGCAACAAAGGACTCGGTCGCTTCCAGCACCGCATTTGCGGCTGTCTGGATAGCGTCGTAGTCGGCTTGTGTAGCGAGCACGCTCCAGTCGACACTGTTCTTGTAGTCGCGAGCAAAA
Source organism: uncultured Polyangiaceae bacterium (assembly GCA_964454965.1). Taxonomy (GTDB): domain Bacteria; phylum Myxococcota_A; class Polyangia; order Polyangiales; family Polyangiaceae; genus FEN-1139. Next base: position 64,324 of record CAYVXY010000022.1, on the reverse strand, counting down.
ACCCGTTCGACAGCCCGGGGGTTGCCTTTGAAGTCCAGCTCCAATACGCGCACCATACCCGCCTGGTCGAAGATCTGGTGAGCCGTTCCAAGCAGGTTGAGTTGCTCCGCATTGGCGAGCTGGTCACCGTAGACGACGTAGTTGAAAACGATCTCAGTCTTTCCCGCTTCCTGCACATGGCTGCTGACTAGACGGTGGAGACTATCGTACTCGGCGCGAAATTGGCGACCGTGCTCGTCCCACGTCTTGACAATCGAGCCAAGAACGTTCGCAAATATCCAACGGCGACCTCTTTCGGCACTCTCGTTGAGGATGGGCGTGCCAGCCATCCCCGCGAAGGCGCTCGCCACTGCTCGCCCAGCCTGGTCGAACACCATTGAGTGACGCCCAGTTAGATCGCTCTCGCATCGCACCGCTGCGGTAATGCCACCTCCGTAGTCGGAGACCGCATACACGGAGCGCCCAAGGCTATCGAATTGGACGACGCCCGGCGTGTTGGCGTGCTTCGCGGCAAGCCATGCCGCGCGACGTTCTGGGTCGTTCAGCGGCTCTGATTCCGTGGCGGGATCTGGACTCCCGCGATCGGTGTACCACTTGGTCTCCTTGACGGTATCGTTGGCATCGAACACCCGCTGCGCCCATGAATTGAACTCGACGCGACCAAGTGTGCCGTTCGGGAAAAGCGTGCGAACATTGCGCCCGACCGGATCGTAGTAGTATATCGGCGAGACGCCGATCTCGCGCAGCGCTGCCTCGTCTTCGTACTCGTGCGTCGTGCTGAAGTACGGTTCGTACTGCTTGACGGGCTTGCCCTTGTTGTTCAAGATCGTGCGGCCGTTACCGACCCAGCGCGGATCGGCATCCACTTCCACGGTGGTGCCGTCCGGGTTCACCCTGAGCGCCCTGCCAGGATTGACTTGTGCTTTGCTCATCGCCACGGAGCCGCCACCGTTGGAGTAGGCGTAGCTTTCCAACCAGCGTGGATTGGCGGCACCATGCTTCTCGCGCGCAAACGTATGCACGCAATTGGGCTTCTGGTCGTTCATCCAATTGAACAACTCGTATTCCATCCGTGTCGTCGGGTCAGTGAGTGTGTCACCGTCCGTCGTGCCTGCCTTGCCCATCACGGCCGTCTTTACCACCACACCTAGCTCATCGTGCTCGACCGCGGCACGGTTCTTGTTCGGTTCGGTGAGCAGCACCGGCCCTAGCACGCGGTAGTCGTTGACAGCCGCAGTGACGTTCCACGTCGCCTGCCGAACTTCCACTCTTTCTATGAGCAAGTCGTACTGGTCAAACGCCGCGATCGTTTCCACGCCCAACGGGTCTTTGAAACCGACGGCCAGGTAGAAGTGAGCGCGAGGGTCGGACGGGAAGATCGCCGTACCGGACGGGATCCACCAATTGTTGTCACCGTCGAAGTGAACGTAGCCTGCCGCATCGAACTCGGCGTCGCTGACCTGGCCGGCGTAGTGCGTAGCCACGACGGGCGGCGTAAACCCCAATGTGAAGTTCTTGTACACTAGCCCGAGTGAATCCCATTGCCCGAGCGGCAAGGGGCTCAAAGTGTCGTCAACAAATAGCGAGCGACTGTGCGAGAGAAGGCGTTTCTGCGGCGCAACATCGTCAGCGTCGATTTCGTACCCAATTGAATCGGCCCCTTCAATCTTCGCCTTAATCTCGTCGAGTCCAAATCGACTGGCGTCCGGCACAATACCGGTAACTTCGTAGCTTCTGGATTCAAACGGCACCCTCGCGCGGTACGCAGTCGGCACGCTGCCTAGTTCGATGTCGGGGGTATATTCTGTCTCGGTATAGGCAATATAGCGACGTTGTTGGTTCCGCGTCACTTCTGGTGGAAGGGAGGATTCGGTCAGCTGCCGACCGTACACAATCGAACAGGACTTGCGAACGTTTCCTAGCTCGTCGCGCTCCAATGCCAAAGAGTGTGAGACGCGCGGGTCCAACGGATTGCGCTCGTAGTTGAACCCTACGGTCTGGCTTGCAATTGGGAAGAAGACGGCATGCCTTTGATAGTCGCGCGGCTGCAATCGTCTGAGCTCGAAGGCGTTCTCGGTGACGGTGTACGGTTGCAGCGCGTCGGACGTCCCGTCAAAACTGTAGATCTCCTGTCGCAATAGTAGGCCTTTGAGCGCACGCGTGCACTCGCCAAGCTCCTGGATACTCACATCCGAAGGGAAGCCGGGCTCGGGAACGTGGTCTTCCTGTAGGTAGTACTCGTGGCGGTACTGATGCAAAACAAGAGCGCCCTCGAGAATGGCACCCGTGTGAAACCAAGTCCGGGTGGTAAGCGGCGGCTGGACCAACTCGGGGGTGAGCTCCTGTGCACCGCCGACGCCTTGGACTCCGACGACGTAGTCCTCGAACGCCTCAGTGTCCCACTGTTCGACCATGCCAAAGCCACGAAACTCGCGCTCTTCTCCGTCGAAGTAGCCGTGGTGATAGGCGAAGCGCGTGACGAACCGGTTGCGGCTGACGTGATCGAAGGCCTCGATTCGCTCGACCACGTGCACCGGGAACGGCAAACGAGTCAACCAGTGTTTCCCGTCGCGCTTGTCCTGCAAGTAGAATTGCGTCGAGGGGGCGTATTGAACGAGGGTCTCGGCGCCCAGGTTGTTGATGATCTTGACGAGAAGGTGTGGCTTGTGTGCCCCCATCAAGTTAACGTATCGCATCTGCCGCGAAGCGTCAGATGCCAAGGGTGACGACCAAACAAGGCACGCAGTACCATTGCCAAGCAAATCCACCACAGCAACGTCGGCGGCGTTGTCGACACACGGAAAGGCGTTTAGAACCGTAGGTTCGCTCCAGCTATTGCCCGACTGGTTGAAGTAGAGGCGCGCCCCATCCGGGTGCAGGTAGATAATGTCGGTCGTGCCGCTTCCGTCGATGTCTGCTAAACGGATGCGCCGCTGATCGAATCGATCAGCGTGATCGAAGCAGGGCGAGTGGCGCATGGTCACCTTGGCGCCGAAGTGGCCGTAGCCCAGATTGGGCCAGTAGCATACTTCGCCGTTGCGGATGCGCACCAAGTCGGTGAGACCGTCGCCACTAAGATCCGCGAGGTAGATGGACTCGGTGCCATCGGCGAAGACGACCCGTGCACCTCGCTGCTCGTCCAGCGACTGGCTCACGCGTCGCTCGGCGCCGAAACCTGCTTCTCCCTGCGAGGGATGCCAGATGAAGGCTTCGTCTTCGGAAATCAGAACATCGAGGAGCCCATCACCATCGAGATCGACCAACTTCAGGTTCGGATCGCGGAAGTCGCGACTCAAGCGGGAGGTAAATGGTCGGTACGGCCCCCAACCTTCGGCTCTATCGTGCTCGTACAGACCCGGGGTTGGATCGTCGAACGTCACTAGGTCGGGGAGACCGTCCCCTGCGAGGTCCATGAACACTGCGCCATCGCGAAGCGACGCGTTGGGTTTGGCGGCGACAGTCTCAAGTGGCGCGAACTTCGCCTTCACCTGCTTGTGGCCGCCGGCCAGAGTCGTAGGGATGGGACTCAGATTGCGTTTATACATCCATGCGCTGGACCACTCGGATAGTATGCCTTGGATGCCTTCTCCATGCAGATCGGTCCAACGGTAAGAGCTGCCGTCCACGCCGATGGGCAGGTTCTGGAGACTCTCGGGATCGACCAGATCTACCGTATCTTGCACCGCTGGTTGGGTGTACTCGAACGCGACGGGAGGCAAGCTCCTGTGATCGTATCCGCTCAGACCGCGCCGGTAGCCGGTCTGACTGGCCTCGCGTAGGAATGTGTAGACGGGGTTTCGAACATCTGTAGGATCGGCCTCGTCCGAGTACCTGAAATCAGTGGAGCGCACCAGGCAATTGGTCCCGACGCCGCTCGACTCCGTGCCCGGGAAGTGGTGAAACATCAGTACTCGCTGGCAAACGCGAGCAGTGCGAAGCTCGAAACGCGGGCGATAGGTGGAGAATGGGTCAGGCCGACACCTCCATGGATAGCGCAACTCACCGTCGAGATCCCGAGACTCGTCGTCCCTTGGCGTCGGCAACTCGGGGTCGTGATCACCGTAGTCGAAGACGACTTCGAACATCCACTCGAAACTGGCTATCTGTGCGTCGATCTGCGTCTTGTTGAGGAATCGCGGACGACCGGACCCATCCAGCAACGATCTTTGATTGCCGTAGTGGATGCGCTTGAGGTAGCGGTTGGCCGTTCGCCGAACGTCATCTCGTGGACCGCGATTGCGCTCGTCGATGCTATCGAGCTCGACGCCTACTCCGTCCTCCGCCTTGTAGCGATAGAGAACACCATTTCCCTTGTCATCGTGCGTCTCGCAGATGAGCCAAGTGAAGATGTGAGTTGCATCCACCGGGTCGGCAATGCGAGCGTTCGAGTCGAGCCCGTAGATAGTGAGAGTGTTATCTCTCGAGATCGAGCGCCAATGGACTTCGCTCGGCACTGCAAGGTTTGTCCATCTCTCGATGACTGCAAATAGTCCCTCGATCCGAGGCCGATAACGGCGGACGCGGTAGCCATCCACGTCATCTTCATGAATTACCATGCGACCGGCCGCGTCCCGCACCCAGAAACCCTCGGCATCGCGAGTATGACCTGGGTGTGCCGCGATCCACTCCCCGTCGAGATCTCGTCGATACACCGGCACCAGATCTTCTGCACCGGATAGAATGAAGACGTCCGATTCCGCCGCGTCGTCATACTGTGGCAAACCTTTGTCGGTCTTGCGAGTGATGGTCGGCAGGGAAAGCGTCCAGCCAAATCCGAATGGTCCGTTTCCGGAACCGGAGTCGTACGAAAGGGAGAGCTGCGGCCCGAACCCCGAACGACCTGCGCTCGTGGATATCGGCACCGTCATCCTTCCGGTGCCAGTGACCGGGTTGGCGGCGAACTTCTCGCCGATACCACGAATAGCGCCGCCACCCTTTGGGAGTGAGAGCGAGGGAGCCACTCTCGAAGCAACAGCAGACTGCTCGTCGGATTTGGCGCTAGATCCGAAGTCGGGTTTGGCGGGTGCAAGACTTGGATACTTTGCTGAGGCAGAATGGTCCTTTTCAATCATGGCAACCCCGTTGTTGCTGTGGGCTACACCGAAATCCCCTAAGTTCGTCGACGCTCGACTCGGTGGCTCCCCCAGCACCCAAGTCCCCAAAGAGGTGAGCGGGATATCGTTGGCCCCAATGATTAGGGTTACGTCCGCGGTTAGCGAAGTGACCGGCAACGGCCACACCGCAATGCGACCTGTCAAGGCAGCACTGACCACCAGCGTCCTTTACGTTCCGCAGGCGACGGCACCCCGCCGAAGTCGCGATCGGCACGCTCAAGGACGCGGTGCCTGTCGCAGCATTGACGCTAAACTTCTCACCAATGCCGCGGATCGCGCCGCCGCCCTTGGGTGCGCTGACAGCCGGCAGCAGCGACGAAGTCAAGCCCGCGCCCTGGCTCGCCCCAGAACTCCCACCAGACGGCGCTCCTGCAGCAGGAACGGCCGTCCTCGGCGTCTCTTTGGCTGCCTCGGCTGCCTGGGGCGCATTCGGACCTCGCGGCTCGACTTCTGTCGGTTCCTTTTTCATTCTACACCCGCCGGGACTTAGGCCAATTGCACGCTAAAGAGCAGGTTGCCCCGCTTCAGGGCGCCTTCACACTGCGGATCACCTTGAGGCTTTCCTTCTCGCTCTGACCTTCTGCGGTCTGCATGAGCGCCTTCATTTTCGCCAGATTCTGCTGGATCCAGGTACTCGCTGTCGCCTGGGTGAGCAGCTGCCGCAGATCAAGTGGGGTAAGGTCTTGGACCTCTGACACCAAACCCAGGCCTGCGCGGCGGATCCGCAAGGCGTTGTCCACCTGATCCTTGCCGTGAGGCACAATCACGATCGGGACTTGCTCCCAGATCGACTCCTTGATCGTCGCCAGACCGCCGTGCATAAAGACCGCCTCGGCCTCGCCCAAGATGTCGAGCTGCGAGACCCAGTCGTAGATGACGACATTGCTGGGCAGCGTGGCTGATCCAGTCCCACCCACGTTGTACTCGCGATTGAGCTCTGCACTGAGCCAGCTGCCAGCCGCGATAACCAGGTAATAGGCATCCATGCCTTGGGTTTGCATCATCGCGATGAGCGACTGAAAGAATTGACGCGCCTTGTATTCGTAGTCGCGCACCTGTGAGCCCGAGGTGGCAAAAATCACCTTCTTACCTGCGGGGATCGTAACCGGGGTCGACGGCGTATAAGCACTTCCGTCCAGCGTGGCCCGAGCTATCATCGGCTCCACATAGGTCACCTGCGCACGGTGCTGCCAATCCCAGTCAGTGAAGTCGAACTCCTTTGGGCAGGGAATGATTTCCTTGGCGGCCCCCAACGGCGCAACGAACTCCTCGATACTCATGCCCTTATCCGAATCGGGAAGCACCGAATCCATCAGCTTGCGCGACAGTGCTTCCGGCATGTAGACGAGTTTTGTCTTGGCAAACATCGCCGGATCGTCCTGTGGATGGCGGAGATAGGTCGTGATCAGGGCGAAGGGGACGTTGTATTTGCGCGAGATCAGCAGCGTTTCCAAGCTGGTAAAGTAGCCACTGACCAACAGATCGGGCTTGTTCGTGCCGACGAACACGCCGTCGAGTTCGTGGCGCGTGATGGGGAATAGGTGGTGCGGTTTCCAGCGCTGGTTCTTGGGTTCGAGCGTGTTTTCGTACGAGTACCCCAACGGGTAGATGGATTCGAGGATGGTTCGATAGGTTGCCTTGTAGGGGCTCACGATCGACTCACAATCCTTTATCCCCATGAACTCGACGGTGTAGGTCGCATCTTTCAGGGTCTTCGCGAGCGTCACGCAGGGGAGCCAATGTCCCTGCTCCTTGTAGATATCAGGCCAAATCATCACTTTAGTCATGGTCGGTCTCCTCGTGCGCGCTCACGCGGTCTCATCCATGGTGTATTTTACGGACAAGACGATGTCGTCTATCGTTGCCGTGGTCATACCGCTCTGTCTCAGAGTCCAAGTTTCCGAGTTCCAGCCGCTCAGCAGAGTGTCGTTCTGCTTCGACAGTGTCACCTTCCCAAGGTTGAGTTCGCTGTCTACATCAACGCCTTTCAAGGTCACACTATCCAATGACAAGTTCGTGGGACCCAGAGGCACTCCAGCCTTCGGCAGGACATGGGCAAGGACTGGATTGGTAGATCCGCCAGTTCCCGCCAGAAGCTTCAGGTTCTTGCCGGCGCGGCGAACGGCGAAGGGGAAGTGCTCCGGCAAAATTGTCATCGCCACGGCAGTGCTTGCGGGCTGCGTCAACAACCGATCTAGGATTTCCGGAAACTCCTTCTTCAGACTAAAGACGCGAACGAGTCCGGTGGGATCCTGTTCGGCGCTCTCTGCAAGCGCCAGAATGCGGTTCAGCCCTACGCGAATAGCCCCATTCGCTGCTTCTTGCGCTAGTCCGCCGCCATCACGCGCGGTGTAGCTCAGCTCGAGCACCAAATCGGATATCGTATTGTAATCGAACTGACGCACCTCCTTCGGTAGCTCGAGCTTCCATCGACTGATGGCGCCGGCACCCTCGAACGGTAGATAACGCTCGTCGCGGAAGTTGAGCTCGAATAGGCCCGAGTCTCCTTGGGCACGGCCGGTAGCAATGCCCACGATGCCAATTGGATCGTGCACGAATCGCTCATCGTCCACTCCGCCAAAGGGATAGCTGTCCGCGTCGACCGCACTCACTTTGCGATACGCACTACCGACCAGATTGAGCTTGGCGCTCACGCTCGTGTGCGGCCCGGTGACGCAGGGGATGGTGACTCGCACCGCCTTGATTCGCCTGAAGTAGTGACCTGGGAAATCAAGATCGAAAAGCACCTCTGGCAGTTCGAATTGGCACTCGCCTGTTTCGCGCAGGTTCTGCAGGGCTTCGCCGTTGAAGGTGGCCAGCGATATCGGCTTCTGGATCTCGAGTTCTCGCTTGTTGCGTTCGAGGTAGGCGATATCGAGGCGCTTCAAGTCATAGCCAAGCTTTTCGCCCGCTAGCAGGCCTTGATGAAGGCTATCGAGGTACTCGAATTGAATGAAGTTCGCCCCAGTGACACCTAGTTCGAACTCGAAGCATCGCTCTGCAGTCTTGGCGGTGTCGTAGGTCAACCGGTAGATCTGTTGGTACGTGCGACTCAGCTGCGCCACCATCCACTGATAGAGGTCCCGGTTGGTGAACTTGTCCTTGAAGAACTCGAGCATCTCCTGGGCTTGCTCGAGCTGTGCTTCCTGATTCTCGAGTTCTTTCTCTGCGATATCGAGTCGAATGTTGGCTACGGCAATTTGCTGGTCTATCTGGATGATCTCCTTTTGTGCCAAGTGCAGCTGCAACTGCCAGTCGTCCCAACGTCGCTCATATCCTGCGTTGAGCCCTGCAAGCGTGCCTAGCCCGCGCGTAATGCTTGCGGCAACCCCGAGCACGTTTGCTGCCTGGGTACAGATGCTGCTGCCCGCAGAACCGATCTTGATGTTTGCGAGTGCCGTCGGAAATGGACCGACCACGCCCACAGTACTGTCAGGAATCGCACCAAACATCCCGGCAATGCCGTGCAATGCGCCTTGAGCCCCCTCCAACACCGTTGTCGCAATCGTCAGGCCCAACTGGGCTTGTTCCCCGTCACTGACCTTGACCCGCGACTGATAGTAGTCACGCCGCTCCTCGGCAAGCGTGCGAGAGAGCTCAAGAGCCTTGATGTTGGCTTCGGCCTCGGCAATCTGCCGTCGTCGCACCTTGCGCACGAGTTCGAGCATTCGGATCTCATGGCCTTGACGCAAGAGCTGCAACGACTCAGCGTCCTTCCTTTCAAGAGCCGCAAGCAGTGCAGCTCCGAAGCTCTTGAGCTCGCTGGTGAGCTCATTTGCCTTCTGCAGCCAGACGTTGAATCGATAGCACGGCAGTGGACTATTGAGCTGAGCTAGGACGCTGCCGAGATCTAGTCCTGCCGCGGCGGCCCGCACGAGGAGCGCCGGATCGATCGGTGGTTCGAACAGGGCAAGCCGACGCTTCACACCGTCGATGTTCATGCTGTTACGGATCTTGAACAACCGGTCCTTTACGATGTCCCAATAATGGTCCAGGCGCTCGTTTCTGGGGATAGTAAAGTAGAACGAGTTGAGCGCAAGACTTCGCAGCGCGGGGCTCGTTGGTGACGGCCCGGGGAGGTCACCATCCTTCAGGTGGGGCCGATTGCACACGAGCATGCTCTCCACTTCCACGATGGCGTTGGAGAATTCGTCGATGCCTCTTGCCTTGAGCTCGCGGTAGGTCAGACGCGGCGCAACCGTCAGTGGTTCAACGTCCTCTGGCCGCCCACCGAGCAAATCGTCAGCAAGGATGTAGAGTTGCGTCGCCTCGTTGATGGTCTCGAAAGTATCCTGACGAAACAGCTGATCGCCCCAGGCAATGAGATTATCGAGGTACTTCATCACCACGAACTTCTGATAGGCTGATATGCGGTGCCGCGCGATGAGATGCGGATTGAATGGATTATTGCGCCACTCGGCGATGAGTGCCGTCAACTGATCGCGCTCATAGGGGAACAGCGTCTCGGTCAGTCCGAGGGTGTCTAAGAGGCTGTCGGTAGTGTCCTTGTTGGCAAAGAACGGCAAGAACGTCCAGTATCGCGAGCCATCCGGCAAATCCTCCACCCAGCGTTTGGTCAATTCGTACGTGTTGAGCGACTGCCGCGGGTCGAACACATAGTGGTACCAGCGCATCGCGTCCTCGAATTTCAAGTCCTGGCTGAGGCGCGCACCGATCAGCATTGGCGCGTGGAAGAAGAGCTCCCAGTTGTAAATGCCGTACGAGGTACCATAGCCAAATTCAACAGTGGGCAAGGGGTAGGCCGCGTTGTCTACGCTGGCGGTATTGGGCTGAAACTCACCCTCGAACATTCGCTGCGTAAGCCCCCAAGCGCGACCATCACCCGCAATGTGGTAGCCAAGATAGCAGTTCGAAGTGTTGCAGGCGCAACCGCAACCGCAACCGCAACCGCAACCGCAACTTCCATCGTCAACCGTTGGCAATGCCTCTGTAAGGCGGTCCATGAGTGCCTCCATGCCACCAGCATGGAGCTGTTCTTCGAAACGCTGAACGAGTGGGTGATTGAAGGTGGAGAAAGCGTTTCTCAAGACCGTTTGCTGAGTCATGCTAGCGCCAGCTGGCGGCGGCTTGTCCAAAGCGAACAGGCTCTTGGAACAGGTTTCAAAGAAGAAGGGCTCCTTGCCTGCTTCAGCGGAGAAGGCGAAATTGCTGGAAAAGATGCGGAATGTGTCCGGGGTGCGCCCAAAGTACGGCACGTTACCCATGAACTGTAGAGTGTCCTTCGAAACCATACTGTCGATGCCATAGTCGACCTCGATGGCAGCGTTGCTCTTTAGTATCGTGCCAATTGGATAGTTGGAGCCAAGCGTAGTCGAGGTGTGTTTGTCTTCGAACGTGTCGTCCCCGGTGTACCAAACACGGAACGTACCCAGCAAGCTGGGCGAAAGTGTCGAGGCAACCTCTTTGGGATGCTGCCAGGTGAAGACCCACCAGAAGATCCGGATCTTCTCCGTTACAATCTCGATTTCCGTTGGTCCCAGCGGAACGTCCGTCCGCACCACGTCAACAATCACGTGATTCGTCTCGGTCTTGACGCGCAGGTGATAGTTCTCGGTGCGCGCCTCATCCTCTCCTAGCTCACGCTGGAATGGCGTCGGCGCGTTTTCGTCCATCGCCCGGTTCTTGGAGAGCTTGGGTTTGCTCCACTTGTTTTTCTTCGGAATGTACTCGCTCCACATCAGGCGGATTTCTGCCTGGTATTCCGTCCGTCCTTCATTGGCAACGTTGTCGCCGTCGACCTTGCCTTCGTCCTCATGGTCGTAGGGCTTTGGCCGTTCTTTGGTCACTACCTTGGGCCATATCAAGGAGAAGCGTCCATTCGCAAACACGGGCGCCACTACATCGGCGTCTATCTCGAGGTTGACCCGAGTCCAAGGGTTCCACTTGCCGTCATAGGTTTGCTTGCCCTCGAACGTCCGATAGTAGAACGCGCGAGGTCGCGATCGCGTACGACCAATGACGTGCAGGACGAAGTTCTGGTCGGATCCGTAGACACCCTGGGTATAGGAGCCCACAATCTCCAGATTGGAGACCTCACCCATTTTCTCGAGGTATCCGGCAACGGCTGCGATCGCATTCTCGTGCGTGATCGGGGTCTGCAGGAGCTCGTCTTCCAGTTCCTTGAAGAACTCCGTCTTGTCATCGCGTAGCTCTGGTTCGATCCAGTTCTCCGGGTAGAGGAAGACCTTGCGGTTCGCCTCCCAAACCCGGTACTTTTCCATCCAAGTCCATTGTTCTTTCTTCGGCTTGAGCTCACCGAGGGACGCGGCATCCTCGAGCCCGAGAAACACTCGGTGCACGAAGAGTTGGACCGCGTTCAAGGCTAACTTGATGCGCGAGATGAGGGTGTCCGGCTCCATCTCGACGTCGATCAAGAAATGAGCAAACAGGTCGTTCGCATCGAAGAAGTGGAGATTGGTTCCGCCGGGGCCCGCAGCGATGGGTCGCGTTGTCAGGTAGCCGACGAGTGCGTCGCGTTGGCGTTGCCGCAACGGGTCGCGCAGCGGTTTGAAGATCTCCTTCCAGGCGTCACGGCTGTAGCGGGCGCGCAAGACATTGCGCAAAGTGGCCGCCGAGGCGATGGTTGGTTCTCCAGCAACGAGCAGGCTAAGAATCTGCTCAACTCGAATCTCAAGGCGGCGAGCAAGCCCGAGCGTTGACCGCAGAACGTACCAAAGCGCTGGGTCGTCCCAACCAGGGGCGGTGCCCGACCAAAGGCCCAAGATGGCCGTGATGTCTCCCTCGCTCCACCCAGTCTGAGTGGCCACGTCTTTGAGCGTCGGCGTGGGCGGAGTGGCAACACTGTCCACGGCTTCACGCCAAAACTCGAATAGGGTGCCCTTCTTGAGGGCAACGCTGCGATTCAGCTCTAGGAGCTGAATCAGATTTGCCAGCATGGCCCATGCGACCGAAGTGCCCGAAGTGACTGGAAGCGCATCGAGCGACAAGACACTGGGGTGTTCAACCAGGTACCGGAACTCGGCCTTGCTCAGGGCTAGCCCGCGCGATAGGCGGACTGCCTTGAACAGCTTGGTATAGGCAGCGGCGTTGAACGGCATGACTGCGGCGGCTGCCAGCAGTACCGGATCAGCGTTCTCGACACGCAGTTGTAGGTCGATGGGCGCGGCCGGACTTGCCGTACTCGTGTAGCTGAAGGTGATGGCATAGGCGGCGTTGGCACGCAGGGACACCGGTGCAAACTCAATCTCCTGATGTCCAGCACGAAGCACCGCTGCCCCAGGAGCTAGAGTGAGGACCTCACCGTCCACGGTGATGGTCAGCGCTACTACCGTCTGAGCGATTTGAGCGGCAGTCGCCGTGGGATCGATGGCCACAACGAAGCGGTGATTGCCTGATTTCGATGCGATGAATGCCCCGTTACGCACGCCGGGTCCGGCGTTGTCGAGTACGGCCTCGCCCGTATCCCACCCACCGATGAGCATTGCTTTCCAGTCTTCGATCGCCCTTGCGCTTGTCGTGCTAGTGCGGCTAAGTGCCTCGGATAGCAGCACGCTGGCCGTTTCCTCGTCGGTCTGGACTAGCTCGGCAGCTACTGTAACCGCAGCCGTAGTCCGTGCCGTTTCAATGAGGTAGCGGTGTAGTCGGGCCCAGACGATTTGGTAACGTACCGTCGGATTCGCAGCCACTGCGAGCGCTGCCAAGAAGGCCGAGGCGCCGCCCGAGAACGCGCCGCAATAGCGCTCGACGAACGCGAGCTGGACCGAATCGGTGGCCACGGGTACTGCGATGATATCCAGCGCGCTATTGACCTTGTCTGCCGGTATCACCTTGCCGAGCAGCGGAGTGAGGCTGGAAGCGTCTGCACTTGGGGCCTCGGGATTTGCATCCGCTATCGCTTGGCCAGCTGCTGCGAGACGCAGGACTGCGGTGTCGAAGTCCGCTGTGGAGACGGCGAACGGGTCGTCCTCCTCGTGCGCGTCCGTAAGGTAGTATGTCATCTCTTCTGCCGACATCTTCGGCTTGCGGGCGATTTGGAACTCGCCTAGGGCGTAGAAGCTCTCAAGGATGGCACTGCGCGGACTCTCGGTGTCACCGAGGGACTTGCTGGGCAGCGGGTTCTTCCCGGTGAGCGCCACTAGGTCGTAGTACTCAGTGACGGAAAGCTTCAGGGCTGCGCACAATGCCGCAATGCGATAGATGCAGCTCAGCTTCTCGAGATTGAGAGTGGTTGGCGTTGTCGACTCGACGAACACTGCCCAAAGCAGCTCGATCTCCTCGCTCTTGAGGCGCAAGGCGCCTCGCACGTGTGCCTTGAGATCAGTACCGGTCGAAAGGGTGATATCTTGCCCCCGCGCGACCTGCTCTAAGGCGATGATCTCAGGTTGAGTCGGCGAGCCATTCATGAAAATGTCGTCAAACAGGCTACGAGGATTGCGCTGCGTGCGGCGCGTGTCGATTGGACGGTAGAACGCAATTGCTACACGGGGTTGCAGTTTGAGGTCATCGACAAGCCGCGTGACCTGCGACAAGCGCAGAAGACGACTCGCCTCATTGCTCGGAGTGGCTGTGTCGGGTGCAGGAATGCTCTCGCCCTCGAGCTCCATCAGGTACCGATCGAGGTCGCGCATCCTCCAGCCAAGCTTTCGCCACAGCCGAATGAAGCAACCAATCCGACCAAGACTCGCTTCGTTCAGGTGAGCGATCTGGAACTGGTTGTAGTTGCACTCGACGAGTTCCTCAGCCGGTGCCGCCACATGCAGGCCATGGGGATTGGCTGCGTCCCGATGAACAAACTCGGTATCGAGCAGTTCGAGCAGCTCCGCGTAATGCAAACCACTGCGATGCAAGAACACGGGAACGAGCGCCAAGAGATCAACCCAGCTGCCGGTCACCTCCAAGGTCGGCTTGTCGGGGCGCGGGATGGTGGCCGTGGCCGTGGAGAAGCCCCAATACTCACGGGCGGGCCTATTTAGGCCGATGATCGCTGCGGCTTCCGCCGCCGTGAGATCCAGATAGGCGAGGCCGAGGCTCGGGTCCTGCAGCTGGGCAGCCTGACCATCGACGCGGAACGCGCCGATGATGTCGTGACGCGCGACATTCTTCGGCTTCAGGCAAAGTTGCGTTTCCTCACGACCGAGCTCTAGCGGCAAATTGAACGGAAATACGGCATCTTCGAGCTGGGTGTAGGCTCCTACGTTGTAGTGTTCCGGAAAGACCTCGAGTGAATCGTTGGTCGGGCTGGTCTGGGGCGACGGGTAGACGGTGAAAGCCGGTCCAGCTGCGGTCTGCCGAATGGAGAATCGCCAAGCTTCGTCCTCAATGACCCATTCGCGATAAACTGGCGTCGATCCCGGTCGATCCGCCGCGCCGCGCCTGACCACGAATTTTTCCCCTAGCATGAAGCTCTGAGCCGCGAGCACGTCGTACACGACACCCCGCTGCGTCGCATTGCCGTCCGTCGCCCCATCGAACACAGTGGCTGCATCCGGGATCAAGGCAGGCAGGGAAAAGGCAAGGGGCTGAACCACTGCCTCGAGCGCCTCGTTCACGAGATCGATGTAGGGCAGTACGGTATTGGTGTTGGTGCAGGTGATCTCGATGTCCGAGAGATCCGGTCGCCGCTCGAAGAGCGTCTTCTTCGGTGCGCCGTCGACGAACTCGAGCAAGTCGACGAGATATGCTCCCGGACTGAGTACCGTCTGGCAGTCCTTGCAAGCGCACTTGTTGAGGTCGCCAAATAGCGTGATCCAATTGGGGTACTTTCGGCTGTCCTCATCACCCTGCGTCGTAATGTCACCAGCGCCCAATAGTCCCTCGGTTGGATCGAGGTAGGTAAAATTGAGCCCACCGGGTAGGGCGCTCAACCCGCCAACCTGATTGAGGTTCTGATGGAATTTCACCAAGGTAAAGAGAACCTCGGAGGCGTAGTGCGCCGCAACACGATAGATCTTCTGTGCTGCCGTTATGCCGCCCAACACTTCCTCGTAGTCCGCGATGAACTGACCTTCGTCGAGTCGCGCAATCCTCACTGCTGAATCGAGACCAGCGTCGATGAGCGCCACCGCCGCGTCGAAGTCCGTAGTCAACCGGTAGACGCGCTGAACCTGCTTGATGGCGGCCACTACGCTGGGGTAAGGAGTAAGCTCGTTGTCCTTGAGATACTTGTCAACGTTCGTGCGCTCGAGTTCGAAGTCAGCATGGTCATCGAGAAAGTCCGCAACGGCGGCGAATTCTGGATGACTAGATAGGGGGGTGGCAAGTTCATCGGTAAACCGTTCGGTAGTCCCGACCTCACCGAAAACGGCAAACAGCCGCGCCGCGTAGACGGCAGCTTGTTCGTCGGTATTGTTACCAGGCACGTCCGACGGGAATTTGCCGTTGCTGAAGCTCAGCGAGGCATAGGCGTACCGCAGCCAGTCTTCGCCGTCTGGTCCATCGTCGATGGTGACAGTGGCAAGGTCTCGGACGCTGTGCCACTTGCGGCGGTACTTGCGCGCATAGACGGCCGCAACGATGGGGAAATAGCGTTCCACGCGTTCGTACATCTCGAATACGAAGGTGAGATTTTCGAGTTCATCGTCAGAGAATCCGCCCGCCTTGAGCGCAATCAGAAGCTCAGCGAACGATCCAGGATGATCGAAATGGGCAGAAGCAACGGCTTCGCGCTTCTGAGCTTGACTCATGGTGCCAGGGCCGATCCCAATCGTATCGGCCACCCAATCATCCCCCGTGGCAATGATGAAGCTTGCTGGGTCTTCCGTGGCTGCCTTGGTCTCACGTCGGGCGGACAGGACCGTGCAACTGTTCGCGTTGGTGCTGGACTGGGTCCTTAGCACCGGAGAATCGGTGTATCCCGTCGGTGCTTCGGTGAGCTTGAATTCGCGGTCATGCGCCGCACAGGCAAACCAAAGAGTCGGTGTGGAGGTCCATCCGGTCGGTGTACTCGGCGGATTGATGTTCGTACCGCTGCCCGTCACGGGCGCGGCGTGGACAATGCCAACCGCTTGGGCAAGTGAGCCAGCCCAGCTGGACTTGGCAATGTGGTACACGTTTGCGGCGGCCTGTTCTGCGGCGGACGTCTGAAAGTTGACTTTCGTGTCGCTCTCGTTACCCTGCGCAATCTTGGCGTAGATGCCGAAGCGCACAGCGGAAGTCGAACTGCCGCTAGTGGCCGCGCGCAGTAGCGTCCAACCGCTTGGCAACGACACCGTCGCCAAACCATCGTTGGCAAATAGCACGATGAGCAGATCTCCAGCCGCAATGGCAGTTGGCATGGGCACGTCGTGCGCCGTCGTGTCCGTCCCAAATGCCGTGCCGACCTCCGACAGCACGTCGGGAAACACCAAGTTCAATAGCGGGCCCTGCCACGAGGCTGATTGGCTCATCAGCTTCGCGAGCACAACGCGCCAATCGTCCAGCAGTGACTTGTTGCCATACGTGGGACTCGGGTAGAGGTCGGCTTCCAGCGAGGAAGCAACGATTCCGCCCAACACGGCACGCACGATGGTATCGAAGAATTGGTCGGGCTGCACGTTGAGCAGCGCGGCAAGCGATTCGGCATCTATGATTCGCAACAAGCCGTAGATGACTTGGGGTGCCATCGGTCGGCTCAAGGCCGAAGCCGGGACTTTGGTGTTGATCTCCCCCGCGATGAGCCAAGCTCGCACATAGGCAAGAATCACGTTCTCTGACTGACCAGAAGACTTGGCTACGAAGCTCAAGTACTCCGGTCGAGAGTTCAGCTGGTTGAGCGTGTCCCATTTGCCGCTTTCGGTCGCGCCTAGACAGGGTGAAATGGCATCGTGAATCCGTTGGTACTCAGAGCTGGTACTCACGGCGGTTCTGTTGACGACCAGGTCTACCCGCTGCTCGGCTGGCGCATCGTAGACGATGTCGGACCTGAACAGCGTCTCGAGCGTACCGCCGGTGCCTGGTGCCTTGGCGTATACGATCAGATTGATCTGGTCACCGGCGCTGCAACAAGGACTCGTAGGCGTCCCGAAGACCGGCGGATCGTAGAGAATTTCGTAGTCACCCGCCCCATTGCTGTTCGTTGGGGGGGTGATTGGCCCGACCTGGAATTCCTTGATCCCCTGGACCGTCCAGGCAACGTGATAGGCTTCGACGACGATCCCAGAAACTGGTAGCGCAATTGGATTGCGGACTGCACCGAAAACGCGACGCTTCGTCGGTGTCACCGTCGGTTCATTCGGGATCGTGAAATTGATCTCCTGGTTGATTGCCGCGGCCGGATAGAGCGCGGACTCGCCGAGGAATTCGTCCAAGGCGTTGTACGCGCGCACTCGCAGGTTCGGTTGGCTATGTGTGCCACCGTTGCTCGAGAAGTCCGCCGTGGTATAGCCGATGGAGTAGGAACCTTGAGCCGTGAGCCAAGTGCTTGCAAGGTCCTTCACCGACCCGTTGGTAATGTCGAACGCGCGAATTCTGCCCGTAGTAACGAGGCTGTTGTCGAGGTGACGCACCACACCATAGACCACCCAGCTACTACTACTACCCCCAACGACTTCGGCGCCGACGCCAATCCTTATCCGAACGGTCGCCCCACAAGGGATATCGTTAAATACCTGAGTACTGTATTCGAGGTGCTCCGCCGTGTTCCATACCTCGAATCGCAGACTCGGCCTCTCCCGTGGTGGGTAAAAGGCCGCAATATTCTGCATGTACACCGGATACCAACCCCCATTGTTGGGGTTGTACCCGCTCTGGCCCTCCTCCGTAGTCACGCCGCCGTAGACATCGAACGCCTTAACACGAGCAATTTGGTTCTGGTTCGGGCGTGTACCATCCGACCAATAGAGCTCGATGTAGATGAAATACGGATTCGGAGCTGCCATGGCTATTCCCTTCCACCCTATGTGCGTCGCATCACGCGTCTCATGAAGAAACTGGCATCTTCAGATGGACGACCGTCTACACAACATGCCGCCGATGGCAGTTGTTCGTGCTGTCCAGCTTAGGTGACAAAAGACCGCTTCGCCGGCAAGCCAGCGATTGCGTGAAAGCCTGTGACCGGCACCGCCCTCACGCCCGATACGCTTCACAGGTTACCGTCATCGCGATCGATTGGCAACGAGAATTGTTCACCCCGGTTCAGTTTGGGCGCTGCCGACGCGTGCTCATATTCCAGCGCACCGTTCCGCTGTTCTGCAGAACTCTGTTGGATAATGCGGCGCGGTCACGGCGAGGAGTTGTGCAATATTGCTCTTGGTTGGCACGATCTGATTCAGGGTGCGGACCGTAGAGCACAGAAACAGGCTTCAGCCTCCTAGACACCTCGCAATGCGCTCATTTTTGGCGCCAGCGAGCCACTGGGATTGGGGCGATGGGACTGGATCCGCTTGCCGATTCCGCAAAGCAGCGCGTCCTGGTCGTGCACCGTAGCCAGTGCAGTCAACAGCTGTTCACACTTAATAGATCTCTAACGCTGGTTGCCTCACCATGGGAATTCCCATGGGGGGTCATGGTGAAGGGTTCCTTTTGGTTAAATTTTCACAGTGACAGTGGTCTAACGAATGGGTTGCGACGACAATGAGATGGCGGTCGGTGCCCTGATGGATCCCCTTATTTTTGCGACCCAATCACGCACCGTTCCCTGTTTTCGTGCGTTGCTCGGGTATGCAGTTTTTGCGGGGCGACGCGTTTGGGCAGGGGTGATCAGATCGCAAAAGCTTCTAAGCATGCTTAGAAGCTTTTGCGATCTGATCACCCGTACATCTGAGGGATCCCGCGGCGGTGGATTTCGAATCCGGAACCTGCGGTGGGAGTGAGCCGTTGAGAGCGGCATGACCCGACTTGGCCCAATGACGACTGACAAACAGGAATCCAAGAAAGCGCTTCGCAAAGCCGGTCGCAAGATCGCACTTCGTGGTCAGGCCTACGTGAGTATGCCTCGCATGCAGACGCATGAGCCGCGCGACCAATACCGCCAGCTTCGTCAATGATGCCTTCGGTGAGGCCCTTCACCTCAAGCGCGTTCAGTCACTGGCCAGTGGTGCACTTGGGGTGTTGCACGCGGCGATGCTCTCGAGCGCTGCCGTCGGTCAGGCCATGGTCGACATTGCCGGAATCAAGCACAAGAGCAGGGTCAAACAGATTGAGCTTTCGGCTTGGGTCCCGGGTAGTCGGTTCGAGCGCAGCCGCGCCGGCGCCCACTCACCATAGCCACGCCGCCCCGGCCAAAAAGCCCGGGAACAAGCGGCGGATCGAGGGCTGCGAAGTGCTATACGGCACCCTGCCATGACTGTCCCTCGCAACCTCCGTGCCCGTTGGCTTGGTCGTCAGCGCTATGAGCCCGTGTTGGCCCTGCAACGCACACTGTTCCAAGAACGCCAAGCAGGTATCATCGAAGACACCGTGCTGTTCGTCGAGCACGACGCGGTCATCACCATGGGTCGCGGCAGCAAACCGCAGCATCTCTTGGCGTCACGCGAGCTCCTGGCGCAACTTGGCGTGGATCTCGCCGAAGTCGAGCGAGGCGGCGACGTCACGTTGCATGCTCCTGGGCAACTCGTTTGCTACCCAATTGTCGATCTGCGCCCCGATCGCTGCGATGTGCGCCGCTACGTCAATGCCCTGGCTGAATCGATGCGTCGCATCGTCAATGATTTCGATCTCGATGCAGGCATGGTCGACGGCATGGTCGGGTTGTGGGTCGACGAGGGCTCTCGAGCTCATTGGCCCGGACAGGCCGAGGCAAAACGCATCGCCAAGATCGGCGCCATCGGTGTGCGCATCTCACGCTGGGTCACGATGCATGGCTATGCGTTGAACTTGTCGACGGATCTACGCAAGTTCGGGCTCATCGTGCCTTGCGGGATCTCCGAGCACCCAGTGACCTCAGTGCAAGCTTTGACGGGAGAGGCGGTTACCGTCGCGTCCACGGTGCCGCGCGCTTTCGAACATCTCTGTGCCGCCCTTTCGATGGACCAGGGCACGATGCAAGACGAGTCGGACGTGCGCCTCGAATAGCCGCGTTGCCGAACTTTCTCGCGTCTTTTCTATTCCTCTACTTCGCCCGACTCGCTGGATTTCTGCATTCTCAGCAGCTCTTCGTCCGTTAAGTATAGGGACGAACCGTTCTTGCCAGCTGGTGGCTCTGCGGCGGGCACGGCGCTAGGTGCCGCGGCGGCGGGGCCGGCGGAAGCCACGGGCGCCGCACCCTCTGTATCCATGCCCTCTTCCTCGAATCCTTCGGAGGAAGTCCCTGCCGAAGGCACCGTTGCCGCTGCGTCTCGCGGCAGCGCCGGCAGTTCGATGGCATCGAGCTGCGCGTCGTATTGGGCCTTCTGCTGCAGGAAGACTTCGCGCTCATCGCTCGGCAGGACGCGCAAGGCATCGAGATGCAGCGACAATGGATCGATGAACTCCCCGTTGCGCTTGATCGTGAAGTGCAAGTGGGGACCGGTCGAACGCCCCGTGGAACCCACATAGCCAATGGTCTGCAGGCGTTTCACCTTGTCGCCCACCTTCAAGCCGTCGGCAAACCGCGACATGTGGGCGTAGCCCGATTGGATGCCTCCGTCGTGGTCGATGCGAATGAAATTGCCGGTCGGACCACCCCAACCGAGAAAAGTGATAGTCCCAAACGATACTGACCCAATGGGCACCCCCATCGCTGCACCGAAGTCTACGCCAGTATGCGGCATGACCTTGTGCAAGATGGGGTGCATGCGATGCATGTTGAACTTGCTCGTGACCGGTGCGTTCGGGATCGGACTGCGCCACCCACCTTCGTAGGGGGCACGGGCCGTCTCGTCGAAGTAACCACGCGATTTGGGGCCTTTGAAGAAGTAGACGCGCAGGGGCTTGCGGTCGGAGGCGAACTGGATTTCGAGCGCTTCGAGCCCACCGTAACGGGCAAACTCGCCAAGCGCCGTGACTTCTTGCGCGATGACGCGCACCCGACTGCCGCGTTCGATTTCCTCGAGCGAGAGATGCCCGATCAATGCCTCTCGCATCGCGCGCAGTAGCTGTGGCTCGAAGGAGGCGTCGGTGACGGCGCGTTCGAGCCCGCTGGAAGTGACAGCAAACGCTCCGATGACGCGCTCACGCTTTACCTTGAGATCGAGCTTCTCGGCAACGAGCAGGCCTTCCTGGCCCTCTTTGGCTTGAAACACCTCCTCGGGACCAGTGATGTACTCGAAAGCCTTCAGACGCCTCGACGCACGATCGATGGCGGCAACGAACTTGTCGTGCCTAGAGGTTTGGTTCAATGGCCTTACTTTCTCGAAGGCAACGAGCAAGCGATAGGCCTCTTTCAGCGGCACACCGGCCTTTTCGACTGCCTTGAGAAATGGCTCGAAACCGATTTGCCCCTCAACCACTCGGAGGGCTGGATCGTTCGCCGAATCCTTGACGCGATAGGGTCCTGGAACCTTCTCGCGCTGGCGCCGCTTGGGTTCGGGTGGCTTCTCGGGCACCGCCGCCACCGACGCTTGCGCCGACGGCTTTGCCGATGGACTGACAACCTCCGGCAATTTTGCGTGATCGAGACGCATCGCGATCGCAATGATCGTGGCCACGGTCAAAACACCCAAGAAGGCGCCAAAGACCGCGACCATCTGGGGCGACATGGGAGATTTCGGCGGTGGCGGCAGAGAATGCCCTCTCGGCCGAGAAAGCAACCCTTCCCCCACCAGCTCGAGCTCGATGTCCCGCGAGCGTCGCTGCTCGGGATCGTCATCGACGAGCCCCTCGAAATCAGCGACCCGAGCGCGCTCCGAAACGGGCACTGAACTGGGGAAGGTGGGTTCGATTGACTCAGCCCTAGAACGAAACTGCAGCGGCATGCCAACCTTGGGCGGCGGCGTCGATTTCGTCCCTGTGGTGGCGGCCGGATCGGCAGCCACAGACGCAACCGCGGTTCGGCTCACATGGTCGGCTGTATGGCTCTCGATCGGCTCGGTTGAGGACCGCGACTCCTCACCGGCAGCAGAGTCGGCGTCCGGTGCCAAAAGGGCAAGAGGCGGCTTCGACTCGGATCCCAACTCGACCGAATCTGGTAAAACTCCGAGCTCGACGCTCGGCTCGAGCCCGCCATCGTCTCGCACGTCGGGATCAACGATGCGCCCGACATGGTGTGGCACCTCTGATCCTTCCGAAGACACCGGTCGCACCTAGCAGGGGGGCGGATCCGCCGCAAGGCGATTACGGAACAGGTGCGCAGGCAAGGCCCAGGCCGATTGCAGGCAAGGATGGCCGTTGCCGCGGATTTCGCGCACAATCCATCGAGGCCCAATGGACGACCACGACCGGCAACTATTGCTCTTGGGGCGCGAGCACTTCGAGCACGGCGAATACGACAAGGCAGAGTACCTACTGCGTCAGGTCGTAGCGAAAGCTGACCGCTTCGCGGACGTGCACCACATGTTGGGCATCATTGCCCATAACAGCGGTGACTTCGCCAAAGCCGAAAGCTGCTTCGAACGTGCAGTCCAAATCAATCCGCACTACACCGAGGCCCAGCTCAACCTGATGGTCACGTACAACGAGCTAGGCAAGTACGACGATGCGAGACGCTTGTACTCTTTGGTCCGCGCGCGCACTCAACCTCAGCAGGTCGATCCCTTGGCCAAGGGCAAGATTTCGAACATGCACGCCCAGGTGGCTCAAGCGTACCTCGATGCCGGAATGCGGAGTGATGCGGTGACCGAGCTCGAGAAGGCGGTCAGCCTCAGTCCCGACTTTGCCGATTTGCACGTACGCCTCGGCCTGCTCTATCGCGACGTCGGAGATCTCGGGCGTGCGCGCACTCAATTCGAAACTGCGCGAAACGTTAACCCGAAGTACGTACACGCCAGGCTCTCGCTCGGCATGCTGCTCCTCGGCGCTGGCGAGCATGAGGCCGCGCGTCACGAGTTCAACTCCATTCTTGAGCTTGAACCCAACCACAAGGCAGCCGCCATGTACCTGCGCCTCATTCAATCGCCGCTGCGCAATTCGGGGCCGCCAGGCGGCTCTTCTTCGCCTACGAGCTGACGCGCACCACATGCCAAGGCACCCCCAAGCAGCGGCGACGCTGACGCGGACCACTTCACGATATGCCAACGTTCGCGCAACCGATCGCCATTACGTCAAACTCAAGCTCCGCACCGATCCGCTGACCGCGGAACTCTTGCGCGGCGAAGGCCCCCTGGGGGACGTCACCGACGTGGGCTGCGGTCGCGGCCAATTTGGGCTTTTGCTGTACGATCTGGGCCGGGCAGATTCGCTCTTCGGCTTCGATTGGGATCCCGCAAAGACGGCTACGGCACGTGCGGCGGCGGCTGGCTGTGCAGACTTCGAAACGGCCGATCTGCGCTCGCCTCCAACACGTCCAACAGACACGATTCTGCTGTTCGACGTACTTCAGTACTTGTCGACCAACGAACAACGCACCTTGCTACAGACCTTGATCGCCTCACTGCGCCCCGGCGGCAGGATGCTGCTGCGCACCTCGGACCGCGGACAGGGTTGGCAGGCGAGGTTTTCTCACCTGCTCGAACGGTGCGGTAGGACGCTTGGCGTCAACCGCAGTCATGTCCTAACCTTCCGTCCGTCCGGGGAATTGAGGACCGACCTCGAATCGCTTGGTCTTGTGGTTCGGTGTGCCGAAGGCGGCCGTTCGTCGCTGCTGGACAATCGCCTCTGGATTGCCGAACTCGAACCAGGGTCGTCGTGTCCCTAGGCGCGCTCCAACCCAAGCCCATCGTGACTCGAAAAGAAGGGGCGCCGAACGCTCAATGTAACTACGAACGTGGAACCTGAGCGTTCACCGTCCTCGACCCAAGCCTTACCCCCATGGGCCTCGGCAATGTGCTTGACGAGCGCCAGCCCGATCCCACTACCTCGAACTCGCTGGTTGTTTGTGTTCTTGCCCCGGACGAAACGGTCAAAGATCCGTCTCTTCTCGTCGTCGGCGATCCCGGGGCCTTCGTCGGACACGCGAATCGCCACGACCGAATCCTGGCGCCGGACTTGCACGCGCACGACCTTGCCGTCGGGGGCATACTTGAGCGCGTTGTCGACAAGGTTGATGACGGCGATCTCTAGCGCGCGTTCGTCGAGTGCCACCACGGGAACGTCAGCAGGAAGGTCCTGTTCCAAGACGACCCCGTCGCGTTCGGCTCGAACGCGACAGGCCTCGACGGCACGAGCAACGACCTCCGTCACGCGCCCCTCGACGAACTCGTACGCGGCCTTGCCGCGTTCTACCTTGGCAAAGTCCAACACATTCTCGATCAGCGCCGCTAAGCGTTCGCTTTCGCTAACGATGATGCGCAGATACTCGTCGCGCTTTGCAGTATTCTCGACGCGACCGCTCTGCAAGAGCTCACCAAACATGCGCACGAGCGAGAGCGGCGTCTTCAATTCATGCGAGACGTTGGCGACGAAGTCGCTCTTGAGGTTGGAGAGTTTGCGTTCACGCGCCCCGGCCACGAGAATGACGACCGAACCAGCGATCACGACCAGTCCCGACAGACCAACGAGCACCATTTCGAGCACGCGACGACGCGCGACGGCTGCGGCGAGATCCTGGGCTGATGTCATCATCACGTTGAGCCGCCACTTGTAGAGAGTCGTCTCGAACTGGCGCCCAAGCGTTAGCCCCTCACGACCCATAGGCTTGCCGTAGATGATATGGCCGTCGGCATCGACCACGTTGATGCGACTAGTTTGGTCCGTCTCTGGATACAGATCGGGAAACACATGCTCAATGATGGCCGCAACGTCATGCCAAGCCACAACGAGATAGGCCTGCCCTCGCAGTTCGCGCCGCCAATAGCTCACGAGAAAGGTGTCGCCATCGAGCATGCGATGTAAGTGGCGCAGCTCACCCTGGGGCTGCGCGTCAAGCTTCATTTCGGTAAGCAGCAGATGCACGAGCAACCGGCGGAAGCGTTCATCCTCCGCCCCCGGGAAGCGCGACGCAAAACCTACGACCTCTCGATCGATGGTGCCAAGATCGATCAGGAAGACCGCCCGAATCGTCGGGGTCTGAACCCGAGCAATGCTGAGCCAATCAGCAGCGAACGTGGAGTGGTCGTCAGGCTGCAACGTCGTAGCGACTACGTTGTCTTGATCGATGATGTTCTTCTCGAGGCGGTCTGCTTTCTCATTGGCCAACAGGAGGGTCGCCTCGAGTACCGACTGCTCCCGCAGCTTCTCGAGTTGAAAGCTATTTCTGAACGTGATCCCGTCAAGCACGAGCACGGCAACGACGAATGCTGGCAGCAGCAGAAATGTCAGGAGACGCTGGCGGGGGCTCGACTCGGCCATGGGCGAGCCCACTCTACCTTCATGTGCCAGAAGCGGACAGCCGAACAACAAGCCAGACAAGGGAATTGGGCCAAGTCGACGTAGATTTGGCACCAGTTGCAGCGGCCGTGGCCGACTTCGACCATCCACGGTCTCGCGCTTGGGTCGCCGTGCATGTCCGCCAGGGCACCTTCAGCTAGTGCCGCCCGGCATTAACACGACCATTCGTGCAAATTCTAGCGAGCGGCACTAGGCTGCCTGCCGTGGACGACAACCGCCTCACCGAAGTCGAAGTGCGCTACAGCTACCTGGAGCGTCTCGTCGAGGAGCTTAGCCGAGCGTTCTACGAGCAACAACGGCTCATCGACAAGATGTCCAGTCGCCTCGAACGTATGGAGTCCCTCATGGCCGAAGCCCTGGACAACCCCAACGAAAGATTGCCACACGAGAAGCCACCGCATTACTGAACTCTGCCGCTTCTGGCCTGGTGCCCATTGATGACGTCTCCACTGCTTTCAAAGCTCACACGGCTCTCCCAACGCATCGCTTCGGTCGAGCCATGGCTCTATCTGCTCGTTGTGGCAGGCGTTACCATTTGCGCCGCGCAGAGGTTCTACAGCTCTTCGTTCTGGCAGCTGAACAATTCCGTCGCCTGGGCAGTCGGAGACGCCTTCGACCCGGCCCATCGTGAGATGCTGCCGAAGCTCTGGTCGGCACCACTCGATGACGTATTCATTCACTTCGACTTTGCGCGAGCGGCCGCGCGGGGAATGCCCTTCGAGTGGATTGACGGTAACGGGTACAGCAGCGGCGGAACCAGCCTGCTCTACCCGTTCGTGCTCGCACTCGGCATGCTCGCCGGTTTTCGCGGGCTAAACTTGATGCATTTTGCCGCGATCACGGCCACAACCAGTGTATTTGCGCTGCTCTGGGGCCTGCGCGTTGCGTTCTCCAGACTACCACGAGCAACGAGTTACGTGCTTCCGTTCGGCCTCTTGTCAGTTGGTGCGCTCGATTGGTCGCTATTCAGTGGGATGGAGGTCGCCTTCTTCCTCGCGGTCTGGGTAACAGCTCTGCTTGCCTGGGATGCCCTCGTTCAGGCGCTCGAGGTCGACAACGCAACACTCGTGCCTGCGCTAACCGCCCTCGGAACCGCCAGTTTGCTCATCGCAGCCACGCGGCCAGAGGCTGCCACAACGATTGCTGTCTTCGCCATTGACGGCGCAATTCGGGTCTATCGACACCGCGGTCGACGGCTTGCCCTCGTAACGCTCGGTGCTGCAGCCTGCCCCGGAGCAGGCGTCATCCTCGTTCAAGCACTGGTCAACCGGTTATTGACTGGCGACGCCGCGGCAGCCGGGGCCATCGTCAAGCTTGAGATGAACAACCCGCTTCTGACACGGATGCAGGTCCTGGAAGCCTATTGGTTCCACCTCAAGTATCAGATCCTTCGGGTCACTCAGTATCACTTCGCCAGCAACAACTACACGGGCTGGCTTGTCTGGGGGTTGGCGCTTGCGGCGTTGATTTCCCCGAAAACGCGACGCTACGCCTTGGTGCTATGGCTCTCGCTCGTTGGCTGGCTCCTCAGCGTATCCCTGAACGGACAAGTCCGCTGGCAGAACGAACGTTACAGCATGCCAGCCGTAGCTTGGTTGCTTGCCGCGGCCTGTCTCGGCCTCGGGTGGCTTATCAGCCTCTTGTGGCAAGCGCGCCTCCGCATGGTCTGGCGGTTGCTACCTGCCTGCCTTGGCACGGTTGCCACCTTGGTCTTCCTGTGGGGCTCACGTTCCACATTTCGCGATCAGCGTTGGTTCTTCGGGCGAGCCTCGCGCAATATCTTCGATCAGCACATTCAGACGGGCCATTTGCTGCGCACCGGCCTAAAACCACAGCCGAACCGTGTGCTTGTCGGGGACGCGGGAGCCATCACTTATGTATCGGATCTGCCAGGCCTTGACATCATCGGGCTTGGAGGCACGTTCCTGTTGCCGTTCGCTCGCGCCTCACAATGGGGCGTCGGGGCTTCAGTCGAGTTGATCCAGCATCTGCCAAAGCATCTTCGACCGGATGCTT
Organism: uncultured Polyangiaceae bacterium; assembly: GCA_964454965.1. Taxonomy (GTDB): domain Bacteria; phylum Myxococcota_A; class Polyangia; order Polyangiales; family Polyangiaceae; genus FEN-1139. The sequence goes on along the minus strand of CAYVXY010000022.1, from coordinate 36,896 downwards.
TCGCCATCTACCCAAGCTGGTGGAATAGCTTTCCGCTCTGGTTCGCGTCGGAAATCGCAGCGAGGGTACCCGTGCGCGGCAACGTGATCTGCGGCGGACACACCAAAGTCGTTTACCGCGCCGATTTCAGCTCGCTCGACGACGCCGAGCGACCACTGTCGATTCGTCCTGGCGAGCACGTCGTAGACTACCTTGACTTTGCCGATCTAATTAGCGAGAAGAATCACGACTTTGCTTTGAGTGAACGCGCCGCGGGCTTCGTCGACATGAAGAAGCTCGCGCATCCAGAGAATTCGGAACGCGACCTCTGGGACGCAGGTCGCATCTCGAGTCCGGGGTTGGTCGAGAGCTTTCGACTGCGAACGCTGACGCCAGGACGCCCAACGCGGCTGCTCTTCAGAGTCGCACCGGTCGGACCAGCGAAGGTCCGCATCTCCTCTGGAAAGCAAGACTTGGGCGAGTTGTTGCTAGCACCCAGCGACGAATGGACAGAATCGTCCTTCGAGCTGCCACCAGAGATCATCCAGCGCGAGCTGCCGTTGTCGCTACGCACGGTCGAGGGCGGACCGACACTATACTTCCTGTGGGTCCTCGAGCGCCCGGTCGAGAGCCCACCGGAAAGCCAATCCAGGTAATCGTGGGTGAGTTTGGTCTGCCCACGAACGCGTTTGCCTGGTTCGCATTGGCCGTGGCCCTGCTCCTCGTGGTGGCGTTTCGGCAACAGCTGACTCGTGCCCGATTTGTGGCTACCACCGAACGACATTACCGCTCCTATCTTCTGGTTCTCTGTCTCAGCGCAGCCCTAGGCTCCGTCGCCTATGGCTACTCTTACCTGCGTGGCGGACCCCGCATCATTGATGCCACCGCCTACTTTCAAGAGGCCAGACTGTTTGCCTCTGGTTCTATGACATCACCCGCGTTCGAGCCAAGTACAGCGACACGCGGGCGCTTCAGCTATTTTCAACCGGACTCCGGCCAGAGCTCGATTCTGTTCCCCCCAGGTTACCCGGCAATCTTGTCGCTCGGTTTTCGAATCGGCGCGCCGTGGCTCGTCGGCGCGCTGCTTGCCATACTTCTGGTCTGGACGACGGCAGAACTTACGCGACGCCTGTTCGAACGCAAGGATGCAGCGCTCCTGGCGGGGCTGCTGAGCGCCACGACCATCGCCCTTCGCTATCACACAGCCGACACGATGTCGCACGGCCTGGCTGCCTTGTTGGTGACGACGGCGATCTACGGCACGTTTTCCGTTGGACTGTCCGCAGGCACCATCACAGGTTTGTCGCTCGGATGGTTGATGGCAACCCGACCTGTCACTGGCGCTGCAGTCCTGGCCGCTTGCCTGTTGCATCGACTCCTTCATGCTCGAAAAGGCAGCTGGCTGCTGGCCTGTGCACTTGGGCTGCTGCCAGGTGTTGGTTTATGGTTCGCCTATCAGTGGGCCTCCACGGGCTCACCATGGCAGGCGACGCAATATGCCTACTATGCGGTCGCCGATGGCCCGCCGGGCTGTTTTCGCTATGGTTTCGGCAACGGGATTGGTTGCCTCTTCGAACATGGCGACTACATAGCCAAGCGCCTACCGCACGGCTACGGTGTGCTGCAGGCAGCCTACGTTACGTTGCTGCGGTTGCGTTGGCATTGCCTCGACGTGCACAACTTCGAGCCATTGGTGGTTGGTTTGCTCGTCGCAATCAAGGCTTTTGCGAGCGACGCTCGACGACGCCTGAGCATCATCGCCATAGGCGCCGTCATCGTCGGTTACCTGCCCTTCTACTTCGACGCGAGCTACCCTGGCGGCGGGGCACGTCTCTTTGTCGACATCATTCCGCTCGAACACGTCCTGGTGGCGGGATGGCTCGTTACGACGCCCTGGACGCGCTGGTTTGTTTCCCTATCGCTCGCTGGTTTCGCGCTGCACGGCGCCTTCGAGCACGCAAAACTGCGCGACCGCGACGGCGGCCGACCCATGTTCGAACCCGCCGTGCTCGAGGCGGCCCATGTCCACCGCGGGTTGGTCTTCATCGATACGGATCATGGCTTTTTTCTCGGGCATGACCCGAAGCACCGAGACGCCAAAGCTGGCATCGTCGTGTTGCGCCAGCATGGGGATGCCCACGATCGCATCGCTTGGCAGACATTGGGCCGCCCCACGACATATCGCTATCGCTTCGATCCGACGGCGCGTAACGCGCGACCCGAGGTGATTTCCATCTCGCCTAACGAACTGTCTCTTCTGACACGGTTCGAAGCCGAATCACAATGGCCGGCACTGGCCGTCGAGAGCGGATGGGTGCGCCCCGTATTTCCGCCCAACGACTGCACCTCAGGGCGACGCGGGCTATCGCTCGAACCGGTCCATGGTCGGGTTTCCGCAAGCCTGTCCATTTATGCCGAAGGCGCGGGGAGCCACCGCATCAAGCTTGGATTTGTCGCGCGCAAGACGGGCCAACAACAGATTGCGGTCAACTTGGGCGCAAGAAACTACTGGTTTGAGCAGGACGCTCTCGAGTATCAATGCTTTGCAAAGACGTTGGATGGCGTGGCGCTGAGTGCTGGTGAACAGACAATACGCATCGAAGCAGACGCGTTGGGCGTCGTGGTGGACTATTGGGAGCTCGTCCCGATGGATTCCGGCGCGATTTCACCGTGAGGTGACCGACGGACTCGTCACCGTTTCACGAAGGTGACGGCAAAGACGATCGCCGCCCTTCCACCCTCAGGTGGATCGAATTGTGCGCTATGTGCACGCCTTTTTGCGCAGTCGACAGCTGAACCGAGGTTGCCAGTGGGATTGGCGCTCACCTGCTCAACGTCGCCTTCCGGCCCGATCTTGAGCGTAAGTCGAATCGAGCCAGACACGTCGGGATCGATCGCCAGTGCCCGATTGAAGCAATTACGAAACCCTGCCTTCATTCCAGCGACGACGCGGTCTGCGTGGGCCACCGCTCCGCCCGTAACTGTGGGGGGTTGAACGTTGGCAATGCCCCTCGGACCAACGCTCCGTTCGGGTCGCGGAGCTTCCGGTGGATAGGGGCGGGGGTGGAAGTTCTTGGGCCCCTGAGACCAGTCCAGCGGGAGCTGGGGACGGACCGCATATTCCTGCTCCCTAAGCTCGGCACGGAGCCGTTTCATGTCGTCACTACTCTGCTCGACTGGCGGAGCTGGAGGCAGGCTCTTGATCAGTTCAACAATATTGGCAAGCGTCGCTTCGTCGTCGACGACACGATCCTGCCAGTCCGAAAAGAGTGCGCCAATCAGCAGAAAATGCACAAGAAACGACAACGCTGCGATCGTCGAAGTCATTCGATCGATGCCCAGTACACCGCGCAGCACAGCGCCTGGCAACTGCTGGTTCTTCGGCAACGAGTGCGGTGATTCGAGCTGAAACAGGAACGTCGTATCACCAAGAACTAGTTTTCCGCGCGCGTTCTCCGTGAGCTGCAGCTGATACTGCCCCCCGCCAACCCGCCTCGATTGCCGTGGGAGTTGAGACAAGTCGAAATTGCCCGCGACAAACATGATCCGCCCTGTCATTGAGTCGAAGTAGTTTAGGCGATACTGACCGTCAACCAGTTCGAACAATCGGAAGCCCTCAGGTGCCGCGTCGGCTGGCACAGGAAAAACACAGCCTTCGAACGATCCCAGCGTGACCGGCGTGCTCTGCGAGAGGATCCGCTCTTTTAGTACGCGCCCCGAACGCACCATGGCGATTCGCAAGACACTCGACTCAAGCGCGAACGCCGCGTGCTCGCCCAGAGTCACCATTTCACTGCGCTCGGACTGAAGTTGTTCCCCTGTTGTCATTGAGAGCGGCATTGGGTAGAGACCACGACTACGTTCGTCGTGGTGCGTCCTTCACTGAAGCTGCGCGCACCGAAGCCCAGTTATACGCGGCTGCTTTGCGAATATCCCGACCGTTCCGGCGATTTGTTCTGCAAGAGGTTTTCTCGAGGCGGATGCGCGAGTTTCCCGAAGAATTCGGCAGATCCCCCCTATCTCCCACAAGCATTGCAGATCATACCCGGGCGATGGCGCCGCCTGGGTCATCCACCGAAGGACAACCGGCAAGAATCGTTGACGTCGATCAACCGGAGATCGCGGCCAGTGGGCAGGGGTAAATTGGTCTACGCAAAGGCCACTAGAGCTGTCGCCGTCAGCCTCCGGCTGGAAGCGAGCCATCGCTCTGATTTCCTGCGAGTTGTTAGCCACCCTTGCGAGATGCTGCGATCGACAGGAGTTTCGTCACGTCTGCGTGATCCTTGTCGCGCCCCGTGGCGGTCTTGTTCTGTATGAGAGCGTCCCAACCGAGGAAATCAACTCGATGCGCTCCAAGACTTCCACCGACCCGACCCGCCCAAGCCTCTTCGAATGTCACTCCCGATATACGTGTAAGAAGGTCGATGCGGTTTGGCGGTCGTCCAAGTTGGACGACGCGCCCCTCAGTCGTCAGATCTTCCAGACAAAGATTCAGACTTCCGAATCCGAATTCATGCAACACATCCAAGAGACGCTGAGCATTGTCGGGAGTTGCTCGCACCAGGAAGTCAATGTCACCAGTGAATCGCGGGTGGCCATGGAACGCGACAGCGTACCCGCCGACAATGAGATACTCAACCTTCCGTGAGTTCAGCAACGTGACAAACTCGTTCAAGTCGCTCTGCAGGTTCGCCAAGAGACCTCCGGTAGTGCTCTATCAGATCAAGCAGGATCTCAATCCGATCGGGAGGACTCAGGCTCGCGTAGTAGGCATCGTCGGCACGATCTGCCTCGTCGAAGCTCGCAAAGACCTGAGCAGTGATTTCCACAGATCCCAGCCTAGCACGGCAAGAATAGCTGCGCCCGGTGCTCCTAGCGCAGGCGCGGATGAACACCAGAATCTTGACCAAGAACGGAATAGCTGTAGCCCCTGAGGGTAGTCAGAACATCCGCGGGTCAGGGTCCGGTTCGGCTTCCGCTGGGTTGGCGGTTCGATCCGGCAATGGGACGGTGTGCGGATGACGGGGTTCTGTTTCACCCGCAGCCCTGTCAGACCGCCGAGCGCGCGTTACGATGCCACAACCAGCGCCAGCCGTATAATTGACGCGAAGCCACGGCTGGCGCTGAGCACGATTCCAGTAGAACTCTAGGCCGACAGTGCAATGCAAACTGAGTTGGACGGCATTCGTTCAAAGGGTTGGCTCTCGGATTTGCAGACGCTCCCTGATACTACGTACCGTCGCCGCAAATGGCGAGTTACCAGCATCCAGATCTGCCTTGGCAAGTTGTTCCCTCGCTTCGTTGGCGCAGCCTAGCTGTGCGGCTAGGATTGCGTGCGCGAGCGTCACCATTGGTGGCGTAAGACCGGGAAGCCCTCGGGTTTCGCGGACCGTCTGAAGCATTGCTTCAGGAGTACCAAAGCGTTCAAGAAACGGCAGTCCGAGATTGACAAGGACGTTCGAGACTTCAGTTGCCAGTTTCTCCAGATTTGTGGTCTCACTCACTTCCCACCACCAATCGCGTTGTTCGGGCATGAGCGAGCCAATTCGCATTTGTATCGGAAAGAGCGCGCTAGCCGGATTCGCGGGGAGGCAGCGCCCGAGCCAGCACGTGTAGAGCCATTCTGAAGTTATTACGAGATTGACGGTGAAGGAGCCCGAGTCTCGAGTACCCCACCTGCTGCTTTGAAAGTTGAAAGCTTGGATGGTACCACCCAAGTCACGGAAGAGATGATTTCCGCGACGCGTGAAACCAACCGTCTTCAAGAGGCTGTGCGTTACCCGTGACGCCTGCGCGATTGCGTCTTGCGTAGCAGACCGACTCATTGGTGTCCTCCAACCAAGTGCGCTCGGTTGCGCTGCCCGGCTCCGCGTTCCCTACACGACGAGCATCGATGGGTCTGGATGGCCTCGCCCGTCAACCCGTTAGCCAATCCCTGTCGTTCGCACATGTTCTTCATAGCCAAAACTATCGACGATTGGCGCTAGCGCGTGCTCTGCAACGTGCTTCGCGGGCACTAAGGCCCATAAGGTGAGCAGCAGCCGAAAGGTGTTCCCAGTATTCGTGGCAAACGTCGTTGACGTCGCCGAGTGCTTCGAGTTCGTCGAATGCTAGCTCCAGTTCATTTTGCTCAAGCCAGTCCACATACGCACTCAATGAACCCCCTTCGTCGTGGGACTTGCATGTGGCAGGAAGCAGGCGAGCTGCGTCACTCAGGCGCTCGCGAACTTGGTTCCATAGTGCCACGAGTTCTTCTTGGTTCACGCTCTTGTCCGTCCAACGGCGGAACGTTGAGCTGCGGCGGGCTGCAAACTCGACGGTCATCCATCATCGCCTGACGTCATTCGATGCGCAAGGTACAAAGTTCGCCGTCAGCTCCAACGTTGAGTTGGGTGGCCCCACTGCGTTGTGGCGACTACATCCAATTTTCAAGTTTGAGTCCCGGGACCTTCGAGTGGTGCTTCTGGTTATTTGTTACCAGGATAGCTTTGACGGAAAGCGCGTGACTCGCAATCAGCGTATCCATGTGGCCTATCAGAACCCCAGCGCTTGCGAGTGCCGCGGCGATTGATCCAAACGTTGACGCGGCCGCGACATCAAAAGCGAGCACATCGATACCTGACAAGAACGCGTCTATAGCTTGGTGGATCTTGCGCGATTGTCGGTTGTCGGCGCCGTAGCGGAGTTCGGCGACCGTGATTGCGCTTAGGCACAGCTCAGACCGTGAGTGACTCGCCACATTGGCAGCAACCTCGCCAACGCCACGAAGTGCGAAGCTGACAGTATCGGTATCGAGCATGAATAGAGTCATCGTTCAACCAAATGGATCTCTGAGCTTTGTGATTGGCATCTGCTTGGGACGAGGGATCTCCCCGGACAACGTGCCGAGGCATTTCAGGAACTGGTCGGGCCATTCATCCACCGGTTCCAGAATCACGCGACGGCCAACTCGTCGCACAACTACCTCGCGTTCCCCTTTTGGAAATCGACACTCCGCAGGAAGTCGCACAGCCTGGCTTCCGCCGTTCTGGAACAGCTTTGCGCGTGTTGCTTTCATGCTTGGAGTATATACTGGCATAGATACACGGCAAGTCCGCCTGTGCACATTTGAGCGATTCAGCAAGGCTCCCAAAAGCTCTCGTAATTGCCGCTAGATACGGCGGTGGATTTGCCGTGCCAGCCAACCCACTGCTGCTATCGACGGCACGCAACAGGAAACGCCCCGTCGGATCTGCTGTCACGATTGGTGAGGCTAGCTCGACTGTATTCTCCTCTGAGGACTCCTTGGTGGACGAGCCGTCGAGAGTATGTTGTGGCGGGGGCGACCATTGCCTTGCTCTGGTCGGTGCTCACCATCGTCGGCTGACCTGTCGGGACTCTCGATCCGATGCTTGGTTTGAGGATTGCGCGTACAAGAGACGACAGATCGCTTGGGTCCACCCAACTAGTACTTCACTCGACCAGCCTATCCCAAAACGCGTCGACCTGTGCTGCCTGACAACAGCCACAGCGAGAGACGCACTTCCTCGCCACTATTCACGGCCTCGCCGCTACCTTTGCTGATAACGGCTGTTCTGCCATCCCGGATATCAGCCGCTTCGCCGAGAGGATCCGGGTTGTCAGTCGAAGGGACTGCGTACGCCAAAGTGCCCGCGGCTCAAGACAAGGGTGCCAACCATTCTCGTTGCAACATCGACGGATGTCCAGACTCCGATTGTGCGTTGCGATGCTTCGCCGCATCTGCTGGTTCAAGAAGCGATGCACCCCATGGGGTGTCCATGGCTATTCCACATCGAGACGGCCCGGTATCGGTTGCCGCATTTCGAGCTAGCGCCGACGCGGCCCTGTACTTCACGCAGTCGTGACCGTCCTCTAGGTGCTAGCTCGGAACGCACAGGATTCGGTAATTCATCTATCGTGACTGCCCAGATGATTTCGGCTTTGCAGCTTCGGCACTTGCTCACTCGGCAGCCTGACCTTCTACGGAACGCTTCCGGCACACTGGGCACGGTCGCTTGATGAGGTCCCTGGTGTTGATTTTCTGCACGCGCCTCTCGGTGAGACACCGGATGCACTCCCAGAATTGGTACGGAGAAGTCGCAGATTTGCCGAGGAACTGCTTCAGGACCTAGGTTTCAATGCGCGTCACTCCGACGATCCATTCCCTGCGCGGTGCGGCTTGCCGCGCCTGTCACGCAGCTATCGATGTGGCGTTCATGCTTGAGTTGCTCCGTCAATTCGGGCCGCGCCAGCGAGCGCCGATGCGAGAATTGCGACGGTGCGCTCGTCAGCAACGTTGCATGCCACGCCGCACCACTCGCCCTCTTCGCCGGTCACCACCATGACAATCTGAGCGCCGTCGGGGAGTTGCCAGGCCACAGACTTCCGAGGGGCTTCGGCGAGCCGAAGGCAGTCAGCTCGGGATAGGGAGTTCATGCCTCGCTCCTGTACTCAAGCGCGTCGCCAACAATCCTAGCGGTGCGATCTTCCACTTCGTTTCGCGCATCGCAAAGCTCCTGGGCGTCTTCGCTGTGTGAGATGAGAAACACGCGGTCAGCCCCGATGATTGTCCGTTCGCCATCGCTCAGGTCTTCGACGAGGCCATCCAATCCAGGCTCAGTGTCGATAATCCGGACGTCGCACTCCTCCGACGTCCTTCCTCCGCACTTGATCCGTTGTGTTTCGATTGAAATCGCCCAGCGCGACCCAAAGGTGGTATGGAGTGGGTCGTTCGGGTAAGGGCCAACGACCCAGGCCCCCAACAGAATCGGCAAGAAGCCCAAGAAGTACGGCTCCGCTCACACTGCTCAACCTGCATGACACGATGGCGAAACCAGAGTCAGAGTATTGCGGCAACTCTTGCAGGGTCAATAGCGAGACATCACGGTGAGTGCCGTGGATTCACGGATACCGCCGCTGCACTCCAACTGCAGGTGAGTCAGTGAAGTAGCCGCATCGAGCCTGCGTGAACTGGGAAAGCCAGTCGACTGCCCCTGCGCGGTGCCGTTGGTATCGAAAGAAGCCAGTCGACTGCCCCTGCGCGGTGCCGTTGGTATCGAAAGAAGCCACTCGACTGGCCCTGCGCGGTGCCGTTGGTATCGAGAGAAGCCAGTCGACTGGCCCTGCGCGATCCGTTTGGCATCGAGAAATGCCAGTCGACTGCCATCGCGCGATCCGTTTGGCATCGGGAAAGCCAGTCGACTGGCCCTGCACGATCCGTTTGGCATCGGGAAAGCCAGTCGACTGGCCCTGCACGATCCGTTTGGCATCGAGAAATGCCAGTCGACTGCCCTCGCACGATACGTTTGGTATCGGGAAAGCCAGTCGAGTGGCGTTTTCGGGAGTGAGACTCCCTTGGAGCAAGAGTCGAACTTGTTTAGAACGGTTGGCCCCACCGTTTTCGACGAGTTCGACTTGCAACCATCGGTTGCATCGACTCAAGGTCTCGAGTTTGAGCCGCGAAATTCGGTGGTCGAGGGTCTGTTCGATGTAGAGTCGCTTCCGACCTACTTGCAGGCCCCGGTCGTTGAAACACTCACTCCTTCTGCGTTCGCACTGCACTTGTTGCCGTAAGTCTTGCCGTCGCACCCACAGACGGGCGCGTAGTCCGCCGTGCAGATTTCGGGCTTGATGCGACAGGTACCGGGTGCATCGGCAGCACCGCAAATGTCCTCGAGATCGTAATCGCAGAACTGCCCTGTGCCACAGGTCATTGGCACCATGCGCAATCCGCCGCAGCTCTGACCGAGGGTATTCGATGCCCCGGCCGTACCATTTGCCGATGTGCCCGCCTGGCTCGTGCCACCACCGGATGCTGGAGCGCCGCCCTTGCTGCTGGCGCCCCCATGGGTAGCTCCCGCGTTAGCGGGTCCGCCACCTTTGCCACTGGCCCCCGCAATCGCAGGCGCTGCAGCGTTGCCGCCGCTTGCTCCCGAATTCGATGCACCTCCGACGGCTTTCCCTCCGATGCTCGTACTGCTGACGCCACCGCGAGAGTTGCTGCCGCCAGCGGTCGTCCCGCCCATGGTGACAACCGACGAGCCGCCGGAGGCGCTGCTTCCGCCGTTCGAAGGGCTGACGCCACCCGTTGCAATTGCAACCGTAGAACCCGCGGTGCCGAGCTGTCCACCGATCGCACTCGCCGTGCCGCCTCGCGACGTGGTCGCGGAAGCCTGACCACCAGCACCCGCTGACGGAACCGCACCGCTACGCCCAGCGACGTTACCGAGCTCGTCGCGGTCGCTGGTGCAAGCTAGTGAGAGCATCGATAGGCAGAGCCACAAAGACGACCTAGGGGGCATGACAACCTCAATTGGGGGGAAAGCGCTACGGGGAACTATAGCTCGCATTTCGGCTCAAGCCGAGTTCTTGACCGGGTTCGTCACCGAGGACGCTCCCGCTTGCGCCCCATCACTCCTTGCGCAACTTCCCCTTGAGCTCGTCGACCAGCAGCTTCATCGTGGAATTGTAGCCAAAATCGGGATTGCTGGCGTTGGCTAGGTTGGCATCTTTCGGGCAGATGGAGCCCACAATGGACTTGTTGTCGTTGTGGGCTTCGTGAAAGCCGCGCAATACCTGCAGCTCACGCAGCCCAGGGTAGGCTCCGGCAAAATACTGCTGATCACCATATTGGTTCCAAGGATCTTGACATAGAGGCGAAAGCGAAACCGTTGGATCGAAGGGATGGGTGTACGGACTTGCCGGATCGGTCAGCATGCAGCGACAACCGTCGAATTGGCGCGAGCAGATCTGGTATCGATCGGAGCCATCGTCCGCGCCGCAGCTGGCAATCAGGTCACAGAAATGCGTCGCATCGGTTCCGTTGGGACCCAACGCGTCCAGACTGAAGATGCACGCGAACTGCACGTCTTTGTTACTCGTGTTCCATTCGTGACTATTGTGGCTGTTGGTGGCGCGCGGGGATGCGGGCTCAGCGAGAGGCTCGCCCGTGATCGGATGCCACCCCCAGCGCGGCCAGGTGCTTTCGAGCATGAATGGATCACCCAACTCTGCGACGGCGTAGTCTTCATCGACGCGAGGAGCGAATAGGTCCCAGTCGAGCTCGCTCGCGGTTCGGTTCTGCAGCGGAGAAGCCTGGTAGTCTCGGGCCAAATCCTGCCAGGGCACCCCAACCACGCCTGTAAGATACACGGCTTGCGAATCCGGACGCAATGGCCCTGTTGGCGCAAGCGCTGGGTTCAAATTCTGAAAGAGAGGATTTTTCACCTTGGAGCTGGTCTTCGGATCGCAGCTCACCCCTTTCTTCTTCGCCTCAGTGCAATTGCAGTCGAGGTCGCCATAGGTCTGTTCCGGGCAGAGTTCGGGCAGAGTCAATGCATTGACGTAGCGCGAGGGCGGGAACAAAAAGTCGAATCCGAAACGCTGCTTCATCCGCCGGCAACGCATATTGACGTCGTCGTCGGCTTGTAACAATTTCGCGGCGTCGCTCTGACGACAGCCCGTGTCTTGGGCCAAACACGACTGCGACACGCCCAAATCGGCGGAGCCAAGCATACAACTGTAGCAGCAGGGGTCGTTCGGATTGTTGAGGCAAGCCGACGAACCCCGCCACATTCGAAACCCGGCCCGGGCAGTCGAGGTGATCCAAGCGTAGTGGTCATCGCGCAAGGAACAGTCGTTCTCGTCCGAAAGAATGAAGACGACCACGAGCGAATCCGGGCGTAAGAATGCCTTTCGCATTTGCAGGATGTCGGTGTCAATGCCATCGCGGTGGTTCGCTGCTTCATTCGTCGACACGACATCACGCGGCGGCTTCGGATCGACGAGAAAGCGGTACATAGCTTCGAGCGGCATCTCGGCACCGCAACCGATCTCGGTTACGGTTGCCAAGGAATTCTGAAACGCTCGGACCTGGGCCTTGAGCTCTATCTCGTAGCTGCCTGGCACCGTCGGACTCCATGATAGAAATGGCACGCCGTTCAGTGACGCTGCCGCGCGCGGAAGTGCTCCGAGCAACCAACCGTGGTCATTCATTGCGAAGTTTTGTACGCCGACCTCTTGGCAGACATCACCACCGAAATCACCGAGCGAGCTGGTCACCAGACCGATGTGGATGTCCTTCACCGGTGCGAACTCACGCCTACTTCCGCCGTAGCAAGGTGCCAATGGTTCCGCTGGGGTGGGGACCGGACCGTTGCCATCGATACAGTCTGGATTCGTCAATCGCCGCAGCAGCTGCGGCATGGAAGCCGCAAGGACCGCCTGCTTGTCCGCCATCCCCAGCGAGTTGTCGACGACGAAGAGGATGTCGACCTTGTCGAAACCCGTCACAGCGACACGCGCTCTGTTCGCATTGGCGGCGGCACTCCCATTGGTGCCATTGGCTCCTTCGGTCGTAGTCCCGTCAACGATCTTGGGGCCCAAGGGATCCTCTAGGTACGACGCTTGATTGGCATCGGTCCTCGCTCCGCAACCGACCGAACAGAACCCAGCCCCGAGGAAGGGCAGTGCCGCAACGGCTGCCCCCAGCCGCACCCAGACTGCTCGCGTCATGATACAGCGTATATGTCCGCTCCCCGTCCAAGCCATTTGCGGGCACGACGCCTCGGACATCACCCCATGTCCGCGAACCGCAAGAAGCAATTTGTCGGCACGACGCATTGCGCAATCCCTGTCGTCGTAATTGCGACGCTATAACCCAAAAGTGCAATTCCTCTGTGTCGGGTCATCATGAAGGAGGCTCCGGCCTCTGCGCCTACCAGCCGCAAGCTGACGACGATCCTGGCTATTTCACCTGACCAAGCCCACCCAAACCAGCCGCGACGCCGAGACACTCGCCGTGCCTGGTACATTGGCCGGCAGGCCATTGATCTGGACGCCAAAGACGTGCTGCAACGATTGGCACCTCCCAGTGGATTCCCTGCTTGGCCTCCGGCGCAACTGGGGGTAGATTTCGAGCGAAGTCGGAGGGTTACAGGAGGACCGACATGACAAAAAGCGAGCTCATCGAAGCCATCGCCGCCAGAGGCGAGCTGACGAAGACGCGTGCAGAATCATTGGTAGGCTGCGTCTTTGACTCAATGGTCGAGGCCATGCGCAAAGAAGAGGGGATTGAAATCCGTGGATTTGGCAGCTTCACGGTGCGCCCCTACAAGCCATATGACGGCCGCAATCCGCGGACGGGGCAACCGGTGCCGGTGCCCGCGAAGCGGTTGCCGTTTTTCAAAGTGGGTAAGGAACTCAAGGAACTCGTCAATTCCAGCCGTCATTTGGCCATTACTGGCGACGACGACTGACAGCGTTTGCAATAACGACCGAGCCGCGAGGGGCGTGCTAGCGTCGCCGACGTGATAGACGTCGAAACTCAAGTCAGGGAACTGTCTCGCGGCACGGTCGAGATCCATCAATTGGACGAGCTACGTCGGCGCATCGCGACTGGTCGCCCATTGCGCGTCAAGACCGGATTTGATCCGACCAGGCCCGATCTGCATCTCGGTCACACTGTCTTGATCAACAAGATGCGGCAATTCCAGGATTTCGGGCACGAGGTCATCTTCATCATTGGGGATTTTACCGCCATGTTGGGCGACCCCACCGGACAGAACGAGGCACGCCCCAAGTTGACGCGTGAACAGGTCATGGCCGCCGCCGAGACTTATCAAGAGCAGGCGTTCATGATCCTCGACAAGGAGCGCACCATCGTTCGCTACAACAGTGAATGGTTGAGTAAGCTCTCGCTCGAGCAAGTGCTCGAATTGGCTTCAAAACGCACGCTCGCTCGTACGCTCGAGCGCCGGGATTTCCGCGAGCGATTCGAGTCGCAACGCGACGTGTATCTGCATGAATTCTTCTATCCCCTGCTGCAAGGCTACGACTCAGTCGAGCTCCAGGCGGATATCGAACTCGGCGGCACCGATCAACTCTTCAACCTGATGGTGGGGCGCGATCTGCAGCAACGCTATGGGCAGTTGCCGCAGATGGTCCTGACCGTCCCCATCCTCGAAGGCCTCGATGCCAAAGTGGTCGACGGGCAGATCGTCGGCAAGAAGATGAGCAAGAGTGCCGACAACTACGTCGGCGTAAAAGAGCCGCCGCTCAGTCAGTATCGCAAATGCATGCAGATCGACGATACGGTCATCTGGCGGTTCTTCGAGCTCTTGTCCAAGCTCTCGCAGACGGAAATCGACGGCCTCAAGAGTGAGAAGAATCCCCTCGAAGCCAAGGCGATCTTTGCGCGTGAAATCGTCGCACGCTTCCACAGTGCCGAGGCTGCCGTGGATGCCGAACGCGAATTTCGTGCGGCCTACCTAGCTGACGGACTACCGGATGACATCCCCGAGCTCTGCTTCCCCGCGGAGGGTGACGCGCTATTCCTACCCAAGGCCTTGAGCCTCGCCGGGCTCGTCAAGAGTGCCAGCGATGGGCGCAGAATGGTTCAGCAGGGCGGCGTCGAAGTCGATAGCCAACGCATCACCGACGAACGCCATGCGCTCGCGCGCGGTGGCAGGTACCTCTTGAAGGTCGGCTCGAAGAACCGGAAATTCTGTTACGTCACGGTGAGCTGATGCGTCGGCGGCGGCATGCCCCGGCGGAGCTCGGTCTGCTCGCTGTCCGCTTGCTCGCCACCGCGGTCCTGTTCTCGCTGGTGGCATGCGGTGGATCGCAACAACCTAAGGCGCAACCCGCCGAACCGTCCAAGCCGGCGCTGCACCAGGGCCCAATCACTGACTTCGTGCCGGCGGCGGGTCTGCGCTGGATGGCGGTGGTTCGTCCCAAGGAACTGCTGCAGGACCAAACGCTTCGCCAGGGGCTCGAAAAGCTCTTCCCCAACCAGCGACTCGATGGCTTTGCCCAAAACAGCGGGCTCGATCTGCGCGGTCTAGGCGTGGGCTGCGTGGCTGGGTTCGATCTAGGCACGCTCTATTTGGCCGAGACAACCAGCGCGGTGGATTCCGTCCAGCGAGCATTTCTAGCGCGACTGGCCAGCGACCCCGTCACGAAGCACCCTGGCCCGGGCGTCGTCCACATCACCGGTCTCATCGGCCTGACCCCCGAGTCCTTCGTCGGCTTGTCGGGACGCCTGGTGGGTGTAAGCGTCAAGGATCCCACGCTGACCAAGATCGTCGGGGCCTTTGCACTCGAGAGACTGAAAAAATCCCCGAGCGCCCTGTTTGGTGCGGCCCTAAGCAGCCTACCAAAAACGCTTGCAATCGATCCCCTTCAATTCTATGCGCCCGGCCCTTTTTCCGACGAATGGGCTGAGGGCGCCCATGGCCTGCTTGGCGCCAGCTTGGCCGCTGGCATGGCTGCCCGAATCAACACCCCTGGCTTCGTCGACGCCTTGATCGTGCTCGCAGGGGACTACGGCAACGATTCACAGGCAACCGTTCAACGCGCCCTCGAAACCTTTCAAGATTTGGCCCAGAGCGGGCTTGGCCGCATCCTGACATTGCACGAAGCGGGCGTCATGCCCGAGATCCAGGCAACGCCAACGGAGGTGACCCTGCGCGTCCGACTGCCGTTGCAGCAACTGCTCGATGGCCTTTACGCTGCCGTGGCGGCCAATGTTTGGGAGTTGTTGGATTATAAGCCGCGGTAAAGTCGCCCGGGCGAAGCCGTCGGATTCAGCTGGGAAGGCTGGTAAGCCTCGGAATGCGCCGGGGGGGCGGCTGCCCACTACCCAATTTTTGCCACCGGACTAGGATGCCCGACGACCCTCATGAACTGGCAAGAAGTCTACGCCGCCTACCCCATCAACGCCGAATGCATCTGGCTGAACAACTGTGGCATTACCCCCACCGGGAGCCACATCGTCACGCGCATGGCCGCGCACTTCGAGTACCTGGCCCTGCATGGCCCCGCGGGCGACGATGCCTCGCCGATGAAGTTGTTGAACCACGTTCAACAACAGCTAGGCCAGCTGCTCCATGCGGCTCCGGAGGACATCGCGCTGGTCCACAACACGGCCGAAGGCATGACGATGATCTCGCTGGGGCTAGAACTCGGTGCGGGGGATGAAATACTTCTGCTCGAGAACGAGTACCCGAGCAACGTGTACCCCTGGGAGCATTGGCGCGACCGCGGGGTAGACTTAAACTTCGTCCGAGTGGGACATACTGCGGAAGAATTCCTCGACAACTTCAAGGGTGCCTTGACCCCACGAACGAAGGTGGCGGCCATGTCGATGGTACATTGGTGTACCGGAATGCCCCTTCCTGTCGAAGCGATGGCCAAACTCTGCCATGATCGGGGGATCCTGTTCGTCTTGGATGGGTCCCAAGGCGTTGGCCAGGTGCCCCTGGACTTTGCACGGATCTCCCCCGCCGTCCTCTGCTTCTCGTCATGGAAATGGCTGCTGGGGCCGCTCGGGCTAGGCGTGCTCGTCGTCGACCGCGAGACCCTGACCAAACTGCGCATGCCCTTCAAAGGGACCGACTCCGTCGCCAATCCCCTGTCGTACTTGCCGTACCAATCCCAGATGCGTGCCTCAGTCGATCGATACACCTACTCGACGGCTAACTACAACGACTGGGTCTATTTCGACGAGAGCCTAAATTTCCTCGGCAGTATTGGCTTTGACCGCGTGGAGGCGCGACTCTTGGAGCTGACAGCACGCCTCTGGGGCGGACTGTCCAGTCTTGGCTATCAGTCGGCGTACCCGCACGGCGACCAACCGAAGAGCGGGATCCTCTCCGTCCGCAAACCTGGCGTGGACATCGACGCGCTCAGCGCGAAACTGAACGAGAGTGGGTTCGTCACGCGGGTGCGCCTCGACCATCTGCGACTAGCACCCCACGTGTACCAGAGCCTGGAGCAGATGGACGCCACCGTGGCAGCTATCGGCGAGCTCTCCAGGGTGTAAGTCTGGGTACGACGGCAATCGTGCCCCGCCCCATGTCGAATCTGAGCGAAGAGCCCTTGCTCTCGAGGACGACTCCGGCGATGCTACTCAGGCGCGATCGCATAGGCGATCCATTGGAGGGAATCCATGGGAGACAAGTCACCGAAGGCCAAGGACAGGGACAAGAAGCAGAAGAATAGTGCCAAGGACAGTGAGAAGGCACAGAAGGCCGCAGCGGTTGCTGCGAAGGCAAAGAAGTAGTTCGAGGCGTGACTAAACGAAGTCCCGGGCGGCATTGCTGTCCGGGACTTCTGTATTTGGCGTGGGCCGGGCGGCATTGCTGTCCGGGACTTCTGTATTTGGCGTGGGCCGGGCGGAACATGGATGTACCGAGGCATTGAACTTGTCCCCCCAATGGCAAAAATCCACCGCTCCCAGAAGGCTCCCGGTTCGCGCGTAGGCCGCACCGCGACAACCTCCCGAGCACCGAATGTTTTCGCAACGCCCGCATTTCCCTGCAATGTCGCGTTTCTCGAGCTCGCGCGTTACGCTCATCGCCGCTGAGGCCAGAAGAGCGCGCAACGAAGTACCCTGGATATTGCCGATCTTGAACTGGTCGAAGATGAGCGAAGGACAAGGATACAGGTCGCCCTCCGCGGAAAGATAGGCGACCGAGCGCCCGGCGACGCATCGAAACTCACCCGAACGCTGCCAGGGCCCAATCCCATGATCGATGAAGATCTGTAACCTAGCGTCGACCTGCTGGTTCAGGCGGCGCATGAACTCGAGAAACCGATCGAGGGCGCTCGATTCCACGGCATAGCGCGCTGCCACGACTGGGTTGTGGCCGCGCCCGGCCGGTACGAAGGTACAGTAGCGCAAACCGCGCACACCCAGGGCTTCGGCGAGCATCGCCATCTCGGGCGCACGGCGTAGGTTTTGAGGAGACACGATGGTTGCCAGATCGACGACCAATCCGGCGTCGACGCACGCTCGTACAGCACGTAGCGCACGGTAGAAGTCACGCGTCTCGCAGCCCCGCAGCGCCGCGTGGTCAGCAGCATCCACCCCATCGACACTCACCTGTGCAACCTCGAGGCCCGCGTCCTTGAGCTCTCGAACTTTGGCACGGTCGGCGTAGAAACCGTTGGTGACGATTCCCACGTGCTCGATGCCCACCGCGCCCGCATGACGGATGAGGTCCGCCAAATCGTCGCGAATGAGCGGCTCGCCACCGGAAAACGCGATCGAGTCAATACCCAACTCACGAAGCTCGCCGATGACCCTTTCGAGCATCTCCTTCGGCGGGCCAGGATGCGCTGAACCGGAGGAAGCGGTAAAGCAATGCGGACAACGCAAGTTGCAGCGCCGCGTCACCTCGATGCCGAAATAGGGTTTCTCGTCGCTCGGGTTAGGCATAACGGACGATCAGGATTTGGCGAGCGCGGCTTCAGCCTCACGCCACCAACTGTCGCTCGAATCACTTCCATCCGCGAATGCGCGCGCATTCGCGCTTGCGTTCGCATGCGCGCTCGTCGAGGTCGAATCGAACTGAACGCTCGCACTGGGCGAACGACATTCGCCGAGCTTCGGTCGCGTCGTTGCACCACCAAAGCCTTGGGGCGGATAGATCGGGAAAATCACCTGTACACAGGTCTGCCCGGTGGGGCAGTCCGCGCTCGTTGCGCATTGAACAGGCCCCTGGCAAACTCCTGCTTTCGAGGGCAGGATGCAAATGGCACCGACAGGACAGCAAGCGGCACCGCTGCAGGTTTGTCCTGGTGCGCAATCGGCGTTGGAGCAGCAGCCAAACGAGCTTGCTCCACCTTTGCCGACGGAACCACCGTTGCTAGTCGTCCCTCCTCGCGCCAAACTGCCGCCAATTCCAGGCGCTCCGCCTTGACTGGCGCCGCCTTGACCCATGCGCGGTTGGCAGGTGCCTGACGCGGGCAGGATGCAATAGGCACCGGGTGGGCAGGCGGCGGTCCCGAACACGCACTGCTCGTCGGCAGCACAGTCGGCGGCCGAGTGGCACTGTGCTTCGGTCCCGCCAGTAGAAGTTCCGGCTTGCCCGCCATTGCCATGCGGATCGACGACCACGCCGCTGCATGCTGACGCGACCAGGCAGGTTGCCATTAGCCCTGACGACTTGGATGGATGCATGGGTACCTCCGGGGCCGCTCGCGGCCGATCTCCATTCGCTCCGAGGCATTGGAGCACAAGCGCCGCCACCGAGACAACCCCCAGCGTTGGCAGACGGCGAGCCGCGTGAAACGTCTGCCTATTCGAGACGTTGCGGTCTTCCCCACTTGAAGTCCAGAAGCTCATTGCGGCCGACTGCCACGAGGAGGTCCGAGTGGTCAAGGCGGAGCTGACGACGGCGACCGGCATGAAGCGCACGAACGCAAACGGACTCCACCCTGGAAAGCCCGCGGTCTCATCAGTACGTTGATCCACGTGCCTGCGGGCATGTCGCTCAACAATTTGAAGCCGCCGCCGACCCAGAACGTGGCAAACCTCCCGAAATAACCGACAATGCTGGTCGATGGTATCGGATAGACGTTGATTCGCATCCCCGTCGGTATGTTACTCAACACAATGTTCCAAGGGCGAAGCCCGCCCCGAGCACCGGGCTTGCTTCATTTCGGGCTACCCATGCGGCTTGGGGAGCGGCGACACAATTGTGAGTGGACGGGCTGTGGTGCTAAAGTTTTCCCATGAACGACAACACGAAATTGGCGGCGACCGTGGCAAGTGAAGTCCCTCCCCGCCCCAAAAAGACAATCTACCCCGACGTCTTTGCGGCGCGCGTCGAAGGGCGCGAGAAACGAGCGCTCGGGGATTTCTTTGGGCTTCAGAATTTCGGGGTAAATCTGACTCGAATAGCTCCCGGTTCTGAGTCAGCGTTACGCCACTCCCACGAGAAGCAAGACGAGTTTGTTTACGTGCTCGAGGGGACAGCGACGCTCGTCACCAGCTCCGGCGAGCAGGAACTCAAGCCCGGAATGTGTGCGGGCTTTCGCGCCGGAACAGGCGACGCCCACCACCTCGTGAATCGGTCCTCAGGCGACGTCCTCTATCTCGAAATAGGGGATCGAACATCGGGAGACTCGGTCGACTATCCCGATGACGATTTGAAACTAGCTTTGGTGGAGGGCGCGTGGCATGTCAGTCGGAAGGACGGTTCGGCCTACTGAATTGGCGCCAGCCCTCGCCGCTCACACGCCCGCCATTGGACACAATTTGACCCCTCTCGACGTTGCCTTGAACGGTCAGCAAGCTTCGGACGACAGCAATAGTGGTGAACACATTCGCCGCATACTCTTGGCCGATGGGAGAACCCTCGCGTACGCGGAATACGGGGACGCCCAAGGTCGGCCCGTATTCTTCTTTCACGGACTTCCCAGCTCACGGCT
Organism: uncultured Polyangiaceae bacterium; assembly: GCA_964454965.1. Classification (GTDB taxonomy): domain Bacteria; phylum Myxococcota_A; class Polyangia; order Polyangiales; family Polyangiaceae; genus FEN-1139. The sequence goes on along the minus strand of CAYVXY010000022.1, from coordinate 16,700 downwards.
GATGCATCCAGATGCTGAAGTTTGCCGCTCGCTTGGTATCCGCCTGGTCACGGTGGATCGACCAGGATTTGGTCGTTCAGATCCGAAGCCGGGACGCAGTCTTTTGGATTGGGCCGAGGACGTTCAAGCGCTTGCTGATCAATTGGGCATGGATCAGTTTGCGATTGTCGGACCATCAGGTGGCGGACCATTTGTGGCCGCCTGTGCCTACCGACTGCCTACCCGCATCAAGCATGCATCTATCGTGGGTGGCTCAGGTCCCGTCGATGAGCCCGGAGCATTGAAGGGCGCCGCGTTGGACCGTCGCGTCGGTTACTGGCTTGCTCGACACTCGCCAATGCTTCTTCGCGTCGTGCTGCGCTGGCGAGGTAACCCGAGTCGGGATGCCGAAAAGCTCTTCGCAGCCTTTACACGACACAATCCACCTAGCGACCAAGTCCTGCTCGGGGATCCAGAAATACGGGCGATGTTCCTCGCTACCTATCGAGAAGCGACGCGTCAGGGACTCGACGCGTTTGCGTGGGAACTCGAGCTAGTTGCGAAACCTTGGGGCTTCCCACTGCGGGAAATCCTAGTACCTACCACCATTTGGCACGGAACGGCCGACAACAGCACACCGATGGGGATGGCGCAGGCACTTGCACAGGCCATCCCAACCGCGACCCTCCGACTGATTCGCAACGAGGGCCACCTGATCTTCCTGTCGCACTGGCAAGCAATCGCTGAAGCTCTGATTGCCTAAGCTGGTAGCGCCGGGTTACGCCTGGGAACGTCTGCGCCACCAGTGGAACTCGCGCATCACGATCAGGGTGCCACCTCCGAGGTAGAAGATGAGCAGGACCCAAACCAACGGTGGAACTGAGCCGTCGTGGAGTGTTGTTGCACTTGCGTAGGTCGGTCGGGTCAGAGCGAAAGCGATGGCGAGCTCACCGAAACACCATCCATCGGCGGCAAAATACCCCATTGTTCCAGGAACAAGAAGACCAAACGGTGTCGGCCAGGACGCCGCAAAAACCTCCATGTTCAAGACAGCGGCCTGGTCGAACCGACCATTCGCCCTTGCCGCACCGATTCCGAAAGCTGACGCGACCGACCCAATTCCGAATGCCACTGGTCCGGAGTCAACGTCTACGACGGCTGGTGCCCCTTCTGGAGTCTCGCGAAAGCCTTTGATGAAACCATCGACCCAGTAATGCTCTACATACGATTGATACCAGCGCTGCGCAATCTCCGGGTTGAGTTCACCGGCAAGGCTCAGAATGCCGGAATTCCCACTGCCGCGAGCGGTCTGATACACTTCGGCTGTGCGTGCATTGACGCTAAATGCAGGCAGTCCCCAAGTTGTCAGGAGTTTGCCATCCAGTGTGGTCATCAGTCCATCGACGAGCTGGTTGCAGCATCCCCGACCCAACGCGCGCTGGGCTGCTACTACCGCCCACAGAACATCGTTTGGATAGCACTCCCCGGGGTAGTCATCAGCCAAGTGATACTCTGCAGCGAGAAGCTCTCGAGATAAGAGCCGAGCTTGCTGCTCTTTTTGCGCATGATGTCGGGTATCACCGGTCAACGTCTCGAAACTCGAAAGCCCCATGATTAGCAGCATCCGATAGAAGACATTCTCTTGCTGAAGGTAGTTCTCTCCCCACTTGCGCCGCACCCAAGTAGCCGACGCCGGGTTTATGGCCACGTCCGCAGCACGATTTACGGCGGTTCTTAGCTCATCGTCAACCTGGATGCTCCCGTCTTTGACCAGCTCCTCCGCCGAAGTAAGGAAGAAGACGGTGCCGAACAAGGGCCACTCCGTTGCAGCAACGTCGGACGGAGACACTGACACTGACCGCCGAGACTCCAAATACCCGTTCGCCCAATGCAGATATCGACGAGCGGTGGCACGAAACGACTCCGGGAACTCACTTGGTCGTCCTGTCGTAGATACGCCTGGGTCGCGCACCAGCGCGACGAGTTTGAACCCTGGATACAAGAAGAACGAGACCGCAACGAAGAGTGCTGCCGCAGTTCCAAGAAGGGCAAACGTGGTCGCCACCGTTGGGTGCACTTTTCGAAGTGCCATTTTCTTCAACATCTTGTGCACCAAGGCACCATCTGTACCACAACGCGAGCGCCAGCTTGTCGATAAGCATCTTGAGCAAAGAGGGATACTACTTGTGCAGTCCGACGCTCTAGCGTCTTCACGCTGACACAGCGCAACTTGGACTGCGGCGCGCCGTGAACCCGCTAACTCGTTGCGCTATCTGGCATTTGGGGCGAGAATCCATGACGCAACGCTGGCGCTGGCCCTCAGCCGCGCAGCAGAATCACCAGATGCTCGACCGACAACAGCCGAAACCAATAGAGTGAACGCCATGAATGATAAGCAAGTGGCTGCGCCAGACAACACGGCCATGCGGGTCGCCTTGTGGCGGGCGCTTCACGTGGAAGTGGATCCGCCGCCGCATGTGTTCGAAGACGAGGTGGGCTTGAAGCTAGTGGCTCCGGACGAGGGATGGCGTAGCCGTCCGGACATGAGCCCGTTCACGCGGCCCTTTCGCGCCTCGATCGTGGCCCGCGCTCGCTTTATCGAAGATCTCGTCGTGGAGCAAGTTGCCCAGGGCGTCGGGCAGTACGTCATCCTCGGGGCAGGGCTGGACACCTTCGCCCAACGGCGGCCGGAGCTTGCCTCCCGTCTGCTCGTGTTCGAGATCGATCAACCCGGACCTCAGGCATGGAAGCACCAGCGCCTCGTTGATCTCGGCCTCGGGATCCCTTCGTTTCTGCGGCTCGTGCCCGTCGACTTCGAGGCGGGCACCGCGTGGTGGGAGCGACTGGCAGCGGCGGGCTTCGACTCCCAGCGGCCGGCGCTCGTGGCGTCCACCGGTGTCAGCATGTACCTGACCAAGGACGCAATCGCGGCGACGCTGCAAAAGGTCGCGGCTCTCGCGCCGGGCTCCACGCTTGCCATGTCGTTCATGCTTCCGATCGAGCTGGCAGATCCCGAGGTACGTCCCGGGATCGAGCGCGCGGCAGCCGGGGCGCGAGCAAACGGCACGCCCTTCATCAGCTTCTTCACGCCGACAGAGATGCTGACACTGGCCCGCGATGCCGGCTTTGCAGAGGTCCAGCACGTTTCGGCGGCTACACTTGCTCAACGTTATTTCGCCGGCAGGACGGATGGTCTCCGTCCGCCGATGAACTCAGAGGAACTGCTGGTGGCGACGACCAAAACCAAGTAGAGCTACGCACCTAGCAACCGAGACCAGGCCAGTAAGGCCTCCTCGGGCAGAGGATTGCCACTCTTGCCTCTCATTTCGAAGTGGGATAAATGCTCTCGAGCGCAGGGAGATTGCTATGCTTCGTAGTGGCGCTTGGTTGACTTCATCGCTGCGGATTCTGATCTTGGCAGTAGCGAGTTGCGGCGGACGAGTCGACGATGGTCGACCGGGTGATGTTTGTTACCCGGGCGACGTGAAGTGCACTTGCATGCCCAACGGCACCTGCAATCAAGGTTTGCTGTGCTTGAGCAACCGATGCGTTGCGGCTGCGGGCGGCACGCCAGCCGCCGGCGGCGCGTCGAGCTTCGGCGGTATGGTGGACCTAGGTGGCGCGATCAATGTTTGGAGCATTGGGACCACGGCAGGAGCAGTGAACGTCGGTGGCGCTGCAATTGCCGCCGGAGGAATGATTTCGGCATCAGGTGGTCTATCGGGGTGCGGCGTCGCCGGTGGAAACTTCGCACAAGGTACCAGACCCAATTGCGGCAATGGTATTGTAGAGGCCACGAGCGGTGAAACCTGTGATGACGGTAATCGAAATATCGGCGACGGATGCTCTGCCAATTGTCAATTGGAACCATACTGCGGGGACGGAGTCATGGACGCAAGCTGCGGCGAGACATGCGACGATGGCATCAACGACGATTCGTACGGAAGTTGCACGTCCAATTGTCAGAGGGCCGCTTACTGCGGAGACGGCGTAAAGAATGGCATCGAACAGTGCGACTACGGCTCTTTCAATTCGCCTATGGACGACCCAACCTATGGCGGTTGTCTGACCAATTGCCAACTGGGACCGCACTGTGGCGACGGCATCGTCCAAAGCCCGCCAGAGCGATGCGACAATGGCCCATCCAGCGGCGGAATGTATTCCACCGCATGCACAGCCAACTGCAATATGGACATTCTCTGATTGCGTGCGAGTCGAGCACGGCAGGCAACGGCATAACTTTGTTGGGATATTTGCCAAACAAATGGCCAAGTCCACTCCTCGCGTGACGCCCCCTTTGTTCGTGTGTTATCGGTGAAACTCAACGCCTAACTCGCGTCCGCAGGGCAAAAGTGCATTGGAGGATCGATGCCAACCGTGGAGAAGCGCCTTTCCGATATTCATCTCGAGCAGCTCGTCCGTAATCATGGCGAGTACACGCCATCGCCTTGGGCCTGGGAAGACCAAGTCCTCTATTTCCTCATGCTCGATCGATTCTCTGACGGCAACGAAACCGGCTACCGTGATAATGGCGGGGCACTGGTCACGGGGGCTGGGACCAAACCATTCGAGCCAGAGGACGCCGGCAACGCCGTCGGGAACGACGCGGCCGCAATGCTTTGGCGTGAAGCTGGCGGGGGATGGTGTGGCGGCACCTTGAAGGGGTTACAAAGCAAGCTAGGCTACCTGGCCCGACTTGGCGTTACGGCAGTGTGGCTCAGTCCGCTCTTCAAACAGGTTGCGTTTCAGCAAACCTACCACGGCTATGGCATCCAGAACTACCTCGATGTCGATCCCCATTTCGGCACGCGTGAAGATTTGGTGCAGTTGGTCAAGACCGCGCACGCTCACGGGATCTACGTCATCCTGGATATCATTCTCAATCACACGGGTAATGTGTTCAGCTACGAAAGCGGCTATCGGGGGCCCAACTGGAACGGGCAACCGCGCGCAGTCAAGGGCTTCAATGACGCCAAGGGCGAAGCGTCACTGCCATTCACTCGCCCCATCGGCGTCGAGAGCGCGTGGCCCCACGGCGGCATTTGGCCCGAGGAATTCCAAGATCCTGCAGTATTTACCCAAAAGGGGCGGATCGACAACTGGGACTACTACCCCGAATACCTCGAGGGCGATTTCGAAGACCTCAAGGATGTAACGCTAGGCAACGGTTCAACAGACCAATACGAAGCCTCCAGCGCCCTACAGTTTCTGGCAAAGGTGTACAAGTTCTGGATCGCCTACGCGGATATCGATGGCTATCGAGTAGACACCGTCAAGCACATGGACATCGGGGCGTCACGCTACTTCGCTAGCGTCATCCACGAATTTGCCCAAACGATAGGCAAGGAGCAGTTCTACTTGATCGCCGAGGTCGCGGGCGGGCGCACGCGCGCTTTCGAAACCCTGGAGCAGACGGGGCTCGACGCTGCATTGGGGATCGACGACATTCCAGACAAGCTGGAGTATCTCGTGAAGGGATACCGTAGCCCCAGTGACTACTTCGGACTTTTTCGGAATTCCCTACTTCTCGACAAGGGCAGCCACACCTGGTTCCGCGACAAGGTCGTCACTGTGCTCGATGACCACGACCAGATCCGCAAGGGCGGGAAGAAGGCACGTTTCTGTGCGCATGGGGAGGCCACCGCGGAAATGGTAGCGGCAGTGGTTGGCCTGCAGGCAACGAGTCTCGGTATTCCCTGTATCTACTATGGAACGGAAGTGATGTTCGACGGCGAGGGCGGCAACGACCGCTACCTCCGTGAATGCATGTTTGGCGGCCACTTCGGCGCCTTCCGATCGAAGAACCGACATTTCTTCGACGAGAAGCACCCAGCCTACCAAGCAATTTCCGCAATTCTCGCGCTGCGCGCCAAACCCGAGCAACTCGTGCTGCGGCGTGGGCGTCAGTACCAGCGACAAATCTCAGTCAACGGGACCGATTTCTTCTACCCAGGGCTTCATGGTCAAGCGATGCGTTCGGTCGTGGCCTGGTCCAGACTATTGTCGGATCAAGAACGACTGGTGGCGTTGAACACGGACAGTGCGCCGCGCACGGTATTCTGTGTCGTCGACGCTCAACTCAACGCCGCAACACCGAACTACCGTTGCCTGTACTCGACGGATCCCACCCAAGCTGATGCCACAGCCCTGCTGAGTACGACGATCTTGGGAGCTCGCATCGCGGAGATCACGGTTCCCGGACGCGGCTTCACGATTTGGTCGCCGTAAGCACCCAACGAACAGCGTCGCTTGCAACCCCTGACGGCGATGAGCCCAACCGAGGTCGCGAAATTGACATGCCCGCACACCGCTTCAGCGCTAGACTGCGAGTAATGAGCTCGATGGGCATTGAACGAGTAGGCAATGCGGTCACCTGTCTTGGTCTTCTCTGCACGCTCGCTGCAGCAGGCTGTACTGAGGCAGATTCGACAAGCGAGCAGTCGTTGGCCCGGTTGGGCTTGCCTTGCGTGATATCCAGCGAGCTCGAGGCAGGATTTTCGGGATTTGGTATCGAAGAGGCCAACGTACAATACGTTTCGTCACTCTGCGGAGGCGAACTTTGCGTCGCGTATCACTTTCAAGGAAGAGCAAGCTGTCCCTATGGGCAGTCGGAAAGTGACATTCAGACCCTTGCCGCCACGGATCCGGCTCGCTGCCGCGTCACGGATGCAATGGGCAAGGTGACCGATCAACCGGTGACGGTGGAAGTATTGCCTCAACTGGTCGACCGACGCGCCGACAAGACCGTCTATTGCTCCTGCGCGTGCTCGGGCACGGATCCCAACCGCACGTACTGCACCTGCCCCTCGGGCATGCAATGTGAGCAGCTTTCGTATGCATTGCCAGAGTCGCCGTTCATGGGCTACTGCGTGCGGCTCGATTCCCTCTACGCTAGGGCCAGCGTCTCGACGCTTGCGTGCTCTCGTACCAGCACCGATCCTACAACGGATTGCGCCGGCAATCGACAGAATCCCTGAGTCGACCATGAAGAAGCGTTTCCTGTTCAATCTATTGTCCCCCATTAGCAGTCTGGTTGGTCGCCAATTGGCACATCCAAGTGGATGGTTTGGTCGCGTAGTCATGACTCGGGCGTTGAATCGCGGCAATCGGGAACTCATTGCCTCGACCGTCGACTGCCTCAAGCTTTCCGCGGAGACGCGCCTGCTCGATGTAGGATTTGGTGGAGGTCTCGCATTACAGTTGGCCCGCCGTCGCGGAGCGGTTCGCCTCTTCGGTGCGGATCCGTCTTTGGCTGCCGTCGAACAATTGCGGTCAACGCATTCGAAGTGGATCCAAGGCGGAACCGTGACCTTGCGACAGGCGAGTGTCGAACGGCTCCCATTCGACACCGGCTCCATGCATGCCATCGTTTCGACCAACACGGTGTATTTCTGGGCTGATCTCGCCGCGGCCTTCAGCGAACTGCGGCGCGTGCTCGTCCCCGGTGGCATGCTGGCTCTCGGGTTCACGAGCAGCCAGAAGCTGCGCACTTTCACTTCCATTACACAGCATGGTTTTCTGTTCTATGAAGTCACAGAGTTGATGACCCAAGCCAAGAATGCGGGATTTGCAGGCGTCGATCTCATCGCTCTGCATGGTCGCGATACTGAAGGGGACTACGTGCTCGTAGCCACGGCGTAGTCCTCATGCACCTGGTCACCCAAGGTCCCCTACCCGTTTGGCCTGTCGCGGTAGTCGAGCCGGCGAGTTCATCACCTTGAGCGCGTGGGCTAGCGCCCGCATCTTGGGGCTGCGACATCACGTCGTGATCACACCGAACCAACAAAAACCCGAAGAAAGACTGGGCGATACTTCAGGTATCTGCACACATCGCTCCCGAGTGGTCTCCTACAGGCCCCGGTGATAGTTTCTTGGTCTTGCGTCGCTTGGCACGATGACCCAGAAGGAGCCGCCATGCTTACATCACCTAGTGCGAGATCGAGAACCTGTGCGGTTTGCGTGGTAATACTAGCCTGCACGGCCTGTTCCAAAGCCGATCGACGATACGAGGACTTTGCTGGCGGCAACGCGGGCGATGGTAGCGGGAATACAGCGAACAGCGCAGGCGCGCCAGCGAACGGGGGACGAAGTGGCGGCGCTACGGGAGTTGTCGCCGGCAGTGGTGGAGTCAGTTTCACAAGCTCGATGGGCGGTACCACCAGCACGAGTGCCACTGCTGGACAGGGAAACATCGGTGGTAGCTCAGAATCCCAAGCTGGAGCTGCTGTCTTGGCTGCTGGTGGCGTGCCCGTCTCCAGTACAGCTGGTGGTACTGGCGGCGTGACAGCTGCCGGTGGCACGATAACGAGTGCCGGCACTCTTGCTACTGGCGGAGCGCTCGCCAGCGCCGGAATGGCTGCGCGGGGTGGTTCGCCGGCAACGGGCGGCACACTCACAACAGGCGGGGCCGTTGGAACGGGCGGCGCGGCAACGGGCGGCGCCGCAACAGGCGGGGCTGGAGTTGGAGTCGGCGGCGCGGCAACGGGCGGCGCTGGGCCTGGCCCGAGCGTCGTATTCACCGTAGCGTCAGTGGTCAACGGAGCGACGACCAACCTCACCACCGCAACCTTCGGATTCGGCTCTTCGCCTTCTGGAGCCACGGGCTACCAATGCAAGCTCAACCTTGCCACTGCTTTCACGAATTGCACGTCAGGCTTGCCGTTGAGCCAGCTCAGCGCAGGTGGCCAGAGTCTTACGGTACATGCAGTCAACGCACAGGGGATCGCAGGTCCGGATTCAACCTATAGCTGGACGATTGTGCCCTTAGCTACGACGATCAAGAACATTAGAACCGCTGGGACACTGGATGACACCCTGGTCACTGTCTCGACCAATGTTAGGGTGACTGGTTTTGGTACTGCGGCCTCGCAGCAAATAGTCTTCGTGCAGGAGGCAGGACCGACTACCAGCTCGGTGATCGATACCCCGGCCGACCTCACTGGAAGTCTGGTTCTGAATGCTGGCATCCTGACGCGCTCAGTCACGACTCAACCTGTCAAAGCGGCAGGGACACCAGTTACCGTTACTGGCACGGTTGCGAAGACCGGGTCAAACCTCGAGCTAGCGCGCGCCAGCTACATTTGGGGAACTGGTACGGTTGCGCCCTATGCGGAGCCCGAAGTCCGCACCAGCACCGTGTTCGATTCAAGACTCGAAGGCGTACGCATCGCGCTTGCCGGGCAGATCCCCCAGTTCAATTGTAGCTCCAGCTGCTTCAATAGTAGCATTGGCAATGCTGCCGCTCTGTGTATCGAGACCACCTGCATGGATTCAGGCTGCGCTGCTGCCAAGATCGTCTCTTGGCTGAACATTGCCGGCAGCTCGGTGGCCCCGGTTACCTCAGGCTATGGAATTTGGCGGGGATGGCTCGTCAAGAGAAGCGCCTACTACGAGTTCTGGACTGACGGCTCTGACAGTTACAGCAACGATCTGTGCTTGTGACGGGGTGAGAAGGCCCGACCTTCCTACTCGGCGGCGAGCGAAACGGCGTCAATTGCGGCTGTCAGGTCGCTTGCCACCATATCGGCGTACCGCTGGGTAGTTGCAAGCTCAGCGTGACCAGCCCATTACTGCACTACCGGGGCTGAGACGCGCTTCCTGAACAGCTCTGTGATGAAGAAGTGCCGAAGGTCGCAATAGCGAGTCGAACTTGTGGCCTTCGGTTTAGGAAACCGCGTGTCATCCCTGCGCCATGTCCGCACCAGATGCGCCATCTACGACATTCCCGACACGGCATTCGTCACTTCGTCCAGGTGCTCGGCAACCGGGGACCGGCACAGCAGCGCACCGCATACGACGGCGACCGCCGCCGTCAACACTGCCTATTCAGCGCAAACGGTCAGACTGTCCGAAAAGGACTTCCCGGCAACAGTCAGAATGGGAGCGGCTGCCAACGGGCGCGCGATGGCGCGTTCGATTTTGCTCCGCGAGGCCTGTTCGCGCGGCAGGTATCGTCGCAGAAAGCGACTACGACTTCATCCGGTCAACTCCAAGTGATCCAATTCCGGCGCGTCAATGCCAACCAGCTCTCCAATGCCGCCCGCACGGCGCGTCACTTCCTCGCGCAAGCTCCGACCGTTCTCCGTCGGTGGCCCGCGATGCCAAAAACCATTTGCGACACCAAAAACTGGAACAACCACGACCGTCCGTCGTGATCCAGACCACTCCCTGTTATGAGTTCGGTGCCACGGCGACGAACCTGGTTGAGTCCAAGCACGTGAATGGCGACTACACTCGTCGTCCCATCGCGGAGTGCTATTTGGAGTCGGGAACGGTCGAGGCGCGCTGTGGCCACGTGGCAACAGGACTGTACCCCTTCGGCCGCATCGCTTCAGCAAGATTGGCCTTGGCCATTTCGATTCGACTCGTCAACTCGGATTCCGATAGCTGGACGCCGTCGAGAGAATCAAGCAGCTGTATCGCGTTCTGACCCGCGAAGGGTCGGGTGGGTTGGATTGGACGAGCCACGGGCAGACGGTACAGCCGCTCCGGCCGAAGCGCCACCCACTTTGCGAACAACGCGAACACGCTGGCCTTTCCTCTCGGCTAGACTCGTTCGGCGTAATACAGCTCACCTGCATTCAGACGGCCGATTGCAGGGCCGCTTCCACTGATTCTCGCTGGTCTGCTTAGAACTGGGAGAGAAAGTCCCAGATCGGACCCGGATTCGGCGCCTGCTGGTGGCCGGCGGTGTACTCGCAGGAGATGACGGGATACCCATCACTGCAGCCTTGATAGTTCACACAGGTGCAGGGCAGATTCGTCGAGCTAAGCCCATCGCACCAGCTTGGATTCATCGTCGCCGTCGTCGCAGTGCAACCATCGCGCTTGGTGTAGGTGGTGACGGCCTGCCGGTGCCCGTCGAGCAGGGTGTCCTCTAAGCCGATGAGGGCCATTACCGCAACCGATCGCGTGCCGCTGGCGCACCCACCGCTGGTCATCGTATTGCCAGCCATCGGCACTATCGCACGCGTCATGCTTTCGGCGGTGCAACCGAGGGTGAACGAGAACATCGCGCCGAAGCTGAACCCCACGGAGAAGATCCGAGCCTCGTCGATGCAGAGCTCGCTCCGAAACCGGTCGAGCATGGCGTGGTAGAAAGCGATATCTTCGCCGCTCGCGTTGCCCCAACCGAGTCCGCTCTGGCCACCTTGGGTGAAATTGAGCCCCTCGCCTGCGACGAAGATGGCCTCGTTGTTCGCTTCCTTCTGCAGCCCGTAATATCCGCCATTCGCGATCATCTGCGCCGACCCCATCCACGGATGCCATGCGAATACCAGCTTGTAGGGGTGATTTGGGTCGTAGTTGGTCGGCAACGCCAAGATGTATTCACGCGTCTTGTCTGCGACGTTGGCGAATTCGATGCTGGTGCGACCGCTCTTGAGGGTCGTGGCCTTGCCACAGCCCGTGCTTGGCACCGAACCGGGTGCGCCGGCGGTTCCCGTTGCTCCACCAACTCCGGCCTTGCCGCTGCTTCCCGTTGCTCCACCGACTCCGGCCTTGCCGCTGCTTCCCGTTGCTCCACCGACTCCGGCCTTGCCGCCAGTGCCTGCACCAGCGATTCCGGTTGCGCCGCCTTTGGGGCCTGCGCCTCCGGTTCCGGTCGTACCGCCCTTGGTCGTCGAAGCTCCGCCATTGCCACCCAGCACCGAAGAGCCGGTGCTTCCAGAGACCCCACCCGATGCGGTGCTCGTCGCGGTGCCGCCGGAGGCACTTGACGTGGACGATTTGCCACCAGCGCCGCCGGACGCGGAGATGCCGCCGAAGCCCACCGTGCCACCAACGCTCCCCGAGTTGGTCGCACCGCCGGAACCAATGGTGACGCCCGAGCCGCCCGCTCCCGTGCTGCCGCCGCTGGTGACCACCGAGCTGCCGGCGCCGCTGGCGCCCACGCCTGTGCTGGCGGCGACAGTACCCCCGGAGTTGGAGCCGCTGCTACCTGGCTCGTTGTTCGAACAGCTTGTCGCGAACAGCAAGAAGGTACCGACAGCCGCAGACATGTTAAAGCGCTTCATTTTCGCCTCCGAGGAATCGAACTCATATACCACGGACTTCGAGGGGGCAGCCCAGTAGCGATGACGTTTCGAGCGATCGCGTCTCTCCTGTGCTCATTCGCGCTTGGTCCAAGCCGTGATTCGAATCTCGGGGCTCTGGCTCAGGAACCCGCCTGAGCCAACTACCCGCAAATTGATCACACACGACGTCGACGAGAACGTCCGAGTAACAATGCACCTAGCGCTAAGAGACCGAGAACCACTCTACCATTGGATGAACGCCCCGCCATTCTGCAGGCACATCCACCTTCCTGACCGAAGCCTGCATTGGTTCCCTGGGCGCCGCCAACTGGCGCGCTTGCCGAATTGCCACCTTGACCCGGAGAGCCGACTTGCCCGCCCGTTGGGTCTGAACTGCTCGAGGACGTCGCGGTCTGACCGCCGCTCGACTGCGCTCCGCCGCCGACGTTCGTGGCAAGTCCACCTTGCGACGAAATAGTCGAATTGCCTGTACCACCGATTGCTAAAGTCGGTGTTCCACCCGAAGAACTGGCTCCACCTACGACGACGCTGGAACTTCCACCAGCGGCCTTGCCTCCAGCTGCGCTCGATGTGCCGCCGCCGCTCTTGCCTCCAACAGCACTCGATGTGCCGCCGCCGCTCTTGCCTCCAACAGCACTCGCTGTGCCACCAGCGCTAATTGCCGTCCCACCACCGGTGGCCTTGCTTCCAGCAGCGCTCGATGTGCCGCCAGTGCTCACTGCAATTGAGCCGCCGCTGCCCGTGACTCCGCCAGCCGAGTCTCCTTGGTACTCCCACGCACCGAGATCGAAAGATGCGCCGATTGGACGTGGGCGGTCCGCAAAATCGGTAGTAACGTCCGCAGTGACGTCAGCGTTGGTCACACCTTGGTCAATGGCTAAACTGCCCTTGATCAGACTGTAAGCATTCGGATCCGTCGTGCTGGTAATGTCGACGAACCCCGGGTCCGCCCGGAAGACCTTGTCACCCGTGATCGTGATGTTCTTGACGAACTGATCCGTGCTGGCGTGCGTTGCGTCGACCCCAGAAAAGTTCTTGATCGCTGGATCGAAGTACCAGAGGTTATTGGTCCAGTAAACGTCACCAACGTCGAGCACGCCGCCTCCGGTCACGCCCGATGAGGTACTATTGAAGGGCATCACCTGAATGTAGGAGCTGGCAAAATCGTTCATGTCAATTTTGACCGTCTTGCCATCAGGGTCCAAGCCGTCGATCGTAGGCAGAAAATGATGAACAATCGTGTTGTTCTCCCACCGGACGTTCGCAAGCTTCGTGTTGTTGATTTGAAGCAGTGAGATCCAGCCGCTGTCGACCACGACGTTATCGTGAAACTCCGAATTGGTGAACTTACCCTTGACGTAAGCGCCCGTACCCGAGCTGGGCATACTGGACACTTCGAACAATCCGCAACTGTTATGGACGAAATTGTGATGAATGTGTACGTCCGTGACCTCGCCTGCATACGGAACGGTGACCTCGGTCGCCCCGCCGTCACATCTCACACCACCAGCATTCGTGTTAGTGACCCATTTGGCCGCAGTCGAACAATTGATGAAGCGGTTATACGACACATCGACATGCGAACTGTTGACGAAGACACCTTCTGCTCCGCCCACTTGATTCGGATCTACGCCGGGCGGCGCATCCACGCTGATCGACAGATCATGGATATAGTTGCCCTGCACGACCACGTTGTCGCCAGAAGTCATGACCCCGATATCACACAAGGTTATCTCGCTATTTAGCAGTTTGCTGCCCGCACCGAGCATAACTCCGATGCCGTCCATCAATTGACCCATCGAATTGGCGCTCTTAGAGCCGGCCAAGTAGAGCCCATCAATTGTGATGGCCGAGTAGGCCTGGATCATGCCGCCACTACCGTCCACATGCTCTTTGACGAACTTGGGCAGCGGCTGACTCGCGTCACCGTAGTTGGTGAGAGTCTTGACGGAGTTGATCGCCGTGATCCCGAGATTCTTGACGCCCTTCGCTAGATTGAATTGACTGCCGCGCTTGAACTTGACTGTGGTGCAGCTCGACGTAACTTTGGACGGGCTTGCCCAAGCAGTGGCCTCGCTCGTTCCGTTGTTGGAATCGCTGCCGCCCACGCTATCCACAAAGCAATCGGCAGCCAACGCCGCTGCGCTGTGCGCAAGGATCGAAAGCATTGCCGCACCTGAAACTAGAACTAGCGAACGTGCCATAAAATATCTCCTCGGAACTTAGGACATCTTGGACATCCGCTTACGAGTTCCGGCTGATGAAGTCGCAGTGAAGCTCAACCAATCATTGCACAGCTGCGCCGATTGGGCCATTGCCTGCGCCGATCACCTGAGCTTAGACGTTCAGCCGTTGCTCGTGGAATATTGTGCATGGTGGGCGAGATTTTCTGCATGTCAATTGGTTGGCGGAAGGCGCAAGAAGTGGTTTGAGCGCAAATGATGCAGGCTACCCGTGGCACCAGCGCGTGCCTACTGAACCTCAAGAATTTGACATCGTGCAAACGCGGCAAGTTGAAGTAAGAGTGGTAGGAACCGGGGTAGACGAGCAGGGGAAACGCGCGACGATTGGCGGACAGATGTTGGCGATCCGGGGTGAAGCTGGCTGACCTCAATGGCAAACTGGGCGAAAGGCTAGAGCGATCAACTATACGGGCTGCCACATTGTATAAATTGACTGTGTCGCGAATGGTTGCCGACACCTGACCACTTCACCCTCGGCTCTGCTCGAACAGTGCGCCGCCGCGCGGCATAGTCGCTGCGCCCGTTTTCAGATTCAATGTCCGCAGTACCGCCCCGGGGATCGGCGGTCCGCCGTGAATCGCGCTGAAGCTCCAGATTGAGATGATGGACATCGAATTCAAGCCCGCCGAGCGACGTCAGGTACACATTTGGCGCAAGCCAAAGACTCGCTACACAGAAGCCTTGTCACGGCATTGGAATGCCACAATGGGTCATGTCTGCATCGCAGACTCATCGAAGCTGTGCTCGTGCGTCGACCGCGAAATATGGGAAATAGCGTCATCTGGTCGAACTGTCGTCCGCAAATCTGACTCGCGGTAGGATCACCTGCTCAAATTTTGTCGTTGGAATCGGCGGAAAGACTGATACTGTGCGACGCTCGACCAAGGCGATTGTCGGGGTGGACTGGCGAAGGTCGGCGTCACGACGTTCAATTAGAAAAGGGATGGATCATGCGTTCAGGAATCGTTCGATTCTTCAGTGCAACTGTGGGCCTAGTCGCTGCAGTGGGCTGCGGCGGTTCACCTGAGGGCAGCTTGGAAGCCGAGTTGGGCGGTCACCAAGCGTTGACCGCCTCGGCGCCCATACCAATGGAAGTGGCAGTGGCAACCAACGTCGGTAGCGGAACCTGGACGACGGTGAACCTCGAGCGCTCCTACCAGTCGATGGTGGTCGTAGCGACGCCCGCGTACACCGAGACCAGCGTTCCGCTTGTAACCAGGATCCGAAATGCAACGGGCAATCACTTCGATATCATGGTGTCACGCTTCGATGGTCGGACAGGTTCGGTATCTCCCGTCGCAGTTTCCTATCTGGTGATGGAAGAGGGCGCCTACACGGCGACCCAACAGGGTTGGACCATCGAGGCCAAGCGCTTCAATTCTACGGTCACGGACCGCGCCGGGCATTGGTCTGGCCAGCTGCAGCCAACCACCAATCAGTACGTCAGTCCCGTCGTCGTTGGCCAGGTCATGAGCTACAATGACGCACGGCCGAGCGTGTTCTGGAGCAGGGGCACGGCGGTCAACGAACCCGCTGGCGCGGCGGCTGTGCGAGTAGGCAAGCATATTGGTGAAGACCCGATCACGACCCGCAAATCCGAGCTACTTGGTTACATAGTGGCCGAGACCGCTAGTATGAAGTTCGGCAACTTGCTCGTACAGGCGGCGCTTGGTTCTAACAAAGTGGTTGGAATCCCCAGCGGGCCTACGCGTTACACGCTCGCCTATCCAGGTTCCGGACTGGTGGCGTTGCTTGGTCAAAGTGGAATGGTTGGTAACGATGGCAGTTGGGCCCTCTTGTATGGTGCCAATGCCACCAAGGGCTCGGAATTGCTGTTGGCAGTCGACGAAGACAACATGCGCGACTCAGAACGAAGTCACGCAGCCGAGCAGGTGGGCTACTTGGCATTCACGCCGCGTTCCGTATGTCCGCCCGGCGGATGCGACCCAGCGGCTTGTGTTCCCGGATACCTCGGCATGGGTGCGATCGATGGTACGGTCGAACTCGGCCGAAGCCATTCGCTCACCGATCTTCAAGGCATTTGGTGCATCACGGGCGACCTCAACGTAAATGACGTAAGTCAAGTCGATCTGACTGGCCTCGAGGCGCTCACGACGGTCCGCGGTGGCATTTTCGTTGCCAACAACCCGACGTTGACGACCCTCAAGGGTCTCGAGCAGCTGAAGTCCGCTGGTTCGCTGACAATCCGAGACAACCCCGCGCTCACCTCCCTGGCGAGTCTCGGCAGTCTCAAGACCTTGGGCTATGGACCTTCGATCACCAACAATCCACTGTTGCCCGCTTGCTGGACCTGGCAAATCGCTCAGCAGACTGGCACCCGCTGCGACTTTTGCCCGAACAACACCGGCAATGGCAGCTGCGGAAGCCTCCCCGAAGGCTTCGTCTGTCAGCCGGGCGCGATTGGGCCGGGCGTATACGACGG
>CAYVXY010000021.1:202382-225160 GCA_964454965.1 uncultured Polyangiaceae bacterium | reverse complement strand
ACGGGCAGCGGCGGCACGGGCAGCGGCGGCACAGGCGGCGGCGGCGCGATCGCACCGGTACCGCGGGTCCTCACCCCGTGACTGCGATGCCACACGAATAGGCGTGCCTTTCAATTCCCCAATACATAGTTGTCATGACAACAAGGTATTTCACCTCGAACTCCCCCTGTCTCCCCCCACGCTGCCGAGTCACACTCATCAGCGCTGCTCGCTGTGTTCGCCACTTGGATCCGACTCGATGGCGTGATCCATTTGCCGGCAGTGTGAGTCACTGCGACTGGAGCGCAATGCAGCCGTGTGCTAGAAACACCCTGAGGGATTTCGATGACTTGTGCCGCACAAGACTCGGCAGCGGGCCCCGCATCCACCACTGCAGGTAAGATGCTGTGGCGAGCCGCAATGAGATGGCGCAGAACTGTCGAGACTGAGCTCGCACGGGTGCATTTGACATTCGCTCAGTGGCTCGTTCTCGATGCAACCGATGAACTGATCACGGAGTCTGATGATGCCGTCAGTCAAGCTGAAGTGTCGGTGCGCACGGACCTTGACAAGACAACGGTCTCACGAGTGATGTCTACCCTTTCCAACCGAGGTCTGGTTAGCCGTGAGCCAGGTTTTGGTGGACCTTCGTATCGTATATTGCTGACGTCCACCGGCGAGGCCGCCGTTGTAGCCGGACGCTCGCTCGTCGAAGCCGCATCCCTTCGTTACCAATTCGGTGGAATCCAACCCGCAACGTCACCAAGTAACAACTCCACGGACTGAAGCTCGAGATCTCTTTGGACGCAGGCCGACAGATCGGGGAAGATGCCGAGCCATGAACGCCTCCGCTCTCCGTACCGCTCTCCTCGTTGTCGGCTCTCTCGTGATTGGCTGTGGTGGCGAGGATGCCAAAGGGCCGACGATGATCCGGTTTTCCACGTGCGCGGAGACATTCACCGCCTGCGGCGGCAATGAGTTTGGTACATGGTCGCTCGCGAGCACCTGTGTCAACAGCTCCCTCGCGGACTCCTTCAATCAGATGATCGCGGTCGAGTACCCGAACTGTGGACAAAGCTTCACCGACATGACTATGTCGAGTACGGGAGCGGTAACCTACGATGGCATCAACTATGCGCGCACCGGCTCCCTTCAGTCGAACGGCAAGATGGCGATCACCTCGGCCTGCCTTGCCGAGCAGATCCCCGGTCTCGTGCTGACTGCCAACAGCTGCAGTAACCTGGCCAAGGTACTGCCCACGATGTACCCAGGCACGACGTTCAACTGCGCGTACGGCGGCGGCACCTGCAATTGTGATACGAATTCGGTCCAAACGCTCGAAGCGACGGGCACATACGTCAAGAGCGGCAACTCTATCATCGAGTCAGTCGATCAGGTCGCCTATAGCTACTGCATCAATGGCGATGAAATGAGCCAATACGGGCGTCTAGGGTCAACCACGACGGGCGTCCTTTTCAGTGGCATCACTCACCTCACCAAGCAGTAGCCTTCATCCCACCGGATACCCTGTCTATGGCAATGGCAATGGCGACTGAGCTATCGCGACGCAGACTCGTTAGGAACCAAACTGACGGGAGCAGGCGATTCTTCTCAAGACAACGGCTACGTATCGTCACCGATAGCATTCAACTCTTCGCGTTCTGGAGAATACGGGATCCCTGGTCACTACGCTGCGAACGTCACAGTCTCCCGATCCGATGCTCCGCCATGAACGCAAGAATTCGCTCGAGTCCCGGAGCGTTTAGAGTGTGTGGGTAGGTCAAGCAGACGTTGGCCGCGACAGCGGACGCAAAGTCGACCGTTCTTTCGTCATTCCATTGCCGAAATAGGCCAAAGGCGATCCCGGCACGAAATGAATCCCCGGCGCCCGTCGTGTCGACGGGTTCGATCGCGTAGGGCTGGAGCTTCCTCAACTCACCACCTGTTCGTGCATACCAGAGTGAGTCGTGCCCGAAGGTAAATATGACCAGCCCCGCGCAGCTCTCTTGGTATCGAGTGAACACCTCGTGCATGTCACGTCCGGCATAGACTCGGTCCCGTAGCTCGTGCGAAACGATGATTGATGCAGCATGTTGCGCGATGAAGCTATCGTACTCGCAGTCGAGGGTGACATAGGGCTTGCCTAGCGCGACGCAAAGCTCTGCCACCCTCTGGGATTCGCTGCGGAAATACGGATCGAGACACACCATGCTAGCGTCAAGTACGTCTTGTTCTTGGGGCTCGTTCCATTGTCTGGGACCGGAGTGAAACGCTGCGTAGTTACCAAAGATGGTACGTGATGTTCGATCGGCAATCACGATTTCATCCGTGCCGCCAACGGCGGTACGTGCAAGGCGACTCAAATCGATACCGAAGGCGCCGAGCGTGCCCAGAACCCGCTCCGCGCTTTGCTCGTTGACCCAATTGCCGTCAAGCCTCGTGCTAAGGCCGAGTTTTGCCATGATAATGGCTGAATTCGCCGCTTCCCCACCAACGGACTCAAGGGTTCGGCCAATCTCAGCGTAAGCGTTGGCCTTTGGAAAATTGAAGTCTTCGCGCAGGATGTATACGATACTGGGCGAGATCATTCCGTACAGATAGACATCAATCATGGTTCCGACCGCGTCATTACGACTTAGCGAGTTCGTGAGAGGAATGCAAGCGGCCCCGTAGCTTGGGCTACTTCTGCACTGCCGTGCAAGGAATGCCTCCAGCACCAGCCGCTTCGAGCTGTCAGATTGCGACGGAGCAGGCAATATTGGCCTGCTGGAGCATAGCCGCGAGACTGCTCTTGTCATTCGATTTCGACATAGCTTCCTCGGCGCTCACGATCCCATCCTTGACCAGCTTCAGCAAATTGTCGTTCATCAGACACATTCCAAGCTTGCGACCTGTCTGCATGACTGAGGGGATTTGGAATACCTTTGATTCACGAATCAAGTTGGCAATCGCTGGCACGCTCAGCATAACCTCAAGCGCAGCCACGCGCCCACCGCCCTGCTTTTTGCACAGCATCTGGCAGATAACGCCCCGGAGACTGTTTGAGAGCATGACGCGGATCTGATTCTGCTGTTCCGGTGGGTACTGGTCGATAATGCGATCGATGGTCGATGGTGCCGATGAAGTGTGCAACGTGCCGAACACGAGATGTCCCGTCTCTGCGGTCTCGAGTGCAATGGCAATCGTCTCGAGGTCCCGCATCTCGCCCAAGAGAATGATATCCGGATCTTCACGCAATGCTGCGCGCAAAGCCTTCTTGAAAGAATCGGTATGTTCCCCGACCTGCCGTTGATTGATTAGGCATTTCTTATTCGGGTGAACGAATTCTATCGGATCCTCTATGGTAATGATGTGCGCGCTTCGGTTACGATTGATGTAATCGATGAGTGCTGCCAAGGTGGTCGATTTGCCCGAGCCGGTGGGACCGGTCACCAAGACCAACCCCTTCGGCAATTGGCACAGCGACAACAACTCGGTTGGCAGGCGCAAATCTTCGACAGTGAGAATTTTGCTGGGAATTACCCGCAGCACGGCTCCCATGCCATGCATATCCACGAAGATGTTGACGCGGAAGCGCGCCTTGCCCTCGAGTTCATATGCGAAGTCACTATCGTGATGGTCGCTAAACTCCTGGCGATTGCGCGGGGGCACGATCGGGAGCAAAATCCGCTGAATCTGCTCGGGACTGAACGCTTCGCAGCCGCCTACGGGGACCATTTCTCCGTCGACACGGAACATGGGCACGACGCCCGCCGAGATATGCAGATCGGAAGCCTTGCGCTCCAACATACTTAGCAGCAGTGAGTCGATTTCCGACGTGGTTCCGGCGCCCATCGCATCGCCGTAGATCTGGTCCGCAGGTGGAAGTGGAACTACGGTCTTCAGCGCCACCCGTTCCGCTGCTGGCGGGAGTGACGGGCTTGCGGGTATGCCAATCAATGCTGTGTCAAGCTCGGAGACGGCAGGGATGGGGATCCGCGGCAAGGTTGCCGCCTGCATGTGCGACGGCATTGGTTCGGGTTCGGGCTCGATGGCCGCAGCTTCCACCAAGCAGTCATCGAGAAGCATCGTGACATGCGGCAGCCCCAGCTTCAGCTCGGCGCAAATGCGGACTGTTCCTCTATCGTCGAGAGGAAACCCCCACTCGGCCCAGCCCGATTGCAGACTCTTCTTGGCGGCCGGCGTTATCACCTGCGCCAGAAGCGCCGAGATTCGGTCTGGGGTCTGCACTTCACCGCGAACCTCAGACTCACCCTGCGACAGGGCGACGATGATTCGCCGCCCTGGGATGAGCTTGACTTCTTGAGCGCCCGCGAGGATTGCACGCCTGAGCAATTCGGTGACTTGCAGTGCCATGGTAGATCTGTCGATGTTACGGAGGAAGCAGGCAGAGCGGAAGCCTGCACCATCTTGTGGCTGTTTTCCTGCCTAACGCACAGAATTTGGCCAACGAGCGGGCATGGGCAAGTCGGCAAGACTGCCTTCTGCTCGCCTCATTGTTCGAATCCTTGGCGGCATTGCCGCTCGGACGACTTGGCTAAGGATTCGAAGATTCAGGTTATTGCGCGCACTTCATGGCGCCCAACGGGCTTGCGCCTATTCGCTGCTCTCCAGGAGCATCGCGCGAGTCTTCTCGGCATGCGGGCTTTCTGGATAGCGCAACAAGAACGCGCGCGCGCGCACCTGGGCCGCCGCCAACTGACCCGCCTTGGCCAATGCCTGAACCTCGAGGGCGTCGCGTTCTTGAACTAGCTTTCCCCCGCCGAAGCCCTGCCGATGCTCGGCGATGAGCTCGATCGCCCTGCCGGCCTGGGCGGCATTGAGCGCCTCGCGCGTGCGGACGAGCAGTTCGCTCTCTTCGCGCAGCTCGTCCGCAGCGAGTTCATCCGCTGCAAGTTGCTTTGTCGCTGTCGTAGGCGTGGTGTTCCGCGCAGTCACGGCAGGGAACACTGCCTCGGTGACCTGAACGGGCAGAACTGTTGGCTCCAAGCGCTCTGGAACGGCCCTGGACGGCGAAGGAACGTCAGTCGCCGTAGTTACTGCCGTCACCGTCGACACAGCTGCAACCGGCTTCAAATCGAGCAGGTGCATTGCTACGCCGCCGGCAACGTTTACGGCAAGCCCAACCCCTAGCCCGATGGCCAGCGCTTTACCAGCAAGCATCCCGAGACCGGTGGAGCCCATCACCGTCGCGGCCACGCCCATCGCAGCGGTCCCATTCGCCTCAACCGCGGTGGCTGCAACGGTTGCGCTCGTAGCCGTGCCCACCGCAGCGGTCCCGTTCGCCTCAACCGCGGTGGCGGCCGTAGCGCTACTCGTCGTGGTTGCGCCGAGCAAAAACCCTGCAGCAGGCAACGCAAGTACGATGGTGCCCCACAACTGCAACTTGGCGCCACGCGGAGGCTCGTCCATAATGGCCGCTTCGATGGCTCGCCGAGACTCACGGTCGAGACTACTGTTCAACAAGCGAGCTGGATCCGTCATACGGCAGCCCTCCGAGCTTCATGGGATTGTAAGGTGCGGTAACGCTCCGCAGCGCGCGCAAATGCGGCGCGTGCCAGACGCAAGCGCGAATAGACGGTTGGCAGCGGACAGTCCATCATCTCTGCGATCTCCGGCCCAGCGTAGCCCTCGACCTCGAACAGCACGAACACGGCGCGTTGCTCCATTTCCATGGACTCAAGAAGCCAGTCAAAGAGTGCCACATCTTCTGAACGGATCCCTGCCGTGCAGGGGGTGCGATCGAGCGCGCTCAGCTCGCAGGGGATCTCGTGACGCACATGGGCGCGGCGGCGCCGATCGCTGGCAACGTTGAAACAGATTCGATAGATCCAGGTACTGACCTTGCAACGCTGGTCAAACTCGGCGAGGCGCCGATGCACGACGAGGAATACCTCTTGTGCTGCGTCGGCAATGTCCGACTCTGGCACACCGAGCCGCGCGAGGTTTCGCCACACGAAGCGAAACTCGGACTCGTAGATGGATTCGAGGGTTAGGGATACTGCCACGCGCGCGTTTCTGCCGTCTTCCCGTGAATGGGTAAGCCTTACCCATTTCCATCACGCCATTTCGATGAATTTGGCCTTATCGCCCCACGGCAGGCGCCGCGCGACTGGAGAGCGCCACCCGAGCGACCAGCCAAGCCACGAATAGCGGAGCTTTCTCGGATTGTTGCGGGTTCTCGACTACGTACTCGTCCCGCCACCAGCCGAGCTGACCAATCAGTTCGAGTCCCGCGACCCACCTCGAGCCCGACTCGACCCCGAGAGTTGGCCCGACGCTCCCGACGAGCATGCGCTGGGGCGAAGAGTGATCGAACCCACTGCCTGCGGCGCGCTCCATGCCCAGAGTTGCGCGAACGCACGGAACGAAGCGCCAATCGCCACCGAACCGCCGACAGCCTTCCGCAACTCCACCGACGGCCGTAAGTTCGAGACGACCCACGCCCAGGGCAGTTTCACGTTTTGGCTGGTAGAACGCTCCCAGCTGCATTGCCCATGCACGATAGGCATAGGCGCCACCAGCCTCGAGGACCCAACTGCTCGAACTGCCGTAACCGCCGCCGAACCACGCGCGCAGCTCGTGATCGACACCGAGACGGAATCCTTGGCTTACGGCGCCTTGCGGCGGAGCCGCCTCGTTTCTTCTCGCTTCGACGGGCTTGGCTTCCGCCGCCTGTGTCGTTGGAACCACGGCGGATCGCGCCGCAACGTCCGCGGGCCGTGCGGAAACATTCTGCTCAGCACTGACTGCTGGAGCCGCGCTCGCCGCTGGAACCGGGCTCGCCGCTGGAGCAACCCGGCTCTCTTTGGCATCTTGATCGAGGATCATCGCGAGGGTAACCGCGAGCGCTTCGGTCAAGCCTTCGCAACGCGCCGCTTCAATCTGTCGCGTCCCCCCTGCTCTGCCAGACATCCGCAAGTCGGCCACAAGTGTCGTCAAGGTCCGTTGAATTGCCACGTCGAGCTTGACAGTGCGCAAGGCCGGTTCTGGGCTCGCCGCATTGGAAAGCTGCGAGCGGATCCGCGCCCCAAGCGCGGTCTCGTCAACGCAACTCGCCATCGAAGGTGGGTTCTTCACCGCCAAACTGGCACCTGGGAGCAGGATCTCCGCTTGCGCCGTTCGCGCAATGAGCGCCACCACGGACAATAGCGCTATTCTTGGGCTCCAGAAGACCACCGGCCATGAAGACTAGTCGGTGAAACTCCTCGAAAGCAACCTTCCTTCACTGCAAACGACACCCCTCGGTCGATTTCGTGATGGCCGAGCCCCGCCTCTACCCATCCAACATCGAGTGCCCCGGATTGGGCCCCATTGGAGGACTTAATGAATCGGTTTCACTTCTCTTGGCTTGTTGGTCTATTCGTCGCAACTTCGACTGGCTGCGATCGCACGGTGCCAGTCGGCAGTATGGACGGCACGACTTGTTCGGACGTTGGCGCTACCAAGTCACAGAACGATGGTTGCAATACTTGCACCTGCGGAGCGGACCATACTTGGTCTTGCACGGGCAGAGACTGCCAATGTACGCCTGGGACTACGAAGCTTGCGGACGATGGCTGCAACAGCTGCAGCTGCGGAGCGGACGGTAATTGGGCGTGCACCTTGATGGCCTGCAGCGGTGCGGGTGGCACGACGGGCTCGGGCGGCGCGAGTGCTACGGGCGGCAGCACCGGAACGCAAACGGTCTGTTGCGTTGCGGCCCCCGTCTGCAACGAAGGCGACACCCAGCTCAGCACCGTCGGACCCGTGCCCTGCCCATCGAACACCACCTGTTACTCGAATTCGATCTGCTGCTCGACGGTGTGGTGCATGAAAACCAACACGACGTGTACTGCATTGCCCGTCTGTGACGCGGGCGATACGCAGATTGACGGAATCTGTCCACCCGATGGCTCCTGTTACGGGCGTAGTCTCTGTGGCACGACGATCAATTGTCAAGAAACGAGCATTGTATGCACCTCCGGTTCGACAAAGGTCGCGGACGATGGTTGCAACAAATGTATCTGTGCCGAGGGTCGGTGGTCCTGCGAGGAAATCTACTGTCCGCTCTGTACCCCCGGTTCCACGAAGGTTGCCAGCGACGGCTGCAACGACTGCACCTGCAGCGCTGACGGCGTCTGGGGCTGCACTCAGAGGTACTGCTCAGCAGAGGCCTGCACTGCTGGCAAGGCCCAATACCAAGACTTTCGCAACGAATTGCTCGCGAAGTACGGCCCGATCGGCTGCACCACGGATTCGGGGTGTAGCCTGGTCCACGAGTCCAATCGCTGTATCGCAAACTGTGGCACGGCAGTCGCGACCACTATGGCTAGCTCCTTCAGTAGCAATCTCGCAGCTGCGGCTGAAACCTATTGCACCAGTTGCTCGGCTATGGCGGTCCCGCCCTGCCTACCCTTGGTAGCTCGATGCGTGAATGGCGCCTGTGTGACTGGCAGTGCAATCCCAGAGTAGTCCGGCGAGCATTGTCCCGCCCTTTAGGGGGCTCCGCGCACCGCGCGCGCTCGACGCCGGGATTTGCCGTGCGATTTGCGCGCGTGCCCCGAGCGACGGAAAACTCGCAGCCCAAAGACGATCGGCCACCAATTCGTACGCCAAGTTTGGGTGTTTGGCGCACGCGACCGTAAACCTGTGATGCAAACACCCAATGCTCTGGGCGGAATCGACTCACATTCGCAGCCGAATGCTGCTCAATCTGGGAAAGTCTCTAAGCATGCTTGGAGGCTTTCCCAAGTTCCAAGAGTCCTCCAACCAGGGTAGCACCAAGTCGTCGATTCGGCCTACGCTACGCTTTTGCTGACAAGCACTTGCAGCTTCTACGTAAGTGACCTTGCTCGCGAAGTTCGACGAACGCTGACGAAGCCCGCCCATCCGATCTCTTCGCGCTCCGCGTTCCTCTACGGCCATTGAGCTTCGCTCAGAATGCGAAAATGTCGTCCTGACGCGAAAACCGCACGCACTTCGCGGAAATCGATCCGGTCGCAATGTTCGCCGCAAATGATGGTGGCTGATATTCAGTCTCCCCACTTCAGACATATTCATACCGGTGCGAGCCATAGGACGGTCAACTGAGCAGCGCCGCTCAGCTGCAACTGGCCGGAATATCTAGTAAATGCGGTAGCGTGGCGAGCGTGACTGGTTACGCTTGAAGGGCACTGCGGCGCCAACCTCTGCTCTCGGCATCGAGTGCACCTCACGCGCAATTCAAGTCGTTATGCATCAATCAGCCCCTTGCTCTCGATCACCCCTCGCGATTGCTCTCGTTTTCAGCGCGGCGCTGCTCGCCTGTGATTCGAACAGTACGACCTCATCACAGTACGCGATGGCCGGCGGTGGTACTGGTGCCGCTGCCAACGTGGGAGGTGGCGCTGCTGCGGGAACAACTCAGGGCGGCGGCAACGTCATGGGCGGTGCAGGCATGGGCAATAGCTCGAGTTCTAGCGGCAACGCGTCGAGTGCCTTGGGTGGCAACGGCAATGTCGTGGGTGGCAACGGCAATGTCGTGGGCGGCAACGGCAATGTCGTGGGCGGCAACGCCACCACGACCACCACCACGCCGACAACCCTGCCCGTTCGCACGACGCTCGAACCCAACAAAACCATGGCCTGCGAGTCGCCGGGGCTGGCGGTAGCGGCACAACACGTCGAAGCCGAGTGCGCGTTTGGTTCGGCAAAGGGCAGCTGCAAGGGCGCCACGGGGGGACAACAAGGCACACAGCTGGAGAACGCCGATACCGATATCGGTTTCTTCGAAGGTGGTGACTATCTTTTCTATTCTGGCATCGTGATGGACGGCCTCACGACGATTCAGCTCCACTATTCCAAAGGCGTCGAGGGCGGCAAGGTTGAGGTTCGGCTGGACAGCGCCACTGGCCAACTCATTGGTACACTCACTCCGTCTTCGACGGGCAATTGGACGACCTGGGCTGACACAACAGCAACGCTCAGCGCAACTACGGGCAGTCACGCGCTGTATCTGGTTGCCACGGGCAGCACCGCGGGGATCCTGAGTCTCGATTGGTTCGAGCTTTCCGCGGGGTCTGCGAGCGCGAGCGTCGCTCCCACGTTCCATCTGAATCAGGTGGGTTTCGACACCCTCGGGCCCAAGCACGCAGTCATCGAGGGTCCGAGTGACTTGAAGCGGTTTTCCGTGGTCGGCAGCGATGGCATCGCCTATTGGTGTAGCGATCTGGTGGCCCAAAACTTCAGCGAATGGGGCAGCGCGAAGTCATTCTATTCGGTAGATTTCACCGAGCTGACGCGTGCAGGCACGTACAGATTGCAGGTTGGCAGCTCGGCCTCTGCCCAGTTTGAGATCGCCGAAGACAGACTCTTCGGAAAGACTCTTCCGAGTGTGCTCGCCTATTTCAAGTCATCTCGCGCCGACGACGCCGATGTTGTCGCAGCCGACGCGAGTCTGCCACTCTATGGCAGCAGTACTCGCGTCGACGCGCGCGGAGGCTGGTACGACGCATCCGGAGACATCTCAAAGTACTTGACCCACCTCAGCTACGCCAACTTTCTCAATCCGCAGCAGATCCCGCTAGTCGCTTGGGCATTGGCTTGGGTGTACGACCAAGGCGGACCAGCACTGACTGCCGCTGGCAGTGCGACGGCCGTACAAGCCGAAGCGCTTTGGGGCGCGGACTATCTGCT
The DNA here is from genome assembly GCA_964454965.1 of uncultured Polyangiaceae bacterium. Classification (GTDB taxonomy): domain Bacteria; phylum Myxococcota_A; class Polyangia; order Polyangiales; family Polyangiaceae; genus FEN-1139. The sequence continues at coordinate 214,525 of CAYVXY010000021.1, read as the reverse complement.
GCGCGTGCTCGACCCAACCGGCTTCTTCTACACCACCGTCTTCGATGGTTGGTCCGGAAACCTCGGACAGCGCCAGATCTGTGCCTTCTCAGGCTCCTCGGGTGCAACTAACGGCAATTTTCAGTCAGCCCTGCGCGAAGGCGGCGGCATGAGCATTGCCGCATTGGCGCGGGCTGCTGCTTGGAAAGTCAACGGAAGCTTCACGAGCTCCGAGTATCTCGCGGGCGCCGAGAAGGCTTTTGCTCATCTGAATAGCAACGGCAAGGATTACGCGGACGACGGCAAGGAAAACGTCATCGACGACTACACCGGGCTCTTGGCAGCTAGTGAATTATACGCCGCTACCAAGAATCCTTCGCACCTCGATGCGGCGCGTGCTCGCGCCACTTCACTTGTGGGGCGATTGAGTGCCGAAGGCTACTTCATTGCCGACGGCGAATCGCGACCCTTCTGGCACGCATCCGATGCAGGCCTGCCAACGGTAGCTTTGTCGCGCTACCTACAGGTGGAAACCGACGCAGCTAGGCAGACGCCTATGCGACAAGCGTTATCAAAGCACCTCAACTACCTCGTGCGAGTGACCCGCGCCGTAACCAATCCATATGGCTATGCCCGTCAACACACGACCCCGGCTGCCGCCGGTTTCTTCATCCCGCACGAAAACGAATCCGGTTACTGGTGGCAGGGTGAGAATGCACGACTTGGATCGCTTGCCGCGGCCGCGCTACTCGGCTCCGATGCCATCTACGCTAACGGCACGCAGTACCTCGAGCTGCTTCGCTATGCAGGCTCCCAACTCGACTGGATCCTTGGAACGAACCCCTACGATACCTGCTTCTTGTCGGGCCATGGTGCCAAGAACCCACCAGAGTACTGTCACCCAAAGCCGCAAGTCGGCGCGCTCGTCGGTGGCATTGCTAACGGCATCACTGGCAAAAACGCCGACGGTAGCGGGATCCAGTTTGCGGGCTCCTCCGCCAATGCCTGTTGGGACGATTGGCGCTGGACTGAGCAATGGCTCCCGCACGCTGCTTGGTACCTGGTCGCAGTCACCGCGTTGGCGAGGTAGCCTAGGAGGCTCGCCGTCATCCCGCCGTCATCCTTCATTGCTCTCGAACAGCTTCTTCATGCGACGACTCATCTCGTCCGGAGTCACGTCTTCGATGTGTTGCCCGAGCATCCAACGATAGCCCTCCGGGTCTTCGAAGTTGCCCGTACGGTCACCATAGAATTCGTCCTTGAGCGGCATGATTACGCTGCCACCAGCGGCGACGAAGCTAGCCGCAAGCGCGTCAACGTCTTGCGTATAGACGCGCAACGCAATGGGACTGCCACCAAGGGTTTTGGCGCTACGATTGCCCCAGCTCGGATTCTCGTCGGAAAGCATGATGCGACAATCGCCGATCTGCAGTTCCGCATGCCCGATCTTGCCGTCCGGCATGGGCAGTCGATAGATCTCCTTGGCCCCGAGCGCGCGCGCGTAAAAGGCAATCGCTTGACTGGCATCCCGACAGCATAGATACGGTGTAACTGAGTGATAACCCTGGGGAATTGCACATATCATCGGACGGCTCCTTGGTTTCGGCTGTATGGCGGTCTAGATAGGGACCTCCCGATGCCACCGCAAGTGTCCCTCGGCCTACGTGTCATCCTCTGCTAGAAGCGCCTGAAGTATGACCCATGCGGCCATCGAATGTGTTTCCCTGTTCAAGCACTATGGCGTGCAGCCCGCAGTGGACGGAATCGATCTGCTCGTGCCCAAAGGTTCCTGTTTTGGACTCCTCGGTCCAAACGGCGCTGGCAAGACCACCACAGTTGAGATGCTCGAAGGGTTGACCATCCCCACTTCGGGTACGATTCGTTTGTTTGGGCTAAAGTGGGAACGCGCAACCGAGCAACAGCTACGCGAACGGATCGGTGTGCAGCTTCAGGAGACTGTTCTGACTGACAAGCTGACAGTCGAAGAACTCATCATCCTTTTTCGCTCGTTCTACCGTCGCGGCAAGGCTCCCAACGAGGTCATCGACATGCTGTCCCTCGAGTCCAGCCGCAACAAGCAGTACAGTCGGCTCTCGGGTGGCCAGAAGCAGCGGGTTGCGGTTGCCTGCGCTCTGGTTGGAAGGCCCGAGCTGCTCTTTCTTGACGAACCAACTACAGGCCTCGATCCCCGAGCAAGACAACAGCTTTGGTCGGTCGTGCGAGACTTCCGCGCCCAGGGCGGCACGGTCGTACTGACGACACATTACATGGAAGAGGCTGCTGCATTGTGTGACAATGTGGCCATTATGGAGCAGGGTCGCATCATCGCCCAGGGCACACCTAGGGAGCTCGTGGATCGCTTGGGGGAGGTACAATTCCTCGAGTTCGATACGTCAGAAGCCTTCGAGGTGACGAGCCTCGAGTCGATTGCCGCCGTTCGCTCGGTTCGGCTTACTGGTCCTCGCTGTCGGGTGGAACTAGATGGCGATCTGGCGGCCCTGTCTCAGGTATTGGCGGCCATGGGCAGGTTGCACGTGGTACCCATCGGCCTTTCTGCACATCAAGCAACGCTCGACGACGTCTTCCTTCAGCTCACGGGTCACAGCCTACAGCGGGACGAATCATCCGACGCTCTGGGCATGACGGCGGCGGCGGCAAATGAGTGACCCCCCAAGAAATCCGACGGCGCTCGTCGAACTGACCAAAGCACGTTTGCGCGAATTCTTCCGGGAAAAGGGCGTCCTATTCTGGGTGTTCTTCTTTCCGCTGCTCATGGCCTTTGGTCTGGGGATCGCGTTTCGCTCGAAACCGGCAGAGCTCCCGCGTGTGGCTGTCGTGGGTGCAGCGGACAATCCCGTCGTCATGACGCTCGTCCAAAGTCGACAACTGCTGACCACTTTACGCGATGTATCAGATGCCGACCGCGATCTAGCGCGAGCAAAGGTCGATCTCATTGCGCAATGCGCGACTAATGGGGTCACGTTCGTCTTCGATGGGTCCCAAGACAAGAGCGCCTGGGCACGCGCCGTGACCAACAACGTGCTCCAACAGGCCGCAGGTCGAAAGGATCCGGTGTCGACGCAGGACAGGATTGTCTCTGAATTGGGCTCAAGGTACATCGACTACTTGATCCCCGGGCTCATCGGCATGAACTTGATGGGCACGAGCATGTGGGGGGTTGGCTACAATCTCGTGATGGCGCGCAAGCGCAAACTCTTGCGCCGCTACGCAGTAACTCCGATGCGCAGGAGCCATTTCTTGCTTTCGTACTTCTTTTCGCGCAGCCTTTTCTTGGTGTTGGAAGTAGGCATTCTCGTGCTCTTTGGCCGTTGGTTCTTTGGAACGTTGGTCCAAGGAAGCCTGCTGGTATTAGCCATTGTTGCATTCTGCGGCGCCGCCTCGTTCGGTGGAATCAGCCTGCTCATTGGGGCGCGCATCGACAATACGGAATCTGCCAACGGTTGGATGAACCTAGTGCAGTTGCCCATGTGGGTGCTGTCCGGAACGTTCTTCTCGTACGAACGCTTCCCTGCCTATCTGCATACGCCTATCCGCTGCCTGCCGCTGACCGCCTTGACCGACGGACTTCGCGCTGTCTATAACCAGGGGGCAGGCCTCACCCAGCTTTCCTTCGAACTTGGGATCCTAGCGGTATGGGGCTTGCTCGGGTTTGCGATAGCCCTGCGCTGGTTCCGCTGGCAGTAGTGCATTCAGTAAGTATCGTTTCAGTCGCTTGAAAGCCGTTGACAATCCCCAATGTGGTCGGCACCCTGACGACGTGTCAAACCGTCGCCTGGCACCGCTCGTTCTCTGTGCCGTGCTATTCGCGGGCATTGCGCTGCTTTCTTGGCGCAAGCTGCGCACGTGGTACGTCCCAGAGCTGGTCGTAGGGCTCTCGGTCACCTTACTATACTTGACGTGGATCCTTTGGGAAGCCCGCGTTTCGCTAAGAGACGCCAAAGCTGACTCGATTCAGACAGACCGCTGGACAGCAGAGGCCTACGCGGTCGCGCAGGGCACGACTGCGCTTTCCGCGCTTTGGTTCGAATCCCATTGGCCGACGTTGCCTCTGGCTTTTGTTTTGGGCGGCGCCCTCACGTTCGGCGGCGGCGTTGTCTTGCGCCATTGCGCCGTTCGCACACTCGGTGCATTCTATTCCCACCGAGTTCGCGTGACTGACGGGCATCGAATCGTGCAGACCGGTCCCTATGCTCGGCTCCGGCATCCTGCCTACGCAGGGATGCTACTCGCCCATCTGGGGTTCGTGTTCTGCTTCTTCAACTGGATCAGTATCCTCATGCTCTTTGCGGGGCTATTGCCTGCAATCGTGATCCGGATCCGCGTCGAGGAATCTGCCCTGGCGAATACTCCCGGATACCCCGAGTTCTGCCGATCGCGCGCTAGGTTGGTGCCGGCGATTTGGTAGGCGATTCAAAGGCAAGTCGCACCTCTCTGCAAAAGATCAAGCGTCAGCCCATTGACACTGGCACGTCAAACACGTCGAAGTTCCATGAGTTGCACGCAGCTGCTCCGGCCGGCATTGGATCTGCGCTAGGATTGGAGGCCGCCATGCCCGTACTGCCCTACCAAGGTAACCCTAGATCCGTAGAGCAACTCTACGCCTACCACGACGAGCTGCCACCAATGAACCCTGATTGGGATGAACTCTATTCTCGAGATGGCTACGCCTATGGCACTGAGCCAAATGGGTTTCTGGTGTCGGTCGCCACGATGTTACAACGCGGCCCCACGCTGTGTTTGGCGGCAGGCGAGGGGCGCAACGCCGTCTACCTTGCTTCCATGGGGTTCGAAGTGCTTGCCGTGGACGCGTCCGCAGTGGGCCTGACCAAAGCCGAGCGCTTGGCACAGGATCAGGGCGTACGGCTCGCGACCCAGCAGGTGGACTTGCACGATTTCGACATGGGTGAGGCATGCTTTGAGAACATAGTCTCCGTGTTCTGTCACGTTCCATCGCGCCTGCGACGTCGCGTGCATGCTGGCGTAGTCCGCGCATTACGACCGGGAGGGATGTTTCTACTCGAAGCCTTTCGACCCGAACAGCTCGAGTTCAAGAGCGGTGGTCCAGTGCAACTCGATCTGCTCATGTCGCGTGAACAAGTGGAAGCCGAATTGCAGGGGCTCGAAATGATCCGCGTCGGCAGAGTCGTTCGCACCCTGAATGAGGGCAGTTGCCACAATGGCCACGCCGCAGTGCTCGATATCGTCGCCCGCAAACCGCACGTTCATCACCCGCGCGGCGCTGTGCACTGACTCAGCCCTGGAAATCGTTCGGGTTTCGGGCAACCAGCTTGCCAGCCATGTGCCCACTACCCATATTTGTTGGGCTATGCATTCTCTGCAAGTGGGAAGGTTACTGGCTGTGGGTTTGGTTCTTTTCGCGCCCTCGGGTGCGCTGGGGCAGGTGCCGGGTTCGGATCAGGCGCCGAAAGGTAGCGCCGCCCGCAGCCTCGAGCAGATCCAACGCTGGTTCGAACTGGACGCTCCGTTCTCTCATCATCTCAAATTTCGATTCGACACGCGGCCCGTGCCAAGCTTCGAGACTCTGCGCCTGCCAACCTACGAAGGTCACGCGTTGCTGCTGCAGCGAGGAGGTCTTACGCTCTCGCTATCTGAACGTGTCATGCCAGCGCTGGAGCTCGACTGTTCGCGCACTTGCCGACCGATACTCGAGCAGACCCTTGGCATTGATGCCCGCTTTTCGCTCGGCGCGATTTCCACAAAAATACCCGAGTCGCACTTGATGGTGGGCACTGATTTGCTGCGCAAGACCCGAGGGTTTTCCACGCGAACGATGTTGAGTTTTGGCGGGTTGTTGGATTTCTGATATCTGAACGGCGATTGTCGCGATTCTCGAGCTTCAAAGCGTCAATCGCCGATCCACTCGAGCACGCCTGTCGGTTCAGGACTCGTGGCTCGCTTCTTCAGTGGTGCAACGCTTTGCCCAAGCATCTGGCGCGTTTCACGCAGGGACCGTCCGTCAGTGGCCGTAGCGAGTATTCTCGGAGCAACGACCGGGACGTCGGTGCCGAAGCGCTGATGGAATACGGTTGGCCAACCATGGCGCAGCCGGTCCATGGCTTCGGCCAATCCATTCCCGGTAGGAGCGCCGACGACAAGAAATTCGTCACCTCCGTCACGAATGGCCACAGCATGCGGGATCTTGGCGAGTTGTCCGCCGAACGATTCGAGCACTTCGTCACCGCATTGTTGCCCGAATCGATTGTTGAACTCGCGAAAGCCCGCGAGATCGACGAAAGCAATCTCGACCCTGCATTGCGCCAATCCCGAAAGGCTCGAAAAGAGCCTTGCCAAATCGATGAAGTAGGCAAAAAACGGCAATTGCGTCTTCGCGTCGAGGTTCACTGGGGACACATAGGGAAATCGGAATCGTTCGGCAAATGAAAGCTGCGCGCACAGGAACAGCGAGCGAACTTGCGTAGTAAGCCAAGGCACCTCCGGTCCTAGCAGCCGCCAGAACCCAGCTTGGTGCTGATGCTGCGCGAAGAATTCCAGGGTACAAGTCGAGTCAAAGTCCGGGTCGGTCAACAATCGAAGTCTGGCACTCGTGAGCGAGGTCAGTAGGTCCGGTTTCCCACCGGCCTCACCCCAACATCCTGCCCGTTCCGAATGCACGACGAACGACAGTAGCTGGGACGCGAGGTCCAGGTGGCAGCCTAGGACTAGTAGAGCTGAAGCGAGCTGTGCGCTCGCAGAGACTAAGGGTTTCTCATGAAATGGAAATCGTAGCCCCCGAACGACTCCATCCGTCGCTCTGGCCAAAGCAGAGTAATTCTCGAGAATCGCCAGCGCAATCGGATGGAGTCGACGCAAAGCCAGTGGCGATTGGCCGAGATTCCAAAGCGCGAATGTGTCCGCGAAGCTATGTCGAGCTTGAACGAAGAGCGCAAAATCACGGCGTAGGCGCCCATCCACCTCCGATAGGAAGCCGAGAGCTCGCTCATCACCCAACTCACTGAGAAACTCGACGGATTCGCAAAGAATCGGCGTAAGCGTCAGATGGTCGACGAATTCTCGCGGGGCTCGCACGAGCAAATCCTGCTCCGCGAATCTCCAAGCAAGCCAACTGGCAACTGGAAGGCTGTAGGGTGGCAGTTGGGTGCCATGTGAAAGCTCCCAACGATAGCGGTCGCGCCCGATGGGCCCCCCGAGAGTGCGCGTACGCCAAAAGTCGAGCAGGCATTCCGTACGTGAACGGGTCTCCGTCGAATTGTTCGTGGCTCTCAGCAGGCACGGAAGAAAGGGCTCGGGCAAGGGTGCCGTGCCAGCGGACTCGGCCAACCAGAGACTGGCCGACTCGACAGGGTTGGTATTCGTGGACGGCATCCCGGTCACATCCTAAACCTATACCATGCCTTCCGCTCCACCCATGCGCCGACAAGACCGCCAGATCGAAGATCCCGCCGCCATCCTGGCCATCATCGAAGCCGCCGACTCTTGCAGGCTCGGCCTCATCGACAACTCCGGACCACAGCCGCTACCCTATTTGGTGGCACTCAACTACGGCTACGAGCCGGCTGGAGAAGACGGTCTAAAAGGGGCCTTCTGGTTTCACGGTGCCCGCGAGGGCAAGAAACTCGAGCTCATCCGACGCAATCCCGAGGTTTGCATCCAACTCGACTGCGAGCACCAGCCGGTCAAAAACGCCCTAGGCTGCGGTTGGGGCATGAAATACGCCTCGGTCATCGCTACTGGACAGGCGCACATCGTGGAAACTCTCGCCGAACGACGGCATGGCCTCGATTGCCTCATGGCCCATTACTTGAGGCTATGGGGGCCGCCAGAAGGCGTCGAGGCCAAGGCGACGGCTGTGTTCTACGAAGACAAGGTGCTTAGCGCGACGGCCGTGTTCCGCGTGGACGTCGAGAGCGTGAACGCCAAGCGTAAAGCGTGAATCCTTTTTGCTGGCGTCAGCGAGGACTTCTGCACATGGGGGTCAAGGAGCAAAGGCTTCGGCGCGAATCGGGGCGCCAGGGGGCGCGCAAGACCGTTTGAGAAAGGGCACTTCAGTGACGCTAATCCAGTTGCAAATTCTGAGATATGTTGAGGATTTGTCGCCATGCAGTTGCCCAACGTCAGTCGCTTCAAATCTACAAATGGCGTCTGCGGCTAGCCGCGTTAGTGCGATACGGGCTCCCTGCTCCCTTGTCGATTCGGGAGTCAACTACCGAATGCGCCGGCAGCGCCGCTACTCACAGGCAGCGCCGAAAGACAAGTACTCTTTCGAGCCCGGCGTCTTGCATGAGCGAGCATTGCTTGCAGCCGTGCATCGCCAGACTCCAGGTCGGCCCAGTTCAGCGACTTCTTCCGGATCTTTTCGGTTTTGGCGCGCACGCTGAGGGCCTTGCCAAGGTAGCCTTCCGTTCTGCCGTGTAAGCCCACCAGGGGCGCGCCGGTTCCCCTTGCATGAACCGCGTGGCACTGATGAACACATCGATGACACAAGGATCGACCATGGTGCGGGTTGCCCGGCACAGATCACCATACATTGCGTAGGGATCTCGACCGCGGAGCTCTGCGGGTTTCGTGAAACCGATCCGTCGAAGCTCTGCTGACAGGCGCGGACCTATGTTGGGGATCTGTTCGAAGCGGATCGCCTCGGCGGGGGCAACGGCCTTCTTCATAGCCAGCGCAGTTTAGCACGCTCCGATCAACGCAGGGTCGGCAGCGGAATGGATGCCAAGAAGTGGCTTCCATTGCTGGTCGGGGAGGAGCATCAGTACCCAAGCGTACTGTGTGCGGCTGACACGCGTCAATGCATAGCGTTTCGGGGCATCAACCGGGGTCCATTGCATTTGCGTGAGCTTAGGACTGTGCGCCTGTCACTACGTTCGACAGAGGTCTTGTCGATGGTCCTCTGGCCCAGCATCGTTTGGTTTCTGGGAAATTTGTCGTGGTATTGCGTACCGGTCACGGCATTTCACGAACGAACCAATACTAGCTTAGGTCTGTCTCCTGGTTCCAACTTGAGGTAGACTCGCACGCTGTCGTGGCGGTCGTTTTGAGATTGGAGCCAAAAACGCAAAGTGGCTTTTGTCTTTGGCAAGTGAGATGGAGCCTAGTGTTCCTGGTCATGGGCTGCGGGGGCAGGGCTTCCTTGACGTCCGAGCTCATCGGCACGACGAACGCCGCTGGATCGACTGTGAGCGGCGGAGCGGTAACGAGCACCGCCGTCGGCGGCAGGACGAACACTGGCGGGACGTTGACAACTGGGGGCAGGACGAACACCGCCGGCGCTTTCGCAGCCGGTGGCAGGACGAACACCGCCAGCGCTTTCGCAACCGGCGGCAGGACGAACACCGCCGGCGCTTTCGCAACCGGTGGCAAGTCGAGCAATGGTGAAGCGAGTGCCATCGGCGGGTGGTCCAATGCCACCGGCACAACGGACATCGCTGGTACGAACTCCGCCGGCGTTGCGCAGGGCGGTGCTGCTGGCACGGGTGCTTCATGTGCTTCAGGCACTTCAGGTGCTGCGGGAAAACTATTGCAGTGCGGCACGCCGGATGCCGTTGCGGTCAAGGCCATTGCGGTGGGTTCCTCCCACACTTGTGCACTGACAACGGCCGGCGGTGTCCGTTGCTGGGGCGACATCGCCGACGATAACCAAGAAGATTGGTGTCGGGTGGGCGCTGGTCCAGGCACTTTGGATTCGCTGAGCGGTGTTCAGGCAATTGCGGCAGGCAGGCTGCATACCTGCGTGCTGATGACATCTGGCATCGTTCGATGCTGGGGGAGCGGCGTGGGCAGGACAAGCGAAAATATCCGCCCGTACGCCTACACCGCATCTCCGACCGAATTGCTGAGTGGCGTCCAAGCTATCGCATCGGGAAGCGATCACGTCTGCGCGTTGTCAACGAGCGGGGGTGTTCGGTGCTGGGGCGACAACTGGAATGGTCAGCTCGGCGACGGAACCACTTCGCGTCGAACCACCCCGGCGACGACCGACGTCCTCAAAGGCGTTCGCTCCATCGCGACCGGAGACGACCATACCTGTGCACTGATGATGACCGGGGGGGGTGCGTTGCTGGGGTCGCAACTCCTATGGCCAGCTCGGCGACGGAACCACCACGGATCGTACTATCCCACCAACGACCGACTTGCTTGGCGAGGTCCAATCCATCGCAGTCGGCAACAGCCACACCTGCGTCGTGACGACCGCAGGTGCGGTTCGATGCTGGGGAAACGACAATTGTGGCCAACTTGGTCACGGCCTGCCTAGTATCGAAACGCCGCCCAACACTGACGTGTTCGGTGGCGTCCAAGCCATTGCAGCGGGCGTGTATCACACCTGCGCACTGATGAAGAGCGGGGGTTTGCGTTGCTGGGGACAGGGCGAGGCGGCTCAGCTCGGTGACGGGACCCGTTCGAACCGTTTCACCCCTTCTACCAGCGACGTGCTTAGCGACGTCCAGGCCATCGCAGCAGGCGGCTGGCACACCTGCGCGTTGATGAAGACCGGGGGCATCCGGTGTTGGGGCAACGGCAGCCAGCCCAGCGACGACACAGCACCGGACAACTTCCCACCCGCGACCGACGTACTCAGCGGCGTACAAGCCATCGCGGCAGGCTGCTATCACCAATGCGCCATCATGACCACCGGGTGGCTTACGCTGCTGGGGATTCAATGACGACGGCGAACTCGGCGATGGTACGACCAACAGCCGACCCACTCCACCCACGAGCGATGCACTAAGCAATGTTGAGGCTATCTCGGCGGGCTTCATCTTCACTTGTGGATTGATGTCGACCGGAGGTGTCCGTTGCTGGGGCCGCAACTCCTTTGGCCAGCTCGGCGACGGCACGTCAACGTGGCGCGCGATAGTTCCCGAGACGGATGTGCTAAGCGGTGTTGCATCCATCAGCGCTGGCGACGATCACACCTGCGCGTTGATGACGACCGGGGGTGTCCGTTGCTGGGGCAGCAACTCTTTTGGTCAGCTCGGCGATGGTACGACAACAGACCGCTCGACCCCGCCCACTTCCGACGCACTCAGCGACGTTGCGGCCATTGCGACGGGCGGCTATCACACCTGCGCGCTACTGAAGACCGGTGGCGTACGGTGTTGGGGACGGAGCGAGGAGGGGCAACTTGGTTTTGGCTCGGACCACTTGAAACCTACAGCCGTTGAGTGGCTCTGTCCATAGTCGACGATTGACGTTTGCGCGCCGCACTAACCACAAGAAGAACTCTCACTCCGTCGAGAAGCTCAACGTCGCTCTGCCATCGAAAGGCGGCGGCGCGGAGGGAGACAGTGCGACGTCGAGCCCGCCACGAAGCTCAAGGTGGCTCAGTCACTGAAAGAGCGCTTTCATTCATTGCCAGCACGACTGGAGATTGGTGTGCTTGTTGCTGGGTTGTGGAACAAGCTCTTCTCTAGGCTCCGCGTTTGTCGGCGCTGCTCAAACAGTTGAACCCGCCGCCCGATACTCCGCCTCCAGCATCGAGTAGATCCGAGAGCTGCGGAAATGGTCACGGAGCCACACGTGCTCGCGCATGGTGCCCTCGCAGGTCATGCGAAGCTTCTGCATGACCTTTGCCGACGCGGCATTGTCCACGTGACACTTACCCCACACTCGATGATATCCAAGGCGACCGAAGCCCAGTTCGAGCATCGCGGCAGAGGACTCGGTCGCGTACCCCTTGCCCCACGCCTCGCGCAAGAACCAATACCCTAGTTCGGCGGAGCTCGGAGCATCTGGTTCGACCATCAGGCAACAACTGCCGAGATAGCGACCACTGGTGCTGTCCTCGACGGCGAAGTGCCACTGATACCGTGGTTCGGTGTCCACGCTCGCGAGCACCATAGCCAAGAAAGCGTCCAACTGCTCCTCAGTGTCGAGGAAGAGCAGCATGTGCTTGATCTGGTCGGGCTCACGCACGATGCTGAGGAGCGCATCGCGATCACTGGCTCGAAACTCACGAATGACGAGCCGCTGCGTTCGTATCGGATCGATTGCCGCCATTTCAGCCGTATAGCACGGCTCGAGTTGCACTGCGAGCAGACGGCCTCACGACGCTGCCGACCCAGAATAGGGCGAACCACCGACAACAATCGGTAAGCCTGGTCGATGGTGTCGGGTGGATAACGAATCAGGCTGGTCGATGGTGTCGAGTAGATAACGAA
>CAYVXY010000021.1:84411-202282 GCA_964454965.1 uncultured Polyangiaceae bacterium | reverse complement strand
GGCTGCTCGATGGCGTCGAGTGGACAACGAACCAGGCTGCTCGATGGCGTCGAGTGGACAACGAACCAGGCTGCTCGATGGCGTCGAGTAGACGTTGATTCGCATACCCCCGGTATGTTGATCGACACGTTGCTTATAGGGCGTAGCCCGCCCCTCAAAGCAAACCTAATTGTCACCAACCGCTCATCTACCATTCGATCCGACGCGAGCCACAGAATACCCTGCGTAGGCCAAACCAGACCGGCACGACCCCAATGCTACCAAAAGTATGTGCAGTCCGCTTTAGGATGGCGCCCGAGCGAGCGCCTTGCCAAGGCTCGCACCTACTGCACTGCCCGAACTACAAAAACAAATCTACCACACTCGCCTCTTCGCCGTCTATGCCGTACCAACCGTAGACGAGCGCGTCGTGTCCGGCTTCTGCGTTGCCGCTGGCCTTTGTTCTGAGCGGCGCGCTCACGTTCGGCAGCCGATAGTCGCGCTGATGTTGACCTTAGGATCCCCCGAATGTGCCTTGCCCCTTTAACTCATCGAGCCCGCAACCAGCGGTCAAGTGCCAGGTGAAGTTGCTGTGTCCGCGGACACCCATGGTCAATTCGACACTGAGTCGGAGCCTCACGGTCTGTTCCTCGGCGGTCATCACCGCATCAGGCGGCTCGCGCGAGGCAGCACCAGTCGCCTGTTTTGCCCGTTCAAGGAAGCTCATGGCTTTCTCGCGATACGTGGAGACTGGCAGGTGTGCAGCCAATTGCGCGCAGCTACGAGCGCCATTTACCTCGAAGCTCAGACGACTCGGCTCGCCAAGCGTCAAGGTGCCTGTACCGGTCAGCGAGAAGATGGCCGCACCAACTTCGACTCGGGTCAGCTTCCACGAGCGCCCGTCGCCTGACGGCGAAAGGCGCGCCCCGATCGACCCGGATTTGCCAGTAAGGGCGCTTGCCTGTGGCCAGGCTGGAACGAACCAGTTGTCCACGACCAATGCCACGTTGGCTCGACTAGGCGTCGTCGCATCGTCGAAGACAATTGCTGACAGCGTGCCCGCGACTCGCGAACTGTCCGCTGGTGTCGCCACGCCAGCGCCAAGTCGCCCCAGTAGTGACCCCAGCGGCTGACTTGGCACGTTGAGCATCCATTCCGCTGCTTTTCCCAGGCTTGGAACATACCTAACTTCAAGTTGCGGGGCCGTTGGCGCAGCCTCGCCGAGCCCAATCCGCACAACCGTTTTCGGGTGGCTGATCGCGAGTGTTACGTCGTTCCAATGCTGGCCATTGAACGCGAGTTGCGTGGCTCTCACCACAAGCTCTTCCGCGCGGTGTTCGAGCCTGGTACCGGCAAGCGAAAGGTGGCCTACCGACGCGTCCTCGTAGTCGACGCGGCTGTTGGTAAAGGTGACCGGCAGATCGCGCCAGGCGTTGGTCTTAGTCCACTGGTCCCACAGCGTGGCGGGGGAACCCCGCAACGCGAATTGGGCGTTGTCGACTGCAACTTCAGCCGCCGCAAAAGGACTCTGCCGAATTGTTGCGCGATCGGTAGCGATCGACACTTCCGAGCCGAGCTCAAGCCGCGCGCTCCGCACAGAGTCACCGAAGAGCGAAAGCGTCGTCTCGACGTGCAACGACGCTCCTTGCGCGGCAATGCGCCGTTGTAGATTCGAAAGCAACTCGCGTCGCTCGCGCACGCGCCACGCCGCGAGAGTACCAACAAGCAGCGCGATGCTGCCACAGGCAATCGCGGTTCTCTTGAAAAGGTGGCTTCGACCCGTAGTCACTGATTCACAAGATTTGACCGGCGCAGGCGCTCCCATTGAGCTCGTCAGGGGTAGATTCGGTGCACCAGCTGAACTGGCCAATACCGTCGGGGAGCCTGGCCAGGGACGTCCACTCGCCACCGGAAGGATTCAGGGGCATCTTGCCGAAATCAACCTTGTCGACGACATACCCGTCAGGATTGCTGAGCCACACCCCTTCGCCTGTTGCTGACAGCTTGAAGGTGGTGTGCGGCGATCGAGCGCTGCTTTGCTTTGGCTGCGCATCTGCCCAGACCAGCAAGACCCCATTGGCTGGAATGACTGTCTCGGCAACGAACTGATCCTTGAACTGATACTTGGCACTGTCGCTAATGTAATAGCCCTCGAGTAGGAAATCCACGCCCGTTGGGTTGTATAGCTCGATCCAGTCGTCAGTGTCGCCGACCATGTCTTGGTAGACAGGATTGTCGGGGTTGACTTCATTGATGCGAATCGGTGTCGACGTGCGCACGACCTGCTCCTCGCCACAGCCGATAGAAGTGGCAAGGAGAGCGGGCAACAGCAAAGCCCATCGAGAGTTCATTCTAGTCATCTAGGATGGAACCTTCCGGCTAAAGCGCAACTTGAATCCGACCGGTGACTGTTGTAGCGCTGAGGGCACTGAAGGGGATCTCGAGCAGCGGTTGGGGTTGATCGATGTAGGGAGTGTTGTCCTGCACAATCATCCGCGTTGCGTCGATGATGAGTTTGGTGGCCGAGTTGAAGTGTGTGCCGATGGCCAAGGTGAACTGTCGATAGAGGCCAGCGTCGCGCTTGAAATCCGTATCGAGATACTCGATACGGACTGCCGGCTCGAGCTTGACTGGACCTGCGTCGAACTTGTAAGCCATAATCCCCCAGGCTGCCGCCCACTGCTCGGCACCATAGCGGGTGTCATAGTCGAGGCGATCGCCAATCAGCCCTTCACCACGGACCATGAAGCCGGCGTGCTGGAAGGTGACATCCGCACCAAACGCATTGCCCTTCTGCCAGGTCTCGGCACGGGGGTAGGTGGGATTTGCTGGATTCGGCACTATGCTGTCGCCTGAGGTGTCGAGCGCGTTGCGCTGCACGACGGTCTTCGGCACAATGGACATGCTGGCGCCGACCCGCAAACCTGTCAGGAATTCACTCTCGACGCGCGCACCGATAGTGCCGACTGGCGAAGCATTCTCCTTAGTAGCATGCCCTTGGTACGCGCCGACGGTCAGCTTGAGATACCTTTGCTTCTCGAGCGGAGCAACCATGACAGCAGCTCCTATATCGCGTCCGATGAAGTCCATCTTGTTGAGGAATGCATTCGCCCGACCAGACGACGTAAATTCATAGGCCGCAACCGAGTCGAGCTCGTGGATCGAGAACGGAAGCTTCAGGATGCCTGCAGTAACATGCAAGTGCTTGGGGAGCACACGCAGCTCAGCGTAAGCCTGCTTGACTGCCTTGCTGCCATTGCCTTTTCGGATTTCGGCAAAGTCCGTCGTCATCTTCAGGTGCAGATACTTCGTTGGCTCAGCCGTAATCCCGAAGAACAATCGGCTGAGGTCCCAACCGTCTCCGGACTTTGCGAGGGTATCTTCGGGTACCGAATACGCCTCGTCTGCGTTCTTGCTCTCGACACCGAAGCTCTGCTGGTACTGCGTCTGGGCTAGGAATCGGAAGGTGAGTCCCTTAGCGCGAAGTGCACCCTTGGTATTGCCCCAAGGATCGCCGCCCACGAAGTCTCCGACCAAAACACCCTCCTCCCCTTGCTCGGCGGCCACTTCTTCATCGTCCTTGTCCTTCCTGTCCTTCTTGTCCTTCTTGTCCTTCTTGTCCTTCTTGTCCTTCTTGTCCTTCTTGTCCTTCTTGTCTTCCTTCTCGCCAGCGACGTCGACTTCGGCTGCCGCTTGGTCGGGTGTTGCCTCGACTGCTCCCCCTGCCGTGGCCGTTGCCGCTACGTCAACCGGTTGGGTACCCGCTGTACTCGCCGCAGCCGGCTGACTCGCGGGTGCCGCTGCCGCTGAAGCCGTGGACGACGGAATCGCGGCGGCGTCCTTGGCGGCCGCCGCGGGAGCGGCGCCTGCGGCTGCCTGAGCGGATGCCACTGCCGACCAAAGTACAACTGATGCGATGTGCGAGAAGAGTCCTATAGTTGCTATTGGCTTCATACTGTTCCTACGCGGGCGCACGGCAGATTCGTCCTACGAGGGACGGTGGCTTCGTTGGAGGGAATTCTGCGGGTTGGTTTTGAGACAATGAGTTCTGGCGTCGAACGAGCTTGCCTGCCCCATAGTGTCGAGAACGCCGCGATGGTTCCCAAGTTTTTTCGGGATGGGTGGCTTCGCTCGCAAGACGACCAGTGCCTCATTTCGTGGTCGCGCCCGCGGCGCCGGTCGACGTCGCGCCCGCGGCGCCGGTCGACGTCGCGCCCGCGGCGCCGGTCGTGGTCGCACCCGTGCCCGTGGTCGCGTTTGGGTCCGGATAGGGGCGCGCCTGCTTGATCCAGAGTGTGGAAGTGGTCGTGGGAATGCCTCGCTCATCCTGCGGCGCGAATTTGAATTCGACGTCCATGGCAAACCAACCTGAGTCCAACGTATAGGCCAACCTAAACACGGTATTGATCTTGGTGAGAACCGCCCCGAGCTGGCCGATCTCCACCTCCGTGAGCACATTGGTTCTACCCGCTGGCAGCGGCTGATTCCAGTGCTGGAGGTACCTGGTCGTGTTGCCTGACGCGAGAGGATAGTAGATGAATTGATCCGTGAGCACGCCATCCGGGAGAGCCACGACCTCTGCATCACCGCCATAGGCCACGTTGATCGTGTAGCCCAGGGCGCTGGTTTGTGAGAGATCGGTGATGTTGGCGGTAACGGCAACGCCGTTGGCGGTTTCGTTTGGAAAGTAGGCGTGGACAAGCAGTGACATCCCTACCGTCGTGTGGTCGACACCGTAGTACTCGCGCTCTTCGTAGGTACGGAAGAGCCAGATGCTGCTATAGGCTAGCCGAATCGCGTCAAGAACGTTTTCCCAGTTCGCGGGGTCCCCGGTATGTGATTCGTAGCAACCTGCGCAGGGGAAGGCGTCAAGGTCTTCGCTATTGGTGCTGGTGCGGAATCGCATCTTGGCGGGAGTGCCGTCCGAGCCGACATACTCCGCAGCCAACTTGGTCTTGAGCGCAGCCTGCAGGGTCTGATCGATTTTGCCCTTCATGATGGCATTGCGGAGCTCACGCAACGCCTCTTGCCTGAAGTACGGGTCCTCGAAATTTGGATCTGCCTGGTAGGCCTTGAATAGGTCGAAAAGGCCATTATTCTCCATGAACTCGAGGTAATGCACAATCGGAATACCGAAAGCCCTCTGCATCGGAATGCCTTCGACCTGCGCCATGATGGCGTAGTTGACCGTCTTGCCGCCCCAAGTCCTGACGACCTTCTTGATGGCATCGCGCACGGTCGCCTTGGTGGATGTCGAAGCGCCATTCAGTGCGAGATACCCTGGGAGGATGTCTTCGACGTTGACGATGTCTCGTTGGTCCCGATCCATTGCCTCCAAAACCACCTCTTCGGGCCGCTTCTGGTTCACGTACCCATCGAACTCAGCCTTGGTCGCCGGTTCGACCTTCCAGAAGTTCGCATCGACTGTCAGCCTGACGAGCTGATCCTTGTATTTCAAGAGGTCTGGATTCGTCAATGCATGCCGCAGGCCCATATTGGGCGTCTTGCGATTCTTCGATAGCATGTTGACGTGAGAGAGGTCTGACTGGAACTGCTCGGTGATGATCCCTGCGACCACGCCGATGTCGTTCGGGGGCAGATCGAGCACGACGATGGCATTGGTAGAAACCCAAGTTCCCGACGATATATCTGCCTCGGTCATGAACGTCAGATACCCAATCGCGCTGGCGAGGCTCAAGGGCTGATAGTCGGTGCCTGCGTAGAGCTCGTCGTTGGAAATGATGGGAATACTCTTGTCGAGCTGAACGGCCATTGCCTCCTGAATCGGAGACATCGGATGGAAGGCAAGTGCCTTGCGGAAGAATGCTTTCTGCTCGGTGATGACCTGGAAAATCTCGTGCATGATTTGAGGCGTCGCCGTGTCGATGGCGGCCATGTCCACGGCCCAAACCCCGGGACCTTCGTAGTAGGCTATCGAGCCCAGGTAGAATTGCCGTTCATCGTAGGATCCGGTGTAGTTTGATTCGAAGTTACCCGTCGCGACGGATTTGAACTCACCGGACTTGGCTATGAACTCGGAGTGGATACTGTAGCGTTTGGTGTTCTGAAAATAGAGGCGACCCACCTTGCCGCCACTCTGGTCCCAGCGGTTGATGACGAATTTGATTGCGCGGACACCGGCAATGCCTCCCTCCAACGGCGTCGACGCCAGCGCATCGAAATCCGCCTTGCATTCGAGCGTGGGCAGGAACTCCGGCAGCGAGGCTTCGTAGGCGTCAATGGTGGCCGTGTCGGCGTCGACAGTGGGTATTGTCTGGGTCAACACACACGTTCGTTCAACCGCCACACCGGGTTTGGCTCGCTCACCCGAGCTACTGCTCGAGCAGCCCCATGACAGACCCGCGAGCAAGAGCAGAATAGAGAACTTTGCCAGATAATTCATGACTTTAGTTGCTGGCGAGACAGTAAACTGCCCCATATCCGCCTCCATCACCGACTGAACCCAAACCAGTTGCTTGAGGCCCACCATTGTCGTTCAAATTGTATCCAGGTGCACAACCAGCCTCGGTCAGGTGACTCATCTAATCGTCCGTGCCGCTGCCACTGGTCGGACAGGAATGCACAACGCGTGGAGCGACCCCCGCGGTCTCAAATTGGTCGAGAATGACAAGGCAAGCTGAAGTATTCGCCACTAGTATTTGATTCCCCAAGGGTTACTGTTTCTAGCATCACTCAATGTCACGCCGAGGCTAGTTCCGCGTGCAGGCCCGCCCTGCCGGCCCAATTTTGGAAAGCAGAATGGAGCTTCGATGCGCATTTCTGAGCACAAGCCATGAACTCTGCTTCGCGTTGGATTCAGGGGGCGTTGCAGAGCTTCTTGACCGTATCGCACGTCGTCTTGGTCGTGTCGGCGCAAGAGCCGCAGTCTGAGTTGCTGAAGCAAGAGCAGATACCCTTGACTTGCAGGTTCGGGATGGCGAGCGACTGCACTGCGAGTTGGACAGTACCGGTCGAGACGTTCGCTTCGCCGATAGTACTGCGCGTGACCGTAAGCTGCGGGAAACCTGCGACGCCCATAGCGATGAGCTTGGAAATCAAATCTGCTGGTATCGTGTATGAGCCGGAATCGGAGACATCACAACTCAGGTAGCCGGCACTGCCACCGTGTTTGCTTATGTTGAGGCCGAGGTTGACCTTGGCTCCAACCGCGGCGCTGCCTGGCGTCCACTTGAGCGCCAGTGCAGTGCCAGCGTCTATCATGTAGCTTGCCTCGCTCAAGACAATGGGGGCGACGCCCTTGGTCGACACACCGAACGCCGAATAGAAGTCACCCGTTGCGGTCATGGTAATGGTGTCGCCTTCGGCAAACCCTGGATAGGTAATGTCTCCGGCGTACTGGTAGTTCTTGTTGATGGCAGAAAGCTTAATGGCACTACTGCCAATGCCGGTCACGGACACGTCACCTACGCTGACCAAGGTGGGGTTGGCTTGGCAATCATTGGTTGCAGCGCAGGTCTCGCCCGTGGTGCAAGCAGGGTTGGTGCAATTCTGCTGGGAGAACGAGACGACCTTGCATTCCGTATTCGACGCTACCGGGGTCTCGATGACCGAAGTCAGCACCGGACCCGAGTACACCTTGCCCAATACCGTGGTGTAGGCAGCGGCTGTGTCGATGGCTGGGTTGAGAACTACGGAAAGGTATCCGACTACGCCTTCGGTCGAAGTGCTGCCGCCACTCGATCCGCTGGGCGTCGAGCTGCCCGAAGAAGAGCACCCACCAAAAGCGGCAGCCGAAAATGAGGCTACGAGGATGAGGCCATGGGCGGTCCGGGTCTTTAGGTCTGCTGACTTCACTGCTACGCTCCAATCTTTGGACGAAATGCCAAACCACGTTACACCGCGGCCGGTTCAGGCCTCGCCACTCAGACAGTTCGAAAACTGCGCCCAAGGGGCTGCGCTGGTGGTGCAATCCGGAGTGCCGCAACTCCCGCGCCGTAGCTCAATAATTGCGAGCGACATTTGACGCCGCGAAAGTGTTAGGCGACCAGGCACAAATTTTCGGTTCGGAATGACACAGGCTTAAAGGCCGTTTGGTGGTGGTCCTTGTGGTCACCCAAGAACATCCATCAGGGTGGTTGCTTGAGTCTCGGGGAACGCCGCCGGTCGAGCGAGGGAACGAGCACCTTGTATGGTCCGATTCGCAATGACCCTACGTCGTGGAAGGGAAGTCCGCACGCTCACCTTCGAGACGAGTCCGCGTCCGCCCGACACCATTCGAAATGTTGAGCGATGTCGTGAGTGTTGCGGAACTCGCGTCCGAATTGCAGGAAGCTGTAGTCGCTGGAGCTAAGAGTGTTTACCGCCGTCCCCGCCGGTGATTTGGTGCGCGACCTGGTTGGATGGACGATCCGACTGTCGCCGAGCCGTTGACGCGGGATATTCGCAAGATCTCGCGTGAGGCGACGGCATCGGATGGCGGATCCTCTTATAGTTATTGCACAACTTGAGACGCGTTCATTGGCCTCGAGAGGGTCAACCCCACGAAAATTTTGACCGAATAGCTCACTACAGCCGATCGGTGACCTACCGCTTCCAGCAAGACGCCTCGAATACGACTTGGGGCATTGCTCGCCTACGTGAGGACGGTCACGAAGCGCTGTCTCGCGGCTAGTTGAAATCGAAGAGCAGATTTGGACTGCTTCAGAAATATGCTCCGAATTTCATTCCAATTTGCCCACAGCCGCAAAAGTACGAATTTTAGCAATTCCAACATCATGCCAAATGTGAGCCGTCGAACTTGGCAGTCGACACTGTTGACATTCATCAAGTCCCTTTGTGGATTGACCCCGACCAGACCCTACGGAGCTAGCTCATGTCGTCAGGACCATCGCATTGCGTCGCAGTTACTTGCTTCACCGCTATCACCAACTTGGCGTTGGTTTCCTGCGGCGCAGATGCAAATTCCCCCATCGTTGGCGGCATTGTCGGCGGCGCAACCGCAAGTGGTGGGGCCGCCACCGGTAACGGTGGGGCCGCCACCGGTAACGGTGGGGCTGCCACCGCTAACGGCGGGGCTGCCATCGGCAACGGAGGCTCCAATGCGACTGGCGGCACCGTCACGAGTAACGGCGGAGCTGGAACCGGAGGAGTTGCGACTGGCAGCAATGAGAACGTTGGTGGGAGCGCCACCGGTGGCAAAGCCACTGGCGGTGCAACAAACGCCGGAGGCAGCGCCACCGGTGGCAAAGCCACTGGCGGTGCAACAAACACCGGAGGCAGCGCTACGGGCGGCAAAGCCACCGGTGGAGTAACAAACGCCGGAGGCAGCGCTACGGGCGGCAAAGCCACCGGCGGAGTGACGAACTCGGGTGGTAGCGCCACGGGCGGTGTCACTGCGACGGGTGGCGCCAGCGCCACGGGCGGTTCGACGTCCACTTCCACATGTCCTTCGATTGCGTCTCAGACCTGCACGGTCGGTGAGTCCAGTTGCTTCAGCTTCTTCGTGGCGAGCCGCGCGCGCATGTTTGCCGCCGCTCAGGCATTCAATGGGAGCACCAAGGGTTGGGGAGGGAACTTCAAGTATGGCACTGCCGATGGCCTGACCGGAGCAGACAAGCTCTGCACGGAGATCGCCAAGCAGGCGATGCCCGACAACTGTCGCACGTGGAAGGCATTCTTGAGCACTTCCTCGGTCAACGCGATCAGTCGCGTCGGTTCGGGGCCCTGGTACGATCGGCTGAACCGCCTCATTGCCACCAACTTGACTCAGCTCGTCGCCACGCGGCCAGGAGGCATTACCAACGCGACAATTCTCAACAATCTGCCGAATGAGGATGGTACCCCACACCACAACGAGGAAGCCAATTGCACCAACTTGAACAGCTGCGCCGACAATCATGACGTTCTGACCGGATCCGACTCCGATGGTAAGGTCTGCACCTCCACGAGCTGCGCTGGCGGCCCGGGTGGCGGCATCGGTGGCGGCACTACGATCACGGATTACACTTGCCAGGGTTGGACGCTCGGAACATCGACCTCCGGCATCGCGCCCCGAGTGGGTCACACTTGGCCTACTGGAGGGGGCACGAGTCAGGACGACTGGATTAGCCAACTGACCGAGTCTGGTTGCGCGCCTGGATTCAACCTCGTTCAAAATGGCGGTCCAACCGCCAACGGATTGGGTACCGTGGGCGACGGCGGTGGCTACGGCGGAATCTATTGCCTTGCTAGTCAGTAGCAATTGCCTTGCCTGACTTGTGGGCGCCGGAGCCATGACTGCTCCGACGCAGCCTGAGTTGAGGCACGACCCATTGGATGCACGCCAGTCGCTTGAAATCGAGCGGGCGCGGACTTCGATTGGTTCGGTCGAGTCATGATACGCAGTGTTTGCGCGCGATCATTCGATGTGGAACACCAACGAAGTCGCCAAAGGCAAGCCTGCAGCGTGTCCCAGTGGCTCTTGAGGAGCTGTTTCCAAGTCCGCTTGCGATTTCGCTCCGGCGCTGGTGCTATTCCGGCCTCAACCAACCTGTCCGCGACCGTCGTGCGTCCGATCTCGCTCCTCGGTCCGCGTAACACGTCACTGAACTAGACGATCACCGGGAGCATAGAAGTTGCACGAGCAGTTGTTTTCGACGAGGAACCACCAACGCAAGCTCTGGACGCCCGAGGCGGCGAACCAGAAGCCTCGCGCTTCGTCGAGCGGAGCTGCAGAGGCCGAGAATTCCTGACGGTCATCGCTAGGTTGGCAACGTTTCAGAACGCACGAACGTCCCCCAAGCTTCGGCAACCCAAACGCCCCAGCGTCGAATCAATGCCACTCACTCGGCATAGCTGCCGCGCAGCGGCAGGAGACGGGGCAACGATCGCGTCCTGCCTCGTCTCCGATCGCAGCTCGCTCCGAACTACTTCGCCTCCTCCCGCCACGGGTGGATCCTGCGGGCTGTAGTAGCCAGGTTTTAGCATCCTCTATCACGATGAACCTGGATTCACGCGTGCATCATTGCAAAACACGATGGGGGCGAGTGGAAATTTCTGAGCCGTTTCAGGACTGCCAACGCCACTTGTAGTCACGCCGGACGCTGACGAGGTCGCGGTTCGCACCCAATTGCAGAAACGGAAGCCAGTCAATGAAGATGAATCCCATAGTGTTCTTGCCATGTTGTCGCGCCATGCTTGTCGTCATAGTTGCGCCCGCTACCTTCGGGCTTCTGACCGCGGGCTGTGGCAGCGATGAAACCAGCGGTGGTGACACCACCACTGAAGCAACTGGCGGGACTACTTCCAATGTCGGTTCGGGTGGAGCCAACAACACATCAACAACCTCTGCTGGAGGCTCGACCACAAGCACCACCGGCGCCTGCGTCCAGGGAGAGTCTAACTGTTTCGGCTTCTTCGTGACCAGTCGAGCGCGGCTCTTCAAGCTGGCCCAGGTCTTCAACGGCAGCACCAAGGGTTGGGGGGGTGACTTCCGCTACGGCACGGGAGATGGACTCAAAGGCGCCGACAAGATCTGCACCGAGATTGCCGAAGAATCACTGCCGGGCAATGGGCGAACCTGGAAGGCGTTCCTCAGCACCTCAACCGTGAATGCCATTGACCGCGTTGGCTCAGGGCCTTGGTACGACCGTCTCAATCGCCTCATAGCCAACGATCTGACAGAACTCGGCGAGACGCGTCCAGGTGGCATTACGGACTCTGCGATTCTCAACAATCTTCCCAACGAAGACGGTACACCGCACCACAACGAAGAGGTTAGTTGCACCAACTTGAACAGTTGCGCCGACAATCATGACGTCTTGACCGGCTCCGATACCGAGGGAAAGCTCTGCACTGCTTCGACGTGCGCTGGCATGGGCGGAGGCATGGGCGGCATCACTCTTCCGGGCGGCAGTACTGGCACGACCACCGACTATACCTGTCAGGATTGGACGCTCGGCACATCGATCTCGGGTATTGCCCCGCGCGTTGGGCACACCTGGCCAACGATGGGCAGCATGGGTGGCGGCACAGCGGGCGTGGGTTCAGATGATTGGATCAGTCAGCTCACCGAATCTGGATGTGCGCCTGGCTACAACCTCGCCCAGACAGGTGGTGGCACTGGGTCGGGCACTGGATCGGTCGGGGATGGCGGGGGCTACGGGGCAATCTATTGCCTCGCTCGCAACTAGGGTTCTAAGTGTGCGACGAAAGTCCGGGGCGGTGGGGCGGGCGACCCGAGTTCGCGCGTAGAGTGCCTTGCGCTCCTTAGGTATCGCGTTGTCGTTGCTCGGTGATGTCTGCGGCTTGATGATTTGGCTGCCGCTCCCTTAGGTTGCAGCTGCGCCGAATGAAGCCTGGCACATTGACGTAGCCGCGGCGGGATGGTTCGTTGACGCGAAACAAGCCTATTCGAAATGATTGGGCACCGGGAGCCGGCGGGCTGCCGCTGGATGGGAAGGCGATCCCAACCGACGCTGGCGAACTGCGGCCAGAAGGATCCCGGCGCATGGCACCATCATTGAAACATCCCTGGTCGGTGGCGTCGAGTAGCCGTTGATTCGCATACCCCCGGTATGTTGATCGACACATTGCTTATAGGGCGTAGCCCGCCCAATTTCAAGTTGTACTGAGGCCCGTCCCCATTGCGAGAGTGCCACCTTGTTGCTCGTGCAACTAGCTCTTCTACCAGCAGGGAACCTAGCTGTGGTGCGGCAAAGCGTCGTGGCGCAAGCCGGACTGACCCAATGGCCCGAGATTTGCGCCGAGCGCTATTACACGACCCAGCGAACATAGATCGCTACTGCCGAGCCTCCTACCCCTATCGTATCGGGGGGGGGGCGTGGTAGCCCTGTGAATCTATGGGACCATCCGGGCGAACGTGCGTTGCAGCGCTGCTACTAATTACCTTGTTTGGTGCTGTCGAAGGCTGTGGCAGCTCGCCCAGCAGCGCCAGTGGAACACGAACCTGTGAACCCGGCGAAGCTATCAGCTGCATTTCGAGCAAGGGTTGCCCTGGTTACAAGCTCTGCAACACCGACGGTACGGCCTATGCGACCTGCGATTGCTCGTTAGGGCCCGCAGGGACGTTGAATTCTTCAGCGGGGGCTTCCTCTTCGTCGCAAGCCGCTGGTGGAGCGAACGCCGCAGCGGGGTTTGGCGGTAGTTCGCTTCAGCCACAAGTTGGCGGGCGTGGCGGCGCAACGACCTCCGTATCGAGCGGTGGGGCCGGCGATGGTAGCGCGACCGCACTGCCATCATCGGGTGGAATGCCGAACAGCGGCGGAGACAACACGGTCGGAGGCAGCACCTCGAATGGTGGAGTTTCAATTGGCGCTGCAGGAACTGCAACCGGCGGCAATTCCCTCGCCAACGCCGGGACCAGTTTGGGTGGATATGGGTCAGCCAACGCTGGCACGGCGGGCCGCGGTCAAGCGGCAACCGGCGGCAGCACGGTAACGTCCATTTGCGGTGATGGCATCGTAAGCGGTTCGGAAGGTTGCGATCCGTTGCCCAAGAACAATGACTTGGGCGACGGCTGTACACCGACATGCATCGCCGAACCGCTTTGCCCGCCCGCGGGCGGCCCCTGCAGCACCCAATGCGGCGATGGCTTAGTTGCAGGAATGGAAGCCTGCGATGACGGCAATGCCGTAGGCGGCGATGGATGTTCGGCAAGTTGTAACATCGAAGCCGGGTTCCAATGCACACCGGCGGCACTCGGCGGCAGCGTGGCCGTTCCCATGGTCGTGCGCGATTTCGACGCCGGAGGCGACTTCGAGAAAGGGGCCGTTTTCGCCATGGCTCTCGACTACGCCAACCAAGGCCTCCTAGCTGACACGCTCGATCCGAAGGGGCTGAAACCGGTCCTGTCGTCGTCGACCGGCACGTACAACGGCGCTTCCGACAAAGACTCAGGGATCGCGAGCCCGGCAAGTTTTGCCCAATGGTACGACGACGCGGCTCCAGCTGCTGGAAACACCTACCACGCAACACTCGTCACGTCGCTAAACTTGTACCTCGGTACCGACGGTTCGACTTACGCGAACCGTTACGGCACCTACGGCGATGGCTTGACCGACGCGCCCTACAAGCGAACGCACCTAAACCAATGCGGGACCACAACCAGTTCGAACCACGACGCCTCCGGTAACGCCCTCCCCTGCACGGCATGCTACTACAACGCAAATGATCCGAAGAATCTGACGCCTTGCAGTCAAAATGACACGACACCATGTCAGACAGATGCCACCTACACTGGAGAGTGCGTGCAGAACGGCACTGCGTGGGTGGGCACCTTTCTAGACGCCACGTTTGACGGTAACCCGCTATTTTTTCCCGCCGATCCGCTGCCCCCCTATAGTCCAAGCAGCATTGGGCAAGTGTCAGGCAACTACAATCCCTCTTGGCCAGCTGATTCCGCCGGAAAGGCGCACAACTTCAGTTTCACGACTGAAGTCCGCTTCTGGTTCACCTACGAGGCTTCGAAGACCTATCAACTGACCTTCATCGGCGATGACGACGTGTGGGTGTTCGTCAACAAACACCTAGCAGTAGACCTTGGAGGCATCCATACGGCTGTGCAAAGTAAGCTTACGCTCGCGAGTGGTACCGGAGAAGTCACGGTAAGAGTATCGCCCACGAATACACCAGGCGCTTCGGTGATTGTCACTCATCCGGAGCTCGGTGGTCTGCAGAGTGGAAGCATCTACGAGGTCGTCGTGTTTCAGGCAGACCGTCAGTCGAATGCTTCGAGTTACCAGCTCAGTTCGAACGGGTTCAATTCTGCCAGAAGCCTCTGCAGTCCGCTTTGAGGCGGCGACCGCGCGCGCGACTTCCTGAGTCACGCTCTCACTACTTCGCCCGTTCCTGGAAGAATTGCTCGACCGCGCTCGCCTCTTCGGCGTTGATGCCGTACCAACCGTAGACCAAGGCATCGAGTCGATGTCGCTCACTCGTGTCCGGTTTCTTGCCATCGATGCCGCGAACCAATCCCTCGAGTGCCCCCGCGCGCTCACTATTGACAGGCGGTGCCGGCAATCCGCGCAAGTGTGCCATCTTGACTTGCGGAAAGGTCTTCTGTCGCGCATCGCGTTGCGCCGCGAGATGCAGCGCGCGAACCAGCGTGGAATTCAGCAACCCAACCATCACCGCTGCCGAAAATTGCGAGCATCCGAACCCGGCCAGTAGTGAATTGCGAAAGGGGTACCCGTTGTGTAGCGCGGCAATCGTGAATTTTGCCGTCTGCCGCACGACAAACTCCACTTGCTTGAAGTCGTCCGCCTCACGCAGGCGGCAATGCAAACGTCTTAGCTTGTCGCGCTCGGCATGCAAATAGAGTCGCGGCGCACCAACACGAAATTCTGCCACATCGCGCCCCTCAAGCAGGGGATACTCGAAGGGCGGCAGTACGTCGTTGCCGCGACGCAGCATCGTCCGCGTGACCTCGCTCGTGGTCTGAAAGCCAAATTCGCGAAAGCACTCGGCAGGGAATCGTGCCAATGCCGCTAGACGTTCGAGACAGGTCGGTGGCTCGACGCGTGCTGCCGTTGAAGCGACCCCGCTGCGCTCAACCAGTGCAAATGAGCCGTCGTTCTCGCTGGCGTTCGGATCGGCGTCGGCGATGAGGCCAAAGCAGGGCTGAACCACGCCATCGAAAGCGTCTTGTCCGTACTCGATGAGCTCATCGTGGACCCGATGCGTGCGCGTGAGAACCTTGCGCATGGGACGGTAGCCATCGAGATCGGCGATCGGGCTTGGGACGAGCAGGGCCACCCGCCCCTTCGGGGCGAGCCGTGCCCCTAGCTCGACGAAGCAGGCTTGCAGCGTGGGGTAGCCGTGAAATGCGGCGTAGTTCTGCGCCAACCAGCGGCGACGCTCGTCAGTCAGCGGTTGCGTAGCTCGCCCTGCGAAGGCCACCCAAGGTGGATTGCCAATGACCAGATCGTAGGCCTCATTGCCTTGCATCTCGAGGAGCGCGTCGCCCTTTCGCAGCTGCCGTTGCAATCGAGAAAGGTCGTCACCGTCGAGCTGCGCCCAGAAGACCAATGCCGCTTCGGTGACGGCGATGGCCAACGGCTCGATATCGAACCCGTGCAGACCGAGCACGATTTCGCGCCGCCACTTTGCCTCATTGGTTCCAGCAAGACAACGCGCGGCCAACAGCTCCCGTGCCGCTCCGAGCAGGAATGCGCCTCCACCGAGCGATGGGTCACAGATCCGTGGTAGCGGCGTGGCACGGTCGATCCACGGAGCAAGGGCCGCGCGCACGACGGAGTCGACGAGGCCACGCGGCGTATAGAACATGCCGCGCTGCTTTCGTTGTTGACTCGGTAGGTAGCGCACCTTTCCGTGTTGGTGCTTCGCGGAAAGCGCCAACAGCGACTCGAGCAGTTCGCCGAGTTCCTCTGCTTCTGCCACGACAAGCCCCACCGACTCGGCTGCACCCTTGGACGAAACCGCACAGAACTTGTCGTTGAAGAGCCGCAGTCGCGGCAAGACCGAAGGCGCCAGGCCCAAGCCGCGCACCGCTGAGCGCAACACCTCGACCGCGATATGGCGTTGCACCGACAGCAGCTGCCGACCGTCCATGGCCTGTGCCGCGGGCGACCGACCCAAATCCTGCTCGAGCAGCTGCTCGAAGCAACGGATCCCTCGGGCGACAAATTCACCCGAAGCGGTCGCGCGCAGATGCTTTGTGCCACTTTCACCGGGCGGCAAACCACGCGCAGTGCTCATACTAACCGCGACGGGCGAGCCGCGCTGCTAGGTCAATCGCCGAATGCATCCCTTTTGGATTGGCCTTGCCTGTCCAGGCAATGTCGTAGCCAGTACCGTGATCGACGCTAGTACGAATGATCGATAGGCCCCAGGTGACATTGACGGCATCACCAAAGGCAATGAGCTTCATTGGGATGGTCGCTTGATCGTGATACATGGCGACTACGCCTGCGTAGACGCCCGTGTTGGCTTTACGATACGCCGTTTCGGCACCCAGCGGCCCAACGAGCTCGACTTTGCGCCCCAGGCGCTTCTTCGCTAGCGCGATCCCGGGCACGATCGCCGTCGATTCCTCATGCCCGAGCAATTCGCTCTCGCCAGCGTGGGGATTGAGCGAGCAGACGGCAATCATTCTACGCTCGCCGTGCATTCGCGACAAGAGCTCGCCGAGCGCCACCGTCGCGCGAGCGACGCGCTCCGGCGTGAGCGCCCGCGGTACCTTCGCGATCGGCAAATGCGTCGTGACCAGGCTCGTCGAGAAGCGCTCGATCGCGAAACACATGACGGAGAATGCGGCGCGATCGCGTGCCTCGAGCCATTCAGTATGGCCGAGGAACTTCTCGGTACCCGGTTCACCAGAATGTGCGATGACGCTCTTGCTCACCGGCGCGGTCACCAGGACGCTACCAGGGGTTGCCTTGACTAGGTCGTAGGCGACGTCGATATAGGCAAGCTGTGCAATGCCGGACGCCTGGGTCGGCTTGCCCGGCTTGCGATCCTTTTTGTGCAGGTGCGGTCCGGCGTCGACAACGGCAATCGTGCCTTTCTTGGGCGGCTTGTCTGCGTAGGGCACGAGCCGTTTCGGATCGAGCTTGACGAGCCGGGCCGCCTCGACGAGGCAGTCGAAGTCACCGACCAATACGCAAGGCGTCTTCTGCTCTGCCGCCGCGCGTACCGAGATCTCTGGACCAATGCCGGCTGGGCAACCCGTAGAGATTACAATCATTCTTCGTCAGGCTCCGATCCGCCAGAACCGGATTCGGTTCCTGGGGTTCGAAGCTTGTATCCCGAGCCGCGCAGGGTTTCCAGTGGCAAGGCAGCGCCGAGTTTGGCGCGCAGGCGTCGAACGTGAATATCCACGGTTCTCGGCCCACCTTCGTAGCGATTGCCCCAAACCCGTGCCAACAGATGATCGCGCGAAAGCACCTTACCGCGCCGCTCGCAGAGGTAGGCCAAGAGGGCGAATTCCTTGGCCGTTAGTGGCACCGAGCGGCCGTCGAGCATTACCTCATGGCCGACCTTGTCGACGACGATCCCGCCGACCTTGTGCCGTTCCTCGGTCGCAAATTCACTGCGCCGCCATTCGAGCGCGCGAATTCGCGAGTAGAGCTCCTCCGGCACGTAGGGCGACAGACAGAAATCATCGAAACCGCTCGAAGGTTCGATGCGCGCCACTTGCCCCACCGTGACGGTCACGAGGGCTCCCACGTTGTCGAAGTAGTGCTCCTTGCGCACGGCGCGCAACGCTGCCACTGCCAAGTCCGGTCGATCGAGGGCTTCAAAAACGAGGGCGCGCGGCCGAACATCGAGTTCGTCGTCGGCGTCATCGATCAGATTGACCGGGTCGTCCCAGAGATCCAGCGTGCGGACTACAGCGCCCAACTGCCGCAGAGTGGAAGCCGCGCCGTCTTCGCGCTCGAGGTGCTGGACGTGGCCAAGCACTCCGACAAAGGTCCTACGACGCTTTCTCCCAGATTCATTCGATGCGTGTTCCACCTACGGTCACCCGTGCCAGTTTGACAGTTGGACACCCCACACCGACAGGCACGCTTTGTCCAGCTTTTCCGCAGGTCCAGTTGCCATCGGAAATCGTGAGGTCATGACCCAGCATGGTTACCCCGCCCAATGTTTCCGGACCGTTGCCGATTAGATTCACGCCCTTGAGCGGCGCGGTTAATTTTCCGTCCTCAATCAAGTAACTTTCAGTGAGACTGAAAACGAAATCTCCGTTGGCAATGTCCACTTGGCCACCACCGAAGGTCCGAGCATAGACCCCCTTCTTGACGCTGCGAATAATCTCTTCCGGATCATGCGGACCGGCCAGCAGAATTGTGTTGGTCATCCGCGGTAACGGTACATCAGCGAAGCTTTCGCGGCGGCCGTTGCCCGAAGCCCGCACGTCGAAGTGCCGAGCCGAGAGCCTGTCCTGCATGAAGCCGCGGAGCACCCCGTTCTCGATGAGCACCTGCTTGTCCGGCACGTGACCCTCGTCATCGACGTTGATCGAGCCACGGCCCTGAAGCAGCGACGCGTCATCGACGACACTGCAAAGTTCGCTAGCGACCACCTGCCCGATGCGGCCGCTGTAGTTGCTAGTGCCCTTGCGGTTGAAGTCGGCCTCGAGCCCATGACCCACTGCTTCATGTAGGAGGATCCCGCTGTCGCCTGGCGATAGGACCACTTCCATTTGTCCGGCTGGCGCCGCCTCGGCCTCGAGCAGAACCGTCGCTTGGCGTACGGCCTCGCGCGCGTGGTGCTCGGGCGACAGGAGGTCAAAGTACCCAAGGGTGACTCGTCCGCCACCCCCGCTGCGCCCCGACTCGCGCTTGTCCCCGACTTCTACCACGGCGCGACAACCAAACCGGAGCATCGGTTGCTGATCAAAGGCCGTGATCCCGTCGCTCGTCACGATCAAGATCTCGCGGATCTCTTCCGAATAACTCGCCTCGAACTTGGTGACGCGCGGATCTGCAGCAAGGGCTGCTGCCTGAGCGCGCTCAAGGAGTTCTCGTTTGCCAAGCCCCGGCAGATCGACGGTAAAGTGATCCAAATCGTAGCGCCTCGGCAGGATCCTCTCGACCAAAGTCGCTGGCGAAAGGCCCGATTTTGCGTCGGCGATCTTGCTCGCCGTCTCTGCCGCGCGCTTCATCGACTCGAAGCTGAGATCCTCAGTGTGGGCGTAGCCCGTCGCCTCGCCCTTGCACACGCGCACCCCAACGCCCATGGAAACGCCCTTGGCCGCGTTGCGAGTGATCCCCTCTTCAAAAGACAGGCTAGCCGACGAGCGATACTCGAAAAATAGATCAGCATAGTCACCACCGCGCTCAAGCGCGATACTGAGAATGCGTTGACAGATGGTTCCGTCGATCCGAAGGGATCCCGAGGGAGCAAAGGGGGCACGTGCCGGTTGAGCCAGGTTCACCTCGAGACCATGTGACGGTACGGTCGCGACGGCAAGGGGGAAGATGGCGGCCAGCGATACCGTGGGCTCGAATTCCGAGAATAGCTCGACAGTTCCTCAAGAACCAGCAGCTCCAGCCGTTGACGCTCCAGCCGCGGATGCTCCTGCCATTGATTCGCCGCCAGTTGACGCTCCAGCCGTTGACGCTCCAGCCGTTGACGCGCCTGCCGTTGACGCTCCAGCCGTTGACGCTCCAGCCGTTGACGCGCCTGCCGTTGATGCTCCAGCCGTTGATGCTCCAGCCGTTGATGCTCCAGCCGTTGACGCGCCTGCCGCTGATACTCCGCCAGTTGCAGCGCCACCGGTTTGGCTACCGCCAGTTGAGACACCGCCAGTTGAGACACCGCCAGTTGAGACACCACCGGTTGCAACACCGCCGCCGGTTGCCGAAGCATTGCCCCCTACACCTGTGGCACCACTGGAACCTGAGCTGCCGCCGGCACTCGAACCACCAGATGCTTTCCCGCCCGCAGTTCCACCCAATGCGGCAAGGCTACCAGCGGTGCCTGCCGTCACCAAACCGTTAGCCCCAGCCCGTCCCGCGGCAGCGGCAACTCTCGGGTTGGCACCGATGAATTTACCGAAGCAGTCATCGCCATTGCAGCCGTCAAGAGAGTTACTCTCATCTTGACTGCAGCCAAACAACGCCAGGCTAAGCCATATGCAGCACCATGGATTGAATCTATCGCAAGTCAGTTTCATTGCCGCCTCCGCGCTGCACCAGCAGGCTCCTTACCAAGTCCAGAAAGCGGTCAGCGCCACGCACCGGACCATTTCGAGACAGTTCCGCAGCATAGCTCAACTACCCATTCGTACAAGCCGGACAGACTCCGCCACAATCGATGCCGGTTTCGGTACCGTTTTTGGTCAGATCGGCGCAAGTGGGCGCCAAGCAGCGGCAATCGCGGCAGACATTACTTTGACAGTCGCCGTTCGACGCGCAATAGCACTGGGTTGTGCAGGGTACACAGACTGGGCCACCGCAATCGACATCCAGCTCTGAACCATTCTTTATGCCATCGACACAGGTGGGCTGCCTACAAATCCCAGACGTACACACGCCACTGGTGCAGTCGCTTCCGAGCGCACAGCCTTTGTCGGGCGGGCAACGAGCACACAAGGATCCGCCGCAATCCACGTCAGTCTCGTTGCCACCCCAAATCCCATCGGTGCAGCTGGTCGTAATATGACCGCATACATAAGTCCCATTGCTACAGAGCCACAGGGCGCAAAACAGCGTGGTTGGCGGAACGGGTAATAGGCAACCAGAACTGCTCCCTGCAGCTGCAACATTGCCGGACACGCTGGCCGCGCCTGCGTTGGCCGTAGCACCTGCGCTGGCAGTGCCACCGGTCAAAGTTGCGCCACCGATGGTCGTACCGATCCCCGCCGTGTTGGCTACACCACCAAGAGCTTTGCCCCCAATTGCGACCGTTCCCCCTGAAACCAATGGCGCGCCGCCGATTGCACTAGCACCGCCGATTGCACTCACGCCGCCCGTTCCAACGCTTCCGCCCGTAGCCACTGCCGCCCCACCGATGGGGGAAACTCCACCGGTCACTGAGGGAAAGCCACCCAACGCATTTGCTCCGCCGACGAGGAAACCGCCACTCGCCGTCTGCTCGCCGCCCGCTGCAACCGTGCCGCCTTTGGCAATGGCCCCACCGAACGGCACCAAGCCACCCGCCGTCGAGTTGCCACCGCGGGTGATGCTTCCGCCTGCAGCCACGGCAATATCCCCTCCGCCAGACCAGCTACCCCCGCGACCATTGCTCGCGCCACTGCCCGAACTCTCGCTGCCCCCGTCGCCGTTTTCGGCGCCAGCGACGTCATTTTGTCCAGCATCGAGCGCTCGACCGCCACAGCTTGGACCCGCGAAGGCAGCGACGCCCACCGTGACCGCAACTCGAAAGAGTCCGCGACGCGCCAACATCAGGAGACCTCAGATCGCATCGTCAGAGGGTACAACTAAAGGCGAAAACGTACCAACCGATGGGCAGGACCGCTGAAGTGGGCTACTTCAGCCCAGACCTGTTTGTGAGCTCGATGGGGCAAGTGACCTGGGCATATTTCATCGGCGGATTGTTCGCCGCGCCAAACCAACCGACGAACCAATTACAACTTGCCATCAGAGCCGAGTTGCTACCAAAGGCCGCTTGACACATGCTCGTGACGCAAGACGTGTCCGTTCCACAGGTGCTGAGGAAGCCCCCGAAGGTCGCACCCGCAGGGACGGCGCCCCATTGCCCGCTGGCGCCCACGCAAGCATTCATGGAGCCAACACCACCGCCAGGAATGAGCAGATCGAATTGGTTCGCTGCGATGGCGCCAACGTTGATGGCCTGGACTATCATCGACTTGCCGGCGAGTGTCGAGGTATTGGCAAAGTCCAACTGGTAGCATTTGCCGCAATTGGTCCCATTGTACGCGGCAAATCCAAAAGAGAGGTTGGGGCCCACTTGCCATGGGGCGCCCCAATTGCATTGGTATGACGGGCCTCCTTCGCAAGCGTTTGCGCTACTCGCACCGAGCACGGTGCTTCCATCCTTGGCGCATGCCGTCGCCGGTGACGACATTCCAGAGGCGGTCGCATTCGCAGCCCAGGAGCACGAGGGCTTGCAGCAGTCCCAGTAGCGCGTCGTGGTCCCATTGGTGCCAACAGTCAATGGTGGTACCGAGAGTCCAGTCGAACCCCCGGTTGCTGCGCCGCCAGTCGCTGCGCCGCCCGTAGCGGTCACACCCCCGGTGGTTGGCGCCGCGCCGCCGGTTGCTGCGCCGCCCGTAGCGGTCACACCCCCGGTGGTTGGCACCGCGCCGCCGGTTGCTGCACCGCCTCTGGCGGTTGCGCCCCCGGTGATTGGCGGCGCACCACCGCTTGCCGGTCCGCCCCCGGCGGTCACGCCTCCAGCGTTGGTCGGCACACCCCCAGCGGTTGCTGCTCCGCCTCTGGCGGTTACGCCTCCAGCGCTGGTCGGCACACCAGCGGCTGCCGCCCCGCCGCCCCCAATTGTGTTCGTAACACCACCGGAAGCAGTGGTCGTCCCGCCGCTGGTTGAAGTGGTCATCCCACCATTCGAAGTACCGCCGACTGACATGAGCGTTTGCCCACCCGCGCCGACCGCATCCGAGCCGGCTAACGATGCGTTGCCGCCATTGACGATGGTCCCTACCGAACCCCCCAGACTCACGCTCGATGCATTGCCACCACGCGACGTTGAGCCATTGCCCGCAGCTGTACCATTGCCGCCGTTGCCGGTCGCTGCCCTGCCGCCCTTGCCGCCGCGGTTGCCCAAGTCATCGACCTCGTTGAACTTCGGTAAGGCGCAGCCGCCCAGTACCAGGGCGAAAGTGAATGCAACAAGACCATGCGACACGTGAGTCTGCGTCCGGTTTGCCATTAGAATGCCCCCCGAAGTCCCACGGAGCCGATGCCGAGCCATGCGACGACTTCTGGTTCTCGTTTTGGTCTGGGCGCCGTGAGCAACAGCGTGGTGCCAGCCGCAACCCCCACTGCACCGACAACGAAACCCACGGTACTGATAGTTCGCAACTGATTGTAGCTCGCAACCTGGTCATGCTCGGATCTAAGGCAATTCGTGCCACTGCAGTTCACGTTATCGTCCAGTTGGCTACGTTTCGATATGCCCAAGACTCCGGTGACGACCCCTGCGGCCGTGGCTGCGCCGCCCAAACCCAAAGTGATCCAGCCAATGGTCCTTTGCGTCTTGCCTCTGGTGTCGATGGATGTCTGCGCGGCCGACGTGTCTGCCGAGCGCATCGTGGATTGGGCTGCTTCACCGCTCACGGTCGGTGCGGGCGTCGCATCGGCTCCTAGCACGGGCTCTAGCTGCAACTCCAGGGTCTTCTTCTCACCTTCGACCAAGGTGACACTCTGCTCGACCACTCGACCGTCTTGTTTCGCCTGGATGCGGTGGTTGCCCGGATTAGCGGGTGTGGCCAGGCCCAATACCTTGTTCGACATGGGACTTCCGTCCAGCGAGACTTCGCAGTCCTTGGTTGCATTTTGAACCAATATCGTCAGTGTTGGAATCCTTGGGTGCAGGGCATCGAGCTCAGTAGCAGCGTCAGCCTGAGCCTTCTTCTGCTCCTTGACTTTGCCCTCGGTGACGTCCAGGCGCATCACCTCTCCGTAGCGTTCGGACGCCTCCACGAGTTTGCCTGTCTTGATCAAGGCTCGGGCATACCAAAGCCCCAGTGTGGGAACCTTGACGACGCCAAAGGCACGGCCCAGCTTGTCGACGGCGCCCTTGTAGTCTCCGTCCTCATAGGCGCGGATGCCTGCATAGCCGGCGGCTCGCGCGACTGCCCGCTCTGCATCCTCGTTGGCACCTTCGGCAAGGGCCGTCGCCGAACAAGTGAGAAGCACCAGGCCTGCGCCCCAGACGGCGGAACGCATACCCCACTGTCTGACCGCAGCGATCAGGAGGAAACGCACTGCGAGAAATGTACCTTGCACGATGGATTCATACCAGTTCCCTGCAATTTCATCGAGTGCATTGCGCCCTCAAGAGCGCTGGAGATTGGGCGTCCTCGACGCACTGGATCCCTCCGATGTCCGGCGCGCGGACCCAATGGGCCACTTTGTGGAAGTTGCTCCCATTTAGCGGACACCTCGGAAGGGGTTGTCCTTCCGCAAGTGAGTCTGCAATTGGCAAGAAGTCTCGAACGTCGAGCCCGGTATACCGCCGAGTGTGAATAAGGCGCGGTCACGCCGCGCCTTATTCCGTCCAAAGCAGGGGCAAGGGTGGAACTGTCTCTGTCAGTTCGACCGCTGCCCTGCGCTACCTGAGTCCAGACTTGCTCGAGAGCTCCGCCGGACACGACACCTCGGCATACTTGATCCCTGGGTTGTTGGCAGCGCCAAACCAACCAACGAACCAGCTACAACCTGCCATCAGGGCTGCGTTGCTTCCAAAGGCCGTCTTACACATGTCCGTAATACAGCTCATGTTGGTGCCGCAGGTCGTAAGGAATCCACCGTATTGCGCGCCTCCGGTGCCGGCGCCCCATTGCGCGTTATTCTTCGTGCAGGCGTCCATGACTCCAACCCCACCGCCCGGGATGAGCAGATCGAACTGGTTGGCTTCGATAGAGCCAATGTTCACTGCTTGCACGATCATTGTCTTACCAGCGAGCGCCTTGGCGCCCGCGTTGTCGCCGGTTCCGGTGAAGTCAAGCTGGTAGCACTTGCCGCAGTTGCTCCCGTTAAACGCTGCATATCCATAGGATAGGTTGGGCCCGGCCTGCCAGGGAGCGCCCCAATTGCATTGGTAGGCAGGTCCACCTTCGCACGCGTTCTTGTCGTCCGGGCCAACGGTCGTGCTGCCATCCTTGGCGCAGCTCGTGGCGGGTGAGGATTTGCCGGCCGCTTGCGCATTGGCCTTCCAACCGCACGAGGGCTTGCAGCAGTCCCAGTAGCGCGTCGTCTTCCCTTGCGTGCCATTCGACAACAGCGGCACCGAGGCGCCTCCGGTTGAACCACCGGTTGCCGTCGTGGCGGCACCGCCCGTCGCGCTGCCTCCACCCACGGTCGTCGAAGTGGCCCCACCCGCCGAGGGTGCGCCACCGTTACCGCTGCCGCTACTGCAAGTGCCACAGGTGACCTGACAGTTTGAGAACCAAGTCTGGGTACAGAAACCCCAGGCCTTGGCATCCGCACAGGATTCGCTCGAGCGCGGCGTGTCTACGCAAGTACTGGTGCTGGTGCTGCCACCCGTACTGGTGGTGCCACCTCGCGCGGTATTGCCACCATTGCTCGTCGCACCACCCACACCCGTCGTTGCGCCGCCCCGATTCGTCGCGCCGCCCACAGTCGTCGTAGCGCCGCCCACACTTGTCGTTACCCCGCCCGCGGCTGGACTTCCACCTGCGCCAGTTGCTCCACCCGTCGCGACGGCTCCGCCGTTGCTCGGCGCGACACCGCCCGTCCCGGTACTCGTGGTGGTTCCGCCGGTCGATGCGCTGGTCGTCGTTTGGTTACCACCCACCTGAGCCGCTCCGCCATTGCCAACGCTCGTGTTTCCACCTTGGCCGGTCGTGGCATTATTCCCACCTGACGCGGCGGATGGCTGATCACCCGAATTTGGAGTCGAGCCGCTGCAAGCAACGAGAAGGAACCAGGATGCGCCGACGAAGCTGTTCTGAACCAAGGAAAGCCGAATTCTCATTGGGGAGTCCTATCTGCGAGTAGGGGCCGAGTGCCACGAGCTGCAGTGTCGCGATGAGCCGTCTCCGTGCCACGGAGAGCTGCACGCCATGTAGCCTTTCATGAAGTCTTCAACCGGACAACTTGGCGGTTCCGCCGCTTCGCGAAGATTGCAGCCAAGCCGTTGCCTGATGCGAAATTGACGCGAGCGCTGACCATTTATTGTCAAAGTTCGCAATTGTGCGGCCGGATATTTTTGTCGGTGCGGCGCAATCGACGGCAGTTTCCCTACTTCCTCCCGCAAACGCCGTCGGCAAAACTCCGGTACCTCGTTGACCGTCGGGGTCGTCGCCACGACACGCAACCACACTCCTGGGCTACCGGCCAGTGGCGCGACGGTTCAATCGGCGCAGCGCCAAGCTCGAAATGCTCCGCTACTCCGCGCGCTCCTGCCCGCAGTGAACCGGAGCTATCTCGCGGCTGCACGAGTTCGCCAAGCGTTGCGGATAGTACGGCTACAGGAGTTCTCGAAGCTTTCCGGATAGTGCGGCTACACCCGCGGGCTTCTGAATGAAGCCACTGCAACCGCGAGCCATCATTTCACTCGCAACCCCATCGCTGCCGTAACCACTCCAGAGTAGCACCTTGAGCTTCGGCGCGAACTTGCGCATGGCGTCGAACGTATCTTTGCCACCCATACCTGGCATGATCAAGTCGAGAATAACCAGGGAGATCTCGTCCACGCGTTGCCGCAGGATCTCAAGCGCCTCGATGCCATTGCGCGCAACAAGGACATGGTACCCCAGGTGTCGCAGTGTTCGGCCCCAACTCTTGATGATTTGCTCCTCGTCGTCCACGAGCAGCAGTGTCTCGACACCTTGGCTTGGCACATCGTGAATGGGTGCCGGTGGTTGAATTGGTTCGCGCTCCGTGGTCGGAAGATACACGTAAAACGCGGAACCTTTGCCCAAGGTGCTTTCAACGGCAATGAACCCGTTGTGGTTCTTAACGATGCCGTACGCCGAAGCGAGCCCGAGTCCGCTGCCGCCCCCATGCTGCCGCGTGGTAAAGAATGGCTCGAAGATACGCGCGCGCACCACGTCACTCATCCCGACACCATTGTCGATGACGGCAAGCCTAATGTAGGAGCCCGGCCGAATTCCACGGCACTCTGTCTCGTGGCTGCTCAGCGTGACTTCTGCGGAAGCCACCCGCAAATCACCTCCGCTCGGCATCGCCTGCCCCGCGTTCATGAGCAGATTCAAGATCACCTGTTCGATCTGACCCCGATCGGCCAGGACCGAGCGCATTTTTGCTCCTCGCTCGAGCCGCATCGCGATGTTTTTGTGCGTGCGTTCAAACACACTGCAGACCTTTTCGAGGACCGCATCGAAATCGAGCGGAACCACTTCGAATTTTCCGCGCCGTGCGAAGCCAAGCAACTGCTTGGTCAAGTCTGCCCCACGCTGAACTAGCGTCTTGATGTCGTCGAGGCACTCGGTACGGGCCGCAGGATCCGACCTTTCCAGATCGAGAATGGCAAGGTTTGCCATGATACTCGCCAGAAGATTGTTGAAATCGTGCGCGATGGCGCCGGCCAAGGTGCCTATCGATTCCAACTTCTGCGCCTGAAATAGCTGCATCTGGAGTCGCTGTTGCTCTTGCTCCATCTGCTTGCGCAGAGTGATATCGCTCATCGTGACCCGACCAATGATGGCTTGGCCGTCCACGTCGCTGAAGGTCGCGACCAGAACCATCCACACGACCATTTGCGTACCATTGGTTTGCCGCATCCGGATTTCGAAAGACTCCGAGCCCAGGGTGGCAAAGGTCTGCCTCTGCTGCAGGTAGAAGATGTCCTGATCCTCTGGCAGGATGAAGCGCGTCAGTGGCTGCCACGCCAAGGTGTCCACCGATCCCCCGAGCATCTCGGCGGCGCGGAGGTTCGCCTCCAGAATTTGTCCCCGCTCGTCGATGGTGCAGTAGCCGACTGGAGCGCAGTTATACAGGTCGAAATAGCGCTCGCGCGACTCTTCCAGCTCGAGCTGAGTCCGACGCAGCTCGGCATTTTGCACCTTGAGTTCGATCTGATGCACTTGAAGCTCGTGATGAACGCGTGAGCTGTCCCAGTCGGGTTCGAAAGACGCGCCTGGCTCCACCGTTGCTAAGCAAGCTGGCGTGGCCAGGGTGCGCAGTCTAAACGAGGAGTCTCTCCGCGGCGTTTGAGGCGGCTCCGATCGACTGCGCTGGAACGCATCAGCGGAAACGCGACTGGTGGACGAGGGCATGGCCGGGCGCGATGACTCTGGGTCGGAATTGGATAACGGAACCCCGACCAACGCACCCGCTTGACCACGCTTCTTTCCCCGCGACTTCTCCCTCGTCGTTTGCATAGAGCGATCCTCCCAGGGTCACACGACTCGGCTCGGAGTGGGTAAATCTGGTCAAGTATCAGGGCATTGTCAAGCTCGCACTCCTTCGTTGTTCGTCCCGACTGACGTGCCAAACCAAACCATCAAATATCTGCTCGAGCTGCTGTTCCAGCAGGCATACGAGCATGGTCACCCGAATAGAACAGTGTCCGTTAACATCTCCTAAGTGTTGGATAGGTCAGAGGCGCCATGGCACTTACCAGCACTCATGACGAGGACCGTATCCGCCCACGATGGCTCGTTGCGTCAAACCGAGTCAATGGCCTGACCAACGTCAATCTGGCTCGCGAGCGCCGGGGTGCTCGATCGAAAGAACTATGATTTCATCCTGTTGCCCCAGCTGAGAGCTGCGCCGCGCCTGAACGACCAACAACTGCTCGCCCCAGCGAATACTAGCGCGCGCTGAGACATTTGCGGAAGATGGTGAGTCCATCTGCCGGACCCGATCGAGCAGTTCTCGAAGCTCGGGCCTATCCCACGCGCCTTGGGCGAGTTCGAAGAGGAGTTGCCCCTCCACTCGCTCCAGCGGCAAAGAATAGCCAGAGCAGAATGCCTGATT
The DNA here is from genome assembly GCA_964454965.1 of uncultured Polyangiaceae bacterium. Taxonomy (GTDB): domain Bacteria; phylum Myxococcota_A; class Polyangia; order Polyangiales; family Polyangiaceae; genus FEN-1139. The sequence continues at coordinate 173,246 of CAYVXY010000021.1, read as the reverse complement.
TGCCAATAGCACGCGCAGCGAGCCATCCAGTACCAGTAGCGGATCCTGCACGCTAGCGGCAATTCCCTCCGCAATGGCGACTGCTACGCCATGTGCCGTATCGAGCCGTAAGCGCTCCGTGACCTCGACACCGTAAAGATGCGCGTAGTCTTCCTCCGGGAGTCGCAGAGCGGTAAATTCGAAGCGACGCCCTGCAACGTCGCTGAATTCCGCCAACACGGCCCGATTCTGTTCGAAGGCCCCTTGCACGAGGCGCCGCAAGTCAGAAGACAACACCTCGGCAGAACCGTCCGCGCAGCTCTTGAGCCAGTCGCGAGCTGCGGCGTTGGCGTAGCGCAGTGTGCCCTCACGAGTTGCACGCAAGACAGGACTCGGATCGGCATCCGGAAACTGCGCCGAGCGGCGCAACGACGCTTCCGCATGCTTGGCGGCACTGATGTCTACGAACGTAATCACCACGCCATCAACGACATTCTCCACGGTGCGATAAGGCCGCATATGCATCAGGAACCAGACACCGATCCTGGTTTGCACGGTGGCTTGCTTGGCGCCAAGTGTTTCCAACACGGATTGAGCATCTTCGGTGAGCTGGTCATAGTCCCTTAGGTTTGAAACGATGTGTCCCAAGGGACGTCCAACGTCAGTAGGGATCAGATTGATCAACTCGGTGACCGCGGGAGTAAATCGGGCAATGCGCAGCTGGCGGTCGACGAACAGGGTGCCTACTCCGGTGCTCGCAAGCAGGTTGTTCATGTCATTGTTGGCATGCGAAAGCTCCGCGACCTTGTTCTGGAGCTCCGCGTTGACCGTGGCTAACTCCTCATTGACGGACTGCAATTCCTCCTTCGAGGTCTCGAGTTCTTCATTGGTCGACTGAAGCTCTTCGTTGACGGATTGCAGCTCCTCGTTGACGCTCCGGAGTTCTTCGTTCGACGTCTCGAGTTCTTCGATGGTAGTCTGAAGGTATTCTTCCTTGGCGAGCAACTCACTTTCGAGTTCCGTCACGCGCCCCGTGCTGTCGGTGAGGAAGGCAGTGCCACTGGCTGCCGCCGCGGAGTCCATCGACGGGCTCACCGTGTCATCGGCCACCACGGAGAAGATGACCAGAAAGAGGGGCTCCGGTAGTGCGGCACCCAACGGCAGGGGCGACACTGGACGAACGGTCACGTTGGTGGTCGTAGCGGCGCCATCGGACTGGATTCGTAGGCCCCCGCGCGACACCGTAGTCGCAGTAGTGACCGCATGATGCAGACAGGTAACAAGTTCGCGCTTGAGCCCCTCACGCGCCATGTCCACGATACTCATCGTGGCGTCCCCCGGTGCAGGCTCCAAGAATCTGCCCGTTCTGCCATGAATGTACAAAATCTGTCCATGCACATTGACCAACACGGCAGACTCGGCAAAGTATTCGAGCAGGGCATGCTCGGTAATACTACGCAAGCTGGAAGCCGATTCGACCTGACTACGCGTCTCAGCACGGCGATGATGCCCACGATAGGTCGAAAGCGGCGCCAATAGGTCGCCAAACACGAAAGGAGATGGGGTCACGCCGACACTCTTGCGAGCGTAGAGCTTCCATTTCCGATCCATGGGCGCAAATAGTGTGGACGATTCGCCTGCTGTTTCGGACGGACCTAGGAACAGGACCCCGCCGGGCACGAGCGCGTAGTGAAACAGCGGGATCAGCCGTTTTTGCAGCTCCCCGTTGATGTAGATGAGCAAATTGCGACACGTAATGAGATCGAGGCGCGAAAATGGTGGATCACGCGTGACGTCTTGTTCCGAGAACAGGACCATGTCACGAAGGTTTCGGCAGACGACATACTCACCAGTCTCGGTGTCGTGGATAAAGTGTCGCGCGAGACGTTCGGAAGACACCTGGGCGCCAATGCTCGCTGGATAGCGTCCCGCTCGCGCGCATTCGATGGCACGCGTGTCGATATCTGTGGCAAAGATTTGAACCTTGAAGGCATCTGGCAAGGCCTGCATCTGCTCCTGCAGGAGCATGGCTATGGAATAGGCCTCCTCCCCCGTCGAACAACCGCACACCCACACGCGTACGCACCCGCCCCCAAGCTTATCCTTGAAGAGTCTTGGCAATGCTTGCTGGCGCAGGCTCTCGAAGGCATCCAGGTCGCGAAAGAAGCTCGTGACGCCGATCAATAGATCGCGAAAGAGCAGATCGGATTCGTCCGCATTCGTCTGCAAGTTGTGGCGGTATTCCTCCAAGCTATCGATCTGGTGAAGCGCCATGCGCCGCTCGATGCGGCGAATGATCGTGCTCTCCTTGTACGGAGAGAAGTCATGACCCGTCCTGGTACGGATCAGATTACAGATATGGCTCAGCTCTTCCCTCACGTTCGGTGTTTGAACGCCATCGCTGTCAAAGGCCGATGCAGCGACGCGTATCCCAATGGCAGAAAGCAGCTTCGGCATTTCACTGGGCCGCAGTACGAGATCGACTAGCCCCGTGAGAATGGCACTGCGCGGCATGCCTGCATGTTCGGTGGTCTCGGGATCTTGGACCAAGACGAACCCACCTTCAGCCTTGATGGCCCGGATCCCCAGGGTCCCATCGCTGCCACTGCCCGAGAGGATAATACCAATTGCTGCCTCGCGCCGCTCCTCAGCCAAGGATCGGAAGAAGTGGTCTATGGGCAGTCGCGGTCGCTGTTCGTCGCTGGCCTCAGTCACCCGCAAACGACCCGCCAAGAGCGTCAGGTTGCTGTTGGGAGGGATGACGTAGATGCAACCGGGCCTTACCTCCAACCCATCGCTCGCTTCACAGACAGGCATTGATGTCTGACGTGCAATGAGTTCAGCCAGAATGCTTCTGTGGTCCGGTGATAGATGCTGCACCAACACATAAGCCATGGAAGGCTCGGCATCTGCGGGAATTGCCGAGAAGAAGGCTTCGAACGCTGAAAGACCGCCTGCGGATGCGCCAATCCCCACAATGGGAAATCGATCGGGGTTGGGCGGGACAGCGCTTTCAGAATCCGTCGACACGTCGGTGGGGCGCACTGGCGCGATCGGTTCTCGAGCGCCCATACCTCGTCGGTTAGTTTGGTTTCGCGTGGACATGGCGTCTCCAGGCTACGTGGGAGCGGCTACTTCTATGACCAGAACGCCTTCGCGTCATGTAGAATCTTCTTGTCAGAGCGCAGACCAACCGAAAGGGTCCGGTCCGCTTGCGTGAAGCGATTCGCTACACGTCGCAGGCCAAACCGACGCATCAGGAAGAGCGGTCACTGAGGACCGAGTGTTCTCACCAAGGCTCGCTGGTCAGCTGCTTGCAACCGAGTTGGAGGCGGGCATTGACACCAGCCGCATTGCGGCGCCAATGCAATCCGCCAAGCTCAAACCTGTTTGCGTTTTCCAGAGACACTGAATTCCCACAGAGCTGGCACATTGCTTGATCTGCAGCGCGTCGTCCCCTTGGCTTCTATTTTTCGAGAGCGCTGTACTCACGCGAGTCCTGCCATTCGCCACTGTTTGGTCTCTGAGGACTTCATTCTTAGCTAGATGAAGCAAAATATTTCTCTGTGTCTTCACTTGCTATCAGATGTCAGTCGTCAGCTATCAGGAATTCCGAGGTGCGGCTAATAGCTGATGGCCTGTTTGGTTCTGGCTACACCAGGTTAGGTAATAGTGATGCCCCCAATGCCAACCTGGGTGTAATACATACCTGGGGGGGTTGCTCGCGCTCCGAATACAGGGATGCCATTCGGGGACGCGGCAAGCTTTGTTGGACCGCTGGCCTTGGTGACTGTCCAACACGACCGGTGCCGCGCAACCGGCTGCAATTCACGCGATGCACCCAAACACTAAGTCGCGTCCCCAACTGCCACAATGTAAGCAAACGTGCCGCCTTTGTCGGATGCGCTTCGATTGCCGATCATCGCGGTGACATGACAGCTCGTCTGGAACCTGATTTCACCGGCTGCTTGGACGAAGCGCAAGAGCTGCGTTCTGCATTCGTGTCCCCCAAGATGTAACTATTCCAATGGGAATTCGAACCGAGTAGTATGCGGTGTTGACTACACAATCCCAGCAATTTGGGACTGTCGCAGTTGTCCACCTATCATTGGTCAAACTATCGAGGGGGTCCCATGCAGGCAAACGCTGGCACATTGGCTAGACGAAGCATGCGTAAGTTTGTAATGCAGCTTCAAATGACCGTTGCGACTGGGCATCTCCTGCCCTCTACACACAGCCGGTGTTCGCTTGCTCGCAAGCTCGTACTAGGTAGGTCACCACACTCCATTGTCACACACCTAGAAACAGGAGCTATTCAACGAGCAGCTCGCGTACAATCCCCAACTTGGGGCTCCACTACAGCAATTGACCCATGTTGACGCAGGCCCTAGAGGAAGCGCTCCGCGAATTCGAAATCGGCGCACCAGCACCGCCGCGCGCCATCTTGTTGGTAGATGACGAGAGCGAGAACTTGGAGGCGCTCTCGGCGCTGCTCGAGGACGAATACCAGGTGCATACCGCAATCAGCGCGTCCGTCGCGCTGCAACTCTTGGCATCGGGAATTGTCGTCGATCTCATTATCGCGGACCAACGGATGCCGGATACGACGGGAGTGGAGCTATTAGCAAAGGTCGCCGCCGAATGGCCTGACACCGTTCGAATCGTCCTGACGGCTTACGATGATGTCGGTCCGATGATGACGGCAATCAATCGCGGCTCGGTGTTTCGCTTCCTCTTGAAACCCTGCGCGCCAGAGGAAATGCGCGCGGCTATTGCCGAAGGACTCCGCGTCAAGCACGGAGCGCAACTGCTTCGCTACTTCATTACCGCCTCGGTCGCGCGTCAGGACGCCTTGGACAACACTGCCTGGGAACTCAAGCGCACCAGGGACTACTTACTGGCCGCAGAGCGCTTGACCACCGTGGGGCGCGCTGCCTCTGGGATTCTGCACAACATCCGCAATCTCGGCACCATCATGTCAATTCTGGTCACCGAGATTCAGAATTCGGCCGACGGCAGAAAGGCGCTCGCGGCTGGGCGCTCCGCCCTACAAGGCTTTGAGTCACTGGTGAAGTTGCTTGAGAACGTGCGTGAGTTCACGCGCATCAACGACGCAGCACTCGAACTCTCTCCCACGGAAATGGACGCATTTCTGCGCCAGGTCGTTGCCATTGCCGTACTCCAGGAGGGTGGGTCAAAGTGCCCAATCGCGATCGAGGTCGAGCCGCAATTCGCTCGGATGGTGATCGACCGAACACGCGTGCGGCATGCAGTGGCAGCAGTCCTCAGCAATGCGATACGCGCCAGCGATCCAGGTTCCCCGGTGACCATCCGAGTTCACGCAAGCAATTGTCGCCAGCCCAATCGCCATGGCAACACCTCGGGTTGGGTTGCCATCGAGGTGCGCGACAATGGTTGCGGCATGGACCCAATGACACTCAAACGCGCAACCGAGCCACTCTTCAGTGAGTTCTCACCGCCGGGGCTCGGGTTGGGACTATCGGTTGCCTGCTTGGCAGCAGAGATCCATGGGGGTGACCTGCGACTCGACAGTGATCTGGGCCGAGGGACTCGAGTCAGCCTGGTCTTGCCAGCGGGGCCGCTTGCATCGGGGTGCCAAGCATGACTCAGATTATCTCTTTGCCCGACTCGAGTTGTGACAGTTCACATCCCGTACGCTTGCTCGCCGCACAGCATGCGCCCTTGCGGGTGTGGTGCGGTCGCCAAGCCTGGCAGATGCTCAAGCAGTTGCGCCTAGAAGACGTTTCTCTGGGAGCCGATTTTGAGCTCGTCGAGCCGAGTTCGATTCCGACACCCGGTCCTGCGGTACTGGTGCTATTGGCGGCGGATTTGAACGGACCTGATCGCGAGTTGCTACTCGCTGCCGCAGACGCGGCGCGACCGGGACGCCCGGTGGTCATCGGCGGCTCCGACAACCACCAAACGCTCTTGGAAGCGATCAACGTCTGGCGCGCTGTGCGGCTACTGCCCAACGCTTCCGCCGTCGACGCCATCATCGACGCGATTCGTCGAGCGCACGACATGCTGACGCTCGATATTGCGGTCGAGCGCTGCGCACATGACCTGCTCGTCAGGTGCCACAGACTCGCCGCCACGATCGGCGAGTTGAATGCCACCAGAGAGAGACTGCTACATGCCGAACGCCTCGCCACGGTCGGGCATACCATCGGCGCACTAACAGCACGCATGCGGGAACAGTCTCAACGTTTGGCGGAGTTTCGTGCCTCACTGTCCGTCAATCCGCCGCAGCTGGCAGCCCCGAGTTCCGCATCCGCACGTATGCTCGAGTTGATGGAGAGTCTCGAGGAGGCACAGTGCTGCTTCGATGCCCTACTGGTAGACATGCTGGCACTCGTCGAGGTGCGCCCCGCAGAAATGCGAATGGAACCCGAGAGGCTGGACGAACTGGTCGCGCGAACGGTCCGACTATTCCAATACGATCCCCTGGGGCAAGCGCGTGACATTCGAGTCGATTGTCGTTCTGGGGTGACCATTCGAGCGGATCGCGACAGGCTGCGGCACGCCCTGCTCAACCTATTGCGCAATGCTGCGCAGGCCACCAGGCCATCGGACCACATACACGTCCGCGCGCACGAACACGGCGGTATGGCGCTGATCGAGATCGAAGACACAGGCGAAGGCATGAAGCCGGAGACGCTCGAACGGATCTTTACTCCCTTCTTCACCACTAAGGGCCCAAACGGCATGGGCCTGGGGCTGCGCTTGGCACGCGCTACCATCGAAGGCCACGGTGGCACTTTGGACTGCAAGACAGCCGTTGGCCAGGGGTCAACGTTCCGCATTCGACTACCGATCAAGGACTGAACCAACCCCAAGCGCGTGGTCACGTCGACTACCATCGAAAGCAACACTATGAACTAGACAACATCTTTGGCAATTTTCTACGTCAAGGACTTCTACCAATTCGCGACCGACCATGCGTGCAAATCTCGTATGAACCGACGGTCCGAAGCAATCTGAACTTGGGTAAGGGGGGTGCAGCTCAACAGCGACTGTCAACGCGCGAACTGCGCGCCACAGGAAGATTAGCGATATGTCGAACATTGCACCAAACGCATCGGCCACTCGCGAAACGCCCACCATGCCGCCCGAGTCTGGCATCTCGCACTATACGATTCCAGACCGAGCCTACGAGAAGCTCCTAGGCGGCAGGGGGCGAGAGGTCTTTCACCGATTGGAGCGTGTCGGCATCGCAAGCCTCCTGGAAGGCTGTAGCGATTTGGTGCATGAGGTGCGATTCGCCACACATAAGGGGGCGCTTACCAACTACGCGGTCAACGGCTTGGCTTTCACTTTGCCGGCTTCGGTGCCTGTCGACGAAGACGAGGTCTTGGAGAATATCCAAGTCGTCGTCGGCGACGACACAGTCTACGACGGAGCCGCAATGGTCCGATACACACAGATTCAATCAGCCACTAGACTGGTGGGTGTGGCGCTGCTTGACGGCATTTTGGACCCCGATCGCATCTTGACCGCCAAGAGTCGCATTGCGGCCAGAACGACGATCGCAGCGGTGTCACGCGCCTGCTTTGCTGACATCCAGCCTGAGTACAAGCAGGCTGTCGCTGATGCGGTGTTCTTGATGAACTCGTATCGACGGATCCTGAACGAACAAGAACGTGCTCTTGCCAAGTCGACGGTGGGCGAAACCCGAATTCAAAGCGAGCGCGAGGCCCTACAAGTCGCAGAAGCTGGGTTTCGCCAGCCGTATGAACGCTTGCGGCAAGTCTTTAACCAGCATACGGTTGGGCTCTCGCTGAGTTCACGCGCCGTCTACAAGCGCTACACCGAAGCCCTACTGCACCCTTGTGTTCTGTGCGCTCCTGCGGCACATCACTGTTACAATAAACCCCTCGGCTACCCCGGGGACTACGTATTGATGTCCCATCTCTACAGTGAAGAACGCCAGGGCGACTCGCTCTATGCCCGGCTGATCCATCAGGTCGTGGTGCGCGAAGAACCACTTGCGAATGCGGTTCGTCACCGGAAGAATTTCATGTTGTCGCAGATACGTCAGGTGGCAAGCGCCGCCCGCGCGAACGGGACCAAAGCGAGAATCTTGTCGCTCGGGTGTGGTCCGGCACAAGAGATCCTCGACTACGTGAAAGACCGAGAATCCCCCGAGATCGGGCTCACGTTGGTGGACCAAGACCAGCGATCACTCGCACACGTCAATTGGACTCTGTCCAAGTTGCTCGTCCCCCGCCGCGCCCCCACGCCCGTCCAGTACTTGTACATTGGTTTTAAGCAACTGCTCGCTCGCAACGAGGTGCTTGGGGCGATTGCGGATCAAGACCTCATCTACACCGCCGGGCTTTTCGACTACCTGAGCACGCGAATTGCTCAACGCCTTGCGTTGCGCCTGTTTCAGAAGCTGCGGCCCGGCGGGACCTTGGCAATTGGAAACTTCAGACGTCCCAATGGCGCTACTTGGAGTCTTGACTACTGGATGGACTGGCCGCTGATCTACCGGACACACGACGACATGCTGGGAATTGCCCGGCTCATCGGCGAGGATTGCGCCAAGGAGGTCAAGACGGACGCGTCTGGCTACACCCTCATCCTCTTGCTCCGCAAGCACTAGCGTTTCACTCCATGCCCTCACACCTGCCCCAAGACCTCGACTTTGAAGCGCGCCGTTGCAGCTTGAACACCGCAGGTCTGCGTGTTGGAGCAGTGCTCGCGGCGTTGATATTTCCGGCGTTCTCGGTTCTGGACTGGTTCGTGATTCCGGAGCATTTCGTCTTCTTGTTGATCCTGCGGCTCGCCGTAGGCGCTTATGCGCTTCTCTGCTTGGCGCTCACCTATACTCACTTAAGTCGTCGTTGGGTTTCATTCCTGTCGGTCTCGCTTTTCACCACCGCGGGCGTGGTCATCTCCTGGATGGTCTACCTCGATGAAGGATTTCGTTCGTCGTACTACGCCGGGCTGATGCTGGTCGTGACGACAACGGGTGTAGTGTTCCGTTGGTCTTGGTTGGAGTGCGTCCTGTGCTATGGACTGATCTACGCTTCCTATTTCCTACCTGGAATGGTCCTGTTCGTCGATTCCCAACGCGGCGAAACGACGCTCATTGGCAACAACTTCTTCCTAGTCTCGATCATCATTATCATCTACGCCGCTCAACACCACAGCGTGCTCCAGCTCCGGCGCGAGCACAAAGCGAATCTGGATCTACTCACCACCAAAGAAGCGCTAGAGCGCGCCTACAACGACCTCAAGGTCCTCGACCGCATGAAGAGCAGCTTCTTCAGCAACGTAACTCACGAGCTACGCACTCCGCTCACGATGATTCTCGCCCCGATCGAAAGCTTGCTCGAGGATGCCGCGCCCATGACGGGCGCGACGCAACGTGAGTACTTGTGCTCGATTCGTGCAAACGCGCAGCGCCTACTTCGACTCATCAACGATCTCTTGGATCTGGCGTGCCTCGAGGAGAACTACCTGCAGCTTAGAGTCGAAGAAGCGGATCTGGTCGTCCTGTTGCACGAGATCGTGGAATACGCGCGCCCGCTTGCTGCTCGCAAGAACATCCGCATGGAGCTAACAGTCGAGGAATCGCGGGGTGGAGTCTACGTAGATGTGGAAAAGATCGAGCGCGTCATTGTCAATCTGGTCGCCAATGCCCTAAAATTTACCGAGCCTGGTGGCACGGTCAGCGTTTGGACGCGCGAGTTGCCCGACGAGCTGGAGCTCGGTGTTCGTGACAGTGGCAAGGGGATCCCGCCCGAGGCGCAGCGCTGGATTTTCGAGCGGTTTCGCCAAGCTGACGACTCGGTTACCCGGCGTTACGGGGGGACTGGCATTGGCCTTTCGCTAGCCAAGGAGATCGTCGAGCTCCACGGCGGACACATCACTGTCGATAGTGTGACGGGTAGCGGAAGCAATTTCGTAGTGCATTTGCAGCGTGGAATCGACCATTTTCCCGCCGGTGCCTTGGACAAGCGCAGCAGCTCACTGCCCGTATTGGCGGCCAATCATGGACCTGAACGCGAACCGCGAGAGTGGACGCGTCAGCTCACCGAGAGGAAGGACTTCCGGTTCCTCGACATCGAGCAGGCGACCGAGCGGCGCTTAGCACCACGGGGCGAAGACCAGCCGCGCGCGACGAAGATCCTGGTGGTCGAAGACAACGTGGAAATCCTGCGCTTTCTCTCGTTGCAGCTTCGAGACGAGCACACCGTGTACTTGGCGCCGGATGGCGAACGCGGGCTCGCGCTGGCCCGCTCGGAACTGCCTGATGTCATCGTCACCGACTACATGATGCCGAAGATGGATGGCCTAGCGCTGCTCAAGGAGCTCAAGGGTGACGTCAAGACGGTCGACATTCCAGTGATTATACTCACGGCGAAGAACATGGCGGCAGACCGTTTGGCAGCGCGTGAAGCAGGTGCCGACATCTACCTCGGCAAGCCCTTCAGTCCCCAAGAGCTTCGGTTGGCAGTGTCTCAGCTGCTCCGCAAGCGCGGTCGACAAACAAGTGTTGTCGCACGTGAACAGGTCAAGACCTTGGAGGTCATCAGTGCGGGATTGGCCCACGAAATCCATAATCCATTGTCGTATCTTTCCAATGCCGTTCATGTCATTGGGGAGCAGCTAGATTTGTTGCGTGTTGCGGCAAACGAGGAGCAGACTTCCATCGAAGAACTACGCGGCATCGTCACTGCGTCCCAAGACAGAACGGGGCGCATGATGCGCGTTGCCCGAACCGGGATAGAGCGGATCCAACGTATCGTCGAACTCGTCCGCAACTACGCGCGAGCAGGTTGTCCGCGTGATGTCTCGCCCATGGAACTCGATGAAATAGTGCGCGATGTTTCCCGCTTGCTTATTCCTCCGGACGGACTGGATATTCAGATACAGCACGACCTAGCAACCGGAGGGATTCAAGTAGGCGGTGTGCCAGGGGAAATGGAACAGGTAATACGCAACCTCCTGCAGAATGCGTTCGAAGCCGTTGCCGCAGGAGGTCATGTTTGGACACGCACCCGTAGCGACGGGCGGTGGGTGTTCTTCGAGGTGAGCGATGACGGGCCTGGAATGGCGCAGGATGTTATGGCGCGAGTATTTACTCCGTTCTTCACGACCAAGGCTCCCGGACGCGGCATGGGACTTGGGCTTGCCATTTCGCACCAACTAGTGACGCAAGTTGGTGGCGACATCACCGTCGAGAGCGTCGTGTCTAGGGGCACTACGTTCCGAGTGCGTTTCCCCATCTACCAAATGAAGGCTGTGGACTCTTGACCCGCCATGGGGCGTGTCGCCCCGGGTCGCGGCGGCGAGCCAGGACGAAGTCGCGCAGCACCGACACCAAGAACCCTCGGACAGGATTCGAGGCGCAGAAAGATGGGTCCATTGCCAAACGCCAACGCCGGCCCGTATTGGTTCAACCAGTTCCACTCATCCTGGGGCTTCAACGCAGCGGGGAAGTCGGCCGGCCTATTGCACTTGACCCTGGTATGAATCCTTCGCAGTAGGCCTGACGTTGGACCTCGCTGCGAGGGCTCTGGCACTTGGGGTTCCAGACACCCGGCGGAGCGCCCTGCGGTCCAGCGAGTCTGTGCGCACCGCCCGTGAATCGGTTCGAAGGTCTCGCTTGGTCGAATTCTGCGGAATTCTGCGGGTTCCAGCGGCAGGCGGATTGCGCTGTCGGTGTACCAGCACCTGACAACCATCGCACACGTGCCGCCTTTCGTCGCAGGAACTGCCGCGCTTCTGCTCGAAACTGGCTACTACTTCGTGCATCCGCACATGATGGATGCAAAGCTGCCGTTGGCTCCCGGAGTAGTCGTTTTGCTAAATAATGCGGTTGCGGTTCGAACGAATGACAGTGCCAATAACCGCGTCCCCACCCAGTCTCCTACCTGTCATCCTGTTGATGACAGGTCTGGCAGGTAGGGTTGGCGTTGCCTCGCCAAAGCCTTTCTGATTTTTCCTCGAGGCCCTGTGCCGGCCCAGCAGTCCGGTCGTTTTGTTGGTTCGTGCAGCAAACGCTGCCAGGTTCGTAACAGCGCGGTATGATTGGTTCAGTCTTGCGATTCGCGGTTGCCTCCTCTTCGCAGACTGCGTAAGGCTAGCGCTTCAATGTGCCGGTCTACCGTCCGTCCACGGACGGGCACAATGACGCCTCACTCGTACAAACAACGTGGCCATTGATCGCGAAAAAGCGCTCCTCGCAGCGCAAAAGTTCATCGACAAAAAGCGGTACGACCGCGCGCTCGAAGAGTACCAAAGAGTACTGCGCGAAGAGCCAAGCGATACGCGAACACTGCTGAAACTCGGCGATCTCCAGATAAAAATGCAGTCTTTCGCCGACGCGATGTCCACTTACGACCGCGTTGCGCAGCTCTACGAGACGCAGGGTTTCGCCGTCAAGGCTGTCGCTGTCTACAAGCAAATCCGCGACCATATCCAGAAGCGCTCGCCGGATCTGGCCGACCGCTTTGCCCATGTCGTTCCGCGCCTAGCGCAGATTTACGCAAAACTGCAGCTCACGAGCGACGCGATCCAGGCCTACGACGAGGTAGCGACGCGCTACCTGCGGCTCGGCAGAAAGCAGGAAGCGATCGAGATCTACCAGCAGATGGTCAATCTCGACCCCAATAATCCGCTTACGCACGTGCGGCTCGCGGAAGCCCTCTGCCACCTGGAGGAAATCGACACCGGCATCGCCGCATTCCTATCGGCAGCCGAGCTGTTGCACAAACTTGGCCGCGTCGATGACGTACTTCGAGTCGTCGAGCGTGGAATGAATTTCCGGCAAGAACCCGCACTGGCAAGACTTGGCGCCGAAGTTCATCTCAAGCGCGCGACCAAAGCCGATGGCCTCCAGGCCCTGACGAAGTTGCAGATCTGTTTCAAAGCCGATCCCAAAGATCTTGTGGTCTTCGGCCTGTTGGCGCAAGCCTTTACCCTGCTCGAGCAGCCCGACAAAGCCACTGAAGTGTACAAGGAGATGGCGATGCTGGCGCGCGAAAAGGGCGAACAGCAGCTCTTCTTCCAGCTCGTCGACCATCTCGCTCAGCTCGCGCCGGATGACGACCAGGTGCGTGCACTGCAGGTACTCGCCCACGGCGGTGCTCCCTCTTCGCGGGCCATGCTGGCGGCAAAGCCCGTGAGCATCATGCCGAGCGATGAGCCCCAAGCCTTGTCCGACGACGAGGTCATGGAGGATCTCGACGACGACGTCGAGTTCGTCGAGGACGCCGCCGTCGAGTCGCTGCGGACCACCAGTTCAGCTGCCCCTGCGGGGCAGGCCGGTTCGCTCCCTCCCGCGAGTTACGGTGGAGTTTCCGGGTCGAATGCGCCCGAATCCCATGACCTCGCAGTGGTCATTCAGCGCGCCATATCCGACGCCGACTCCTACCGGCGATTGCGTCTGTTCGACCGGGCCATCGACACCCTACGCAAAGTCTTGGAGGTAGATCCGAACTCCCTCGATATCCGCTACAAGTTGCGCGAAGTCTTGTACGAGTCAGGCGACCATGGCCAAATGTTGGCGGAATCGCTCAACATTTCCATCCTGCTGATCGAGTACGGCTACGTACAGGAAGCGGTGCCTTTCGTCGAAGAGGTATTGGCAACCGACCCGAATCACCCTGAGGCGATCCGCCTCTACACGCAGTTGTATGGACAACCTCCGGCACGCTCCGTCCACGCCGAGCCTGTGCCCGAATCGCACGGGCATCAACGCGGGGATGCTCTGCCATCCTACGACCTCGAAGGCACTCATGCATCGCGCGCGTTTACGTCCGGTGCGGTATCTCAACTGGGCGAAGTCGATGATCCCTTTGCCGAAGAGGGCGGCTACAGTCCGGACAGTGCGTTGCCAAGCTTTGCACTTGACGAGGCACTCACTCAAGATCTCCGCAGCGGAGGCTCTGGTTCTGGCGCTCGAGATATCGAGCAGATCCTCGACGAAGCAGACTGGATGGTCCAAAACGGTCAACGCGTCGAGGCTCGCACACTCCTCGAGCAACAGCTTCAGCACAATCCCAGCCACCCTCTGCTCCTGGAGAAACTCGACGAGTTGGAGCAGGTTGGTGCCGATCTCGATCAGATCCTCGACGGCGACCATTCCCGCGTCAATGCCACGGTCGGTGGTGAAGCCGACGAGCTCGAGTCCTCGTTCCGGGCGCTCGATCGCTTGGAGATGCACAGCAGCATGCCGCGCGCACCTGCAGCAACGCCCATCGCCGACGTGGATGCAGTCTTCGCGCAGTTCAAGGCCGGAGTGCGCTCCCAGGTCGAAGAAACGGACAGCGCCACGCACTACGATCTCGGGGTCGCCTACAAGGAAATGGGGCTCGTCGCCGACGCGCTCAAGGAATTCGGACTTGCCGCACGCGATCCCGCGCGCGCTTGCATGTGCCTCGCAATGATTGGTCTCATCCACCTCGAACAGAACGAGGTCGAACAGGCGATCGATGCCTATTCGCGAGGTCTGAGCGCATCGCAGAAGACCACCGAGCAGGAGTTGAGCCTGTACTACGACCTTGGTATCGCCCACGAGATGAAGGGCGACTACAATTCTGCCGCGCAATACTTCCGTGAGATTGCCCGCACCGAGCCAACGTACCGCGACGTCATCGATCGCATCAATGCCCTCGAACACCCCGGCGAGAACCCCGTAGCTGCAAAACCGGCCCGCGCCGTCAATGCCGAAGACGATTTCGAGCGCGCCTTCGACGACATTTTCGGAAACTAGGACCTGCTTTTGTCAGGGTCACGCGGTCTGTCCGCGCGGACAGACCGCGTGCGGCGCTGAGGATTCGCGCGTCTTCTGTGGCAATTGCCGCAAACTCGCGTGATATCATCGGGTGCGTAGCTAGTTGGGCGAAGAATTCCTCCGCCCCGGCTAGTAGGATCGTGGCTGAGACGAAGTCGCCCGCCCCAACGATGAAAGGCGAGCCTCCCGCAAGGACGCTCGCCTCAGTTGAGTCCGAAAAGGGCGCGGACTATTTCTTCGGGCCTGCTGGAGCTGCTGGAGCCACCGGAGCGGGAACCGCTGGCGGCGCTGCAGGGGCAGGTGTGACTGCGGCGGGCTTGGCGCCTTTGGCGCCCTTCTTGGGCTCGGCCTTGGTGTCACCTTCGCCAGCAGAACCAGAGTTGATGAGCTGAATCACCTTGTCCGTCAGATCCAGATCACCTCGAACGTAGGGGACTGCCTGTTTGTCGACCACGAGGTCGTAACCTTCCGTGGTGGCCAAACGCCGAATGATGCCCACCGTGCGACGGAAAATCGGCTCGGTCAGCTCGCCCTGTTTCTTCTGCAGATCCTTATTGTACTCGAGGAATACGGACTGCAGCTGGGCCATGTCGCGCTGCCAGTTCTCCACGCGCTTCTGCCAAGCTTCAGCGCTCAATACGCTGCGCTGCTTCTCGATATCCTCGCGCTCCTTCTGTAGATCTTCCTGCTTCTTGTCCAGCTCACGCTGCTTGTTATCGAAGACCTTCTTCAGGGTGGCTTGGGCCCGCATGCCCTCCTCGGTTTCCATGACCGCGCGCTGTGTATCCACAACGGCGATCTTCTGCTGCGCGAATGCCGTCGCGGGCGCGACGAGCATTAGCCCGGCAAGTAGGGAGGGAACTAGCGTCAGAATGGTGCGGGGCAGTGCCATGGCCCCGGGGGATTAGCGGGTGGGCCGGGGCCGCGCAACTAGGCTTTGCGAATTGTTAAAAGTTCGCTCAGATTTGCCCGAAATCGAGGGGGATTCGTCCGGACCGACCCGACGGATCCGAAGGTTTGCCGACCTTTCGCGCTCGGGAGGGTCAAAAAGTGCCATCCTGCGCGACAGGCCGGCGTATCACCACGAACGGCCCAAGTCAGGTCGTGAGCAAAAGGGGCAAACAGGATCACAGCATCACGAAGTCGTTAGCGTCCGTTGCCTCTTGAGCCACGATCGAGCTGGTCAGAGCGTCACGCTCGACGGTCAATTCGTAGAGGTGGCTGAGCACCTCCGGGTAGCGACGGACAATCCCCATGAATTGCCCGTGAGGCAGGTGCAGGGTCACCGTCGGTGCGGTCGCCACGACGTCGGCTGTCGAAGGCCGACGCAGAACGAGTGACATCTCACCAACCACCTCTCCCACCGTTAGCGTCGCCAGCACGGTGCGCTCGGAACCATCGCGTCTTACGACCGCGACCTCACCAGACGCGATCAGGTGCAGCCCCTCCGACTCCTGCCCCTGACCGATGATGCGCGCCCCCTTCTCGAAGCTGCGAGTGACGAACAACTGCAGCAAGTTCGGACGTTCGGAGGGTTGCACGCACTTCAGAATGGCGCTGGTGCGAACCAGATTGTCCATCATGCGCCGACGGCAATAGTCCGCGAACACGGCGCCCACGTCCGACTCAGCCACGACGACGGCATCGAGATCGTCCTTGCGCGCCACAAGCATGAGGCTCGGCCGACAGGCAACGACACTCGCTGCGCGGGCAGCGCGCGACAAAAGTGCCATCTCGCCAAATAGCGCACCGGAACCGAGCCGCGCCAAGACAATCTCGTCACCGCTGTCGCTCTTTCGTACGACCTCGACCTCCCCACGCGCCAAAATGTAGGCCTCATGCCCGGCTTGACCTTGCTCGATGACTCTCGTTCGCGCGCCGACCCAAGCCAAATCCAATACCTCGAGGGTACGATGCAGACCATTTACGTCGAGCGCTGACAGCAGCACCTGACGTGGGACAGCCCGGTTGGCGTCATCCAGGTCGAGTCCATCGTCCTCGGAGGCAACCAAGTTCTTGATGTGCTGGATCAGCTCCTCACCCGAGAGAGTGTGCGGCAACGGGATCCCGCTCAGACGCTGACGTACGAGCGCTGGCGGGGTGGCACCTTGCCCGAGCAACCGTTTCGAGCCACGGGCAAATACGGCGGCGAGTTGACCGAGGATCTCCTTCGTGTCGATTCCAAGCTTGGACAGTTCGGCGGCAGCTGCCACTGCTCGCGGCAAGGACCCCTCGAACACGCCTAACCGAACTGCTCTGCGCAATGCCAGCGCCGCCGTCTCGGTGTGACCAAGAATGCCGAGGGTGCGTCCCGCCAAGAGCACGGCAATCGATCGCGTCGGATCTTCTTCGAGAATGGCACCCGCATGACGTAGTGCACTCTCATTATCACCCTCGATGGCGGAGGTGATTGCCAGATCTAAGGGACTACGCGCAACCGACGCAGGGCCTGCCTCTCGACTCGGAATCATAGACCTACGAGGCTACCACGAGCCTCGGGTCGGAGGGAAAGTCCGGGGCTTTGGTGCAATATTGCCGGCATTTCCCCACCAGGCCCAGACTTGTCCCCAGCGGCGACGCGGCACTAAGGCTTCGACAAGTGCCTCTTGGGATGGATCGCATCCCCGGATTCTGCGCGAGACAACACCGCCCCAACGGCTTCCGCCGTAGCGGAAACGAGTGGTACGACGACAGGATAGTCCATGCGCGCCGGCCCGAGAACACCAACTGCACCCACGGTTTCACCATCGCTCGCCCGAAATGGAGCAGCAATCAAACTCATGCTGCCAGCACCTGCCGAATCCCCAAGTTCGCCGCCGAGAAACACCTGCACGTGGTTCGCAGCCAGGGTGCGATCCAACATGATTACGAGCCGCTCGTGATCCTCGAGCGCACTAAGCATGTCTTTCAAGTCGAGGCCTGACGTCAGCTCGGGTCGTTCGAGCAATCGCGATTGCCCTTCTACAACGACCTCCAAGACTTGACTGCGTGTTGCCAAAAAGCCATCAACGAGCTTCTGCTCTGAGAGTTCGAGCTGCGCTATCTCTTCGCGATTGCCGTCACGCAATTGAGCGAAGTGCTCACGGATCTCTGCCAGGCTATGTCCTTCGATGACGCGCTCGAGCAGTTCGTGCAGACGCCCCAACTCGCGCTCCGACGTGGGCTGTTCGAGCCGAATGAAACGGTTCTCCACCGAACCGTCGGAGAACACGACAACGCTGAGCACTTCGTGTGGCCGCGTTGGGATGAACCGTATGCGCAGTACGGTCCTATCCTTGCCTGGAACGCGCGCCACGATGGCGGGCACGCCCGTCAACTCGGACAGTAGTTTGCCGGTCGAGCGCAGCATGTCTTGCCCCGGAGCCACTTCATCCAACCAACTGGCGATCTTGGCCGCAGCCTCGGGACTGAGCTGTTGCGTCTTCATCAACGCATCAATGAACAGCCGGAAAGCCTGCTGCGTCGGGACGCGCCCCGCAGAAGTATGCGGCTGCACGAGGTAACCCATATCCTCGAGATCGGCCAGCACGTTACGAATAGTCGCAGGCGACAGGTCGAACCGATACTTCTTCGTCAACGTACGGCTGCCGACGGGTTCTCCCGTTCGGATGAACTCGCTGACTGCGGCGTACAACACCGAACGGGCCCGTGACGACAAAGACGACGACACCGTTGCTCGACCTTCCGCCAGCTCAAGCTTTTGCCAGCTGGCGCGGGCTAGCTATTCTTCTTTGACGACTTGATTATACCGCCCACAGGAGTCGCACTGAAACTCGTAGGACCAAGGCCCCGAGTTGTATCCTTGTCCCGCGGTGTGCGTGGCTGCCACGACGGTGTGATATGGGTAGATGCCACCGCAAGCGGCGCAGTCGTATTGTGACATCGGGATCTCACGCGCGAGCGGATGGGCCGCGGGACCTACCCCCTTGCCCAGATGCCAAGTATGTCCGTCACGTTCTTCGACGACGCATTTATCCGCGTAATGCTCGCGGAAATCTGGGCGGGTCCAGCGTGGTTCTTCCGAGGTGCTCTGCACAGGGTCCGACATGTCCCGGCGAGGGTACGATAATTGCGCCGAAATGCACAATCTCTGACCCTCATTCAGTCGTTTCGATGTCGATTTTTACCGGAGCCCTCGTCTCGCGGCCCGAATCGGGCCGCCGACTCCCGGGCCTCTCTGCGCGAACTCTGCGATTTAAGGCGCCTCTGGAACTCAGAGGGAGCTCAGTAGGCCTGAAGCCCCAATCGCCGCAGATTGGGCCATTGACCGGCCTTAGACATCCCTTATCTTAGCTGCACCATCACGTTCCGTGGGCCGGTCGCCCGTGAGTACGGAATGTGAGCAGCCTGACATGGCGACCAACACCAATGCTCGATGCGGGCCGAGCAATCCGTGCAAGTCACCCAAACTGGCGCAGGTAGGGCTTACTCCAGCTGCAGGCAGAGTCGTACTCTGAACAGGAATTCCGGGACAACGTGACTTCGAGTTCGCCCATCGAAGAGATCGCGACGGCTCAGCGTCGCAGCAATGCACGCATCATTACGTTGGTGCTGACGTTGCTGGGCGTCACGGTGCTCGGTCCAGCGTGGCGGCTCGGAGCCAAGCCACTTGTGCTCGCAGCAATGGTGGTTGTCAACGTCGCCTACTTGGCCGCGCACCTGATGACGCGGCGCAGCCGCGTTACTGCGGCAGTGTTGCTGACCGTCACAGCAATGCTGGCTCACCACGTTACGCTGGCTGTCTGCAACGATGAACTCCCGCCAATTCCCTATCTAGCCGCCATACCAATCCTCATCGCTGCAGCCACGTTACCGTCGCGTTGGATGTGGCTGATACTCGGAGTAACGGGAGCCACTCTCGGTGTGGAGGGTGCTGTCAGACACCTCGACCGGATGGATCACGTGACCCTGCTCGCTGCGTCAGTTCTGGTAATCGTGACGTTCGTAGTGTCACAGCTGCATGTTCGCAGTACGGAACGTGCGTTCGCCGTGGCCACGGCGCGCGATGCCGAACGAGCTCGCGCGGCCGCAGCCGCGATCGAAAGCGAAGAGCGCTTTCGACTGATCGCAGACCATACGAATGACCTGTTCTCGCTGCTCGATACCGAGGGGCAACCCCTGTACATGAATCCGTCCCACGCGCGACTGCTGGGGCAGACTCTCGAAGAGTTGATGCAGCTACCGCTGAAGGACTTGGTTCCACCGGAAGCCGTGCCCGGCCTCGCACAGACGTTCCGGGACGCGCTCACGAGCGGCGAAGCGCACACCGAGGCAACGCTGTTCGGCGTCGACAGCATTGAACACGTGTTCGATGTCCGAATGACGCGCGTGGCGTCGAGAGACGGTCCCCTGGTCGCCATGACCAGTCGTGACATCACCGAAAAGAAACAGTTTCAGCAACGCCTCCTAGCTTCGGAACGGATGGAGTCTTTGGGACGACTGGCGGGAAGTGTCGCTCATGACTTCAACAATCTGCTGATGGTCATCGGTGGTGCGGCGGAAATGGCGCGCCTGGGCGTCAAAGATCGGCCGGATGTCGCCGACGATATCGACAGCGTAATCGAGGCAACACGTACTGCATCCAAACTGACTCGACAACTGCTGATGTTCAGTCGCAAACAGGTGGTGTCCGCGACCGAGGTCGATCTTGCTGATGCCCTGGAGAAAATCCGCGAGTTACTCGAAAGGCTAGTGGGCAAGAAGGTCTCACTGGTGTTCGAGTTCGATGCTGACTGCCCGAAGGTCATGATTGCCGCAGCGCATCTCGAGCAGCTGGCGATGAACCTCTCGATCAATGCTCGTGACGCCATGCCCGAGGGAGGTGCGCTTACATTCAGGCTGAGAGCGCGACAACTCGACGATCCCACCGTAGCCGCCGTTCCCGCTGGCACCTACGCCGAGCTCGAGGTCAAAGATGAGGGCTTCGGGATCCCTGCCGACGTGTTGCCCCACGTGTTTGAGCCCCTGTTCACCACGAAGGGGGACGCTGGCACAGGTCTAGGATTGGCTACTTGCCAGAGCATTGTGACCCAATGGCATGGCTCGATTGCTGCCGACAGCACGGTCGGTCACGGTTCGACGTTCCGCGTGCTACTTCCCGCATCGACGCAGGCCACGGCACAAGCGTCGACCCGCCCCTCCCCGATTCCACAATCGATCCGACGGGTCCTGGTGGTCGACGACGAACCAGCGCCACGCGAAACAGCCGCCCGACTCTTGCGCGCAAGCGGCTTCGACGTGGTCGTAGCTTCGAGCCTGAAAGAAGCCCGCCAGTACATTGCGGATCCGAACCTGGCGCTGGATGCTTTGTTGACGGACGTGGTCCTTAGCGGCGAACTTGGCACGGATCTGCTGGCGTATTGTCGCAAACTGCGCCCCATGGCGCGCATTGTCGTTATGTCGGGCTACTCGCCGAATCCCTCCGCAAACGCGAAGCTCACGGCGGTATCGGCGAAGTTTTTGCCCAAGCCATTCACTCGTCAAGAACTGCTCAATGCACTGCGCGGGGAGTCGCGGGCTCGGTCGTAGCAGTCTTGGGCCGGTCGCTCATCGGGCCAGAGTCGAATGCATATGCCGTCAAGCTCCGAATGGGTGCGGGGCAGTCGGCGTCACGTCGTGGTCGCGCCAACCAGACCACAAAAATCCAACTCGCGAGGGCACCGTCGACGCGCCTGGGGCGAACCGCATCATCTGCCTGCTGACCGGGTTCTTGTTCGACTACCTGAAGGAATCGCCGCAAATCGCCTCGGTTGGAGAAGCCAACTGCGTCTTGGGAAAAAGTCATGACAAGAAATGCGTCCCGTCGAATCGCCCTCACCTTCTTCGCTGCCGCCGGGGCCGTCGCCTGCGCTGGCTCGGAGGGCATCCCGATCGACGGTGGGTCCTCGGGAGGCTTCGCCGGAGACGGTGCACAGGTCGGTGGGCGGGCTAACGGCGGGTCGCCGGGCGCGGGCGGCACGTCTGTTGGCACTGGCGGCACGTCTGTTGGCACTGGCGGCACGTCTGTTGGCACTGGCGGGACTTCTGCGGCTCCAAATTCAGGCGGTGCGTCTACGGGTAGTGCAACGGCTAGTACTGGCGGCTCCAACGCCTCTACTGGGGGGATCAGCGGTAAGGGTGGCAGCACTTCAACCGCTGGCGCGAGCAAAGGCGGCAGTGCTTCAACCGGCGGCACGTCTACTGGCGGCATCACTTCAACCGGTGGCGCGAGCAAAGGCGGAAGCACTTCAAGCGGTGGTGTGGGCAAAGGCGGCAGTACTCCAACCGGCGGCACGTCTACTGGCGGCAGTACTCCAACCGGCGGCACGTCTACTGGTGGCACGTCTACTGGCGGCTCCACGGGGACCTGCACGCCAGACTGGGGAACCGTACCCAGTGACGTTGCCGCTTGGATCAACGAAAGCTGGAACGATCAGCTTGGAACCAATGCCAAGAACCGGAAAGCTTGGCTCCTCGACTCGGTCATGATGGGCAAAGGCCAGATCAATCTCTGTGTGCGTTGGGGAGCCACCACCGCGCCCACTGCTGCCGTCAAGACGGGCATGGCTGCAGCCGTGCAGAAATGGTTCAACGACTGGTTCTCGCAGCTGAAGGACTACGGCTGCTTCCCCTATCCGATGGTCACAGCCAAAGTCACCGGTTGGGCGGTAAAGCCCGGCAACACGGGTTGGGTGTCGGATCTCGGTAGTGACGTCAAGGTCTATACCGAAACCGATGCTGAAGGAGAGCCGAAGTGTGCCGATAGTTGCTCCTTCTTTGAGAACTGGTCACACAAGTTCCCGAACTGTCCCGGGGGCGAAGCCTTCCACCAAGATTACTGGCTGTGGCTGGACGACTCCATCGGCGGTGGGGCAGCGGCCGTAGGCGGTGACTGGGGTCTGCGCATGCCCGTGAGCAACTTCGTTTCATCAATGGGCAAGAGCAACTTGGTCATCGAACATGAGATGGGTCACGGATTCGGCTTCCAGGATTACTACGAATGGACAGGATCCAAGCCGACAGGCGGCTCGCTAATGATTGTCGGATCGACGAGCAGTCAATCACCCACCACCGCAGACACCTGGCTGTTGCGCCGTGCTTGGAAGGAAATGAAGTCACTGCGCGGCTGGTAATCTTTTTTGCCAGTCGTTGCCCCGCGCGCCACGTGCAAATCCGCAAGGAACGCTTTTGCCAGGAAGCATTCGCTCCGCCATTGCCCAGGACGCTCTCGCTCGAATGATCTCGCTGCTCCGCGATTGGCCGCTTGGCGCCTGCACCAGTGCCGGCAGACCTACTTCTTGGGCTTCTGGGAATTGGAAGCCATGAGTTGGCGCAGAGAATCACGTGCTACCCAATTGCCCGAAGGCCTGGCCTGTTGAATCTGCGCCTCGGACTCACGTGGCTCGACTTTCACGTCAATCTCCCGTTGCGCCGAATCCCGAACGGGAAACTGCCCCGATGCGGATGCGACGGTTCTGCCGTTGAGCCGCGACCATTGAATCATCTTCTTGTCTTCAGTAACGACATGTTCCGAGAATCGCCGACCCAAGAATTGAGTGATGGTCACCCCCATGACCATGCGGTGCGTCTGGCAGTTTTCGAGCATCTCGCGCGTCTTTCTTTCGATCTCTTCGTGCTGTGCGAGATGAGCACGTGCACCTGGATAACCGCTGGACTCCATGAGCTGTCGCTCGGTATTGAAGTGACGCAAAACGTAGCGTTCCAGTCCAACGAGCAATTCACGCGTGACCTCAGGGGAACGACCAACCGCGAGCGCTTCGTGCAACTCGATGATTGTTTTGCACAAGGCCCGGTGCTGCGCGTCAATCACCGCATCTCCCGAGACGAAATCGTCCCTCCACTCGACGACAGCCATGGGCGGTCCTCCCTCGAGCCCTCATCCGACAAGCCCAGACTCGAACTCGTAAAGAGGCATACGGACGCAAGCACTTTCTCTTCAGTCGAATACGCAACATTTGAATATTATTGATGGCTTTGGGCGCCGCAGCCAAAGGCAGGAGCAACCATGGCCCTGTCTGCCAACGCTCTGTCCGAACCCCGGACTCGCTCCGCATCTGGGGTTGTGTGGTAGGTACCGACGCGCTGAGTTATCACGGCACATTCACGCACCAAGACGGATAAGTACGTGCGCCCCGTCAGAATAGAATCTGGATCGAGATACTGATACGCTAGCTCGATGGTTGCTCGCTGCTTGTTGACGGGGCTGCTGATGTTGGGCGCGATTGGATGCAATTCGACGGATGCGTCCAACGCGAGCAGGAATACGGGAGGAAGCGCCACAACGCTGGGCGGACAGACTTCGAATCGCGGGACGGGCGGACAGACCGCGAATCCCGCAAGCGGCGGGACCACGGCAACGCCCACAACCGATGGCCAAACTTACGGCGAACTCCGCTCCGGTCAGTACCACCTCGGACCGGTCGATTTCGCTGAAACCGAATGGCCCAACGCCTGCGCGCCAGAGGGCGGCTATGTCAGCAGCCTGCAAGACTCGACAGGTCTCTCTGGCGAGTACTTGGCGGGGGTGTCCAACAGCTACGCCCAAACGGGAGGGAGTTGTGATGCCTGCATTCTCGTCAAGACTGGCGCAGGGCGGCAGATTGTGGCGCGGGTGGTCACCTATGGCGTCACCAATGACCTAGGCGACATAGACGTGAGTCCCTCAGTCTACGACAAGCTCAACACCGGAGAGTACCCACGCAGCATGACCTGGCAGTTTGCTCGCTGTCCCGATACGGGAACATTGCGCTACGAGTTCCAGACAGGAGCGAACGTCTGGTGGACGAGCCTTTGGGTGCGCAACCCACGGGTGCCGCTGACCAAGGTCGAAGTCAAGAGCACCAACCACAAGAGCTATGTCACCATGGCTCGCGCGAGCGACGGCACGCTGACAGACGCAAGCGGATTCGGCGAGGGCGCGTTCACCTTGCGTCTGACCGCCCTGGACGGCCAAGTCATAGAAGACGACTTTCCGTCATTTACGCCGGGTCAAATCACTGTGTCGACCAAGCAGTTTCAGTAGCCGCACTCCTCACCCACCGAGAACGGCGCGATCGCGTGCATAATGGTAGAGGATCTGCGGTTCACTGTAGCGATACTGCTTGCCCAAGGGACAAGCGTCGCGCACCGCCAGCCACTGCTGCCAATGATCCGTAACGCGACGGGTTCCCGCAAGCTGGGCGGAAGCCAAAGCTGCTTGCTCGAAGGGGATCCGACAAGGTCCGGAGCAGCTGCCACAGGGTTCGGTCTCTGGCAGAAAGACATGCTCGGGTCCTGCTTCGGCGTCGATAACAACGAGAGCGCGCAGAGCGAGCCAAGGGCCGTAATCACGATGAACCGACAAATGGCTCGGTGACAAGGCCAGGACACCCAACTGTTGCGCCCAGTGCTGCAATGGCAGATAGCCTAGTGTCAGCTGGCGATGTGCGAAGTACGGCGTTGCCCTTGGCTCGACGCCCGCGACCGCCAGAAGGACACGTTGTTCTACCCAGGCATCGAGCGGATGCTCGAGCTGCCGCAAAGCGGGGTTGGAGTGAAGTTCTGCCAGAAACCTTGGCCAAAGCGCGCTCGAGTTTCCGACCAAGACGCCGAGGGGATTGCTACGCGCGGGTAGGCTCAAGCCCAGCTGCTGACACTCGCCACGAATGCCCGCCAATCCGCACGGCAGCACCAGGTCGAAACCGTCGGCGCGAAGAGCTAGCTCTAGGATGGCTAGGAACTCGCTCGATTCGGATTTGCACTCAGCCATTGCGATGATTCTGACAGCTTCGAGCGTTCTACATCAACGCCCATAGCATCTTTGCGCTCATCACGATGAGCAAGCAGGCAAAACTGCGCTTGATTTTTGCTGGATCCATCGCAGAGGCGAGACGTGCCCCGAGGGGTGCCGTGAGCACGGATGCCAAAGCTACCCCTGCCAGCGCAGGCAAATGCAAATAGCCCAGTGTGTGCGCCACCCCCGTCGACACGCGGAGACCATTGAGCCCGTAGGAGAGAGCCCCCGACACGGCAATCGGAAACCCGATGGCAGCGCTGGTTCCGACAGCGCGACGCACCTCGACGTTGCACCAAATCATGAAGGGCACAGACATGGAGCCACCGCCAATCCCAACCAATCCCGAGATCCCGCCAATGAGCAAACCCATGCCCGTCGAGCCCACGGCTTTCGGAAAGCTCCGAGTGGGCCGTGGCCGCGCGCCTGAGAGCATTTGCGCGGCGACGAGCAACAAGAAGACGGCAAATACGGCCTTCAACGTCGAGGTGACCATCCGTGCCGCGAACGCGCCACCAGCGAAGGTTCCGAGCAAGATCCCAGGGGTAATCCGCCTCAAGATCCCCCAATCCACCGTCCCGCGTCGATGGTGGGCGCCAGCGCTCGAGATGCTGGTAAAAACGATGGTACCTAGAGAAGTTCCAAGCGCCAAATGCAGTGTGGCTTCTGGGGCGAATCTCTGTACCTCGAACAGGTAACCGAGCGCCGGCACGATAATGAGTCCTCCGCCCACGCCCAGCAGCCCGGCAAGCGTCCCTGCGACGATTCCGATCAATACGTACGAGGCGAAGTAAAGCAGTGCTGCGTCCATCCGGTGGTTCGATTCTTGCTCTGCGGCTGCGTCCGCTGCGCCACCCGCATCTGCCACAGAAATCGCGTCGGGACCAGAAGTCTACGCCGCAACGCCACTTGTGGGGTGCGCGGGCGCTGACAGCAGTTCCGCGACAGCGACGTCCAAATCGATTGGCTGCGCCGCAAGACGCCGAATCATTGCCATGCTGACGATGGCCATCGACATGACGTCCATGTCGTAGCCTTCCCGCGCATCGGGACAACACTCGTGACAACGATCTAGCACTTTGGCGACACGGTCATCGACTAGTTGCGAATGCTTCGCCAGGACTCCGATCGCCAACTGAAGTGATCCGGCTAATACTTCAGGCGCAAATCGATTCAAATAGGCCACGGCTAACCGATTGGCGGCCCACTCCTCGTGCCAATGGTCCCCTGTCATACGACCCGACACTTGGCGCAAGTAATGAAACATTTCATGGGCGAGCACGGCCGGTACCTGTACACGCATGAGCTCCGCCACTTCGGCGACGTTGGTCGTGCCAACGACTTGTGCCTGAAATGGCAGAATCTCTTCGGCAAGCCCCTCGATGTCGGGATAATAGATGAGCCGCTTTTCAGGCAGGTACATCCATTGCGGCAGATGCCAGGGGCAGAGCCTTGGCATCTCGCTTGTCCGAGCTATCGGCAAGCGTGCTGCAAACTCCAACTGCGCTCGTCTCACCGCAGCGTGCCAGGTGCCGTCAGGCTCGAAGAACCGCAACGAGGATGGTACCTCGAGCGGCTCGTAGACGGCGCCGGCCAAACCGTCCACCACGCCGAGAAGACAGCGATGCTCGGCGCAGAAGTTCCCGGTTGCCGCAACTTCGACGTGAATGTCCTCGCGCAACTCCTCCATCTTGGTAGCGCAAGCCTCCACGACACCCGCAGCGTAGAAGAGTTCACGAATCTCTCGAATGCTGTTCGGCATGACACAAACGAGCTGCTCGAGCCTTTGTCGCTGCTGCGAGGTTGCGTCGCGAAGGAAGCAGGCAATCGGATAGGTGATCTTGCCCGTGGCTAAGTCAGGACTGATTGATTTGCCAAAAATATCGCGCAAATCGCCCGGGATTTGGACGAAGAGGGCGAGCTTTTCGCCGATACGGCGGTACCTCGCTGCATTCGCTTCGCTGCAGCCTGAAAGCACCGCTGCGTATCCAAGGATCATCGACAGACTCGAATTCCTTGCGCTCAACACCGCAAGCACTTCCTCCGGTGACTGGGCTGCGGCTGCGCCCATGAGGTCACGATGTTGCCCAGCAGCAGCCAGGATGGCGGTCCGCTGAAACAGTCGCAATCGTTGCTCCATTCGTGACACACTTGGCTGAGTTTCTAGCGATCGATGCAGAGCGCCAATGCCAAGAAATAGCAGCGCCAGCGCATCATTCGACGCAAAAGCGGGGCCCAGCGCCGCGTATGGCTTGCCCGCTAGATCGTCATCTTGTACGTCATCTAGCAGATCGGCCGATAGCAGGTAGAAAGCGAGAAACGTGGCAACCGATTCGACCTCTTCGTCGATCTTTCGTCCCCAAGCCCGCACGATGAAATAGAGCAGCGAGCGCGAGAGCGGGTCGAAATGGGGATTGCTGAGGGCCAGACTGCGGTACTGACGAGTGTTTTTCAGCAGCATCTCGCGTTGAGTGGGATGAAACACGTCGTTTGATACCAAGGTATCCAGGCGTTGATCGATTCTAGACAGGAACGTCAGTAGATCCACTGGTAAGCTCCTATTGGTGAAATGGGGTTCCCGAACGCGCAGGTTCGGGAACCCCGCACAACTCTAATACACACGACCTGCAAACGAGAGCATCACACGGACATCAGCCCACTCGGGGACTGTAGTCTGATCGAAGGCATGGATGGCTGTGTAACCGCAGACTCCTTCTCCGAAGTGATGACGATGCCGAAATTTCGCTCGAGAGTCTCCAACGAATGCACGATCATTTTCTTCTTCATACTGGTCTCCTCGGTTCATCCGTACGATCCCACTGTGAGATCGAAGGAACGTTTGCCGCCTCTCCCTACGTATCAAGCTCGCGTAGCGCGATCGAAAGCGCGGCTGGATCCACCGGCGCAACGCAAACCGCATCAATCCCTTGGGAGTCACGCGTCGCGGTATCCTTGGCGGTCAACCACACGACGCGACGAAGAGTTGGCCATCGTGTCCGCATGGCGGGGAGCGACGGCAATTGGGCGTGTTGCCCCCCCGCGTAGTCGTCATCACAAAGAAGATGTGTCGGCGCGAAATCCGTCTGGTACGGAAATTCGTCGTCGGGCCACTGCTGACATGCAGCCACTACCGCTTGGAACCTGGCTGAGAAGTAGCGAACGAGCGCTCTTCGTAGCAGCGAATTCTGTACGGCAATCAGCAGAAGTCCCTCGACCTTAGGAGCACACGATGGGTGTTTCAGCAAGGGATGTCCCACGATGTCCCAGGATGTCCCGTCGAACATGGGTGGGCCAAGATTCGTGAGCGGAATGCGACAAGCAAAGGTTCGCGACTACGACGCGGCCAAGCGCGATTGGGATCGCGGCGCGACAGAGAGGGATGGCTTACACTCGACGACACCCGGCAACCGAATAACGAAGGCTGCACCGCCCAACGGTCCGTCTTGAACGGCCACGGTGCCCCCGAAAAGGCCGACGTATCGCCGACAAAGATATAGACCAAGACCCGTGCCCTCGCTCTTCGAGCTACTACCGAATGGCTCGAAAAGGCTGTCGCGACGACTCAATGGGATTCCCGGACCGTCGTCGTGGACGACGAGCAGGACTGACGCCAGCGTGGTCTCTGTCTTGCAGTCGATATGCACCTTGGTGGCGCCTGCTTGTGCGGCGTTGCGGACCAGATTGGTGATGATGACCCGCAGATGCTCGGCATTGCCCCGAAGGGTGAACTTCGGTTCATCTACGTTGACGACAAACTCGAGACCTCCGCAGCTGTCTTGCGTGGCGCGAGAAAGCGCGTCAACCAATCGAAAGGTCGAGACCTCCGCAGCTGAACGCAATCTCAAGTCCTCGAGCGTATCGGTAACGAGCTTTTGTTCGGCAGCAAGCGCTTGCTTGATGTCCGCTAGCGCGTCCCGTGCTTCTTCGTCCAACTCGATAACCGACTCGATGAAGCTCAGGTTCGTCGCGACGGATGTCTGATAGTTGCGCAGCTCATGCACGAAATGGCCCAAGCTAAGCAGCATGGTGCCCAAGGCCGCCTGCATGCTTTCGTCCGCAACGTGATCGGCGGCTCCAAGAGCTCGCTCCAATGCCTGCTGACGACGCGCCATTTCGCGCCGATGTCCCGTCATCTGGTGGATCAGCAAGGCGAGAACCACCGTGACCCACAGAAGCACCGTGACGGCCCCGGACGGACGAAATAGCACGACCATCGCGGCCGCCGGTAGGACCGCAAGTACGCCGAGAAACAGGGTCAGAGAGTAGATGCGCGCGGGAACCATCAGCGTTGCCAGCGCGTTCGCCAGGGCCAAGCCAATCGCGTAGTTCCCGTTGGTGCTCACCGCCAGATACATGAGGGTCCCTGACCAAAACGCACTGTCGAGCAGCGTGGCCCAGGTTCCAATCCCCCCCCGACACCGATGGGTGTAGGCCGTCAGCGAGATGGCAGCTGCAACCGCGGTGAGCAGAAGCGCAATCCAAGGTCGCTGCAGCCCAGACGCCTCGGCAAGTGTCGGCACGTATCCCAAACAGGCAATGGTGATGCTCAGCGTCGCGGCGGAAATTCCGATCGCTGCTGGGCTCGAGCCCACCATCGCCTCATTGGGATCGTACGAGTTTTGAAATGCACGGTAGCGTGCTTTGAACCAGGCAAGCATTGTCGGCAGAACGGGATAATAGGGGAGCAAACGATAACACCTCCTGCGCGCGTTTGCTCAGATTCGGTCCCGGCCCCGGCGAAATTCAATCTGACAGCCGAGAAGAACGTACTTGACCGACAAGATGTGCTCCTAATCCAATGGTGAGGTCACGGTTGAAAACCACATTCGCCTACCAGGTAATTATGAAAGGTTTCCAGCCCGCGTCCGTGGCGTCACGATTGCCTGCTCACTATTGAGGGTCCTGTCCCGCGAAGCACTTCCGGTCGACTCCCGAGAGCCATCGTTCAATGCACGAACTGCCGCGATGAAGTCACATTGCCCCGCTCCTGCGCGGAATGGCTCCAAGGCTCGGATTAGCTCCGCGATGCAGGGATACCGGTCCTCGGGACGCTTGGTGAGACATCTCTCGACTACGTGCGCCAACGCCGCGGGCACGTCCGGGCGATACTCAATGATTGGCGGAACCGGATCGGTCGAGACGGCAGCAGCAACGCCCGGAGCCGTCTCGCCAGTGAAAGGCAGACGGCCCGTCAATAGTTCGAACAGGCATATGCCTAGGGACCAAATGTCACTACGCGGGTCGACGCTTCGAGCGTTGCGTGTCTGTTCAGGCGACATATACACTGGGGATCCAAGGAGCGATCGAGTCTGAGTCAACCGCACGTCGAGTTGACCAAGTTCGCTCTTGTACCGTGCAATGCCAAAATCCAAGACCTTTACCCAAGGCAAACCGTTGTGACGAAGGGTCAAGAAGAAGTTGGCGGGTTTGAGGTCGCGATGGACCATGCCAAGCGCGTGCGCTTCGGCCACCGCTTCGCAGACCTGCAACACGTACTCGACCGCCTCGCCAATGGCCAATGGACCCACGCTGCGCAACACCTGTCCGAGGTCGCGGCCTTCGAGATACTCAAGCACGATGAAAGGCAACCCTTCCTCTGATTCCCCAACGTCGAGAACCCGGCACACGTGTTCGTTTCTTAGCTGCACGGCCGTCTGCGCTTCGCGCTGGAACCGGAGCAGATCGCGCGCATCGCACGCCGCCGCGGGACGCAGGAATTTCAGTGCCACGGCTTGACCAAGCGCCAAATGCTGGGCCGCAACGACCAGTCCAACGCCCCCTACACCGAGCACTCGCTCGATACGATACTTGCCAACGATGATTCGGGGCGGGCTGGTCAACAGAACGGCGCACAAGTCCTCATCCACCGCGGAAACGGGTTGATACAACGAGAGCGGAGGTGTTGATCTTCGCTGACGCGGGTCTGGTCGCCTCCGCACCGAGGAGGAGATCCCCAGCGACAACACCGCCGTCACCCAAAGCACGAGAGCCACCGTGGCAGAGGGCTTGTATAGAGGCACCAACACGACGACGGGCAACAGTAACACGATGCCAAACAGCAACGTCAAGGCGTAGGCCCGCGCCGTGACCAACACCACTGCCAGGGCGTAGGCGATAGCAAACCCAAGCGCGTAGGCTTCAGCGGTATTGACGGAAAGGTAGACAAAGGCGAAGTACCACCACATATTGTCGGTGAGCGTGGCAATCGTGCCAATCGGCCCACGACAGGAATACCGGTACGCAGTAGTGGTCGACCCTGCGGCAAGTAGCGCGAAGCAGATCGCCACCCAGGGGTGCTTGAGTTGGGATGCCGCAGCGAGGTCTGGGTAGTAGCCAACAACGAGTGTGGTACCAACCAGGGCAAGAGTGACGATGAAGACGAGCCCCGGTCCCGACCCCGCGATGATCGCTTCTGGGTCATAGGACCGCTGAAATGCTCGGTAGCGAGCTAGAAGCCAGTCGTGCAGGTGCAGTTTGACGGTCAAGGGTCGAGCCCCTGAGGCTACCACTGCCCGGTCGATTTGGCTGAGACTAGACTTCGCGCTACTAGATCGGGCGTGAGCGTCAGCCCCCAACCCGCCGCAATCCTCGTTGCCGTCGGCATTTCCCTAGCGTTTCTGCCAAGACTCCAAGCTGCCCCCAAACACACCCGATTGCCGCACCAGGCGGGGTCACGGCCAACCTCGTCCACTGCGAAACACCACGCCGCACGCCCAAACTATCACGCGAGGGGCCGTTCTGACGCGGAATTTCCCGCTGATGTTGAGAACTCGCCGGCCTACCGTTACGCAAACCTCGATGCAGAAGGTTGTTACCAGGAGCTCGAGAAACGCCAACTACCTCTACGCCGCGAGGAGAAGAGCTGGCGGGGGATGACCGCACCCATTCGTTTCACGGGACCGATCAACGGTGTCGTGTTTCGCACGGACTTGCTTGAGTCCGAACGCGCCACATCGCCGTACGAAGTCTTCGATTGTCGGTTGGCCCTGGCGTTGGACGACTTCAGCAGAATCTTGCACGCCGAGGGGATCACCGAGGCGGTATTGTCGTCCGCTTACCGCCCACCACCAAGATCGGCAAGTCCTGACGACGAACAGGGCAAGCGCCACGCGGGTGGTCTCGCCGTGGATATTCATCGCTTTGCCCGCGAGGATGGTACCTGGCTCAAGGTCGAGCGAGACTTTCACGGTCGCATCGGCACGAAGGTCTGCGCAAGAGCGGCCGCTGCCCCCAGCCACATCACGCCCGAAGCCGCGCTACTGCGACGACTCGTGTGCAGAGCCTCAGAACAGCGCTTGTTTCAGCTCGTCCTAACTCCAAACTACGATCGCGCGCACCGCAATCACTTCCATTTGGGGCTCACCGCCGGAGTGCGATGGTTCATCGTCAGCTAGGAAGGGAGGTGCTCGGGCCGGCCCATCTCCAACTCTGTGAGGGGACGGATGGCGTAGTAGGAACACCCGTGCAGGCGTTCGACGGACACCCTCTGGGCTGGCCTGACGCGTGGCGGCGGGCCGCCACCACGCAAAAATCCCGGGCTTTTGGTCTATCAGCCGCCAGGCGGTTCCGGTCCGCAGACCCGTTCAGGCGAAATCCTTGACACTTTTCGATCGATAGTTCGATGATCACCGCCGGAGTCTTTCAGTTCTCCGGAGGATATGTGACTGCTACTTTGCTCGCCGTCGACGACAGCAAAACCATGCGGAAGGTGATCGAGATCACTTTCGCTGGCGAGAACTACCGGATGGTTCTGGCCGACAGCCCCGCCGACGCCATGGCAAAGCTCAGGGCAGACAAGCCCTCGGTTGCCCTCGTGGATGCGTTGCTTGGCGGTACGAGTGGCTATGATCTGTGTCAACAGATCAAAGCCGAGATGCCACAGGTTGGTGTCATCGTACTTAGCAGCAAGCAGCATCCGTACGATCGCGTCAAGGGTGGAGCCGTGGGTGCGGATGACTACCTCGACAAGCCATTTGATAGCCAAGCCTTGATCGACAAGGTGGCAGCGCTGGTTCAGAAGATCGCGAGTGCACCTGCAGCACGTCCACCTGAACGGACCGCGGAACGTCCTGCAGAGCGTGCCGCTGCTCCCGTGGCTCGGCCCGCGCCGGTAGTGGGCCAAACTGGTGCCGCAGCGACTACTACTGCTGCTTCTGCGCCACGACCTCACTCCACGACGATGACGTTTGGTGCACCCGCGGCGGCACGCCCTGCAGCCACTGCTCCGGCGGCGGCACCAGCAGCCGCTGCGGCGGCACCAGCAGCCGCTGCTCCGGCACCAGCAGCCGCTGCTCCAGCAGCCGCCGCACCAGTTCGCCCTGCACCGTTTGCTGCGCCGGTAGCCGCCGCGCAACCGGCTCAGCCGCAAGCCGCCGCAGCGCCCGCAAAGGTGGCCCCGGCCCCGACTGCAACGGCGCCCGTCGCCACCGCGCTCATCGACGCGTCGATGGAAACGAAGCTTACGGCACTTGGCCTAACGAAAGACCAAATCGCCGGCGTGCTTTCGCTTTCTCGCGAAGTGGTCGAGCAGGTGGTCTGGGAGGTCGTCCCAGTCCTGGCGGAAACGATGATCCGCGAAGAAATCAAGCGCCTCAGCGCCGAATAGCCCCTGGCGTAGCTGGGCCGCACAACGGCGGCGCTCGGCGGGTTAGGTGCTAGGGTCCGCCCGCCATGCAGGAGCTTCCGAAGGCCTACGAGCCCGTCGATGTCGAACCCCGTTGGTACAAGTACTGGCAGGAGCTCGGAGTCTTTCGCGCCGGCGTCGACCCTGGTGACGAGCGCGCCACCTACGTAATCCCCATGCCGCCCCCGAACGTCACGGGGTCGCTGCATATGGGACACGCCTTGATGGGCACGATCGAGGACGCGCTGATTCGTCACGCGCGCATGTGCGGCAAAAATACGCTCTGGCAACCAGGCATCGACCACGCGGGCATCGCGACGCAAACCGTCGTCGAACGCCAGCTCAAGCGCGAAGGACTGTCGCGCCACGACTTGGGCCGCGCCGCCTTCACCGCGCGGATCTGGCAGTGGAAAGAGCAGAGCGGCGGTCGTATCGCCGAACAGATGCGCGTGCTTGGCTGCTCTGCGGACTGGGAGCGCACCCGGTTCACGATGGATCCGAGCATGGCGAAGGCCGTCAAAGAGGCTTTCGTTCGCCTCTACGAAGAGGGCCTCATTTACCGCGCCACGCGCCTGGTGAACTGGGACGTGGAATCACAGACCGTGCTGAGCGATCTCGAGGTGGAAACCGAAGAGGGCGTGACCGGTGAGTTGTATGAATTTGCCTATCCCGTCGCGGACACGACACAGTGCGCGGGTGCGACGGAGCTCGTCGTGGCCACGACGCGACCCGAGACCATGCTCGGCGATACCGCTGTCGCGGTGCACCCCGACGACCCGCGCTACCAGCATCTTCACGGCAAATTCATCAAGCATCCCTTCGTGGATCGTTTGGTGCCGGTCATTGCTGACAGAATCCTGGTCGATATGGCATTTGGCACGGGCGCAGTGAAGGTAACACCCGCGCACGACTTCAACGATTTCGCGACGGGCAAGCGGCACGGCCTCGCTGAGATCAACATCTTTACCCTCGACGGCAAGATGAACCAAGAGTGCGGAGAATTTGCCGGCATCGATCGATTCGTCGCGCGCAAGCAGGTGAAGGCTCGCCTCGCCGAACTCGGACTCGAGCGCGGCTGCAAGCCGCACCAGATGACGCTCCCGCGCTCACAGCGTTCGGGTGTCATCGTCGAACCGATGATCTCGACGCAGTGGTTCGTCAAGATGCAACCGCTGGCCGAGCCTGCTCTCGAAGCCGTGCGCAGCGGCCAGACGCAGATCCTTCCCGAAGAGTGGGTCAAGACCTACGACCATTGGCTCACCAACATTCAAGATTGGTGCATCTCACGTCAACTCTGGTGGGGCCATCAGATCCCAGCATTCTTCTGTGAGCAATGTGGCCACATCCACGTCACGCGCGACGCGGAACCCGAAGCTTGCCCCAAATGTGGCAGCAATAGTCTGAAGCAAGATCCAGACTGTCTCGACACCTGGTTCTCGAGCGGGCTCTGGCCGTTTTCGACCTTGGGCTGGCCCGACAAGACCCTCGAGCTTGAGCGATTCTACCCCGCCAGCGACATGGAGACGGGTTACGACATCCTGTTCTTCTGGGTGGCGCGCATGATGATGATGGGGATCCATTTCATGGGTCAGCCCCCCTTCAAGCGCATCTTGCTTCACGGCATGGTTGTTGACGAGACCGGCGACAAGATGAGCAAGGTCAAGGGCAACACCATCGACCCGCTCGATCTCATCCATGGCGCCACCTTCGACGAAGTGGTCCAAAAATCCATGCCCGGCGCCCCCAAGCATGAGGCCCTGAACAAATTCAAGAAGGCCTACCCTTCGACGGCACAGATGGGCGCTGGCTTCCCCGCTTACGGCACAGACGCCGTGCGTTTCACCCTCTGCAGCTACTCGCCTCAGGCGCGGCGCATTGCGCTGTCGCCCAAACGCATCGAGGGCTACCGCAACTTCTGCAACAAGATCTATAATGCGGTCCGTTTTGCTCTCGGCAACCTAGGTGATTTGACGATCTCCGGTGAGCCGCCAAACGCACCAAATCTGCTACAAAACCGCTGGATCCTCTCGCGCCTGCTCCAGGCCATCCAAGCGAGCGAAGTCGGCATGCGCGAGTTCCGCCTTGATGAGGCTTCTAGTGCTCTCTATCACTTCTTCTGGGACGAGCTCTGCGATTGGTACCTCGAGACCACGAAGCCGATCTTCCACGGCGACAACGAAGAGGACAAGGTCGAGACCCGACAGACCCTCGCTCACGTGATCGAGACAGCGCTGCGCGCGATGCACCCCTTCATGCCGTTCATCACTGAAGAACTCTGGCAACGCGTGCCGCGTCCAGGTTCACGACCGGCATCGATCGCGCTCGCGCCTTACCCCACCGCCGATGATGGTCGCGCCGACGAAGACGCGGAGCGCGTCTTCGCTGCCCTGTCTGGTGCCATTGGTGCAGCGCGCAGCATGCGCAATGAACACGATGTCCACCCGAGTGCTGAAGTGCCACTCGTCTTGCGCGTCGCGGACGAACAACTCATAAATGCCCTTTTGGCACAGAGTTCGATCATCAAGTTCTTGGTGCGTACCATTGGGGAGCCCCAAATCGAGCTCGAAAGCAGCGAGCGCCCGACGGGATCGGTGGTGTCCGTGGTCAGTGGTGTCCAGGTGCTCGTGGGCCTCAAGGGTCTCGTCGATCCGAAGAAGGAAGCCGACCGCATCGATCGGGCACAGAAGAAGCTCAAGAAGGATATTGAATCCTACGAAAAGCGTTTGAACAACCCGAATTTCGTCGAGAAGGCGGTGCCCGAGGTCGTTGCCGAAGCACGCGAACAGGTCACCAATCTCAAGCGTCAACTGGAACAGCTCGACGAGGCCAAGGGCCTCGTCTCGGAGCTCGAATAGTACCGAGTGGCTACTCGGGTGACTCGGTTTTCGCGCATCGTCATCACCGTACCGCGGTGGGTAGCCGAGGCCTATGGAGCGGCATTGGTCGAGTTGGGCGCGGGCGCCGTCGAGGAATGTGATAGCGAGCAACCCGATGTCGCAGAACTCCGGTTGAGTTTGCCCGAGGGGGAAGCGCCGGCTCAGTGGGAAACCATAGCTACCTCATTGTACCGGGCCTTTGCCGAACAATTGTCGCTGCCAGACGGCGGATTCACGGTCCGCGTGGATTGCTTGGAACTCGACTACCACGCCGCTTGGCTCGATCAGCTCATCCCGCAACGGCTCACCGATGAGCTTTGGTTCACTCCGACGCCCCAGGCAGCAGCCGTTCCTCCTGGGGAGCGGCACCTGGTCTTCGAACCCCATCCCTCGTTCGGAGACGGAAGTCACCCAACAACGAGACTCGCTGCGAGCGCCACAGAAGCGTTTTGCCTTAGTCACGCGGGCTGTTCGGTGCTCGACGTCGGTACGGGCAATGGCGTGCTCTCGCTCGTCGCAGCCGTCTCGAGCGCGTCCAGCTATGGCATCGATATCGACGCGGAGGCGATCTCGGCAGCGACGCATAATGCCCAGCTCAATCAGCTTGAGCAGCGCTGCAGGTTCGCGGTAACCCCCATCGAATCGGTCTCCGAGCGTTTCGATCTGGTCGTGGCCAACCTCGAACCGCTTGTCCACTTTGAGCTGTTCGAGTCGGTGGCCGCGCGGGTGAACCCCCTGGGCCAACTGCTACTCACTGGATTTCTTGTGGAGCAAGCTGCTCTTATTGCTGAGCCCCTGCTAGCCCTCGGCTTTTGCACGACGACCTCGCGGGAGGCCGAAGGCTATTTGCTGCTCGGCTTCGAGCGCCGCGACACATCCCTTCATCGAGCATAACCGTGACCGAAAATCTTACAGTACTGCTCCCTACAGCACCAAGGCTGCGCTGGCTCCCGGGATTGCCTGTGTTCTTGCTCAGTGGCTCTTTGGCCTTCCTGCTCATGGCGAACAACAGCCATGTTCGCGGCGGTGTCGCTCTTGGAGCAATGCTGTGTGTCGTTGCGGCAGTCTCGCTACTCAACGTCCTCGGGAGCTTCGAACCCGTCCCCGAGATGTCACTGATCGAGGCAAAACCGAGTTTCGGTCGATACTTGGTCTCCACCATTCTCGGATTGGCGCTGTTCATCGTAGTGACGCGTCTCGCTGTCGCCGGGACTCTGCCCGGCTCGAAATGGTCAGCGGTCGTACTCATCCCCCTTCTGCTGCTCTTCACGGCATCCATGCTTTTTCGTGCGGTGGGCGCTTTGGGTGTCTTCGGCGACGCAAGAGAGTCAGAAGTCCACCATCCGTCGTTCTGGCTAGTGGCAACAACGATTGCCATATACGCGCCCATGCTCGGGTGCTTCTCGCTCATCGATCCCTGGGAGACCCACTACGGTGAAGTGGCACGTGAGATCCTTTCGCGCGACGACTGGATCAGCCTATGGTGGGCGCAAGACGGCTGGTTCTGGTCGAAACCAATCCTCGATTTTTGGCTGCAGGCGTTCAGTTTCTCCCTGTTCGACGTCGGCACCGCGCCGGACGCGATGCTCTCGGCTGCCACCCAGGGTCGAACACCCTATCCGGAGTGGGCGGCGCGCCTGCCGATGCTGCTCTGCTCGCTTCTTGGGCAGCTCTTGCTCTACGCTGGCGTGCGCCGAACCTGGGGCAGGACTGCCGCAATGCTTGGGTCACTACTGCTCGTTGCTGTGCCGCACTACGCCATCATCGTACATCAGTCGATGACGGATCTGCCCTACATCGCCTGCTTGATGGGTGCCATGGGCCTATTTCTCTTGGGATTTTTCTGCCCACCCGATGCTCTAGTCGACGGTTACGCCATCGTTGTTGGCCGACGCAAGCTCGTCCTGACCGCGCATGCATTGGTCGTCGGCACAGTCATTCTCTTTACTCTTCCGCAGATCTCGTATCTGCTGACACGCAATCTCGGTCTGGTCACAACTGGCCCAGACCTCGGTTTCTATCCTCACCTCGACCGTTTCTTCGCTGGCTCTGGCGGGGGAAACTGTGGCCTGCCGGGCAATGAGGCCTGTTCGGCGCAGTTCCCGGTCCATGTCAGTCCTCAGCCGGGCGCCAGCGCCGCGTTCTGGGCGATCTTGCTCGGGGTGTTCCTGTACATCAACCGTGGCGAACGGCGGCGACAACGCCTGTACAATATCGGCGCCTGGATCTTGGTCGCATTGAGTTTCATGGCAAAGGGTCTGCCGGGACCGATGATTGCCGTCGCATCGCTTGGGGCCGGCTTATTTCTCATGCGAAGGTTCGATGACTTCGAGCAACTCGAATTGCCTAGTGCCGTCTTGATCGGAGCCATCATCGCCCTGCCGTGGTTCGTGCAGATGACGGTCCGACATGGCCCCGCATTCTTGGAGCGCTTGTTCATTCACGACATGTACAAGCGTGCCTTCGTCCATGTTCACGACACGAATACCGGGGACGACACGAGCATCGGCTACTACCTCTGGCAGCTTGGCTATGGCTTGTTCCCAGCCACCGGGGTCGTGGCCTTGGCAAGCCTCGGGAGCTTCTTTGGGCGCGGTGAACACAAGGACAACAAACAGGCGACCGCCGGGTTCCTAGGCGCTTGGTTTCTGGTGGGGTTTGCGATGTTCTCGCTCACGCTAACCAAATTCCATCACTACGCAATTGCGATTGTGCCTCCGATTTGCATGCTCTCCGGGCGCACCTTGTCGTCGACATTGGGACTGGCCTGCTGGTTTCCAACTCGCGACCGCTCGATGCCGCAAGTACCCCGTTGGCATGCATCCACGGATCTCGCCCTTCGACTGTTCCTTCTGCTTTCGGCGATCGCCATCACCTGGTTCGTCGGCGTCGATTTGTTCACGACCAGAATCCCCAATGGCCCTGTCCGCCTGATCAATCTGGTCACGTACAACTACAACCGATTGTGGCCGCAGCACCTCATGCTGGACCGAGCCATTTTCTATGCGACAATTGCCAGCATCGTCTGCCTTTTGGGCTGGGCTGGTCCGGCGCGCATCCGAAGCCTGAGCACCGCGTTGTTCATGTTGGTGTGCCTTGGGTTCGCCGCTTGGACCAGTAATGTCTACCTGCCGCGTATCGCTCCGC
Source organism: uncultured Polyangiaceae bacterium (assembly GCA_964454965.1). Lineage (GTDB taxonomy): Bacteria > Myxococcota_A > Polyangia > Polyangiales > Polyangiaceae > FEN-1139. The sequence continues at coordinate 133,080 of CAYVXY010000021.1, read as the reverse complement.
ATTGGGGCCAACGCGACACCATCGTCGAATACTATCGCCGACGCCACGGCCCCGAAGAATTGCTCGTCTCCTACCAAATGAACTGGAAGGGCGAAAACTTCTACACGGGCAACCGCACCCCCGCCTTCATTACAACAGGCGAAAACTTCAAACGCTTCATCCTCGAGCAGCAGACAGCCAAGCGCAAAGCCCTGTTCTTCACGCTGGAACACAGCCGGATCGGAAACCTCCGAACGGACCTGGGCAAAGTTGCGCGACTCGACGTTTTGACGGACACGAGGCTGAACAACAAATTCACCCTGGTCCGCGTCGAACTCTGAGGCAAATCGAGCCAAACGCCGGGACGCCCAAGGCTCTATTCAGCAATATTCAGGTAGGCGGGCCCGAAGACCACGCATTATTTTCGGGTTTTTGTCGTGTTGGCGCACGAAGTCGAATTTGCGGCGCCCTCACCCTAGGCAAATGGCCCAAAAGACTGCTAACACTCCGTCCGCGCCCGGGCCGACTCTGCCTGAGCGGTACCAGACTGATTTCTGCCACAACAGGCAGAGGAGGATTCGAAGATGATCTCGTTCGGTAATAAGCGTTGGCTGGTTAGCCTCGGCGCCACTGTCGCCATTGCGCTCGTTGGCGCAACCCTATCGTCGGCTTGTAAACCCAAGGGCGGCAAGAGCTCGTCCGCCGCCGCATCCGCATCGGGATCTTCGTCGGCCAAACCCGCAGGACCCGAACTGACCGAGGCTTGCCAAGAATACGTCGACAGGCTCTGCGATAAGGTCGGCAAGCAGTCTCCCACTTGCACAGAGATGGGCAAGACCGCAGAACTGCTCTCACCAGCCGTCTGCACCGCGGCCAAGCGCGACATCAAGTACACTGCCGACAAGCTGGCAGAAAAGCGCAAGAACTGTGACACGCTCGTGTCGCGCCTTTGCGGCGAGCTCGGCAAGGAAACCGAGACCTGCAAGATGGTCGAGACCCACACCAAGAACTTCCCGCCCGAGCGCTGCAAGATGATGCTCGATCGTTACCCCGAAGTGCTCGCCGATCTGAAGAAGATGGAAGAGGCCAACAAGCCCATGAGCGCCGAGAAGCAGGCGAACATCGCGAAGGACGACGCGCCCTCCGCTGGCCCCAAGGATGCGAAGGTCACCATCGTCGAGTTCTCCGACTTCCAGTGCCCCTTCTGCTCGAAGGGCGCCAACGCTGCCACCGAGATCAAGAAGAAGTACGCGGGTAAGGTCCGGATCGTGTTCCGACAGTTCCCACTCAGTTTCCACGACAAGGCCCATGTTGCAGCGGAGGCCGCGTTGTTTGCCCATTCGAAGGGCAAGTTCTGGGAGCTCCACGACAAGATGTTCGCCAACCAGAATGCACTCGACCGCGCCGCCCTCGAGAAGTACGCGGGTGAGGTGGGCCTGAAGGTCGACGAATTCAAGAAGGCGCTCGACGACAAGACCTTCGCCGCACAGGTCGATGCCGATATGAAGATGGGCACCGAGATTGGCGTCCAGGGCACTCCCTCGATGTTCCTCAACGGCAAGAAGGTTCAGAACGCGACGGATGTCGACGCGCTCTCCAAGATGATCGACGACGCTTTGAAGGGCTAATCGACACCCAGGCGAGCGACTGACTTGGTCGCCAGCACCAACCGTGCCATCGAAGCCCGCTTCCCTCGAGGGAGCGGGCTTCGTGCTATTTAGCTCACCGCATCCGACTTGGGAGCTGACGCGCCTCGCGCGGGAGCGTAGCGACCTGCAAGCGATTCGCCCAGTTCGACGAGCATCAGGACCTCGCCGCTTGCCTCGCGTTTCGCATCGAAACGCTCCATTTGGGCATCGAGTTCGTCGTGTAGCGGCCCGGTCAGTCGTTCGCGCACAATGGGCAGGAGCTGACGATCCTCTTTGGCGATGTGTCCGCGCATGAATTGAACGAAACTCGTTGATATCTCGTTGACCCGTCGACAGTCGTCGGCGGACCATCTCCCTTGCTGCAAGGCGGAATGGCGCAGGGTCTGCAGCAGGTGGCGCTCGAACTCGTGTTCCTTGCGGATCTGCAGCATGATGCCCGCATCCCACTCGACGCCGGACTTGCTCAAGGCGGGCATCAGGAACTCCTCTTCCTTCTCATGGTGGATGAGGTCGGCAAACTCGCGGAAGAAGGTGACGAGCCGCATCAGCTCACAGCGACCATGCTCACAGTCCGCTTGCACAGTGGACGTGAACGCCTCCATCGCGTCGACGACCCGTTCAATCAATCGATGTTCATCGAAAAGCTTCTCGATGGCGCTCATGCAGCCCTCCGCGAATGATGGCTCAAATTTGATAGCGTTGGCGTCGAGAGCCTAGCATGTTCCTTCGATTGCTCGTGTAGCGAAGTGAGCCTCGAGGGCGTCGAGCAGTGCAGGGATCGTGTGAACCTCCGCAGTCACGCCGACGACCACGCCAGCCTTTTCTAGCGTCGCGGTTGTGACAGGCCCAATGCTCGCCACAACTGTCTTCTCAAGCAATTGGAGGGCATCGGGCCCCAACGCTTCGACAAGAGCCGTTGCCATCGAGCTGGACGTGACGAGAACCGCGTGAAACTGCCCATCGCCAAAAGCCTGACGGAGGTCCTGGGCCTGCTCGGCTCCGAGCCGACGCGTTCGGTAGGCGGCAACGACCGTAACCTCAGCGCCCGCTGCTTGCAATTGCTGCGGCAAGAGCTCCCTCGCCTCGGCAGCACGAAAGACAAGGACGCGTCGCGCTGGGGCACGTTCCAGGAGCTCTCGCAGAAGCCCCTCGGCAATGTGATCCTTGGCAACGAGGTCGGGACAGAGCCCGAACCGGCGTAGCGGCTCGGCGGTCTTGGGTCCAATGGTGGCAATCTTGGCCGTACCAAAGGCGCGAGCATCGAGCCCCTCGACCTCGAGTGCCGCCAGCAAACGCTCGGCGCCGTTGGCACTGGTCAATACCACCCAATCGTAGCTGCCGAGCGCCCTTGCGGCAGCTCGAACAGCAGCGACGTCCTCGGGTTCTTCGATCGCAATCAGTGGAATACTGACCGGCAGCGCTCCGCGTTGCCGAACGAGCTGTGCGCTAGGTTGGGCTTGCCCGATTGGACGTGGCAAAAGCAACCGCTTACCAAAGAGCGGACGGTTGTCGTACCAACGCAACTTTTCCCGCAAGCTTACGACATCCCCGACGACAATGACCGCAGGATTCCGGAGGCCCTCGGCGCGCACCCGTTGGGCAATGGTGGAAAGTGTCGCAACCAGCACGCGCTGCTCGGGACGCGCGCCCCACTCGACAACTGCAACGGGCGTCTCCGGCACTCTGCCCCCCGCCTGCAGTGCATCGGTAATATCCTCGATGCGGCGCATCCCCATCAGGATGCAGATGGTATCGGTCGCCATTGCCAGTCGCTGCCAGTCTTCTGAACAGCGCGGTTGACCGGACTTGTCCGTGCCCGTTACAAAGGTGACGCTTGAGGACAGGTCGCGATGCGTGAGCGAAAACCCCGCATAGGTGGAGGTTCCAACGGGCGAGGAGATCCCTGGTACTACTTCGAACCGGATCCCAGCCGCCGCCAAGGCTTCGGCCTCTTCCGCACCACGAGCGAACAGATACGGATCGCCACCCTTCAGTCGCACGACTCTACGGCCTGCTTTGGCATGCTCGATGAGGAGACGGATGATCTCGGTTTGCTCGACGGTGTGGGCGCCGTAACGCTTGCCAACGGAGACAAGGGTTGCATCGGCACGACAGGCTTCGAGCAACGCTGGATGGGCTAACGCGTCGTACAGGACGACGTCCGCGTCGCGCAGCAGTTCGATGCCCTTGACGGTAATCAGCGTGGGGTCGCCGGGTCCTGCACCCACGAGCCAAACTTGTGCGTCGGACGACATGCGGTGGCTAGGGTAGCAATCGATCGAGCCCCGCTGCACTCGTTCTCAATACCGGCCCTTGAACCGGCTCCTGGCCCCAACCTGCCACGGCCGTTTCGGTCGCCTAAGACATGTGCTAGTTGCCGCCGTGATGCACAAGGCGCTGATATCGCTGCTGGCGGCCGTGTCGTTCGCATTGCTCGTGGGCTGCGATACAAGCTGCGGCAAGCGCGGTGAGCCGCTCCTCTGGGCTGACGGGATCACCACCACCAATGGGCTGCGCAAGTACGAAACGACCCCCATCGATTCGACCTGGCTGCATTTCCCTTCGTATCGGCGATTTCGCCTGCCGCATGGGCTTGGCACCAGGGACACTGACATCGTGGCCTACCTGTCGCTCGCTGTGGACAAGCCCGTCCCGGCAGACGGCGGCGAGGCACAGAAGATCGCGCTGTCCACTTCTGCCGAGGTTCTCGTAGCCATCGAGGACGAGAACACGGTCATCGTGGAAAACTCCACGTGCGAAAATGACTACTACGTGTTCGTCCGCGTCACCGAGACGGCGGCATCGTCCACGGACGCAGGACACTAGATACTCATAGTGGGGTCGCCTTACGGCAGCCCTTCAAGTCAAAACGGGGCCTCCTTACGGCAGCCCCGTCCCTATTTGTCTTGGATTGGATTGGCGAAGCAGCGAACCTAAAGGGTCGAATCCAGACAGGTATCGCCGTTGAGCTCACCCGGTGTCGGCGTGATGCACCAGTCGAAGACTCCGGCCCCGTCGGGATGCGAAGCGTACGAGTAACCCGCGGTTCCCGTAACAAAGTCCGTGGTATCGAGCTCGTCCGCGTTCGGAGTGGATATGAGCACATGCTCACCAGAAGAGCTCAGCTTGAACGGCAAGTGGTTCGGTCCTTGCTCCGCCGTCCCGTCTGCCCATAGCAACACCACACCACCAGCTTTGACAGTCACCCCTGTCGGGAGCTGATGCTTGGTTGGATTGTTGTTGCTGTCGCTGACGTAGTATCCGTCGAGATCCAGATCTTCCTTGCCGGGGTTGTAAAGCTCGATCCAGTCGTCTGCTTCACCGTTTTCGTCGGTTACCGTGATCTGATTCGACGCCTGAATCTCATTGATCTTGAGCTTCACGCTTGCATAGTCCACGCCCTTTGCATCGCTGCCGCTGCAGGCGCTCAATAGCCCCGCTAGGGCACCAGCCAAGACAAAGTTGCTCATCGTTCGCTCAATTCCCATTGTTCGTCTCCTCATAGGGGCCACTTGCCATAGGGTCGAGACAAGGCCGGTAGTTTGGCCTCGGACCGGCTAAAGGTCAATCTCCTGTTGTCCGAGTACCAGTGAGGCCTTCATGTGGCCATTGACCTCACGAATGGCATCAAGGAACTTGCTGGGCTCCTTGCTGGGCTTGAGCACCACGGAATACACAGCTTCCTGGTACTCAGCCTCGCCGACCGTCTCCATGCTGATGAGGTTGTATTCCTCCAGGCAATCGTGGAAGACGGATGCGAATGTCTTCTCATAGTCGGTACCAATTGGTACGCGCACGATCAGAATGCGTTCACGCAGCACCTTGGCGAACAGATTCAGCTTGTGCATCATGATCACGGTGCCCGTCATTGCCACGGCGCAGAAGGTGGCGAGGGCATAGAACCTAGTGCCACAGGCCATGCCGACCGCCATGGCGGTAAACACGAAACCGATGTCCCTTGGTTCCTTGACGGCGTGCCGGAACCGCACGATGGAAAGTGCGCCGACCAACGTGAAGGCCCGCGCAATGTTCGAACCGATGATCAGCATGACGAACGCAACCACAACGCTGAACATCACCAGGGTGTGCACGTACGTCTGCGAGTAAGAGACCCCGCGATGCGTGGACCGATAGACCCAGCCGATCAATAACGACAGTACCAGGCTCAATGCAAAGACCGCCGCCACGTCCAACAGTGTGAACGTGCTCGTTTGGTCGCCAAAACGCTCGAGCCCCTTCGTGAGCTCACCCATAGAGATTCTCCTTGTGGTTCTTCAGACTGTTCTTGAAGCGGTCCATGCCATTTGCCATCACCGCGCAGTATTTGCTAACACGCTGCAGCTTGCACTGGTGCTGCGCCAGCAACGAAACCATCCAAGCTGGGATGCGCTCGTTCACCTTCACCTCCATAATTAGAGCGTCTGGAGGCATGAAGTAGTAATTCTTCGCGAATTGGTTGACGTCGAGAGCAGTAGTCCGCCCTTGCAGCTGCATATCGAAGGTGAGGCGCATTCCACTTTCGTACAGGCCACCCATGTAGGCGCGTCGACGGTAGCTCACGATGGCCTTCGGCTTGAGATGCAGCACACGCACCATGTAGGCCATTTCCTCGGCTGCTGCGGTATCCGAGGCATCCAGACCCGACGGAACCTCCGCGTGATCGCACAATCGAATGGCCTGCTCAAGCGGCAGAATGACGCGCTTTTTCTGCACCGTACGATTGATACGCTGCTTGATCTCGACGAAGCCGGTATCGACTTTACGGATGTCGTTGCCGGGATAGATGCGCAAACGCAACTTACGCCGAAATTTCAGCCCATCGATCTTGGACCAATAGCCCGAAAGCTGGGGGCTATCGTAGTAGAGACTGATGATCCGGTAGAAACCATCAACGTCGCCATACGCATCGGGAATCATGAAGTTCGTCAAATCGTTACAGATCCGACGATAGCTCCTGGCATCGACGATGTACTTCAGTTCATAGCGGTTGAAACGCTTGATCATTGGGTTTCTCTAGCGGGAGAACTACTTTCGACTTGAACGGACCAAGATGGCTTGGTTGAGGCATGACTCTTTGCCGCAACGACTTCGACGTTCAAGATGGTCGGTCGATCGAGGTCACTCTTGGACCACTCGACTTTCTGCGGCTTGCCTGGCAAGAGTTCTAGCTGACGGGCAAACCCCTTGCCGTGGAATTTGACGACGAGCGGGAAATCGCCGGGGGCCCCGCGTCCTTCGACCAAGAGCTCCGTCGGGCGATCCGACTCAGGGCGCACGGTCAAGTGGGCCGACGAACGCGACAACCACCCGGATTCCGTCCGTTCCAGAAACCGCACGCCGGATTTTCCGAGCAGTGTGCGACTGAACCCAGCATGCCTGTCCAGGGATCGCTGCAGGACCTGAACCTCTGATGGTGAGAATTCGGCGGAATCGTCCAAGTCACGCCGAGCGAGGATCTCGAAAGCCTCATCGAGTAGAGGCTGCTGCCATCCCCAAAGCAGCATCCCGCCGAGGAGCGTGTGGATCCCAGCTATAAGGAAGAATCCAAGGCTGGGCCACCCTAGGCTCGATTTGAAGCTCATTGTGCCCTCCGCTGCTCGAGACGGTCCAGGGCAACGTCGAGAGCCGACCATTCGGGAACTTCGATGACGTCACGCCGCAAACCGTCGAGATCCCTTTCACCCAACCGTTCGAGAAACTGCCCAACCACGTTGGCAGCAGAACCATCGACCCTCTTCGGTGTCTGCACTAGGTAGGCGTCATCGAGGCGTAGATTACTCGCCCCGGCGTACCACAGAGACTCACTCTCCAGACGCACCGCCACATTGTTGGTGTGCACCAACAACTCGGATGCCGTCAGCGAAGAGGCGTTCTTCAACCATATGGCCCGACCACCACGAGCCATGAGCGTTCGCGTGGCAGTGACCTCCGAATGCTCGCCAACGGACAGAGCGTTTTCTTGGCACCTGACGAACTTCGAATCGATGACCTCCGCGCGCGACCCCATGAGCTCAAGACAGTCATTGCCGGCACCGACGACGGTCACCCGCTTGAGCTTGGCAACCGAGTACGTGATGTCGATGGCATCGACCGGCGCACCCGTGAACGTCACATCGTTTAGTACCAGCCCATCCACGTAGGCCACATGGAGCGCGTCTTCGGACTCCTCGTTGTTCGAGAAGCTGACGAATGAGAGTTGGATGTCGCGTGAGTCGTGTAGGTTGACCATTCCGGGGAAATCGAGGGACGCTCGGTCGGGCTTCGTCCCAGCCGTAAACTCGACCTGGGAGAAGCGCGACCCTGCGGTACCTGGCCCCTGCAGGGCCAAGCCCCCCCAATGCCCGTCGCGTGCTTCGAAGCGGATCTTGGCATCGGGTCGACCTTCGGCGATGACTTTGCCGTAGGCAATGATGGTCCCTTTGCCCGAAGCGTGAATCGTCGTGCCCGGTTCGATGACAAGCGTCTGGTACTTGGAATAGGTCCGAGTCTTCTTGAGCTCGACGGTACCAGGCCCCAAGTGTAGCGTCTCTTCGCCCTCGAACGGATAACAGAAGGGGTGCGGTGATTGACTGCCAGGTTCAGCAAATCCGGCACCGTCATCACAGTGCGTCGCCTCTAACGCGGGCAGAGTGTCACGAAGCTCAGCTGAAAGCGTGATCGGCGCGAGGGTAGCCGTATTGCGCCCGGCAAGAACAACACGCTGCGGCGCGCAGCCAGAACTGCGGACGTAGAACCGATAGGTGCGAGACTGCACCTCCGCACGCACGCGCCCACGGAACTGGTTGGCGGTGATCGGGCGCAGTGACACGCCAGGATAGAGCGTGATGTCGGCCTTGCCACTGTGCAGCGGTGGAGCGACAGCGAGAAGGCGTAAATCGTGTTCGACGGAAAGCTTCTGGTCGAGATCCCGATCGGCCCACAGTTGCCATTCGCTCGACGCGCAACCAGCGGGAAACTCGGTAGTCGCCTCGCCCAATTCGAACGCGGCCGGTCCTTTCACGGTTACGTCGACAATGGACGTTATCTCATTGGCCGCACTGGCCGTCTTCTTGGCTGGGCGCGCCGCGGGCGCGGCGTGCGGAACAAGCAACGCCGCCGCCACGTCCAACCGTTCCAATTCCCCTCGCAGATACGCCACACGCAAGTCGTGGTCGTGCAATCGCATCTGGGCGGCCAATGCCTGCCTCTCTTCCGTCATCGGACGCACCAGTTGCCGATAGTAGGTGCCCATGACTGGCAATAGCTCGTAGGCATCCCAATAGGGGTCGCGTGCCTGATCTGGCGCGAGCAACTCCGTCCAATGCCGCGTCAAATCAGTGAGCGCTTTGGTCGAGCAGAGCCCCGTGATAAGCTCGTACACCTTGCGATTGCGCCGGCTCAAGTAGTCGGGAAGTTGCTTGAGCCGCAGCAACAGCGGATTCTCGGTGCGGTTGAATTCCCGCTCGTGCTCCATGTCGCGGAAATCGGTGGCGATGGGCTCGAATCGATTCTTGTAGGGGTCGAAGTAGAGCTTGTGATTCTGGTGAAAGTCGTGTTGGTTGTTACCGAATGCGACGTCGATCGCGTCAAAGGTGGCGAACTTTTCGAGGTCGAGGTTGGTCTCGGCATATTCTGCAAACCCGCGCGCCGAACTACGGTTGACCGCGTTGATGAGCCCTTCGAGTTCACTGACCTGTTTTTCGTCCTCAGCGCTGACCGCCCCAACCTTCTTCCAATGTTTGGTCGACTCCCAGAGGCGGCTCACTTGCGTATCGGGGTTCGTTGGGGCACCGGCGCCAGAATAGATACTGCCGGTCATCCGGCGCGCACGGCGCAGGAGCCCCTCATCCGCTTGCGCTTCGAAGAAATAGACGCCGAGAAACGCGCGATTCAGCTGCAGCCGAAACGGGTAGTACGCGGGAGTCAAGAGGCCAGCGTCACGCGCCACGTCGAGCACCATCTGCTCGTTGAATGGCATGGGGTCGGGCGTATTGATGAAGTTGAAGGTGGGCAAACCTTCAAACATGAGGTGCTCTGGCTTGACCCGGATCTTCCATGACTTCTGGGGGTTGTTCCAATGCCAGTGCTTCGTGCCACGGTAGCGAACGTCGATCTCGTAGACGTGGTTCTTATGTTCCAAAAAGCCGCCAACATAGCCGGCCCTGCCTTCATCAGGTGGCAGATTAGCGTCGAGCTGGGTCAGCTTGTCGTTACTGATGACCAGGTTGTACGTGGGCAGCTCGGAACGCACCCTCGCTTCGGACATGGTTAGCCGGCGCACATCAGCCACCAAACGGTCATGCAGGTGCAGCTGAAACAGCTCTGCAGTCAACGGTTCTTCCAGGCTGACTGCGGTCTTCTGCCGCAGGTGAGTCGATATTGCCAACCCCGAATACCAGAGCATGAACAGCAGCGCCGGAGCTGAAAGCACCAATGCCGACAGTGGGCGAATGTGGAGCAACCGATCACTGAACGTCAGCTGACCGAAATTATGCTCACTCAACAGCTTGAGCCGAATGAGTCGGTAATGTAGCCGGCGAAGGCTTTCTCTAACGGTAAGGATCAACGTCGGTCTCCCAATTACGGGGTATACATGCCCGCCTGGAAAATCAGGCGCTTCTCGGCTCGCGCTTCGCCCAGATTGTCGGGAATTGCGCCCTTGGGGACAATCCATTCACCCTGAACCATCAAGCGAAAAATCTTGCCGATGTAGAGATTGGCACCAGCCGTGCCATTGAGGATGTGGCGATTCTTGACCTCGGTCTCAATCTTCAAGATCTCACCCTTGACGAGTGGTTCGACGGCAATCTGCCAAGCCTGCGTCACTGGGATCTTGTAAGCAACCAACGCCAAAAGCGACGCGGTGTGGTATTGGGCGACCGAAACGTAGTTCGAACCGTACTGACCTTCGACCAGCCCGTAGAGGCCTGCGTATTCGACGAGTATGTCAGCGCCGCTCATCCAGGCGGACTTAGGCCGTGTGGGGTGTGCGGACTGATCCCAGTGTTTGTTCGCCGTATTTACGCCGATGGCTAGGACCTTGCCAACACGGCCCTCGAGACGACCTACGAAATCCTTGGCGCCATTCGGATCATCATCACGGCGATTGCGGCCACGGCCATTGAACGCCCCGACCGCATAATGCAGCGCGTAGTGATTGCCAACCGTACCCTCGACCTGAAAACCGACATCACGCTCGCCGTACTCCAGCTCTTCGTTGATCCAGACATCGCTGATGCCACGACGGATGAGCTTGAGCTTCGGCAGAGAAGTCAATGCCAATTGGCCAAATGGGCGCTTGAATTGACCCAGGCGAAAGCGGAGAGCTTTGTCGGGCGAGACCCGTACGAAAGCGTCACGCATCGGAGCCCAGGAAGTGGCATTGCGGTCCCCGTCTCGGGACAGTTCGACCTCGCCGACTGCATCAAGCAGGTAGCCTTGTTGCCACTCGAGTGAGATACGTGCATTGGCCAGACGAAAATCGGCGTTGGACGAGTCCGGTGCGTCGTTGAGCGCAAACTGCGAGTGGATCAGGCCGCCGACCTTGAGCTTCGGCTTGGCTTCCCAAGGCAACTTCTTGTCGTCCTTGTCGTCCTTGTCGTCCTTGTCGTCCTTGTCGTCCTTGTCGTCCTTGTCGCCCTTGTCGCCCTTCTTGCCTTTGCCCTTCTTGCCTTTGCCCTTCTTGCCTTTGCCCTCGCCAGCCTGCTCGGCGGTGACATTGGCATCCGCGGGAGCATTGGCATCCACGACTGCGACTGCAGCACCTGCAGTTTGGCCTGCGCCTTCAGTCTGGCCTACGCCTGCAGTTGGCTCCGCTGGGATGTCACTCGAAGGCTGCACAACAGCCGCCGCGCCGCCCGCGGGTTGGGTCGTTGCAGGTGCACCGCCCGCCTGCGCCGAAGCCAAGCCAGTCGCACAAATGATACTTATCAACAGAGTCAGGCCTGAGCACGTTGGATTCTTCATGGTGCGTTCAACTGCAATGATCTGCCGCACGTGTTAGCGTGCCGGGCGGCTCAGCGTCAACGGTTCTTGGCTTCGTATCCGTTCTTGTCTGTCAAGTCGCGCCCATCGCTCGTTAGGCCGATACGCGAAGAATTTTCGCTACAAGTTGTGCCGCCAGCGGCGAGAAATCAGCAAATTCATCGAGCCATAGACGCGTAACTCAGACGGAGTCGACGCTAAGTGTCGAAGCCGTCGTGCCGTAGCTCAGGTACTTTACTGGGCAACATCGCCGGCCTACCTCCACCTGTTTGGACGACGCATTTGCCATTTGTCGAATTTTCCAACTGAAGCTCAATGAATGCTCGGTCAACGGACCGTACCCAATTTCAAGCGGAATCCTTCGTGCTCGACTTCTGTGCCCCATTCAGAACCCATGCCGGGCTTCAAGCTCCCTCGCGTTACTGTTAGCCAACCGCCACGGTCAACCCGTTGCCACCCCCGTGAACAGCAGAATGTTTCGAGCGGCAGAATCGAGACAGCGCGGGTCAGTCACCTCGTTTTTCTCTGGCCGTGACTGGCGCTACTCAACAGCATCTGCGCCATGCATGGAGCAGCCCGCGGGCCTGACACTCCACTTTGGCCAGTAGCCGAGAACCTGGCTAGCTCGCGCCCGTGGCGGGAGCGCGCTTGCTGCGCCATCCTGCAGCCATGGCGCGCTGGGCGGGCAGGGCTAGCTCGTGGAGCTCACCGCCCCAAGTTCGCTGAGACCAATCTGAGTCGATTCGTGCTTGCGCACTGTGGATAGCGCAACCAGCCTGCGGTAGAGGCCATCTGCTTGCACGAGTTGGCTGTGCGTTCCCTGTTCGACGAGACGGCCACGAGAGAGAACCAGGATCCGATCTGCCGTCTTGATGGTCGAGAGCCGATGCGCGATGACCATCGCCGTCCTTTCCGAGAGTGACGCCTCCAACGCACGCTGAAGGCACGCCTCCGTGTCACTATCGATGCTCGCTGTCGCCTCGTCGAGCAATAGGATTGGTGCATCTCGATACAGGGCGCGAGCAAAGGCCACCAACTGGCGTTCCCCGACGCTGTATTCGCTGCCCTTCGAACCTACCACCGCCTCCAAGCCACCAAGACGCCGCTCAAAATGCTCAAGCGCGCTCATACGCTCAAGCACTCGTCTTGCACGCTCACGATCGACTGGATCCGATCCGACGATGTTACTGAGGAGTGTCCCGGGGAACAGAACCGGATCCTGTGGCACGACGGCAAATTGACGGCGTAGCCAGGCAACATTCAACTCTTCGATCGGCTTGCCCATGACTTCAATCCGACCCGCGGTGGGATCGTAGAGGCGAACGAGCAAAGCCGCTATCGTCGACTTGCCAGAACCCGTGGGCCCAACCAACGCCACGCGCTCGCCCGCCTCGACCTTGAGGTTCAGTTCTCGCAAAACGGGAATCCCCGAATGGTACGAGAACTCAACCTGGTCGAAGACAATTGCTGGCTCTCTGCTCGCCAAACGTGGCCGATTCCACTCCATTGCGCTGACTCCGGACTTGTTGAGCGCTACCGATTCCGCGACACCAACCGCTTGCGAACCCGGTGCATCACGCTCCTCACGAGCGAGTAGACCAAAAACTCGTTCCGCGCCGGCCATGGCGCTCTGCAGCAGTGTGTAACGCTGTGTCAACTGGCTCAACGGCTCGAAGAACTGCGCCAAGTACAACTGAAATGCCAGCAGAGTCCCGAAGCTAGCACTCGATGCACCAAACATGAAGACCATGGATGCTAGCGCCACGCTCGCAATCGTCTCAAGCGCCGCATCTTGAACGGACTCATAGCGGATCGAATTGAAATGCGCATTGCGATGAGCGCAGTTGATGCGATCGAACTCCTGCGCCGACCGAGACATCTTGTCGAAAGCCTGTACCACCGCCATGCCCGAGATCTGTTCGTTCAGCGCGGAATTCATCCGCGCGGTTTGAGCGCGGATCGCGCGAAATGCTTCGCGCATGGGCCGCCGTAGTCGCAAGACAACGATCCCCACGAAAGGCAGTCCCGCAAAGGCCGCAAGACTGAGCCTCGCGTCGAGCGATAGCATAAGAGCAACGATCCCAATCAGTCGCAGCGAGTCACCAATGGACGTCAAGATCCCCGAGGCAAACAGCTCAGAGATAGCATCGACGTCGTTGGTGACGCGCGTCGTCAATCGCCCAATGGGTTGCTTGTCAAAGAACGCGATCGGAAGCCGATGCAGGAACGCGAACACACGCGCGCGCAGCCGTGCCATGGCATTGGCCCCGGCGATCTGCGTCAGGTAGCTCTGAGCGAACCCAAAAAGCTGCTCACCGAATGCGAGTGATGCAACGACGAATCCCAATTGAGCCAACCGTTCGACATCACCACGAGTGACCGCTGCATCGATGGCACTGCGCACGTACATTGGACGCAACAGCCCCAACAACGCCGTTAGCACCACTGCCAAAGCCGCCCACACCAGCTGACCTCGCTCTGATCTCAACAACGCGAGAAGGTCGTGATATAGCCTCGAGTTGAACGCGCTGGCTAGTTCCGCCTCTTCGTGGAACTCACGCATGGCCTTTTCGCGGCTGGCCGCAGCACCGTTTTCTGCCGCCTTCACCTCGACCGGGTGCATTCCTACGCTTGACGCCGCTTTGCTGAGAGTCGCATCGTCCTCGATCTCCGATTCGAGCCGCTGTTCTTCACGGAACGTTCGATAGAGGCCCGTTGCCTGGGCCAGCTCGGCGGGAGTGCCTACCTCGACGATGCGTCCGGAATCGAGCACGATGACGCGGTCGCACTGCGACGCGAGTGAGACGCGGTGCGTAACGATGACAAGCGTTCGCTCCCTGCCGAGCCGGGCGAAGAGCTCGCACAGAGCCCGTTCTGTGCCGACATCGACAGCGCTAGTTGGGTCGTCGAGCACCAGAATACGGCTCGACGAGAGCAGTGCCCGACCGAGCGCCAGCCGCTGACGCTGTCCCCCTGAGAGCTGGATCCCACGCTCGCCAACCACAGTGTCGTAGCCGTGTACCAGTTGCCGAATCTCGGCATCTATCCGCACGCGCTCAGCCACCTCGACGCTCGCCTGGTGGGCCGCAAGAGTGTCGGTCTCTGGCAGAGCAAAGGCAAGGTTTTGTGCCACGGTGTTGGAAAACAAGAATGGAACCTGCTGAGAGTAGAGAATCGTCCTTCTGACCTCCGAAAGCGAAACACTCTCGATCCTTCGACCCTGCAGCAACACCGTTCCCTCGGGGGCCGGTAGCGCGCCAGATAGCAGCCGGGCTAGGACCGATTTTCCAGCACCGGTTAGACCGACGATGGCAAGGCGCTCCCCTTCGCGAACTTCGAGGTCGATTTCGCGCAACACCTCACGCGCGCCAATCCGGAAAGTCAATCCATGCGCTTCGAGGCAGGGTGCGCCGGAAACGCAGGGCGCGCTCGTCGCTGGGGCAACGTCGCTCTTGGCCTCGAAAACCTCGCGCAGCCGCTCATGCGCCGCTCTCCCACGCTGCACGATGGCGACGAGAAACCCAAGCGCAATCAGCGGCCAGGTCAGGCGTGTAGACGCTCGCACGAAGGACAAGAGCCCTCCCGCCGTGATCCGATGCTCAATCAATAGCATCCCGCCATACCAGAACACGACCACGAGCCCGATGGCGGAGATCGCCTGCATCATTGGACCGATAAGACCACGCAACTTGGCAAGTTCGAGTCCACGGTCGAGCACGTTCGCATTGTCAGCATCGAAACGCTGCGCCTCCAGCGGCTCTAGCCCAAATGCACGCACGACGCGAACCGCCGTAAGGCTGGACTGCACCGTATTGCTCATCGACCCGAGCGCTGCCTGGTTCTCCCGCGTCCGCAAGAAGATCCGCCGAGAGAACCCGCGCGTAACCAACACCAAGAACGGCAACGACACCAACGAGGCTAGCGTCAGTGGCACCGAAATCGCGAGCATGACGCTCAGTGCGCTGCCGAGTGCCAGGGCGGTGTTGATCAGGTTCAACACGCCGAATCCGAGCAGTACCCGCACCTGGGTCAGGTCGTTGGTCGCCCGACTCATCAGATCCCCGGTGCCAGCATTCGCGTAGAAGCTCGGGCCTAGGCTGTAGAGCTTGTCGAGCAGAGCTTTGCGTAACGCGTATTCAGCGTCACGCCCCGCATAGAATATGACAATCCGCGATGCGACCCGAACGACGAAGGCCGCCAGCGCCAAACCCACCAGCGACAGGGCGATGACTTGTGCCGTCCGCAGATCACCAACGCGAGCCGCATCGACCGCACGCATCAGTCGCGTGTCAAACCAATACTGAGCCACCTGATAGGCGAGCAACAGTCCAAATCCTGTGGCATAGCGACCCAATCTGGCTCGGAATTGGCCGAGTATGGTCAATGAGTCTGTTTGGATGTATTGCGAATTCGTCACGAATGGGTTCGAGGCTAGCCGCGGCTTGGCAATTCTTCCGCCACGGGGTAGATAGGACGCGGGTCAACGGCCTGCCAGCCATTCACAGTAGATCCGCTCAATTTCCGGAAAATACGCCGTGTCTTTCGTCATTGCCCAGATCTACGACGCGCTTCTAGCCCCCGCCCAACGGCTTGGTCTCGCCGGTTGGCGGCATGACCTGGTCTCCGCGCTGCGTGGTTCGGTCCTGGAAATTGGTTCGGGAACGGGTCGCAACCTCGAACACTATGACGCCGCACTCGAACACCTGATCCTCGCCGAACCCGACCATCACATGCGCGTTCGGCTGGCGAGGCGTCTGCGGGCTTTACCCATCGCAAGTCGAGTCGAGATTTGCGACGCACCCGCAGAGCAGCTGAGGTTTGGCAACGCGTCGTTCGATACGGTGGTTTCGACCTTCGTTCTGTGCTCCGTGACCAATCCAGAGCAGAGCATCCGCGAGGCGTGCCGCGTGCTGCGTCCCGGCGGGCAATTCCTGCTCATCGAACATATCTTGGCACCCGTGGGCACGCGGCGCCGCCGCTGGCAGCAACGCCTCAATCCGACATGGTCGAGGTTTTCGAATGGATGTCGTCTCGATCGCGATCCCCGTCCAGCGCTGCTAGAGGCGGGGTTTCAAGAACAATCCTTCGCGATCGACGAGCTGCGCGGGGCGCCGGGCTTCCTGCGTACGGTGCTGCGCGGTACTTGGCGAAAGCCCGAGTAATAGCTACACCGAATCCCTCAAGCCCCCATGGCCGCTGCTCCCGTATAGCCCGAACCCACCGCCAGGTGGGGCGCATCTCGAGAGTTCTTCAGTACAGCCCAATACTGAAACTAAGCGCCCCAAGGTCCTCCCAATAGCGCTGGTTTTTGCGGCTGGGATACAACTTGTCGAGCACGCGTTCGACATTGAAACCGTAATCGAACACGAGCGGTCCGACGGGAGTATTGATGCGCAGCCCCGTACCAACCGAATAGCGCAGGCGCAGGTAGTTGGGCGTGTAGTTGGGATCTTTCGAATCGGTCGGCGAACGGCTCCATACGTTGCCCGCATCGAGGAACAAGACTGTCTCGGCCAACTTATTCAGCGGCAACCTCAATTCGATACGGGGGTTGATGAAGAAGTTACCTCCGCGCATCACCACTTGGTTCGCCGGGAATTCACCCGTCGACGCAAGGACCTGCTGCGCAATGTCCTCGGGAATAAGCGACCCCATCAGAAAGCCACGAATGGAGTCGACGCCACCCAGAAAGAACAATCTGTCGGGATAGGTGCTTGAGCATTGCCGCAGTTGGTGATTGAGTCCCCAGCGAAAACTCACTGCCAGACTCGTGCCTCGGCGCGACAACGGAATGTATCCAGCCAGGCGGCTTGTCCAACGTAAGAACTCGCTCTCGGCCGGGGCAAATGGGTTGTAGTTGAGGTCGCTGGTGTGTCCGCCACACGTGGCATTAGTCGATGCGACGTCACTCCCACTCGAACCGAGCGGTTGCGCCGTCACGTGCTCGATGGAGGTCGTAGCGAAGGTGCCGCTTCGCGCGTCGAGTGGAACGTCTCGTCGATCCCAACTGACGGTCACGCGCTGCGCCACGGCGCCCGTCGTTCCCTGTGGCACGCGAAACACCATGACGCGCTCCGGATGCGCTTTGACGTAGTCCGCGACTGCAGTTTGCTGGGCATTTCCGAAAATAGTGACGTCGTTTCTCTCGAGCGAGGCCGCCAATTGCGCCGTAACACGACGATTGGGCTGATACGTCAAGGTCGAGATGAAGGCATCCTTGGTGAGCCCGAAGTCACGGGAGTTGTCGTGCACGTCGAGACCTTCGAGACCGAGCCGGAATAGCGGCCCAAGACCGATGTCCGGAAAGGCGACCTGCAAGGAGACCATACGCTCCAAACGCTGGAACACTTCGTTGACATCACTCTGGTACTTGGCGCGGACGTCGGACTCCATGATCAACCAGTCCGGCAAGTAGCCAACTCGAGCGCGCAACATCAGCTGAACGGCTTTGCCGCTTACGTTGAGGTGCCCGTAGTTGAAGCCACCACGTACACCTTCCCCGGAGCTAAAGCCCGGATAGACCTCGAAGTATTGCGGCACGCGCTCGACCACCTCGATGACGACGTTCTTCTCCTTCGCGGGTACATACGGATCTTCAAGGCCCAAGCGAATCGTCGAGAACACTCCAAGCGTGCCCAAGCGCTCCTCGGTGGCACGCACCTCGCTGCGCCGATAGGGTTTGCCCTTCTCGAGCGCGATGCGGCTGCGGATCAGCCGTTCACTCGTGTACTTGGCGCCCCTGACGATAATCCCACCGACCATCACCCGTTCCCCCTCACGAACGGAGAATCGGACTCGGGCACGTGTATGATCGGTCGAGGGATCGACTGCGGTCGTTACCTCGGCGTAGGCAAAGCCGCGTTCGGCGTAATCGTCGAGCAAGCGCCGCCTGCCCTGTTCGACTTCCATGAGCGAGAGTGGCTTGCCGAGTGGCATCGCCGCAGCTTCACCCAGTTCCTGCTCAGTTACGCGCTGATTTCCGTCGAACGCGACGTCCCACAATGTAGTTCGCGGCCCCAACTTAACTGGGATCTGCAATACGACCACTGGTTCGCAAATGCGCACGCGCTTGCTATCCTGCACACAACCGAACACCGCTTGAGGCGCAGGTTGGTCGAGCGGCATGCCGATGTCATCGTAGGCGCATTGAACGGGCGGTCGTGTCAGTGGCCCCAGCGAATGGCATTGACCTGGCGGAGAGCCAATAGCGCAACGTCGGCGCAATAGCTGCACGGGTCCAACGGTAGCAGCCAGGTAGCCATCCGATCGATAAAGATCCTGCAGATGCTTCGTCGCGCGCTCGTAGACGCGCGGCGCATACGTGGCATACGGATTGGGGTTGAGCGGAAGAGGTCGCGTTCCCGCCGTTGCGTCAGGCCCAATCGTCGCGTCGAGTTTCTGTGGATCTACGGGCCCAAGCAGCTCGGCCCCTGGAAGTTCCTCGGACAAGAAGCTGTCAATTTCGGCTCGCACGTCGGCCACGCTGCGTTCGCCGCTAAGACAGGGGAATTCCCGTGCGGCAACGCGCACGATGGCCCCTTCGTCGATAGTGAAAGTAACGCGCTGTTGCCGTGGATCGTCATTCGATTTTGCCGCGACGCTCACGTCCAAAAATCCGTAGCTGATGTAGTGCTTCTTGAGACGCTCTACAAAGCTCTCGATGCTGCGGTCGTCGTTGGTTTCAATCTCCAGAACATCACGCAACTGATCCGTATCGAAGGTTCGATTGCCGACGAACAGAATGCCGTATTTTGACCCTGCCTCAACCTGTATCCGCACCACCATGCCCGCGGCAGCTGGCTCGGCCCGGTGGGACACCTTGGCTTCGTACCATCCCCGTTGCTTGAGCGTTTCGGCGAGTTCACGATCGGCTTCGATCAAACTCGATTCGTCGTATTGTTCACCGACCTTACTTTCGTACGCTTTCAGGAGAGGAGCAAGCCCTGGAGCATTCGGATCCGGTGCCACTTCGAAGCGCCGTTTTGCAATCGACGCTACTCGGCCCTTGTCCACGTTGAACAACAGGACGATCCCCAATGCGTCGTCCGTTGACTGGATCGAGAGCGTGACTTTCGCGTCGGGATAGCCATGCTCGACGTGGACCCGACGTATCGCCTCGAGCTTTCTGTCGACTTCGCTGTCCGTGATCTCGTCACCCTCCTTGATGCCAGCCGCGTCAAGGAGTTCTTCGTCCGCAATCGCCGCTCCAACGACGGTGAGTCGAGTCACAAGGCGGCGCAATTCGACCAGGATCCGCACGAGGACCCCATCGCCGTAGGGCAACACCTCGATGTCGGCGCGCGCGAGATGGCCACCATCGAGCATGTCGCGGACTGCGCTGCGCAAATAGGGAACGTAGAGCGGTTCGTTGACCTTCACCCAGCGCAGCGTAAGTTTCTCGTGAAACCAGCGGCCGCGGGGCACGACCTCGAGCCCGCGAATGGGTTTTCCCGAATACCGAGCGAAGTCGTCGCTTACCGGCCGCGGCGCCAACAGGTCCGGACTGTCCCCCGGCTGTGCCCGCGCCGGACTGACCACAGCAAAAAACACCAGAAAAAATGGCCCGAATTTCCGGATCGGGCGAAGGTTCTGGTGCAAGGCCATGCGCTATTTGCCTTCTTACACCATTACGCTCCAAAGTCGTCCTCGACATTGCCCGACCGGGCAAGAGGCGCGATAACTCTCGGCCCCCATGTCCCCGAACCATGCCCGACTTTCAACCCTCCGCCGCCGCGCAGGCTGGGGTTTGGGCGCGTTCTGCGCCCTCGGCGTGGTCGCTTGGGTCCTAGTGCATTCCACGAGCTGGGCTGGGCCACTCTTTGCCAATGGCCTGCGCAGCGTCATCGGCACAGACAACGTAGCTCATCTCGAGGATTTCGTTTACGGGGTACAGGACCGACTTACGCGCATTCGTCGCCACGGTGAAAAGCCCAAAGCGCATTGGACGGTGCCCGAACCGAAGGCTAAGCCCGCCGCAGCCCCCACCACGGATGCGGGCCCGGTATGGCCCCCCTTCGAACCCAAAGCAGTTGGGCCCGTCCACAAGAGCTGGTCGGCGCCGGGCGATGGTCAATGGGTTGCCGTCGATGATGGCAGACACCCTGACGC
The DNA here is from genome assembly GCA_964454965.1 of uncultured Polyangiaceae bacterium. Classification (GTDB taxonomy): domain Bacteria; phylum Myxococcota_A; class Polyangia; order Polyangiales; family Polyangiaceae; genus FEN-1139. The sequence continues at coordinate 112,381 of CAYVXY010000021.1, read as the reverse complement.
ACCGACGGCCATGTACAAGACCCTTGTCCACCCCGATCCCAATCGTTCTTGGGGCGAGCTGTTCGTGGTGGCGATCGATCTCGAACAGACGGATCTGCATGCCGCTGCGGGCACGCACGAACCCAAAGCCGAGCAGCCCGTCCCTAAGGAGTTTGCGCGCCCCGGGAAGATCCCGGCGACTGAACACGCTGCACTGATTGCGGCCTTCAATGGCGGGTTCATGGCAGAGCATGGTCACTACGGCATGCTAGTCAACGGCGTTACGCTGGTAAGGCCGAGAGAAACGTCGTGCACCGCAGTTGGCTACAACGACGGTACAGTCGAGATTGCCACCTGGAAGTCTGTCGCCCATGCGGCGGACCGCATGAATTGGTTCCGTCAAACCCCCGCCTGCATGTACGAAAACAACGTCATGCATGTCGGCCTACGACATCCGGAAACTCGCCTTTGGGGTGCCACGCTGGATGGAGATACGGTGATTCGTCGCTCGGCAGTCGGCTTGGACGAATCGCGCCGCGTGCTCTTCGTCGGGATCGGCAACAACATGACCGCTCGCGCCTTGGCCGAAGGAATGCATCACTCGGGTGCCGTCGATGTTGCCCAACTCGACGTCAATTGGTCATACCCCAAATTCCTCACTTATGTCGTTGGCAAGGACGGCAACCTCGAAGCCCGTGCACTGATGGATGGCTTCGAATTCGCGCCCGGCGAATACGTCACCAAATCGGCTTTCCGCGACTTCTTCTACTTGACGCGCCGAGATGCACCGCGAAGCTCGCGGCTTCCCGCGCAATCGACCAGGCGCGTCCCGGAATCGAGCACAGATGCTGGCGTTGCCGTCGCACCCAGCGCCTCGGTTGCCCCAACATCGTCGGCATCCATCGAATCGTCCGCCGCACCATGCCCGAGCTGCCCGAAGTAGAACTCGTCGGGCGCTACCTGCGGCCACACTTGCTCGGTCGCCGTATTCGAAGCGTCGCAACGACGGCGCCGTCGTATTTCTTTCTTACGCCGCCGGCAACGCTGAGCAAACGATTGCGAGGTGAGACGCTCGAATCCCTCGACCGCGTTGGGAAGTACCTGCTCCTAGGGCTATCGAGTGGGCACCGCTTGCTCCTGCATTTGGGCATGACCGGGCAGCTCATCCTCGATGGTGCCAAGAGCCCACGCCTAGCACTTGGCAGGCAGTTCGTCCGCGACGCGCACACCCACTTGACCCTCGAGTTCTGCGACGATGGTCCTAAGCTCTTCTTTCGCGACACGAGAAAGTTCGGCAAGGTTCGCCTGCTCGCGCCCACCGCAAGCGATCCCCGGCTGGACAAGCTCGGCCCTGACGCCCTCGAAGTGACGGCCGAGATTTTGTTTAGGGCGTCGCGCAAACGGCGCGCCAAGGTAAAATCTCTGCTGCTCGATCAGACGGTCACGGCGGGTGTCGGCAACATCTACGCCGACGAATCGCTTTTCCTCTCGGGGATTCATCCAGAGCGTCCGGCCATGGCGCTTACCGAAGCGGACTGCGGTAGGCTCGCCCGGATCATCCGTCGCGTTCTACGTCACTCGATTGAGGCGGGTGGCTCGAGCATCGACGACTACATCCACCCCGACGGCAGCGATGGCAGTTTCCAACAAAGCTTTCGCGTATACGGTCGCGAGGGGGAACCCTGCCGCAAGTGCGGAGCCCCGGTCGAGCGCGTGGTCATTGGGCAGCGGTCTTCGCACTACTGCGGCACGTGCCAGCGGTAGTGCTGCTTCTGCGGAAAGCAGCGCAAGAGCGCAAAGCAGCGCAAGAGCGCAAAGCAGCGCAAGACTCGATGACTTCACGGCGTCATGACGACTCGGCGCCTGCGCCGAGCAACTAGAACAGCGCCGAGAGCACCCATTGCAACTGGCCAAAAGCAGCCGGGGTCGCATCCCACGCTACGACAACTGCATCCCGCTGCAGCTCCACCGGTATGGATGACGGGCGTGCCAGCGCTGCCGTTCGCCGTGCCCCCTTGGCCCATCGCCGCCGTGCCCCCGCTGGCTGAGGCGCCGCCATTCGCCACGACCACGCCCTGGTTGCCGCCCGAGCCAGTGACGCTGTTGTCTAGTTCGTACGCACCCATGTCCAAAGCTCCAGACAGCGGACGTGGACGGCTTTGCGTGGGGTGAACATATTGGTCCATGGGTGTAAGGGAGAATCCATTGCCATCGCCCGGCTCGACTCCACCATCCACGCAGGGAGATCCAGGTAAAAGATGAAAGTCAAAGCTCGCGTCGGCAACGAAACAAGATCCTCCGCCTTCCAGGTTATGCAAAAGTTGCGCAGTGGCTTGTGTGCAGACCGTGCCACCGCCAAAGAAGATGTTGTTGACGATCAAAGCTGGTGTCTTCGTCGCCGCGCCAACATTGATGAATGTTCCACGCCCCAGATGATTGATGAAGCTATTGTTGACAACGAACAGTGCATCACTTGGATTTTTGGCATGCACTCCTTCCTCCAAGTAGGCGAAAAGGGTCGGATTCTCGGTCAAAGCGCCTTGCTCGATGATGTTGCCAATGATGTAGGTCCTGCCGCCATTCGGGCAATCGACTTCGTAGCTTTGAGTACCTTCGCTTTCCCCGGTCAATCGGTTGTATAGAATGTGGTTTTCTGCGGCTCGGGTTTTGAGCAAATGACCAACTGACGCCCGATGCGAGTAGTTGTATCGAAACGTCAGCTTTGCCACGTGATTGATGTATAGGTTGTGTGAGTAGCCGTCACCCGCACCATTGCTATCGAACTCGGAGTATTCGATCAGAATCTCACTTTCTGCCACGTCCCCCGCAAGAATGCCGTCCTGGTTGTCGCGAAATAGGCAGCGCCGCACCGTCAGGTTCTTGCCTTCTTGGCGGATCCCCGCACCATTAGCATCGGGCACCGTGGCACCAGTAAACTCGATGTCCTCGATAACAGTGTCTTGACCCTGCACGACCCAAATGGCCTTGCCCTGTGCATTCTTGCCTGCCGCATCGATACGAGCTCGACCTGCACCAACGCCGCGAATCGTCAATCGGTTCTTGGTAATGGCGCAGACATCTCCGGCGTAGTTGCCTGCCGAATCTATCTCAACCGTGTCGCCATCCTGGGCCGCGGCGAAGGCGGCGCAGGGAGCTGCGTGCGTTTGCCCAGGGCCTACGCCAATCGTCGCTGCCGTGCCATGGGCGACCCAAGTGACCAATAGTACAAAACTGGCTAGACCAATTGTTCTGCGCATGATTTCCTCAGCTGCGACGTTGAATGAGCAGTATAGGCCGAGCGCTGCCGTAAAATGGGCTCAAGCTCGCAGAAGATTTGCGCTACCTCCCAAGCCAACTTGTCTCCCACATCGCCCCACGGGTTTCCAGGCTAGGCACAATCGCACTTCGTCACCGGGCAGGTTTTGTTTCTGGCGGCGCGCAAACGACGCATTAAGGTCGCGACTCTGCGACTCCCTTGAACGGTCACGGCTTGGGACTCGCACGGAGCCTACAATCAAAGCAACGCTTGTTGCGCTCTCTGGCTCGCCGCTGGCAGTAGTTGGACCGCACGCCTTGCACCTGCACGGCCCGAGGCCTAGAGTCAGTCCGAATCTGGAAGGTGCTGCATGTCTTGGTACTGGGGTCGCCAATTTGCCATAGTTGTCGCCGTCATGGCGAACCTCGTGATGACCGGCTGCGGTGGCAGAGCCGGCGAAGCAACGAGTTCTCCCCCGGTGTCAGCCAAAGCATTTCCGGATGCCATGGCAAAGAGTTTCTGCGCAGGGCTCGCTAGCTGCTGCCAGAGTGCAGGACAAAGCGTTGACCTTCTGGCCTGCGAAGCTCGAATGGTCGCGCGAATCAACGCACCCACTCCAAGCAGCACGATCGGGTATGACGCCACCAAAGGGGGACAATGTGTCGCCGAGGTCCGAACTACGCTAGAGGGCTGTTACTCGATGGAAGGTGTCAGCTCCTGCGACCATGTTTACGTGGGACTCGTTGCATTGGGCGGGATCTGCAGCAACAGCAAAGAATGCGCGAAGCCCAGCACCGGAGATGTCCGCTGTATTGAGTCAAATTGCGTTGCGACAGCAGCCGAGCAGCGTGGCACGCTGGGCGTGGGTTGCTCGACCAGCTGTGTGAGTGAGGCTAACGGTAGCTACTGCCTGGGCGGGGCGGCCTCGACCAATAGCACCCCCGCTGGCGCGGCAACCTGCTACAGCGACGATGGGCTCTACTGCAACCTTGACACCTGGACCTGTGAAGCGCTGGTCGAGGCCGGCGGGATCTGTGGTAGTTCGTTCGCCTGCGTGGATGCGGCCCGATGCAACATGGATATTGGGCAATGTGAACCCAGACCCACCGCCGGCGAGGCTTGCGAGTCTGCCAACGATTGCGTCCCCGATGCCTATTGTGACGCCGACCACCTCTGCCAAGCAAAGAAGAGTGATGGTGCGGGCTGTATTCTGGAAAACGAATGTGTCGGCTATTGCCTGAAGGCAACCGACGCCGATAGTGGCAGCTGCGCCAGTGGTCCAAAGCAGATCGTGCCCACAGAGGCACTGTGTCAAAACTACTCGATGGGGTGAGGTAACGTGTTGCAGGTCAGGGATTCCAGCGATCAGTCACAAGACGCTTGGCAGCTGTCACTGACCCGGAAGGCACGAAGAGCCATCGTCAAGTCGTTGGGTCACTTGACGCCCGCGGTTCCAGCTGTTCCCGCGGACGAAACGCCCGCTCCGCCCGCGGAGCCTCCCCCGGCGCCGCTGTTGCAGCTCGCCTTGCCTTTTCCGAGATCCGAACATCCATTGGCGCAGGATATCGAGACCTCGGGATAGCACTGGCATTGGGAGTTCACGGCGCATCCAATAAGGCCACTGTATAGGCGGTCACCAACACAGAAGTGAACGTTGGACATATAGTCATACCAGTCATTGGGGCACCTGACGCTCGTGGTTCCACCCGATCCCTGGTTCACCGTGCCTCCAACGGAACCACCTGAGCTGCCCGAGGAGCTTTCAGCGCCACCACTGTTCCTTGCCGTTCCTGCCGCGCCGCCTCCCATTTCAGACGAGCTCCCGCCCGTACTAACGCCGCCAACACCTGGCGTTCCGCCGGCAGCTTGTCGTCCACCAAGACCAACATCACCGCCGCTCATGACGCCGCCGGCAGCTTGTCGTCCACCAAGACCAACATCACCGCCGCTCGTAACGCCGCCGATGGCCGTACCACCAGTGCTCATCGTGCTCCCGAGACCCAATGGCGAGCCACCCGCCTGACCACCCGGGGATTGCGAGCCGCTCGCCGCGCCAAAGCCCGCAGTTCCCCCCGCACCGTTCCGTTCGCCCCTCGGCTCGCCACTGCCTCCGCAGGCGCCAAGCACGAGGCTGCTGTAGACGGTCAACAGCGCAAGCAACGGTCTATTCCCCAATAAAATCATGGACTTCCCGCGGACGGTGCTGGCCACTGGCGACAAGAGTGACCCATTTCTCTCGACGTCTCGAAGCAATAATGCGTCTTCAATCGCTACACAAGCCCTATCACGGCGCCATCGCTACGAGCCCCGCCGAGTCGCTTCGCTCTCGCTAACCCCGCCGGCTCCCAGCATCCACCGTCTGGCACTTCTCGATGTCGGCTTGACTCGTAACAGGCAGGAGCGTCGACGTCGTATTGCCGGCTGCGTCGCGCTCGAGAGCGTGCAACGCCACGGTGCCACCGTTGCCCGTGCGACTCAGAAGTTCGTACTCCATCACGTAGCTTTTGTTTGCTTGCATCGTGATAACGAAAGTAAGCCTCGGCATGTTGCCTGACACGGAGCCAGATTGATCCCGTGCTCCCCAACTCGTTGGCGTGGTCACAACATGGCATCCAGGCAAAAGCTCGAAGTTCCGACCGTGAACGGATTTGCCATCCACCGTGGCAATGTCACCGACGAGTTGTGCGACTTCGGTGACGGGCAGCATCTGACCCCGAGGCGCATAGAGCGGCGTACCGCGCGAAGCCCCTCCAACACAAGCCGTTGCTAGCATGGCAAGAACAGCTGCAACGGATCGACACTTCTCGATACTCAACGGCGCACTCATGGTACGGCAAGATAGCGCCTATTGGCCGAAATGGCCAATAGGCTCGCTCACGGGCGCGGCCCGTTCATTCTGGAACCACCTTCAACTCGAGCATCTCAGCTTCGCAGGTGGAGATTACGGAGCCGACTGTCAGCGTGAGTTCTTGGACAATGGTAGCGTCCGTCCGGGTCACCTCGATGACGAATTCCTTGCAGTCATCACCGCCATAGGCGGCGGGCTGGCAATCGAACTCGATCTTGTTCGATGAGACGGTGGTCCCTGGGTCATGTCCGCCAGCATCCACGGTGAGTGCTGCCGGAGGATCAACCCATTCCAATGTGGCCCAGTCGTTGACGGATAAGGAGATGTGGTCGGCATCTGGAGCAAACACCCGGTACCTTAGGAGGCTCTCACCTATGGTGAAGTTGTCATGCCGCTCGAATTGAATCGGGTGGTCCGTGGCGCAGTCACTCGTAGCAATCGACGCCACCGCGCTTAGCAGCACGGCCGCCATGGCAGCCAATGGACGCAGACGTCGCCAGGCGAGATGGTTGGTCATTTTCCCCCTTGGGCATAGAGTGGATCGAACTCGATAAACACGGAGAACAGAAGCCTGTAGCTGGGCTGCGTGATGAACAGCTCGAAAGCATTCGAATACCCGAAGGTGGACTCCACCAATGCGCGAGTGCCGAAGGTAACGGGGGATCGGAGCGGCGCCCGTAGCCCCATGCCCAATTGCACGAGAAACCCCGTCCGAGTCTTCGTGTCGTGGTAGGCCGATTCGAAACTGGTAAGCCGGTACGACGAATAGCCCGCCCCTGCTCCAATGGCCGCAGACATCAGGATGATACGCCGGGCGAACTGCGCTTCCGCACCCACATTGACCGCCCAATATCGGTTCTCGACCTGCACAGGATAGTTGCCCGCCGCACCAGAGAAGCTAAAGCTGTCGCGCCCGCTTGGCACATAGGCAACCTCGAGGCGCGGAAAGAGCGTGAGCATCGGGAAGTCGATGGCCAAACCCGCAGTACCACGCAGCCCATACGCCCCAGCGAAGGAGCGGTGGTACTGCGAGAGGTAGATCACCTGCTCGTCGTTGGTGTAAAAACCAGTGTACTTGGACTTCTGCGCGAGCAGTCCGTAGTCGCCCTCCAGCCGCAACGCAGGCCGCATACCCTTCGCGCCACCTGCGACGGCTGGACGCGAGAGAAGTAGGGCCAGGCCTGCAATCAAAATCCCAGTGGGGTTTCCCGCTAGCTGCATGAGCAAGGACGAAACTAGCACCTCACGCTTACCGCATCAATCGCGACACTAATGTCAGAGTAGCCGAGCGCCTACCCGCGCACCGGCAAATTGGGAGGAACCGTGTCAGCCAAGCTCTTGCGCTGCAATTGCTCGGCCAAATAGCGCTGCAACTCGGGGTAAGCGTCCACGAGTAGCTCTGGCCGACGCAACTTCAAGTAGCCTGCCATCGCGACCACGGCGATGTCCGCCAAGGAAAAGCATTCACCTTGAATGAAGCGCCGACCTTCAAGGCTCGCCTCGATATGCGCGAGCCCTGCGCGCACCTTGCCAAGCAGCTTGGCGCAATACACAGGGTCTTTTTGTGTCTCAGGACGACGCGAGTCGATGATGACTGGAATGACCACATCGCAGATCCCATCGGCCAGAGCTTCCCAACGCCGCACCGCAGCGCGCTCGAGCGGCGCTTCAGGTATGAACCGTGGATTCGGGTAGAGCGCGTCGAGCGCTTCGGTAATCACCGTGGAATCGAAGAGCGCGGTCCCATCGTCGAGGACCAGGGTGGGCACTTTGCCGAGGGGGTTGTGCGTCGAGGGCTGCCTTTCGGAGGTAGCGACGTCGAGACCCTGGTGAATAATGCCCTTTTCGAGCAGCAGGACGCGAACTTTACGGGAATAGGGACTGGTGAGCGAGTGGTAGAGCAACATGATAACCCTGGCCGTTACCTAGAGCTGCTGGCTTCCAATGTCGATATCGGGCTTGGCGGATTCTGACGTGCAATCGCGTTCTCTCTTGCCAATCGTCTCGGCATTTGGCAAGGGTTTCCGGCCTTGTTCTTCCATTTGCCCCAGAAGCTCGTTGGCGGGTTAGCTCCCCTGGCCGGCTTGGCTTGCCTCGGTCTCGCCACGAGTGCGTCGGCGCAGTCACGACGTTTCGAGCTCACGTGGCAAGCCCCAGCGGGTTGCCCAACGCGCGATGAGGTCGCACGCGAGGTGGACGAGCTCATCGCTGACTCTGCAGGCGCCGCGCGCGTGACACCGATCGTGGCAAGCGGTGTTGTCGCCAGCGATCCAGGCGGCTATGCGCTTACTTTGACCCTGCGTGAGGTCGAGGCGCAACGCAGTCGGCATATCGGTGCACCCAGCTGCGAAGAGCTCGCGCATGCAGCCGCACTCATCGTGGCCATTGCAATCGATCCGACAATCCTCGAGCGCCGCGCCGACACGAACAATGCCGGGCCGGCACAAGTCGCAGGCACCGCGCCATCGCGCAGCGTGCATTGCCGCCTGACCGATCTGCCCCTGCAATCGTCAGCGCCACGCCTGACTTGTCCGAAAATCGAAATTCCCGCGCCGCCCCCAACCATCCCCAGCCCAGCACCAGCCCCAACGGTCCCAGGCTCAACGCCACACTCGCCATCGTTCTTTCGCTTCGGCTTCGGGAGCTTCGTTGCTGTCAATGTCCTGCCCAACGTGAACCTCGGAATGAATTTGCTCGGTGCCATTCAGGGCAAGCACGCGCGACTCGAGGTTGCAGCTTCGGCGCTCTCGTCAGACGTTGATTCGAAGCAGTTCCCGAACAGTCGCAACGCTAGCTTCTCGCTCTACCGCCTGGCCCCCCGAGGTTGTGGGCTCATCGCGGGCGCGTCTTGGGCCGCGGGCCCCTGCGTCGGAATGGAGGTCGGGCTGCTCTCTGGGAAGGGCTCCGGCGTCGACTACCCCCACACGCGGCGATCGCCCTGGTTAGCGTCATCCTTCGGCGGCATGTTCGAACTTTACTTGAGCTCAAGCTCACTGCTGCTTTTCACGGCCGATCTCGGCGTGCCGTGGCTGCGCCAACCCTTCGAGTTGGCAGGCGAACAGCTCTACAGACCCTACTTATCTGGCAGTTTCGGTATCAACCTGGCAGCCGGTTGGCATTGAAAATGCCGCGCTTGCGCGATTTCGTGACGGGCCGAACGGATCCACTGCACGAAGCGAGCATGGCCCCGGCTTTCACCTGCGCACAGTCCCTCGCGGGACCAGGTGAGTCGTCCGCGGACGCAACGGCCCCAAGCATCGATGAAAACGTCGTCGCCCTATACGACCAGCATTTCGATTTCGTGTGGCGCAGCTTGCGCCGCCTGGGCGTAGCTCCAGCGGATCTCGAAGATGCGGCACAAGACGTCTTCGTCGTGGTGCATCGACGCCTCGCAAGCTTCGAGCAGCGCGCGAGCATCAAGAGCTGGCTCTTTGGCATTGCGCTGCGTGTTGCCAAGGTCTATCGCAATAGGAGCTCGCGCCAGCGCTCGCTGGTCGCCGGCGACGAATCGCTGCTCGTCTGCCAGCGCGGCAACCCCGAAGAGAGGCGTGCCCAGATGCAGGCCGCAGAACAGGTGCAGGTCTTGCTCGAAGAACTCGACGACGACAAACGCGCCGTCTTCGTGCTCGCCGAACTCGAACACATGCCAGCCCCCGACATCGCCGCCGCGCTCGGGCTGCCGACGAACACCGTGTATTCACGCCTGCGCCTCGCCCGCGCCACCTTCGAGAATGGCCTAAAACGCCTCAAAGCCAAGGACGATTGGAGGTCCCGATGAAAGGCCTCGGTAGAGATGCGCGTGCTCTGCTCGACGCAGCTGCAGGCGCCAACGCCGCCCCGTTTGCCATTCGCCAACGTTCCCGCAAACGCCTCGTTTCTGCCATGGCCGCGGGAACCGTCACCACCTCGGCAGTCGTCGCAAAAGGTGCCTGGCTCGCCGCTTCCAATGCTTCGCTGAGCGCCGCCCCGGTCGTCGCCAGCACCTCGCTCACGGCCACCTTGGTCAGTGCCATCGTGATCGGACTCTCGACGGGCCTTGTCGCCGTTTCGCCCACGAGCAAAACCGAAGCGCCGCGTCCAACCGCCGCGGTGCAAGCGCCAGTGGTACCGCCCATTGCCACCGCGCGTGCAGTCGCCAAATCGGTGCCGCAGGTAGCTCAGCAAGTGGTGCCACAGCTCACTGCGCCGACAGCCGCAACCGCGGCGTTTCCTCTGGAAGAAGCGCCAGCAGTCGTTCAGCCTCAACGGGCCGCACCGCGCAACTTGGAGCCACAACCCGAAGCTGCCATGAACGTGGCACCCGCGCCCAGGTCGTTCCGCGACGTAGCCGCGCCGAACAACCCAACCAAAGCATCTATCGCGCGTGAAACGGAACTGCTCGCCGAGGTGCAACGCGCGCTCAAGGGCGGACAAGCCCTAAGGGCTCTTTACACGCTCGATCGCCACAGTGAGGAATTCCCCTCGGGGCAACTCTACGAGGAAGCCACGGCCGCGCGCGTGGTGGCGCTCTGCGCAGTCGGCAGGGTTCAAGATGGGCGCCGCTGGGCGGACGAGTTCGCTCGACGCTACCCGAATTCACCGCTGTCGTCGCGAGTGCGCAGTGCTTGCGCCAAGGTTGGAACTCAGCCAGTGAATCCTCGATCGACGAACGAATGAGACTGCTTCGATTTCGTGACGGCAGCAGGGATCCGAAGCACTTAGAAAATGCGAAGGGAGCTTACGATGAAACGTGCAAGGTTACCGGGGATGGGTTGGTTGGGGGTTACTTTGGGTTTGTTCGTCGCGTGCAGCGGCAAGGTGCAGAGCCTCGGGGAGACGGCGGGGATCGGTGGGAAGGGTGCTCAGTACTTGAGTGGTGGGACTGGTAACGTAGCTACCGGCGGCGCCACGGCGGGCCCAGCTACCGGCGGCTACACGGCGGGCCCAGCTAGCGGCGGCGCGTACTCCGGTACGGGCGGCGGATTCCAAGGTTACGGCGGCACCGCCTACCAAGGCGGCACCACGGGCGTGGGCGGATTGGCTGAGCGTCCCGGGGGCTATGCCTACGTGGTGGAACCAACGCTGCCTATCGATCCCAACTGCACTTGCACTTCGCCAACTCAGATCTGCAATGCTGCTCGGGAATGTGTGCCGCGTTGCGACACACTCGGGTTCTGTGCAATGTGGCTGACGAGCCGCGCGGTAAGAGATCTGTACGTCGAAGGCAGCACTCTATACTTCGCCACGTCCGCGGTTGTGGACCCGCTCGGGAATGTTGGCACGAACGGCGCACTCTATCGCGCCGAGTATCCGAATGGCACGCCGACGCTAATTGCTGATGGTCTCGCAGATCCGGTGAAGATTCTTGGCAGATACAACGGAGCCGCATTCATCGAGACCGCAACCACGGCGCAGAACCGCAACGTCCTGCGCATCACCGATGCAGGAGTCACCACGAAACTCACTAGCTGCGACCGAGACACCGCCAGTGTGCGAGGCAAATGGTTTGCATGCATCAACGGTGGAACCAAGCTCGAGGCGGTCAATCTCGATGGCGATCTCGCGCCACAAACCCTCGTCGACGTGGCAGTGACCGGCGAACCTAGCATGTGGAACTGTAGGGTTCTCGACGACTACATCTGGTTCCAGCGCTATAGCACCGAGGCCGTGGTCCAAGCATGCTACTTGACGCTTTCGAACCTCGCACTCGGCCCAAGCTGTCCGCTGCCTGATGCGATGAACTACGAGGTATACGCAACCGGCGGGAACCAATTGTTCGGTCGCGCGAAGTCTACCGAGACCTATGGCACCAAATCGTACGACATCTCGGGACAGAAGCTATTGACGCTTCTCCCTGAGACCACCAAAATCAATCGTGCGATCTACGCGCAGAGCTGGCTCTACTCGCCCTTGGTGGCAACTTATAATTTCGCGCAGGTCGTCCGCTACCCGACCACGGTAGGTCGGCAGTCGCAAGCAGTGTTGCCTGGGGACGTCGCAACACCTGCCTTCTATAGCTATGACAGCGCTGCGTCAGCCGAAGCCGGGTCGTATGGCTTCGCCGTCGGTTCGACTGGGATCTTCTGGTTTCAGGCGGTTCAGGACAAAAGCAAGGGTCAGTACATCTTCCACGCCCCGCTCCCAGCGCAGCCCTGCGATGCCGAGTTGCCCTGCGCCGACACAGCCCAAGTCTGCACCAACGGCCTCTGCACCGCGCCGTAACCACGCCGCACCGACACAATACCCCGGCGAATCGCTGTAGATTCGCGGGGGTTGTGTTATCTGCGGTCCTGCGGCTATCCTGTGGACCATGCAGATCTGCTCCCTTTCCGGCAACGAGATCTTCTGCCTTCGACAAAAGGGTTTTTTTCCCGGTGACATCGTGGTGGGCAACAGTGTCCGCAGCCTCGGGGTCGTAGGCTCAGTGGGTTCGTCACTGCGCACGCTGGCGGGCGGCGAGGTCGAAAATATTACGTCGCTCATTTCCGAGGGGCGGCACGCAGCAATGCAGCGGCTCATCGAGGAGTCGCATCGGCATGGAGCCCATGGGGTCACGGGGGTCACGACCGAACTCTCAAGCTTGGCGGGCTATACGGAGTTTCTGTCTCAAGGCACCAGCGTCGCGGCGCAGCAACCCGGGATCCCGTTCTTTACTACTTCCGCTTCGGGCACGGAACTCTTCTGTCACCTCGAGGCCGGGTACTTGCCCATCAGTTTCGTGATGGGCAACGTCGCGTATGCGCTCGGACTCGGCCGCGGGATAACCGGTGGTCTTAGAACGCTGGCCAAGGGCGAGGTCCATGAATACTCCGAGATGTATAACCGCATTCGTCATCTGGCGCTGTTTCGCATGCGGCGCGAGGCAGCAAGCGTGGGCGCCAATGCCGTCGTGGATATCCGCATCGACGTCAGGCCTTTCGGGGCTGGCGTCGTCGAGCTGTTGATGACGGGAACGGCGTCGCATCACCCAAGATTCGTTGGCGGCACTCAGGATCCGGCACAGGTGGTTACGAGTGAGCTCAATGGCGCCGAGATATTCAGCTTGGCCCAGTTGGGTTACGCGCCGATGCAACTGGTCATGGCGACCAGTGTCTACTCACTCGGCCTCGTGGGTGGCATTGGCGCTATGTTCTCTTCACTGGCGCGCGGCGAACTCTCGGAATTGACTCAGCTCATCTACGGGGCCCGCGAGAACTGCCTCGCGCTTTTGCGCAAGGAAGCCGAGCAGATGGGCGCCGAGCGCGTCATCGGCAATCGACTGCAAATCCGCGAGTTGTCTCCCGGACTCATCGAGGTGGTCGCGGTTGGAACCGCCGTGCGCCAACTCGACGGCATTGCGACGCACAGCCCAACCCTGCCCATCCAAGCCATCGTGCGCGACGACGACTCCCTCACCCTGCGCGGTGGTGGCAGCGCAGGGTTCTCGGAAAGTCTTTCCTTTGGTAGCGGCATCGAGAAACGCGCGCAGGGTCAGATGGCAGCGTCGGGGTGTGCCGTGGCCATCATGGTAATATTCTTCATGGTGATGCTATTTGGCAGCATCTTGGCGTTCGTGCTGTCGAAGTGAGTCTAAGCTCCACGACGGAGCTATCTACAGACCCGCAATTACGAACCCGCATGGCCTGCATGGCCTGCGATGCCAGTATTGCCCGCAGTAACGGTGGTAGTCCCCGCACTGCCACCGGTGGAGGCTCCTGCAGTGCTCTTGGCACCAGCGACTGATACGCTGCCCGCAACGCCACCGTTGGCACTGCCCGCGGCACCACTCTTGCTGACGTCGCCAGCTACTCCGGCCTTGCCCGAAGCACCAGCATTGCCCGATTTGCCGCCAGTGGACGCCTTGCCACCGGTAGAAGTATTGGCCCTGCCAGCGAATGAGAATCCGCCAAACGTGAAGACGTTGCCGCCCGTAGCCGCACCACCCTTGCCCACGGCACCACCCGTGACTGCGCCACCATTGCCGACCGTTCCGCCTTTGCCCACGGCACCGCCCGTGACTGCGCCGCCATTACCGGTGTTGCCGCCACGCACGCTACTGCCACCAACGCTGGTCGTAGTCGCGCCTTTACCGCCGGAACCAGTGGCAACAGAACCACCTATAGCACTATCGGCATCGGCAGGCGCCGTGCTGTCGGAACCGCAGGCGACCGCAAACAAGATGCCTAGAGCCGTGAGTGATATCGCGCTGACGGAAATATGAACTGGTTTCATGATTGTCTCTCCCGGCGGTGAACGACCTAGTTTGCCAATCATGCGCACATGATGCACGTCGCAATAGTCAAATAGTGAACCGTCTGATCCAGATCCGCGAGGCCTGACGCTGTAACTTTATTTGAGATGGCAATCGCGCTGGATCTATCCCGAATCATCGAACATGTTTTCCAATTCGCGCGCAACAATCCGAACAGACTCGACTGCGTAGCAATGTGCTGGCGCCAATCGCGCACATCGACGGCCAGTGTCGCGCAATTGGCTGGCAGTGGGCGAATCGCCACGATTCTGACGCTGATTACAAACCAGCAACACGAGCGCCGTAGTTCTGTCGTCCTCAAACGCCCTGCCGTTGCAAGCGATCTCGTTCAGGATGTCGTACGTCCATCCGAAAAGCAACGCGCGGTGCCGCGTAGGCTTGCCCTTCCAACCGCAGTCCACGGTACTGCTCGGTTGACCCTAGCCGATCGCTCCTGGAAAGCCCCGGCCACTCCCAGCCCTGAAGAGTGCTCGAACCGGCTCGAGGCCGGTGAACCGTGCAATCTCCATGCCGAAGGCAACCCGCAGCAATGGCGTACTTCTCCAGTTCTCGCCCTCTACTGTTGGGTAACGATCGATGGCACACTCGGCAGAGGTTTGGAGGAATGACTCATGAAGCAATCGACATGCTGGCTGCTCGGCGCGCTGATCGGCGTTGCTGCGGCTTGTCGTCGAGCGCAACCTGTACCAGAGCCCCTATCTGAACCCGTTCGCGAGCACACCATGGAACGCGTCCGTGAGCCAGTCGTTGCTGGCACCTTCTATCCTAGCGATCCGGAAGCCCTACGTAGTCAGGTCGATGCCATGCTGGCCCAAGCCAAACCACATGGCCTTCGCGGATTGCGCGCGCTCATCAGCCCGCATGCTGGCTATCGCTACTCGGGGCCTGTCGCTGCGAGTGGTTTCAAGCAGTTGGCTGGACAGAAGTTCGAGCGCGTCGTCATCCTGGCACCCAGTCATCGGGTTGCGTTCCACGGTGTCGCAGTGGCAGACGTGGATGTCTTTCGCACACCGCTCGGTCAGGTCAGAATCAACGCCGATGTCAAGACGTTGACTAGAGAGTCTCCCTTCATTCTCGATTCGACACCCCACGCCAGAGAGCATGCGCTGGAAGTACAACTGCCGTTTCTGCAGCGAACGCTCGGTGACTTCGAACTGATCCCTTTGGTTTTTGGCGACGTGGATGAAGTGGGGCTCGCTCCACAATTGGCAAAACTGGTAGACGAGCATACGTTCTTCGTCGCCAGCAGCGACCTTAGCCACTACTACGCATACGAACAGGCGAAGGTTCTCGACGAAGAAACCGTCCAGAGTATCCTTCGGCTCGACATCGAAGCCGTCAGGCATCGGGAAGCCTGTGGCAAAGGGCCCATATTGGCCCTGTTACAACTGGCAAAGGCACACGGCTGGAAGGCTCGGTTGCTCGACCTACGCAACAGCGGAGACACGAGTGGCGACCGCTCCCGCGTGGTTGGCTACGCTGCCATTGCCCTATTGGATCCCTAGGGGAGGCGGTCATGGTTGACAAGCGCAGAGTCACGCGGGAAAGATTGTGTGGTCGAAGACCTCGGCGGTCCGGGGCAGCGCTTACCATGATCCAGTTTTCTAGCATCGTCGCGGGTTTCCTTGGCTGCGTCGCGCAGCCCAATCCGACAACCGAATCTAGCCGCAAACCAATCCCCGAGCACCCCGTGACCGCGAATTATTCCAATTCGACCGAGACGCGTCAAACACTCTTGCGCCTGGCGCGCGCGGCACTCGAGCATGCCGTACGCCAGGGCAAGCACCTGGACCTTCCCGCAGACATCGCACCCGCGCTATCAGAGAAGAAGGGGTGTTTTGTCACACTGACGGTGCGGGGTGAACTGCGCGGCTGTATCGGGAACATCTTCCCTGACATGCCCTTGGCCGAAGCCGTCGTTGCCAATGCCTATCGTGCGGCACTCAATGACTCGCGGTTCTCCCCGGTAACCGTTAGCGAACTTCGAGCAATCCAAGTCGAGGTCAGTGTCCTGAGCGTTCCTCAACCCCTTGCCTTTGCTTCACCATCTGAACTTCTGCAGAAGCTAGAACCGCATGTGGACGGCGTCGTGTTGAAGATCGGCCTGCATCGCGCCACGTTCTTGCCCCAGGTCTGGGAAAAGCTGCCGCAGCCAAGCGACTTTCTCGATCAACTCTCCGCCAAGTCCGGCCTTTCGCGGCAAGCTTGGCGCGAACCTGGCACGGAAGTCCTGATCTACCATGTGGACGCATTCACCGAGTCCGAGCCCAAAGGTGGCACCGGCGGCTGACTTGGCGGCTGTGGCTGTGCCTGTGGTAGACAATTGGCGAGAGCGTTTCCGTGAAGCAACATCCTTCAGTTCCCGAATCTGATGAGTCATCGCGCTGGCACAGGATTCTGCTTGGCTGCTGCATTTGCGTCGCAGCAGTCGTCATGGGCGCCGAGTCGGCCTACGCGCAAACCACCGACTTTCCGGTTCCAATCTCCTACGTGGCGCCCGCAGACTGTCCATCGCGAGAGGAGCTCCTTCTGGCCCTGCGCGCTCGCACGCGCGAGATCAACAAGACCGAGCTCGCCGCGGCGCAGAGACTGAGCATGCGCATTGCCGCACAACCAGCCGGCTACATCGGCCTAATGACCCTATTCAACGGCAATGATCCGGTTCTGGAGCGTTCGCTCGAGGACAATCACTGCGGCGCGTTGGTAGAAGGGCTAGCCCTCGTGGCAGCCATGGCCCTTACTCCGACCGTGAGTAAGGGGCCAAGCCACGCACCAGCGAGCCTGAAGTCTACCACGCCGCAAGAACCAGAATCGAAGGCACCGGCCATTGACCCCACGCAAGCTGCGCGCCAATACGATCTGATGCTCGCTGCCGTGGGTGGCATGCAGACGTCACCCGCACCAGAAACACTGCTCTCTGTGGGTATTCACCTGGGCGTGAAGCGCCGGAATCGAGCCCAATCGGCCGGCATGACCGTGCAATATGGCCAAACGGATCGCCTCCACTTCGTGGGCGGCGACGTGCGGTTTCGATGGCTGGTTTCCCGAATCATCGGTTGTCCGCTCGGGTTCAAACATCGGGCACTCTCCATCATGGCTTGCGGCGCCGTGGAAGTCGGACTGCTGCGGGGCGAACCGGCGAATACTGACCAAAGCACGGTGCGCAACGGTCTCTGGCTCGCCCCTGGTCTTGGAGCAGCAATATCGATGCAACATGGCGGTATGGTCCTCGAGATGTTTGGAGGCGCTATGCGACCGCTGGTTCGAGACGATTTCTTCTTCGCTAACTCAGTAGCCTCTGGGTCGAGGGAAGTCGTCCATCACCCACCGGCGCTTGGACTGGCCGCTGAGCTGAAATTCGGTGTGCTGTTTTAGGTGACAAGAGCCCGAGTCGAGCAACATAAGACTGCGTGGGAACGTCGGAGCCCGAATTGTCGAATGCCACGGTCATGCGGCCGTCGGGCAGCGGCATGACCGATGACTACGCCAGCACGCCCAACGCTCTTTCCAAGCAGCAGCTCGCTGCCGCGTTGGTCCAGCATCTCCCCAGGGTATGGAGAGTCGCTCGAAGAATGGGACTCAGCCCAGCAACCGCGGAAGAGGCGGCACAAGACGCGTTCGTCATCCTGTTTCAGAAGATGGATCGGATCGAGCCTGGGAAGGAATTGGCCTTCTTGCTCTCGACGGTGACACTAATCTGTCAGAACCTGCGTCGAAAGTCGAGTTTCTGCCGCGAGGTTGTCCAACCACCGGAGCTGCTCGAGCTGGTCGCCGATGGCAAGACCGTTCTTGACTTGGTTGAAGAGAAGCAGGCGAAGGAATTGGTCGACGAGATCCTCGGTCAGCTCAGTGAGCCGCTCAGGGTCGTGTTTGTATTTTACGAATTGGAGCGACTGACGCTGGTCGAAATCTCGGAAATCCTCGAGATCCCGCTGGGCACGGCCGGCTCCAGATTGCGCCTGGCGCGCAAGGCATTTCGGAATGAACTGACGCGGCGAAAGAAGCGGAAGCTTCCGCGCGAGGAGGAGCCATGAGAGAGCCGCAACGTTGGCTCGATTCGTCGAGCACTAGGCTGGAGTCGAGACTGCTAAGAACGGTCGTCGATGAGCCGTTGCCAGATGCCGCGTTACTGCGAGTCAGCAGGCGGCTCGGTGTGTCCGCGGCATTGCTGGCTTCGACTTCGGCGGGTTTGGCGCAAGCCGCCGTAGCGCAGGCCGCCACGGCAACTGCAGCCGCCACATCGACGTCTTTGTTGGTAACCCTGGGCAAGGCCGTAGCCATTGGACTTAGCGTTGGTACCTTGATGGTTGGTACGGCGCATTGGGCGATGACAAGCGATTCTACGAAATTGGTAAGCTCGTCAGCGTCAGTCACGTCCGCACCGCCACAATCCAGACCAACGCCGGCTAGCGCCGTCAACCTCGAGCCCCAACCCGAGAGGACAGCGGCCATGCCGGACGAAGCTGTTCGGGCTCCGACAGCGGCAGCCAGACTGCAGCCAGCATCAACATTGGCGCCGCTGCCTTCTCTATTGGAGCCGACCGAGAGCCCGAAAAGAGTCCCCGTTGGTACGGCAATCGCTCGCTTTTCCGACGAACCCGAGGCATTGCCGAAACCAACGCCCAAGTCCCTGGCGTCGGAGGCGGTGCCAACGGCACCCGTTAGGCCCCGCTCGTCACTAGCTAGTGAGGTGCGTGCCCTCGACGCCATTCGCGCGGCCTTGAGCAGCGGTAACGCACGACTCGCTCTGGATGAACTCAGACATGGCGAGCAGCAGGGCGTTTTTCAGATGTTGAGCCGTGAGGCTGCAGCACTGCGCGTCGAAGCCCTGGGAAGCCTGGGAAGAACCAAAGAGGCCGCAACGCTGGCTCGCCAATTGATAGCCCAAGGTGTGTCACCGGCTCAGAAGCTTGCACTAGAGCGTTGGCTCGCAGATCCGAAGCAGTGACAAATCGCGTCCAGTTGCCACATGGGTGTCGATAGGGATGGAGAGGACCAGGGATCATGCAGACTTCACTTCGTCGAACAGGGCTCATCTTGGGTGCAGTCGCGGCTTGCAGCTCCTCCGGGCAGCAACTGGGCGTCCACGAGGATGCGTCGGGTGGTAAGAGTAGCGGCTCAGGTGGCAAGGTCCAAGCTGGAGCGGGCGGCGTTTTCCTTGCCGCTGGCGGCACCATCCATGCCGCGGGGAGCGTCATCGATACGACCGGCGGCACGCTGAACGCTTCGGGTGCAGGTGGCGCCATCAATGCAACTGGCGGCACGTTGAACGCTTCGGGAACGGCTGGCGTCGTCAACGCAGCTGGCGGCTCGCTGAACGCTTCCGGAGCGGGCGGCAGCATCAGTGCAGCTGGTAGCATCAGCGCGACAGGTGGCGCCCTCACTGCGGCGGGCGGCGCCGTCATTGCGACAGGTGGCGTCATCAATGCGGCAGGCGGCACCGCCGGCAGCGGTGGACGTGGGGGGACGGCACTAGCCGGCTCCACGTGGGGAATTTTCGGTAGCACCTGTATTGGGACTATCGAACAAGTCAATGCCGTCTGGCCAGGCATGGGACCGTGCCCTGCAACCTACTGTGGCGCGAAGGCTTGGGCTATCCATTGGTGCAGTCTCGATAGAACGTACAATGAAGCCTATGAGACACGCTGCGGCAACTTGACGCAGGTCACGGTTCGATTCCTGCCCGGCATGAGCTGTGGCTATCAAGCAAATCGTCTCGTTGGCAATCTAGCTTGGAATGACGTGCCCCAGTTCTGTGGCAATGCGACCAACTTGCTCCAATCTGCGGAATGGGGCGACTACTGCAATCAGCGTGCAGCGACCTACTGCAATATGAGCGCAGGCGCTGCAGGCGCCGCTGGCGCCGCTGGTGCTCCCGCGATCCCCGACGCCAACTGCTACAACAACGTCACCAGCAACTGCCTACCCTGTTGCCCTGCGTCCCCACCCGATTGCAGCGACAAACCCGACGGCTACCCGGGATACAAGTGCACGCGCGCGTCGGACGCCGGCGGTGGTGCAGCAGGCAGCCCAAGCTCAGAAGGCAATTGCGATTGTGATTGCCGCGCAGGGCAATGGAAGTGTGATTGCAGCGGTAACTAGAGGCTGGAAAGGCCGAAGGCTCACGACAGCTTCAAGTCGTATTCAGAGTCATCGTTCCGAGTAACACTTCCTCTCGTTTTGCGCGGAATAGCTCCGTATTCGTCGAGCGAAGTATTCCATTCGCCGAAGACAAGACCGAGCGGGATCTGTTTCGCACGTCCGCTAGGCCTATTGGCTGAAATTGAGATTGGGTGAACGTTTAGTCGATCCCAGGCCTCTGTTCTCTACATGCCCACGAGGGGCAACCTGCCCATCTTCCGCACTGAGCAACCACTCGAACGCAAACCGCTGCACTGCGTGGTGCTTCTGCCTTGGCATGGCAAAAGACTTCCTCTACCCCAAATAGATGGACTGCTTGAGCGCGAGCAGCACATGACCGCGGCAGAGGTTGTGATGAATCTTAGACTAATTAGCTTTGGTTGGTTCGCCGTGGTACCGATGACTTTGGCACTGGAGTCCGGATGCGGTGGCACGCGCTATGTCGGTGAGGGCGATTCGACGGTTGGCGGCACTAGCTCAAAGGGCGGCTCCACTTCGATTGGGTCCGCAACGAGCGTCGGTGGTGCGACCAGCGGCGTCGGTGGTGCGCAAGCCAGCGGCGGTATGGCTGCGAGTGTTGGCGGTACCACAGGCAATGGTGGAGCTACTGCCGCTGGTGGCGGTACCACGGGCATTGGCGGGGCTGCAGAGGTTGGCGGTTCAACGAGTCAAGCAGGAACCACTGCAACAGGTGGCACCATTGCCGGTGGCACGACGGGGCGAGGTGGAGCACCGAACGAAGAAGGCGGCACGATCAACCGGGGCGGCTCCACGTCGCTTGCTGGTGCTGCCGGCGCACCGCCCAACTCTGGGCCCTGTGGCGCGCTAGAAGGCGATTGGACGGTGACACCTACAGTCACGCAAAGTTTGCTAGTCTACCCGGAACCCTATTTGCCCAATGGACCCACTGTCGGCCAGCAGATGAATTCCATCGGCCTTCGTGTCGTGGGCGTGGACAATCAATGTACAGCAGAGCTCTGGCCGCTGTGGGGTCAACCAAAGAAGTTCAGGCTGACCCATTCTGCAGGCAAACTCACCTACTCGACTCCAGCTGCGCGAACCGAGCCAGTGCTCGATTGCCTGACGAATCGCTGGTACGTCAACCAATTGACCCTTAGTTCTCTCGCCACTCCGTCGTTTCATCTCGCTACCGACGGCACGTACGTCGCAGGCGACACAGCGAACAGCGGAACCTTGACCCTAGAGGGTACGCTGTCCAAAGGGCTACCAGCACTCCAGTTGACCGGCTATAGGAACATGTTCGGCGATCGCAACTGGTGCCAAACCGACGCCGTTCCCAAGGTCGTCTCGCACCTGCTGCCGTGGGAGGCCATCAACGTAGAGAGCAATGGGCCAACGAGTGAACCATTTGCCCACCTTGGAGCATTCGTAGTCGACAGCTACGCCGTCGATGTAACTTGGCAACCGCCAGCCACTCCATTGGACCCACGACAGCTCATCGTCGGAAGAGCGACCAATTGGGATCAGGTCATGGGGAAGACAGTGCGAGTGGCCGATCCCTCGCAGTCCTCGCTAGCCGTAGACTACGCGTTTGACAGCGTTGCATTAGCCTCAGCCTTCCTCGCTGAAGGATTGGGACAGCTGACCACCTTTGGCAACGCGACACTCGAAACAACCGATGGGACCACGAGCCTTCGCGTCGTTGGCACCCCCTGCTCTGGTGCCGCATACGCGGCTGGTCGGCTCAATGTAGCCGGCAAGCAGCGAGTCAGCGTATTGGCGTATGACAACGCGTCTGCGGCCTGGAAACAATCCCTCAAGGTTCTGGTGATCGCTCGAGATGGAACCATCGTTGAAGCCCATCCCTTGACGAGTCCAGCGACAACGGACGGGGTGATCGCGACGACGGAGTACGCTGCCAATCTGAGTGGCCAGACCGAAGTTGGCGTTCTGGTGATCAATCAGAACCCTTGTGTCTTTGGAACAGCGAGCGACTTCAGCATCTGGAGCATCATTGCGCACTCACCCCCGACCTCGACAGAGTAGTGGGCGGTTTCGACGACGAGGCGCGGGAGTCGACGTATCGTGATGCCCGCGCCTGATGCAATCCCGCATCGCTTGACTGCTAGCGCCCGAGT
The DNA here is from genome assembly GCA_964454965.1 of uncultured Polyangiaceae bacterium. Classification (GTDB taxonomy): domain Bacteria; phylum Myxococcota_A; class Polyangia; order Polyangiales; family Polyangiaceae; genus FEN-1139. The sequence continues at coordinate 89,828 of CAYVXY010000021.1, read as the reverse complement.
TCATCCGTCCCGGATACCTTTGCCTACGATGTCGTCTGCTGGGCGACTGGGCTGCAAACTGCCGACTTGCGCAGCGATTTCCCAGCGAGACTTGTTTGGATGGGCTGTGATAGCTTGAGACATGGCCCACCCATCGAACACTCGCGTCCTCTGTCGGATCTCGGCTTTGGCTCTCGGCTTGGCAGCGTTGATTGCCCCACTGCGACACGCTGCAGCGGCACCTGTGTTCGGCGAACCCGGTACGTTCGTGCTCGGCGCCGAGGACCTCACTGGGTACTACGCAAAATCTCTGAAGTATTGGGACCGGAACAACCAGACGGTGGAGCTGTCACGACAGAATTTCTCGTTGGGCCTTGCCACAGGTGGGATTCGATTGGGCGTGCATTACTTCTTGATCAAGGGACTCTCGCTCGGTGGCACGTTGGGCTTCGAGAGCGTCAGCGGGAGCAACACGGTTCAGGACGGCAACGGAACCTATAGTGTGGATGTGCCCACCAATTCGCGCCTAATCATCGCTCCAAGGGTTGGCTACGCGCTGATGTTCACGGACAAGGTGGGGCTCTGGTTTCGGGGCGGTCTCGGTTACGAGCGGTTCAAGCAACGCAACAGCGAAGGCGATAGGGCAAGCTACTCACGCGACTCATTCTTCATGGCATCAGCCGACATCCTGTTCGTGTGGAGTCCCTTCCCACACTTCGGCCTGCTCATCGGCCCCACGGGAGATCGCAGTCTCGTGGGTAGCCACTTCGAACACAGTGGCGCTGCCGCCACTCCCGACTGGTCCAATGACGCGAGGCTGTGGCGCTTAGGGATTACGACTGGTTTGGTTGGGTATTTCTGACTCTACGACGGCACTCACGAAATGCTTGCCAACATTTGCGCCATTTCCCGCATGCCGATTGCCTCGACATCCGCGGATAGGGGGTAGCGTTCCGTCCCTGGGTACACCACGAACCGACGCGCGGGCTCGATATCCTGACAGGCTGCATGAAAGCCCTTCTCAACGCGCGGAGCGAGTCCGCGCTTGATCTCGATGGCCCAAACGCCTAGCGTTGGGAGCTCGATCACGAGGTCGATCTCGGCTCCGGCCGCGGTGCGGTAGAAGCTGGCGGCAGTCCTGGTGGGTACCGCGCCAAGCAGATTCTCTATCACAAAACCTTCCCAACTTGCGCCGACCACCGGATGACCCGCTAGTTGATTTGGATCCTCGATCCCCAGCAAGGCATGTACGAGACCGCTATCACGAACGTAGGTCTTGGGGGATTTTACCAGGCGTTTTCCGACATTGGCATGGAACGGCTGTAGCCGTCTGACCAGAAGCAGATCGACCAGAAGATCGATGTAGCGCGTGACCGTTGGGACACTCACCGCAAGCCCCGCCGCGAGACGAGAAGCATTCAGCAGTGTCCCCTGATTGTGAGCAAGCATCGTCCAGAGGCGGTCGAGTGTCTCCGCTGGGATGCGTGGCCCAAACTGCGGCACATCCCGCTCCAAGTAAGTGCGAATGAAATCCTCGCGCAGCGATAGACTGTCCGAGTTGGAGGCAGCAAGGAAGCTCTCTGGAAAGCCACCGCGCAACCAGAGCGCATCCAGAGCGGCAGCGTCCGTGTCGACTTCGAGTACATCGAATGGTCCTAGCTCGACATAGGCAATACGTCCCGCGAGGCTCTCGCCAGATTGGTGTAGGACATCCATCGATGCCGAGCCCAACAGCAAGAAGCGACCGAAACGGCGTCCCTCTCGCCGGCCTCGATCGATGATTCCGCGCAGCGATTGGAACAGTTCTGGTACACGATGGATCTCGTCCAGGATGACGAGCTTGTCTTCGTGGTTGCGCAAAAAAAGGTCGGGGTCCTCGAGTTTGCTGCGGTCACCACGTGCCTCGAGATCAAGATAGAGCGCGCCCGTCCGTTCGGCGATTTCCAGCGCCAGAGTTGTCTTGCCAACTTGCCGCGGCCCGAGCAGAGCCACGGCCGCTTGGCGCTTCAACGCCTGATTCAGCGTGATTTTGGCGCGCCGAGCTATCATCCTTGCATATTGAACATACGAAATTAGATTTGCAAGGATCACCGAGCCGCAGTGCCGGCCCTGCGACCTCATTGGTGCGGTTTATCGACGCAACTCCCGTATGTTCGGCTAGTTACGACAACTAGGCACCACTCACTGAATGAACTGCAAGTCGTCGAGCTCGACGTAGCCAGTGTCGGTGCGTGGTGTGCCGACCAGAGCCGTACCGACTTGTCCCGCTGAGTTGCGACCAACGCAATCGATGAGTAGCCGCACTTGAACAATAGTCGACAGCACCTCCGCGAGTGTCGGCGCCGGATTGGTTGGATCGGCGACGAAGCGGCATTCACCGATGCCACGACGCTGACCTCGGCGTCGAGAGTTGCGTGAGTCTCGAAATCTGCAACGCCGGTCATCGGGACAACGATGGGACTTACCGGCGTTCGCTCGGCAATCGCGCGCAAGCGGTCTGCCAGAAGTGGCACAGTCCGTTTCATGTCGGCAACGCTCGACTCGAAGTTGGTGACCTTGGTTTTCTGGTCGAGCTTTGGATCGGCAGCCACTGAATCGCTAATGAATGCCGCGCATGCGTCGATCTTGGCCAGCATCGTCTCGGTGGCAAAGGGCCCCACGAGCAGCTCGTCAACGAGCTCATTGATCTGGGTCATGTCAGCGGCGATGGCCCGAAAGATTGGGTTGCAACCTGGCGCCTTGGCCGAGGCGTCACCGTTGAACAATGAATACACGATACTGCAATCAGCCGGCGTCTCGGTCCAACGCGGGACGTTCGACTTGCAATCTTGGATCCAAGATGTTCCGTGCAGATCCCAAGGCACGCTCCAGAACCTGTCGCGCGTCTCCTCCTGATAGAAGTAGTAGTTGTGGTTGTGGGTCCAGCCTTCTTCGGGATTGGTCGGCCAGGCTTCTTTGTAGAGATTTCCGCTGCCGTTGCCTGGCCATCGGTTGTCAGCAAAGCGTCCGTCTACCTCCTCTACCATACCGTACAAACCATAAGACTCTCCATTGACCACGATGTTGGCCCAAGCCGCACGCGGGGCAATGGTGCCCATTTCCCGGTAGAGCGAGAAAGCTAGTGCTTCACGGATATTGCTGTCGTCCCAACGGCGCTGCCTTCGAACTCAAGCGCGGCATCGGTGTATTGCTCCGCCCTCGCATCAACGATTAGGGCAGCCCATTGCGAAGGCGTCAGGCTCAATGAAAAGGTCGGAACATGGTCCCATGCCGAACAGGGCCACTGCCTCATCCGTTTCGGCTGTTGGGGGAACCTCGTTGGCCAACGCTTTGCTATCGCGCTCTTGGTTTGCAACTTCGGCCGTGCCTCCGCAACCGGAAACGACAGCGGCAAGCAGACACCCTAGGAATGTCGAAGCGGCAATCACACGACCACGAGGTTGGTGTCGCATATCATCTTCCAAGACAGAAGAATCTTACCTAGGGTCAGAGTCTGCTGCCCCAACGCGAGCCAAGCAACAGTCATTGTCATCGCGACTATGCGCCCATGCTCAACCCCAGCGCGCATCAAAATCCCCCGGTGATCCCCAGAAACGCGCCGTCACGAGTTGGAACTACCGCAACGCTATACGCCGTAGGATCGGCATGCAGCCGCGGGTGTCGATTGTGTGACCAGGTGATAAAGCCGATCGGTGCCATGATGCCACCTACAACTATCGCCCCAAGGCCGCCAAGCATCATCCTTGTTCCCCTGCGAGAGGCCTCCTCGGCTTCTGCGGCACGACCGCTGCGTTGCTGCTTGGCACAGTCGAGGCGACGGCGCTGTTGCTCCTAGGCAACGGTCGGGGCGGTTCTGCCGCCTGCTGAGCCACCGCGGAGGAGCCCAGAAAATGCGACGCCAGAGCCCAGCAAAGTGCGGTGAGATATCGAGTCCAATGCGCCATGGGGACGCAACATAGCAACGCGTGTGCCGTGAATGGCGGGAATTCGCGGCGCTCGACGCGTTGGCACGTGGTGTGCAGTAGCGGTTCCCCATGCGTACGTTCCTTTGGCTCGGTAGCCTCTTTGCAGCATTTGCGACGGTCAGTACGGCCTATGCCGCGGACACGGCATCAGTGGAGGAGAGAATCTCACCCCTGTTCGTGCTGGCGCCGACGGCTAACCTTGAATTGGGCGCTAACGCTCTGTTCGGTTCCGAGCTTGGCGGCACGGTGCTCTTTGCGCCGACCCCTTCGCTGCGTTTGGGTGTTTCCGCGGCATGGTCACGAGAGGTCACCAATTCGATGGAGGGATGCTCCATTGTCACGGTCTGCGTGCGCTCTTGGACGCGTGTGGCAGCAAACTTCGAGCATCACCTTCGCCCACAGAGTACGGTCGATGTCTGGTGGGGCGTGCAAGCGGGACCAGAATGGCGACGCGCCAATGTCAGTAGCTTCAACGAAAGTACCGGAGGCTATGACATCGCGGATGAGAAGCGTACGCTCGCGGTGATTCAACCCAACGTCGGTGTTGACTTCGGTGGCGCAGTTAGCCGTGCGTTCCTTGGGATTGGGCTGTACGCGGGTGTTCCGGTGCTTCTGGGTTCGGAGCCCCACGGACCGGGGCTGGTATTCGGGATCCGTGGGCTGCTGGGGGTGAGGTAGGAGAAGGCTTCCACGGTTCGTAGCAGCCTCGGCGCGCCTCCCGGGCGCACTCCGGGGCGGAATACCTCAGCGTCAAACACTCGAAGTCGCCCGAGCCCATGCTAACCTCACACGGGATGTCGAGGTTGTTCGATTCTATTTTGGCAAGCGTCGTGATTCCCTCCGCGCTGCGCTCGCTTGGCGTCTCTGCGTGTATCGGACGCCGGCAACCTCCGGAAGCGCCGCAACACCCAATCCACCTGGACGCGGGCCGCGCTGACAGCCTCACGCGAGAAGCGAGGTCCCTCCTTCAGCAGGGGCACGCCGAAGCGGCACTCAAACGACTCTTGCTCGCTCAGTCGTTGGTACCGCCAAACAGCCGCAGACTCGCGGAGTTGCTCGAACTCGAAGGGGAGTCGCGATTCGATGCAGAGGACGACGCAGCACCACCATTCCGTCAAGCGCTCCATATCTGGGAAAAACTCGAAGGTGAACATGGTATCGACGTGGCACGCGTCACAATCGACTTGGGATACGCGGAAGTAAGAAACTTTGAATGGGCGCTCGGTGAGATGCTATTCCAACGCTCGCTCGACATCCGTGAGCGAATCTACGGTCCCAATGCAGAACCAGTGACAGATCCATTGTTTGGGCTACTGCAAGTGAACATACGACTTTGTCGGGTTGAAGCAGCTCAGGCATTGGCAAATCGATTGATGACAATTGCCCGGGCTGTCCCAGCCCGAGGACGCGATCCAGAACATTGGCAAATCGATTGATGACAATTGCCCGGGCTGTCCCAGCCCGAGGACGCGA
>CAYVXY010000021.1:80107-84311 GCA_964454965.1 uncultured Polyangiaceae bacterium | reverse complement strand
TCCAGAACTCTACCCTAATTGTGAAAATGACCAGGCAGGAGTGGCTCAGCTACGCGGAGACACTGCGGCCGCAATCGCGGCGATTCGTACTGGACTCGACGCACCGGGCATCCGGGCCAGTTCAATACCCTGACGACGGTACCATGCCCTCAGAATGATGGCCGAGCTCGCGGAGTTCGCAGGAGATTTCTCAACTGTCATCGCAGCACGCGCAGAGAAGCTGGGCGTCATCGAATCCAACTCAACTTCTACGTATTTCGAGCGCTGGTCGTCCGTATTCGAACTGCACTTCGCTTATGCTGCGGCTGACAATCAGCAGATGCTCGATGCGCATGACACCAAGTACAAGATCACCTCCGCGACGGTCGGTGAGATGTGGCCCAAAGCAGTATTTCCTCTACCGGGTTTCTGTGAGCGACCGTTTTCGTTCGCTGAGCTCGAGGAACGCATCGAGCTGACGCAGCGAACCACCGAAATTGTCGAAACCTGCCGTGATGGATTCCACGAGCTCAGCCAAGGCAAGCCGGTTGCCATGGTCGTATGGATGCGCTCCGATGCCAGCAGTCGCGTGCAGGCGGCCAGCGCCGCCGGAGTTGGCTACTCCGAGACCGTTCTGCGATGCGCGGCATATGCCGCCGTGGGCAAGCCCTGGCATTTCCCTGTGCCTAGAGGGCTCGACTATGTCTTCATTCGTTCGTGAGATTGATTGCGAGGTCCGAACCAAAGTAGCGAAAAGGTCGAGATAGATCGCAGCGGTCGCATTTCAGGTAGTGTTCCCGCGAACACTGTTGTAGCTATGTTAGCCATGTCTGGATGCCAGCGCTGCAATGACCCAGTTGGCGAGTTCTTCAGTGCCGATGGTGCCAACGTGTGCAAGCGCTGCTTCTATGCCGAGGATACAGCCCAGCGCGAAGTGCGGGCAGCCGAGTCAGTCATTGAGGAGATCCCGGGACCGCTTCAAGATTTTGTCCGAGTTCCGCCAGCACATGTCAGGACCCAGCGCGAGGTGCCAAAGCCGCCCGGCACGCTTCTGCGCCGCGGGATTTGGACCATGCTCGGTGGCGTTGCGCTCACCGTGGTAACCATCTTCCTCGGTTCTGGCGTCCTGTTCGCGCTCGCTGTCGTCGGGTTGGGCTTCATGATGACAGTGCGTGGATACAAGTTGCGCCATTACATCTGAGTCCTTCAACACCGTCACCCCTTCCAATCCTAACCATTCACACAGCCCCTATTCCGCCAAAATGCGGAAAGCTCCGCGTCACCGCGACACAGCGCCGCTCTTTTGTCTTGCACGTCGCAGTGACGTCTCTCGTCGGACCGCCATGCATCGTTGCTGCGACGGACCAACCCAAAGAACGCTTCCCAGCAACGTCCAGAGTGATGCGGCGCTAAACCGTCATCGCGGCGGACCAACCCAAAGAACGCTCCCCAGCAACGTCCAGGGCGACGCCGCTCTAGCGTGCTCTTCTGCGATCGCTTGGCAGTGACCGCTGACGACCGTACCGGGCTGGAATTTGTTGCCGCGAAGTGACCGCTGAGGACCGTCCCCAGTAAGACCATGTTGCAGCGACACGACAATCGGCTGGAGAACTGAGCGAGCTACTGGACCATTGCGCTGTTACGAGCCCAATGGCCAGCTCTGTCGCGCTGGCTGCGTAAGGTAGTCAAGAGTCGGATTCCTACAATCCGCTCGTTGGCAGGCTCAATGGTCAACCGATCTCGGACGGCGCGAAAACAGCGGTGATTGGCGGTTGAAATCGCGCGAAATGGCTGGGAGATGGCTCGAGGGCTAAAGGACCGCGGAGAGTGGAGATCTGCCCGAATCATGAACTCTCGAATGCGCAAAAACACCTACAGTCAGAGGTGCTTGGCGAATCGCGAGCTCTAGGGTAGAGGTTACGATGGCTCGACGTAGAATGTCGTCACCTGCCGGCGCGTCCACTGACGGGCTGCTCCGCGGGGGTCGACTATGGGGCAAATCCTAAGGCCACGCAGAGGTTGAGGCCGAATGGGTCGGCGAAGCAAGCCGCTGACCCATGAGACAATTCGAAAGAGAGAGTCATGATCAAAGCACACCGCAGCGCACTTACGCATTCGGGCTCAATCACCAAGCAACTCGGTCGCGGCCTTCCATTCGCGGTTGCAGCAATGCTCTTGGCGGCGTCGAGCTGCACGATAAAGTCTGGTGATTCTTGCGCAGCCGGAGGTAACGATGACCTAACGCCGGCCAAGGGAGGCAAGACCGGTTCGGGTGGTGCGCCCGCCGCAGACGGTGGAACCACGGTGGTAGGCAATGGCGGCACGACCGTTGTCGCTTCAGGTGGAACCACTGCCGTCGTCACTGCCGCGGCAGGCGCAACTGCCGTTGCAACCGGTGGAGCAACCGTTGTGGCTGCCGCCGGCTCGACCGTCGTTGCCGCGGCAGGCTCGACCATGACTGGTGCGGGAGGAACGACGAGCGTCGTGGTGACCGGTGGAACGACAGGGGTCGCCGGAGCAGCCTTTGCGGTTACCTCCATCACGGCGGCCGACGCGTGTGCCAACAGCACGCAGCCACTTGGGCTCTCGATGTACATCCTCCAGGATGCAACGGGCTCGATGACCACAACGACTTCGAGTGGAGAATCCAAGTGGGACGCCGTCACGGCAGCCGTGTCGGCTTTCGTAGTCCATGCGGATTCCGTCATGATTTCTGCTGGTTTGGGCTTCTTCTCGATCGAGGGCTCGACGGGAGACACCTGTGCCCTTGCGAACTACACGACACCAGCCGTGCCTGTTGGGTCGCTCAGTACCAATGGCGCGACGATCGCCAGCGCCCTCACCACCCAAGGTCAAGACCTCACAGGCTTGACAGCCACCCCCATTGCGTTGCAGGGCGCGGTCACCTACGCGCGGACGGTCGCCACCCAGCGCGCAGCAACAGATCGCGTGATCATCGTGCTAGCGACGGATGGTATGCCCAACGACTGCTACACATCCAATGCGGTCACTGACACCTCGGCAGCTGCGGCGGCAGGCTTGTCGGGTACTCCCTCCATCCCCACTTACGTGCTCGGAGTTGTCGAAGCGTCGGATACGACGTCACTCAACAACCTCAATGCCTTTGCCCTCGCGGGCGGCACGGGCACTGCTTTCGTCGTCGACACTGCCGGTACGGGCAGCAAGAGCACTCGCGCGCTCTTCGGCAATGCCATGACCCAGATCCGTGACGCCAACCTACTCTCCTGCACCGTGGCGATCCCGCCCGCAACCGCCGGAAAGGTAATCAATTCGGCGCGCGCCAGTCTGGAATACACGGTAGGCAGTACGACGACAGCCATCGCGTGGCGCTCGAGCTACACGAGCTGCGACACAAGCACCGGTGGCTTCTATTACGACAACAATGAAGCACCCACGAACGTGACCCTTTGCCCAGCGTCGTGCACTGCGCTGCAAAGCGGCGCGAGCGCCTCCCTAGGGATGCATTTCGGCTGCAAAGCTGGAACCTCCACAGGGGCCGGCGGAGCCAGCGGAACCGGCGGCGCGCCCACTCGCGGACCTGTATGTCTACTGTCGGGTCAATCCTGCTCCAGCAGCGCCACTTGCTGTTCGCTCGTCTGCTCCGGCGGCATCTGCGGCTAGATTTTCCAGCCCCGGAGGATCCTTTGGCCCATTGCCGCGAAATGCGCAAAGAGTTGCGAAATCTTCCCGCAATGGGCCTCTGCCACGGAATGTGGTTCAATCCCAGCCGTATGTCGTCAGCGTGTTCGTCCTCTTGCCCATGAAGTACTCAACCAACCGTATGCCCAATTCCCACCTAATTGGTTCGTGCCGCGTGGGCTGCGCGCTTTGCCTGAGCGCAGTTCTGCTCGCGTGTGGCTCTGGCACTGAAAGCGCTTCGACGACCGCAGCGTCTGCGGCTGCTGCCGTAGCGCCGCTGCCCGCCCTACCCAATCTCGAGGCACTGGCGGCGGCTGCAGCCACAACGGGTCATGCGGAGGCCAGCGCTTCACAGGCGTCCGTCTCCGCCTCGGCCAATCCGCCCTCGGCTACTTCCGTGCCATCTGCTACGAGCACGACCAAGCCACCAACGGGATCCACCTCTGCCTTAGTTGGCACCACCAAACCGCCCACCGTAGCCACAACTAAGCCACCCACCGTAGCTACAGCAGCCACAACTAAGCCACCCACCGTAGCTACAGCAGCCACAACTAAGCCACCCACC
>CAYVXY010000021.1:51486-80007 GCA_964454965.1 uncultured Polyangiaceae bacterium | reverse complement strand
GTAGCCACCGCTACGCCGACCGCCACCGCGACGGCCTCATCTAGCGCACGTCCGCCCAAACGACCCGGCCTGCTCAGCCCAGCCTTGCTGGGCGCCGGTGGCACCAAAGCAGCGGCCCCCGTGGCCACGACCACGCACCGACGTTCGACCAACGCTCCCACAAGACCGGGAGTCACACCGTGATGCATTCTCAGTTTCGATCCTCCACCTTCGCGTGGGGCTTATGCCTACTGACGCTGCTTGGCTGCACCGTTGACGTCAAGGAGACGGAAGAATCAGGCCAAGGTGGTACGAAGGGCAAAGGTGGACAGCCGAATGTTGGCGGTGCGGATACCGGAGGCGTTACCGAAGCCACTGGCGGTGCTCCCGATGGCGCCGGCGGCGCAACCGACGGCATCGCGGGCGCAACCGAAACCACTGGCGGTTCAGTGTCCACGGCGGGCGCGACCAACACCCCTGGCGCCGCGGGCGCTGCTTCGCAAGACTGTGGAGCAGTGACGACACAGGGCCAATGCAGCGGCGATATTCTGAATTATTGCCTAAACTCGGTGCTTACGACCGTCGACTGTAGCATCGTTGGTTCAACGTGCCAGGTCGACAATGGCAGCGCCAACTGCCAAGAAACCACGCGCGCACTGAGCTGTGGCTCTCTCACTGCCCTTGGCACCTGCTCAGGTGCCAAGATGTACTTCTGTGATAAGACAGGCATGGTCGGCGTGCAGCGCACCATCGACTGCGCTGCTTACGGACAAACCTGCAACCCCACCGCTGCAAGCGATGGCGGCGCACTCTGTGTTCCACAAGGCAACTGTCCTACTGGCGTCACCGAAAGCGGTGCCTGCTCAGGAAACAACCTTCGTTTCTGTGAAGGTGGCAAGCTCTTCACTTTTGACTGCGGATTGGATGAATGCAAAGCGGTAGGTGGTTTTTCCGACTGCTACATGCCGAACATTGCAACGGGCTGCGGTACCGAGACGGCCACGGGACGCTGTGACGGCCAAACCCGCGTCAGTTGCCCAATCAATACCGTACTCAAGGAGGAGTGTTCGACCTTGGGTCTGCAGTGTGTTGCCGCCACGACGGGAGCTGCTTGCCAACTCGGAACGACTTGTGCCGCGCCTTGTCCGACGGGCTACTCCTGCACCAGCGGCAAGTGTAAGCCGTCTACGACGCCAACCAGGGAATGGACGATCGCCATATACCTCGTCGGCAACAACAACCTGTCGGATTCGGGATGGACCGACCTCAATGAGATGGAGGTCGTCGGCAGTTCGAATAGCCTAGCTATCGCGGTCGAGGCCGAATTCTCGCAGAAATACTCGAACGCGGTGCCGATCCAGTACCAAGCTGGAACCTACCGCTTCTTGGTGAACAAGGACACCGATCGCCAGACAGTTTCGAGTTTGGCCACCGCCACAGCCTTGCCAGCAACGAACATGAGCGAAGCAGCGTCGCTGACCAACTTCGTGAAATGGGCCGCCGAAAACTATCCCGCCAAGAAGTTTGCATTGATTCTCTGGGATCATGGCATGGGTTATCAGGGTGGTTTCATCGACGGTACGAGTGACCTTCTGAAGCTCAATGAAATCGTTAGCGGCATCAAGGCTTCTGGGGTTCACCCGGACTTGGTCGGTTTCGATGCCTGTCTGATGGGAATGCATGAAATCGGCATGTCGCTGCGCGGTCTGTCGGACTGGATGATCGGCTCGGAAGAGGTCGAGCCAGGAAGTGGCTATCCATACGACAAGATATTGGCTCGTCTGCAGACGACGCCTGCACTCACCGCGCAGCAACTTGGTAGCGCCATTGTCGATGACTACGGCGCCTCGAACGCCAGCAACACGCGCATCGATACCTCGACACAAGCGCTGCTCGATCTCTCGAAGATCTCGGGCTTCAATGACGAACTTGGCAAGATGGCGGAAGCGCTATCGGCCAACCTGTCCCAAAATCGCTCCGGAGTGCGCTATGCCTTTGACAGTTCGAGTGTCTTGCGTTTCCACGTGCAAGACCAAGCAGATTTCCGCTCGGCCATGACGGCACTCGAGACCGTCAGCGGCGCTATTGGTACGTCGGCAAGGGCCGCGGGGACTGCTTTCACCAGCTCTGGCGTCGTTGCCCGCAACTCGGCATCGGGGATCGCGGCGGCTGCATCAGGCCTGGCGCTGTTCTTCCCGAAGATGGGGTTTACGGCCACAACCCTGGATGAGTACCGCCAGGAGACGGGCTTTTTACCGCTGCAGTCCTGGTACGCGGCCCTAAACAATCTTCGCAATAGCAGCACTTCATCGACGACCACCCCTGGCACAGGTTCAGTCAACGCGTTCTCGGTCATCTTGTCGTGGGGCAGCGTCCCCGACGGCAAAACGGCCAAGACGGATCTGGATCTCTACGTCTACGAACCCAACGGCGATTTCGCCGTTCCCGTCAACGGAACAGTGAGTCAGAACGGTGTCCTGTCAGGTGATTCCTACGACACCAACGTGCCCAAGGAATCCTACGAACTGAAGGCCCAACATGAAACTGGTACGTACATCGTCCTCGTCCATTTCTACGACGGTCCGACAGGGGAGTCCGCCTACCCACGCTTGCAGTTGTTCCGCAGCGATCTACCGGGCGGCAGTCGCACGTACATGCGCGGCAAGATCGTCAATCGAGTCTACACGGAATCACCCATGAGCAATACCGTGCCACTGACAACGACTATCGATCAGTCCAACTTCGCCAAGGTGCAGAACCTCGACTACTCCAACATTTGGTATGCTTTCACCATCGAGGTCTACTAATGGCTAATCGATCCCTAGGGCTGTCTGCGCTGTTCGTCGTTGCTTGTCAGAGCTCGGCCACGCCGAACAATGCCCCTCCCCCCGCCGTGGCACCCAGTAGCCCCACTACCGCTACACTCACGGGTGTTGCAGTCAATGCGCCGTCAACAGTAAGTGAAGTGCTTCGTCAACCAGCGGACAGCGCGGTTCAGTTGGGCGGTGTCTATCTCGGGTGGAACGGCCCATGTAAGGGTACGCCTCCTTCGCGCTCGGCCTGGCAGCTCGCTGAGTCCAACGATCCCAGCGCTCCCTGCATCTACGTGGATGGCCCCGCGGTTGCTGACGCCCCACCCAACGCTCCTCCGCCCAATCTGTCCGTTGTAGTTCGCGGCAAGTACGTCGTCGACGGAAGCCTACGCTACGTCAAAGCCGACAGCGTGGAGAAGAAGTGAAGGGGCTTCGTGCCGCGGTGGTAATTGCGGTCGGGGTTGTCGTCGTCGGCGCCATCCTGCTCGCACGCCGCACGAACGACGTGCCGACTACGTCCAAGCCGGTAGCAACCTCGGTCGAGTTCTCGAACAGCTTTCACGCAAGCCAGGCACCGCGATCGCGCGTCGAGGATATTGCGAGGCCCACGGCATCGGTACCAATGCTTGTACCAATGAGGGTCCCGCTGCCGCAAACCACCGCAGCCGTAGTGGCGTCCGTTGCGACGGACAAGCCCACAAAATCACTGCCGCACATCCTGACGCGGACCCCGCTGCCAACCAATGAAAACCTGCGCTCGGCCCCGACGGTTCACGCGAGTCCCGAACTTCAAGCAGCCTACGAGGCCCGCTCGAGTCGGGCCTCGATGTTGAATCGCCGCCTCGAGCAGCACATCCAGGTATTGAAGAACAAGGCCCAGAATGCCAATGGCGCAGAGCGCGAGGCGCTGCAGCGTGACATCTCAATCCTTGAGTCCCAATTCGCGGCCAGGCGACCCCTGGAATCGCCGAGCAAGCCTACCCGCTAGTCCCGCGCGCCAGCAGTCTCAATCATGATCCACCTTCCGGCGAGCAGAACAAGTACTGCTTGAGCCTCGAAAGGTAACGCGCACGCACGCGCGACGAGCGCCGCCTCGAGCTCAATCGCAGGATAAGCCGAGGGTCGTTGCCACCTTGCGATACCCGTCAAGAGCACCCTTGCACTCTAGCTCCGCACGCCCCGCGAGCTTAAATGTCTCACATTGTGCAGCAAGTTGCGCATTGGCTGCCTTCGCCGTGATGGCCACGCAGCAATCGTAGGCCTTCTTGCAGTCTCCCACGGGTTCAGCAACGGCGACTGGCTGGGCGTTTCTGGCGGCAACTGCAGCCGCCTCGGCAGCTACGAGCTGGGCGGTCAGGGCCTGGGTGCGTTGCCAATAAGCATAGGCCACCCCTGCAGCCGCGATCAGGCCAACCAACAGCATGGCGCCACAACCTATTGCAAGTCCTGATGAGGACTTCTTCTTTGGCGCTTTCGGAAACGCGCCTGGTTGATTCGGGTATTGCCCGGGACCTGGGATCTGATGGACCGGCGGTGAATAGGGACCTTGCCCAGGCGGACCACCGTATCCTGGTGGACCACCGTATCCGGGCGGACCGCCATATCCAGGTGGGTTGGCTTGCGCCGGCGGACCGCCATATCCTGGCGAACCGCCGTATCCTGGCGGACCGCCGTATCCTGGCGGATTGGCTTGCGCGGGCGGATTGGCTTGCGCGGGCGGATTAGCTTGCGCGGGCGGATTGGCTTGCCCTGGCGAATACTCTTGGATTGGCACAGTGCCGCCACGCTGTCCTTGACGTTGCCCGGGTGGGCCACCTTGCCCGGGGGGATATCCACCTTGCGCCATCGATACTCCAATCTCAGAAAAACGTACTTAGCCGAGTATCCGCGGTGGGCCGCCATTACGCAAGACTGATTTCAAGAGCTGGGTCCGAGCGGACACCGCCATTTCTGCGTGTAGGACACGCCTTTGGCGTAAGAAGTGTAGAAGGCACGATATTGCGCTTGCGGGGTCAGCCCTTTGCCCGAGGTCCAGTTGTTGGCGGCGCACGACGGACGAAAACAACCCTTCAGGGTTGTGGTTTCATCCAAGTTGCCACCTTCTTGCCGGAGGTCAGTTGTAGAGAAACCACTTGACGATCGGTTTGATCTCCAAGTGAAAGTGATCGGCATGGGCCGCGTCAAAATGTGGTGTCAACGCATAGTGGAAGACGCCACGACTGCGAGCTTCACAGACCAGACTTTGCAGCAAGCGACCTGCGTCGGAATCGGGTCGCGTTGCACCGCTGCCGCAGGTTTTTGCTCCCAATGCGGCATCGAAGTCGCGCTTGACCCGCAACCAGGTCCCATCCGACCGCTTGAGTTCGCCAAGATCGATCGCTAGCGCACCCGGATGCCGAGTCAGCGAATGGGTGGCGGCCAGGTTCGGTCGGTAGATCGTGAAATGTACGAGTTCGACGATGTCGTGTTCGGCAAGAATTCGACAGAAGTCGTCGAGCGCCAACGCCAGGCGACCATCTAGAATCTCGTAGGGCGATTCGGCTACGTGTCGAACGTCGGTTCCATGGACCCAAACGCCGTGTAGAGTCCCAGTGAGTCGTCCCGGTAGACGCACGCCGGCAACGGGATCCTCGACCTCTGCAAATGGGAGCTCTCGTTCGGAAATCCACGAACGGACTTCCTCGTCAGAGCCATTGGCGTAGCGATAGGCCGGCGAGGCCTGCATGTCGGCTTCTACCGGTACCTCGAGATACGGGTTTGACGCCAAGCCAACGCGACTAGTGAGGAAACCCGCCAACATGAACAGGACGGTGCAAGCTGCGAGGGCTCTACTTGGACGCATGGGTGACTCGTGTCGAGTTTGGCACGAGGCGCCAAACCGGGGCCAACTATGAGGCTCCGCCAGCTGACCTCTCGCGACCCAAGCGAGCGCGCTGCTTACCTAGCCAGCTCACTCAGTACTTTAACAGCCACCGCTATCACCACCCCCAAGGCGACGACGCGCACCACACGGTCACCGTGGCGTAGCACCATTCGAGCCCCGAGATTGGCCCCCACGAGATTGGCGAGCCCCATTGGCAGTGCCACTCCCCACAAAACGCTGCCGTGCAGCTGAAACACAATCAGCGCCGCTACATTCGAGGCGAAATTGATGACCTTGGCATTGCCGCTGGCTCGTGTGGGACTGTCACCAAAGAACTGGACGAACGCCGCGATCAGAAGGGTGCCCGTACCGGGGCCAAAGAAGCCGTCATAACCGCCCAATGCGAGCCCAAGAGCACCTGTACCCCAGGCACAATTCAAGCTCGCTCCTCGCGCACGGATGAGGCGGTCGCGCAGCAACATCACGCAAGCAGCAGCCGCCAACATTATCAGCACCATCGGCCGCAGCGGCTCAGACGGAATCAACGACACCAAATCGGCCCCCACCAGGGAACCCACGAAACCCGAAACCAGACCCCACGGCACCCGCGCTCGGTCGAGCCCATCGCTCCGAAAGTAGGTGACGAGTGAACTGGCAGCGCCAAAACTCGCCTGACCCTTGTTGGTCGCCAGGACTGCGTGCGGCTCGAGCCCCAGCGCCAGCAGCACCGGCACAGTAACCAGGCCACCTCCACCGCCTATCGCGTCGACTACGCCCGCGCAGAAGGCGGCGCCCACCAGCACCGCGAGGGAACTCAGTGAAGGCAACATCGGCGAGCCCTCTAGCACTCAATGGAACGCATCTGCCAGTGAGCCGAATAGCGAGGCAAGCCGATGGGCCGCTGCACCCGGTCTCCGATCGCAGTCGCCATGAGGAACGGCTTGCCCACGCCGAACAACCGTCCTGCAGTATCGAACCAAGGTTGCAACTCCATTCAGTGGACGGCTCTCTTGTCTTGGTCGTCGCAGTGACGGCACCCGTCGATGCCGCTCGGCGAAGTCCCCACGACGCACCAACCAGAGCGATCGGCCGACAGCCATCGGCATCCAATGGCAACACAACGGACGAATGCCCTACCCGACCAACTGCGCAACCCAAATGCAACTCGCGCGCAAGTTGCATTCCGTTGCAGCATGATTACTGCCGTTTCGCACTCTGCTCAGCCAAGAGCCTACCTTGGGATCCCGTCGAAAGCTCAGCGGGGTCGGACGGTGGATTAGCTCTGCCACTAACGGCCTTCGACCTCACATCAATAAGCGATTTGTCGCCGTGCTGTCCAGTATGATTTTCCTAATCAAATCATCACATCACTGAACAGTAACAGTCCGCTGTGACCCGACACGGATGGCCCGAAACGGCATTCGTGCTAGTCCGGCCGGACTCGTGCAGAACCCCTACGACGTGCTCGGCGTGGCTCGTGGTGCCGATGAATCGGACATCAAGAGTGCATTTCGTCGCCTGGCGGCCCAACACCACCCCGACCGGAACCAGGACGATCCGACGGCACAGCAGCGCTTCGCAGATCTCAACTCGGCCTACCAGATCCTCTCGGATCCACAGAAGCGCGCGGCCTACGATCGCTTCGGCGAGGCAGCCTTTCGACCAGGTGGGTTCGGTTCTGGAGCGGGGCAGCACGGATTCGACATCGGGCAGATCAATCTGGGTGATTTCGTCAACTTCGACGGACTCTTTGGCGATGTGCTCGGAAAGATGGGGGTAAAGTTCGCGAAAAGTGGGGATGTTCGGCAGAAGCTTTCGCTGCCCTTCATGGATGCCGCCCGTGGCTGCGAACGCACCATCGAGTACAACGTTCAAGAACTCTGCTCGCGCTGTTCCGGGGTCGGGGGTGAGCCCGGCGCGCAAACGTCTATCTGCGGTAGTTGCGAGGGGCGTGGCCGGATCCGCGCCGTGCCGCTGCCGATTGAACGGAGTTGCCCGCATTGTCGCGGCACGGGCAAACGTTCCACGCGTGACTGCACGACCTGTCGCGGAGCAGGTCTGCTCGGTGTCAAGCGCCAGCGCAGCATCCACATCCCAGCAGGCATCGAATCGGGCACGACACAGCAGCTGCGCGGCGAAGGTAGTCGACCCTCTGCCGATCGTCCAGCAGGGGATCTCATCGTGGAAGTCACGGTCGAACCCCACGAATTCTTCCGCCGCTGCGACGACGATTTGCTCTGCGAGACGAGTATCAGCTTCACGCAAGCAGCTCTCGGCGCAGAGATCGAGATCCCAACCTTGGACGGAATGGCAAAGTTGCGGATTCCCGCCGGCACTCAGCCCGGGGCGCGGCTGAAAATGCGCGGAAAGGGCCTACCGCACCGGTTGCGCACGGGACGAGGCGATCAGTTGGTCGAAGTCTCGATCGAAGTCCCACGCCAACTCAGTCCTCGCGCTAAAGCCTTGGTCGAGGCGCTTTCCCTTGAGCTCGGGCAGCCGGTGTCGAGTGACGCTAGCTCGCTCTTCGAACGCCTTAAGCACTGGTTCTAGTTGAATCTCGGTCCCACATGCATCATCTAGCCGTAAGCTTTGATCTCGGTCAAACCCTCGTCGAATTCGATGAAGCGCTGCTCCAAGAACAAGCAATCCGCTGTGGTTACTGGCTCGATCAGTCGCTCGTGCGCACCGAGCAGGATCTGGCCTGGAAGGCCTATGATGCTGCCAAAGCCAACGGCAAGGTAGGTTTTGACGCCTGGGGCGCGTTCATCCGCGACCTCTTGACGCGCGTGGAATTCAGTTCACTCGAAAAGCGCGTTGCGGTCGGTGCTGCCCCCATGGACGAATTTGTGCGCTTCCTCTGGTCAGAGCAACCACAGAAGAACCTTTGGCGCCGCCCCGTCCCGGGCATGCTTGACTTGGTGCAGAGGCTTTCCGAACGTGGAACGCGGATTGGCGTATTGACGAATTCCGAAGGGCGCGCCAAAGAACTCGTCGAAGAGTCGGCATTCGGCCCATTTGTGAATACCGTCGTCGATTCTGGTGTCGAAGGGATCGAGAAACCCGATCCGCGCGTGTTCACCAGAATGGCCGAACGCCTGGGCTGCCTTGCGGCCGACGTCATTCATGTCGGTGATTCGTTCGAGGCCGATGTGCTGGGGGCTATGGGCGCCGGCATGACCCCTATTTGGTTCTCGCGCGAACCCACGGTAACGCTGCCGCCAGGGGTACTCTGGTGCCGCGACGCGGGTGAACTCGGGAAGCTATTGGCAATCCAGTAGTGCTCACCGCGCCAGCCGACCGCTAGAAGCGGTGAATTCGCCGTGAATGGACCGGTTTCCGCAGGGATCGTGGTCTCTTCTCTTGGCACGACGACTCGAACTGGTACATTCCTTGACGAAAATGACCGACTCGCTACAGCCGCTCCCGAGAATGACCGACTCGCTACAGCCCCTACCGAGAGTGTCCGATTCGAAACAACCAATCCGCATCGGAGTCCTGGGAGTCGGCAACATGGGAGCCGCCATCGTTCGCGGTCTTGTCACGAGCGGCAAACTCAGTGCCAGTGCGCTATGCGCGACGGATGCTGCAATCGACCGGCTAAACGAATTGGCCGAGGATTACGGCGTCGCTGCCGTCCAGGGCAATCGCGCGTTGGTCGCGCAATGCGATGTCGTCATCCTGGCAGTAAAGCCACAGATTCTATTCCGTGTGTTCGACGAGGTTGGACCGACCGTGGCTGCTACTCGCCTGTTCATTTCGATAGCCGCGGGCATCACGACCAAGGCAATCGAACAGGCCCTGCCCCCCACAGCGCGCGTCGTGCGCACTATGCCCAATACACCCGCCGTCGCATTGGCATCGGTCACGGCCATTGCCAAGGGCTCGCGCACCAAGCCCGAAGACATGGAAATGGCCCGTTTTCTGTTCGAATCCATCGGCCAGGTCGTCGAAGTAGAGGAAGCGATGCTCGATGCCGTGACGGGGCTTTCCGGTAGCGGCCCCGCGTACGTATTGTTAGCTATCGAGGCCCTCGCCGACGGCGGCGTGCGCATGGGTTTGCCGCGCAAAGTGGCTCAACTGCTTGCCGCACAAACAGTATTCGGTACTGCAAAAATGGTGCTCGAGTCAGAGCTACACCCGGCACAGCTTCGTGACAACGTCACGAGCCCCGGTGGTACTACTATTGCTGGTCTGTCAGCATTGGAGGCAGGCGCCGTCCGTCACTCTTTCATTAGTGCGGTCCAGGCAGCAACGCTGCGCTCGATCGAACTCGGGCAGACGGCCGCTAAGAAGTAACACCCGGTGTCGCAATTGAGAGCCAACCTCACTGTGCAATAACAGCTGAACCAAGCTTCGACAGAACTACCGCTCGCTTGTAACACAACCGGTAGTGCAACTTCTGGCGACCGGCACTAGTATATTCGCTGCCAATAGGTCGATGCCACAGCCTGACCGATTCCCCCATCGCTCGGACACGTTCCTCGGAAGGACGATCCCTTCCGACGTCCATCCAGACGTCGGCTATCGAATCACGCGTCTGCTGGGACAAGGTGCGACCGCTCGCGCCTACTACGCGATGCGCATCACACCTTACGGTCAGCTCCCCGTCGCCATCAAAATCATTCTGCCTCAGATTGCGCAAACGAGCAGTAGCGTCGGTGTACTCTTCGTCCAGAAAGAGGCAGTGGCCCTCGGACGCCTCAACGAGCGGATCCCACGTTGCCCAAACGTCGTACGCTTCATCGACACGGGAACGATGGAAACGAATTATGGCGGGTACCCATTGCGACTCCCGTGGTTGGCAACGGAATTCGTGGACGGCGGCAACGAAGGTACGTTGCTCGAAGATCGCATCAGGTATTCGGTCAAGCACACGGCATTCGCCTTCGATCGCGCACGCGCGGGACGTGCCCTCGACGCGATGGCTCGCGGACTTGACGAGATCCATGCTGTCGGTGTCCTGCACCGCGATCTGAAGCCAACCAACGTCTTATGCTGCGGCAGTGGCGACTCCGAGATCCACAAAATTGCGGATTTCGGTTTTGCGCGGTCCATGGGGCTTTCGGCCACCTTCGGCGCCATTGCCGTTGGAACCCCTGGCTACACCGCGCCGGAACAGATGTTGGCGGATCGCGGCAACATTGGCCCACAGACGGACGTGTTCGCTCTCGCCGCAATTACGTATTTCGTGTTGACTGGAGAGGACTACTTCCTTTCCGAGTCCGCCCCCGATGCCTACAAGGAATTCCGCTCTTTTGCGCGCCGCAGCCTAGCCGACGCCAAGAGCCTCTGCCCCGAACTGCGCAGCAATGGAGCAGCCATTTTCGCCATTGACCAAGCGTTGGCCAATGCAACCGCCTTCGAAGCAGAACTGCGACCCCACAACGCCAGACAATTCGCATCAACGATTCTGCCCTGGCTCGTCGATCAGCCGAACACTGTACAACTCAGTGACCGTTGGCTGGAGAGTATCAAGTCGGTGCGTTCGAGCAGTGTGCGCGTCGAAAGCAACTGGATCGTGCGACATCCCCCCGGAGACGACCGCCTGATCTTGGGAGCAGCCTGGAATGCCGACGGTCATTGCCTCGCCGCAACGACCGAAGGGCTCGAGTATTTCGACGGTTCGGGTTGGAGCCAACTGCCCGAACCAAAAGTGCTAGAAGGTCGTCGCCCATTGCAGGTGAAACGCCATGGCCCAACCACCTGGCTCGTCTTGGCCAGCGGAGCGCGGATCGCCCAAGTCGCCCGTGAAGGCACGACGGTCCTAACCGACGGACGCGATGAAGCGCTCGATTTCCTCGATATCGACGGCGATCTGGACGATCTGGCCGTGGCAATTGCCGAGGCCCCCGGACGTTCCCCGCTCATTTGCACGCGCATCGGTCGTCACTGGATCCGCTCACTCGAACTACGCGAGGTGAGCCTTCTCTCCGCTTTGACGCGCATCGACGAAACTAGGTGGCTCATCACCGGACGTGACCATGGCGGACGTGCTTGGGCCGGCATCCATTACCCATTGGACATGCGCGTAACCAGTCTGCCCGTACCAGATACGAGAGCGCTCGTCGCTTGTGCGAGCCGCCGCGGTCAAGAACTTGCCGTTGCCGTCGGCAGCACCGGAACCATCGTCAGTTACGACAGCAATGGACCTACTTCCGCCGTCGTTCCTGGCTGCCCCGACATGTCCGCTGTTGCCATCGACGTATCGTCACAGATCTGGTTGGCAAGCATTGGGCGGCTCCACAACATGCCCTCCCCTTCTGGGCCCTGTGTCTGCCAGTGGCACAATCCAGCTTGGCAGTCCCCTTTCGTCAGCCTTCACGCCGAGCCGAGCCACCTGCTTGCGTTAACAGTCGACGGCGGGGTGCTCGAGAGCCGAATCCACTCGGAAGGGTGACGAACAGCACAGCTGCAAACTGGATCAGCATGGGGGCGCCGACCCAGATTCCGAGGCTACTTGCCCATCCGTGATTCATCGAGCACTGTGGGTATCACGAAATTTCAGGCGCCGATGTGTAGCGTCCAGGGCGATGGATCTCCATGAAGATCTCGGGCTGCGCCAACGCCTTGAAACCAAACGTCGCGTACAGACCATGAGCGTCTCGCGTCGCGAGGACGAATCGGCGAAGACCCTGGAGATCTGGATGCGCAATCACTTCTCGCATCAACCACTTCGATAGACCGCGACCTCGATGTTCTTCAAGCACGTATACATCGGCGAGGTAGGCAAATACTGCACAGTCTGTGACTACTCGCGCAAAACCAACTTGAACATCATGATGGAAGAGACCAAAACATAGGGATTGGTTGATCGACCTGGCAACGACTTCACGCGGGATCCCTTTTGCCCAATAGGAACGGCATAGGTACGCATGAACGGCGTCGACGTCGATGGCGCTAACCTCCGTTGAGATGCGGTATCCCTGTTGGTCTCGTTCAATATCAATCATGGTCAACTCCCTGGTCTGCCTCGCGGCTAAGATTGAGGTGCAAAGGCCAGCAACGTACCCTGGTGTACCAATCTTCGCTCCGGCAATGGCAGAAGGCAACAAGTCCCATTGGCTCGCGCGCGACAGGCTCGAGGGCGTCAACTATGTGGAGTACCGTAGGCGGCTCCTGCCCATTTCAATCCAAGTAGCGACCGAGGATGTTCGGCTTTGGCCGCGCTTCGAATGGTACCTCGGCTAGTGGAAACACACTATTAGACTGAAACCAACCGTTGTATTCCCGCCCTACACCTGATTCGGTAGTGCCGGAGAAGGACCGTGGTAGCCTTGAGGAGACCTGAGCCTATCGAAGAGCATCGGCGCATCGATCCTGCTGAGGCAACGCCGCTCCGAACTGCACATACTCGGTCAGTTCCGCCGGCGCGGTAGGATTCGGCAAGTCAGTTGGGCGAATCCTCCCCAGCGCCGCAACCGCCCATTCACGGGCAGCAATGCGTCGCTTGCAGATTGCCCGCGTATAATCTTCCACACTGCCCGTGAAGTACTTTCCATCGTGAAGCGCCCCAACGAACTCGGTCACATCGCCGCGCTCTGCCGCTTCAATCGCCAACGTGTACCTCCTCAACAAGAGAGAGAGATAGTCATCTGCCCCCGAGGCGGCGTTAATGTAGGCGCGAAATCGACCCCGCACCACTCGCGTCCGAGCTCCGAAACCTTCGCGCGACCCCTTGATGAAGTTGAACCCATCCGGACCCCTGCCTTTGATCCCGCCAAAGTTGTGGTTGAACATGGCGGCCCCGGCTGCGGTTTCGTGTGCCCAATGAGCGGTCAGAATCGCCAGCACTTCGAGACTCGGCGTCTGCGTCGTTGCCCTTTTCCAGGCTCGCCTCAACGCCCGAGCCGCCTCATCGCCGGATAGGGGTGTGAGTTCAGACTCAATTTCGCCGGGGGTGGTCAGCGCTGCAGCAACTGCTTGGTACGCAAGAGACGGCAAGGTCAATGTGTCGGCCGCTGATATCTCCACCGAAGTGAGCGCGGAAGCGTAGTCGAAGTGGAATGATAGGACGTGGTCTTCGCTTCCCCACGGAAGGAATAACTGATCCAGATTCATCGGGACTATGGCCGACCACCGCAATGCATTGAGAGCGTAGTTCGCTTCTGATCTTCGCTCGACTCCAGCCGGATCAAGACAAAGCGCCCAATCGTTGGCGGCGCGTCGCTGCATTGAATCAGGATAGACGGCAAGTGGTGTCGCTTCGACCCCTTGCGCGCAGGCGATGATTAGCGAGGTCGCAAGGATTGTCACTTTGGTCGTCATGTGGATCCACCGCAGTCGTCACCCCCACCCAGGATGTCTATCGCTGGTTCAGTTATGGTACGCTAGTCATTCACGTCAAGAGTCCAGTCGACAGGCCAACCGTCGCAGTCGTACCTCGGCCAAGCAAGGAGGCCTGCTTTCTGGATTGCCATTCGCCCGTAGCCACGCCGCACTGGCCCAAAAAGCTCAGAGGAACGCCCATTGGTCTGCTGTCAGGACCAAAACATGCGCGGTGACGCCGAGCGCCCACCCTGCCCTCACTTCGCCCCAGATTCCGCGATATTGCAGCTCACTTGACGCATTCTGCCGGCTTCGTCCACGTGACGGCCTCGGATTTTGGATGGCTCTCGTTGCCGCAGCAGAGATGTCTTGCCTGCGCGCGGGGCGATGCCGGTGAAAAGTAGACGATCGATGCAGAGCCCTGCCTCTGTCAACAACAGAAGGCCTTGAGTACGCCCTGCCAAGTCCTGCCCAGTAGACGTGAGCTCGACATCGGCAACGATATCCATGCTCGTCTCAAAGAGCCAGCCATCTTCGTCAGCGTCGCAAGCGCGGATCCCGCGGTCGAGCGGGACCACGATCGGCTGCTCGATGTTACCCGTAGCTGCGTTGATTGGATAGACAAACCACTGTACATCCGCGGCACGCAGGCGCGCGCTCAACGCAAGGTAACCTACGCGCGTATTGTCCCTGTTTTTGACCATACGTAGACGGGCTGCGCGCAGCCGCGAACGCGGATCGAAGTCACTGACGACGCGCGATTGACCCGCAGATACGACCACCAATCGGGGTCCCGGTTCCGTCCCGAGCAGGTACCAACCGTCCGAGAGTCGTGCGATGTCGCTGATGCGCCGCGGCGCGCGGTCGACTAACTCGCTCAATTCCAAGATGGGTGCTCCTGGTTCGAGCAAGAAGGCTCTCACTTTGCCGCCATCGTTGGTCGACAACAGTGCACCGTCGCCGTCGGGATCCAACACGACCGACCAGTTCGTCGCGTCTTCGCCGTAGCGGGGATCGGCAAAGGCGCGCGCCGCAGCCTCGATCGACTCAAACTCGATGCCAACCCCAGCGACGGACCATATCGAGTCACGATGCAGGGGATCGAAGATGCGAATGTCTACCTTCCAATTGTTCATCTTCTTGCTTCGCAGCGGCGCGCGTGCGTAGCCGTGCAAGGCAATACGCTCGTCGAGCCAACCGCGGCTAAAACCGACCAAAGACGCGGGGAGCGGTGGGGCTGAAGCGGCATAGAACGGATAGAACGCTGTCGATTCGAGCAATTCAGTTGACTCACTGCGACCGCTCGCGGTGCGTGTTCTTGGCACCTCGGCTGGGTCGCGTGGCGGCGACACTTGACCTTGCTCGACTTCGCAACGCAAGCGCGGGACACGACGCAGGTGACGCGCTACGCCGAGTGAGTCCGGCGAGGTCACGAACTCGAGGGCCGCGTTCTTCGCCGTGCGACCGGGAGCGGACCAGCCAACGCGCAGCCAGTCACCCAACTGACAGCCGACGCGACTGCAACCATAGCGTTGACTGGTCCGACTGATTGCGCCCAAGGTGCTTGCCACTGGGATTGGCAGATACGGTCGCAAATAGGTCAACCCACCATCGATGGATTCACGCGCAAAGCCCGAGCCATCGGGTAAAATCACCCGATGCTCGCTGATCACGGCACGCGAAGCCCCCGACACGACCTCGCCCAAGGTCACTTCGCCCGTAGCTGCGATCTGAACGCCGAGCAGCTCGTCACCCAAGGTCACCCAGGTCGAGATGGCACCCTGACGAAGGCTCGGTCGTTCTAGCCAGAATCCGTCGAGCAAGATGCTTCGCTGCTGTTTCGAGCAATCCTTCGGCAGCACGAGGCTCACCTCGGAATGCTCTCGACCTAGGTAGGCGATGCGTCCATTCCGAGTACGACTCGGCGGTGATAAGACCGCGATGGTCGCCGCATCAAGTCCAACGAGACGTTCCCGCCCCGTCGCTTGCACAAGCTGTATCGAATCCGGCGCTTGACTGCCTCGCAGCCGACAGAAGCTACCCACTGGTGTCCCTCCACGTGCGCCGCATGCTCCCCGCAGCATAACCCCTGCGCTCGACACCGAAACCACATCGCGTTGCCCAACCAACTCGCCCAAACGCTCGAGACCGCCGGCTGCGCTCCAGCGGTGAAGGCTCGTCGCCGCGAAGCCCTGACAATGAAAGTAGATCTCGGACTCGGCTTGCAGCGCTTGACAGGTTCTGTCCGGCGCTATCGCCACCGGGTCCATGCTTTGGATGGTTCCGTCGCGCAAACGGACTTGTGCCAGGAGTCCATGAGAAACGACCGCTGCCACGTCCCCGTCTAACAGTGCGCCGCGCGTTACGGCTAGTTCGATGGGCCAACCACCGAGCTCATTCATCTTCCAGCGCTGCACCCAACTGTGAATGCTGCGTGGTCGGGACTTCGGTGGCTCTGACTCGTCCAAGTGACGCAGGTCGCCTCGCCGTGAGATCCCAACCAGATGCTCCTTGCCCAGATCGATAACGAGTTCACCCGCGCCAGCGTAGAGCCCGTGGACTATTGAACCAGTGTCCAGCATTCGGCTAGGAGCACGCTCGACACTCGCTGCGCTTTCGGCTGCGGGCCGCCAATGGAGTCCTGCATCGTGGCTGGTCATCAGGCCACGCAGCGGATCGACGTAGGCCCCAAACCAATCATCCACAATGGCTACGGGGCCATACTCTGGTGCGGGCGGCAGTAGTGTCGCTTCAGCAGCACGACCCTGAATTGGATCGATCGCAATGACCTGCCCCGTGCTGGCGATCGTCGCGTAGATAGCTTCGAACCCCGGAGTAACGGCAGCAATGGGTACGTCGAGTTTGCCAACGGACGCGAGCGCGCCAGTGAACCCATCCGCCTGCATCAACCAGCAATCCTCGGGGGTGGAAAGCTCGAATAACACCTTGCTACCCAGCCGCGCGGGCAACGCGATGACCTTTAGGCTGCGAGCCACCGGAAGAATCCCGAGCGCGAGTTCGAAACTGCCGTTAGCGCGCACAACCAGGCGGAACCCGTCGACGATGAGCTCCGCTGTCCCCGGGTGTTCGATGTGAACATAGCTCGGCTCGATCCGATCCAGAAGCGGCAGTAGGCGTGGCCCGCGCAGGCCATGCACAGAAGCAGCGGGAGCCGCGGCAACGACGCTAACCGACCCCAAACGTTGATTGACCTGCGGTGGAATCGCGGGCGGCTCTGGGTGACACCCGAGCGTTGCGAGACCAACGACAAGACCGCTTGGTCCGAGCGGGGTCTCCCAACGTCTCATGTCGCCGTCAGTAGGCTCGTGATGATGTAGTTAGCAATCAGCATCGTGACGGCACTCTGCACGACAGCACGCGTGGTGGCTACCCCTACGCCTCGGGCACCCCCTGAGGCATAGAACCCTTGGTGACATGAGATGATCGAGATCAGAAAGCCAAAGACGGCAGACTTTATCATGCCCATCATGAAATCATCCAGAACTACGAGTTTCTCGATGTTAGCGATGAAAATCCCAGGATCTACGCCCAGCATTTGCACGGCAATGATCCAGCAGCCAATCATTCCGACACTGGTGTAAAGCACGCATAGCAGCGGTAGCATCAACACAGCCGCAATCATGCGCGGCGAGAGTAAGTACTGGACCGGGCTCAGGCCCATGGTAGTGAGTGCATCGATCTGTTCGGTAATGCGCATGTTGCCGAGCTCCGCCGCCATAGCGCTGCCAGCGCGGGCCGTAACCATAAGGGCCGCAAACACGGGGCTCATCTCGCGCATCAGCGCGATCGCAACAATGGCACCGACGGTGCTCTCGGCGCTGAATTGCCGCAAGGCGTAAACCATTTGTAGCGCCAAGACCATTCCACTAAAGAGCCCCGTCAACGAAACGATGAACACGGACTCTGCCCCGACGAATTCCATCGCCCGAAGCAGCTGCAACCATCGATAGGGCGGTCGAATCGACCACCACAACGTACGAAAGGTCAGCAACACGACCGATCCGAGCCCATCGAGAAGCGAAAGAATCGGCTCGAACAACGGATCGAACCATCGCTTGTTCATCCGCGATTCGGCCGAGTCTCGATCGTTCACATCTCGTGATCTAGCAAAACTCAAGGTATTTGGATAGCTTTCGCGCAGAAGCCGGTGCCCCCCCTCGATCCGAGGGGCTTTTCGCCGTGGGCGGCGATGCAATCGTTGCACGTCACACTCGCCTCGACGCGCTCGCTTTGGGGCGCTAAAGCTCCGGCTGGCCGATGACCGAACATGAACTGAACGAGCCACAGCAGCAGGCGGTCGCCCACATCCAGGGGCCGCTACTCGTGTTTGCCGGAGCGGGCAGTGGCAAAACCCGTACGATTACCTACCGAATCGCGAACCTGCTTGCCAACGGCGTCGCTCCTTACCGCATCTTGGCCGTCACCTTCACCAATAAGGCCGCCAAGGAAATGCGCGACCGGCTCGAGGAGGTCACGGGGGATACTTTCGTGCGCGACCTCTGGGTTGGTACCTTTCATTCGACTTGTGCCAAGATCCTGCGGCGATTCCACACCGAGGTGGGCCTCGAACGCAATTTCGCCATTTACGACGAATCCGATCAGAAAGCCGTCATCACCCGAATCCTCCGCGAGCTGGGCGAGAGCGACAGAGAATTGCCGCCAAAACTCGTATTGTCGAAGATCCACGGCAAAAAGCAAGAAGGCCAACTACCCAACGACGTGGAGAAGTCCCGCAGCTTCGACGAGAAGATGCTCGACCTTTACCGTCGCTACCAGAAGGCCCTCTTGGCGGCCAATGCTGTCGATTTTGAGGACTTGCTACTGTACGTGATGCGTATCGCGGAAAGCCGCAATTCACTGGCGGGCGAGGAGCTACGCAGCACCTTCGATCACGTGTTGGTCGACGAATTCCAGGACACCAATGCGGTGCAGTACCGCCTGGTCCGCGCGCTGAGCGAACGAACGCGCGGCCTTTGCGTCGTCGGTGACGACGACCAGTCGATCTACCGTTGGCGCGGCGCAGACGTGCGCATCATCCGCGGTTTTCGTCGGGACTTTCCCGATGCCATGGTGGTCAAACTCGAGCAGAATTATCGCTCGTCGGCCAACATCGTTCGAGCCGCTCTGGCGGTGATCGAGCCCGCTGCTTCACGTGAGCCCAAGTGCCTCTGGACGGCTCAAGGTCTCGGTTCGAAACTCTTGGTTCGAGCCGTCGTCGACGAACGTGACGAGGCCGCCTACGTCGTACGCGCCGCGCGCAGTCGTCTCAATGCTGGGACGGATGCCAGTTCGATTGCCATATTCTATCGAGTCCATGCTCAATCGCGTGTACTCGAAGAAGCAATGCGCGCCGAGAACATCCCCTACCAAGTCGTTGGCGGGATGCGCTTCTTCGACCGTGCCGAGGTCAAGGACGTAATCGGTTACCTGCGGCTCATCGACAATCCGCGCAGCGACGCCGATCTGCTCCGCATCGTCAATACGCCCGCGCGTGGGATCGGCAAGCGCACCGTCGACATTTGGACGGAGCTGGCATCGCGTCGCGGCTCGAGCCTGTACGACAGCATCAGCGACCTACTGCGCGATGACAGCCTTGGTACGAGTGCAAGAAAGAAGCTCCAAGCCTTCTTCGATCTAGTCGAAGGTTGGCGCGCTCACACTGCCACACTCACGCCGCACGAGCTGGCGCGCCACGTCGTCGATGAATCCGGCTACCGTGCGATGCTCGCGGAGCAGGACAATGCCGAGGGGGATGCACGCCTCGGCAACGTGGAGGAGTTCCTGGGGTCGATCCAGGAATACGAGAACGATGCCGAGGTCGCCGGGGAGACCCCGACGCTGCTCGCCTATCTCGAACGCGTGAGTCTGGTCACGGCCACCGATACGATGAAGGACGTCCCCAAAGTGAGCCTGATGACGGTGCATGCCGCCAAGGGACTGGAGTTCGACTCCGTCATCTTGACCGGCATGGAAGACGGGATCTTCCCCTACACGCGCGTCGATGGTGGCGGACCCGAAGACGAGGATGACGAACGACGTCTCGCCTACGTCGCCATCACACGCGCACGAAATCACCTATTTATCACCCACAGCACGCAACGCACCATTTTCGGGCAGACGCGCTACCTGGCTCAGAGCCCGTTTCTGCTGGATATTCCCGAGGAATGCACCGACGTCCAATCGAGCCCCGGCAGATTTTCATCGTCATCGCCGGCACGAACCGAACGCTGGGATGTTTACTCGGACATAGGTCGCACCAACGCGGACGAATACGACCAGCGAAAGGAATACGCCCCAGCGCCCGTCGAGGACGCACGACCGCAGGGGCCACGACCGGCGCCAAACCAGCTGCCCCGCAGCGGGGAGTCCGTAGTCGATCGCACGGTCTTCGACGATCTTGCCTTCGCTGAGGCAACCCCAACCTTCCGGGCAGGCCAAGTCGTTGAACACGCGCGTTTTGGGCGCGGACGCGTCGAACGCGTGGAGTTCGGCGGAAGCTCGCTCGCCGTCGTGGCCAAGTTCCCCGGTTTCGGCTCGCGCAAAATCCTGGCGAAGTTCCTGGTGACGACCTAGCGATTCCCAAGCGCGGGTGAAGACGGTCGATTCGAATCGGTCTCCAATACCAGTAGCGCCACGGCAGGTCGACGCGCAAGAAAGCGTGTGCGCAGTTCATCGTCACGAATGGTCGTTGCAAGCTGCTTCACCCAGACCGCCGCGCGCCGCAGCATGTCTTCTGCCTGTGGTGAACCCGCACGCCGCAATGCTTCGCAACAGAGCGCGCGCGTGGCAAGACCGTATTCCGAACCCTGTATGGTTTCCATGGCTCCCATGGCTGTCGTAGCCAAGAGGATCCCCGTATGATGTTCACCGATGTCCACACGTGAAGCAGCTTCGATGGCCATCGCATGAAAATGAAAAGCCACGTAGGCTTGAGCTTCCGCCACCTGGCGAGCATCGAAGGCAAACATGACCGCCGAAGCGGCGTCCCCAGCGACTTTTGCCAATTGAGCGCGGACGATCTTCTCGTGTGCGGTGTCGTACGCGCTTCCAGTGGCGGCATTGATGCTCGAGGCCTCCTGGACGAGCAACTCCGCCTGGTTCATATCCCCGGCTTCGATGTAGATCTCTGCCGTACATAGCAAGGTATCGGCCTTGGCATCGTGGTCGCCATAGCTATCATGCGCCTTGCGTGCGCGCTTGAGGTAGGCCAGGCCCCGATCTGAATCGCCCAGTGATGCATAGGCCTGACCGATGTTGCTCAGCGTCTTGGCGATCTGAAGGCGCCCACCGATAGCCAGATCGATCCTTACCGCATCGAGTCCAAGCGAGATGGCGTCCTCGAAGCGGCCTAATACGAACAAGGTAAATGCCAATGAGTTCTTGGCTTGCGCCTCCATGCGCCGGGCGCCAGCACGCCGAAAGATGGCAATGGCTTCGGCCAGTGCAGCAATCGCCTCCTGCACACGCCCCACGCGCCGCAGTAGCGTCCCTTTTGCCCGCAACACATCGGCGCGTTGTCTGGCGGACACGACGTTGTTCGTCGCGCTTTCGAGGGCGCGATCCACGGCCGCGAGCGCACCTTGCATGTCCCCGAGATCGCGTAGGATCTCCCCAACGAGCGCTTGCGCCTGCACCTCGTCGAGGAAGAGCGACGAAGCGTGCGCAATCGTCTCTGCGCGCTGGGCTGCCGTGAGCGCCCGCGCTAGCCGTCCGGAATCCACGTCGAAACGCGCCGTCCGCATCAACGCCGCAGCTACCCAACGTGACTTTCCAGCCTTCTTGGCCAAGATGCGCATCTGGCTAAGGTGAGTTTTTCGTTCTCGCCACTGGCCCTGCACACGACAGATCGCCTCGAGCGCCTCGTGAGCCTCGAAACAACGCGGATCGTCCTCGGGCAAGATGCGCACTACGCGCCGGAAGTAGCGCTTGGCTAAGCGGAGTTGATAGCTCTGATTGGCCGTACGTGCCGCTTCGAGGTAGTGGTCTGCGGCTGAGAGGCGCTCACGCCCAATCTCGAGATGATGGGCAACGATGGCGGCGGTGAGCCCGCGTGCGAATGGCGTCTTGGCCAAGTGCTGACCGACTGTGCGGTGCATTGCCACCCGAGCAGCTGGATCGATCGAAGCGTAGGCTACGTCTCTTGCTACCGGGTGACGCACGTCGACCGCGTCGCCACGTAGATCGCACAAGCCTCGCGCACAAAGCCGCGTCGTCGCATCGTCGACTTGCGGCCCGAGTATTTCCCGAAGATCTGCCACCTTGCAGGCGCCACCCGCAACCGCCAACCATTCGATGACCAGCTGCTCTTCTCCGGGGAGTTCGTCGAGGCGATCGCCGATCAACTGTTCAAGTGTCGACGGCAATCGCGCGCTCTTGCCGTCCTGCTTCTCGGAGCGGACGAGCCGAATCTGGTGATCTGCGGTCTCCTTGAGTTCGAGCGTACCGCGCTCGATGAGCGCGTCGACCATCTCCAAGAGGAAGAATGGATTGCCTCCAATCCTAGGCGACAGCTCGGCGCAGATGTCATCCACGCCAAGCGTTGCGCCAACCCGTGCTTTGAGCAACTGCACCTGCTGCTCGATGCTAAGCTCTTTGAGCTCGATCTTTACCAACCCTTCCAAGAATGGCACGAGTCGCTCCCCCGAGCGCGTCACCAGCAGGAAGAGAACTGGCCAGGGATCGACGGCACGCAGGAGTTCCTGCAAGGCTTCAAGGCTTGCACGATCCGCCCATTGTAGATTGTCTACGATGAGCACGATGGGACCGTCCAATGCCTGTCGCGCTACAAAGGCACGCAGCCCGGTCGTCAGGTAGCGCCGATTCTGTGCGGCATCACCTTCATCGACGGCCGAGGCCAACCCGCCCGTGACCAGTGCCGCCACGCGGTCGAGAACTTCTTCCGCATCGGCGCCCAGCTCTGGCAGCGACACCAACTCCAGCAGCCGCCCGCGTACTGTGACCAGGTTGGACTCATTGTGTAGATTGGTGATTGCCCGCAGCCATTCACCGAGCACAGAATAGGGCAGTTCGAGCCGCGCAGGTGTCAACTCGGCACGAAAAGCCTTGGCTTCATCCGGCAGCTCCTGCAAAAACGCGCTGATCAATGCGGTCTTGCCGATCCCCATCTCGCCGGCAACCACGCGCGCCGTCGCACGGCCTTCAGACATGCTGTGATTGACGGCGTGGTGAAATGCCGCTTGGAGTTCGGCCAGTTCTACGTCGCGGCCAACCAGATCACTCGTGCCTCGCTCGACCTCGATCATCTTCTCTTCGCGCGTCAATGAACGCACGAGCGAGTAGATGCGCATATTGTCTGGCATCTGTTTGTCGCGCGGACTCTCGATGGCAATCGTTGGCGCGTCGGCCCAAACAAAATCTCTGCGAACCAGCCGATACAGCCCACCGGCAACCCAAGTCCCACCGGCAGGAGCCTGCTGTCCGAGCATGCGCGCCAGCTCCGGCGCGGGCTCCTCGACCGCGTGATTAACGAGATGCCCGGCACGGTCGCGCTTGCCGGTAGCAATACCGCGCACGATGCCGATACTCGCCTGCAATTCGACGGGCGCGTCATCACACGCACCTTGGATCGCCTCGTGGATGTCGACCGCCAACCAAGCGGCGTCGGCCGCGGCCCGCGCAGGATTTGCCATCAAGCCCACAATCGCCATGGCTCCGCCCGAGGGCAGCAGGTGATCACCCATGACTGCGCGCTCGCGATTCCACGTCAGCCGAGCTCCGCGCTTGAATGCGATCTCACCAAGTGTCTGCTGAAGCTGCTCGATGAACCGCGCCGCGTCATTGGCGCCCGCAGCCTCGGAGAGTTGCTCAGTGCCATGCAACTGTAGCGAGACAATGGCAACGTGGCGCACCTCCTGACCCTGACGCGTCCGCCGCGACCGCTGCAACGGCAATTGCGCCGGCACGGCCTCGTCGGGCACCGCCGATTCGCGCATGCCTTCCCGCACAGAGTCGCCAGTCTGCATGGCTGCCGAGCGAGACGCGTCGTCGGCGAGCGACACGGCATCGAGTGGAGCTACGAACCCGGGTGAGGTGTGCTCGCGACTGACAATTTGCTCAAGCACGGCTTCGAGCGTATGACCGTCGATCGGCTGTTGCGATTGAAACAGCGCTCGCGTCATCGCCGCTGCAAAATCCCGGGCCGTTGCGAAGCGGTCGTCGGCTTGACGTGAAAGCGCCTTCATCACGATCGTCTCGAGTTCGCGCGGCACGTCACGCGCAAACATGCTGGGCGGCTCGACTTGGCCCGCCCGCACGGCCTCAAGCAACTCATTGCCTTCGGCTGCACCATGGATGGCCCGCCCGGTGAGCATCTCGTGAAACACCACGCCTAGCGAGTAGATGTCGGTGCGCCGATCCACCTTTTCGCCGCGGGCTTGCTCCGGCGACATGTAGCCGGTTTTGCCCTTGAGGATCCCTGGTTCTTCCCGAAACAGGTTGGCAGAAGCGATGCCAAAATCCGCGATTTTGACCGAGCCCTCGAAGCTGACCAGGATATTCTGTGGTGAGACGTCGCGGTGAACGATCTCCATCGGATTGCCGCGCTCGTCTTTGCGATCATGGGCGTAGTGCAAACCCTTGGCCACCTCACCCGCGACGTAGCCTGCAACGTAGGGCGGCAAGCGCGTGCGTTTCGTCCGCGCTGCCCGCATCACCTTGCGCAGATCCGGTCCCTCCACATACTCCATGCTAAGCAACTGCCCGTGCTCACCGTAGTCTTGAAACTCGTACACCTGCACGATGTTCGGGTGGTTCAAGCGCGTCGCCAGCATTGCCTCTTCAGCGAACATCGTCTTGAACCGCGATGACTCGCCGTATTGCGGCAGAATGCGTTTTACGACCAGAAGCTTGTACGTCCCTTCGGCGCCACGCTTCTTGGCCAAGAACACCTCGGCCATGCCACCCACACCCAAGCGACGAATTACCTCGAATTCCGCGAGGCGTTTCGGAATGGGTGATGGTTCGTCGGGCATGGGGATGACGACTCGGCGGTGGCGCCCGCCCGAATCGCGAGACACCCCCAGATCCTCCGGAGGGGTGGGGATCCTACCCAAATTTGCACCTGGCGGGAAATCTGACCTTGGGTCAGGGACAAATAGTCGAGTTTAGTGGCTAATTCTTGTGGTTCTGGCGGCGCGGCAAAGACCCCAGGACGAATGCGATCCAGTCCGGCGGCCTTACGGCGAGAGGCGGAGGGCAGCCGCGGCGGCCGCGCAGCAGCGCGACCCCAGTGGCGGATGGGAAGGTCGCGCCTACAGTGATCGAGAGCTGGCCGTTTGGCGGGAGCGCTTTCATTCACGCAAGGGGCTACTTGAACCGTAGACGTCGCGGCTCAGCTCGCGTTCGGTCGAGTGTGCTGGTCGTTCCAGCGAACGCAATCATCATATCGTACGAGTTTACCGCCGAAGATATCGAGTGCACTGCCAAACGTAAGATCGACCCTGCCGCGGCTCAGCGCTTCCACCAATGCAAGCTCTTCGAATGACTTGGCTCCACCTGCATAGGTGCAGCCAATTGGCGAGCACTCTCCAAGGATTCGGACCAGATCCTGGTCAATGCCGCGACATTTTCCCTCAACATCCGCCGCATGCACGAGGTACTCGGCGCAATACTCGGCGAGCGTGCCGAGCGTCTCCGCGTCAATCGGGGTATCGGTAATGGTCTGCCACCGATCGGTAGCTACGAAGAAACCGTGCGCCGTGCGGCGGCAACTCAAGTCGATCACTAGACGCTCCCTGCCGACCGCATCAGCCATGGCTTTCACTCTATCCATGTCGACCAACTGGTTGGTAAATAGGTAACTTGTGACAATTACCTTGTCGGCACCACAGTCAATCCACGTTGCTCCGTTCGTTGCAGTGATGCCACCTCCCACCTGCAGTCCGCCAGGCCACGTGGCAAGCGCGGCCTGGGCCGCTCGCTCGTTGCCCGGGCCGAGCATGATGACGTGTCCACCGAGGAGACCATCGTCGCGATAGCGTTGCGCAAACCAGGCAGCATCCTGGTCAGAAACGAAGTTTGTGGTGGGCGCATCCTTGGCGTCGAGCGAGCCGCCGACGATTTGCTTGACCAGGCCTTGGTGAAGATCGATGCAGGGACGAAATAGCGTCATCGGGGGCCCTTTCAGGCGCCAATGGTTGAGAGTCGGTGGAACATGCTCGCAATGGCGAGCGATGCAATAGCTGGTTGCGCGTGAATCGGCCATGGTGCGGGGGCTTTCGACACAGCTGAGGCCGCCTGACCAGGCCAGCGGGGCGCAAAACACTCCTCGGGATGCGTCCCCCCGGGCGACCAATCACAGCACGCCAAACCATCCCAACGCCAACTCCCGCGCCGCTCGATGCTGACACGGGAGTTGAACGTCCTCGACCAAGCCAGGTGACCTTCATCGTCACGACTCGGCTATGTCTCGAGCTGCCGCTGCGCGCTATTCCACGGTCACTTCCTTCGCGTCGAGGGAGATCTCGTAGTAGCCGTGATCATCCCAGGGCACCTCGGTGCCCTTCTGCTTCACCGTGCCGCCACTAGTGGTAATTCGTACGCACTTGCCGGTCGGAAAGACCGTCGGCAAGGACCAAGTGATCTTGGCGCCACCAGCCTTGAGTGCATTTTGACCGACTTGATAGGCGGCGATATTGGTTACGGTGTCAACCCATGAACCACCGCTCACGGCCGCCTTCGCGGCTGTGGTAAATGAGCTGAGCGCAATCGGTTGGTACGCGCCGTCACTACCGCCGGTGAAACCGTGGATGCAGATGGTTCTCCACTTGCCTGCAGTGGGAGCCAAATTGCTGGTGGTTGCGATGTCCGAAGGCAACCACGAGAGACTCGAAGTATCACCGGGCCCAATCGTGCCACCGGCGACGCTCCGGTTGGTGAGGAACATGCTCGAGAAGGACTTGGTGGCAGCATCGCCATTCGGTGCGGCGAACGCATAAGCCGTAACGCCGAACTTCGATTGAATGAAAGTCTGCGCGGTTTGGGCATCCGATTGGCTGGTACCATGGCTCGCAGTGTGATTGCCAAGCTCATGACCATCCTTGAGGGCCGTCCCCCAAATTGCATTGCTTGCATCTGATTTGGCGGTCTGCATGTAGAACGTGAAACGACCGCCAGTGTCCTTAAGCGCCTGATAGTTGCTGATCTGCGAGGAGTTGGAGTCATCGAAAGTGTAAGAGATGGCGCTCTTGAAACCTGCCCAATCGATTACTTTGATACCACCAGCCGTCCCGGATGGTTTGGCCACGCCTGTCGCGCCCGCGGCGGGGATGCCGCATTGGGACGCTACGACCGGGCCTGTCGTCGAGGATCCGCCCGTGCTCGTTGTACCGCCGCTGGTCGCTTTGCCGCCCGTGCTCGTTACACCGCCGCTGCTCGTTGTACCGCCGCTGGTCGCTTTGCCACCCGTGCTCGTTGCACCGCCGGTAGTCGCTTTGCCGCCTGTGCTCGTTGCACCACCGGTAGTCGCCTTGCCACCTGCAGACGTGCTCGCCCCACCTACGCCCGTGGTGTTACCTCCTGAGGCTCCTCCCGTGGCGCTGCTTCCACCGGTGGCTTTGCCACCGGTCGCGTTACCACCGGTGGAGGAACTGGTTCCGCCGACTGCCGAGCCTCCGGATGCTGTGGTCAAGCCTCCGCTTGCGTTGGATGTCCCTCCGCTCGCGTTGCTCGAGCCTCCGCTCATGCTTGTTGAGCTTGTTGTAGTCCCACCCGTATTGGTGTTCGCAGGGGGTCCCAGAATGGTACCGCCGTCGTTCTGACAACCCCACAGTAGAACTAGACTTACACCGGCGACGTACTTGGTGCGCATGCGAGACTCCTCTTGGCTTTCGGGACTGGCCGCTTCCCGTGCCGATTGAACGTAGCACTCGCCGCGCGGACATACCGCAGCGAAGATTTGGGGTCCGCTGACCAGCAGATCGCAAAACTGCCGTACTGGGGCCCCTGGTCACGGGAATGAAACTCTCGGTCGCGCAGCATCGCAGCGCATGTCGAAGCAATGGAACAATTCTCGCGGGCGCCCTGGCCATGCCAAACGTACCTTGCTGCCTATCTGTGGTGGCAACGGTTGACGCGCGGCGAGTCGGAGCTCTCGCTTGCGGTCACTCAGCTCAGGAGTTCAGTGCAAGCCTGGCATCTAGGGCGGAATTTTTGCTTGGTGGCGCAATGCCTCGTCACTTCGCGGAAGGCCTAAACCACAGAGCTTGCTTACTGCGTGCGACTGACTTGCGTGAGCCATTTTGACGTACTCAGGCCACTGGGTTCGGAATTGGAGTCGTAGTGCTATGAAAACCTTCTCAGGGCACGTCTTGGGCGTATTGGTTTTGGGCATCGCGGCGGGCGCCTGTTCGGGTAACGACGGCACGAGTCCGTCCGTCGGCGGCAGCACCGCCGCGACCAACGGGGGCTCTACGGCGTCAAGCAATCCGGGTGCCGGTGGAACCTCGACCCAAGGCGGCGCGCAGAGCGCAGGTGGCCTCCAAGGTTCGGGCGGAACGCAGAATGCTGGCGGAACGCAGAATGCTGGCGGAACGCAGAATGCTGGCGGAACGCAGAATGCTG
>CAYVXY010000021.1:0-51386 GCA_964454965.1 uncultured Polyangiaceae bacterium | reverse complement strand
GCGGAACGACCTCTTCCGGAGGCACCGTCACTGCGGGCGGCAAAGCCAATGGCGGAACGAGCACGAATGGAGGCACCGTTGCCGCGGGCGGCAAGGCCAACGGTGGAACCACAACGACTGGGGGCAGCGTCGCTGCGGGCGGCAAAGCCACCGGCGGCGTGATGCCAACCGGAGGAAATGTGGCCGCGGGCGGCAAAGCCACCGGCGGAGCGATGCCAACCGGAGGAAATGTCGCCACCGGTGGCGCAGCTACTGGCGGCGCAGCTACTGGCGGCGCAGCTACTGGCGGCGCAGCTACTGGCGGCGCAACGGCGACGTCTTGCTCGTTCTCGGCCTTCTCGAACCCAGCCAGCCCGACCTACACCTACTACACGTTGCCCAACGCCACCACGGCATGCGGGTACAAGGGAAGCAACAATCAGATCAAGAACATCTACAACGGTGCGTATTTTGCGGCGATCCCTGGCAACAGCTCGAGTGACTTCAACACCAGCAATCGATGCGGCGCCTGCGTGCAGATCGGTAGTGCCATCATCACGATCGTCGATGAGTGCCCGAACGACAGCAATGCGCCATGCAAGGCCAATCCGAGCGGGCATCTCGACTTGAGTCAAGCGGCCACCAACGCGGCCGGAGTGCAAGGCGATCCAGCGCTGAAGAATCAGGCTGCCTGGAAGTACGTGCCCTGTCCTGTGACGGGCAATGTCATCGTGCGGCTCAAGGCCGGAAACGACAACGAGTTCTTCATCGAAAACGAGATCTTGCCGATAGCGTCAGTGACTTGTGGCAGTCAAACCGGTTCGCGCACAAGCTACGGTGCGTGGCACTTTGCCAATAACGTAAAAGGCCAGTCTTGCAGCGCCAAGGACATTGCCGGTCGCAGCATCACCTTCACTGTTGGCAATACCCAAGATCAGGATGTCGACTCGGGTGTGCAATTCCCGAAGTGCAATTAGTCTAACGTGCGCAACGATCGAGCACTCGAGGACAGGCACGACAGCTGCGCTTGCCAAGATCGACCACTCATGAGTCCAGCTGGAGGCCGTGGCAGAAGTGCCAGGGGCCGGCGCGGTAAACGAGCGTCGGCCCGCTTCAATCGCCAGGCACCAACACGACCTTCCCAGCAACGCCGGCTGTGTCCATCAGCTGATGCGCTTGGACAATCTGCGACAACGGTAGTTTGGCGGCGACAATCGGCTTGAGCTTGCCTTGGTCGAGTAGCAAAAGGAGCTTCGTGAGGTCCTCTTGGATGAGTTGCTGATCGTGAATGCCGTAGAATTTGCAGGCCTTGCCATCCGGAATCACCTTGTAGAGCCCGAGGCGTAAGAAGGTGGTCAACACGGTCGACATGCCGCTCGCAACAGCCGACGATATGCCAAAGGCAACGAGGGTGCCGCCGTTTCGCAAGACCCGATGTGACTCTGCGAGGTGCTTGCCGCCGATTGGATCGAAGACGGCGTCGACCCCGTCGCCCGTCAGGTCAAGGATTCGTCTTACGAAGTCCTCGCTTCTGTAATCGATCGGGGTTGCGCCAAAACGGGTGACAATCTCGTGTTTTGCCTTCGAGGCCGTCCCATACATTTCCAGCTGCTCGAGCCTGCCCAACTCAAGCAGCGCGGTTCCAGCCCCGCCGGCAGCGCCATGCACCAAAATGCGCTGACCAGGCTGAATCCGCGCCGCGCGGTGGAGCATCTGATCGGCAGTGACGTAATTGAGCACCAAGCATAACGCCTCGGTGGGATCGCAGTTCGGCGGTAGCGCAACGAATAGTCGTTCAGAGAAGTTTACGTAGTCGGCGTTGGCACCGTTCAGCACAAATCCCGCGACGCGATCGCCGATCTTGAAACGTTGCACGGCATCGCCGACAGCGACCACTTCACCTACCAGATCATAGCCGGGTGTGTAGGGCAGCTTCGGCATCCCCGGGTTGAGCCCCAAGCGTTTCATGACGTCGCCATAGGCAACCCCAGACGCCAGGACCCGCAATTGCAGCATGTCGCCCGAAGGAGCTAAAAGCTCCTGTTCGACGATAGCGAGGACCTCTGGTCCCCCCGAGCGAGTGATGACGGCACGTCGAGACTTCATGGAATGAGCACATACGCCCAACCTGGGCCGACACGCAACAATTGCCTCAAACCAGCATTGAATTTGGGCAAGTCTCAGTTCATCAGTCCAGCGCAAGTCGACGCATTGGCGAGCGACCAGACGCGACAGCGCCCCGCTTCGCATTGGCCACCGATACAATCCTCGCTCGAGCCACAAACGGCGCCGTCGGGCTTCTTCGGCGTGCATTGCAGGGTATTCATCTCGCAATACGCGGAAATACTCGAACAGGCGGAATAGGCGCTTCCAGCACAAGACCCGGTCGTGATTTGGGGCATACAGATCGCACCGTTGCAGTATGCTCCCGGCATACAGTAATAGGCCGAGGCGCAAGACTGTCCCAAACTTGGAACCGGTTCGCACCTACCGTTTGTGCCGCAAACCAAGCCATCATCGACCCAGCAGCTCGCTGACGACGTAGTGCCAGCCATGCTGACCGAACCTGAACAGCCCATGGACCCATCGCCAGAGGATTGGCAGGTTTGGCCACAAGCTTGACCGAGCGTGGCATGCACCGCGCTGGGAGAGCCTAGCGTCGAAGGCGATATCGTGCATACGCCCATTACGCAATCCACTGGCTCCTCATACTGGGTGCACTCCGCGCGCTGCGCACACTTGGCACCGAGCCCCTCTTCGCCAAGAAATGCCTGGTTGCAGATCGCGTCGACGTCGTTGCCCGCGTTGGGGTTGTAGCAGTCGCTGGCAGCGAAGCGGAACGCGTTGACGCAGGCGCCAGCCGCGACTGCATCGTAGGCAATGTAGGGGCTGGAGTACTCGACCATGAACGCATCATTGATGGCCGTTGCCATCGTCGCCTCGCACGCAGCCGTGTTCGTCGGAAACCCCCCGTCGATGCAACAATGAGCGATGCCTTCGCAGAAGGCTCGCGCCAGCCGCTTGGGAAACTCGACCCGGTCGACTGGAACGGTGACGGCTGGACTGCCGCCCATGGCAGTGTGGGCGCCACCGGTGGGCATGACGCCCATACCGCCGGACGCGGCCGCAGTGTTAGTGTTCCCGCCGATGCCGTTCGGCTCCACGCCAGCACCCGCGACCTGTCCCCCACAGGCCCAACTGCCGATCAGCGTTATCAGAAGCCAAGAATTTCTTGCCATGCGTCCATCCGTCGCGACCTACCGTGGTAGCCGCGGCGAATAGCCTAGCGCGGAGTCTCTTTGCCCGCCAAAAGCGCTACCAAGCGCGGTGGTCCCCGTGCCCCACAGCGCGAAATCCCTGCATCAAAGTCACCCTGCACCCCTATTGGATGTCGACTCACGCAACCTTTGGGGCCGATATTGCGTGCGCCCAACGAACCCAGAAAGGAGGGATGACGAATAGGCGCCTCGCTCCCTCAAGCACCCAGCGACATGCCTCCGACGTCACAGCGCCACGCGCTGAAACGGATTTCCGCGCGCAGTAGCACTTGTGGATCGGTCCAAGATCTACAGGTCATCTGACTGTGTACTTGGAAAAGTGTATGCTCATCTGGGGCTCAGCGCTACCGAGCTGACGGCAGTGAAGATTTCCGTGGTTCCGCACACGGTACATTTGTGAGAGGCTCAGTCGGTCGCACCGAGCGCCCGTTACGACGCCCCAGCACAAACAGCACGAGGATTTTAGGCCATGAAGTCGAGAATGTTGTTCAATTTCGCTCTAGTCACTGCCATTTTCGTGGGCGGCCCGATCGGTTCGGTTGCTGCAGCACCGCCAAGCGCCGAAAGCGCCCCCCTGTCGCACAGCCACGTGGCAGTGCTCGACGCCGATGTCACGAATCTTATCGTATACGGTCCAACACCGGCCGGTGTGCGCGTCGATGTTGCCTTCAAGGGTATCCTGCGCGGCCGCCTACAGGGCACGATGGAAGGTGTGGATTACAGCACGATTCGTGCTGACGGTGTTACCGAACTGCACGTACTGGCCAAGATCACGACCACAGACCAAGCCCTCATTTCCGTCGAGATTAACGGTATCATGGTCAACGGCAAGGTCAGTGACACTCAGGTCAAGTTCCTCACGGCGGCACCGCAGTATGCGTGGCTGATGGATCGGATCATCGTCGGCAAGGGCTACGCGACCACGGAAAGCATCTCCGTCAAGTACTTCTTGGTCGACTGACTCTGAATCGATCAAGTGACACACATTCACGCGGAGCTCGATTCATCGATTTGTTCGCGCTTGCTGAGGTTTCGGTGAATCGCTGTCCGTAGCGGCGCGCGAAGCCGATACGATCGCACTTGGCGCGGGATCCCTCATCCAACCGATCGCCCTCACACGCCGCAAGACTCGCGGGGGCACACGGATCCCAGCCCGCGTGCAAGCGGAAATGGCCCAATCAATCGCTTCCTCGAACGTGCTCAGGTACACGACTGGAACTGGCTCGGGACTAAACCACCCGATCGCCGTCAGCACACCTCGCACGAGGGGCGTTCTGACGACCATGGCCATGCCGACGCACACGTGCCGTGTGAGCTCTCGTACCTCTAGACGCCACTGACCGATCATCCTGCGTTGGTGAGGCGCGATGGTGTCAGCGTAGGTGAAATCGAG
Organism: uncultured Polyangiaceae bacterium; assembly: GCA_964454965.1. Lineage (GTDB taxonomy): Bacteria > Myxococcota_A > Polyangia > Polyangiales > Polyangiaceae > FEN-1139. Next base: position 46,736 of record CAYVXY010000021.1, on the reverse strand, counting down.
AACGACAGCCGCGCGGGCATGACGCATCTCTTGAGTGCGTAGTTCATGGGTGACCCTGGTGCACATATCGCTGAGCTCCGCATCAGACATCGCGCCGCTCACTTCGATCAGGACGACAGGCTCGTTGTCTGTACAGAGACGAAACGCCATGGCTCGGATGATAGCGGACCAGCATCGAAAACCCAATACCTGTGTGCTCGGTCGTGGAAATGTGACAAACCTACTGCCAACTTGGCGGCGCGGTCAGGGCGGTAGCGTGCTCCACACGCTTGTGAAACCGTTCGATGCTGCGGCCTTGCGTTTGCCTTGGGTTAGGAGTGTGGTCAAGCGTGTCTGGACATCCGAGTCCTGTGCGATTAGAGGGACGTCCTCTCGGGGCGACGACCTTTGGCCTTCCTGGCCTTTGCCGAGCAAAGTGTCTTCTGTCTCACTGCACACGTCATTCGGCGCGTCCGGACCCAAGCGGCTGCGATTCAGCTACCGCGAAGGACGCGCTGCGTAATCCACAGGCTTCAGACCATCGACAGAAGCGTGGCTGTCTTGCCACACTCGGAGGCATTGTCGCGGGATAATGTGCCATGGCGCTTCAGGCCTCGCGGACGATCCTGGCGCTCCAGTGCAGGAATTGACTCATGCGTTGCCCAGCGCATCCCACTGGCACACTTCATGCTAAGTGGCTCCAATGTGCAACGGACGTTGGGTCTCAAGAGGCGAAGTCATGAAGAGCTGGGCCATGGAACATTTTCTCATTGGCGCCGCTGCGTGCTGGTTCGTTGCCGGCTGTGCAACTATACACAACGAGCAACCTGCCTATCCAATCGACGAACAAGGACGCGTATCCACACAGCAAGTCACTCGATCCGGTCTTCGCATCAGTGGCGAGGAACTGACTGACCTTTCGAGCCCGAGCTTTGGCGTTCTGGAGCTCACATTCGAGAACGACTCGGCAGACTGGCGTCGAATCAAGCGCGTCAGTTTGGATTTTGCCGGCCAAGGCAACAACCAATTCGTCCGCATTCCCTGGGGAGACGACATTCGCGCCTGGTACGATGCGACTTTGCAGCGTAACCAGATCAATGCAAGAAATCGAGATACTGCGCTTGGAGTCGTCGCCATTGCTGGCATGGTCGTCGCAACGACCAGTAGGAGTCAGCCTGCAAAGGCCGTGGGCGGACTCGCCGCACTGAGCTCCGTGGCTGCAATGCAGGCCGAACACACCCGCGATACCGTAGATGCTGCGGAACACGTCGCGCTCTTTCCGGACAGCCATCTTCTTGCCGGCCCCTTCGCGGTTCCGCCAAACCTATTTGCCAAGAAATGGGTCCTACTAAACACACCAGGCGGCAAGGAAGTACCATGCATCGATCATCTCATCTTGACATACGAGTTCGAGGATCTGCCGCTGGAACGTGTGTCTCTACATTATAAGTCCCAATCCGAGTGGCAAGCGTGGGCATGCGTGAAAAAGCCAAGTGAATCATCGGAGGCGTGGTAGGGCGTAGGGATTCTGAAGAAATACTTCACCGATGCTCAATCGGCGCATATCCGCAAGATATTTCGTACCCTCCAGGATCGCGCACCGACGTGGGAATTCCCGGCTCACTCGGCTTCTAAAACGAATGGATAGTCTGCTGGAACAGATCCAAGTCGACGTGCCTTTGCCTTTGCCGCGGAGACACGAGGCGTGGTAGGGTAATTGGCTGATTTTCGGATGGACGTATCGACTGCACTCTCGCAATTGGGGCTCACGTCGCTGCCGTCGGCTACTGACCTTAAGCGCACCTACCTGAAGGCAGTGCGGCAGCATCCACCAGAGCGGGATCCAGAGGGCTTTGTGCGCGTGCGCGCGGCCTATGAGCTTCTCCTGGAGGTTGCGCAGAAGTCGCTCCCTGAAGAGCATGCCATGCGACCACGGGTTCCCTTGGCCACGTCGAAATCCGTCGAAGGGACCACTTCCAACTCGCAGAGCCCTGCAGCAGCCTCCCCCCTCGAATCCGCCCTGCCGGGCGAGAATGCCTCGGCGGACGAACTGATGACTCGCGGCAGCGAACTGCTACTCTCGAATACGGCAGCCATCGAGTCGATTCAGTGGCTCATCGAGCGACTCGAATCAACTGCAAGCTCAAGCGCCGTCGTCGACATGCTCAAGCATGCAGTCGGCTCAGGTAGTCAGCGCGCGCTGTGGTTGCTGCTCGAAGGATCACCCGCAGACGTGGACGAGCACATGCTCGAACGAGCGCGCCATTCAATGGATGAACGGACGCGCATTGCTCTAGTTCGACACTATTGGCAGCGAGGCGATGCCCCAGAAGCGGCCGAGCTACTAACGAGCATCTATGAGTCGAGCACTGTCGAACAGGAAGCACGACCGCACCCTGTCTTCTGTCTAGACGTCGTGCTGCGCTGTAACGAGATGGGCAGACACGCTGCAGCGACTGCGCTGCTCAACGCGTTCGACGATTGGCAAGCGCTTCGTGCCGATTCGAAGGATCTGCTGGGACACGTCGCCGCTCGCTGGCAGCTTGCTCGCGAGCTGCGCAGCCTCAGGCGCTGCCTGTCGCCGAGGTTGCGCCAGTCTCTGGCATCGGCAGTTGTGAACGATGACAGCGAGGCACTGACTGTTGACCTTGCCAAACACGAAAACAGGATGTCGCGGCGCAAACTCGAGCTATTCGCCCACTACGCGCCGGCGCTATATGCGTTTGCTCGACCCCACCTTCCCCAGCTTTTGCTACCGCTTGAGCGAATTCACCCTTACCGCAAACCTCCCACGTGGTTCTCAGTGACGTTTGCACTTGGTGTCGCTGCAGTGTTGAATCTTCTCGGGCACTGTATGTCGGCTCCTAGTAGCTGGTCCTCGCAGGCGAAATCACGGCAAGAACTTGCGCAGGGCGCCAAGGCAGAATTTGGCGCCAATCGAAATGCTCCCCAGGAATTTGCAGACCCACCTAACGTGACCGTCGATCCCGCCGGATTGGCGGAAGCGGCGCAGCGCCTCGGGTATTTTGCGCTAGCTGCCCGCACCACGGCAGTTTGGAACAAGATTCAGAGCGGTGAGTGCAGAGCATCGCCCCGAGAACTCGACGAGTTCCTTCGGTCGGCGCAATTGTCCTCGCAAGCTACCCCAGAACTCGGTAGGCCCCTCGAAGCGTTTCTCGGGTACGTCGGCTCCGCCTGCGACTCAAAACCGCGCAGTAGCACCAGGTGACCATGACGCGCAATTTGGTGGTTGGAATCGATCTTGGAACGACCTTTTCTCTTGCTGCGGTCATGCGCCCCGACGGCCCGCAAGTGATCCCGAATTGTGTAGGAGAACTGCTCACGCCCAGTGCCGTGCATGTCGATTCTGCTGGGCGCGTGCTGGTAGGCGCTGCGGCGCGTGCTCTTGCGCAGACCGAACCTGAACGCTCGGCCCTCGCCTTCAAACGCGACATGGGGACGGATCGTATGTACCAGCTGGGCAACAAGGTGCTTACGCCGACGGAATTGTCGGCACTGGTCCTCGAAGGGATCAAAGCCGACGTGGAGTCGGCATTGTGCAGCCCAATCGAGGAGGCGGTGGTAACTGTGCCGGCCTATTTTGGAGATCGACAACGCCGAGCCACGCAAGATGCCTGCAACTTGGCAGGGCTCAAGGTGGAGCGCATCATCAACGAACCCACCGCCGCGGCCCTGGCATATGGTCTGCACGCATCGGCTCGTGAACTGCGAGCAATCGTGCTCGATTTGGGCGGTGGCACCTTCGACGTGACCGTGCTCGAGATCATGGAAGGGGTCATTGAGATTCAAGCCTCAGCGGGCGACACACGCCTCGGGGGTGAGGACTTCGTGACCGCCATCGTCGAAAGGGTCAGCAGCGAATTCGAGCAGACTACTGGCTTGCACCTCGAGGCTGACCTGGTATTGGCGGCGCGACTGCGTCATACTTGCGAATTGGCCAAGTGTCGCCTATCACAGGCCGATGAGACGTCACTGGGCATGGCAGCGCTGCCGTCGTCGTCAAAGGTGCCCGAGTGGTCGACCAGGCTCACGCGGCGGGAGGTCGAGTCGCGCTTCGAAGCGCTAGTCGAGCGAATGAGGGCGCCGATTCAACGAGCCTTGCGTGACGCAAGGGCCAGTGCCGCCACCATCGACGAAGTGCTCCTGGTGGGCGGCGCAACACGAATGCCCTGTGTCGCACGTTTGGCGGCCGAGGTTTTCGGACGGTTGCCATTGCGCCGATTGCCACCGGACGAAGCCATAGCGTTGGGCGCAGCCGTCCAGGCGTCGCTCAAAGCCAACGATCTTGCCGTGGCTGACATGGTGGTGACCGACGTCTCGCCCTTCTCGCTGGGGATCGCCGTACAGAATTCGGTCGGAGCTGCGTACGTCACCGGCGTATTCGCACCTGTCCTCGAGAGGGGCACCGTTTTGCCAGCAAGTCGCGTGCGGACGTTCTGCACGGTCGAGGATGGTCAGCGTGTCATCAAGGTGGAGGTGTACCAAGGTGAACACGCGCTCTGCCGCGACAACGAGCTGATCGGTGCGTTCTCGATCCCAGGGGTCCCACCGGCGGCGGCAGGAGAAGAGTCCGTAGATCTCAGATTCACCTATGACATGAACGGTGTGCTCGAGGTCGATGCTATCGTCAATGCAACAGGTTCACTCAAAAATGTTGTCATCGAGCGTTCCACCGGAAGTCTGACCAAGGCTGAGATCGCGCAGACACGCGAACGCTTCAGGCGCCTCAAGTTCCATCCGCGTGATGCACTTCCCAACCTGACAGCGTTGGCCCGCGCCGATGCCCTCCACGTTGAACTCGTTGGCCAAGTGAGACAGAGTCTGGCTCAGGCCATCGTTGCCTTCCGCGCGGCACTCGATGCTCAGGATCCTGCGCAGATTGAGACGACTCGAGACTGGCTGCTCCAGCTCATGACTCGCCTTCGAGAGCCCTCGAGGTGAGCGTGGAGGATTCCGGTGCCCCAGCGCCGTTGCCCCGCCGTACTAATTGCGACCGGTAGAACCATTGCAACGGGAGGCAGCGCCACGGGCGGCGGTGCGATAGGAGGCAGCGCTACCGGTGGTACCGGCGCTACTGGTGGAACCGCCGGTGTATTCTGCGCCGCGGATTGCGGCGCTGCAAGGCTTGGGGCCGACACGACGGCCCCGGCTGAATCACCTTCTGTGGATCGGAAGGTTTGGGCGCGCCTTCAGTGAACTAAGCCTGCTGCAGAGTGGCGCCAATTGTCCCAATGACCGAAAGTCGACACGCAACTGTGATTTGCGAGAGCGCTGCGTGCGTGAATGGCAGCAGCCGCAAGATCGGCGCAAGGCGTCGTAGGAACTGTGGATAACGCCCGCAATCCTAACCTGAAACGTGTAGGACTTGCCACGAACCACCCACCAGGCGCCCCATAACACGGGCAGCGCCTTGACTCAATTGGTCCAGATTCGAATTCACAGCAATTACCGCGCACCGGGAGCTTACCGCGACTCATTGAATTCGTCATAACGAAGTGTCATCGCGCGACGGCAACCCGGACCGGCGCGAAGCCATGCGGTTCTGAAATGGCAATCTATCACTGGACTCTCACTACATCGCCCGGTTCTCGTGTCCGCTTGGTTGTCCACTTCAGTGTCCACCGAGTGGACAACGGACAGTGAGCTCTGTGGACACTTGCTGCACGAAACTTCAATTCGCACGCAGCAGATTCTTTGGTATCTTTGAGCGCAACAGATCCGCGGGCCTTTGCAGCGGCTCCCAAGAAGGAGACCGGATGACACACACCCCTATCGACCATGGTTCAAACCTATTGCATTGCGGGTTCGTTCTCGCGACGGTCATGAGCGCTACGGCATTGAATGGTTGTGCCGATGACGATGTTCCGCGGGATCTTATCCAGACCGTCGCTTTGGTACAATCGCCAGTGAACTCAAGGAGCAATGATCCTTCATTGGTTAAGGTAGCGACCGGGTACGTTCGAGGAAATGTCGAATCTACGTACCGACAGTTTCTCGGCATTCCCTACGCAGCGGCGCCAAGCGGCGCGCTCCGCTGGAAGGCGCCGCTGCCGGCTCCCACTTGGCGAGGTGTGCGCGACGCCTCCGTGCCAAAGGACGTCTGTCCGCAGCAGGTTTACACAGCGGCAGGTGTTTCAAGTCCCGGAGGAGACGAGGACTGTCTGTTTCTCAACGTTGCCACGCCGAACAAACCAACCTTGAAGAAGTTGCCAGTGATGGTCTGGATCCACGGCGGCGGATACACGAGTGGTTCAGGAGTGGAGCAGAATGGGAGCTGGCTAGTCCAAAGAGCAGACGTGATCGTGGTAACGATCAACTACCGGTTGGGCGCGCTCGGTTTCTTGGCCCACCCCGCTCTGACCGCCGAATCGCGAGACAACTCGGGGAACTTCGGGTTGCTCGATCAGCAAGCGGCGCTCGCTTGGGTCAAAGCGAACATTGCTCAGTTTGGCGGGGATCCCACCAACGTGACCATCGCCGGCGTCTCTGCTGGTGGCAACTCGGTTTGGGCGCATATGATATCTCCGAAGTCTGCGGGGTTGTTCCAGCGCGCCATCTCGATCAGTGGTCTTTGGGCCACAAACTGGAACTGGATGGGCTACGAGGAGCCGGCACAGTCGTTCAGATTGTCTGACGCAGAGGCAATTGGCGCGCGATTTGCTGAAGCCGTTGGGTGCACCGGCACGGGCCGGAGTGCCGTCAAGTGCCTCCGCAACGCCACGGTCGCAGATCTCGTAGGAACCGCTGGCAGCGAATTTGGTCCTGTGGAGTTCATTTGGGGTCCAGCCACCGGCGGCTCCGTGATGCCTCGGCAGCTCAAAGAAGCGCTTGCGGCCGGAGCGTTCAATCGAGTCCCCATCATTAGCGGCTCGACGCACGATGAAGCTATGCCCTACGTGATGATGCCCTTCTGGTTGTATATGAACACCCCGCTGACGCCTGAAGTCTACGCGCAGACTCTTGCGCTGCGGTTCGGTGATGACGCGTCAACCGTACAGACTCAGTACGACATTGATGCCTATGGTTCAGCGACCTATGCGTACTCGGCTGTGGACACGGACTCACAGAACTCCTGCTACACGAGAACCATCAATCGACTCGCGGCGGCCTATACCAAAGTCTATGCCTACGAGTTCAATGATCCCAATGCTCCGAATTCCTTCTGGGAAATGGTCTTTGGCGCACCTCTGCCGTATGCACCGAGGGCCTACCACGGCTCCGACGTTCAATACCTTTTCGGCTCGCCAACCAACGACATCGGGTTCAGCCCGGAGCAGCTTCAGCTCTCGGATCACATGATCGAGTACTACACCAGCTTTGCCAAATCTGGCGCACCACAGGGTCAAACCATTTGGCTCCCCTACGACCGAACCGCGGACGCCGTGCAGTCGTTGGCACCTGACGTGGTCGCGCCAATCACGGGCTTCGCCACTGATCACCAGTGTGCATTCTGGGCGCAACTACGCGGGATCTGACGCTGTCCCTGGCGAGGTACGGGTATTGAGACTCGGATCTCGAAATAGGGTTAGTACTTCGAGATTCGACCTCGGTGACTGCCAGACCCACCCCCAACCATTTGGACCATTTGGGGGACCACTAGGTCAATCCCGATTCTCATTCTCGAACGATCCCTGCCCTACCGATTGGTCGTGCACGCGCGCCGCGATCTTCTATACCTCAAATTCCCCCGAAGGAAACCTATCAGCACGAGGAAGTGCTAACGCCTCCTGACTGGTTGGACCTGCGTCATTGGGCGTTTTCCTTTCTTCTGGGGTCGGAGTGGCGCGATTGTGTCGGACTGGTGATCGTCTGGACGCTTTCTTACCGGCTGCGAGAGCCTTGTCGGCAACGCCGCGTTTGAATTCGCCAGGCTCCCTGGTTATCCATAAGGTGTAGCCAAGACGCTTGCGGTCTGGCGTAGTCTCGCGATTCGCTTGGATCCGGAATCCAAGGCCGCTGATGCGATCCTCGTTCGCCTATCGACATTGGACGTCCCGAACCTCTGGCGCGTTCCTTCGCCTCCGTGTCAGCGTCGTGAGCAGCATCATTGTGACCAGAACCACGTGGCTATGAACCGGACCTCCACCAATACTGCGACAGCCGCAGCCGCCTCGGTTTGCAGGCTCGTTCACGGTCGGTTCACTCGATCCCACAGGATTCCCACCCGTCGCGGTGCTTGCCACTGACGTAGCGTTGTTCGAGCCACCTACTCCACCGGCACCTCCTGATTGCCCCACTTCGGCGCTGGCGCCGCCGGTAGCCGCTTGACCACCAACAGTAGAACCGCCATTCGCTCCAATTGACGTGCCGCCGGTAGTCGCCCCACCAACGGCATTGAAACCACCTCCAATCCCTGTGGAGATTGCGCCAGTTCCCGTGGTGCCGCCGAAACTGAGGCTGCCTCCGGTCCCTGTCGATGCACCGCCCATTGCCTTGGTGGACCCACCAACGCCCGAGGTTCCACCGGTCCCTGTCGACACGCCGCCCGTTGCTTTGGTGGACCCACCAGCGCCCGAGGTTCCACCGGTCCCTGTCGATGCGCCGCCCGTTGCCTTGGTGGACCCAGCAGCGCCCGAGGTTCCACCGAAGGCGCCACCAGTGCCCGTTGAACCTGCTACACCGCCGAATCCACCCTTTTGTAATGCCGCAGCGATGGCCTGAGCGATCAGCTTTGATCCTTCTACATTCGGGTGTACCGAATCTGGAAAGTCGCTGGCTCTGTCGCTGAGTGCTTGAAACACGTCAATCCGCGGCGCGTTCGCGTCGGCAGCTACCTGGCGAATCAATGGAACGACCTCACCCGAAAGCACATCGGGACTGATACTGAAGGCCCCGGGCGGGTAGACCGGCGATGGAACCGCAACGTACACGAGCGCCCCGAGTGCCCGGTAGTGCTGAATCATGCTGTTGTAGTCACTCGCAAAATCGGCCTTGTGCGACCAATTCTGGGGCTTCGCGTCGTTCGTGCCGAGCATCACGACTACGACTTCCGGCTTGAAGGCGTCGCTCGCACTGAAAGCCGCGTCGTCCCAGTAAGGCTTATCACCGAGCTTGAGGAGCGTACATCCGCTCGAACCGAAATTTTGAACGGTGTGGGGGGAACCAAGCAACGTCTGAAGCACCGCTGGCCAGCTCTGCTGACTGGGGTTGCTCAATCCATACCCATAGGTGATGCTGTCGCCGACACAGGCAATCTTTGCGGCTTCGACCGGCTTGGCCCACGAAGCCACAACAACAAACGGGGAGAACCGGCACGCAAGCTTGATGAGCGACCACAGCGAGTGCATAGGTGAGCATAGCTCGCCGCGTAACGCGGGACAATCCGGAAGAAGCAACCGCGGGTGCGCGCCCTCCCGGTTGCGACACGGTCGTCGGTGGCCTCGAATCGGCTGCCTTGATCGATGCGCCGGTGGAAACGCGTCAGCTATCCAGAATGCATTCCCCGGCGCTGCATAGGGCTCGCTGGTTCATGCAGGGTTGCACGAAGCAACTCACCATCGTACCGCTGCATTGGGACTCGGGCGCCGTCTTCGAACTGGCCTGGCATGCGCAGCCACCGCAGTAGTCATCGAAGAGTCTACAGTCCGCGTCAGTGATGCACTTGGTATCCGTGGCGACGGCTGCCGCACAAACCTGCTGGCTGCAAGCCGCGCCCAATGGCGCGCACGTTCCACAACTCGGATTGCAGCAATATTGGCCTGAGCTGCAAGCGTTCGCGCCACAGGTGATGCCAACTGCACCGCCGGTGGTGACAAGCATCGCTCCGCCGGAGCCAGCTGCGAAAGCACTGCCGCCAATATCCAAGGTTGCGGCCCCGGCGTTGTTCGTCGCAATGGCGTCGGCACCTGAGGCACCGGCGCTGACAATCGCCGTAGCGCCGGCATTGCCGGCCGTATTCGATGCCGTCGTGCTGCCAGCCGCGGTGCCGCCGTTGCTCGTCGCGGTGGCGCTTCCGGCAGTGCCGCTATCGTATGTGGTGGTGTTACCCCTGCCTGCCCCGACCGAGCTAGCACCAGAGGATCCGGGCGTTCCAGAGTTTCCGCCCGAATCGGTTTGCTTGTCCGAGCCAGCGCATGCCGAGGCCACCGCACAGCTCACCGAGGTCAGAAGTAGGAATCCGCGAATTGGCCCGACGTGGCTCATTGAAGAATCAACGTAGCACATTGCTGGACCGAACCGCGTAGGTAACGCGAGACTGGGTGGGGCCGCCGACTTTGAGCGGCAACATGTGTCACTGGCATTTCCTCGAGTACGATGCGGGCGTCCTGGTAGGCAAGCTCGACTTGGCGCTACTTTGGCAGCAAAGTTCTTTCTGTCGCGACGCCTGCTACCCGAGAAATCGCGACAGTGAGAGTGCTTGACTCACCCCGTCACCACTAGCGCTTCTCGCACCGAAAGTGCCGCTGCTCGGTACGCGGGAGGGAGCGTTGCGAAAACCGTAGCAGCACCAAGCAGTGCCGCCCAACCCAGCATGGCTCCTGGTGAGACACCGAAGGGCAGTGGGGCAAGAAATCCGATGCGGCCAATGATTCCTTCGACAGCCGAAGTGAGCGGAAGCGACAAGAGCACAGCCACGATGTAGCTGACTGCCGCAGTGACCGCTGCTTCCGCCATGATGGATGTTGCGATTCTTCGCGACGTTGCACCTACGGCTTTCATGACGCCAATTTCGCGAGTGCGTTCCACGACACCAATGCCAATGGCCGATCCCAAACCCAGGATCCCGACGATGGCTAGAACGACCGCCATGGCAACGAGGGCTCGCGTCAAGATGACGATGTGGTCCCCAATAGCGGTGCGCAACTCCGCGAACGGAAGCACACTCTCGACGCCAACCCTCTCATTGTTGAGCAGGTTCTCAATTGTGGATAGCGCTTGAGCGCGATCTTTCGCGCCACTCCCCGTCGTCGCAATCCGTAGTAGCCGTCCACGATTGTCGGGATTGGCGAGTTGAGCGAACGCCTGCGAGCTTAGGTACGCAACGCCTGGCGAGCCAACTTCCTCGACAATCTCACCAGCGGTAGGACGATCGAGTCCAGCCATCAAGCTGACCAGCTGAGCTCTTGACGACTTGGCTCGATCGGCCTTCGAGTCTCGATGTCAACACCTTGGCCACTACCTTCCGAGAGCTGGCTAAAAACACGTTGGTATCGTTCATGCCCAAGTCGCCACGTCGATCTCGCTAAAGTCGCTGGTCGCTGCCACTGCCCAGCAGTAGCGCTCGGTGTTCGTCGGGACATGTGCGGACTTCTCCGTCATCAGGCCGGACCAACCAAATGGGCTGACTCGTCCGGCCTGACTACAGAGCAGCGGTGCGACGGAGCGTCCGCGACGGCCAAACACTCCTACAGCGGACACGTGGCTCATACTTTCAGTTTGCCGCACAGACGTCAACGACCTCGACGCGTTTGACCCCCGCGGATTAAACTTTGGTGCACGCGGAACCGAGCAACCCAATCGCGGGCTCCATTGGGTCGCCGTTGTAGGTCCATTGAGCCTGACCACTAGCGTCTTGACGTGGCACAAGCGCACACCCGACGAGCAGTTGTGAGCGTTCCGGATTCGTCAAGCTAGCGGAAAGCGAGATCGTGCAGAATTGCGTGGTGAGGCGCCACCCGACACGCCAGGGACAATGCCATCGGCGCCAACTGCAGCGACTCCGCCCTGGCCCAAAGCACCGCCCGCGCTCTTCGCACCGCCGTCCTTTGCGGCCGCGGGATTGGAGCTCTGTGTTTCGGCGGCACAGGCCAGCGCCAACAACGGGGCGACCACTACGGCACCAAGCAACATCGCGCGACTACCGATTCTCATTCAAGCTCCCACTGGCATGTAGAGCGGAATTGTCGTCGAAGGGCGAGGCTAGAGCCCACACATTGCGTGCTTCTCCGCTGGAAGCGGCTCAATGCAAGCCCCGAAGCGACCAGGGCTTTGAACCTCACCACAGGCGAGTGAGCCGCTGCCGCCGATCCGCATCTTGGATCTAGACATCGAGGTTGGCTCAACAGCTTTGATTTCACGCGGCGGATGTCGGCACCCAATGCCGTGCTATGGTGGGCAGGCGTTTGGAAAGGGAGGAATCCATGAAGCTGCGTCTCTGCATTTCCTGTGGGCTCATTTGGCTTGGACTAGTATCCTGCAATCCCCACCCGACACCCGATCCCAATTGTAGCGATTCCACAAGCGGAGTTGACTGCCCTAGCCCACCGTTTTGCGGTGGAATCGCTGGATTCGCCTGTCCTGGCTTTGGCGTCTGCATAGACAACCCCAATGATAGCTGCGACCCCGCCCACGGTGGTGCGGATTGCGGCGGCCTGTGTTCCTGTGACGCGTACCAGGTCTGCAAGCCAGGCTATCGGTTCGATGCCAAAGCGAACGTCTGCGACTGTGTCCGCGTTGAGGCGGACCCTTGCGCGGTAGTGCGCTGCATGAGCGGCACCCACTGCGAAGCGACCGCAGGCGTAGCTAGTTGCGTTGCCGACTTCAATCCCTGTACCGCAGCGCTCTGCCCCGTAGGAACGATCTGCGTAGCCCAGGGCTCAGAGCCAGCATGCTTGCCAGCTGTGGGTGAAACCTGCGGCTCCGTCAGCTGTCCCATCGGCACCAAATGCTGCAACCGCAGCTGTGGGATCTGCGTGCCACCTGGGGGCGCCTGCATTCAGATGATGTGCGAATAGCGCGCTTCTGCTCGGGGCTCGGCAGCCTCGACAACTATCGCAGGCGTCGCTCGTGCGCTTTGGGTGAACGCTATCGAGCCGCGGCGAAAAACGTGATGTTGCCCGAGCCCGTTGCCCGCGCTGCCCAGTAGACGCAATCCTTGTCTTGGGCGACGGCCTCTACCGAGTAATCCGCTAGCACTGTCGCGAGCTTCTTGCGCTCGCCACCGTCACGCGGGACAAACGCGATATCAACGGGTGCGTTGGCAGCTGCGCCGGCAAATACGGCAATGGCGCCATTCTCGTCCGCGGCGATTCGTGACTTGGGAACGAGCCCCGTTGCCAGCTTCTTCACCGGGCCTCCGGCCTTCGCCATCAACATGAGATAACCCTTGTCCGCCAGGGTGAAATAGAGGTTTTCGCTGTCTGCAGCCAGGGCATAGGCCTTGGGTTGCCCGGTCGCTAGGACCTTCGGTTTGGCCCGATCGAAGGTGAATCGAAGCACTTTGTGGTTGCCCGAGTCGGTCACGTAGATCCCTTTGGCGTCGACCACGATGGCGCTATACCCGACGGGACCGAGCTTTACTTCGGGTCGCGTGGCGGTGTCGATCTCGAAGTTGATCCCGCCCTTCTTCTCCATTTTGACCAGCCTGTCATAGGGCCCATAGTCACCGGGAACGCCGTAGACATGAGTCCCGTCGAGGGCAATCCACTGGGAGGAGAATTTGGGCGCGATGACCTCGGGCTTTCCCGCCTCGTCCTTGGGCCGCTTCACCAGGCGGATCCCTTCGGTGTAGAAGATGTCTCTCTCGTCCACGACAAGTCCGCGCGCCTCGAGTGCGAGGGATGTCAGAGCGCGCGTTCCCTCACCGTCTTTTCTGATCCTGCCCAGATCACCCCGACTGCTCATCGTATGCCAACTCGTAAAGTAGACATACATGGAGTCGCTCACGAAGCCAAACACCTCGCCCTTGGCCTTGCCCAGCTCGACAGGCTTGTCGCCGGAGGCCTTGCAGCCCGCAGGCGGTGGCTCAGCTGCCACGTCTGGCGCTGCGGCAGTGACTGCCGCCGTGGCCAGCGCCGTATCCGGCTTGGCAGACTTCTCCGATTCCTTACATCCGAGAACACACAACAGGCTCGTTGCTGTAAGAATGAGCTGAACCATTCGCTTCGCAAGCATCCGGTACCTCGCAGTCAAGGCGTAGTAGCCGCCGGGGATCCTCGCTAAGGCCCAGGTCCAGCGCAAGCGCAAAACACCAACGGACCGCGAATTGCCGAAGAAGGCAAGCTCTCGGGCTGGTCCTTGCCTCGCAAAGGCAGTAACTTTGGCAGGTTTGTCGGTGCGGCGTAATAAGAGCGGGATGCGCACCATCATCGCGGCTCTACTCGGGCTTGAGGCATGCCTTGGGTGCCGCTCCAGGACCACGCATAGTCAGCAGAGCCCGTCCAGAGCGGTAACCACGACGCTCCAACCCAATCCTTCGACGGTCCCAGGATCCGTCGACACGACACCATTCCCAAGCCCTGCGAGCAATGAGACACCATCGGAGGGAAGCGGCCCTTCACTGGATGCTCTAGCGCTCGAGGATGCCGAATTCGTGTTTCCGAAGTCCGCGCAAAACGAGCGCGTTGCCTTCATCCTACTGCTCCACGGACTTGGAGGCTCGGGGCCGCTCACTCGTCATGGCCTCGAGTTCGATCGATTCGCGGAGCAGTACCGCTTCGCCTTCGCCGCACCGAGTGGCCCGATGGATCGCCGGGGCCGCCGCTATTGGAACACCCCACTTTGCTGCGATTTCGATCGTGTCGGACTCGATCACACGCGAATCCTCACGGAGCTCCTGCAGCGCGCCAGCAAAGATCCGCGGATCGATCCGGCGCGACTCTTCGTCTATGGATTTTCCAATGGGGGATACATGGCACATCAATTGGCCTGTACCGGTGGCTACCCGCTGGCTGGGATCGTATCGGTGGCGGGCGCGCCCCCAGCCCGCGACAGCAAGTGTCGACCTCAACAGCACCTCACCGTGATCCAAGTTCACGGGAGTAGCGATGCAATCGTGCCAATGCAAGGGGGATATCTCTTTGGAGATCCGAAGTACCCAGCTATCGCTCCATTGATGCAAGGCATGAATCGCTGGGCGGCAGCGCTCGGCTGCCAGGAAATGCTACCCCACCAAGCGGGCCAACTCGATCTCGAGGTGCGTCTTTCCGGCAGAGAAACCAACACTTACCAGTGGGGCCATTGTCGAGGCACTTTGACGTTGTTCGAAGTCACGGGCGGAACTCACCTCAGTGTCAACGCCGCTGGGATCACGAAACACGCACTCGAGTCGTTGTTGGCTTCGAAGTAAAGATTGTCAGTTTGCCTAGCGGCGAAGTCCCAACCCACTGCATTGAACTCGTCGCGAACTACCGCCCCAGGTCGCGCGTGGCAGCATTGGGTCTTGGCTGCTCGCAATAGGCCTCCAGCTCGACAAGCAGGGGCTCGACGATTGGCTGTTTCATGTTTTGTGCGTTCCTAAGGTTCTTCGATCGCTTGATGTCACCAACCGCGTGGATCGATCATCGAATCGACGGACTGCGTTGGCGCACGCGCGACCAGAGGTTGAATTGCCACATTCTTACTGGTGCCCATCATTTGCTTCTAGATGTATTCACACGGTAGCGGCACCACTAGACGGCTGACCTCAACCAAGCGCTAATGTACTTTGTATTTCGGTTCCTTCAGCGTATCTTGACTTCGCGGTTTGGGCAGCAACCGAAGCCGTATGTCATTGGTTGGATGACTGAATAGCGAGGTTAATATGAACTTGTATCGTCGGCTCCTTGGCGGGACTGTGGGCGCATGCGTACTTGGAACCCTGTCGCTTGCAGGCTGCAGCGGTGATGAGAGTGTCGCGGAAAGCGAGGCCGTTTCCACGACGAGCGAGGCCATCATTGCGGGCGTGGATGCAAAAAGCCCATCCCTCAATGCAGTAGGCTCGCTCGTGCGCGTCTATCGTTATTCGTATTGTCCCTATCCGTATAATTGCGGTGCAGGTGGCTCCACTGCGGCTGCCGGAGCGATTGTCATTGGCCCGGCTGGTGTTGGTGTCGCTACCACGGGTGGTGCAGTTTCGGTGATTCCCACCAACCCACTCTCCGGACGTCTCGACCTCATCGGTCAACCGTTGGCAACCGCCGGTTCAGCAGGAGCGACAGGGGTAGGCGGAGCGACGGGCAAGGGTGGCACGACCTCGCGGGGCGGAACCACGAGTGTCGGCGGGGTTCCAATTGCAGTGGGAGGCGTGACGTCCCGCGGCGGAACCACGGGTATCGCCGGAACTCCAGGAGCAGGCGGTGGCACCACCCAGCCGATCGAAGTCGTGGAGTATTCGCCATTCTGCACCGGAACGCTGGTTGGCCCCACTGCAGTCATGACCGCAGAGCATTGCCTCACCGATCTCGAATACTACTACAACGCCGAGGTTGGTTTCGCCGTTGGCCCCGATGCATACCATCCAACGGCAGTATACCCGATCGTGGATTGGGACTGGGAGTCGGCAGTGCCAGGTGATTACTACAATCTGCTCGGGGATCTGGGTAGCGACGTTGGCGTAGCGCATCTGGGCAAGCCAGCGACGGGCGTCACGCCAATGGCGATCGGGACTCTCACGGCAGCTGACGTTGGCAAGCGCTTCACCGCACTGGGCTATGGGATCCAAAACAACTACGAAGACCATGGCACCCGCAAAGCCGGAAGCGTGACGTTGCGTGGAACCGGAGGAAACTACGCGGACTACGCCTTTGGTGGACTCGAAGGCTTCCTTAGGGTGGCGCCAACCATGCCGGCTTTCACTGGGCTGCCCGAATACTACCTAGTCGAGCTCTATGATCGACTCAACTTGATCCCGGACTACCAAGCGTTCTTTGGTGGCAAGTGCGGGGACGCTCAACCCTGCTATGGCGACTCCGGGGGCCCGATCATCTCCATCCGCAATGGTGTCCGCACCGTGTTCGGCAACATCACGAACGGGTTTGGGTCGAGCCTGCTCGTCTGTGATTTCGGCGTCGTAGCCGCAATCTTCGGACCATTGACACTGTCGTACCTCGAGGAGTCACTACAATGGGTTGATCCCTGCGCGAACGTCACCGCCCAGGGGCATTGCAGCGGTGATTTGGCAATTCGCTGTACCAATCGGCTCGAGGGCGAACGTCGGTTGAGCGAGACTGACTGCGGTCTGCTCGGTCAAACCTGCGGAGTGGATGAGACCGGCGCGGTTGCCTGCGTCGATCCCGTCGAGTAGCGTTCTGCTATAGGTAGTGGGCAACGAAGCCACGCTGAACGATCGTATTGGGCTCTCAGCAATGGGGGCCCAATGCGTTTGGATTTGTTCCTGCTGCAAAGGTCTCGTTGGACGCACTAGTTCTCGTGTTTGGCGGACACGGCGCGCGCTCTATCGCAGATCGCGCGAACGGACGGGTGGCGAATCTTGCTCTCGACCGAGATAGCAAAGAATCGTTCGCCCTCGGCATCGATTCTCCCAGCCACTTCGAGCTCGTGCTACCGCGCGGCATGGGATTCAATGGCAGTCGGGGCGCCTCTGCTCGCCTACGGTGGTGTGGGTGAGGCGCAACTTATGCGCCGCCCGATTGATGCCCCCTTCACGCGCCGCCAACCAGAAGTACTGGAGATGATTGAAGTTGAGCCACTGCATCACCTGAGCATACGTCGGGAAAACCGCCATGTCGCGACGAAACTTAAGGCCTTTCCTTCACGCAGATTGGGGCCATATTGACGATGAGGAGCTCCCAACGACGAGCCGCCCAACGCGACCATGGAAACTTCGAGCATCGGCACCCCACTACTCTGGATCGGTTTTGTTGCCTTCGTCCTTTTGATGCTAGCCATCGATTTGGGGATCTTCAGCCGCAAGGACCACGTGGTGGGCTTTCGCGAGGCCCTCACTTGGACAGGCGTATGGGTTGCTCTCGCCCTCGGGTTCAATGGCTTCATTTGGGTGACCTTCGGTCAGCAGCACGGTATCGAGTTCTTGACGGGGTACCTCATCGAAAAGTCCCTATCGATTGACAACATATTCGTCTTCGTCGTCATCTTCGCTGCCCTTGGGATTCCGGCGCTCTACCAACATCGAGTTCTGTATTGGGGAATTCTGACCGCACTGGTGCTCCGCGCAGCGATGATTTTGGCAGGTACCGCCGCCCTCGAGCGCTTTCATTGGCTCATCTATGTGTTTGGGGCGTTCCTGGTTGTGACCGGAATCAAGCTATTTTTGCAACGCGACAAGGAAGAGGATCCCGAGCACGGTTGGCTCATGCGCGCTGCGCGGAGAATTATCCCTACGAGTCCGCAGCTGGACGGTCACCGCTTCTTCACGAGGCAGAACGGTCGAAGGGTCGCCACTCCCCTCTTGATGACACTCATCCTCATCGAACTGAGCGACGTCGTCTTTGCGGTCGACTCGATACCCGCCATCTTTGCCGTCACCTTGGACCCGTTCATCGTATTCACGTCGAACATCTTCGCGATCCTCGGACTGCGCTCACTGTTTTTCGCATTCGCCGGGCTCGTCGACAAGTTCCGCTACCTCAAGGTAGGCCTAGCGATGGTATTGGTGTTCGTGGGGATCAAAATGAGCATCGTCGAACTCTACAAGATGCCGGCGCTACTCTCGCTGGCAATCATCGTGACCGTCCTTGTTGGTTCGGTTGTCGCGTCACTTCTGGTAAGTGTGCCCGCGAGCGGACAGGCAGCAGAATCAGGTCTCGGCGGTTAGCGGGTCGTTGCAACGTTGGAGCTTTTGGGCTGGTGCGACGAGCCAACGCCTATACTGCCGAAGCGTCAACTGCACGCGCCCAAGAGCTTTCGCACTCGCTCGACCGTGGGTGGGTGCGAATGGTAGAAGGCCGCGTAGACGGGATGAGGGTGCAAGTTCGTCAGGTTGTCGCGCGCAAGCTTGACGAGAGCGGAGGCGAGATCGCGGGGAGCCCCCACAATCCGATTGGCAAAAGCGTCTGCCTGCCACTCGTGACATCGTGACCAATAAGCCGAAAATGGGGTAACGACGAATCCGAGGATGTTGGCCAAGAAAGCCAGCATAACGAGCTCTGCCGGAACACTCGGGTGGGCGAGTCCCACCCACGAGGGAAACTCGTCCCATGCCAACACCTTTGCCGCCGCATACAGGCACAGCAAGCCGAACAATGCAACACTGACGAGTCGTTTGGTGACATGCCGCAGTTTCCAATGTCCCAGTTCATGCCCGAGAACGGCCAGCACCTCGGCGGCACTGAGACGTTGGAGCAAGGTGTCGAAAAGTACCACCCGCTTCACCCGACCGATCCCAGTGAAATAGGCGTTGGAGTGTGCGCTGCGTCGCGATGCGTCGACTTCTAGCACCTGGGTCACCTTGACCCCGACGCGTGCCGCGAGTCGTTGCACTGCCTCGGCCAGTTCGACATTGGCAAGCGGCGAGGTCTTGATAAACAGTGGCTCGATGACGTAGGGCGCAATCAGCATCAAGACCAAGGCGAACCCGACGCCGAACACCCAGAACCACAACCAATACCATTGCGGCGCGGCATCGAGGAGCGAGAGACCCGCGGCGCTGATGCCTGCCACCAAGACCATTCCAAGTAGAGTGCTCTTCAGCCAATCGGTAGTGAACAGCCGTGGGGTCGTGCGGTTGAAGCCGTGATGCTGCTCGATGCGAAAGGTGGCGATTGCATCGAATGGCAACTCCAACAGTGACGACGCGAATTGCAGGCCGACAAAGAATGCCACGCCCTGCAGCAGATGAGAGTCGATCAGCTCGATCACCCAATGATCGTAGGCCGCGAGGCCCCCTGCAAACAAAAACGTTACAACGACTGCCGTTGAGAACAGGAGCTGAACTAGCCCCAATCCCTCGCGTTCCGCGTTGTACGTCGAACTCTGGCGCAGCACCTTTGGCTCGATGCTGTCAGCGAATTCTGGGGGGACCACATGTCCATGCAGGTGGCGGTGACGCACGTTGAGCGCGGCAAGGACGATCCGCAACGCGATCGTCACAAGGTAGATAATGACTATTAGTCGTGGCACGCCGTGGATCTAGCGCGATTGTCGCCCGCGTGCCGCCATTCTGCGACTTGGCGCGGGGTGGCTTGCCCTATCGCAGTGAGGCCAGGGCAACGGATAAGCTTGAGATTGTGACTGGCTCGGCAGGCTTCAACTCTGGTGCGAAGATCGCCACGCGTAGCTCTTCTAGTGCCCAGCGCAGCCGATCGGCCGCCGCTCGATCGCGCGCCGATGCCTGCTTGGCAAGGAAGGATTTCCAGAGCGGGGTGAATGGCTCCGCCTTGACGGCATCCTTGCGCGGATCGACGATGGCGCGCGCCAGTCGCACTTTTGCTGCACGCAGGTAGCGCGGCAGATGCTCGAGTTGGCGCAGCGCCACCTGCGCCAATAGATCTTCAGGCAAGAGGCACTCGAGCTGGGCACGGATTTCGGCCGTGACCATGGATCCACTGGGGTGTTTGGCGGCATTCTCGAGCGCGACGAGGAGAGTCGTGTGCTCCGCGGAGATTGCCGCAATCGCGCGAACCGTGGCATCGAACACGGCAGCCAATCGCGGCGTTCCTGCCGCGAGCAGTTGCTCGAACTCCGCCTTTGAACGTGGCATTTTAGCAGCGTCCAAACCAAAGGCTGTGTCCAATACCCGAGCTAGAAGCAATTCACGAAAGGCGTCGTTGGCGCCGCGTGATGCGGGCATGCCTAAACGGCGCGCGAAGGGTACAGGCACGTGTTTGACAAGCGTGGATAACGGACTAGTCAGCGCCAATGCAAGCAACCGCCGCACTCCCCCACGGTGCTCGGCATCCGCTGCCTCCTTACTTTCGAGCTGCGCTAGTTCGACCGCGTTCGTGCGATCCAGTAGCGCCGGGTAGCAACGCAGGTCGACCCCTTGCACACGGCGACAGACGAAGGGAGGAATCTCTCCAAATTGCCAGCTCTTGAAGCTCGTCAGCTGCTTTTCTGCCGGAGGTTCAGCGCGTCTGAGAATTTCACGCGCGCTGGCACCGTGCTGCTCCAGCAACTGGGCAATATCCCGACTCTCCCCCACGGTGTTGCCGCGTTCGCCCAGCACTCTGAAGTTGAAACGAAGATGGCGGGCAATGGCATCCAGCCGAAACGAATCTAGCGGGACATCGATACCGGTCAACGCAAAAATGGCGGACGAAAGCGTGGGCAATATTGGTCCAAATGCGGGGGCAATTCGCGCCGAAAGTGCGACCGCGAGTTCCGCAACGGAACCAAGTTCACGCCGCAGAGCGCGCGGTAGCTCCTGCAGAAGTGCGGCCACCTTCTGCGCGTGCCAGGCCGGAATCGTCCAATCGAGCTCACCCTGGGCGAGTTGTGGGAGAAAGGCCAATGGCACGCTTAGGGTGACGCCATCGTCTTCCGCTGCAGGATCGAATCGATAGGTGGCAGCGAGAGGCACACCGTAAATAGTAATGCTGTCCGGATAGTCCTCGGGCAAAAGCTGCTGGTTCGCCGAAAGGACGTCAGAGGGTGATAGCAGTAGTAGCTTCGGCTGGGTCTGTTCCGCAAGCTCGCGCCAGACTTCGAATGTCTTGCCGTTAACGACGGATTCGGCAACGCGTGGTTCGAAGAACGCATGGATCCGCTCGTCGTCGGCCAGCATATCACTCTGCCGGGCTTTGTCCCGAAGCCGAGCGACCTCTTCGAGAAGCTGCCTGTTCTTCTCCTGGAAGGCACCTCGACTCTTGTATTCGCCGCGAACGAGGGCGTGCTCGATAAACATCATGCGCGCCCGAGCGGGTGCAATCGTCGCGTAGTCGACGCTACGGTCCTTCAATACTGGCAAACCAAAGAGCGTCGCATGCTCCTTGACCGAAGCTCGCGCGGATTTTTCGGACCAATGCGGGTCCGAGTAGCTGCGCTTCATCAAATGGCTGCCCACCCGATCGAGCCACAGTGGTTCAATCCTTGCGACCATGCGAGCGAAAAGCTGGCTCGTTTCTATGAGCTCGAAGGCCATCACCCAAGCGGGCGGTTTCTTGGCTAGACCAGATGACGGGTGAATTGCAAACCGCGTCTGTCTCGCCCCAAAGTATGCCCGCTGCTCGGGATTCCATTGGCCGACTCTCGAGAGCAGTCCCGTTAGCAGTGCAAGGTGCAGCCCTTCGCTGTGCTCGCACTTGATGGGCGCGGCCTTCTTGCCGTCACGCTGAGGGAGGCTCCCGACGCGCAGCTCACGCACCAGATCCTCGAGTTGACGTTGAAGTTCGCCCCATTCGCGAACTCGCATGTAGGAAAGGAAGCTCTCCTTGCATGCCCTGCGCAATTGCGAACTACTCTTACGCTCTTCTTCGCGCACGAAGGCCCACAATCGCAACAAGCCAACGAAGTCCGAGCGGTCGTCGCGAAATCGCTGATGGAGTTGATCCGCCTTGGCCTCGTGTGCTCGAGGCCGTTCTCGCGGGTCTTGAATGTTCAGTGCCGCGGCAATCACCAAGATCTCAGGCAAGCAGCCGAATTCTGCCCCCGCGAGGATCATGCGCGCTACGCGCGGATCCACCGGGAACGGCGCCAAACGTCTACCCAACGCGGTTAGTTCTCTGTCTTCCCCGAGGGCCCCAAGCTCCTCCAACACCCGATAGCCCTCGGCAATGGACCGGGAGTGTGGCGGATCCAGAAACGGAAACTCCTCGACATCCCCGAGGCCAAGTGACTTCATACGCAGGATCACGCCCGCCAGACCAGTGCGCTTCATTTCCGGATCGGTGAAGGCCGAACGCGCGACAAAGCTCTGTTCGTCGAAGAGTCTCACGCAAATCCCGTCTCGAACGCGGCCGCAACGACCCTTGCGTTGGTCAGCACTTGCCTGGGATATTCCTTCGATCTGTAGACGCGTCGTCCCCGTTCTAGGGTCGTAGCGTGAGAGCCTGGCGACGCCCGTGTCCACCACGTAGACGATGCCGGGGATCGTAAGCGAGGTTTCGGCAACGTTGGTAGCGAGAATGATCCGACGCTTCGAGATACTAGCAAAGACCTTGGCTTGATCCGCCCCCGAGAGCCGACCGTACAGCGGTAGCACTTCTGTGTGCCGCAGGTTCCTTGCCGCAAGTGCCTGTTCGGCCTCACGAATCTCGCGCTCGCCGGGCAAGAAGACGAGAATGTCGCCGTGAGGATCGAGGGACGTCACGTTCGCGACCGCTTCGGCGACCGCCTCGGGTAGATCGAGCTCCGCTGCGGGCGGCTCGTACAGCACCTCGACGGGAAACGTGCGTCCCTCCACCTGAATGACAGGTGCGCCGTCGAAAAACTCCGAGAAGCGCTCGGTGGCTATGGTGGCCGAGCTGACGACTACCTTTAGATCCGGCCGTTTGGGAAGAACCCCTTTCAACCAGCCGAGCAAGAAATCGATATTGAGGCTTCGCTCATGGGCTTCATCGATGATTAGCGTGTCATACGCATGCAACAACCGATCGCCTTGGATCTCGGCAAGTAGAACCCCATCCGTCATGAACTTCACCCAGGTGTCCCGACAGGTTCGGTCCTCGAAGCGGATTTGGTAGCCAACCTCAGCACCCAATTCGCACTCGAGTTCACGGGCGACGCGCGCAGCAACGCTGGTTGCTGCTATGCGACGGGGCTGGGTCACACCGATTTGGCGTTTTCCCCCACGCCCCATCTCGAGGGCAATCTTCGGAAGCTGCGTGGTCTTGCCCGAACCCGTGGCACCGACCACGATCACCACCTGGTTACGCTCCATGGCGCTAATGATATCCCCCACGCGCGCAGTGATCGGCAGTTCCGGTGGAAACTGGATCCGCGAACGGCCTTTTGGGACAGGAGTAGGCGAGCTTCCAGACATTTTGCAGCGTGCTCTAGCACGGGAACAACGATCAAGGGGCTTTCTCGGTAGACAGCCCCGAGGTGTTCAGTTGCGATCGGTGTTCGCCGGGCCGTGTCGTGACGACCGGGGCAAATTCTGTGCAATTTGGTCAGTTCGAGGTGACCACGACGCTTGGCCGCACGACGCTTGGCCGCACGACGCTTGGCCGCACCACGCGTTGACCCACGTCTGGCAGAAGTGCCTGTTGCGATGTCTGCTCCTCGCTGACGTCTGTTTCGCCGGCAAAGCGAACCCGCAGTAATCACGTCGGGCCAACCACAGTGGCTGCAGGCCATTGCAAACAACGCTGAGACTCGCGGCGAACGTGGGCCATTGCTGTAAAAAGCCTACTGGGCGTTGACGAGTCCCGTGTTTCCTCCTTATCCTGGGTGCCTGAAGGGTTCAGGCTCGCCTACTCCCCATGACGGACTTCAGCTACGACGATTCTGACTGGCCTATCCTCTTGGTGACCGAAGGCCCAGGCGTACCTTCACCTAACGAGTATCGAGCTCATTGGGCGCAAGTGCTCCAGTATACGTTCCCCAAGCGAGAGCCCTTCGTGCTGTTGATCGATGATCGCAAAGCGGAAAAGCCCGACGCGATTCGACGCAAGATCATCGCCGAGACGATGCAACGGAGCATGCAGGCGAACCCGGGAAACCTGCGCGGTGTTGGGGTCATTCTGGGGTCGAAGTTCGATCAGGGGGTCCTGACGGCCATCACTTGGCTGGTCAGGCCGCCCTACCCGATGTCCATGTTCAGCGATGTCCCCAAAGCCAAGGTGTGGGCCATACGCATGCTCCCCGACCTCAATCGCTCGCTGATCCCGCGCGCGATGCGGTCGATCGGGTCGACACGACCGCCGCCACCTCGAGATTGAGCCTTTGCCGCGCATTCAATGCGATGTCGACGCCAGGGCAACAGGGAATAGCATCGGACCCCATGGGGTGAACCAGACAACCACGCCGGCATCCGCTGCGCTGCCCGCACCGATCTCGGTCAAGCCTCGTTCTGCGGTAATGCCAGTTGAACCCTGTCCTGCGGTAATGCCGGTTGAACCGAGTCCGGCGGTGATCCCGGTTGAACCGGGTCCTGCGGTGATTCCGGTTGAGCCTTGACCCGCACCAACTCCGGTGTGGCCCGTTCCTGCGCCCACACTGGTATGGCCTGCTCCGGCACCAACACCCGTGTCGCCGCTAGCTCCTGCCAATACACCGGTGAACCCAGTGCCGGCGCCGTAGCGCGTGGCAAACTCGGTCGAGTTCGAAGGCTGCACTATGACATTGAGCTCGGTAGGATTTCGCGCCGAGCTGGCCGTCGGCAACTCAGGCGGTGCGTGCTCCGCCTTGTCTGCCGACGGTGTTGTCTCACGGAGACTATCATCGGTAGACACACTAGTTGGCAATACGGCTGTTTCCGCATCGAGACTGCCCAACGCCTCAGCCGGCGCCGGACTCGTAGGCACGCTCGAATCCCCAGCAAGGGGCAGCATCGTGGCAGCAACTCCCACCATGACTGGGACGTCCCGAGGGGGTTGCTGTTCGCCTCCCCTGTCAGTTGTACCACTCGTTGATTGCACGCTGGGCGCGACCCCAGCTTCGCTAGAGTTTCCAGCAGGCGCAACCTCATCTGGAGTAACTTTGACGGCGTCGACCGCCAAGGCCGTCGCAGCAAGTGACTTGGCAGTGATAGCTGCATTGTCTGCTGAGGCTTGAGTCTGCCCGCGCGCGACGCCACTCGAGTGAACCGACGCAAGTGGTTGTCCCGACGAGCCTGCGGGCTCGCCGGGTCGAACGCCGTTGATGAGATTACCCAACACAGCCTGAAGCAGAGTCCCGCGCAGCTCGTCGAGCGAAGGATCCGGAACTGGCTTTGGGTGTTGTTTCCTGCAGCCGGCGGCCATCATACAGAACAGGCCAACCAGCGCCATTCTGAGGCAGGAGATCATAGCCGTGACCTCGAGACCAATATGCCACTCTGAGATGGCGATGGCGAGAGGGCCTAATCAGATTTGACTGCCTCTGAACTTCAATATCGCTGGATTGTTGAATCCGCTGAAGTCTGTGCTGCCTACTCCGCCAGCACTCCAGCCATCCAAGACGCATCCGGGAACGGCGACTGGGCGATGCTCGTCTGCCACTCGGGGTCGGACAATCGCTTCCATTGCTCAGTGATGAGCTCACCGTAACTGGAAGCCATACCGACGTAAGCGCGCGGCCCTCCACAGGTTTCGGTGGTGACGACCATCAACCGCGGTGCGCCTGTCCCAACGTGCAGGATGCGCCCCACATCGTTGCCGGCAGCATCCGTGGGCTGCGTGTGGACATCGGCGACCACTGGATCGTAGCTAATGCTGCCGAATTCATTCAGGTAGAGCCTGAAGTACCAGCCCGCGAAGTTGCTGAGCATGGGTCCCCCACACATGGGCTTTTCGTCCCAACGCACGGCTTCGTTGATAAAGGCCATGAGTTCGGCAGAATGGGCCGTTCCAGTGAGCTGGTCTTCAGCCATTTTCTGCAGGTTGTTCGTCACGCCCTTGAAATTGGTGACCCAAGCCTGCGCGCGCGTTTTCAAGGTTGCCGCCGCATCCGGCAAACTCTGAGTCACGACGCCCACGGCGTCGGCGAAACTGCCAAGTTTTGCATAGAACTCGGGATACGGGTCAACGTAGGCGTCGGGGAACACACACATAACGCCTGTAGTGTAGGACTGCTTGACGTATAAGATGGTGTCATGGCGCAGCTCCGACCAGGACGCCAGCTGTGCCGAGAGCATGCGACTTTGCCAGGCTGCGGTCTTGGGAATACTCGGAGGCACACTCGCGTCCTTTTGTGACAGGCTGCGTAGGGCGCCAAGCCAGCGTGTGTAGAGGCTCCCTTCCCAATAGGCGGCTTCGTGCGCGTCGACCAAGGTCCGCGTCCTGGCGAGGCCTTGTACGTAGGACAAATTGCCAAACTCCTCTGACAGGAGGGGTAGCGCGGAGTTGTTGCCCAGGGCAGCAAATGCGGCGTCTAGCGGTTTCGGCATCAACCGGTCGGCGACGCGGTCGTAGGTCACGTTGACGAACGTGTGGCTATCCACGGTGTAGCGCTGCCCAAAGACGAGGAAGCTTCGATCAAGAGGTAGCGTGCTCACCGACGGATCGCTTTTTTTGATGATTCGGCTCGCGATACGCTGCGCCCCCCAACCACCTTGCGCGAGCTCGTCGATGATCTGCTGATCTGAAAGGCTCGCGCTTTCACTGAGCGACGCTACGCTCAATGCAGTCATGAGCCCGTCGAGATCCTTTGGGGTCATGCTGTCGTGCTCCCCAACGTAGGCACCAATCGTCGTGTCGATGTGGTCCCAGAGCTTGTACTCCGCGTCACCCAGTAGTTCACGCAATGCCACTGCCGCGTTGAACTGCCGACGGTAGAAGACTTGGGAGCCGTCACCTTGCGTTTCGATCAGCCGCAGATCGACGCGTCCGAGCCACATCATTGCCTTGAAGTAGCGTTTGAGCACCTCGCTGTTCGTGTAGTGCCCGCGCGGCGTAAATTGCGAGAAGTCCTCGTCGCGCGTGACGCCGAAAAGCTTCACTTCCTTGTGGCTTTGTGCGGCACTGGCCAGGGCGAAGAGTTCCGCGACTTGGTTCGGCTCGGCCGAAGCCACGGGGCTGACCAACTCGCCCTTCAATAGACTCGCTGCAAGCGCCAAATACAGATCGGCATCTTTGGCGATAGTTGCATCGAGTGCAGCGCTTTGCAGGCGATGTCTCATGCCGTCGATCATCTGCGCCAGCTCGTCGCTGAGCACGAGTTCCTCGGTCTGCTGGAGCAGTGAGTCGAAGGTACGGTGCAATGCCTCCAAAATGGAGTCAGCCGAGACGTACAGCGGAAGATCCTCAGCGTAGATGGTCTTGTACCCGTAGCTGAACGAGGGGAAGGTCTTGCGCTTGGAAATGACGAGCCCATTCTTGGTCAACGTCGCGAGCTCGCTTTCGTTGAGCGCCAGCGAAGAGGCCTGGATCAGGTCCATCCCGATGGCAAGGGTCGCGTCGTAGGTCGGCTCCACGGTGGCAGGCGCGGGGTATGCCGTCGTCAACGCGATTCCGTCCATCGCCGCGGCATTGGTGAGTGCTTGCTGCAGGGTCGCCGGAACCTCTACTTTTACCGTGACCGCTACGCTTGGCCCATCGGGAATGCTGTCAGCCGGATCCGGTGTGCCAGAATCTGTGCCACTCGAGCTGCAGGCAATCAGCAACAAGACTGGGGCGATTTGCCCAATCGAGCGAAGTCTGGGGGAGTTGGACATGGTTACCTCGAAGATCCTAGCTGAAATGGGCAATGTGCGTGCCGGACGTGGCGCCACCCATGGCCGTCCAGGTTTTCCTAGCGGCCTTTTCAGCCGCGACGGAACCTGGATGCCCCCTGGGTGGGGCGGCTCTCGGGTGGCTCCAATCGGGCAAGGCAGGACGCCACAGGCGCGGACCCCCTTGGCTGAAGCGATGAAGAACGCTATCGTGGCGGCGAATGCCGCAAGAATCGGACGATCGCCGCGACGCCAATCGAACCCCAATCGAATTGAAGGTGGAGTACAAACGTGTCAACACGTTCTTCGCCGACTACACCAAGAATATTTCGCGTGGCGGCACGTTCATCAGCACGACGCGCCCATTGACGATCGGCACCGAGTTCATCTTTTCGCTCACTGTGCCGGGTATGGCGGAACCGCTACGGCTGCGCGGTAAGGTGATTTGGACCAACCCGATCGAAAACGCGACTCCCGCGAACCCGCCGGGCATGGGGATTGAGTTTCAGTACAGCAATGTCGAAGAGCGGCGCGAGAAGGAACGGCGCGTCTGGGATCTTCTGGCAACCGAGTTGGGCGAACACACAGCGACGCGCTTGCTCGGTCGCAGGTAACACTGCAAATCAAGGGGATCGCGGCGTGGGCATTTCTCGAAGTGAACTTAGGGAATACTCACTTCTTCTGGCCAACGCGGCTGGTTGCGAGTATCGGCGAGACGCAGAAGGTCTTTTGCCACGGCGACCTCGATGAGTCCCACCGCATGGCTACGGGCCACCTCGACAATGGCACGGCGCTGTGTCTCAGACTTCTGCCCATCGCGCGCTGAGAGCGCTTGGCAGAACTTGAGTTCGGTCTTTTCGGCCTCGGTTCGCGCCATCTGCTGCAGTTCGGCGTCGGACGTATTGCCGAGGGCCCACGACCGAAGGCGCCCAGGCCATGGGGCAACTTCGCTCACGCGAGAGAGTGCTTGCTCAACGCTGCCGTCGCTCGGAACCCGAAGTTGACGCTCGAGCAGCCGCACCCAAAGTGCCACATAAACACAATCTGCACCTGAAATCCCAGAATCAAGTGCGTCCTTGAGTGCCTCGCGAGCGGCGCGTAAGTCGCGATAGGTCAGAGCGCGACGCGCAGCGTCCAGAATCGTCGCCGTGCGCTGTTGATGGTTCGTTCGCGAAGCGACCAGGGCGCGAGCCGACGCACGCTTCGAGCCCTCGTATTCGCCATAAAGCTCAAGGATCCGCGCCAACCGACGTTCGGCCTGCGCTTGTTCCTCTGGCTGGCGTGCCCGATCCCTTGTGGACAAGGCTGTCCTCAGTGCCTCACGCAGCGCGGCGTTGCCGGCAACCGCGTTACCACGTTCGCTCTCGAGCTCGAACAACAGCAGCTGCGCGTCGGTTTCCGCCAGCAGATCGGCACCCTTTCGTGCCAAAGCCAGCGACTCGAGCACGGCCCTTTGAGCAGCGTCAGCCTGGTCCAGCTGTCGTTCAATCCGCGCCAATTCGAGGTACATTCCGGCTTGCGGATCGAGCGCCAATGCCTGTTGAAGCGCTTCACGTGCGCGCTCGAGGTTGGTATTGCGCGCCTCGAGTGTCGCCATGACGGTGTAGAGCCTCGCTGGATGGGGACGCAATGCCTCTCCCGCTTTCACCAGGCGCGTCGCCCGCTCCAGCAATGGCCGACTATCGGCAAATAGACGCCGCGCAACACCGATGTCGCCGACGGATCCGTGCGCCAACAGGGCGCGCATGACGAGCGCCATGGACCAACTCGCATCCTCTCGCGGCGTTGCCTCCGAGAATGAGCCCACAACTAGCGGCGGCACGACGTCGCCCAGCATGAGATCGGGCAAGAGCAGAGCCAGAGGCCCCGCCGACGCAAGCGACGCTGGCTGACTTCGATAGAGTTCGATGGCCGTACCGAACACGGCTGCCTCGGCCAACTCGACCCCAACCGACGAATCTGCCCGAATGGGATCGGCCTCACTCTGGAAGTGTTGGTAGAGCAGATGCCATGCCTTGGGTTCGTCATTCTCACCGGCCTGCTCCAATCGATCCCGCACGTCAGAAGGCAACAGGCGCCCAAGATCGTTCTGCTCAAGCCAATCGAGCGCGCCCATGGGAGCACCATGACGCAAGAACACCCCCACCATCGTCATGGCACCAAAACGGCGCGCACGGAATGCCTCGATCGCTTCTTCGCGGTCAAAGGACGGTTCGCCCCAGCGCTCCAACACGTCGGACTGCAGCGACTTTCGCATCCAATCCGCAAGACTGCGTCCGGCAGCCTCGAGGTTCGCGCTGCTCGGTTCGTACAGCGACCGCTGCACCGCCACGCGCTGTTGATCTCCTGCGACTTCGAGATCTTGCTGAGGAGCAGCCACTTTGGCAAAACGATCCATCGCTGCAACGTGCTCGTCTACCGCCGCTGTCATCGCTGTCGACGGCGCAGCCAGTTTGACCAATGAGTATAGAGCTCGCGCTTTGCCTTCATCGCCAACCCGTGCCGCCTCTTCGGCAGCCTCCGACAGTGCCGCTGCGGCCCCCTGCCACATTTCTGGACGTTCCTCACCTGCGCGAACGAGCCAGAGCGCTCCGCGCACGGCACGCCGTCCAGCTTCCCGTTCCTCGAGCTTCATCAACGCTTCAGCGCGACGCAACTGATGCCTCACGATGCTCGCCAACTGACTCGAACGCTTTCCGCCTTTCTCGTTCGACCGCAGCACGCTTACAACCAACTTGCCGAATTGCTCGTCGGAGATCTCCGCGACTGCCACCGGCGACGAGAGCTTCGGTGCCGTTGGCGCAACGACACGTGGACTCGAGTGGCAAGCCACGACGGCCATAGCGACGACAGTGGCGCTGAGCAGGCGAAATCGAAACATCCTGGCCAGTCTACATGCACCAGCTCGATTTTCCGCCCGGGAACGAGGTCCTCGCGTTTGGATGCCAGGGGAGATGAGCCCACCGAATTGGACAATCTCGAGGTCGCCCAGCCGGACGCATTGCCCTAGCTCGGTGGATTAGCGGCAATCGGTGACCTGTCGGGCGCGTATTGCGTCGTCAGGCCTCGCTGAAGCATTGGGTGCTCCATTCATATAGGTGAGGTCGATGCACCTACCCCATTCGAACAAATTGCTGGTCCCCGCTCTGCCGACGGAGATTTCTGCTGCGGCACACTACGGCACTGCTCTCGCACACCTGAACCCAATGTTGTTGTCGTAGTAAATCGGATCATGGCTCCCGCGAGAGGCTGCGCGTAGATTCGTACCGCCCCAGAAGCAACTACCGCCTCGAATGACTCGCGCGCTGGCTGGTGTCGTATTGGCACAATTCACGCAGACGCCTTTGGCATAGAAGTCGTCGGCGAGCCAATCGAACGTAATCTCCCAAAGCGAGCCAGCCATGTCTTGATGTCCCCAGTACGCCGCTCCGGCAGGCCTGCTTCCGACGGAAACAAATGGTGTGCCGCCATAGTTTGCTAGATTATCAGCGGGTTCCGATTTGCCCCAGGGGTATAGAAAATTTTGGTTCCCACCGGCGGCCGCGTACTCCCATTCGGCTTCTGTTGGAAGGCGACCTCCGTCCCAGATGCAAAATGCAAATGCCAAGTACCACTTGACGCACGCCACTGGATCCGTTTCAACTCCCGTCGCTTCGGTGCAGGTGCTGGTGAATTCAACCTTCGTTCGCAGTGTTGCCGCGTCGGCAGGCAATCCTTCGCCACCTAGGGTCCAACTCTGACCCCAGCCCGTACCGGCGATGCTGGGATGCGCCCCAGCCCCGATCGTGGGGTTTCCGTTGACGGAATGCCACGTATCGTAGGCCGCCATGAATTTGCGAAAGCGCCCGACGGTTACTTCGTATTTGTCCAGCGCAAACGGGGCCACAGTCGCCTGATGCTCGGGTAGCTCGTTCGCGGCCCCAGCGGGGTAGTAGTCAGCAGCTGCGCTATCCTCACTTCTGCCCATCGCGAAAGTGCCACCAGGCAAGGGAATGCTTGTGCAGCAACTTTCCCCTTGGCACTTGGAAGTAAGGTTCTTGCACGAGGGCGCATCCGGAACCAGGCAGGTGCCGGCTTGACAGGCACCTTCGCATAGAGCGGTTGCCGTTGGGCATATACACGTTGAGGCCGAGCAGATGCTTCCCTTGGCAAAACGCGCCGCGCAGCTGATCCCGCAGCCACTGCAATTCGCCGAATCGACGCTGGTGTCCACACAACGCGCTCCGCAGATCGTGGTTCCACCGGAACATTTGAGTTGGCACAGACCTGCCGAACATACTTGATCCGTCGGACAGGACGTACCACACGCGCCACAGTTGGTTGGGTCATTGGTGAGATCCACGCACCGGTTGGAGCACTTGACGGTGCCACTTCCGCATTGGATTTGGCAGACCCCGACCGAACAAACTTGTCCTGAACCGCAGGCGATACCGCAGCCACCGCAGTTGGAGGGATCATTGGAGATGTTGACGCATTTGCTCGTGCACTTGGTCGTCCCACCTGCGCATTGCAACTGGCACGTGCCTGCCGAGCAGACTGAACCAGCACTGCAAGCGATCCCGCAGCCACCGCAATTGGAAGGATCTAGCGTCGTATTCAGACATCGGTTGCCGCACTTCGTGGTTCCACCGACACATTCGAGCTGACACTTGCCTTCCGCACACACCTCTTCGGAAGCACAGGTAACATCACAGGCACCACAGTGCGCAGGATCGACAATGGTGTCGACACACCCTTCGCTGCACTTCGTCGTTCCGCCAACACAATGCAGCTGACAGGCGCCATTGGAACAGACCTGCTCGGAACCGCACACGGTGCCACATGCTCCGCAATTCCCTCGGTCGCTCGTCGTATCGACACACCGCCCACCGCAGGTCAGAAGGCCATCTCCCGAGCAAGAGCATTCTGACCACTGACAATGTTCACTGCAGACTTGGGTGCCACCATTCCCGCAAGCTTGTGCGCTTCCCGGTGTGCAAGATCCTTCGGAATCGCAGACGCCCCAATCCAACCATTTCCCCGATTCGCAGGGCCGCTGTTGCGTCCCGCATCTGCCGCAGGACTGCGTTGCTGGTCCGCTCGGACAAGACTGGCAAGGACCCCATTGGCAGGTCCCTGGTTCACAGGTCTGCGTTCCATCCGCAGTGCAGGAACGATAGGCGTTGGGAATACACTCGCCCTCGCCGGTGCAGGCATCCCAGTTGGTCCAGACTCCGTCAACGCAAGTACGCGTCTGCCGACCACAGTTCCCGCAGCTCTGTTCGCTTGGGCCCTTGCACGGTGACGCACACAGCTCTTGGTCGCCAAATCTCCGGCAAAGCATACCCGCAGGGCAGCGACCGCCACAGGTCGTTGCGGCACTCTCAGGAGCACATGGCGACGCATTCGCTACGCAGTTCCCGCCTCGGCTCGGACAGCACACACACTGCGGGTCTGCATAGATCTGAAATTCGTCGCAAGCCCGTCCCACGAGCAGGTTCCCATATCCGGCATCATTGGTGCAACCGGCACCAATGAGCGCGACAGGCGTCAATAGGGCTAGAGCGGTAAGGAGCGGAAGCCATCGCTGCTGCTTTGCCCTGGGTGACTGAAGGCCCCGTGCCACAAGTGTTCTCATTTGGTACCGCCTGTCTCGGACAAGGTTCCACGAATTCCGTGCAAAATCGCGTCGGGACACGCCATCTCGAGCCCAGTCGGCCCCGTTGCGGTCCTTACGACTCGGAATTCGACGCGTCGGTTGTTCTCGTTGGCCCTGCCGACAGACGCCGTTCCATCGAGCGGACAATAGGCACCGTAGCCAACGGCCGAGAGTCGCGACGACTCGACTCCGCGCTCAGCCAATGCCACACGCACGGATTCGGCTCTGGCCTTGGTGAGCTTGACATTGGCTGCGGCCGTACCGATGTCGTCGGCGTGGCCTTGGATCTCGATCAATTCCAGGCGTGGATTCGACTTGAGTGCCGCTGCGATCTCGTCGAGGAGGTCGAAGGACCGAGCGCTTATCTCAGCGCTGGATCTTTCGAAGTAGATCTTGTCGGAAATGCGCACGCTACGCTCGTCAACTTGGACTCGACTACTCGGAACCTCATCGGGACATCCGTCGGCGTCGAGAAATCCATTCGTGGTTTCCGGCTCGTCAGGGCATCGGTCAAGCAGGTCGTCAATGCCGTCTGAGTCACGATCAGGACTCGGACACCCGTCTGCTGGCTCTGGAGGTCGTAGGTCCTCACGAAGCCTTGGGCATTGGTCCTGGTCGTCTGCTATCCCGTCCTGATCGCGGTCAGTTGTTGGGCAGCCATCCGAAGGCTTCGGCTGCAGAGCGTCTTCTGCGACGGTGGGACATGCATCTTTGGCGTTCGGAATCCCGTCCTCGTCCCAATCAAGACTTGGACAGCCGTCCTTGGGATCGGCAGGGTAGTAGTCTTCGCGTTCGTTTGGACAGCGATCTGCCGTGCCAAAGATGAGATCATGGTCCAGATCGTCAGGACGTTGCGGGACCGCACCGACCAGTGACTTTGCGCGTTTGTGGTAAGCAAAGGTTATGCCAGCTGTCAGGATGTAGTGCCAGGCTTTCTGATCGAAGCGAACGGCTGTCTCTTGGCCATTGAGGCTCTGTTCGACCCACGGAAACTGCCCAATATCGACTGCCGCGAACGGAGAGCAAATGAATTTTTGCTCAGCCGTGAGGATCAAATAGCCCAGGCCTAGGTGGCCGTCGAAGGACATCGCGGTCCGCGTTGCAGTACCCCCTGCGGTAGCAACCTCGGTCCAGAACGTATTGCGAGTGACACCAAGATCGACATATGGGGTTATTTCTCTGGGGAATAGCAGGAATCGGCCACTCAAACCGACAGACCAGCTCTGTGCTGTTCCTCCAGAGTCTGTCCCCTTTAGCTCCATGGTGTAGCCGCCGTGCCCAACAACACCCCAGCGTCGCAAGAAGAGAATGCCCAAGTCACCACTGATACGAATCCCAGGCAGGTGGGATCTCCAGATCCCGCTCTTAGGCCCAGGCGCGACGTTTCCTAGTGGGACAACTACGCCGGTGCTCGTTCCGAGGATGGCACCGCCGTGACCCATGAACCATTCGGCGACACGGTTGGGGTCTGGCAGAAGAGGCTTTACTTCGTTGCTGATCGTCTGGAGCAACACTTCGCCTGCCTGCGTCTTCGCGTCCGAGACGCTCGGCAGTTGGGCGAGCTCCAGTTTCGGAGGTAGCGCTGGCATCGGAGGCGTGGGCAAGGCATCCTTAGCCTGTTGAATCGCTTCAGGGGTCGTTTGCAGCGAGCGCTCCCCTGCGTTGTTGGGCGGTTTTTGAACCGATGGAAGTGGCGCGGAAGCCCCAGGCGTCGTCGCCAGGGTCGCGCCAACGCTCAACGCCAAGACGAAGTGTCTGCACAGATCCTTGCCCATTTTTCCCAAATTCTCTCGCATTGCTAACGATCCCCGAGCTTTCCCCTGCCGCTTCAGTTCAAAATGGGTGTCACGCTCCCAAGACAGAGTTCGAAAGGCCCTGCTACGTTGCCCCCTGCGAGCTTGATCAGTACGCCATAGGGATGCATACCCGGCGTTACGCAATCCGTCGCCCAGGATGGACAAGTCCCAGCGGTAAATGGGATTGAAATGGTGGACAAGGCAGAGAAAGTCACGACCCGAATTTCCTGGTCCGTCGCTTGCTGGACGTATCCGATGCTTATCGACTGTCCATTCGTCTTGCCGGTAAGCGTAATGCGCAGACCGAGTGCTGGCCCGTAGTAGGGGAGCGTCTTGCCAAAGCCCATGTCAAGGAAAGTCATCCCTATCCCGGCTCCCCACACCGGTGCACCGTAGTCTGGTGTCCCAGATGCGTTCAGTGGGTAGAGCCGAGTCACGCCGCGAATGCAACACTTGCCGTCCTTGCAGGGGCTGTTCCAGGTATTCGTGCCGGGCGTCGGAGCCGTTGGAAAGGTCAAGCTGTCGTCGGCAGTACCGTAAGTCGCATCGATGCCGGGGTCTGACCACGCGTGAATGATGCCCTGAAAACCACAGGGGTCGTCGGCACTCGACGTAAGATCGCTTCCGACCCAATCTCCGCTTGGCGAGTGGCTCGCCGAATCGAGCAGGTTCGTCGATTCGGCACAGGAGGTGGTGCAAGCGTTCGTTGTGCAGTCAATCTTGTCGCCGGCGCCTAACGCACACGCGTGGTAGGATCCATCGCTACACATCACGATAGACGCGCATTCTACTGCGGTGCCCCAACAAGCGGCGGAAGCATTGTTGCAGAAGTACGGATTTCGTGGTTCGCAGCAGGCGCATGTCTGTCCGGACACGCAAGCCTTACCGCATGCACCACAATTCGAAGTGTCTTTGGAGAGATTGACGCAGCGGCCATTGCAGGGCGTTTCGCCACTGAGGCATGACCCAGCCGCACCTGCCGTAGCAGGGCTGATGGCGGTACTGCTCGCTCCTGCTGCTCCGCCGCCAGCCCCCGCCGCACCTGCCGTTGTCGTCAGACTTCCGCCAAAGCTCGCTAGGAAGGTTCCACCGGTCGCAGGCGACGAGCCGTTTGCCGTTCCAGCGTTGCTCAGCGCACCACTGGCGCCGCGAGACCAAACGGACAAGCCACCGGCGGATTCCCCGGCACACCCCACAATGTCAGGAGTGGCGCCACCGCCACCTGGGCTACTTACTTCGTCGATGCTACCCGCCGAAACACCTTGACCCGCCATGCATTCGCACTGAATGGAGCCTCCAGATGAAGCGATTGCGCATTGCTTCGTGTCGGCATCACTTGACGAACACGCTGCATTCAATAGCGCCACGACAAGCAATGAGGAGCAAACTTTATGGATTGACTTACCCACGATCGAGTCCATTCTTGGTGACCGAGTGCAGAACGACGCGTTGTCTGACGCCTGACGGAACAACCAACTGTCGGATACTTGCAGTCGAATTCGGCTACCCAGCTCCAATTCCACCGACCGCAAAACGGGAGCACTTTAGGAGTCTCTCCGGTAAGGTCAAGATGCAACTTTGTCGCGTTTGGAAACGCCTGCGGCTCCACACCGCCTTGTTCGCGGATTTGCGCAATGGTTGCGCGGTCGCGCTGCAATGCTATTCACCCCGCTTGCTTTGCTGGCGGGCTGCACCTCGACTTCGAGGTCCCCGACATCAACCATGAGCAGTCCCGCTTCATCAGAACGCAATTGCCCTCGACGTGCCGCCTGGGGCAGGGGCCGGCGGTCGGAAAACGGAGAACAAATCCCAGCAGATAGACGGACCCAAGGGTCGCCCAACCAGACGCGCTGCGGTGGCTTGCAAATTGCGGCTCCAACCCGGGCTGTTCGTGCCCCGTCGCTTCCGCTCGAAGGTCACCCTGGCTAGGGCCTGAATTTTCTTGTCGGTCCGGCGTAGGTAGCAAGCGCCGCGGCTCTCTTGGGGCACGGGTGGTTGATGTTTGAATCGGCGTCGAACGATGTCGGCGTCGCGATATTCACCAAGAAGCTCCATGTCGATAAGCTCGCCTATCAGGTGACGCTGCTCACCGGCAAAACGACGCTTTGGTATATCAACACGGTTTGGGTGGGTTCTTGGAATCCGGATGCCGGCTATGGCGGCCACCATGACAATACTGGACGCTGTTTTATCATCAACGGCACAGAATACAATTCCGACGCTGTGACTCCGATCACGGTTGGCATACTACAAACCAATACTATCGAGCACTCGAACAGCAAACTCAAGTGGGACCAAGGCGACAATGTGATTGCCAAAGCCGTGGGCCCGTTGCCGGTCACGGACCGCATCCTCGCTCTCGGTGCCTGGCAGTCCAGTGCCGCGTTCTACAACATCGTGTTCGAATGCGCGTGGAACTAGCCTCCACAGGTCTTGGGTCCGTAGCCTTTTCAACATCCAAAGGCGCGGAATTCACGTGCAGAGCGCAGTGAGCAGGTGCGGCTTCATCCGTCTGGAAGTGGTACGGTTAGCGTTTGCTCGACCCAACCCTGAGCAACCAAAGCAAATCGGTGTGTCTCGAGCCAATCGCACGCCGACATGACCGCGACGGACAAACCAAACTGCTGCGGCGAGGCATCGAGCACCACAGCAACCATGCACGCGAGCTCGAAACGTCCGCGTCAGTCCAGTTGGACCGGCTCGATTTTCCGCCCCTGAACGACCGTCGGCAATCGAGTCGAAGACGAGTGACCCTCAGCGGATTCGGCAAACACCAAGGTCGCCCGGCCGGACACGCGAGTGCATTTAGAAGCCTTTTGGGGCCGATCTACCGCAGGAAAGCCCCGTGGCGCGTCGAGCGGCGCTACAGCATGTCCTTGATCACAGCGCCTGATTGCGTCCCAGTACGACGTTGCTGCGTCACCCTGGAAATAGAATTGCGTAATGTGCGGTCGGTTTTCGCTAGGATGCGAGGGCGAGGTCTAGCCGCAATCGAGGATCTGTCGTGAGTCGCCATCCAACGAGCTCGAAAGCGCGCTACACGCGGTTCGTCGAGCACTCCCGCCGCAATTCCGCTGACGTCTTTCAACGCGTCGTCAGCAAGCTCGGCGAAGAGAAGCAGCTGACATTGCGACTGCACCAACGTAGGCGCTACTGGATCTGGCTCAAGCCTGCATTTCGGGAGCTCAGTGTCGTCGTCGCGTGGGCGATTTTTGGCATCGGCTTCGACATGGTTTGGCCACTGCTGTCGGCGTATCTCATCGATCGAGTGGTTCTGAACCAGGCTCTCGCCGTGGTAGCCAAAACGCGTTGGCTGTTCCTCGGGGCCATCGGCATGGCAACCGTGTTCCTGATCAACTCGGCAATGAGCTGGATGCGCGCGCTCAAGACCCAATTGGTCACTTCGAAGTTGCAGGCTGCGCTGCGCCAACGTCTATTTCACCAAATCCTGCGACTTCCCTTGGCAGATCTGCAGGAGCTGCGCACGGGCGGCCTGGTTTCTCGGCTTTCGAGTGACGTCGACAATACTGCGCAGCTGGTGCAGTTGGCACTGCTCGGGCCACTGCTCGCGCTGCTGCGACTGGCCGTCACCCTTGCCATCATCTTCGCCCTCGACTATCGCATTGCCACGGCTGTAACGATTGCCGTTCCACCGATCCTTATCGTCCAACTCCTCTGGGCGCGGAAGATGCGTGGCATTTGGCGTTCCATTGGTCAAGACCGTCAGGAGCTCGACGCACGCGTTACCGAAGCCCTCAGCGGGATCCGCATCGTACGCGGGTTTCGTCGCGAGCGCCGCGAAGAATTGGCTCATGCGCTGGGCCTACATACGGTGGTTCGCAAACGCATGCTCGCCACTCGTACCCAACGCGCCGTGGGCGTCATTTGGGATCTCATCGTTCCCTTCACGCAGATCATCATCATCTGTTACGGCGGGTACCTGGTCGTCCACGGAAAAACCACCCTGGGAACGGTCGTCGCATTTCAAGCCTACCTGTGGCGCCTGCTTGAACCACTGCTCGCTTTGACCAATTCGCTCACAGAAACACAACGCGGCCTGGCAGCCATGGATCGCGTCTTCGAACTGCTCGACCGACCCCGTGAAAAACACGACCCACCCGACGCGACTGTCGCCCCTGAGGAAGTCACCGAGATTCGATTCGAAGACGTTGGTTTCGCGTATCGGCCCGACCTGCCCGTGTTGGAGCACCTGAACCTAACTGTCCCCGGTGGCACGGTCGTTGCGCTGGTCGGGCCAAGCGGCGCTGGGAAGTCGACCATCACCGATCTCGTCGCGCGCTTCTACGCGCCGAGCAGTGGACGCATCCTGCTCAATGGCAAAGATTTGTGTCAATACCAACTCGAGAGCTTCCGTGGCCGGCTCGGGATCGTCTCACAGGAGGTGTTCCTATTCGACGGCACGGTGCGCGAGAATATCGGCTACGGTCGGCTTACCAGCACACCTGACCAAATCGAGGCGGCAGCGCGCGCAGCCAACGCCCACGATTTCATCAAAGAACTCCCCGAGGGCTACGACACGATGATCGGCGAGCGCGGCGTCAAGCTGTCCGGCGGTCAACGCCAACGGCTCTCGATTGCGCGAGCGCTGCTGGCTGATCCCCAGATCCTCATCCTGGATGAGGCCACGAGCAACCTCGACACTGAGAGTGAGCAGCTGATCCAAGATGCCTTGACGAACCTTCTGGCGCAACGCACGACCTTCATCGTTGCCCATCGCCTCAGTACGATCTTGCATGCCGATATCATCGTGGTACTCGATCGCGGCCAAGTCATCGAGCTGGGACGTCACGACGAGCTTCTGGCACGACAAGGGATGTACGCGAGGATGGTAGAGCGCCAACACCAACGAGACGCCAACCGTTCTTCTACGTTGTCGGACTGGCCGAGGCCCTAACGCATCCTTGCCTAGACCCAATTTGTTACAACAGTGAAGCAATCGTGAAATGGAGATACGCCCAGAAACGCTGCCGTTTCCTCAATCTCGGACTCAACTGGCCGATAGTCCTTAGGGAATTGCAGATTGCCGTGTAGCCACGCCCTTCCCACGGCTCGCTGAGATCGTCCCGAAAACGGATCCGACCTTTCGACTGGCCCACCATTGACGACATTCGCACTCTTCATGCTACTATCCGCTCAGGTCAAGCATGACGGAAGCAACCACGGCGGTTTCGAGCGTCACCGACTTACCCGACGTCGGTAGCTTGATCGCAGACAAATTCCGCCTCGAAGAGCTGATCGGAGAAGGCGGCCAGGCCTGGATCTGGCGCGCCCGTCATCTCGAACTCGACTCCGAAGTTGCCTTGAAGATCCTGCGTTCATCGAACGCGGATCTTACGCAGATTGAGCGGCTGCGTAAGGAAGCGCGTGCTGTGGCCAAGCTGAATCACCCTGCCATAGTTCGGGTATTCGATCTCGGCG
The DNA here is from genome assembly GCA_964454965.1 of uncultured Polyangiaceae bacterium. Classification (GTDB taxonomy): domain Bacteria; phylum Myxococcota_A; class Polyangia; order Polyangiales; family Polyangiaceae; genus FEN-1139. The sequence goes on along the minus strand of CAYVXY010000021.1, from coordinate 6,016 downwards.
AGACGCCCCAGGGCAACCCCTACTTCGTGATGGAACATCTCGAAGGCGAGAATCTGGCGGACGTCATCGCCCGTGAAGGCAAAATGGCGCCGATTGAAGCGGTACGGCTGCTCTTGCCCATCGTCAGTGCCGTTGCCTCCGTGCATGCGATCGGCATCGTCCACCGCGACTTGAAACCCGACAACGTGTTTCTTGCGCGCAGCGCCCACGCCATTCAGCCCAAACTCCTGGATTTTGGCGTCGCCAAGCATGAAGTACAGAAGAACCGTCAGGCCAAGCTCACCGAGGTAGGAGCCGTGCTTGGCAGCCCCGCATATCTATCACCGGAACAAGCACGCGGGCAGGCGGACGTCGACGCCAGAGCAGACGTATGGTCCTTCTGCACCATGCTCTATGAGTGTGTCACCGGAACATTGCCATTCCACGCCGACAACACCCATGCACTGCTCTTTAGCATCGCAGAGGATCAGCCGCTGAGCCTCGCGGATCACGGCGTCGAAGAGGAAGAGCTCTGGCAAATCCTGCACCGCGGTATGGAGAAAGCGTCGAACGACCGCTGGCCCAACATGCGCACGTTGGGCCGCACTCTCGCGCAATGGCTCTGTGACCGCGGCGTTACCAGCGATGTTGCGGGTGTCGAACTCGAATCTACTTGGTTCAATCCAGACATCGTGACGCCACCGCCGCTGCTACCGAAGCGCACGGAATCGGTCGGCGGCGATGCGCCCGCGTGGACAAGACGCTCTGGAGCCGCCTCACACATCGAGAAACGCGCCGGCGCAGACGTTGCAGACGTTGCAGAGATACAACCACCACATCGATACCGCGGCCCTGCTCTCGCGCTAACGTTCCTTGCCAGCGCGGGCGCAGCCGTGTTCTTCCTCACGAGCACGCCGCAAGGGACGCAAACGCTTCGACAGTTGCAGCAGGCAGCTAACCGCATCGGCGTCACCATCGGTGTTGGCCGCGGCACAGCTCCGATCGCAGCAAGAGCTTTTGCTCGGTGCGGTGCTCCACCGAGTCAGCTGCGATTTGAGCACCTCACGCGCTCGAACGGAGCACTGTTCCCTGGGTTGCCCTACGCATTGATTCCGATGAACGTCGTTCCAGTGGAAAAACTGCGGCTCGTCAGTCCGCCCGTAGCAGCACGTCGCACCGTCGCGGCACCGCGCCGCATTGAAGCTGCGCCAGCGAGCAACGCGGACAGCTCGGCGCCGGCCGTGACCATCCCATCGGCGCCTGCCATCTCCCCCACCAAAGCAGCGCCAGCGAACGAGGCTCGGGCAGCGCGGCCGACGCCAACTGCCAACTAAGTGACGCGGCTGCATCGTCCACGCCACTCGCGGCAAGTTTTGCTTTGGATGTCAGGGCGGCGTGATTACGGCAGGGTTCGAAACGACGCGAATACTCGTTGGCCAGTATTTTGCCATGCTCCTCGCATCGCTATTTGAGTACTCGGCGTGGGTTCCGACGGATCTGATGTGGACAAGACCGAGTTGGCCAGCCTTGTCGCGAGTTACGTCACTGCTCGACGTCTTCGAGTTGGTTGTCGTTGAATATTGAGTCCGGTGTTATGACTGTTTCGGTTGGGTCAAACATTTCCGCCGCAAAGCGCTGCTTGATCGCCTTCTGGACGAACGGGTTGCCTAGGTTCATGTCGCTTGCCTGTTCCAGCGTGCCGAGGCGAATGCCGGCGCCTCGCTCGAATAGCTTGAAAACCAGTTCCGAACAGTACAATGAGTCGTCGCTCCACTGGAAACGAAGGTCATAGGGCCGCCCAAGCCAACTGGCGCCAAGTCTCTTCATTCTATCGATTGTGTTGGTCGCCAACTTTGATTCAGCATCACGAAGGCGTTTCACCGCGTAGCGCCGGCCTCTCCCGCGAGATATCCACGTCTGCAAGGAAGTCTTTCGAACAGGAGACACGGCTTCGAACACGAATGCTTGGTCGGAAGCCTTGAAGATGACCCCCATGTGAGTCCACTGGCTTCTAGTCAGTGCGCGCACCATGTCACTCTGATTGGATGTCGACTCCTGGAAGATAATGTCTCCGTCCCGCAATCCTCGCTCAACTACGAGTCTTCTCGGAGCGGTCTGATTCACTGAAGTCGAGTGTGGTCGTTCCTCGAGCGACGTGCGATTGTTGCACGAGGCTGTCATCGCAACAACACTCGTCAGAACGCCGAACACCGATTTTCTCGAGGGATGGTTCAATCCATTTCCTTAGAAGTCTGGCGTGATCCCGCCCCTGACGTTTGCGGCCTCAATCACAAGCTCCTGTCGCGTTCCATCGGTCGCCCATTCGGTCCCACTCGGCTTCGATGAGCTCGTCTTTTAGCGCAAGTTAGCCTGCGTCGTGACCCCGTGCCAACCGAACCAATCCCGTGAGCAGAAGGTCGGCTTCTTGAATCGCCCGCGCTTTGGGGACACCTGCACCAACGGCGAAGCTCAGCGTCTCCATGGTCTTGTCGTCGTGTTGGGAAAGCCCTTCGAATGTACTGCACCAGTCGCCGTCCCTGAGAAACTCGTCCTTTCGAACGTCATCATCGCTCGCAGCCCTTTGGACGGACTCGAAGGCCGCGTTGAATGCTGCTCGGGCTGCGGCAAACGATTCGGTCACTATCTCCGTCTCATCGGACTCCCGTTGTAGAAGTGGCGTCAGGACATCCGCCACCTTGCTTGCAGCAACCCGAGCTTCGCCGGGATTTCTGATCGGTTTGAGGTGGCGTAGCCATCGCGCCAAATCAGGCCGCCCTCCGGCAGTCAGCGCCAGTGGGGCAAAGCTGCGTAGGGCCACGTCGGCCGAGAAGCATGCAACGCACGGGCGTGTCTGTGGCAACTGGCCGACTTTTCCGAGGAAGTCGCTCTGATCGTCTGGGGTCAGTGATTTCTCTGCGCCTTCCTTGAGCTGGTACCAGGCAGAATACGCGTTCCAAAACGTGACAATCGCCGCGTCCACATTGCAGTAGGTCGAGGTGTGCGTTGCGAGGCCGTTCCAGCCTTCTGGCGGCGCTGACTGCATCCGTGCTTTCTTGCTGATTAGTCCACATGCTGCAGCGACAGCAAACCCAACGCACGTGACTGCGGTCAGCACGAGGGCACATCTGTGAATGATGTTGAACATTTACTCGCCGGGTCAGGCTAACGTTGGCATTGAGCGGAAAGGGCCAGAGCCAATCCAACGGCAAGAACCATCCCTTCGGGAGCGACCAAAGGCAAGAGACATCGTGACAGGCCCTTGATAGTCCAAGCGCGAGTTTGCCTCGCCCTGGTGACTTACCCTCCCGCAGTTTACGGAATCTTTCTCATCCGATCCTGATTTGTTCACCGACGTTAGAATTCCCGGATCACGTGAGCTAAGTCTCCCACTGGGGATGCGTAGCTGGCTCCAAGGTCAATCGATTCGATGCCGGGTCGAGCGCCGGGTAGCGGATGATAGGCTTTCCCCGGGCGTCGTTGGGTCGTCTAGTCTGGTATGCCTCCGGCAAGGCGTGACGCAGCGGACCTGGGAGCAGGTTGTAAATTCTCACGCTCCCAAGGACTTCGGCGGGCACAATGGGGGTTCCATGCTCGGGGAGAAAGTGGCCGGCACGGAGGAGTGTGCGCGCAATCGCGTTCTCGACCGCCTTGTCGATACCTCCGATGCCACAGCGGGATCGCCCCCCCCTGAGGATATTCGCCAAGTAGAACCTCAAGCCGGGCCTCTGTGCCTCCATCTTGACGTACGTGGAATGCGCCATTCGCGTCTTGAAGGGGGCTGCCACTCCAACCTTGAGGGGTAAATGTCGAGCCTTGATGTCGACGGCGATGTAAACGCCGCAGCCGAGGGCCTCGCCGCTCGATTGCGTGATCTCCTGCCGACTGTAGAGCCTGGGTAACCACCGGAGGACCGCGTTCACGCGCGGCAGAGCTTCCCATTCGACCTCACGCTCTGGCACACCCGTCGCTTGCTCTGAGTCGAGTTGCAACACGATCTGTGCTCCGCTTCGCACCCAGCGTCCCGTCGTTGCTGTCGTTCTTTGCATATTCGTCGATGCTGCACACAACGTGCCAGTGGAACAGGCCACCGAATTGCAGGTGTTCACGACCGCGCCCGCATCGAGCAGGCGAAACGACATTCGAGTTCACCGCATTGAACCCCGATTTTGCCGAAGCTCGCTTCGTTCCACAGGGCGTTCCGGCCGACAAGAAGCTGCGGCGATTGGCCCCCCCCGGTTTCCCATTTTTCGCGACCTACTACAGCAAGCTTGAAAACTTTGTGACGATGCAACGGCGCTCTTCATGCTTGTTGCGCGACACTAAGGCTCCCTACCGCTCGTTTGATTGCCCCAATGGATCCGAGGAGCCCTCGCGCACGGCCGTCGCCACTTTTCCGCTGGATTGCAGTGAAACGTGAGCTTCGTGAACCGGGTGCGTCCATGCCCATGCCTGAGCCAAAGAATTGGGTTTGCTAGTCTGCAGGGCGACTATTTCGTTCAGCTTTCGCAGCAGGGAGCGCTCGCCACCGTCGAGGGCCGCGGACCGCGCGAAGGTCCCAAGTTGCGACGGTTCGGCTAACGAGGCCGTAGAAAGCCCGGTCGAGGGACGAAGGCACGCTTCGCCTTCCTCCATTGTCAAACTCTCCATTGGAAGTGGGTCGGCTTTGGCGTGATCCGTGGGATTTTGCTGAGATACGCCAGGATTTTCGATGTTGGCGAAGACGGGTTCGACGGTGCCCATCCGTCGACTGCAGAGCTCGCGTCCGAAGGGTTTGCCGAACTTCCATCGCATGCGCTGCACGGCTTCATTGCATTTACTGGGACGCTTCGATGGAGCACCCTCTGGATGTTTTGTGGTCGTGAGTTAACGCTGAGGTGCGCGATCGGGATAGCGGAAACATTGCTCAGCCACTCCCAGTGACACTGAGCCTCACCGGCGCATGGCTCTTCAACTGACAGGCGTGAACGCTCGAGTTGGACGCCCGCCACTCTCATCCACAAGGTAGAGACGGCCGCAGTTCGGACACGTGAGCATGAGGTCGCACTTCAGTACCAGTTCGTCGACCAGGTCTTCAGTCGACCAACCGTCGAAGTCGCGGTCGAGAACCTCCTCGTCGAGCGCTACCCGAACATTGGCTCCGGCAAACAAGTTCTTGTGAATGTGCCGCCCGCAGTGGCACACGAGCCAGGAGGACATAGACGACTCCGTTGTTGGTTCCGTCCAACGTATCAAGGTTTCTGCCGCCCTGCGAGGTTTTCGGCCACGATGCGTCGCCGCTGCGTGAGCGTTCGCAGCAGGCGCTGGACCAAGACCGGCTGCCGAGGGGAAACGCTCTGGTCTAGGTCACGTCGGTGTCGCCTCAGACCACCGGACCTCGCGAATCGCGGAGTCACCGGAAAGTACTTCGTCGATCAATTGCCGGAGGAGCTTGCTAGCAGCAGCGTGGCGGCTGGGGTTAATCCGAGCGAGGATACCGCGGGGTTCCATCCACAAGTGCCACGCTTGCTCTTTCTCGAAGGACCAGTCTTGCACGTTGATCCAGAGCTGCGCACCGTCGAGGGCGAGAGCCATCGTCCAGCCCCAGTCCTCACCAAGCGGGCGCTGTGCCACGACGTCGTTGCCTTTGCTCAGCTGCACCCAAAGCCATTCGATGCAGTCCTCACCCAGGACAACGCTGTCAATCTCGTCATCGTTCAGCACCTGTCGGAACTTATCGGTCTTGAAACACACGTGCATTCGTCCGTCCAACGAGGCCGCAGAAAAACCCATTCGTGCGACGAGCGCAAGCCCCTCCTTCCTCCATTGTCAAACTTTCCAGTGGAAGTGGGTTGGTTTCGGGCGATCTGCAGATTCTGGCTGAGAAACGCTACGTTGTGCGTGAGGCCTTAGGTGGCCCTGCTGGCCTTCTCTGGGCCGCTACCGCCTTGCCGCGCCTGCCACCTTCTCGATGTTGTGCACCATCGTGAAGAGCTTCCACTGTGTACTCACCTTCTTCTGACCACGAAGTGTGAATCGTCGCATGCCCTTGTTTTGGATG